>NZ_CAJHAZ010000011.1 GCF_904846525.1 Psychrobacter sp. 1044 | reverse complement strand
ACCGTCTTGTATAGCTTAGCGAATTGTTTAGCTTTCAAAGAAATACCCAGGTAGCTTGGGCAATATTGGGGTTTGATAGAAATCATAGATTATTAAAACTTAGTTGGCTAAATACAGCTTAAGGTCTTTTATTCTAAAGCCCGTAAAGTTATAATCCCTCTCCTCTATAGGGAATAATCTATCTTCTTCTTAATTATTAGCATCAGATTTCATATCAGGCTATAGAAAAACATATATTTTAGATAATGGATTTTATATGAATATTGCTCCAACTGAACTACTTACTAACTTTTCTAAAATGGACTGTTATGATTATTATGACAATGAAACAAGATTAATTATTGAAGAGTTGGAGGAGAAGAAGATCCCTATAGATTACCATGCATTAATTTTGACAAAAATTGATGAAATTTTAGCGGAAGATTCAGATAAAAAACTATCCTTTATTGAGCTAGTCATTAGCAAGCAATCATTACCCTCTTTACAAAACCTTATTAACCACTTTGGTATTGAAGTATTGGAAAGCAATAAATATCTAGCTGTAACAGAGTACTTTAAAAGAAATATAGCTCAGTTAAGTCAGATTTTAGGCTTTTACTCTACTACTAAAGAACTAACCCAGAACTCTAAATTTGACGCTGTCAGACGTATTGAGCCCAAATATCCTATTCGTAAATACCAGCAAAGCTGTACTTCCGATTTATGGCATCTATATGATAATAAAGAGCACAGAGCTTTACTTCATTTACCTACTGGCGCCGGAAAAACTCGCACAGCCATTAATTTTATTTGCGAGTACTTAAGGGATAATACTCACAAAAGTGTCATTTGGTTTGCAGACACTGTAGAGCTGTGTGAACAAGCACGTAACGAATTTAACATAGCTTGGCAAAGTATAGGTAATAGAGGAATGGGAAGTTTTGCATTCTATAGTAGCTCGGAGCTCTCGCTTAGTGGTATTAATGAAGGTTTTATTGTTGCTGGATTACAGAAGTTTCGCTCTCAAGAATCATCAGATAAAGCAAGTGCCAAACTCATCCTTGATCACTTTAAAAAAAACGTAGGTTTAGTGATATTTGATGAAGCTCACAAAGCACTAGCTTCCACTTATAAAGATATTATTTTAGATATTATAGAAAAAGCAGGAGTTAACTGCTTCTTACTAGGCCTGAGCGCAACTCCAGGTAGGAAAACATATATAAACAGTGAGGACGACGAAGAGAACCAGCAATTAAGTGAATTGTTTAGCAATAATAAGGTTACACCAATTATTGATGGCTACGTATCAATAATTGAATATCTCATCGAGGAAAAATTCTTATCTAACTACACAATACTACCTATTAACTATGATAATAGTGAAACTGTATTTAGAATGCATAGTGATTTCGAAAAAGATAGCAAACTATTAAACTATCTTGCTGATAGTGATCTACGTAATGATGAAATCATAAGTACAGTGATTGCAGAGATAAATGCACCTCACCCTGAAATAGAAGAGAGGCCTGGAGCTCTGAACCAAGGCATCGTGTTCGCTTTAAACGTTAACCATGCTAAAAGACTAGAAATCCTATTAAATAACGCAGGAGTAAAATCCAAAGTTATTATAGGTAAAACTGACTCTTATCAACGCAGTGTGGCTATACAACGCTATAAAAATCAGGAGATAAGAGTTCTAATTAATTATGGCGTCTTAACTGCTGGTTTCGATGCACCTTGTACTAATTCCGTTTTTATCACCAGGCCTACATCGTCCCTAATACAATACTTGCAAATGGCGGGACGTGCTATGCGTGGTCCCAAAAGTGGCGGAAGTAAAAATTGTCGTATCTACACTGTGAAAGATGAAGACAAACAATTCAACAATATGTATAACGCTTTTAAATACTGGGACACCAGTTGGAAGTCTAAAAAATAAGGATTAGTTATGAATTTAGAGCAACATCCGTATGTACGTCCTTCTCAAGTGATTGAGTCAATGCGTGATAATGGATATAAAAATACAGCTTATGCACTAGCTGAACTTATTGACAACAGTATTCAAGCTGGAGCTAAAGTTGTACGCTTTGTCTGCTTTGAAGCTTACGAGCAGATTAATTCTACTAGTCGCAGACGTATCCAAAAAATAGCTATATTAGATGATGGTTATGGCATGGATGAAAAAACACTATATATGTCTCTAGAGTTTGGGGCTTCAAAAAATAAAGAAGACCCTGAAGGTATGGGTAAATTCGGTATGGGATTACCAAACTCAAGTATATCCCAGTGTAAAAAAACTGAAGTTTGGAGCTGGATAGAAGGTAATCAACCTTTTTACACTTATCTAGATGTTGATAAAATAAAAAGCGGTGAGCAAGAAGCGATTCCTTATCCAGTAACACGTAAACTCGACAGCAAGCTTGCAGATGCATATAAAGGTGCTATACCTACATCTGGTACAGTCATCGCATGGTCTGAGCTTGATAGATTGCATTGGAAAACATCTGCGACTCTACTTAAACATACGCAAAATCTTATTGGGCGTATGTATCGATATATGCTGCAACATAAAAATGAGAACAAAAGGGTTCGTATTGTTTTTGAGAATTACTTATATAATCATTCAACTCAATCCTATGAACTAGAGGAATCTGTTAACTTTAAAGCAAATGACCCAATGTATTTGATGCAAGGGACTGTTGTAGAGGAAATGAAAGATTTCCCTGATGATTTTAAAGGACAGTCTTTATTCGATATTAATGCAGATGAAAATCTAAGTAAAAAAGATATTACTCTATCAGATGGTACAAAAGGTTCTTATATTATTAGGACGTCCTCTATAAAAAAAGACTTTGCTAATAAAATGACTGAGCAAACAAACGCAAAAATTGGCAGTACAGATGTTGGAAGGCAATTTGCTTCCAATATAGGCCTTTCTATCATTCGGTCTGGCAGAGAATTGGATTTAAAAAGAGATTTTAAAATTAAGGATAACTATCAGAAAGATAGATATATTGGCGTTGAAATTCATTTCTCACCTAGTTTAGATAAGTTTTTTGGTGTAACTAATAATAAGCAAAGTGCTACCAAAATCCAGCCTCCTAATTTACCAGAAATAGCTCTACAAGAAGATGTAGATGAATCTAAAGTCATCGAAGTCATAAAACAGAGTGATCCGGATTATGCGCTTTTATTACAGTGTCTTTCTGATATAGAAAAAGCTTTTGAGGTTTATAGTGAGTTAGATAAGAAGAAAATATCTTATGGTAGAGATAAAAAGTCTGAAGCTCCTGATAATACTGATTTAGCAACGGTTAGAGCAACGAATGCGGAACAACAACGTGCAAACGAACATCCTACAGCAGGTGATGAGGACAAACCTAACCCTGAAGACATGAAAGAAGTGTTAAGCGAAAAAAACTACAATGAAATTGAGTTAGATCAGCTTATTAAAGATGTGATAGAAAATAATATTATTGTAAAGTTTGATGAAAGAGATGGTCCGCAAACGATGTTGTTTGATATTTCTATCATTCAAGGATTCACGCTGATACAAATTAATACTGAACATAACTTCTACCGGAACTTCATGTCAAAAGCCACAGAAAGAGACCAAATGCTCTTGAAACTGTGCTTAGCTGCTTGGGGTAGAATGGAAAAAGAAGCACCAACAGAAGCTGTCAGAAGGAGATATGAGTTATCTCGTCAACAATGGGGTGTAATGTTAGATGGATATTTAAGCGATGAAGAAGATTACTAGTTTACCTATAGTTCAAGATAATCATATTATAGATACTAGGTCCATTACTAAAGTTTTACAGACACTAATAGAGCAAGCCAATTCAATATGCTTTATTAGTGCCTTTCTAACTGGTTCTATACTTGAAGTCTTTAAAGAAAATGATTTTGAAAAAAATATAAGCTTATACATTAGGTGTAGACCATCTGACTGTATAGGAGGCAGCTGTGATCTTAATGTACTAAAGCAGTTAATTTCTAAAGGGGTTAGTTGCTTTATTGATTATAAATTACACGCTAAAATTTATATATTTGACTCGAAAGACGCTGTTATTGGCAGCTCAAATTTAACTGCAAATGGCTTAGGTTTCTCCCATTATCCAAATTTTGAACTTAACTATAGCTGTCAACTATCAAGTTCAGACTTGTCTCAAATTGATAATTATCTTGCTCAGTGTGTACAAATAAATATCAATGATATCGAGAAAATGCAAAAAGAGCTTGCATTGATTAATACTACGTCATTAAATAATATACCTGATGAATGGGAAACAGTTGATTTAAAGCCTAAAGAAGAGTTGTTAGGACTATTTATTGAAGACTTCCCAAAGAGCAATCCATTTGACTTATCAAAGTATAGTGAGAAAGATATAGTTCATGATCAAACGATGTTCGGTACAACTCCCTCAGACAAAACCAAGTTTAAGCAATCAAACGTATTTAAATTTATTCATCGGTTTATATCATTACAAGAAAGTAAGTCTGCTAGCTTTGGTGCTATAACAGCCTATTTGCATAACCATATATTAGATGACTTCTCCCCGTATAGAAGAGAAGTCAAAATATTTTTGCAAAACTTTACATCGTATTTAGAGTTCTATGAAAACGAGATTATTAAGGTCAAGAGACCAAATTATAGCCAAGTATTTTTCCTAGAATAATCATGTACTTGTAGATAATTTCTACTTATGACACATCACACACATTTTGCCTTGACCATAAATATCATCCATATCTAACTCAGGCTCACCATCAGGTCTAAGCGGATTAACCTTAATTCGCTTCTTCATTTTAGCAAGTCGCTTGTCATGATCTGCTTTAATTTCAGCGATGCGTTCAGGACGACTAAGCTCTTCTAGGGATTCACGTTCAGACCAAGTAAAGGGGGTTTGGTTAGCTAGTGCTTCCTTCTCATAAGCCATAGCCTCTTTAAAAGCTTCAGGATGGCGCTCTAATAACCCTACCCATTCTATCTTACGCTGGAAAAAGCAGAAGGTACACCCACTACGAGTACGCCACTCATAATATGACGGTAGCCCTACTCCAGAGTTTTCTAAGATATCCATAACGCCCGGCTTATCAATTCCGTCTTCTCTGAAAGGCAGTTTAATAACCAGTTTTTCATCACTGGAGTCATAACCAGTACGGTATGGCTCATCTGAACGAATAGCGACATATGAGTGTACCTCATAGCCCTCATCTAAAAAGCCCTGTACCCAGTCTTGAAACGGCTTTAGCTTCATTTTGATGGTACACCAGCGAGCCTGGGGCGATGGCAAGTAATCATTATGCTGAGTTAGCCAAAAGTCAAAATCTCTATCAGGATTGATGTGTTGTACAGGTTTACCTAAGTACCCTTCTAAATAAGAGAGATACTCATACACTTCATCAAGCTCTTTGCCAGTATCGGTAAAGAAGTACTCAATCTCTAAATCTGGGTAATTATCACGCATATAAATAGCCAATGCTGCACTATCTTTACCACCTGATATACCTAATACGTGCTTTATTTTCGACATTTAAGATTCTTCCTTTTCAGCATCTTCTTCATTTAGAGCTTCTAAGAGCTTCGCAATGACAGCAATTCTATCATTCATATCGAATTGACTTGCTTTTAGAGAGTTTGTAATTTCTTCTACCTTTTTATTGATAGGCTCGATATTTTTAGAGGTGATGTGCGCTTCTCTTACTCGGCTGGTCGTTGCATTAGGAGACTTCGTAATCACCCCGACTTTTTGTCTATCTGGACTGGCATTCACATCAGCGTTGACCTCTGCTTCTAAAAACTGAAACCCATACGTCGCAATACGCTGTTGCGCCTTGATGATATCTTGGTCGATCCACTTCTTAGAGGGCTTATTACCCGCCAGCAAACTGATTAAACTTTCAGCATCGTTCATAGAGCCATCGTATTTAACAAGTCTAGCTATAAACGCATCTAACAAATAATCACCGGACTTGCCAAATAATGCTTCTGAGCGTTTATTGATTTCAGTATAAGGGTTAACACTGTCTTCTTTTATTTTAAGATAATTCTGTAGTCCCATATTTATCTCAGACACTAGATCTGGATAAACCTTATCTAACTCTTGTAGACCTTCAATTATTTTTTCTACTTTTGCATCATCATCATCTGTTGCGTTAAAAAACTTAGGCAAATCATCAAAGAGCAGTTGATTAGGATCATTTGCTTTTTTCAAAATATCGCGCAGCTGCTTAGTTTTAGGTGATAAGGTATTAGTACGCTGAATCCATGGATGCAAACCATAGAAAATACTAACTAATGCTTGAGCAATCGGTAGTGGTTCATCCTCAATCTGAGTATTTAGACGAGCGCCGAACTCTTCTTGCAACCTGTCTCTTAAAACATGAATCCACGATTGGACGCCCTCTAAGAAAGATACCTCTCTTACACCTACATCAGCAGGGACTTTTATCAGGTACTCAGCCAATAAGTATTGGACCGAAGGCTTATATTCACCATTGATATAATTAGCTAAGTCACTGTGACGCGATAATATGTAGGCAATGTATAGGATTTCATGAAGTCCTGCTTTCACGCCATAAGGAGGTGCCTGCCAGGCTTCGTAGATTTCCTTAGCAGTAACTAGATCCCCTTTAGCCTCAGCAATGATGTTATCGGCACACTTCCAGATGGCCTGTAACTGCATATCATCAGGCTTAGAAAAATAATAATTACCCTCGCTATCTGCTTTATGCAAACCATTTTTGACAATAACCGACTCATATACGCCCTTTTCAGGTGGAAACTTATCAATTCCTAAGCTTGCCTCTTCACTACGTTCAATCATACGTTTAAGCAATTCACGGATAGCGCCTTTAGCGCTAGGTGAGGGTTTATTACGATTAACCAGCTCATTATTACATATGAAGTTTTGGGTAACTTGCTTATCGGCGATGGTTGATGCAAGTGCTGAAAGCTTGAATCTATTCAACTGGGTTTCAGGGCTTGCTAAATGTTTGCTATACCATTTCGATGCATTCAAACTCTTGTCAAGCAAGGTATTTAAAGCATCTTCTATCTCAACCAGACGCCCTTCTGTCTCTTGCCTTGCAATCTTATCGTTTAGCAATCTTTCTTCGTTTTTTAAAATATTACTAAGTGCAATTTTATCTTTCAACATATCGATGATAATCGTATGACTATCTAAGACCGCGACAACTAAGTTATTGAATTGATCAGAGCTGTCTATTTTTTTGCAAATCTCTGTTGCCAATAATACTTCTTCATCATTTTTTGGTATTAATAGGCAGAAGTATCCAACTAATGATGCATTTATACCATCTTGTAGACTCGCAAGTACTTCTTCTAATCCATCGGTAACGGGAAGTAGCTTAACTTCCATCCAACGCAGGCTACCCGTGAGTTGATAATGTTTCTTTGCAACGATAGGCTCAAACTGTTCTAATTGCTCAAATGGTAGCGAGTCAAGATCCTGAATCTGTTCTCTCACCGCATCGTTTAGGTTAAAGTCGCTGCCTTCACTAAGAACATAAGATTGTTTAAATTTACTATAAAATATAATGGATGCAGACTCTAAAGACTTTATAAGATCATTTAGCTGATCTTTATCTATGTCTAATAGTGTCTGTAATAGCTCAGGACTCGCGTGCACTCCTGTACCATCTGCGAAAATACTAATCAAAGCAATTATTTTAATTAACTTAACGGCTGCCTCGTCATCAAGTCCTTCATAACGGTTGACTGCTGCTTGAGAGAGTAGCCATTGTTTACTGTACTCAGAGGCAATAATAGCGTTATTTAAATTACTATCTAGATAATCCCAGAACTGATGGGGCTTAAATAAGGCAAACTCTTCTAACTTAGTATTTTTCAGATAATAGCCAAAACCGTTCGGTTCGGAAGACATTAAGAAAGAAAAGATGCTACGCTGATTTTGCCCAAAGTTCTTTTGAGACAACTTGCATAGCAAAATTGCCACAAGCGGATGTAGAGGAAATACATCACTTAACAGCTGGGTTAAACTCTCAGAGCTGGTTTGGCGGTAGTTAGTAATATTAGCCACTAGCGACTGAATTTGGGCAGTAAATTCAGCGTTGTCTTTGTGCTCTTCTAACTGTTCATTCGTTATATTGATGACTTGACCAATCAGATAGATCTGCTCTTCAACTGATAATGTAATGGCAAAATCAACAAACCTACCCTGAATCTTCATCCACTCATTATGCGTTTTAGCAGTCGCTTGGCGCGCGTAAGCTGTAAAAGATTGATGCAACATGCCTATTAGAAGTATTCTTCCACTAGTTCTATTCACAAACTCAGCAAGCTGTTGTAGAAAATAAATATCATCTGGACGATGACTCTTAGCCGCACCATCAAACACCTTACCTAGCTCGTCAATAAAAATAATAAGGCGTTGTTCATCATCGATATAGCTATCTAATGCCTCTAAAATCTCCTTTGCATCTGCACCTGAGGGTAATCCGAGTGCATCTCTAAATATCCGCTCTGGCGCTATCGTCTGACCTGTTAGGTTAAGCGTTTTCCATTGTTGGCCTTCCGAGTTAAAGTGTTTAACAATAGCAGTCTTATTTTTTTTGCTTAACTTAGAAGATGCGATTTCAACAATCTCTTTATCATGACTTACTAAGCCCTGTAGAAATAAAGCCAAACTAGATTTGCCAGATCCAAAAGGGCCTGTCCAAGTAAACGCTGTCTGTCCACCCTTTATATGACTAATCATATTCATTAGAATTTGTTCATAGGAAGCAGTACAGTAAAAGTTACTGATAGGACCTTTGTCGTTGCTATCAGCATAGATATTGATAGACCGCTGAAAATATTGGTTCCGCTCGATGTGGTCAATAAGGTAGTTATCTAAGTTAGGGCTATTATTCATGACTATTTATAACTCTATAATTAATTTATTAAAAATATGGTGATTAAATATTTTTCAGGATCTATTAGTGGCTATAGTCTTCATTTCGGATATTTTCTACGCATTGCTCAAAAATGGCATCAAGACTACTACCATCAGTTATTTGAAATTGGCGAATCCCAGCAGACTGAGTCCAAGCCAGCGAATATTTAGAGTCTTGTAATTGCTCTGCATAATCTATAATCGCATCTTCATCCAACATGAATACCCGACCTGGAGAGCATTCGTCATAAGTGCACATCTCTAGCGACAAGGTATCAGCTGCCCCATTATGAATCTGCCAACAGTTAATTAATCCATAAACAAAAACATGCAGTGTCAAAGAGTTCTTCTCACCTCGTAGCGCTCTAATGTTTTGTTTATTAACACGGGTCAATAGCCCAAGCTCTACTAGTGGGCCTTCTAATACATTTTCAAAATCATCAGTCGCTTTACGAGTTTTCGTTGTGTAATTTTGAATCAAGCATTCAATATCTTTTTTTATTGTTGAATCTGAAGGAGTAGATAGGCCATGGTCTTTAAAAAACTCTTTTAATAAGCGAGCAAATTCTTCGCGGCTTAACTCTGATTTCGTATTGATATTGAACAGCCAATAATAGGTCATTAAATTAGGGTTTGTGACAAGGCACAAATGCAATAGCCAAATGGTTGAAGGCGATTCTAGATAAGGATCCAAACCATGATCAGAAAAAATATTTTCAGCGTTATAAAAAGAGTTGAGTTGTTTAGTTGCGTCTACATTACCGTCTTTCGAAATTTCATCAATTATCGTAGTAGGCTGTGTATTATAATAAGCGCTGTTATCTCTGATAATCATAGCCGTCTGTGTTGACCAAAACCGCATAGCATTCAACATATTTTTACCAACACCAAAGTCAGCAATAGCTGTATTTTGAGAGAATATGTTTTCGATCTCTTCAGATTCCGACTGTATTGCAATTTGATCATGAACTTTTTTTAACCAGCCATATCTCAGTGGGAAGGTATCATGGCCTGAAAGAGTTGGTTTTATATTATCTATCAAAGATGCAAAGTAACGCATAAATATCAATCAATCCATATAAATTATAATAAACTTGTCTAGTTGTTTTCTGCATTGGAACAACTCTCCAATGCAAGAGTATATCATGTTACTATCTTTATGTAATCAGATTCTAGTCTTTTCATCTTAAAGACTGCCCCATATAAATAAATAATGAAAATATTATGAAAAACATATACTTAGACTATAATTCACA
Source organism: Psychrobacter sp. 1044 (assembly GCF_904846525.1). Classification (GTDB taxonomy): domain Bacteria; phylum Pseudomonadota; class Gammaproteobacteria; order Pseudomonadales; family Moraxellaceae; genus Psychrobacter. The sequence goes on along the minus strand of NZ_CAJHAZ010000011.1, from coordinate 120,023 downwards.
TACTCCATGCGATATATCAGTTATTAAAGCTATGCAAAGCGTATGGTCTCAGCCTGGCAACCCTCATTCAGAAGGACACTCGTTTGGTTGGAAAAAACAAACATTAGTCAGTGATAGCCTCATGACATTCGCTGATATATATGACTGCTTTGAGGAAGACCTCTTGTTTACCTCAGGTGCCACTGAAGCGAACAACTTAGCTATCTATTCAGGCATTCCCATTGCCAAACAAATAAGCCCGCAAGCAGATACTATCCTAACTAGTCATTTAGAACATAAATCCGTCTTAAACCCGTTAGAAATAATCGCTGATAAATATAATCTTAATTTGGTTTATTTAGAAGTTACATCAGAAGGTGTTATTTATCTACAAGATATGAAGAATAAACTTGAGCAGAATAATGTTCTGTGGGTTTCTTGCACTATGACCAATGGCGTTATAGGAACAAACCAGCCTATCTATCAAGTTGCTGAGCTGTGCCAGCATTATAATGTGATGTTACATGTCGATGCGTCACAAGCGGGTTATATGAATATCGCCTGTCACGATTTGGAAGTGGACTTTCTCACACTATCTGCTCATAAAATATATGGGCCATCAGGTATTGGTCTCTTGTACTCAAAGCATCTTCAGAATCCTGAGTTTATGCCCATAATTTCTGGTGGTGGTCAACAAGCTGGACTTCGTGCTGGCACGTTACCTGTGCCGCTCATCGTTGGATTTGCCGAAGCAGCTAGAGTATTAGATGAAAGTAAAGAAGCGGAGATTTTACGATTGACAGAACTAAGAGATACTTTACTAAATGGTTTGAATCAAGCTCTTGCAATCCAAGTGTTTGGCGACTTAGATGATCGCCATCCTGGTAACTTATACTTAGCGATTGAAAATATTGATAGTATGCAACTTCTTAACAACGTACAACCAAATATTGCTTTTTCGCTTGGATCTGCTTGTGATGGTTTAAATCGTGAATACTCGCCTATCATGAAGTCGATGGGTGTAGCAAAGGAAGTCGCCGAATGCGCCTTTAGAATTTGTGTCGGACGAATGACTACGATTGCAGAGGTTCATTCGACAATAGATATGATAGTAACTGAAGTCAATAAGCTGAAAGTCATTGAGTAACAGCTATGATATTCCGACTGAAGGTAGCATAAGGTGAAGCAAGATATCACTAGTAGCTAATACAGTACTGATAAATTAGATAAGCTCGTAAAAAGTAAATATCTCATATCAAATTAAGTACTACTAAGGCCAATTATGACCACATATATACTCGACACAGAAACCACAGGGCTGATTGAACCGCACATGACTGAAGCGGCCTACTCTATCGTTGATATCATTAATGGCAAGGTGACTGTGTTACAAGCGCCAAGAGCGAAGCGCTTTAATCCCCTAAAAGAAATCAGCTTAGGTTCTATGGCGATATCACACATTTGTGATGAGGATGTGGCGGATGAACCACCTCATACAAACTTCAGACTACCTAGTAGTGTTAAGTATTTAATTGGCCACAATATTGATTTTGACATGGCCGTTCTCAAAAATGCTGGCGTGACCCATGAGCCTAAGTTAATTTGTACCAATGCGATGGCTAACTTTCTCCTTCCTACGCTTGAGAGCCATAAGCTAGTATCCCTTCTCTATCACTTCCACCGTGATATAGCGCGCGCTCAAGCAAAGAACGCGCATGCTGCCATTGCTGACATCTACTTCACTGAGCTAGTGCTTGGTAGTCTGATTGATATGGCTAACAGTCAAGGTCATGAGATAAGTGATGTGGAGAACTTATATGAGTTTAGTCAAATGGCACGTATACCCACACACTTAAGTTTTGGTAAGCATAAGGGTGAGGCTATTGCAGATTTAGCTGCGAGCTCTGAAGGTACTGGCTATATTAAATGGCTGCTCAAACAGGACAGTGTTGACCCTTATTTAGCTCAAGCATGCCAGCAAGCATTAGAGTCGGTATAAATATACTGATGTAGTCAGTTTGAGCTATGCTGAAAATTGAGATCGATACTAGAAATAGTTAACGCTAAAGTAGGTCAAGTTCTTATTGAAACTATAACTTATTAGGTGGTAAGTCCCTCAAAATTATGGTGTTTAAAATATCATCAATATCTGCATATACCATAGAAAAATCTTGCTCTGACAAGTCGGAAAAGCTCTATATGCTATTCTCTATACAGTGTAAAGGGCTGGAGTACGAAATTCACTTTTCTTGGGTGACGCTATTAATATCGGGGTTTGTTAAGTCAAGCAGCCTAATATTTTTGTTACGAATAAAAGAACCAAACCAATTCCTACAGAACTTGTAACCCCAAAAGTAAATCTAAATACAGCTCCATAGGTTAGTATTTTGCTAAAATAGTTTCGATTATTATTTTCTCTAATTAAATTTGCATTTTCGTTTATAAATATACCAATAGTGCTATCTGAATTACTTTCTAATTTTTTTAGTATTGATTCTGACTGTTTGACTAAAAATGAAGTTCTCTGGTCTAGCTTCCAAAAAACAATAGATACTAAAACAACGAATATACTTAAAAATGTACCAATGTATAAAAGATCATTAGACGCTTGTAAAGTTGCTCCAATACCTGCACCCAAACCCGCTATAATAAATAAAAAGTAATTAAATAAAATCGTTCTTTGGCTAGAGTGCAATTCAAAATATTTCCATGCATGCTCAAAGGCTTGCTCAGAGCTTATTCCGTTGGTCATAGACATCCCTACTTTGTAGTTCGTGATTTAATCACAGAACAGATTTGTCATCTCTCTACAGAGACATTTGACTCTAAGCTACGTCCCTTAGACTCACTTAACGTATATACCAATCTAAATAGCTCAGCTTGATATTTAGCATCGGCTAAAGCATCGTGATTGCCTTCTAAACTAGGGGCAACCATTCTATCAATAGAGCTCGACTTAGTATCATACCAACTACAACCAGTAGCTCCCATAAAAACTGCTTTTATATCTATAGCGCTTATGCCAAAAGGGTTATGCTCGATATACTTTAAAAAGTAATAGTTAATAAATGACCAATCGAATGGCGCATTTAAACCAACAAACACAGGTCTATAATTTTTAGGAACGTTGCTATTGATCCAGGTACTAAACTTCTTCATAGCTTCAATAGGAGTGAAACCCTCTTTTTCAGTTTGTTCTAATGTCAAACCTGTTACTTCTAATGCCTCAGGAATGAACATTTCACTTATCGGCTTAAGCATAATAGAGAAATTAATTTCAGGTTCGTAAACAAGACACGCTCCGATAGTCATCATACTGTGCTCACTGACAATCGGCCCTGCTGTTTCAATATCAACTGAAATAAATACTTCTGGTTTCTTTGTCATCTTAAGCCCTTATTATATTTTAAATATTAACCAGCCATGACCGGAGAAGGTTGCATACTTGCGGCAACGTCAAATAAATGATTCATAGTCAACGGTGAATCTGGAAACGCCGAAGCTACAGCGGTTGGATATAGACGAGTACGTACATCGGAATACGACCAACCAGGACTACTATTTGTAGGCATAGTTAGCTCGACTAATTTTTCTATGTCATGCTCTTCTACGTCTAAATCCGATAAATCTTGAACAAACAAATCATATAGTTCTTGTCTAGAAGGGCGCGTAAACTCCTCTACTATCAAAGCACGTCTACGTAACGCTGCATCAAGTGAATCCAATCGGTTAGTACATAAAACCACCAATATTCTACCTCCATGTTTTCTTAGGTCATCAATGGATTGAATCATGGTATTAACACCAACTTTATCTTCATGATGACTTTGCTGCTGACTTCTAGAAGCGCCCAAGGAATCACCTTCATCAATAATTAGAAAAGCACGTCCATCACCTGTACCAATAGACCTTGTAATCTCATCAAAAGCTTGAGAAATTAAAGTTCCCATTTCTCCCACCCTGCCCGAACCACGTACTTTATTACTTAATTTAAATAGTATAGCGTCTTCGATTTTAGCATCGCGAGCCAGTTTATTGGCAATCGCCTCGGCATTGGCTGTTTTACCAGTACCTACATCTCCATAGAAAATAGCTAGAGGATATTGGTCAGACAGCAACTCTAATATAGCCAATTTTTTCTTATGATGAATATCACTCCATGCTTCAAGTTCCTCAGGCTGAAGAAGCATTTGCAACTGCTTTTTAATACGTTGGTAACGACTTTCAAATCCCAAAAGCTTGCCAGCTTTTTTATCTAAGTCTCTTGTTGGTAGATCAGTTATTTGTTCAAAAACAGTTGAATCACTCATGAATAATCATTCCTATTTGCGCCAAATCCATTGCTACTATAGCCACGACTGCCCGACGAAGATAAGCTACTATGACTTGTATCATCATATGAAGGGCTCCATTTTATTTTTAAGGGTAGTTTTTTAGCTTGATCTCTTTGCGCTCGATACTTATCAGTATAAGATAAGATAACTCTAAGTCTTCCACTAGGAGTATAAGGCCACATTACCCCGCCAGGTCTAGCTGAACCTGAAGCATTTTCAGTAATAAACAAATAGGTAAGGGCTTTAACTTCATTTTCTGAAGCGGATATTAGAGTCAAATCAACCTTAGCTAAGTAATCACTTTTAGCCAATAGCTCGATATCATGGGCGTATTCTCTAGCCTTATTTTCTGAAACTGCTTCTGTACTACTAGCTATCATTACTAAATCAGCTTCGATACTTCTTACAACTTTTGCAACATCAGCTATCGTATAAGAACTGGTTACAGTGCTTGAATTAGATACACTCATTTTAACCCTCTACTTTAAAGGTATTACCGAATAATTCTTTCCATAATTTTAAATCTCCTGTTGTGGAAGCATAGTTTGCTAACTCCCAAGCTTCTTCAGCTTTTTCAACAATCTCTTTTCTTTCAGAATCAGTTATCCGTGATGCTACGTTATTTTGATGGTTAGCAGGGTCAACGATTACTACAGGATCATAGAAAGATATCTGCGTTTCCGAACTATTTTCCTTAAAATCAATACGTTCCTGTAAGTTACTCTGAGCAATATATAATAAGAAGGCTCGAAAACGTTCCTCTATGTTTACAGTTGGTCCTTTATTATCTTGTATAGATGCTAATATTAATTCGATATGGAAAGACTTTAGCCCTTTTGGTTTAGCCCTATTCTTCCAACGTTTAGCCATACGTACCAATGTTCGGTAATGCTTATCTTCATCCTTTCTATTTTGTACAAATTTTATATGACATGGTGCGCAGGTAAGACTTTTACCTCCTGTATTTAGGTCATATTGCCATCCATAATCCAAATTATTACTATCTTGAATAACAGGCACAACATCAACGTCAAGACCACTACCAACAAAAGATATGGAAGTAGCTCTTGTCTGAATTTCGAAGTCTTCTACTGATTTAGTCGGATAAATTTTTATTAAAAGCTCTTGAATGAGCTCAATCAATTCCTTAAATGAGTCACTATTGTGGTTCTCATCATCAATATAGAAAACTAGATCAACGTCAATCTGATCCTCATTAGTTTTCTTTAATATTGTATATTTGGCAAAAGAACCCGCTTTTACTACTCTTACAATTCTAAGTTCAGATTGATTTTTAATCTCTCTACGTAGATTTTTTATCAAATTATCAACTTGTTCATGATATTTTTTTCTTCTATCTTCTTCTAAGCGAAGGATATTACTATCGTAGTACTGAAGCTCTTTATTCAATAATGGCATTTTACTTCCTATTAAATTTATTATTTAAACGTTTAAACTTAAACCGTGTTTTATAAAATCTTTAGCAACAATGGCTGCGGCTGTAGCTGCTATATTATGATAATCATCATTTTTATTATCGTTACCATTATCGCTTATGCCACGAATCATTAAAACAGGCGTGTCATTTTGTTCGCAAGCAGTAAATACTCCTTCTCCTTCCATTTCTACTACAGCTACTCTTCCATGTATTTTTTTTAGTTCATTAAACTTTTCTTCATCTCTAAAAAGCTTATTACCACTAGCTATAGTAGCTAGCTTGGGGGTTATAGTTTGGGATTTAGCATCTTGATTATTTATTTTAATATTATGAAACTCTCTTGCATAAGTTAACCTCTCACTTAACTGGTCATTACTACCTATGTATGCATTGATATCTTGTCTGATACTTGTTCTCAAGTTATAGTGTTTTGGTCGAGGCTCTACTTGATTATCTGCAATTAAAGCGGCACCTTCGTATCCTATTATTAATTCAGCAAAAACAACATCTCCAAGTTCAAACTTACCAAGCATTCCCCCAGCAATCCCAAGCATAATTATATTTTTAGGTTGTAACGCCTTTATTAGTGTAGATGTAACTGATGCTGCATTAGGAATGCCTGCCTCACCTAAAATGGCCACAGCACACTTTATTTCTGATGCATCGGCACAAATTATTTTGGTATCCCACACATTTAAATTATTATTCACTTTATTAGCTGCGGTGCTGTCGTCAATATCTAACACTCTCTTTATAGCGGCGAGCTCGACACCAATAGCAGTGATAATCAGCACATCGGGCGGTAAGCTTTCAATCTGGGCTATTTTTTCATTGTAAAATATATCAATAATTCTTTGTGCAATACTTGAATAAGACTGAACACAGTACTCTAAGGATAAAGAATCTAAAAATTGTAAAACCTCAGCACCAGTATGAGGTAAGTATTTTTCAGGATTTTCTTGGAACTCTTCAAGCACATCAAGTGCGCCATTGCCATCATCACTAAGTCCACCAATTTCTAAATCAAGCGCTATGACAGGCAGTGAGCTATCTGACATCTTTGTAGCTCTTCCAAATACGCCTTTACCACCTCCTAGACACACCATTTCAGTGCAAATATGAACCTGTTCATCAACAATGGCTCCTCCAGTTAATTTTTTTCTTTCTATATGAACTCTGGATGCTAGCCCCCTGTTAACCATACTACTAAGTAACCTTCGTTGCTCAGCCGTCGCTTTCTCTTTTAATACCTTATCAGAAGCCACTACTTTTAATCGTACTTTCTCACTTGCATCTGGCAATAATCTGTCGATTATACTTACTATACTCCAATCAAATAGAAGAGGTTTATTATTAATATTTAGACATTCACCCGATAAATAAACAACAAACCCTCCTCCAAACTCAATAACATTTTCTACAAAATTTTCTACAAAATTATGAGCTAACTCAATCTTAGCGTTATCAGTTTTAGACGATATACTACCTGCCAATAGAATATAACTATCCTCAAGCTTGTTAGAACCCACCATTCATCTCCCCTACACACTGAATTGTTTCTAATCCTTACTTAATAGGGGGTTTTTTGTTATTTACAATGGGCTTTTGAAAATATCTTAGGTTAATATTTTATGTGTAATACCAAATAATATAATAAGATACCTAAATTGATGCTCTAAACATCAAAGGCTTTCTGATTCTATTGTTCAATATGCTGGATGCTGATATTCATATACTAATATAACGGAGAACTTAAAAACGATTAGCTTCACTTTATGTTGCTCAATTCAAACTCGTTGAGATATAGGCGATCCGCTGTAAAATGAACACAGAGCTACTGGTATTAAGTTTGCGCAGCCTCTGTCTGCGTAGGCACAGCAAGCAAGGAAAATGAATACCAGTAGCGCATTATAATACTTGTACTTATTTTATTTAGGACTGACTATAGTTAAAAAGCGAAGAACTGTGATCGATTAATATCAATGAGATTGGTAGAACCTTATCCGAGAGCGACGGCAAAATTATAAGCTACCCAATTGAGTTTGATGATGATAATCATTATGTAATAATTCTGGCATGATGTGTCCTCATTGTCCCCTTTGGAATTATTATTTAGGGGTGACAACTATCCTGCCATAGGGGGCTATATTACTTCTCTCTAAAATACTATTAGCTTCTAGACTGATAATTAAATATTAATGTAGCTCTATCTTTAAAAAGATCAATTTTAACCAAATATTACAATAAACTTTCAAATAAAACTCATCTAACTAATGGGATTTATTTAAACTGCATCCTGAATTTTTTGTTGGTATAACCGTTGGTATAAGATAGAATAACATAAAATATTTTATTATAAATCAATAACTTAATATTGATATTTGGTTGATACTGGGCCCACCAAATTCAAACCCTTACAGGCATTTACTTGTAAGGGTTTTTTGTTGTCTAGAATTTAATAGAAAACAATCATTGAACTATGCTGAAAAACTGGTAAAAGTAAACTTGCTAATCTAATAGATTGGATAGCAGTAAAAAAGGTTGCCAACACTATATGTAATATAGCGTTAGCAACCTTTTTTCATTTAGTGTTTTACTTCGATAATGTGCTTAATATTAGAATTTGTTATATCTAATTTCTAACATTAGAAAGAAGTACGGCGATAATTACGATATTCAGGCAACCAAAAATTCGCTTTTAATCGACGTTGTAAATTCTCCGCTGTGATAGGTAGTGCTAGCTTATCTTGAGCCGCTTGCAATGCCACTGCATACGCTATTTTTTCACTGATCTCTCTGATGACTTTAATAGGCGGTAGGATGGCACCAGGTGCTTTTTCGTATTCCATTGAGATATCTGCAAGGGCTTGGCTTGCCGCCATGAGCATATTATCGCTGATACCCGTCGCCCGTGCTGCTAAAACACCCAGACCAATACCGGGGAAAATATAGCTGTTATTACACTGAGAAACCTCGAAAGACTGACCTTCAAAAGTGGTATGAGGGAAAGGGCTACCTGTTGCAACAATTGCCTTACCCTTGCTCCAATTAGTCACTTCTTGCGGTGTTGCTTCCACACGAGACGTGGGGTTTGAAAGTGGTAATACAATAGGATGCTCAGTATTAACACACAAAGATTCGATCACCTCTTGGGTGAACAGACCTTTTTGTCCACTGACGCCGAATAATACGGTTATTTTTGCTTGTTTAACCACTTGCGCTAAACCGAGTTTCTTACTTTTATCCCAGCTTTCAATAGCGGATTCTTTTTGTACTAACGGTTCTTGGAATTTTTGTAGCTCCGTCATGTTATCAGTAAGCAGGCCATAGCGGTCAACCATAAATACTTGGCTGCGAGCCTGCGCCTCCGTTAACCCTTCACGCTGCATTTGGCGAATAATATGCTCAGCAATACCACAACCAGCAGACCCTGCGCCTAAAAATGCTATTTTTTGTTGGCTAAGCTTCTGACCTTTATTTAAGCACGCTGCAATCAAGGTACCGACTGAAACGGCAGCAGTACCCTGAATGTCATCATTAAAACAGCATAATTGGTCACGATATTTATTCAATAATGGTGTCGCGTTCTCTTGGGCAAAATCTTCAAATTGTAATAATGCCTCTGGCCAACGACGTTTAACGGCTTGAATAAATAAGTCGACAAACTCATTATACTCATCACCAGAAATGCGTGGGTTTCTCCAGCCCATGTACATAGGATCGTCAAGTAGCTGTTGATTATTGGTACCGACATCCAGCAAAATTGGTAAGCAATAAGCTGGGCTAATACCACCACAAGCGGTGTACAACGCCAATTTACCAATGGGAATACCCATACCACCAATACCTTGATCCCCTAGACCTAATATACGTTCGCCGTCAGTGACAACGATTACCTTCACGTTTTGCTTGGTGGCATTTTGCAGCATGTCATCGATTTTATGGCGCTCAGGATATGAGATAAACAAACCGCGTTTACGACGATAAATTTGCGAGAATTTTTCACATGCTTGACCAACCGTCGGAGTATAAATGAGCGGCATGACTTCCTCAATGTGCTGCTCAATTAGATGGTGAAATAAGGTTTCATTGGTATCTTGTATGTTACGCAAGTAAATATGCTTATCCATATCATTAGTGAATGAGCGTAGTTGATGATAAGCGCGTAGTGATTGCTCTTCAATTGTCTCAATGTTATGAGGTAATAGCCCAGTTAAATTAAAGCTATCACGCTCTTCTGATGAAAAAGCACTGCCTTTATTGAGTAAAGGAGTCTCTAAAAGAGCGGGCCCTGCAACGGGAATATATAAAGGACGCTTGTTTGACATAATGTAATCTTCTTATTAAAGGCATATGAGTGAAAGCCATACTGAGTGAAAGCTATGCTAGTGCTGCATTATACATAGCATCTACTGGTATTTAACAATAGATAACAAAATCATTTTGAATGAACATGGCTCTAAAGGTGATGACACGGATACATTGACCTAGAAATATAGATATATTTAGCTTTTACCTTAAATTTTTATAAAAAAGGGTTTTTGATTATTGGGTGTTTTCTATGAGATTTCATACAATCGAAGCCGCTACCTTTATTGATGTCACTATAGTCGATTCAATTTAAAAGTAGTACAAGGCAACCGAGTGTAGATGTATATTAAATACTTCAAGCGAGGCTAACGCTGTAATGCTTTTATAGTGGAATGACTATATTGACGGCGGTATTGATAGAAATCTTTGTTAAGCAGATAAGTAATCCGCCAATATGACTTTTATTATCACTACGATATTTTTTGATTATTTAAACTATCACTATCAATACGACCATCGACCAAATTAATCGTGCGATCACAAGATGCTGACAAGCGTGGATCATGGGTGACAAGCAATACCGCGCAATCACGTTCCTGATTGACTTTGCGGAACAGCTCAAACACCTCCCCTGCCGTCACGGTATCCAGATTACCTGTAGGTTCATCAGCCAATAGCAATGCCGGTTCAGTTATCAAGGCACGTGCAATCGCAACACGCTGTTGCTGGCCACCTGATAGCTCGTTAGGTTTACTGTCAGCGAAGCGCTCTAACCCAACCGCTGCCAGTAGCTCGCGCGCTTTTTGGATAGCAAGCTTATTTGGACGACCCCTTGTCAATGTTAGCGGCATTAAGATATTGTCTAATGCGCTAAACGCTTGAATCAGATGATGAAACTGAAAGACAAAGCCAATACTACTGCCACGCAAAGCGGTGCGACCAGCATCATTCATAGCACTGGTCGCTTGACCCAACAGATATAGCTCACCGCTGGTTGGCTGATCTAGTAACCCTAGTACATTTAGCAAAGTGCTTTTACCTGAACCAGAAGGACCAATCAGGGCGGCAAAGTCGTTAGTGCTGATAGTTAAGTCAATACCGTGCAGCACCTCAATCTCATTAGGTTGACCGATGTTATAAGACTTTTTTAGTGCCTCTAAACGCAGAACTTCGTGAGATTGACTGGACATATGAGTTGACGTCTTATTAAAAGGATTGACAGAAACATTGTTAAAGTCACTGTTAAAAGTGTCGCTAGAATCATGATTAGACATAACGAATAGCCACCACTGGATCAAGTGCTGCTGCGCGCCGCGCTGGAATAGCGGCTGCTATAACACCAGTTAGTGTGGCTAACGACATAGTCACTAAGATCAGATTTATTGATATGGGAATTGTAAATATGTCGGGCCCAAAAGTATTAAAAGACCAGACCAATACATAGCTGACACCACTACCGACAATAGAGCCTAACAAGCCAAATATAGCCCCTTGAATTAAGAATATTCGTAGGATTTGCTGACGAGTTGCACCCATGGCTCGTAAGATACCAATCTCGCGCGTACGCTGAACCACACTGACCGACAGCACACTGGCAATGCCAAAAGCCACCGAAATCGCCACAAAAACGACAATCATATTGCTAGATAAACTTTGAGCCGTGAGACCACTCAGCAGTTGGGCGTTGGTTTGAATCCAGCTTTCTGCTTGCAGTGAGGTCAAACGACCCACTTGTGCAGCGATTTCCTCCGCCTCAAAGATATCTTCAACCGTCAAATCAATGACTGTGATACCGCCCGGTAGGTTGAGTAATGACTGCGCTTGTTTTAGGTCTAGATACACGTAGCGCGCATCAAGCTCTCGTACGCCGAGCTCAAATATACCAGCGATATTGACTACAGCGCTGTTGTTACTAAGGTTGCTACCAAGGCTGTTACTCAGATTATTGCTGCTACTGCTGTCTTGACCCGTATCCAAACGTAATTTGCTGCCGACCTCTACACCCAAATCTTTAGCCAGTTCACTACCAATCAATACATTATCTGCGCCCACTCGCAGCTCACCACTGATTAAGTATTCATCAAGTGGGATAATGTTCTGATAGCGCTCTAAATCAGTACCTACTAGTATCACCGACTCTAATGCTTCGCCACGCCGGACAAACCCAGGCCCAGACACGTTTGGCGATACGGCAGTTAACAAGGGCAGTTGATCTAGCGTGTCAGTGATTTGCTGCCAATTATTAATAGAACGTAGCCGCTGTGGACGCTTGTCTTCTTGTATCAGTTGCAGTGTATCCTCAGCAGACGGCGCTATTAGGTTGACTTCGTCTGACGCTACTAAGCGAATATGTGCCTGACTGCCGAGGGTGCTTTCAATAAGGTTGGTCTGTAATCCTTGGATGAGTGCGGTGATAAATATAATAACGGCAACACCTATCGCCACTCCCAGAGTAATCATCAACGACTGTACTCGTCCCTCGCGTAAAAAACTGATGGCAATGGTGGCATCAATCCATAGTCTACCGAAAAAAGCCGTCAATTGACTGTCTCCGCTGCTTGGCTCTTATCACTTATAGTCTTCATCTTGTCAGCATCAGGAGCGGCAAAAGGTGCTGCTTGAAGCGCAGTTCTAACTCGTGCGCCATCAGCCAGTGAGACTGTCGCATCAACCAATATCTCATCACCTGCGCTCAGTCCTGAGAGCACCTCTGATGCTGACAGCCCGCGTAACCCTAATTTCACTACTTGACGTTGTGTTTTACCATCACGCAATAATAATACTTCGGCGCTGTCTTCTTTAACATTGGCTAGTGCATCATTAGGAATGACTAAGGCTTTTGCGCGTTGATCCGTTTCGATATTCACTGATACCGTCATATCTTGACGCAAAAAATCAGGTACAGGATCGACGGACAATCTCACCTCTACCGTACCGCGTTGCGGATCTATACTTGGTGCAATGAAACTAATACGTACGGGGAACGGTTTATCCGGATAGGCATCAGCAATAGCGACAGCTGGTTGCTGCAAAGCCAATCGAGATAAATTACGTTCATCAAGCGGTACTCTTATTTCAGTTTTACCATCGAGGGCAATAGTAAACAAGCTCTGACCTGGCTGTACCAAATCGCCTATTTCTACATTTCGGGTTAGAATAGTGCCTGATACTTTGCTACGTACTTGCGCTTTATTGAGCTGAGCCTGCAATGCTGCGATACGAGCACGTAATAAATCTTCTTCAACACCACCAGAGGAGAGTGCATTCGCTCTCAGGCGTGCATTTTCAAGGTCATTGCGTGCTTGGGCTTGGGCTTGAATCGCTTGCTCCATTTCCTCATCAGAGATGGCCGAGATAGCACCCAATTCGCGCCTACGCTCGACATTACGGTCAGCTTGCGCCAACGCTACTTCGGCATTGGTCAAGTCCACCATTGCTTGTGGACGAGTGCTACTAATCAATTCCGCCAACTCGGCTTCTGCTTGCCGCACTTGGGCTGCAACGTCATCGGAGCTTAGTACCAACAATAAATCTCCTGCAGCGACTTGTTCGCCTTCTGCTACCCGTCGCTCTAATACGACACCTGATATCTCGCTACCAATGTCAGTATTTGATACGGCAACGACCCGTCCAGTCGCTACGACCGTCTGCACCAAAGGCATCGAAGATATTCTATAGCTTGGTAATAGTGGGCCTTGCCACCAACGAAAGGCAAAAAAGCCCGCAACAATGATGAGCAGTAGTGCGCTAACAATCAGTTTATAAGGAATAGAGCGCAATGAGTTTCTCCCGTTCAGAACAAATACCTAGTGGTTTACAGTTTCTACTAAATTCGATCGTTATGCGAGTTTACTGCAAAATTTTTTAGGTTTAAAATTATTTATTAACTGAAAATCATCCTGTTGGTATGGTTATATTAAGCATATTTGCTTCACTACAATAGTTAAGATGTAAAAAAACCCTTCATGCTATTATTTATATAGCATGAAGGGTTTTTTACTGCCGAATAAATCAGTGCGATAGATACAGATTAAAAAGCCAAGTTGATCATCAAATGCCTATCGTAAAGTCAAAATAATAACTCAAGTGCTCAGAATCATACAAACACCAAGCCATCTTCAGTCTGATGCACCTTAATATCGACATCATAAACATCACTTAATTGCGAGCGTGTCATCACCTTACTAGGCGTTCCTTGTGCAACAACTTCTCCCCCATTTAATAATACCACTTCATCAGTATAGCGATGCGCATGGGTCAAATCATGTAACACAACTAAGATACTTTTGCGTTGATGTCGCACCAAATTATGCAAATAATGAAGTAAAAAACGCTGATGGCGAATATCAAGATGATTGGTCGGCTCATCAAACATCATGATTTTAGTGTCTTGCATCAGTGCACGCACGATAGCCAAGCGCTGTTTTTCACCGCCTGATAAGGTTTGCACGCGGGCACTGACCAAACTTGATAACTCAAAATCCTGTAGTAAACGTTGCGCGCGCTCAACATGATGGCTATTTGGGCGCTGATACCATGCAAGATTTGGCGAGACTCCTAACAGCGCATAATCCAATACCGTTAACGGCAGCTCAAAACGCTCATGTTGTCCAACCCAAGCGATATGACCATCATTCATGACCTCGTTGATTGGCTGACCGTAAATCGTAATGTGACCATCCGTTTTAAGCGCGGTTCCTGTGTGTTGACCTAAAACCGTATGCAGCAACGTACTTTTACCTGCGCCATTTGGTCCGATAAAGGCGACCAGTTTTTGGCTTGGCACGGTTAGTTTGTCTATCTTTAACAATGTTTTATGACCGTGCGAGATATGAATATCTTGCATCGACAACAGCTCGCCTGCATCACTACTCTTGATATTACTACTATCTATATTGCTTTCTCGATTTGCTAGCGATGTCTTTGATGTAGCCGTAAAATACGAATGAAACATAAATACTCTCTCCAATTAACGGCGGCTACTACGTACAAACAGCCAAATAAAGAATGGACCGCCAAGCAACGCTAAAACGATGCCAACGGGCACATCCACTGGATAAGCAACATGCCGCGCCGCGCCATCAATGACGAGTAATAATATCGCCCCAAGCCAGCCAGACCAAATCATGAGACGCATACGTCCGCCGCCAAACAGAATAGCCAGCAGGTTTGGTACCATCATGCCAATAAAACCAATGACGCCTGCTAAAGACACCGCTGCCCCTGTTAATAATGCCGAGGCAATCACGACCAAACAACGAACCACACCCACCTTGATACCCAAGGACTTAGCGGCTGCCTCACCGAGCATCAACCCGTCCAACTGGCGACCTAACGGTAATAAAATCGCTAAGCCTAAAACCATAGAAATAATTGAATATCGCAGCGGTACAAAGCCCGCTTCTGCCATACTGCCTGACAGCCAATTGGTAGCGGAGCGCAGCACCATGTCATCAGACATGAATAAAATCAGGCTGACGACAGCGGCACAAAAAGCACTAATGACAAATCCCAATATCAGCAAGCCCATCTGCCCACCACCCAAAAACCGATGACAAGCGAGAATAAATAAACAGACCAATACGCTTCCGGTAAACGCCGCAAGCGGTATTCCAATGCCGCCAAACCCCAATGCCAGAACCAAAACAACACCAAGCGCTGCGCCACCTGATGTACCGATTAAGCTAGGGTCCGCTAAAGGATTTTCAAATAAAGCCTGTAATGCTGCACCACTAACTGACAACGCCATACCAACCAGTAATGCCGTCACCACACGCGGATAACGCAGCTGCCAAATAGTATCGTCAAGATGGCTAGGGCTTGACCATTCGCCAAAGCCAATACCAAGCGCCAACCAAATTAGCAACAAAGATATGACAGCGGCAGTAATATAGTAGATGCTAGGTTTATGTTTTCTAGTTTGTGTAGAGATAGAAGCAGAAATCGTATTTGCCATGTGAGATGTCATTTTTTTGAATATGAGATAAAGTATTTTTTCTTAGGCTATTTTGCTACAGCGTTCAGCTTTTTTAAGACGTCAGGCGAATGCAAGCCATAACGCAGAAAGTCATCGGCTGGCCAAAAGTGTACGCCGCCCTTCTTGCCTGCGGCACTTGCTGCAATCTCTGGACGTTTACTAAATTTACTGACCCCGCCAACCACTGCCTGATTATGATCGGCAATAATAATCACATCGGGTTTGGCGGCCAGCCAGCCTTCACGGGACATAGGTTTTAACCCCGATACGTTTGCAGCGTTAATCCCACCAGCTCGGCGAATCAACTCATCCCCTACCGTACCCTTACCTGCAACAATACGACCATCGTAACTTAATAAATAGCGCTTACCAGTTTTTGCCATTGGACTCATCCCTGTATTCCAACGCTTCGCAAGCTGCGACCCTTCAGCTTTTTTATCAACGTAACTGCCGATAGATTTAATACTATTGGCAAAGGTGCTTACCTCTTCTTTGGGCGCGACATTGACGGCTTTAACTTTTAAGCCGTTTAAGCGCTGATAAATACTCGCAGGCTGCACCATATAACTGCCGAGCACTAAATCAGGCTTGACCGCCAACACTGACTCGGCAGTGATATTACGGTGCATACCCACGGCTGGTACATTCTTTAACGCTGGATTATGATTGGTCGCATCTTTACCGACCAATTTATCGGTCGCTCCTAGTGCCACTACGACGTCTGCAACATCGGGGCTCATTGCGACAATACGATCATAAGCTTGGGCAGAAAGTGAGGGCACGGCAAATGCGCCAATAATGGCAGCAGTGCTGATAGCACGACTCATCAATTTTTTATTTATCACTGCGTGAGTTATTACTGTTTTTGATAATGCAGAAGACATAAGCATTCCTAATTTGCTAACGTAAAAAATGACACTATTAACAGAACCATTAACGTGTATTAAGCATCCCAAATAACTCACACAACAGCTATGGCTTATCCGTTATGTTAGTGTCAATATCGCAAAATTTGCTGATTTTTTATGACGGGTTTACACGCTCTCTTCTTCAGCCATAACCACTGGTGCTAAGGCTTCTGCATATGGATGCGCTTCGATAACCGTCGAGACAATTTGCTGCCATGCTTCAAGCTCAGGCGTGCCTTCAATTCGCTGACCAAACACGCTAAAGATACTGATGCCGTGACCATCAAAACCTTCGATACAAGTCACGATGCCGTCTTTGGTTGGGCGCTTAACGCTCCACACTTGCGCCAATGCTTTGTCTTTTAAATGCAGCGTAAAGTCATTATGATCTTTATCTAAAATATTGAACCAATCGCCCATACGCTTGAGTGTCTGTACCGTTCCTGTCTGAATCTGCACCAGACCACTATTACCAACAAATATCATAATCGGACATTTGACATCGCGTGCTTGCTCAAATACCGCTTCGACCGCGCTAATATTAAGCTGCTGCGTCATCTGCTCTGGTGCTTGACGGTAGCTACTAGCACGATCTATATCGAGATTTTTTAATAATGAATGAAACTGATGCACATCTGTCATTGCTTGCCAGCCTTGCTGTAGCTGCGCACTCTCCGCCTCGCCCAGCGCCTTGTAACGCCAGTCATTTATCGGCTCTTGTGCCTCTAACGTCAGCGTCTCATTATTCACCGTTTGCTGCTCCTCCTGAATAATTGCTTGCCAGCGCGCAATATTCTCAGCGCTTAACTCTCGTAGATAGACTTTGTCGATAGCAGCACCTTGGGCGTTATAGAACTGAATACTATAAGACGGTTTATCCGCGCGGCTGGTATCCGTTACCGCCAGCATATGCCGCCATTGCCACATAAAAAATCGCAAATCTAGACCACCCACATTGAGTGCCAATCCCATCTTTTCGCCAAGCTTAAGATTATGATATGGCGCGGTTTTTTCATGCACGGCCAGCTCGTTTCTAACAATACTTTCCATTTCACCAAAGTTTTCAAATTGCTTTAATACAGTTTTGCACTGATCACCCATATACTGGCTATAAGGGGATGCTAACATCAGTTCAAACTCGCTGATGCCTAGCGCAGCCGCTCCTTCTGTGGGAAATAACATCGGTGTTTTTGCTTTTAATGCTTGGTACTGTTGCCACAGCTCAGTATTTTTTTTGGTTAACGATAACGGTTGACTCATGATGGTCTCCATAAAATGAATAGCAGTAAAAAAGCCAATGATCTTGGCTATATAGTATTGAGATATGAATATCTTCAGAAAATAGCAGCGACGATGATGATTGATGTTTGATAAAACCAATGCCTGCTGTACTACAGTGCTTGCAAGGATGCAGCAAGAGTGTATTTACCAAGCAGACTTTTGGCAATTATCGCTTCTATTTCATCATTTATAATTCTGTCTTTAGGCTTCGGACGAAATCATTATGGCAACATTTTCTCACTTTGTAAATAATAATAATTATCATTTACATCTTGATAATTATTATCGTTTGAAATACTATGTCTGGACTTTGTTACTTAATCTAGTGAATCAAGTAACCAAACCTTTAATAATTAATACTATGAAACGGTCGCTTTAGATCGCTCTTTTTGTAGCAAAAGGTCTTTAAGCAACGCGACTTTCTTACTTTCTCTTTTACGATGGCTGTTTTATTTATGTCAATTTTAGCGTTTGATTTATCGTTGACTCATACGGGACTAGACACCCATCCCTCACTGCTGCGTCGTAGCCCATTAGCCATAAGTGTTGCATTAGCATTGTTTGCATTCACGTCAGTTTTAGCCCAAGCAGCGCCAATTTTCGCAGAGACGAATGGTGATATGACCGACGATGCAGCCATGCCGAGCACACGTTTAGACCCTATCGTGGTAACGGCAACTCGCTCTGAGCGCGCTTTAAGTGATGCGCCAGTTGTCCTGCAAGTACTTAGTCGCCAACAGCTTGATGACAACCATGCGCATACTTTAAAAGAAGCGCTGGCCTTGTTGCCCAATGTCTACTTACGTGAAGTCCACGGCAAGACAGGTTACGAAGTCAGCATGCAAGGCTTCACAGGTGATCAAGTATTAGTGTTGATTGACGGTTTGCCGATTACGGCAAGCACTGGCTCGACAGTAAACTTGAATCAATATATGAATATGGATATTGAGCAAATAGAAGTGGTGCAAGGAGTGGCATCAGCGCAGTTTGGTAGTGCAGCGATGGGCGGCGTCATTAATATCATAACCAAACCCATTGGCGCGGCGACAGGACATATCACCACCGAGATTGCCAGCAATGGGCAGCAAAATCCCTCTGGTAAAAAGCTAGATGCTAATAAGCGCTATGTAGAAGCCAGCGTGGAAGGGGCATTGGATAAGAACCAGCGCTTTCACGCGCGTCTATCAGGCTCGTATCTGGACAATGATGGTTTGAGCTTAGACCATGAAGCATGGCCCAGATTAAAAGATGCCAGCGAGCAATCACAAGTCAGCGCCCGCCTCAGCTACCGCCCTGACGGTAACGACACATCAGGTAATAACAATGACCGCAACGATAGCCGACTGGTCAAAAACTCTCAATATTGGCTAGAAGCCAGCCACTATAAAGAAGACGATATCAGCCGTTTTAATTATTATGTCGCGCCGCGCTATTTGGCACAGCAAAGAGATGAGCATATTACTAAGCAGCGCTTTAGTATCGGTGCACGCGCTGATATCGCGCCGCATGTCGATGATCGCAGCAGGACTTATCGATTGTCCGCTCAAGCGCTGCATGAGGAATATCAAAGTGCATCCAATACTAAAACACAGCAAGCCATCACTAGTGCCCGTGATACAGAGATTAGTACGACGTTGGCACAAGCCCAGATCGATCTACCTGAGCTATTGCTATCCGATAAGCACCTTCATCTTATCCAAGTCGGCGGTCAGGTTCAGCAAGACAAGTTAAGCCAAACGAAAAACCAAGTCAGCGAGCTTATCAGCGATGACGTCAGCCGTGATGTCGGTGAGCTGTATCTACAAGATGATTGGCTGATCGGCGATAACTGGGAAGTGTTGAGCGGTGTTCGCTATCAAAACGATGAAGACTTTGGTGGCCATACTGCACCAAAAGTGTCACTCAAATACAACCATTTGGATGCAAGCGGGCGCGACCATGTCTTTCGTAGCAGCATTGGCGGTGGTTATCGCGTGCCCAATCTAAAAGAACGATACTACGTCTTTGACCATAGCAATTTGGGTTATAAAGTCATGGGCAACCCCGACTTGCAGCCTGAAACCTCAACCAGTTACCAGATCGGCTATCAAGGTCAGCTGAGCGACACCATGAATTTGACGGTCAATGGTTTTTATAACGAGATAGATGACCTGATTCAGACCGATGAAGACAATGCGAGCTTTGAGGGAAATATCGCCATTTATAAATATATGAACGTCGATAGTGCCAAAACCTATGGCGGCGATATTGGCATTGATTGGCAAGTGGACGAGCGCGCCAAACTACAAGCCAGCTACGCTTACCTCAAGACGCATAACAATGTCACCGATACCGAGCTGACCTATAAGCCCAATCACAAAGCGATGCTGGCACTAGATTATCAGCTTAATGACAAATTACAGCTGATCCCGCGCCTCAATTATGAATCCAAACAGCTGATTAGTACCAGCGAGCAAGCATATTCACCGTCTTGGTGGACGCTCGATAGCAAGCTCAATTATGACGCCACTGCAAACTTGAGCTTGTATGCAGCGATTAATAATATCTTTGATGTGCAGCGTGATGTCACCGATACCAGTGACTACCGTCCCATTGATAATCGCGAGTGGTTACTTGGCGCCAGCTACCATTGGTAAGCTTTTGATTCACAATCATTCTAAAGCAAGTGTATTTGTACCGCTATTTTTACCCTTATTTTGTACCCTCTATCTGAAACCACAACCATCAAGGAAGCTGATATGACCCCCATTTCCCCAGCAGTTCACACCAAGCCGACCAAATTGGCATTATTTTTCAGTAGCAGTATTTTAGTATTCAGCATGACTGGCTGCGGTGGCGGCGGTGATGGTGCCAGTAGTGGCAGTAACGGTAATGGCGGCACTACCCCGCCTGTGAGCAGTGCTAGCTTTAGCGAAACGGCTACTTGGCAAGTCACCAATCTAGCGCCTAATACTGCGACCTGTTATGACTTTGATGCCAAAGCTGAAAGCTCGTGTGCTGAGGATAAGTGGGATATCAAGTTTGATAATCAAGCGCGTTCGGTCAAGCTTTGGTCAAATAGCGGTGATTCTGGTGCTGGCAAAGGTGGTGTTTTTGGTTTAATCGATTGGTCAGATTTGAGCCGTTATAGCAATGCAACTCAAGATCCTGATACCAGTCGTGATATTACCATGCACTACAATGAAGACCGTAGTGGTGGTATTTTTGATGCACAGCCTTGGTTTGAATACAATTTAAAAGACAACCATCAGCTTTACCCGAACAATCGTGTCTATCTTGTCACTACAGATAATAGCAGCGCCATTACAGACAGCAGCGTACAGCAGCCTATTTATGCCATGCAGATTACCAACTACTATAATAATGCTGGAACCTCTGGCTACCCTACTCTGCGCTGGATTGATACGGCGCTACCGAATAAGGTACAGACGAAAACCATCGATGCCTCAAACAATGATAACTGGGTCTATTTTGATCTAACCACAGGACAAAGTAGCACCGATAAAAACAGTACTTGGCAGATTGGTTTTAAGCGTAATAGCGTCATTTTAAATGGTGGCGATTCTGCGATTGGCACTAATAAAGGCAAAGTTGGTGGTTTCTTATCAAAAACACCAATAGGGTATTATGATGATAAAGGTGAGCCCATTGTCAGTAAGTTTATGACCGATGGTAGTGCGGCGACTTTAACCGACCTTACCAACACCGCTGTGTACGATAAACCGATGAGTGCCAGAAGCTGGGTCATTGATAGTAAAGGCTCGGATCTCAATCCTGCTTATACGGGTAATTTCCCGAACCTAGACTTTGGCTGGTATACCTACAATGGCATGACGCATCAACTAAATGCCAAAGCGGTTGACAGCGCTCAAGGCGCGCTCATTAGATCCGCTGAAGGCAATAGCTATGCCCGCGTGCGTTTAGATAAAATCAATTACCCTGATAACTCAGCGACGACTGCGACCTCATGGGAATTTAAAATAGACATTCAACCTGCTCCTTAACACTCTACTGTTCGACTTTAGCTCGCCCAACCTATTTTTGTAAGCTATCAAACCTTGCAAAAATAGGTTGGGCGATCACGTTTATACACAGTTTAAGAGTCACCACTGCCAATTATTACAAGAAAAATATTAGTCACTCGATAACACCTGTCCTTTTATGATTGTAAATAAATTAACCTATGGTATATTATCGTAATAAAAATATAGGTGATATTAATAATCATTAACATTTGCATGTTTTATACTTATTAACTATTACATTTCCATCTTGCCCTTAACCAGCAGCCAATCATTTTAAAAAAAATTTTGCTGAATAATTATTTGAATTTTGGCTTGGATGACATTTTATGGCTCAACCACTTACTCAGTACGATTTTGATAAAACACCGCTCGACATGGCTGACAAAGCCCAGTTTATGAGTCATGTCAATGAAGAGCATCAAGATGAACTCGCGATGTTTATCAATGCCTTTACTAACACGGCAGTGAGTGAGCACGAGATCGCCTCGATAGCAGAGCTGTATACTGATGGGATATTAATGGATGTCACAACCGCCCATCATGACGACGATACCTTAACAAACAGCAGCAAGCTCAGCCGTCAATATTTTATTGATTTTACAGTTCCTATTAGTGACTCTATGACGCTACAGGAGCAATATATAACGCTATTGCAAACCTCTGCCAATAAGCTTGGCAAGCGCACGATCAAGCTTCAAGAACAGCGTTTTACGGTCATTAATGGCTATTACGCCAGCCCCAATATGTATCGACTGCTGGTAACCGCACCCGATAGTACGCCACTCTCTCATCCGGGCTACGCGTATTTGTTTGAGCTGGATGCGGACGGTCTATCTGCTAAAAAACACCAGTCAAAAGACCATTCAAGAGATAGCAACAAACCTTTGCAGCGCTACTATACCTTACGAAAAGCATGGCGAGATTTGATCAGCTCGTCCGTCCAAGCGTGGATAGACGTTTATATTCATGGCGATACGGCAGGAGGCAATTGGGTGCGCGCGCTTGACTGTGGCACTCAAATCAAAACAGTACGTGAATATCCAGAGAAGATAGAACATCTCAGCACTGGTCAATGCTTACTCATCTGTGATGAAACCTCCTTACCTACGGTGGCCAATCTATTGGAAAACTGGCAGAATCCATTGCCGCCCCTCGTCATTGCCATCACTAATGATCCAGACGATATCCGTTATCTACATACCCTAACGCTCAGTAATCCACTACGCCATAATGCGCATTTTTTGCAAGATAATGTGTGCCAGCTGGTTAATACCCAAACAACTGATATTACTGAGCAAATAATGACATTATTAAATATACAATTTGCGCGACTGCCTGTCAAAATTGACAAAGTATGGGGCGCGCTGGAAGCAGCGGATATCAAATCATTACGACAGCAACTAAAGGCAAACCTTGGGCTATCACGTCAGGATATGGTCATTAAAGTCTACTGGCGTGCGCAATAATCATTAGGTTTTTTATAAGTGGCATTTTCTATAAATAGCAAGCATTTAATAAGTAGCATTTTTTGTAAACAGCAAACATTTAATAAGTAGCAAACATTTAGTTATAAGCAGAAAGCATTTAGACACTTACCAACCACTTGTGCTGACTGCTAAATTGAGCGATTAGCAATCTTTGCTGCTGGTGTAGCGCGACTAATCAACTTTAGACGACTTAATTTTTTTCCTAACGAAAACGTACACTTAATACGATAAAAATATATTGAGATTTAATCCAGTAATATATTGTAATGAAAATGATTATCATTATAATAAGCATTTAATCTATGTGCTGGAAATATTCATGCAACTGTCTCGTTTATACTCTGCTTTATTTCGCCCTACTCTATTGAATATGTCTCGCCATCCCTTGTCATTAAAATCACTGTGCTCATCTTGTCTGTCCACATCGGTAATACTACTGGGTGCAAGCCAAGTCGCGTGGGCACAAACAGATTTAAGTGCTGACGCTCAATCCGATACCCCAAGCGTGGTACTCGATGAGATTATCGTGACCAGTAGTGCTGATGCATCAGCCGATGGGTTGCCAGATGCCTATGAAGGTGGTCAAGTAGCGACAGGAAGCCGTGTCGGAATCTTGGGCAATCAAGACATCATGGACACGCCATTCTCCACTACCTCATATACCAATGAGTATATCAGCAATCAACAAGCCCAGAGTGTGGGCGACCTGCTCAAAAAAGACCCGACTGTTCGTGTCGCTAGAGGCTTTGGCAACTTTCAAGAAGCGTACTTTATGCGCGGCTTTGTCACAACCTCTGATGACACCATGTATAACGGTCTATACGGCATATTGCCAAGGCAGTATATCGCAACGGAATTGTTCGAGCGTGTTGAGGTTCAGCGCGGGGCATCCGCCATGCTCAATGGCGCAGCACCCAGTGGTGGTAACGCCGGTGGTACGATTAACCTGCTGCCCAAACGAGCTGGTAATGACCCGCTACGTAAGGTGACACTCGGTTATGGTCAGGGCGATCAAGGCAAAGTTGCCGTAGACGTCAGTGATCGCTTTGGTACTGATGATGCGTTTGGCGTTCGCTTTAATGCTGCTTATCAAGATGGCGACAGCGCGATTGATGATGAATCTTCAACACTGGGTCTGGCAGCGTTAGGATTAGACTACAGAGGCGATCAGTATCGACTATCAGCTGATTTGGGCTGGCAAGACAACAAACTCAAAGAGACCCGTCCTAGTGTCACACTTGCTGGTGTTTCTAGAGTACCAAAAGCACCAGACGGCTCAAAGAATTGGGCGCAGCCTTGGACGTATTCAGATGAAGAAGATGTCTTTGGTACCATTCGAGGAGAATATGATTTTACTGATAATATTACCGCTTATGGTGCTTACGGTGTGCGAAGTGGTGAGGAAGAAAACTCACTGGCCAATCTAACCGTCAACGATGTTGATGGTGCAGGTACGTTTTATCGCTTTGATAATTCTAGAAAAGATTTGGTACAAAGTGCTGAGCTCGGTCTGCGTGGTAAATGGCAAACAGGTGAAGTGGCTCATAATTGGGTACTAGCAGCGGATCTCTATGACCAAGAAGAAAAAGGCGCGTTCGCCTATGATTTTGGTAATCAACCCGTGACCAATTTGTACCATCCCACCGACTACGCTGAGGTCCCTTTTACAAGCACAGCAATCTTCGGTGGTAACTTAGACGATCCGAAGCTAACCAACGAGAAGCAATTCCAAAGCTTTGCGCTAGCCGATACCATATCACTGTTCGATGACAAACTAAAAACCACTTTAGGCGTGCGTCATCAGAATTTAAAAACCACCAGCTATGATC
Organism: Psychrobacter sp. 1044; assembly: GCF_904846525.1. Classification (GTDB taxonomy): domain Bacteria; phylum Pseudomonadota; class Gammaproteobacteria; order Pseudomonadales; family Moraxellaceae; genus Psychrobacter. Next base: position 94,454 of record NZ_CAJHAZ010000011.1, on the reverse strand, counting down.
CTAACACTCAGGCTAAAACGGCTGATTACGATAAAAGCGAGTGGACACCAAGCGTTGGAATTGTCTATCAACCAAGCATGGACTGGTCTGTTTATGGTAACTATATCGAAAGCCTAGCGCCAGGCGCAAGGGCACCTCTGACTAATAATGGTGGTGCTGTCACCAATGGTGGTCAAAATTTAGACCCTTATGTGAGTGAGCAAACTGAGGTTGGCGTTAAGTATGATAACGGTCTGATTGGCAGTAGTTTGGCGGTATTCCGCACCGATGAGCCGCGTGCTTATATCAATGACTCAAATACATTTACCGCTGCTGGAGAAAATCGCCATCAAGGGGTGGAATTGACTGTATTTGGTAGCCCAAGCGAAAACATGCGCTTCAATGCTGGTGTTACTTACTTAAAGGCTGAGCAAAAAGACACGGGCGATGTGACGTTCGACGGCAACCGAGTCATCGGACTGCCCACGCTACAAAGCAACGTCAACCTAGAATATGATATTGCGGCAATTGAAGGAATGACGGTGACCGGCGATATCATTCACACAGGCGCACGTTATGCCAATGCTGCCAACAGCTTAAAAGTTGACGGTTATACCACGCTAGATCTAGGTGCTCGCTACAAAACCATGCTCGCTGGACAAGACGTGACGCTAAAAGGCGTGGTTACTAACGTGACAGGAGAGGACTATTGGCAATCAGTGGGTGGTTATGCGGGTGCTGGGTATTTAAATGCTGGTGAGCCTACTGCCCTAAAAGTATCAGCGACTTTCGACTTTTAAGACATGCAGATTAAACCACGTTTATAAGACTTAAATAAAAGGGATTAGGCACAACCTACTCCCTTTTATGTTATCAAAAATACGCAAAAAACCATTCTATTATTGAGCCATTATGTCCTCTCACGCCACCGTTTCTTTATATCAGATGATTTGGGCACACTATCGCCTGCCCTTTCTTAAAGTTATTTTCCTTAATTTGGTGAATGCGGCGGTCAGTGTGGGCATCATTGCCTATATCAATCACACCTTTATCAGTCAGCCTGTTTTTAATACCTTATCGTGGGCGAGCTTGGGTCAATTTTCAGCTTTGGTGGTGCTGCTGTTAGTCACGACCTTCGTATCACAATATGCACTGACTCGTTTGGGGCATCAGTTCGTCTACGAGCTTAGAACCAAGCTGGTCAAACAAATCATCGACACCAAAGTTCCACAAATAGACCATTTGGGTAGCGCACGGTTACTCGCCAGCCTCTCATCAGATATTCAATCAATTACCGTCGCCTTTGTGCGTATGCCAGAGCTGGTGCAAGGCGTTATTTTATCGGTTGGTGTCGCCCTTTATTTAGGCTGGTTGTCGCTGCCATTATTATTGATTGTCATGTTTTGGATTGCGATGACGATTTGGATAAGCACCATTTTAGTGAAGCATGTCTATACTCATTTAAGAGATCTCAGAGAGATCAATGATCGTTTATATGAGGACTATCAATCCATTATAGATGGTCGCAAAGAGCTGGCGCTTAATCAACACCGCGCTGAAAATCTCTATAAAAATGATTTCTTAAATCATGCCAAGTCTTATCAAAATCGAGTGATTAAATCGGATACATATCATTTATCCGCCGTGAATTGGTCGAACATTATGATGTTCGCAGCGATTGGTGTGGTGTTTGCCGTGTCAAATTATCTTGCTATTCCAATGGGTATTGCCACCACTTTCTCCTTAACCATTCTATTCATGCAATCACCCATCCTCCATGCCGTCGGCGCATACCCGACCTTACAAACGGCACAAGTGGCGCTGGATAAAATACAATCGTTGGAATTGGCGGAGTACCAACCAACCTTTACCACGGATATTGTGGTCAACAACTGGCAGTCCATATCATTCAATGATATTGGCTATCGTTATGCAAGTATTGATACCGATGCAAACGAGGTAGTGGTTAAAGAAAATGAGCATGCTAGCGATATCCTAAAATCGGTTAATCTCACCTTAAAACGTGGCGATGTGGTGTTTTTAATCGGGGCGAATGGTAGCGGCAAGTCTACGCTTGCAAAGATTATTACAGGCATTTTCACCCCTAGCATCGGTGCTGTAAAAATAGACAGCCAGCTCGTTGATTCACAGAATAATGCTGATTATCGACAGCTTTTTTCTGCCATTTTTAGCGATCAGCATCTCTTTAAACAGCTGATTGGTAGAGAGGGACAGCAACCCGATGAAGCGCTCGTAAATACATGGCTGCATAAATTGAACTTACAAGATAAAGTCAGCGTGACTAATAATCAATTATCGACCGACAAGCTCTCACAAGGACAACGCAAGCGCTTGGCCATGCTCATTGCCGTGGCTGAACAAAAAGACATACTGCTACTCGATGAATGGGCGGCTGACCAAGATCCTGCCTTTCGCCGCGTGTTTTATCAAACACTGATACCTGAACTCAAAGCCTTGGGTAAAACGCTGTTTATCATCAGTCATGATGATGGTTACTTTGAGCATGCCGATCGATTATTACTGATGAAAGAAGGCAGACTCATTGAGTTAAATGCTGAAGAGCGGCAACGTGCCAGTGCCGATGCCATTGCTATGTTGGCGTAAATACTGGCTTAGTAAAAAGTTAATGGCGAACAATAAAAAATCGGGGCATCTTTTAGAAAGTTGCCCCGATTTTGTGTAAATAAGAATGACTTTTTGAATGGCTCTCTTATTTTATTTAATTTTAAAATAATAATTTCTGTAAAAAACCAACCCGTGAAATGACTAAGAAATCTAGTAATCCGATAGCGACAATCGCGATGATGGCGGTCGGGAATATGATTGCCACTGCTAACAAAGGAATGGCAAACGGCCACCATATAGAAAAACTGAGACCACGCGCTGGTGGATTCAGTCCAACCTTTTCACTGGCATGACGTGGACGGCGTTGCCACCACATGATGTAACCGCTCACACAAATAGCAATAACCGATAAGCAAAATAGGACATTGACCAATACGCTCCACCATCCAAGCGTCCCCATATGAATAGCAATGCCCGCCGCCATAAATTTACCAAAAGCATTATAATCATCAAAGCGGATATCTGCCAAAATATTGCCCGAATAACGATCGATATGTACCGTACGATCAGCCATTGGATTTTTCATATCATAGCTCATTGAGTCTTGGCTAATCGTCCAGACGCCCGTACTACCCTGTGGCAGATTTAATTGGTAACGTCCGACAAAACCAATCTCACGGGCAAATCGATCTACGGTATCAATCATAATCGGTATATTGGACGCGATACCATCCTTGCCAGCGACAGTGCCAGATGCTGGCATTGGTGTCAACTCAAGCACCCAAGGCACATCTTTGGTACTACCCGTATTTAGTGCATCACCATGCGTGGGTGCTGTGACGGGTGTTGCTCCATGAACGTGCGGCGTGGCTTCAGCGTTATTCATATCCATACCAACATGATGTTGACTGTGATCAATAGAAAGCGGCATTGGCGCAACGCCCCATTTGCCCGCAGGAAACTGACTCCATGCCTGTACCATACGCTCGCCCCAGATGCCTGCCCATGCCATTCCTGAAATACAGAAAAACAGTAGCAACACAGATATCCAACTGCCCAATGTCGCATGAATGGTACGTATGAATGAGCGTTTTTTCTTATTATTTACAGCATCATTGGGGATAAGCATGGCCTTGAGTGATTTGCGTTTTTGCCACCACAGATACCAACCCGTTAGAATCATTAAGATGGTTAATGACGCAGTGGTTTCTTGGATATAGTCACCGACTTTGCCCAATAGTAAATCAGCATGAATATCATTAAAGGTATAGTACAGACCACTATTAGTCGGTGTGCTTTTAACGATATCAGCCGTATAAGGATTCACCGCCACCATATTCTCATGACTGGCTGACTTAACTTGAAACAAGGCAACGGTGTCCGTATCACGAGGCGCGATATATTTCACCAGCGTGCTGTCAGGTAAAGTGTTCAACGCATTTTTAGCTTGCGTAGAAATAGGGGCGGTAATTAGTGCTGTCATCGCTGAATCTGGGATGATAATAGTGAGGCGATCGTCATCACGACCTGCAATGTTAGACATCAACAGCATGCCAAGTGCGCTGCAAGCTAGGATAATTAAGAAAGGTGCTATAAACATTCCTGCATAAAAATGCCAACGCCATACCGTAAAATAGCGTTGAGTATTGGTTGATTGACTTGTATGTCTGTTCATAAATATGACCTTTAACAATCTTTGGTTGCTCAATGAACGACCTAGACTTATTAATAGTAGTAATAAATCCTGTCTGCCGGTTGATCTAAAAGTTTATTCCAAATAGACGGCTGCATCATACGAGAAAAGCCCTGTAAGCACCATTACTTATAGTCAAAAATTATCGTCATATTAGGGCGTTTCTTCAATTTTCATGTTTGCATCATAGTCATCTTGATGGGCTAAAAATGGGGCTACTTCACTCGACATCTTACTAACAGCGCTTTGTTTGTAAATTTTTAATGATAATGATAATCATTAATGTTATTATTCCTTTTCTTTCGCTTTCGGCATTTGATAACTTACAAGGAAATATGATGCGTTTTATCTCAACGTCTACATCCATTCGTCAAAAACGTTTAACTCTCGCGGTGCAACTGGGATTGGCAATGGTTTTGAGCCATGCAGCTTATGCTGAGACAATGCCGAATAACATCGAAAATAGTGTTGAGAACGACGTCGATAATGATGTTAATAATGATGAGACCGTGACACCATCGACCACCCTGGATACCATTACTGTCTATGCCAACAACTACCGTAGTACGGGCACCAAAACAGCATTAGACCCTAATGATGCACCCATGAGCTATACGAGAATCGATCAAGCGCTATTGCAAAAACGTCAAGCAGACAGCGTCAATGCAGCGTTACGTTATGAGCCAGGGGTGAGTACTGAGAGTCGCGGTACGGTGTCCATCTTTGATGAATACAATATTCGCGGTTTTAAGACTTACTCCAATTTTTACGATGGATTAAGACTGCCCTACGATGGGGCTTGGAATCTGATGCCGCAAGTCGATATCTACGCAACAGAAGCAGTGGAAGTGGTCAAAGGGCCAGCATCCTCACTCTATGGCTATGCATCTCCAGGTGGCATGGTCAATCAAGTCGCCAAAACCCCAAAAAGCACTCAAGCATCTGAGGTACAGTTGCGAGTGGGTAATCAAAACCTAAAAGAAGTGGCGGTCGATACGACAGGACCTATCTCAGACACGCTCAATTATCGACTGGTGGCGTTAAAACGACAAAAAGACGGGCAGATGCAAACCACAGAAGAAGAACGTACCCTGATCAATCCGTCACTGCAATGGCAACCGACAAAAGATGTGTCCGTTCTTGCCAATCTGTTTTATCAAGATGATCCAGAAATGGTGCCTTCCACCCCACTGCCTGCCGTTGGCACTGTCTACCATGCCAGCTATGGCAAACTGGGCAGTGACGCCTATGCCGGCGATGAGTGGAATCACTTCAGCAAAGAAGTATTTATGCCAAGCGTCACTGTGAACTGGGATATTAATGATAAGTTGACGTTCAAGCACATTCTGCGCTATACCGACGCCGAGGCGCAGCAGCGTAATATGTACAACAGCGGGTTTGTAAGCGGTAGTGATAAGATACTAAATCGCGTGGCCTACACCACCGATGAGAGCATGAGCAACTGGACCACAGACAATCAGCTAGCTTATAAATTCGATACTGCTAATACTTCACATAACCTACTGTTTGGCGTTGAGTATCAAGAGACAGACAGTAGCGCCACTTATTATGATGCTGGCGCAGATGGCACGCCAAATCTTGACTTATCCAATCCAGATTACTCACAAATCAATGCTGATACGTTGCCTTTAGAGGCTTATCGTCAAAATGAAGACGTTGAACAAAGCCAGCTTGGTTTTTATGTACAAGATGAGATGAAATGGCAAGATTTGACAGTAGTAGCAGGCTTACGTCACGATAATTTTGATAGTAGTACTGAGCAAACCAAGGCTTCTGAAGGTGCCATCTATAGTGATAGAACCATTGACAATGATGCCTCGAAAACCAGTGGTCGTCTCGCAGCTATCTATGACTTTGATAATGGGCTATCTCCTTATGCTAGTTATTCTCAGTCGTTTCAGCCAGTGGTCGGTAGTAACTTTATTACCAATGCGCCATTTAAGCCAACGACTGCCGATCAGCTAGAGGCTGGTGTCAAATATCTCTCTGCCAATCGCGCCACACAAGGAACATTAGCAGTATTTGATATCACTCAAAAAAACGTCGTGGTGGCTGATGAAATCAATTATAGAAGTCAAACACAAACGGGTGAAATTACCTCCAAAGGCTTTGAAGTCTCAGGCAGCCATATGCTTAATGATTGGGTAGATATTGCCGCCAGTTATAGCTATACCGATGCTGAAATTACAGAAGATGAATTCAACCCTGAGGTGGTTGGCAATACCCCTGCGCAAACGGCGAAGCACAAGGCAACATTGTGGGCAGATTATTATGCTACTGACAAGCTCAGTCTCAATGCTGGCGTACGCTATGAAGGCGGTATGCAACTTGACAAACAGAACTCAGACGAATTACCAAGCGTGACTTTGGTAGACATTGGCGGCAATTATCAAATCAATCCGATGCTCACTGTCGGCGCGAGTGTCAACAATCTCTTTGATAAAACCTACGTCGGCGCTTGTTATGATATTAACAATTGCTGGATGGGACCTGAGCGCCAAATGTCCGTCAGCCTAAAAGCCAATTTTTAGGCAATGTAGAACTTACCATTACTAGAGAATATCAATCTTATAGAGTGGTCTCATCTCAAATGATGACCTAAACTATCAAATAGTTAAATGAAGGAAAGTATTAATATGGCAAAATCTACCCCAAGAATGCTAGATGTGATTGGCAGTAAATACCTCACGCCACATATGTGCCGTGTCACGCTTGGCGGTGCTGGACTGACTGATTTTCCGGCAGATCAAGAAAGCGCGTACATTAAGCTGATATTCCCTCAAGGCGATGAGGCTCGACCATTGATGCGTACCTATACCGTCAGCGTTCAACGAGATAATGAGATAGATGTCGATTTTGCGTTGCATGAGACAGAAGGCCCTGCTTCAGCATGGGCACGTAACGCCCAAGTGGGTGAGCAAATATTAGTAGGCGGCCCTGGACCAAAGAAGCTGATTAACAATGAGGCTGATTGGTTTTTATTGATCGGTGATATGACAGCGCTGCCGGCAATTACCGTCAATCTTGCCCAGCTACCTGCTGACGCACACGGCTATGCAGTCCTTGAGATTACCACTGAAGCAGATAAGCAACTACTCAAGAAGCCAGACAACCTTGACATTCATTGGGTGATAAACGCGCATCCAAATGTAGAAACTAGCCCATTACTTGATCGCATTAAAACGCTTACGTGGCTAGCAGGACAACCTGCGGTTTGGGCGGCTTGTGAGTTTCATAGTATGCGAGCATTACGTCAGTACTTCAAAGTTGATCGCCCAATACCCAAAACGCATTTGTACATATCTAGCTATTGGAAAGTCGATAGCACAGAAGACCAGCATAAAATTGTCAAACGAGAGGATGCCCAAAGTATAGAATGATGAGCAATTATGGTTTGTATTTTTGAACTGTTTTGAAAGCGGTTTGAGTAATGATTGATAAATTTTGCGTTACTAATCATTACCCCACTGCTTATATACTTTTGTTGGCTAAATAAAAGTATGGTGACAAAATATAGTGACATTGTAGAATATGAGCAGCTGGTGAGCTGCTCATAAAATGTGATCACTACCCTTACAACCCTATCACTTGCATTAAATGCCCTGTCTTGAGATACACCGTAGCTCCTTCAGATCCTGCTTGTATTTGCGCATGCTCACCTGCTGGCAGACGTATCCAGCCGCTGCGCTGATAAACTTGACCCTCATCTATCAACTCGCCTGCTAACACCAGTATTTCTGCACCGCCACAGACTGCCTCATTAAACAGTAACTCGCCTGCCTTGATACGCTGCAAACTCACTTGCTCATTATCACCTGAGAATAGAGGACAAACATCACGGCTGCCCTGCTGTTGCCAATAAGCATTATCTTTAGTATTGATAGCCACATAATGAGGTTCATTAGCTAGCATTTGACGTAGCTTGACGAAAATCACTGCGCCTTCATCACTATAGGGCTTGTGTCCTGAAGTCGGTGGATTGCGCAAATACCAACCTGCTGGGTAATGTTTGTCATCTGCAGAAAAAGTACCTGACAATACTAAAATCTCTTCACCACCCGGATGTAGATGATGCGGAAAATAAGAATTGGGCGCATAGCGTACAAGGCTAGTGGCACGTGCTTTTTCTGCACCCACACGGTCAAGCATCACGCGCTCTACCCCATTTTGTGGTGACTTAATCCACTGGTGTTGCTCAGGTATAAGGGCAGCGCGGCGAGTAAAGTCTGCATTAATAAGCATAAAATCATGTCCAAAAATAGTATGATAAGATGATCCTTTAGCAAACGTCAGATATGATTATTGAACGTTATCGACAGCTGAAGGCGCAATGATTGCACCTCGCTATTATAAACCTTACCGAGTTTTCAACGTACTAAAATCACAGGAGATAGCGTGCTGGCGATAATTTCTGTTGTGGTACTACCAAGAAATAATTGTTGCAATTTCGAATGTCCATAAGCACCCACCACCATCATATCAATGTTGTTTTCTACCTGAAACCTTAACAAGCCATCGACGGCATCGGAGGCAGATAAATGATGTGCCGCTACGCTAAAACCTGCATCCTCCAATTGTGCCGCTGCGGCGCTTAAGCTTTGTTTTGACGCGTCGTTATGATTGCCTATCATGACGATATGACCTTGCAATCCTTTTAATACAGGACTCCTCGCAACCATCCATGCTGCTTTAATAGCCGTTTTGCTACCATCAAAAGCTATCATATATGAGCTGGGTTCTTTGAACGTCTCTGAGCAAATCAATATAGGAACGTCAGATGCGCGGGCAACGGTTTCGATTTGGCTACCGATATTAATACGGCTGCTTTTGTGATCTTCACCTCGGCGTCCCATGACGATGGCACGATTTTCTGCTTTAAAATGCTCAATGGCAGGTAACAGCTTGCCGCGACGTTGATAGATACGAATATCGACCTCAGTAAAGCTGCCTTGGATATGGCTTTTTGCGTCTTGCACCAAAGCATTGCTATAACTGTTCACCACCTTCGCTCTTTGCTCGTCTAACTGTGTCAATTCCTCCAATAAAAACTGGCGGCTATTGACTCCTATTGCGCCTGACAAATCGCGTCTGGTCGAGGCTGGAACCTCACTCACATGCAACAACGCTACGGGTAAATTTAACTTACTGGCATACCATGCTGCATAGTCACAAACCGATTCAGTCACTGCCGAGCCGTCTATACAGGCTAAAATGTGCTGTGATGTTGTCATATTCCGTCCTTAAATTTAACGATTTAACCCTATACAGCTTTCTATACCCACTATAAATATGGTCACCGAAAAACATGGTTACCAATGAACATAGTTACCAAAAAATATAACGGCAAAAAAAGCGTATCCATTGCCTTGATAATAACCAATTTAAACGGCTTCAGCCAGCGATGTGTGCCCACTTCTACCATAATTAAAAAAAGTCTTGTCATCGTCTAACAACATGCCGTAGCGAATTTTGCTACAATGGTTTTTTTAGCATTTATGATTTAAGTATCCTTATCTAGGTGATGGAATTATGGCAAAAAATGCCCTACAGGCTCAATTATTAAAAGCGGGATTGGTGGATAGCAAAAAAGCCAAGAAAATCAGCAAGCAGACTCAGCATGCCAAGCGTACTGGTGACTCAGAAAGCATGGAAGCGAAAAAAGCGTTGGCAGAAGCCCAAGCGAAAAAATTAGAGAAAGATCAAAAGCTCAATCAAGAAAAACAACGTATTTTAGAAGAGAAGATGCTCAAGGCCAATATCGTCCAAATGATTAAGCAGCATCAAATTGCCGATACCAATGGCGATGTCAATTATCAATTTGTCGATAATACTAAGGTTAAAAAAATCTTTGTCACTCAAAAACTATATGAGCAAATCGTCGCCGGTCATGTGGTGATTGCACGCTTAGAAGAAGGCTATGCACTCCTTCCTCGTCCGTTGGCAGATCGCATCGATGCAAAAATGGAGGGCTTCATGGTAGTGTCTAACGATACATCAGAAGAAGTACTAGCAGAAGATGATCCTTATGCCGCCTATGTGATTCCAGATGACTTGATGTGGTAACCGCTTAATTTCATCATACTTATGATGTCAGCCAAAAGCCTTTCATGGACTATATCAGTCTATGAAGGGCTTTTTATTGTACGAAAAGCGCCCACCTTTAACCCAGCATTGCTGCTTTGGTTGAAAAACGTAACGATGCTCTGGAACGGTAGCATGCTTGATGCTACGAACTTGAACAACCATTCAATAACAACTACAATGCGGTTTATTGACTTACTGAGCGTTAGTATTTTGTCTAATTTTGAGTAATCACTCAAAATAAACACTTTATTCATGCTTACTGCCTGACAATAGTAGTCATTGCCAGATATTTTATTGATTAGACTTACCAAGCTCTTTTGCACTCACTTTTAACGCTTATTAAGAAGAAATAACTTATGCCAAAACATCTCCCTCTTTCACTGTTATTGCTTCGACTGGGTATTTTCATTGTTTTTTTAGTCTGGACTTTAGATAAGCTTATTAATCCTGATCATGCCGCCGGCGTCTTTTCTAGTTTTTATGGTTTTGAAAGTATAGGCGACACTGTTTTCTATGTCATTGGCGCGGCTCAATTCATCCTCATTCTGTTTTTTGTCACAGGATTATTCAAAACTTGGACTTACGGCATCATCTTGCTACTTCATGCGATTTCGACGTTCTCAACCTTCGGCTTATACCTCAAGCCTTTTGATAACTTGTTGTTCTTTGCAGCATGGCCGATGTTGGCTGCGTGTTTGGCGCTTTTCTTAATGAGAGACTGGGATACCTTAACCTTGGGCAAAAAAGTTTCTTTAGCCTAAACATCAGTCATGTTTGTCGTTAGATTGGGCTGGATTGAACATGCAAGAATATAAATACTAGCCTACGAAACTCAAGCTCTATACTATGAAGACTACTGAGTGAGCTGTTTTATCGTATATAAATGCACAAACAATGCAAAAACAATGCAAAAAACTTAACGCAATTATCGTTACCACTAACTTGTCATTACCACTAACATGGTCAAGGTTCTTAATCATAAAAGAATGACGATGACTTTAGCCTTCGCTCTACTACTTAGCCGGATATTTTATGATTAAAAGAATATTGTTAATACTGTTAATATTAATATTAGCAGCAAGCTTTTTCTACTTTGACCTCAATCAATTACTGACGCTTGACGGCTTAAAAGGCTCAATGGCACAATTTAACGACTATAAAATGCAATCACCATTATTGATTATCGGTGGATTCTTTTTACTTTATATCGTCGTCACCGCCCTATCCTTACCGGGTGCCGCTATTTTAACCTTGGCAGCTGGCGCATTATTTGGTTTATGGCAAGGCTTATTGGTCGCCTCATTTGCCTCCAGTATTGGTGCGACACTCGCCTTTTTAACCTCACGTTATTTACTACGTGATACGATTAAACAGCGCTTTCCTGAGCGCTTAGCAGCCATTGATGCTGGCGTTGAAAAAGAAGGCGGATTTTACTTATTTACCCTACGCTTAGTGCCGATATTTCCTTTCTTTTTAATTAACCTATTGATGGGTGTCACCGCGATTAAAGCGAGGACATTCTACTGGGTAAGCCAAATCGGTATGCTCGCTGGCACCTTCGTATATGTCAATGCAGGTACGCAGTTGGCGCAAATCGACAGTTTGTCAGGGATTTTATCGTTTAATTTGATTGTCTCATTTGCATTGTTAGGTTTTTTCCCATTAATCGCAAAAGGCATATTAAATATGCTAAAAAAACGCCGCGTCTATAAAAACTATAGCAAACCTAAAAAATTCGATCGGAACATGATCGTGATTGGCGCAGGTGCTGGCGGGCTAGTCACTAGCTATATCGCGGCGACCGTCCGAGCAAAAGTAACCTTAATCGAAGCGGGCGAGATGGGCGGTGACTGCTTAAACTATGGCTGTGTACCCAGTAAAGCCCTCATTAAAAGCGCAAAAGTGGCAGAACAAATGCGCAATGCTGAACGTTATGGCTTGGAGAATACACCACCAGAGTTTTCATTTAAGAACGTCATGACCCGCATCCATAAAGTCATCGCTGACATCGCCCCAAATGATAGCGTCGAGCGTTATACGGACTTGGGTGTCGAAGTATTAAAAGGCTATGCCAAATTCATCGACCCGTGGACGGTAGAGATTGCGTTAAACGATGGCGGCACGCAAACACTCACCGCACGTTCCATCGTTATCGCTACTGGTGCGCGCCCATTTATCCCAGATTTGCCGGGTTTGGAAGAAACCGGCTACGTGACCAGCGACACCATATGGAATAAATTTACCGAATTAGAAGCAGCACCGAAAAAGCTGGTCGTCCTTGGTGGTGGGCCAATCGGCTCTGAGCTGGCGCAAGCATTTGCACGCTTAGGCTCCGATGTGACCCAGATCGAAAGAGGCGCGCGTCTCATGAAAAAAGAAGACGTGGAAGTCTCTGAATTTGCACAGAAAGTCCTCGTTGAGAGCGGCGTGAATGTCTTAACCTCGCATCAAGCGATTCGTTGTGAAGCGCGCGATGGTAAAAAGTTCATTATCGTTGAAGCGCAAGGCAGCAGTACCGTTAAGCAAGACCGTCAAAACAAGCAAGAAATCGCGATTGAATATGACGAATTGCTTTGTGCCGTTGGACGCAGTGCTCGCTTAGAAGGTTATGGTCTTGAAGATTTGGGCATCGAAACGGAGCGTACCATCGAGACGGATGACTATTTAGAAACCCTCTATCCCAATATCTACGCGGCAGGTGATGTCGTTGGCCCTTATCAGTTTACCCATGTGGCCTCTCATCAGGCATGGTACGCTGCCGTAAATGGTTTGTTTGGACATTTAAAGAAGTTTAAAGTAGATTACCGTGTGATTCCGTGGACAACCTTTATCGATCCAGAAGTCGCACGCGTGGGCTTAAATGAACAAGAAGCTATTGAAAAAGGCATCGATTTTGAGATTACCCGCTACGACTTTAAAGATTTAGATCGCGCGGTGACGGAAAGTGCCAATCATGGTTTTATCAAAGTCATTACCTCTAAAGGCAAAGATAAAATACTTGGCGTGACCATCGTCGCTGAACATGCTGGGGATTTAATGCCAGAATTTATACTGGCGATGAAGCACGGTTTAGGGCTGAACAAAATACTCGGCACCATTCATATGTACCCGACATGGGCAGAGGCTAACAAATACGCGGCTGGTGAATGGAAACGCAATCATGCGCCTGAAACGGTATTAAACTGGCTTGAGAAATATCATACATGGCGTCGAGGTTAGTTGAATCTTTATCAACTGCGCTGAAAACATATCATCATAACGGAAACTTAAATGTACGTTATTAAATCTCTACCAGCTTTGCCAACGTTAAAAAATCTAAGCCGCTATAGCGCCTATGCTATAGCGCTTAGCGTTTGTGCAGTTATTTCTTCAAGCATATCAGCAAGCACTGCCTCACCCACTACTGGTAACCTTAATCAAAATTTATCATCTTGGCAGCAAATAGAGGCGCAAGGTAGCAATCAAGACGTCTACTTTTATGCATGGGGCGGTGATCCACAGATCAACGCCTATCTACAGTGGGCTGCCAAGCAAGTCGATGATAAATATAATATTAACTTGGTTCATGTCAAACTGAGCGACACCAGTGAAGCAGTTAGCCGTGTACTTGCAGAAAAGTCCGCCAACAACAATGATAAAGGCAGCGTTGACCTCATCTGGATAAATGGTGCCAACTTTGCCACCATGAGTGAGAATTCGTTATTACTGAAACAATGGGCGAACAAGCTCCCTAACTTTGCCTTGACCGACCCAGAGAACAATCCTGCCGTTAACTTTGATTTTGGTGTGCCGACCAATGGCATGGAAGCGCCATGGGGACAAACTTCGTTGACTTTTTATTACGACAGTTTATCAACTGACAAGCCACCAACCACCTTAAATGAGCTGGTCAATTGGACCGCGCAAAATTCTGGGCGTTTTAGCTATCCAAAGCCGCCTGACTTTTTAGGCATGAGCTTTTTAAAATATGCCTTAGTCATGCTGCACGAGCAAAATGATGCTAAGACAGGCGAAAACACCAAAGCACAGCTCAACCTGCCAGCCACTGAGCAAAATACAGATATGGTATTAGCCCCTTTATGGGCATTTTTAGATGACTTACATCCCAGTCTATGGCGTAAGGGTGAGCAATTTGTGCAAACGGGCGCGCACATGCGGCGTTTGGTCGATGATACCGAGCTGAGTTTGGCCTTTACTTTTTCTGCACCTGAAGTGCCCGCGGCCGTGCAGCGTTATGACTTACCCGAGAGCATTCGTAGCTTTGCAATGAGTGATGGCAGCTTAAGTAACACCCATTTTGTGGCCATTCCTTATAACGCCAGCCATCCGCAAGCCGCGCAGCTGGTCGCCAACTTTTTGCTGAGCCCAGAAGCACAGGCTAAAAAGCAGACTCCTACTATATGGGGTGATAAAACCGTACTTGTTCTCTCTACGCTCAGCCCTGAGCAACAAGCGCTATTTAAAGAAAATAAACCACACCCTAGCTCCCTGCCCTTTGATAGCATCAAACGTACCGTGAGTGAACCACATCCAAGCTGGGTTGATGCCATTATGCAAGGCTGGCAAGCGCGTTATGGGGTTAGCCCATGAGTACAGATTACAATAATAAAACGGCAAAGGAAAAAGTCCATTCTGCAACAATTACTGGCATAACCGCGCCTTATAAAACAGATCTATTTACGCGTATCGTCTCCTTGAGTCCGACATTTTTACTGCTGCTACTGATATTACCGGTACTCGGTGGTTTGGTGTGCGTGCTGTTACCTGCCTTTAGCTGGGTGCCTGCACTTGAGCAAACGACTGTTAGTCTACAAGGCTTTCATGATCTTTGGCAGACGCCCGGTCTTACCCAAATGGTCGCTTTAAGCATCGCTACTGGATTAATCAGCACGCTATTCGCTTTTTTCATGACCTTGATGATATTGGCAGCATTTTTTAATAGCGTTTGGCTGACTCGTATTGAGCGTTTGCTGAGTCCAATCTTGGTCATTCCTCATGCAGCAGCAGCCATCGCCGTTGGTTTTTTAATTGCGCCTTCTGGTATGTTTTCACGCCTTATATCACCATGGCTAAGTGGCTGGGAATTGGCTCCAGACGGTATATTTCCACATGACCCCTACGGCATCAGTATCATTTTGGGTTTAACCTTAAAAGAGCTGCCGTTTTTATTACTCATGGCGCTAGGCGCTTTGGCACAACCTGAGCTTGGTAAAAAGCTACGTCAGCAGTATAAAGTCGCGTTAAATCTCGGCTATTACCCCATTACTGCCTTTTTTAAAGCGGTACTTCCTGTCCTCTATCCTTTTTTACGTCTGCCTATCTTAGCCGTGCTTGCCTATGCCAGTGCCAGTGTCGAGATGCCATTGATACTCGGTCCAAACACGCCGCCAACGCTTGCGGTCACGATTATGCAATGGTTTAACGATGTGGATTTAAACCTACGTATAAAAGCCTCGGCAGGCGCGTTATTACAGCTGGCGTTGACGGGTGGTTTAATCGGCTTGTGGCTAGGCGCTGAGAGAGCGATAAAAACTTGCTTTAATGGTACGTTGATAAACGGCAAGCGCAACTATGCCGATGCATTATGGCAAAAAATCACGGCAGCGTTGACCACTTTGGTGATTGGCTTTATCTTGCTGGCGCTCATTGGTCTGCTAATGTGGTCAGTGGCTGGTTTCTGGCGCTTTCCCGCCGTCTTGCCAGAGCAATTGGTATCATTGCATTTTCAAAGCGCCTTTACACAAATGGGTACACCGTTATTTAATACCGTTACTATCGGTATCGTGAGTACGATATTTGCCATTGTGCTGACTTTATTATGTTTAGAGGCTGAGCAATTAAGTCAAAAACCACTTTCAACATTTACCAGTTTAATTATCTATTTGCCGCTGTTAGTGCCGAGCATTGCTTTTTTATTTGGCTTAGTATGGCTACAGCAACTGCTGAATAATCAAACGGCGTTTTTTAATGTGGCATTTACCCATCTGCTCTTTGTGCTGCCCTATGTGTTTTTATCGCTTGCTAGCAGTTATCGACGTCTAGACCCGCGTTTTGCTCATGTAGCGGCAAGCCTTGGTGCGACGCCAGCCAAAGTATTTTTGCAGGTCAAATTACCACAACTGTTTGCCCCATTATTGATAGCCATTGCTCTTGGTTTGGCGATTAGCTTCGGTCAATATTTGCCGACATTATTAGCAGGCGGTGGACGAATCGCCACTATCACCACAGAAGCGGTGACCCTTGCCAATGGTGCCAGTAGGCGCACCAGTGCGGTGTATGCCATCATCCAAATGGCGCTACCATTAGTTGGTTTTATGTTGGCTTGGATATTGCCAAAGTACTTCTTTAAAAGCAGTAAAAATAGCAGCCGTTAAAACGTTTTTTAAAATATATTCGTTTTGAAGAGCACTGACTTTAAATAGCACTAATTTTGAAAAACAACTCACTATAAAAACGCAGATAAAGGGCTCTTGATGCAATCCTCTTTACAGATAAAAAACTTGCAGTTATATCGACAAGGCGAGCTATTACTGAGCCTAGATGAGCAGATTGCTGGTGGTGAAATATTGACTGTCATGGGTCCCTCTGGCAGTGGTAAATCTAGCTTATTGAACTGGCTAACAGGTACTTTACCAAACGGTTTTAACGCTACTGGTGAGGTTTGGTTAAATGATAAAAATGTAAGCCATCTGCCGACGCACCTGCGTCATATTGGGGTACTGTATCAAGACGCTCTACTATTTTCGCATTTATCGGTTGCCGGTAATATTGCTTTTTCGATGCCTCAAGACAATAAGAATAGCGCTGAGAAGCTCAATAAAAAACAGCGCCGTGAAAAAATAGAGCAGGCACTTGAACAAGTTGGTTTAGCAGGCATGGGAAATCGCCATCCTGACAATTTATCGGGCGGACAACAAGCACGCGTGGCGCTACTGCGAACCTTGCTCAGCGCACCAAAAGCGATACTACTCGATGAGCCTTTTAGCAAGCTTGATACCCAACTTCGAGTAGATACGAGGCAACTGGTGTTTGAGCAAATCCGCACTCATAAACTTCCCGCCATCATGGTCACCCACGATTATAGCGATGCTGAAGCCGCAAACGGTAAAGTCATTCATTTAGAACTGTAGTTTTAGAGTTCTAGTTTTATACATAAAATCTTAAACGTCAAAGCGAAATACAAAAGGCAAGCGCATGCTAGATAAATTTCTTACGCCCATGATTAAGCCGATACTAAGCCCTGTCGTCGTTGTCTTGCATAAACGCGGTATTACGGCTGATCAACTCACGGTGGCAGGCTTTTTAATCGGTATGTTAGCCTTGCCGTTACTCGCATTTGAGCTTTGGTATGGCGCACTGGCAGTCATTGCATTGAATCGTATTTTTGATGGTCTCGATGGCGCTTTAGCCCGTTATGCAAAGCAAAGCTCTAGCGCAGGCGGCTACTTAGATATTACGCTCGACTTTCTCTTTTATGCAGCAGTTCCGCTGGGATTCATCTTGGCGAATCCTGAGCAGAATGCCATTGCTGGCGCCTTATTACTCGCCACCTTTATTGGCACAGGCTCTAGCTTTTTAGCGTTTGCCATTGCTGCGGAAAAGTTTACACTGGATAAACCACAGTTTAAATATAAAAGCTTTTATTATTTAAACGGTTTGACTGAGGGCACCGAAACCATCGCACTGTTTGTCGCTTTTTGCCTGTGGCCACAGCACTTTGTATTACTTGCCAGCATTTTTGCCACAGCCTGCGCGATTACGATTTTTACCCGTATCCATGGCGGCTACCATACCCTTAAGCAGCTAGAAATAGATAAAAACAGTATATAAATAGAATAAGTTAAGAGGCAGCTAATGACTAACGAAGTATGGTGGCGGCTTGGGTTCTTTTTGAGCATTTTAGTGATTATGATGCTGATAGAATGGCGCATGCCTGCACGTCAAGCACCGATCAAAAGCAGCAAACGCTGGTTCGCTAACTTTGGCTTGGTTTTTATCTCGTCAGTTATTGCTCGTCTAGCGGTGCCTGTCGGTCTAACGGCTGCGGCGCTGTATAATCAGCAACATGGGATTGGTCTATTTAATATCATCAAATTGCCAAGTATCCTAGTCATCATACTAAGCTTGATATTGCTCGACATCATCATTTACTGGCAGCATCGATTATTTCACCGCGTACCTATTCTATGGCGTTTACATAAAGTCCATCACGCTGATGCACATGTCGATGCCAGTACAGGGCTTAGATTTCATCCCATTGAAATCGTTTTAAGCATTCTAGTGAAGCTCGTTGCCGTCAGCTTATTGGGTGTTCCTGCCATCGCCGTATTGATATTTGAGATTGCGTTAAATGGCTTAGCGATATTTAACCATGCCAATATTCGCCTGCCACCTGCGCTTGAAAAACCGCTACGCTTAATATTGATGACGCAGATTTTGCACCGTATTCACCATAGCCAACGCGTCAGTGAGACCAACTCAAATTATGGCTTTAGTGTCATTTGGTGGGATTGGATTTTTGGTAGTTATAAGGGTAAAGCAAAGCAGTCTGATAATGAGCTAGATATTGGGCTAAAAGAATACCCAGCAGCCAAACAAAATGCCTCGCTATGGGGATTGTTAACAATGCCATTTAGCAATAACTTGGTTAAGAAAAACAAATAACTGTCGTGATGCCGCCTAGCTTTGAATGTAAACGAAATTTACAAACAACTTGAGCATTCACTCAAATATTATTTGAACGATTGCTCAAAATGGATTATAGTGGCTGAAGTTGTTGAGCGACTCACGAAAATCTCACTTATTAAATTGAGTACTCACTCAAATATATAATAGGTTTTCAAGTCGCTTCTACACACTTACTTTTATAACAATTCACTAATAATTATCCGAAGGACTTTCACATGACTGAATTTACTCTACACGACAAAGACACAGCCCCAGCAGAAAGTAAAGATTTGCTTGATGTATCTATCAAAGCATTTGGCAGAGTCCCAGGTCTACATGCCGTCATGGCTGAAGCACCTGGGCTATTAGAAGGCTATCAACGCCTGCATCAGTTGTTTTTAGACAGCAGTTTCGATGATGAGGAAGTCACGGTCGTATGGCAAACCATCAACGTCGAGCATGAGTGCCATTACTGTGTACCCGCTCATACTGGCATCGCCAAAAGCATGAAAGTAGATGACGCCATTACTGATGCATTACGTAATGAGACACCTCTGCCAACTGAAAAACTAGAAGCATTACGCGACTTTACGCTATCGGTCGTTCGTGATCGTGGTAATGTAAATGATGACGCAGTGCAAGCGTTCTTAGATGCAGGCTTTACTAAACGTCAGATTTTAGAAGTGGTTCTTGCAGCGGCTCAAAAAGTGATGAGTAACTACACCAACCATTTAGCCAACACGCCAATCGACAAGCCTTTCCAAAAGTTTGAATGGCATAAAGCTGTCTAATTATATAAGAACCAAATAAGGAGCCACTATGAGTGATTTAAAAAAACCATTACGAATAGATATCGTGTCAGACGTGGTCTGCCCTTGGTGCGCTATTGGCTATAGTCAACTAGCCGAGGCATTAAAACAAACCAACACTCCGCACGAGATTCACTGGCATCCATTTGAGTTAAATCCTAATACGCCGCACGAAGGACGAAACTATCGTGAGCATATCATGGAGAAGTACGGTACGACTGCTGAGGACATTCAAGAGAACCGAGCTAGAATGACCGAAGCAGGTGCTGAAGCTGGATTTGATTTTCAGTTTACCGATGACTTTCGTACTTACAATACTTTTAATGCGCATCAGTTGCTGCATTGGGCCGATCAACAAGGGCGTATGCACGAGCTAAAGCAAGCATTGTTCGTCGCACACTTCGTCGATAATCAAAATATATCAGATTATAGTGTGCTTGCCGATGTTGGACTGGATCGTAGCGAAGCACTAGCGGTCTTAAAAGATCAGCGATTTGCTGCAGCGGTAGAAAAAGAAAAGCAGCATTGGCAGCAACAAGGCATCCAAAGTGTGCCTTCTATGGTTTTCAATGAGCGTCATTTAATTAGCGGCGCACAAGGTATTGAAAATTATAAAAGCATTTTGCAGCAGTTAGCTGACATGCCAGACTAAATCATCTGATTAATGATTGCGTCTTCAAAACTAAGAGTTTTAGAAAAGCTAAGGGTTTTAGCGTTACTGTATAGCCCGAGACTATACAGTAACGCTAAAACCCTTTTTTTCATAACAAAAATATTTTAGCAATCAGCCTTACTTAATCGGCAATAACCCTTTAGCAGTGCTTATTTGCAAATAGTCAACATGCACTACTCGCCAACAGGCTCATCCATACGCAGCGCTTCTATAGAGAGCGCCATATCTTCAGCCAACGCTTGCACCGCTGCACTCTCGACATCACGCTGCGCAAAAGCACGCAGCCCCATCACTTCGGCCTGCAAGCGACGACCTAACCTAGTCGGATCCAACTTACTATCCAATTCACCCAGCCGCTGTGCTTCGGTAAAGTAATTTATAAAACGCAGCTCCATACCTGCCAGCAGCATTTCAACTTTTTGTAGCGCTGTCTGCTCACGAGCACCAAGCTCCAGTAAGCTTTTGACCAACATGCAAGCCTGACTCGGCAGCCCTTTATCACGAATACCGCCCAGCTGACGCACGAAAGCGGCTAACCCCAACAGCGGCGATTGATAAGCGCCCATTACCCGCTCAAGCTCACTCAAACCTAGGCGAGCATAGTAGTCTAACGCTTCTTGAAATAATCCATCTTTACTGCCAAACGCAGCATAAATGCTTCCTGGACGCATATCGAGCGTCTCTTCTATGTCTTTTAACGAAGTAGCATGAAAGCCTTTTTGCCAAAAAAGCTGTAACGCGCGTTCTAAGGCATCCTGACGGTTATAAAGTGCGGTACGTGACATAGTTTTTCCATATCAAAAGCTGTAATCTCATATAAAAACAAGCACAGCGATAAAATTTGAATGATTGCTCAATTTTATATCGAATGGCATTCTTAGTCCAGTAAAGTTAATTTACAAAGCAAATATCTTATTTAGCCATTGGTAACAATGTCAATGGCTAAATAAGATATGAAAGCGCCCAACGTTTAATGACTAAATAGCACATGCTTGCTTTTTTGATACGCAGACAAGCCATCTACGCCCAGCTCACGACCGATACCACTTTGCTTAAAGCCGCCCCACCCTGACTCTGGCAGTACAATTTGTTGTTCATTGATCCAGATATGACCTGCTTGAATCTGTAGCGCCATCTCTACGGCCGCCGTTTCATCAGCGCTGACAATGCTCGCGGCCAAAGCAAACTGGCTATCATTGGCTAAAGCAATCGCCTCTGCATGGTCGGTAAACGTTTGACTCACTAAGACCGGCCCAAAAACCTCTTCTGTCCATAATCGACTGGTCACTGGAACATTAGTATAAATGGTCGGCATCGCAAAATACCCTTGCCGATTTAAGACCTCACCACCTGTGAGACAAGTCAGGTTTTCGGCAGTCGCAATGTCGAAATATTTTTTTACCTGATTCAGTTGCTGCTCACTAACCAGTGGACCCATTTGCGTGTCAGTGTCAAAGCCATCACCAATTTGCAAATTTTCTGTCTTAACTTTTAATGTATCGAACAACGACTGAGCAATGCTTTCATGAACGAGCAGTCTTGAGGTGGCTGAACAGATCTGACCGGCATTGGTAAATATGC
Organism: Psychrobacter sp. 1044; assembly: GCF_904846525.1. GTDB lineage: Bacteria > Pseudomonadota > Gammaproteobacteria > Pseudomonadales > Moraxellaceae > Psychrobacter. The sequence continues at coordinate 72,361 of NZ_CAJHAZ010000011.1, read as the reverse complement.
CACCGATGATTAAATCACAAGCGTGGTCGATATCAGCATCTGCACATACGACGATGGCTGACTTACCGCCCAGCTCTAGACTGATATCCTTGATACCTTTTGCCGCTTGGCTCATTACCTTTTCACCAACGGCGTTGCTACCAGTAAAAGAAATTTTGTCGATTAATGGATGGCAGGTCATGGCAGCGCCCACTTCAGCTGCACCCGGTAAAATATTAACGACTCCTTTCGGTAGTTTAATAGCAGACAATATATTGCCCAGCATCAACTCTGGCAATAATGTCACCTCGGAGGGCTTTAATAGCACCGTACAGCCTGCAGCCAATGCAGGAGCTAACTTCCAAGCAGTGGTCACCATTGGAAAATTCCACGGGACAATAAGGGCGCAAATACCAACAGGCGCATACGTTTTTAGCAAGCGTATGCTTGACTCGCTGGTAGATACCTCCGACCAAGTCGCTTGTTCTGTGATGAGATTGGCATAATAGCGATAGCAGGCAATGGCATCGCTCACGTCTATTTTTGCCTCTTCAATGGGCTTACCATTATTTAATACAGACAATCCCACCAATTTGTCAAACTGCTGCTCCATCGTCTCGGCAATGGCATTGAGATACGATGCGCGCTTGCTTACAGCGGTTTGCGACCAAGATGGATACGCCGCAGAAGCCGCATTGACTGCCAATTCTACCTGTACCTTGGTACACAATCGAGTGGTAGCGATGATTGTTCCCGAATTCGAATCATAACTTGAATCATGATTCGAATCATAGCTATCAGCGTCAGCAGTATCGGTAGCAGGCGCTTCAATAGTCATCCATTTGCCATCTATATAAGCTGCATTTAACATCACTTCATCGTGAACCGTTTGGATGGCGCTTTCTCTCGTTAAACTGTTAGCATTCGTCATTTCCATGATGGTCAATCACCTTATATGGTTTGATATAATTGTTGTTATACCTATTGTCTTTAATTGCATTTATAAGTGTTTCTATAAATCATTCGCTAAATAATCAGTTTATTCTTTAGTTAGATAAACCGATTATTTAGCACATTATCTCGTTATGCTAGAGGCTGGGTTAATATTGGCTACATGGCTAATAAAGTAGATGCGCCACTGAAGTAATCACCACCAAACTGATCAGAGTACGAAGAATAAAAATCATAAACAGCTCTAACACGTTAAGCTTGATGTTTGATTTCAAAATCAGCGCGCCCACTTCAGACATATAAATAATCTGAGTAATAGAACATGCACCAACGATGAATCTTGTCATCTCACTCTCAATACTTTTGCCGACCAAGGCTGGCAAATACATATCCGCAAAGCCCATAATCATCGCTGGAGCCGCCTCTGCTGCCTCTGGAATCTGTAACAAATCAAGCAGCGGTACCAACGGTGCAGACAACCATTTAAACACAGGCGTATATTCGGCTAAGCCCAGACCAATCGTACCAATTGCGAAAATCACGGGGATTAGCCCAAAATAGATATCGAATAAATTCTTTACACTACGTTTGAATACTTGACCCAGACTTGGCATTGAGTGCGCGCGCGTCACAGCACGATTGACTGCCCACTGGTAAGTTGTGTACTGAGCAGGAATCCCTTCATCGAGCATACTTTTGCCAGAATGATAGGTATCAGGCTTTAAGGAGAGTGGCGGTATACGCGGCATAATAATCGCAGCGATAAAGCCCGTCAAAGCAATGGTCAGATAAAAATAAACAAAGTTATCGTCCACGCCGATGGTTTTGGCGACGACATAAGTAAAAGCGATCGAAGTCACCGAAAAAGTCGTCGCGATAATCGCCGCTTCACGCTGGCTATAGTAGCTTTTATCATACTCCTGCATGGTCACCAGTAGACCGATAGAAGCCGCGCCAAACCAAGAGGACATCGCATCTACCGCTGAGCGTCCTGGCAACTTAAACAGCTTGACAAATATTTTGCTCGCCAGTGTGCCCAAAAACTCCATCAAACCAAAATCCGTCAAAAACGGTAACGATAAAATGGCGAAGAAAAACAAAGGAATCAAAATCGGAATCAAATCTTCGAAAATGACGCCGCCGGTATTACGATTAATAATAAATTCAGGGCCGACTTGCAGATAAATCATCCAGACAAACACCATCCCTAACAATCGGGCAGTGAGCCAAAACCAATCAACATCGAAGAGTTTTTTGACCATAGCGTCTTCATGCAGGTTGGGCTTTAACACCTTCACAGCCAGCGCCCCAAGAAAGGATGTCGTCACGATTGCCATTGCCACATAAACGACAGAACCGCCCAACAAAGCTTGCAAAGCGTCCGTTAACACACCCAATAAAATCGTAACCTTTCCGTCCCATTGAAACGGAATAATAAATAGTACAATGCCCAATGCTGAAAACAATAAAAACTTCCACATTGACGCACGCCACTGCTCTCCTTGCGGCGTTTCTGAATCGACAACATCGTTTCCTAATATTGGTTGCTGCGACTTATCGAGATAATTCGTCATTTAATTCCTCCTTGATGGGCGACGATCGCCAATTTTTCCATTTTGCTGTCTGACCAATGCCTGGATTTAGAGAATTGGTCGGATCTAGTTTTTTATAAAAAGTATGTAGTGCAGGTTTTGCGGTATAGACATGACCCACGTTGTGTTCAGCAGGGTACTCTATACGACGTCGATCATAAAACGCCAATAGCTCATCCTTGAATTTTTTTGCATCCACTTCAGGGTGTAGCAGATAATCTTGATGCATGACATGGCAAAAAAAATGTCCCAAATAAAAGGTTTTACTGACCTGCTTTTGTAAGTTAATAGGTAGCACTTCATCCCAATCTACGGCATTTCTTGGTAAGGCAATGTCGGTAGATAATAGCTCGCCAAACCTTGTGTGGTTAAGATTGTGATAACGGAACATGGCAGCAGTTGCCGCACTACGGAACACCAATAATGCTTGGGATTCTACTGCTGTACAGAGATGTACGACGCCTTGATGATGCTGCATATGAGACTGTAGAAATGCTTGGGCAGCGGCAATATGACCATGACTGCCGTTATCATTGCTATTATCATCGTTATTGCTATTCGCGACATTAATGATTAAATGATAACGATAGGAGCACGCCTGCTCAGCCAAAGAATTGGGTAATGACAGCGGCATAAACGTACTAGCTATTTGTAGCAGCCGATCTGGTAAAGTCTGAGGCAGTCGCCATTTATCCAAATAATAGCCAATCTTGGCTTGTAACCGATACAACGCTCCTATTTTACTGGCTGGCAGTTTTCGCATACTCAAACAAGTATCGCGACCATAGCGCATGGTAATATCGTTGTAATCTTGATGCATATATTCTGCCAAAATAGGCAGGTTTAGCTCGCTTTTTAACCACTGTTGCCTGAGTGTGGTCAAAGTATCGGCGTCATTGGTCGAGATATAAAACGTTTGCTCTTGAGTCGGTTTGGCAAATGTCGCGACTCGAACTGCGAAGACGATGACTTTGCCTGCTGAACCAGAGGCTTCATATAATCCGTTAGGGTCATTATTAAATCTAGCAGGTGTGTCTGCCTCGCAATCGCGCACCTTGTGTTGATAATGGTGGTTGGTACAGGACTTCCTGTTGGCACTCTCTGGATTTTTATTGAACGTGCCAGTTTGTAAGTTTCTAAGCACCTCTTCTGGATCTGCACCTAAATCAATGCCTAAGTGATTGATTAATTCAAACTCACCCATGGCATTACGTTTGGCAAATAGTGACATCTCGGTATACGCCAGACCACGCTGCACCAACATACCGCCAGAGCTGTTGCAAATACCGCCAATCACCGAAGCACCAACACAACTAGAGCCCAGCACTGAATGCGGCTCACGCCCTAATGGCGCAAGCTGAGACTCCAACTGCTGGAGGCTAGCCGCTGGCAAAGCAACCAGCTCTGCTGCATCATTGAGCAGATGAACACCGCCCAATCGTTGCGTAGAAATCACAACGACTGGTCGATCGTACTCTCCGTACGGTGTCGAGCCTCCGGTCAACCCTGTGTTAGCAGCCTGTGCAATAACAATCACATCAGCCGCCGCACAGAGATTAATGACGCGCCATAGTGCCACAAGAGAGTCTGGTATCACAACTGCCGCGACAGCATCCGTGATAGAAGCAATCGCCCCTTGTGTATACGACTGCTGCTGGCTGGGTTTGGTCAATACATTGGTCGCGCCAACAATCGCGGATAAATCCGTTAATAAGCTTGCCAGCGAGGTGCTCAAGCGACCAGACGAGCGGTTAGCATGTGGCATCATAGACGTTCTTCCTTGAGCGACCAGCCTTTATTATATTTGACGTATTAACATTAGCTAAAGCAGGTAAACGTTTTACCCATTTCAATCAAAAAATCATCAGCTTCATCAACTTCATAAATGATGGGTTGCTTACCCTTGATATCTTCTTTTAAAGCATCGAGCAATTGCTGTTTGGCTGTGATTCTACGATAACCTGCACCAAATCCTGCTGCCAGCGGCTCAAAGTTCGGCGTCTTAATATTAACCCCGATTAGTGGCAATCCACCCTCTTCCATATAACGACGAATCTCGCCATAGCCTTGGTTGTTCCACAGCAGCACAATCAATGGCAGTTCAAGCTCGGCGGCGCAGATAAGTTCTGCAATCGTAAACTGAATACCGCCGTCGCCAATCAAGCTGACCACTGGACTGTTGGAACCAATCATGGCGCCAATGGCAGCAGGCAAACCATAACCTAACGTGCCAAATCCAGTCGATGAATTAAACCATCGACGCGTCGCCAATGCCTCAAAACCAAGATTGCCGCTATAGACAGGCTGCGTTGAATCACCAACGAAGATGACGTCTTTTACTTCATCTCGAATCAATTGAAGTAGCGCATTTTGCCCAGCAAAGTCTGGTGTCATTCCTGCTAATAGCGCTTGTTTTGCCTCATTTACTCGTGATACCGCTTGATTATTTAACACCTGACCCTTTAAACGACTACATAGACCACTTACCGCCATTTGCGCATCGGACAATACTGCGATATCGGCTCTAAAAGGACGCTGTAATTGCTGAGCATCACAGTCAATGCGAATCAGCATACCGTTGATTTTGAACTGGCCGTTAAAGAACACATCATAATCAGTTTCACCCAGCTCAGTACCAATCGCCAATACCCAATCAGCCTCAGCAATAACGGCGCGACCTGCCTCTAATGACTGATTGCTACCCAAACTTAATGGGTGGCTAGGTGGCAGCAAACCTTTGGCATTGATGGTCAAAAACGTCGGTGCATCGATAAGCTCTGCTAGAGTCTGCGCGTCATGATCGACATCGACGCAGCCACCACCATAAAGTATCACTGGATTTTTTGCCGCTTTTAGAGATTCAACGATCAAATCTAATTGCGCAGGATTGGGCAGCGGTCTCATTACTTGAGGTAACGTTAAACCATGTGCATCAGTTGAATTTTTTACAAAGTTATTTAAATAATCAGAAGGCTTTGCGACATGGCTGGCATCGGCGGTAATCACATCAATGGGTAACTGGATATGCACTGGCCCCGGACGTGCGCCATTAAATAATGCAAACGCTTCAGCGATGACCTTGGGTAACGATTCAGGCTGCCAAATAGTTTTGCTCGTGAGTGCAACCTTACTGACCATGCCTTGCTGATCGTGCAATTCATGCAAGTGCCCTTCACCGCTGCCCGTATCTGCCACTTTATTAACACTAGAAATCACTAGCATCGGGATGGAGTCTGCCAACGCCTGCGCCATGGCCGTCATGATGTTCGTCATACCGGGACCTGTAATAATAAAGCAAACCCCCACTTTACCAGACGCGCGGTAATAGCCATCAGCCATAAACCCCGCACCTTGCTCGTGACGCGGTGTCACGTGGCGAATTTTGGTGTTTGGCAGACCACGATATAGCTCGACCGTATGCACACCCGGAATACCAAATACGGTCTCTACCCCATAATACTCTAGCCACTGTACGAGCAACTCACCACATGTCAGAGACGGCGTGGCGGGTGCTGAAGAAGATGTTTGAAGCGTTTGCGTCATGAGTTAATCATCCTAAAAAGTTCAATCGCGTTTAAATAAGTTGTTCAGTGTTAAACCCAAGCTGCCCTTTAATCCCTTATAAAAAGCAGCTTGATAAAAGCAGTTTGCGATTATAAATCATTCTTAATACACCGCCTTTACCTTATCGTCATAGCGCACACCCGGTAAGATACATAGCATCTCAAACAGTAAGTTTGCCGCCAATACAGAGGTGTTACCAAAGGGGTCGTAAGGAGGAGACACTTCTACTAAATCGCCACCAACCACATCAAGTCCGCGCATACCGCGAATGATTTCAATCGCTTGCGTTGAGGTCAAGCCACCGATTTCAGCAGTGCCCGTACCCGGTGCAAAAGCAGGATCAATTCCATCGATATCGAAACTTAAATAGACGGGGCCATCACCGAGCTTTTCGCGTACTTCTGCCATCAATGGTGTCAGCGACTTGTACCAGCATTCCTCAGCAGGCACCACACGAAATCCTTGCTGGGTTGACCAATCAAACTCTTCGGCGCTATAACCTGTACCACGTAAGCCAATCTGTACCACGCGGTTGCCATCGATTAAGTTCTCTTCGACAGCGCGGCGGAACGGTGTACCATGAGCAATTTTTTCGCCAAACATCTCATCGTTGATATCTGCATGCGCATCGATATGCACCATGCCGACAGGGCCGTGTTTTTTGGCAAGCGCACGTAAGATAGGCAAGGCAATGGTATGATCGCCGCCCAAAGTCAATGGAATAGCACTATGATTCACGATTTTATCAGTATAGAATTTTTCGATGATATCAATGCTTTTTAGCAAGTTGAAAGTATTGATAGGCACGTCGCCGATATCAGCAACTTGTAAAGATTCAAAAGGCGCTGCACGAGTGGCGACATTATAGGGACGAATCATGCGTGATTCATCACGAATTTGTCGTGGACCCAATCTCGCACCGCTACGGTTTGACGCACCAATATCTAAAGGCACACCCACAAACGCCACATCTAACCCTTCTGCATCAGCTTGAGTTGGCAAGCGCATCATAGAAGCAAAGCCGCCAAATCTTGGCATATCGTTGCCGCTTAATGGTTGATTGAATTTCATAAATCACATCCTTGTTTCAGTTTGTTTAAAATAGGCAATTTTTTATATGCTTTGACAATACCTAAATATTTGAAGTCAGACCATGGTAAAATTTAGAAGTAAACTTCTGGTTTTTCGTAGTAATTTAGATTTAACCGTTATTATCAGAAGTTTGATATAAATTTGATGTTAGAAAAGTGATAAATAGAAGATTCATTTTGATAGACATCATAGCTACTGAGGAATAATGACCGATGCTAGATGAATTGATAAAAATAGACATCAAAACCTTGCGTAGTTTCATGGCGATTGTAGAGTGTCAGGGCGTGACAGCCGCACAGTCTCGCTTAAATGTGACGACCTCTGTCATTAGTGGTCATTTGACCCATTTAGAGGATCGCTTAGGCATGACGCTTTGTCATCGCGGACGCGCGGGTTTTAAGCTGACAGAAGATGGCGCAGCGGTTTATGAAGCCTGTTTGAGTTTTACTGAAGCGGTTGCCAGTTTTCAGCATCAACTGCACTATATTCGCCAATTGGATTCGGTGCGTGGCGGTCATATCCGACTGTGTCTCATTGACCAGATGCCGACGTTTTTTTATGATGCCTTGCGCCAATGCTTGGCTGCTAGCTATCGTGACAATCCCCTTATTCACTTTTCTATCGATGTGCAAAGCCCTGAAAGCATGCTAGAGAAGCTGCTAAGCAACGAGAGTGATATTGGTGTGGGATATTTTGGCAGTTTTCCACCACTACTAACTTTTCAGCCAGCCTTTATTGAAAAGCAGGTGGTCTGCTGTGGACGCGAGCATCGATTGTTTTATGAATCAGAAGGGTTAACTTTTGAGGATTTGGAACAAAACTATCCATGGATAAAACGAGGCTATATTACCGATTTGAGTATCAATCATGTCCGCCCAAAAACCTTGAGTGCCACTACCTATCATATGGAGGCAACCGCGCAGCTCATTCTGGCGGGTCATCATGTTGGTTACTTGCCTAATGATTTAGCCAAGCGTTATGAAGAAATGGGGCTGATGAAAATATTACTGCCCAATGAGGCCAGTTACGAGGTCAAGCATCATTGGGCTTATCGAGAAAACTTACACAAACAAGTCGCCGAGTTCTTAAGTCAAATGACGCGTCTTTTGTGAATAATAACGGCAAATAGCTACCCTGCTGTTAATCACTCTAGATGCTTTAAACCAATCGTTCTAAGCTTTCCTTTGTCATCCACCTCTTTTATGACCAACGACCATTCGTCATTGATGTCGACCGTATCACCCGATACTGGCTTTATCTCTAAGCTGTCATTAATATATTCAGCGACCGTTTGATCCCACATACTTTTGGCGCTGTCCTCAGATTTGGATTTGAGTTTATCGACAAGCGACTCAGACGCCATAATACCGGTAAAAAACGGCAAATCTCCAAGCTTCACGCTTGGAGATAGCAGCCAATCGCCATAAAAATCATCCATGGCTTTATGGTCAAGGGTCGTATCATTGAAAATCTTAGCAATTTGGGTGGCGTGGTTCCCTGTCATCGCATACCACACCCTATCACCGCATTTGAGCTTGGTGTTTTCATCAACAATGATAATATGCTGCCTGCGTACCAAGGCAAAGACACTGATTTCATCAGGGCTTATGCGCTTAGAGATGGCCATTGGATGACGATCAATCGCAAATGCCCCTGACTTTACTTCAAACTCATATAAAGTAATGCTTGCTTTGTCAGATACCCAAACCTCATGCTCTTCTTCTGGGTCTTTGTTACTAGGAATACGCACTTTGAATAAATTTGCCATAAAAGGAATGGTCGTGCCTTGTAAAATCAAAGACAAAACCACCACGCCAAAAGCAATATCAAACAACATAAAAGCGCCATCTATTCCCGCCATCACCGGTAATATGGCAAGCGTAATAGGAACCGCGCCGCGCAGACCTACCCAAGAAATAAAGCCGATTTCTCTGTCTTTAAATTTAAAAGGTTTCACACTGGTATAGACCGCAATAGGACGGGCAATAAAGATCATAAAAGCAGCAATCGCGACGGAGTAATACCAAACATCGATCACATGCGATGGCGTCACCAATAACCCTAGTACCACAAACAATACCGCTTGTGACAACCACGCAAAGCTATCCATCACCCGCATCACATGCTCAGTTGAGCGCACTTTATGGTTGCCAATTAGCACACCAGTGAGATAAATTGCCAGAAATCCACTGCCGCCAATCAGATTAGTCGCGGCAAAAACTGCCAAGCCCGCAGACATGATCAAAATGGCATACATACCCTCTGCCAAGTGTATTTTTGGTAATAGCCTTGCCAATAAATAACCAAACAGTAAGCCCATGCCCAAACCAAAGCCAAGTTGCTGTAATAACAGCCCTAAAAAGCCTAGTATTGTCTGTCCAGCGGGATCAACATTTAAAGCGATTAATCCTGTCACCAGCAAAATAGCCAAAGGATCGTTCGCGCCCGATTCTAGCTCCAATGTAGCCTGTACACGATCGTTAAGTTTGACGCCGCCATTACGCAATAGCGAAAACACCGCTGCTGCATCGGTTGAACCGACAATGGCCGCCATCAATAAACCAAGTCGCCAATCAACATCGAGTAGCCAAGTGACGAATATACCCAGTATCATTACCGTCGCAAGTACGCCCCAAGTGGCTAAGGTAATAGCAGGCTTGAGACCCACTCGAAATGACTTAAAAGACGTGCGTAGCCCACCATCTAACAGGATACAAGCAAGAGCCGCCTGCCCAACGAAATTAGCAAGCCCGTATTGGGCAAACTCGATACCTAAAATGCCATCTTCGCCAGCCAACATCCCTACGATCAAAAACAACAGCAATAGCGGAACGCCTAAGCGCGCCGATAACGTACTTGCCATAATACTGGCGAAAATTAACAATGCCCCTACGAGATAGATGATATTTAAGGTATCCATCTTTTTTTAAGCCCTATTTTTATAAATTGTAATGAATGGAGTTATCGCGATCATTCTAGTTTTAGTTTGCTACAGGTCACACCATAAAATCGCTCTTAAGCATAACATCTACGACCGAATCTATAAAAACTATCTGTAGAAATATGTACCGAATTTTATATATACCTTTGATGTATTGCTCTTTGACAGAGTTTACGTTTTTTTCTAACCGCAACTAAGCCTGAATGTACTGCCATGTAAGGACCAAAATCGCTGCGGCTATTGTCCAAGCGACAACGCCGAACAGTAATGCCTTATATAAGCTGACGTAACCGATGCTAAAAAACACCACAAAGGTATAAATAAGGTGCGGTATGACACCGAGCATACTAAATATTAATGCGACTTTTAAATCAGCGGGGCTACGCTCAGTACCAACAATAAAGTGACTGATTAACGTAAATGTGGGGAACAGTGGCGCGAGTGCTGCCAAATAAAAAAATCTGGTTTGCGCGAATAATTGAATCGCCAATACCATTAGAGCACCAATAAGCATTTTTAACCAAATCACGACGGGGTCATCTCCTATGGAATGATAAGGGCTGGAAATAGCCCAATCCACCATGATACTAAAGTCTGCAAACCGACATAAGAGCCATCGCTGATTAATTAATCTATATGATAAAAAAGTGCAAAAAACCCCATCTAGCAATGGTGCTAAATGGGGCTGTTCATTTTTATGAAACGAGTTTTTTATTACTCACTCAATCATTTTTTGGCTTCAGTGCGGCACTGATATCGGCGAGTAGTGGCGGGATATCATGCTTATCAGCGATGACCTCCAACATAACCAATTTGTCTTTTACAGCCGCTGCTTGCGTAAGAGCTGCTTTTAACTCGCCTGCTGTTTCTGCTTTTAGCAGCAGACTATTATCATCGGTGGCACCAAAAGCTTTTGGCATCATCTGCCAGTTACACTTAGGAATGTCATTATAGCGCTGGTTTTCACCATGAATCGCCCGCTCCACGGTATAGCCATCATTATTAATCAGTACAATCACTGGATTGATATGCTCTTGAATCATCACCGCGATTTCTTGAATGGTCAATAATGCTGAGCCATCACCAATCAATAAGACACTGCGCTTGTTTGGCGATGCAATAGCCGCACCCAAACTTGCTGGTAACGTATAACCAATCGAACCCCACATTGGTTGTCCATAACAAGTCACGCCTTCTGGTAAACGCACATCACTGATTCCAAAATACGCCGTTCCCTGTTCTGCAAACACCAAATTATTATGATCTAGATGATCGGCAATGATATGCCATAGATCATCTTGAAGAATAGCCTCATCGTCCTTACCCTGCTGCTCATGCGGCTTGACTTCTTTACAGAACTGCTTTGGTACAATATTAATATCTGAGGTCAAGACTTCATGTAGCGTTTTTAGGGCGTCTTTTAGAGCAATGGGCGCAAAGTTTTTGCCAGCAATGCTCGCGCGCTCATAATGCAAATCAACCACTGTATTTTCATCAATATCTTGGCTAAAACCTGCCGTCGTGGTATCGGTATATTGCACACCGATTTTTATTAAGCACTCACAGTTTTCGACTGCATCCTTGACCACGGGACGTGATGCCACGCCAGCATAAGTCCCTGCCCAGCGCTCACTATTCTCGTCAAGCAAAGTTTTGCCCCACGATAAAGTCGTATAAGGAATATCTGTATCGGCAATCAATGCCTTAAGCTGATTTTGCAGCCCTAAACGATGCACCATCAAATCTGCCATCAGCGTCGTGGTTTTGTTTGGCAGAAACTCTATGAGCGCTTGTTTAAAATCTGCCAATGCTGCTTGACTGGTGATGTCTTCTTGGCTATCAACAAGCTTTGTAGTCGGTGGATAAATAGGTTGACGAGCAACGTCAGGCGATAGTAACAGATATCCTGGGCGATGTTTTTTAAGAATCAGACGAATCACACGGTCGATTTCTGAGGCAGCATTTTCAGGAGTAAGCTGCGCTCGTGCTACCGTGACCGGCTCTACCATTTTAATAAAATGATTGAACACGCCATCACCAAGTGAGTGATGGATGCGGCGCTTCGAATCTTGTAGAGCCGTACTTGGCGCGCCCACGATATGAAGCACTGGTGCATACTCAGCAAAAGAGCCTGCGGTCGCGTTAATCGCTGACAATTCTCCCACTCCAAAGGTCGTCACCATCGCCGCAAAGCCGCGCTCACGTGCATAGCCGTCCGCTGCGTAACCTGCATTTAACTCATTGTTGTTACCCACCCAGCGCAGCTTATCAGAGGCAATAATATTGTCTAAAAAAGTTAAGTTGAAATCACCAGGTACGCCAAATATCTCTGATGCGCCTGCTTCTGCGACACGATCAAACAAATAATCAGCGATGGTATATTGTTGACTCATAGTACTTATCCTTAAGTGTTATCTTTATAAATCATGAAAATGATTAATATGGTTAAAGTCATTATAAAACTGTATTCCAGCCTATTTATAGAAAGCAAAGCTTTTGGAATATAGATTACAACAATCTGTTATATCACAGATGAAGGCTAGGATAATATGCCAATTTACTATCTTTTACTTTTTTTCATACTAACTGTTGACACGTTCAAAAAACTGCGTATAATACGCCTTCATCAACTGACGATAGTTAATTGATAATTAGCGGGAATAGCTCAGTGGTAGAGCATAACCTTGCCAAGGTTGGGGTCGAGAGTTCGAATCTCTTTTCCCGCTCCAAATACTTAAAAAGCCTCACTTAACAGTGAGGCTTTTTTTTGTCCAATTTTTTAGAATTATAGTCATACTTAGGGCGTGTCCTCAATTCAATCGATAGTTATCTAAATGGGTTAAAAATGATAAGCGTTCTGTTGAAATATATAACACTAAAATCAATCAGACTAAGGTGCTTGATTTTTTAGGCATGAAAAAGCCAAGACAAGCTTGGCTATTCTCATATATCATAAAGTCACTTGGTTAGCATAAGTTTATCTTGATAATTTTTACTACATAAATTACCGCTCTAACGATCAAACCCAACCCGCTTCCAAAAGCTGCTCAGTATTACTTATTTTGAATTCATGATATAAATTAAAAAATACTGCGGGGTCTTCAATGTTATCGAGCAACTCGCGTTTATTGAGCGCCACAAACATCGCCAGTGCATAAGCCGCACAATGGATAGACTTTTTAGGATTAAACTCACGATCCGTAAAGGCTTGATATTGCATAACTTCTTCATGCAAATGCGGGTTTTGCTTTAGGGCATTCACATAGAGCCAATCATAAAATGTGGTCAATGGCTCTACGCTCCACTCCATGCCAAAATAATTATAGCCAATCAGTTCACCCGAGGTCATTAAGCGCTCGTCCTTTCTGGCTTGTCTTGGCGGCGCACTTAACAAGTCAGTATAGGGACCACCATCCTCAAAAACCATACTGCTTTGAAAGGCATTTTCGACACTGTACTGCTGCCCATCTTGTTCATTTATTAGCTTCAAGCTCAATGGACTCAGCGGAAAACTCAATTTATTGCCAGACTTGCTCGATAGCTCAAGGACATGACTAAAGCCATACTTTTTGCGAATGACTTGATGCATATCATTGATGGATTTTTTCTTCTGGCGACTGGCAAATCCCACATGCCGCTCAAATCTAACCATGTCTGTTTTTACCAGATTGTCACTGTTGGTTCTCGGCATAAATACGGGTCTGTGTTCTACAGCATCTTGTCTTTGATCCACAGAATTCTGTGTTTGTTGCATAGCAATGTGCCTTATATCAATAGTCTTTTATAGCTGATCTTATATAAATATTCTTTTACAACGGCTCTTATAAAAATTGACGTTAAAACGTGTTGTTCTGACATCAATTTTACGGATAGCTACCTACTCAGCCGCATCTAATAACTTGTTAAGCGCCTCTACCATGGCATCATCTATGATACTGTCTTCCACATAGCTTATTACTTCGTCTATGGTGGTCAAATCCATTTCCCGAATACCCAAACTCGCTAGCTGCTCATTGATCGAGTCTAAACTGTCATTATCTTCAGTGTCGTCTAATAGATTTTCTTCGAAGCGTCCTCTAACGAACCAATACATTTTTTCTAGCACGGTTTCTTTTTTGGTTAAAGTAGAATAACCGTCACCATAAATAAACAAGTTGAAATGATAAGGTATCTCTACCTCATTAATGAAAAAAGTACGCTTACATTCTAGTGTATAAGCTTGAATATCTTTGTCTTCAACGGATAGGTCTTCAGTGGCTTGGTCATCTTTATTGTTTTCATCACTGTCTTCATCGTATTCAATCGCTTCCTCTATCAATCCACCTAGTATTTGATAGTCGCCTACTTTGACCTTATGATTGTAAATGATAGAGGCGTCTGCGATTGCGTCGAAGATAATGGCACTGACATCTAACGTATGATCGTCAATATCATAGAAACTTTTTAGCGCGGGTAGAAACTCAGTCAGCTTTTCTTCAGGTACTGGAATAAGAAACTGCTGCTCATATATTTTAATCATATCTTCAGGCGCATAGGTATTGGCAGTGTTGGTCTCGTTTCTACCAGTTGGTTGCAAAGGTGCAAAATTATACGGGTTATAAAGATTAGTATCGGTCATTGGGGACGGCCTTTTTATTTGGGTATGCTGTGTTAAATGTTAACGCTACCAATTGATGAGTGATGTATCACATCCTACTCACACTACGGCAGATCATATTCGATGCTACCAACCACCTCATGACGCTGTCCAATGATAAGTTGATAACCGTTAATCACGCCATTATACGGCAAGTGACCGTTATATTCTGCATAATGCGCAGCCAGACATTGTTGAATCACCAACTCACGCTTTGCAACATTCATTTTGGCAATATTTCGCGGTAAATACGCAACAGCTTTACTGCTAGCCACGCCGCGCGACATCCAGTTAGCGCCCTCACTCCATGTAAAGTCGATGACAGCTCGCAAGTGATATTGCGGTAGCGGATAAGGATAATGCGCCAAGTCATATTGGATTTGCGCAATATCCTCTGCAAAGGTGTCATACTTTATATCGAGCACGGATAATAGTGCTTTTAAGAATTCATGAGCAGTAAAGTAACTATCAATATCTGTCGCATTAAGTCCTAGTATGTCGCTAGACAATACATGACGCAGACGATTACAGGCAGATATGATGTGTTTTGGCGGATAACCCATGGCTTGGACAATATCTTGCGAACGTCGTTCACATTTCTCTATTTGGCTAACCGCCTCTTTTGCCAAAGGATGCCGCGGCGTATAACGATGAGTATATTTGAAAGGCGTGAGATTTTGGCTATTGATATTAGACATCAGTGACTCCTGAACTCCGACAACAATAAATAAAATAAGCCCAAATAGGCAAGTCAAATCAGGCATGGGTAGCCTTGTCGGAGTACAGGCTCATGCGCTTTACCAGAATGGTTTTATATCGTGCTGGAAGTTGCAATGTTTGCTAAGTGATTATTGAAAAACTTGGCAAACCGTTAAACCCACGATAGTTTTTTAGTTCTTTATAATAGTAATTAATAAGGCCTTACTGCAAGGCTGATGGTATTTAATCTTCACCATGATATGTCGCGTCATCCATCCAGACAATGGGGTCTTCGCACAGATGAACCAAGTGATACCAAATATCTTCGCTACGGGCGATACGGTGATGACCACGCTCAAAATACTCTACTTCCCAGCTCTCAGGTAAGTTGACCAACGTACGTCTGGCGACGGCGACATCTAAGCATTCATCATCAACCTCAACCATGACTCTTACCATCTCAGTATTCGAGGTCGGAAATGACAGTTTCATATCAGCCACGTCTGGTATGCGATCGGCTAAAACCTCACTGGGATAAATGCTAGGTGCTATTAATAGCGCACGCAAATTGTATTTGTGGGCAAAATGATTGGCAAACCAGCCACCCAGTGAATGCCCTGCCAAGACCACTCGCGGATACTGCTTCATTTTTTCTAAAATTAACGCCTCATAAATATCGAAAATCTCGTTGAAATTATCTCGATAATTGACGGTTTGGCAGGTTTTGGGCTCACGGCTAATACAGGTATATTTAGTGGTTTCATTGCTTGAATCAAGACCGTGAAAGAATAGTAAAAACGTGTCGTTATTTTCAATAGGAAACATCATGGCT
Organism: Psychrobacter sp. 1044; assembly: GCF_904846525.1. Classification (GTDB taxonomy): domain Bacteria; phylum Pseudomonadota; class Gammaproteobacteria; order Pseudomonadales; family Moraxellaceae; genus Psychrobacter. The sequence goes on along the minus strand of NZ_CAJHAZ010000011.1, from coordinate 56,075 downwards.
TTTTCCTTTTATCATTGTGTCTTTTATTTATTAGCATTACTTTTATAATTCAACCATAGACCATAAATGCGCTCAGCGACATCCATAGGAATCCTCGTATATCCAGCACCAAATGACACGTCATAGACAGCTGTCATCATCGCGAGAACCTCATCTACGCTATCGGCATCACCTTGAATCAGACGATTAGCGATTTGCTCTGCCTCACTGCTGTACTCATCCCAAGTATCATTGTAATAACATCCCACAATACCAAAGTCATAGCGATAGATCATATCGGTGATAGACCTCATCAAGCTTGCACGCGCCTTATCATAATGATTGATCCACTCTTGGTATAACTGCTGACGTATGGGCAATACGCAAGGTAAAATAGGACGATCTTTGGGATCATTCAATTTATCGGCACTCACAACAGATAAGGGTTTGGCGCCACCTTCCCATAGCAAGGGACAAGACGAAAACATACCTTTTTCGCACACATTCAAGCGCCATATTCCCCACATCTCCTTGCTAGCACGACTCATGGTATACACAATAATCTGATTGAGATAATCACTATCATAGATGATATGTTGACGATCAATTCTCACGCCTTGCTTGGGCAATACATCAGTATAAGTGAGGGATATGTCACGTTCACTTGGTTCGGCAGCAACCACTACCTCAGGATAATCTAAATCTCTCTTCATCAGCTCATAGGGAGCAACAAAGCTCAATGTCTCATCGCTATTATTCACAAAGTAGATATCATCTTCATAGTTATCGATAGACTCGTTATGCAGATAAAACAACGGTATCTTTGGTTTAGTTTGTACCTTATCTTGAATGGATTTAGGCAGTTTTGATCCACTTGACCAATTTAAATTATCGATACGTTTTTGCTCAAAAGTGTTAGTTGTGTTTGTCATAATATTGTCCTTATTTTTTAATTTATTTTAAATATCAGTAGCTTGTAGTATTTTTAATTTTGGGTGATTCTCAGAGCAAATTTAAGTCAGCCGAGCTTGTCCGCCGCTTTTAGAGCAACGTTAAAAAGTAAAATGAGTGTTTCAATGATGATTTTAGAAGTTATTTAAACTTATTTTTAACAATATGAAATCTGTGCCATCATCGATATGACAGCTATAATTTATGAGTAGATTGGGTTTAGTTGATTAGAAAAATAATGATTAATGCCAGCCAGAGTATTGATAGTTAACAGCAATAGCGAAGTTATAGGGTGAAGCGTTGCGCCTCGAGGGTTAACTCTATGTTGCTGTTTTCCTGACTGAATAACGTCCTAACTCAGTAACTATAATATAAAAATTGAGAAAGATAAAGCGTCTAATTAAAGCGGGCGACAACTGCTGTCGCTCAGCGGTATCGAATACTTAAGTTAAAAACATAATTTGGATTGAAGCAGAGTATAACTTGACCACTAAAGCACTTATATTAAAAACCGTTTAAATTTATAACCTACTCAAACTTATAGGCGAGATTATAAATCTTATAGATAGTACACCCGCAATAAATGGACGACCATTTGAAACTTGCTATTATTGACCGCTTAATATCACTTATTTAGCGCAATCGCAGCCGACTTCAACCAAGCAGCCGCTTTACCTAGAGGACGCTGCTTGTGCCATACAATTTCTAAAGCCACTGGCCAATCATGATCGTTAAAGTCCAATATTGGCTCGACTAAAAAACCATTATCCAATGCACTGGCTACCACATGTTCAGGCACGAATGCCCAGCCTAAATTGCGCTGTACCAGCTCAACGATAACCCACTGGCTCTCGACCCACCAGACATCAGATGCTATTCGCAACCGTGCTTTTTCTTCGCTATGATTGCGTGTTGCCACCATCAATTGCCGATAGCGTTTCAACTCCTCCCACCCTACTGGCTGACGAGCTAGCTCATGGTTGGGCGCGCACACCATTTTCATCGACACCCAACCAAGCCCATGAAAATTCAGCGCTGAAGGTAGTATCTCTTGACGCCACATAATGCCTAAATCGGCGCGATCTTCTAGCACCAAGCGGCTGACATCTTCCATCAACGGAAACAATAGCTCCAGCTCCACACTAGGAAATCGGCGCGAGAACTCTTCCATCAAGCCGCCTAGCGTTGCTTCGGGATACAGCTCATCAACCGCCAGTACCAATCGACTCTCTACTCCTTCGCCCAGACTTTTGGCCACCCCGCGAAAATGCTCACAACGCTCTAATATCACTCGCGCCTCTACCAGTAAGCGCTCTCCAGCTGGCGTTAGGACTGGATAGCGTCCACTGCGGACAAATAAGCTGTTGTCCAAATCAATTTCTAAATTTGATACCGCCGTGCTAATAGCAGACTGCGCCTTGCCTAGATAACGGGCGGCGGCTGAGAAAGAACCGGTCTCTACCGTGGCGACAAAGGCTTGCAGTTGCTCTAATGAAAGGCTCATCTATCTAAAAATCCTATAGGTTCTAACTTGGTTATAATAGTTTAACAGATACAATAGGCGCGAAAATAACTGATTCAACTAGGAAGCTTCATGCGCACCGTGAAAGATCGTATTCGTCATACCTTGGGTTTTGAGATAATAGGTTTAATTATATTTGTACCGTTGGCAAGCTGGTTATTTGGCTTTGATATTCAGTCGATAGGTCTTATCGCCCTGGCTGCTTCGATTATCGCGACGTTGTGGAACTATTTTTACAACCTGTTATTTGACCACAGCATGCTGAAGCTACGCGGCAATGTACATAAGACGGTTCCACTACGGATGTTGCATGCGTTTTTATTTGAAGGTGGTCTACTGTTATTATTCCTACCAATAATTGCGTGGCACTTAGGCATCAGCCTTTGGCAAGCCTTTCTCATGGATATTACAATGGCTACTTTCTACTTGGTACATGCTTTTGTTTATAACTGGATTTATGACAATGTGTTTCCTATTCCAGCAAACCATCTGCTATCTCAACGTAATGATGTGATCGCCTAATAGCAATGAGCCGTGCTAAAGATTTATAGTCAATCCTATATAAATCAGATACGGTGTCAGGCTCGCTTAGTCTACTATTTGTAGTACTTTCGCTTGCCTTCCTTGTATCCAAATTATATTGAACCGACTATATCAACATAAAAACAACTTGGTATTTGAATGGTTACTGGCGCTTGTATCGCTATCATTGCTTTGTAATAATGCCTGCATCTGCTAGTGTCTCATGTCAGTTATTGGGGCAGCGAGCACAATAATTTTGAGATAAATGTCTCTATATAATAATTGAAGCAATAAAGGACTTTATATGAAAAATATGACCAAGGTAATGATGGTAAGCGTTTTAGCAGTGGGAACATTGGCAGCAGGTTGTCAAACCACATCTACGCCAAGTGCACCCGTTACCCAGCCTATTACCTCGGATGCCTTGCAAGCCTATCATTGGCAACTCGTGGATGCCAAAAACACCAAGGGCGAGACCATTACTCCATTATTCTTTAATCCAACCGAACCATTAACCCTCGATTTTGTGACGGCGAATGGGAGCAATATCGTTACTTTGATGAATACTTGTAACAATATGAGTGCTGAATATAAGGTAGCAAATGGCGAGGTAACCTTGGGTCCCGTCAGAAGCACAAGAATGGCTTGCCCTGCCCCACAAGCCAGCTTTGATAGTGCCGCACTAGCAACCGTAAATGGTAAATATAGCATGAGCAAAAATGCCAATAACGTGCCTGTCTTGACCATTACCAATGCGAACCAAGTAGCGAATTTTAAAGCGGTTGCTAAATAGTTATTGCCGTATAGAGTGCTAAACTAGCCACTCAATAAAAAAGCCTCACTATTAATAAGTGAGGCTTTTTTTGTCTATATTTATTGTCTGAATACTGAATTTAGGCTTAGCGCAGAACTAAATCCTCAGTAAATAATCCGATTCTTTAGAAAATATAGTGTGCCCATAATAAATACGGAATTAATGAGCATGCGATGAAAAGTCAAAAATACTACTTAAACCTATTTGCTAGCCATATGACCAGCTCACGAGCTGGCGCATTATCCAACGCTTGGGGGATTTGGGCATACGTCATAACACAGTCATTCAGATCCGTCAGCATATGCAACAGTAAGCCCAAACCTATGACTCTGTATGGCTTAGGCAGCACTAACATAGCCGCATATACTGCCATTGCATAATAACTGTGCAGCGGGTGAAAGTTAATACTACAGCGATTGGGCGAGAAAATAGGCGTTGCTAGCAGATGATCCAAATCAACCAGCATAGTGGCGAGCAGTATCAGATAAACTTTTTTATAATCATTGCGGAAAAACACATAAGCCACAATTAAAGGCATGCCGAAGTGAAAAAAATAGTGAATTAAGGTTTGCGTCATTGACCTTTTGCCTGTCTCATCGTGACCGTTCGTTTTTTGAGTTTATTCTATTTGAAAAACAGTGCATTAGATTCAACCGTGTTCGAACAGACCTCATGTGCCAACGCAACAAATGCCTTGGTAGCAGCGCTCTGATACGCACCTTTTCGTTGTAGTAATACCGCTGTACGCTGGAGCAAAGACGGCGCTAAGGTAATCGCCACCAGCTCATCATAATTATGAGCGATGTTGGAAGGTAATAAGGTGGTCAGTTGGGTATGGCGAACCATTTCGATCACTGCGCTTAGCGAGTTTGCCTCCATCAGTACGTTTGGCGCAATGTCATGCTGGCGACAATAATGCTCAATCTGTTCGCGCGTGGCAAATTCGCGGCTCAGCAATACAAGTGACTGCGCGTGTAGCGTTGGCAAGTCAATCGCCATTTGCTTAGCAAGAGGGTTATGTTTACTAACAACCAGTGCGAGCGTCTCTATCAGCAAGGTTTGTGTATCGATATCGGCAGACTGCACATCTTCAAAAGCAATACCCACATCAAACTCATCATCGAGTATTTGCTTTTCCATCTGCTCCTGTGACATCTCCTGCACGCTTAGCGTGAGACTCGGATAACGAGTATGAAACGCTTTGATTAAAGGTCCAAGCAAATACGTGGTAAAAGTAGGCGTAATCGCAATCCGCAACGCACCGCGACTGAGATCCTGCACATCGTGAATGGCGCGCCGTCCTTCCTCCAAATCCTGCAAGGCTCTATGGGCATAGCACGCATAGACGTCACCGGCATCGGTCAATGTGACACGGCGACCAGAGCGATCAAATAAAGTCGCACCTAGACCTTCTTCCAACTGCTTAATCTGCTGCGATAACGCTGGCTGTGAGACGTACAAAGACGCTGCTGCTTGGGTAAAGCTTTGGTACTCTGCCACTGCCAAAAAATACTTAATGTGCCGAAGAATCATGGGTCATCTCGTGTGGATTAGGGATTGATCAAGGTTTGGTCATAAGTAATTATTATCGACATCATAATATACGAGTATTTTACCTTATAACGATAGCGGCGTATCATTCCTTTCATCAACTACACAGAGACCAACGCGATGAAAGATATTATTGAAGGTTTTCTAAAATTTCACAGTGACGCCTATCCTAAGCGCGCCGATTTATTCAAAAATTTGGCGACCAAACAAAACCCGCGCACACTGTTTATTTCTTGTTCAGACAGCCGCTTAGTGCCTGAGCTCGTTACTCAACACGAACCCGGTGGTCTATTCGTAATTCGCAATGCTGGCAACATTGTGCCTTCTTATGGTCCTGAGCCTGGTGGTGTATCGGCGTCAGTTGAGTACGCCGTTACCGCCTTAAAAGTCACGGATGTGGTGATTTGCGGGCACTCAGACTGCGGCGCGATGACTGCAATTGCCAACTGCACCTGCATGGATCATATGCCAGCGGTAGGCAGCTGGCTACGCTACGCTGACTCAGCACGGGTGGTCAATGAAGCCCGTGAACATGACAGTGATAGCGAGCGGGTCGCCTCTATGGTTCGTGAAAATGTCATCGCTCAAATCGAAAATATCAAAACCCATCCTTCGATACGTTTGGCGCTAAGAGAAAATCGTTTGGCACTACATGGCTGGGTTTACGATATCGAGTCCGGTGATATCGATGCCTTAGATGGCGTGACCAATGAATTTGTCTCATTGGCCACGCACACTGAGGTTCGCGCTTATCCGATATCGCCACTGGCAGTCGCCGTTTAGCGTTACATAACTGTCATTATCAATGACTATGCATAATCAGAAAATCAATTAACCCAAATGATTCATAAGCATCATTAACCCAATAACCACCACCAACCTCAAAAGGTATTATTATGATTCAGTCTCAAGTAAGCAACACCGCACGTCAAACATTAACGGACACCATCATTGCTGCCAAAGCGGCAAAGAACCTGTCATTTGAGCAAATCGCTTCAGGAACAGGCTTGAGTGATGTCTTTGTCACTGCCGCTTTGCTAGGTCAGCATCCGCTACCTGCTGATGCCGCCCAAAAAGTTGGTGAAACTTTAGGACTTGATGAGGACGCCATCGCGTTACTACAATGTATTCCATCACGAGGCAGCGTTGGTAGTGAGATTCCTACTGATCCGACAATCTACCGTTTTTATGAGATGATGCAGGTATATGGCACCACGCTAAAAGCCTTGGTTCATGAGCAATTTGGTGATGGTATCATCAGTGCCATTAATTTCAAAATGGATATCAAAAAAGTGGCTGATCCTGAAGGTGGTGACCGCGCAGTGATTACTCTAGATGGTAAGTTCCTACCGTTCAAACCTTTTTAAATGATGCATTAAATAGCAGTTTAATCAGCGGTTTGTAAAAATAGTACTTATTGAAAAAGTCGACGTTCGGCATATAGTGACGTCGGCTTTTTTGGCGACTCAGGCAGTGATTTTTTGGTACTGCCTTTCTTAATACGGATTTTATATTATTCATGAGTACCGATCATATCTCTTCCACGGTGCGTTCGTCGATACTGACCTTGTTATTTCCTATGATGGTGATTGCTGGGTTGGCGATGACGCTGCGCCCAACGATCACTTCTACTGGTCCGTTGCTGACAGAAATTCGCCTAAGCACAGCGATGGGTTTGCAGGCCGCCTCTTTATTGGTGGTGCTGCCGATGCTGTGTATGGGTATATTTCCGCTACTGTTGCCTTGGATTGGGCGACGATTTAGTGAAAGCGCGTGGATCACAGGCGGTCTGTTTGCGATTGCCTTCGCGGGTGTATGGCGCTTGTGGTTAGATACTGGAGGGACGCTGATAGCCAGTGCCTTAGTAGGCGGCACAGGTATCGCCATCGTGCAAGCAATGGCACCTGGTGTGGTCAAGCGTTGGTATCCTGCACGCGTACCACTTGCTATGGGCGTTTACTCTGCTGCACTGATGACTGGTGGCGGGGTTGCCGCTATCTTGAGTCCGGTGGTCGCTCAACATTACGACAGTTGGCAATCCGGTTTGGGTATTTGGCTGGTAGTGCCAGTTTTTGCCCTCGTACTGTGGTGGCGGCGCCCCTCTGAGCAGATGGAAAATCGAGACGACGGGGTAAAAATCAACTTTTTTGGCAATCGCCGTGCTTGGCTGCTAGCAAGTTATTTTGGTCTGGCAAACGCTGGATACGCTTGTATGATTGCATGGTTGCCAAGCTATGCGCAGACTTTGGGCTGGAGCGCGCAAAATAGTGGCGAGCTGATCGGTATCATGACGATTTTTCAGGTCATTGGTGCGCTGGTTATTCCAATGTTGTCCGCCCATCGCCCCGACCGCCGACCTTGGTTGTTTTTTGCCGTAGGTATACAAATCGCTGGATTTATAGGTTTGATTACCATGCCGACAGCTTTGCTCATCTTGTGGATTGCCTTGATTGGCTGTGGTCTTGGTGCCTGCTTTTCATTGACACTGACCGTCGCGTTAGATCATTTGTCCAAACCTAAACTCGCTGGGGCACTGGCAGCATTTGTCCAAGGCATCGGCTTTATTATTACCGCCATCGCGCCTTATATGGCAGGTGTGCTACGCGAGTCGACTGGCAGTTTTCAAGCGGTTTGGTGGATGCTATTGATCAGCCTTATCGGTATGCTGTTTGTCACCATCAAGTTTGCTCCAGCAAGTTATCATCAGGCAATTAACTTGTCTAAGCTTTGATTCAGGCGTATTGAATCACGTCATGCGATATTCAAAACAACCTCAAGGATTAACTATGAAAGGACTGATTATGAAAAAACTCGTTATCTATGCCGCGCTTACAAATTCACTGTTGTCCATCTCCGCGTGTGCCAACACCTCACACTCACAGTATCAAGTACAAGTGATCAAACCAAACGTAATAACCCAAGGAGCAGAGATGGCAACCATTCCATTATTGACTGGCGAGATGGCACAAAACATAGTGAATGCTGCCGCATTAGAAGCCAAAAGCAATAATTTGATGGTGTCTGTCACCGTCGTTGACGCCTCCGGACAAACCTTAGCAGTGCTCAGAGATCACCGCGCAGGCGTGCATACCGTGCGTGCCAGTTATAAAAAAGCCTATACCGCAAACTCACAAAAAAGAGAAACGGCGGTCATCGCCAAAGGCATCAAAGACGGCACGATTCCTGAAGACCTACGCTATCTGGATGAAAACATCCTTATCTTAGATGGCGGCGTACCCATTTATATCGATGGTATCGTAGTTGGTGGTATCGGGGTGGGCGGCGCACATGGCAGCGAAGATGTACACATCGCCAAAGCAGGTCTAAAAGCATTAGAGCAGCATTAGAGTGGGCTAAAATTTCAAGACAAATATTCCACACATTATGCTGTTCGAAAATTGATAAGCCTGTCTGTCCTTATATTTATCGTTACTTCTATGAAAGAAGAAGGAGAGAAATCATGTAATGATTCCTCTCCTTCTAAAATGTGCCATTAAAGTAGCCCATGTCTTAATCTAGCCATTTTTAACCCATATAGATGCCTCAATTAAATTGAGGACATACTCTAGATTAATGACGCCAGATCCGTAAGCTTCTCAAGCACGATATCTGGTGAATATTTCTCCAGTTGCACATGGGTTTGAGCACCAGTGAGCACCCCAATACATAGACCACAATGGGCATTTTTGCCTTCTTCGATATCGATGCCGCTGTCCCCTGCTTTCAATACCTGTTGCGAATGCTCAATCCCAAACTTGTCCATAGCAAGGGTAATCATATCTGGCGCAGGACGACCATTGTGCACATCATCTGCTGTAATCAAAGCATCAATATCACGACCCACTGACCATCCTAAAATGGTTAATATTTTATTGGCAGTCTGAATATCGTAGCCCGTATTTAGCACGACTTTTCTACCTGACTGCTTTAACTGAGTGAAAAAATCTAGCATGCCATCGAAGGTTGCTACCGTGTCCTTGGTATAGGCTGATGCCAACGCTGATTTAAACGTATTAAAGGCAGCATCCGTCCATTTTTCCCTATCAGCGGTCGCGGTATTGTCATTTTTGCATACTTCATTGAGTATATCGCTAATGGCTTGTCGCTTTTCTTTGCCAGCCCCAAACTCTAAACACACCTCTAGATTGACCTGAATGTCTGTTCGACCAACCTGTTGTAAGGTGTGATTGATCGCATCACATACGGTTTTATAAACCAAATTGTTTTCATTGACGGTCGTGCCTGCCATATCAAAGACACACAGTTTGATCGCGTCGAATGGCGCTTTGATACGATGAATATCTGTATTCATTATTTTGACTCCAATACTAAATTAATTAACTCTTCACCAAAGGCAAATCCCGTTGATGCGCCTGTGCCGCTTGTGATGGTACCGATGGCAACGCCTGCTTCTGGTGATGCTTTAAACACGACATTGTCGGCACTTGGGTAGACCCCTAACCAGTGCTGAGTGATGTCTACCTCACCGATATCCATGACCTTTTTGAACTCGTTGATGATTAAGTTATCTTGATAAGTGTCTCTAAAGGGCAGCTCTTTATCACAGTAATTATGACTGTCACCAATGATAAGTGAGCCATCCGCTGATTGAACAACGATTAAATGTACGCCAGCCTTGCGCTCAGCAGCTTGGGTGTCATCTAGTAAGCTGATAAGCGCACGAGCTTCTGGTAGCTGCGCAAACCCATCATAACGAGCAAAACTCAGATCTGACATGACAGCAGCATTTAGTTTGAACGCTTGCCTTGGCATCACGCGCATCATATTGAGGGTACAGAGTTTGGCATCAGACTGCGCTAAAGTATCAGGATATAAGCCATGTAAATCTGCCCCAGGACAGATCACACAATGCGCCGTATGTAATGTCCCTCGACTGGTATGAACAGTGGGCAAGTCAACCACCTGAACCGTGGTTTTGTTATAAAAATCCACGCCATGCACTTGTGCTAACCAGTCCGCCAATTTGCCAATCGCGGTATTTGACTCGACTCTCAGCTCATGCGGGCTATATAAAACGCCCAACCCTGTTCTAAGATAAGGCGTCTGCTCCTGTATTTCTGATTGGCTCAATAAGCGACAGGACTCGCCCATGTCAGTCTTCAAAAACGCATCGGCAACGCTCATCGCTTCAGGGCGCTGAACCAGCATGTGCAGACCGGTATGCTCAACCTTGATACCGGCTTTTGGCGCGATATCCGCCCAGATATTGCGTGAGTGCATGGCACGTTGCCAATGTTCACCGCTACGCTGACCACTAACCGTCACAAAGCCAAAGTTACGAATCGAGGCATCTTTATTCTGTGCTTCACGCTCTACCAGCGCCACTTTCAGCCCTTTTTTTACGGCAGCATAAGCGCTGGCAAGACCAACGATACCGCCCCCGACGACGACCACATCATACTGTTTACCTGATAATTTACTTGTCCCTGTCATAGCTTTTTTCTTCTTTATGATTGATTACAAATGATACTCAATTTATGTTTTAGCGGCTCAATCCATGTTTTAAGGATTTCACTAGCCAATGAAATAGTGCATTTGAACAATGACTACTCATCACGGTTTTTATGGATTCATTTACGATTCAGTTTGTCCATGGAAAAACGCTCTGTGCTTGTCTAGCAGCTCAGCCGTCAATGGCTCGCCGTACGTTTTACTGTTTTTGATTTGATTGTCAGGAGCGACTGTTTCACCGTCATAAATCACATTTGGGTATATCGTCAATAATTTTGGACGTGCATTTTTAACAATGATTTCAGCCATTTTTATCGCATTTGGATTGGTGTTCTCGCCTTTATCAATAACGGCTACCGATTCCGTTAGCGTATAATTTCCTTCACTTGGGTCAACATAATCAATGGGCAAGCCTTGTGCTTTGTTTGCGATTGCTTGATGACGCAAGCCAAAACCAATCGGCACCTCACCTGCCATCACTTTTTTGATCGGACCTGAGCCTGACAACTCTAGATTGGGACCCGCATTGGTGCGGATATCGTTCATAATTTTCTGCCCTTCAGCGCCCATTCCATAAGTAGCGGTGACGTCTTGAATAAAGAGCCAACCTGTCGATGAGCCATTAGGATCCACCATCGCGATTTTATTTTTGTAGATCGGGTTTGCCAAATCCTTGGCACTGGTTGGTCTGGGCAGATTTTGCGCCGCCATCTCTTTTGTGTTTAAAATAATAGCGCCCGTAAAGCCCAGTATTGGTGCATAGTAATTTGGGACCGCCACTTGTGGGTCAACGTCAAAGGTCAATTCTTTAAACATAGGATGCTTGGCTTGGGCACTTTCTAGGTAGAACGAGCTCATCGTCACCATATCAGCCTCGGTATTATCGCCTTCTGCCAGCAAACGCCCACCCAACTCCCCTGTCCCAAAAGACTGAAAGACATACTGACCCTCATAGCCTGCTTCGTCTAAAACCTCTTGGATGACCTCGACCGCTTCTTCGTCGGCATTGCTATAAATGACGACTTCTTCGATATTGCTAGAAGCACCTCCTTCCGACTCAGGTGAACTACAACCTACCAAGACAATCCCGCACGCGAAACTTGCCACTAACGTTTTGAATAAAAACATTATTTGTCCTATTATTTGTTGATGTTTTAATAATGAAAAAATTGTTGCTTAAAATATAAAAAGAAAATAAGTCTTATCAGTGCACTTGACCGATGGGTAAGACTAAGAAGACGTTGGTACCACCATTGACTTAGGTTTTTTCTTGGTTTTTATTGCCGTTGTACCAGAGAGCCTTTTGCTATAAATATGACGGACAATAGCAAACAACATCAGTGCGCCAATATTGGTCAGCAATATCATCAGCGACAAGATAAAAATCTCATCGAAGCGCGCAAAGTGCTGTAGCTCGACTATCTTGGTGGTGAGTACCATGGTTTTGGCACCTGAAATAAAGATAACCGCGCTAATCGTCACCATAGCGCTGATAAAATAGAATGAAGCGACTTCAATTAGCGTAAAAAACGAATTGGGCACGACGATGCGGCGTAACGATGCAAACCATGAGTCACCCAACAGACCAGCCGTCGTCTCCCAGCCCAAATTCATTTTGGACAGTGCGTTTTTACTCATCAAATAAGGCGTGGCAAAGTAATGAATGATGTTGCTAATCACGATGATAAAAATAGTATTGGCGACCGCCGACCCCGAAAACACCATCAAATAGGCAATACCGACGACCATTCCAGGCACCGTATTGGTCACTAATGCCGAGCTTTCAATACTGAATTTTCCCAGTTTAAAAAGGCTTGAGCGCTCGTATAACAGGGCTGAAAAATACGTAATCAAGGTGCCAAACACCGCCGTTAATACCGCCACAAGTAATGAGTTTTTATAGACCCGCATCAGATTGGCAGACTCTAAAGCCTCGCTGACAATCTCGGTGGTGAAGACCATCTGATAAGGCCATGATTTAATCCATGGGATGATGAATATCACGGCGAATACCAGTAACAGTGAGGCTAAAATCACACTCGATAACACCGCCAAAACACGCTCTTTGATTTTTGAGGTGGGCAGATCAATCATTTCAACTGAGTCATAGCGCACATTGAAGCGTGCCACGTACCATAGTATGGCGATGCTTAGGATGGATGGCACCAGCATAAATAACGCAACCACTGCCCCCTTTTCGAATGACGGTGACGCGCCTAAGATTTGGGTATAAAGCTCAGTGGCGATGACGCTATATTGCCCCCCAATCGACGCTGGAATACCAAAGTCTGTAAAGGCTAAAAAGAAACATTGAATCATCGCTGCTGCAAAGGTGCCGATTAGAGGGCGCACCACAGTCATGTCAAACTGGCGATAAGGAGAGTCTCCCATCAACTCTGATACAACGACAAACTTTTTGTCCAAATATTGGAACGTATTGTTCAATAATAAAAAAGCAATGGGCAAGGTATAAATGGTATAACCAAGCCACATGCCATAAAAGCCATATATGTCCTCAAACAGTTGAAAGCCAAGAATCTGAGTCAGCAAGCCTTGTTTGCCAAAGGTATAAATAATGGCAAAGCCATAGGTGACGGTTGGCAACAACATAGGAAATAATGCCGCCAGCTTAATAAATTGTTTAAAACCTTTGGGCAAATTGCTCCAATGCACCGTATAAGCCAAAATAAAGCCCAAAAACGTCGCGCTAAGCGCACTCATCGTCGCCACAAAAAAGCTGTTCTGCATGGTCTGCAAAAAGCCATCACTGCTCAAAATACTGGTGTAGTTTTCTAGCCCTAATGCATCACCGACATTCAAAGACAGTGCCAGCAGCTTGACTAATGGCACAAACATAAACATGACGAATAAAACAGCAACGAATAGCCAAATTGCTTTTACGAGGGGTGAATTGCTCAATTTCATAAATATCCAAGACGATCAAATGGTCAAATAAGTTCATTCACAACATTTTTATTGTTAATCAATATTAGTTGATGGTGGCATCTTTTCGTTTTTGCTGATGACTGTCTTTAATAACATTAAGATCGTCAGTATTGTCGATAGTGTCAATACCATCGATATCGTCATAACGATGAGTCACCACACTGTCATCCTGACCGTAATGTTGGCGCTGGGTATATTTGCTTAAGGGGTCGATGTTTGCGCCATCATCTGCAAATAAACTTAAGATATTGCGACGCTTGATATTGAGCTGATTGAGAATGAAGTTTTTGACAAAATCATTGGCTGGGTTGCGAATGATTTCCGTTGGTGTCGCGAACTGTGCCACTTTGCCGTCTGAGAGCAGTAAAATACGATCAGATAACGTCATGGCTTCTTCTGGATCATGAGTGACTATTAACGTCGTCAACTGATAGCGAACGGAAATCTCACGGATACGCGCTTTGATGGTTTCTTTGATGACACCATCTAGCGCAGATAAAGGCTCATCTAATAGCAGTATTTTAGGCTTCATCACCAAAGTGCGTGCGAGTGCCACGCGTTGCTTTTGACCACCAGACAGTTGGCTGATGCGTTTATTTAGGTGGGCTTCGATATCGAGTAAGTCGACCAGTTCATCGACTTCTGCTTGCGTGCTAATATGGGGATTATTGCGTAAACCGTATTCGATATTTTGTTTGACATTTAGATTGGGAAACAATGCATAGTCTTGAAAGACAATATTGAAGCCTCTTTTTTTCATCGGCACTCGTGTAATGTCTTCGCCATTATAAGCAAGACGACCGCCATTGATACCCGTCAAACCCAAGATAATATGCAATAAAGTCGTTTTACCACATCCAGAAGGCCCTAAGATTGAGACAATTTCGCCCTTATTAATTTTGAGGGAAATATCTTCAAAGATGACTTTATTCTCATACTTTTTCGTCACACCTCTAAGCTCTAACATATCAACCAACCTGATCATTTATTATTTGTGTTGCCTAGGTCAGCAGTGTAGCCAGTAGTTGTGACATTTTGGTTAAAGAGCCATGACAATACGATGACATCAAACAACATTAGGGCGTGTCCTCAATTCAATCAATTACTCTCTAAATGGGCTAAAACTGGCTAAATTTTGTTAAACATCGTCAAACAGCTTATCAATATCTCGATATTAACGGCGCTATCTTCCTTGTTTGACGGCAATTTATCTCATTTTTATCACCATTTTTAAAATGAGGACACGCCCTAGATAAAGTATCGAAAACAATCCCATGAGCATTTTCCAAAATAGAAGACCTCATTTAATACCATTAAATGAGGCCTTCTAAAAACAGAAAGCCTGCCAATAGATGACAGACAAAATGCGTTAAACGTAGATGTTATTGATGAGAGTCTGTTGAGTAGTCGTTAGGCTTCATGAGCCAATTTTCTCAGCTTGTGACGCAGTATTTTACCAACAGTTGATTTGGGTAATTCGTCTATAAATTCTATATGACGCGGACATTTATAGGCGGCCAAATTTGCTTGGCACAGCGCTTTAATATCATCCTCATTTAAGCTGTCATCAGATTTTACAACGTAGGCTTTGACCGACTGACCCTGCAACTTATCATCGATACCAACCACTGAACATTCGGCAACCTTAGGGTGCTCCTCAATGATGTTTTCTACTTCGTTAGGATAAACGTTGAAGCCACTGACGATAATCATGTCTTTTTTACGGTCATATATCTTAATAGCACCCTGCTCGTTCATAGACGCAATATCACCTGTTTTTAAGTAACCATCAGCGGTAAAAAACGTCGTATTGTCAATATTATGATAATGAGTAATGACGTTGTCACCTTTGATGCACATCTCACCAACTTCATTTATGGCGAGAATATTTCCATCGTCATCACGGATATTGATATCGACACTAGGCAGTGGAAACCCTACATTGCCACTATATTCAGTGCCATTAAATGGATTGGCGGTACCCACGCCTAGCGTCTCAGACATACCCCAGCCTTCGAGGATAGGCAGACCTGTGACTTCACGCCAGCGCTTAGCGGTTTCAGGAGTCGCTGCCATACCACCGACTACAGTTAACTTGCATGCAGAAAAATCTAGCTCCTTAAATTTGGGATTCATCAGCAGGGCTTGGAACAAAGTATTGACACCAGGCAATAGATGAAAAGGACGCTTGCGCAATATCCTGATAAACCCTTCAATATCACGTGGATTGGTAACCAGTGTGAGATGCTGACCCACACTCAACCCAACTATTGAGCAGATAAACGCATAAATATGATACAGCGGTAAAGCGACAATGGTATTTATTTGAATACTATCAGACATGGCGTCATAGACTGGCTTGAACCATTCAACAAACTGATAAGTGGCGGTCACAACATTTTGATTGGTAATCAAAATACCTTTGGCAACGCCTGTAGTGCCGCCAGTATATTGCAGCATTAATAAGTCGTCCGCTTGAATGGTAGGACGAGAATAACTTAATTTTTTGGCGCGTTTTAAAACCGCTTTATAGCGAGTCACGGTATAATGAGAATTGGATTTCAACTGATAACGGGGAATGGCTTTTTTGACATATTTGGCAGCGATATTAACAAGCGCACCTTTCACTACTCCTAACATATCGCCAATCTTGCTGATGACCACGGTTTTGACAGGCGTGTCTTTGATAATTTTCTCTAACGTTTTGCAAAATGGTTCTAATATAAATAATACAGCAGTATCTGAGTCAGCCAATTGATGTCTCAATTCACGAGGACTATACAGCGGATTGATGAGCGTTGTGACCATACCAGCGCGAATTACCCCTATGACAATAGGCAGGTACTGGTTGACATTGGGCATCATGATGCCTATGACCGAACCCTTTGCTAGACCCAGACTTTGAACCCAAGCCGCAATAGCCAATGACATGCTATCCACTTGCCCATAAGAATAAGTAATACCCATGTTGGTGATAAATTCATGGCTGGCATATTCTGTTAATTTGTCATCAAACATGTCAATCAATGTATTATGTGGCGGCGCTATCTGTGCATTTATCCCTTTAGGATAATGCTGCGTCCAAAACTGATCCATAACTTACCTTCCTTGGTAATCAACTTATGAAAAACTCAATGGCTTTGAAGCGTTTCTTATAAAAAACCTAACTACTGAACCTGCTGCCATCCTGACGTTGCATCATACGCATCTTGATGGGCAAATAAGGGATGTGCTTTTGCTTCACTGAGGCTAAGCACAGGGGTGACGCAGACATCAGCGAGCGCAAAAACTTGCTGCCAATGCTCAAGTGTTTGACTGGAAAATTTATCGCTTATCGCCTTAGCCACCGCTTGGCTTTCAGAGGTATTTGGCATAACCCCATGTTGCCAATGGCTATTTTTAAGCGCAGACAAATCCAATACTTCACACAAGCCCTGCCAAAATTTCAGCTCTAGCGAACCAACGGCCATATAGCGTGCATCTGAGGTTTTGTATAGGCGATAACAAGGTAATAATCCACCCAAAAAATCATAATGCGGTGCTGGTTGTTGTCCTGAGAAACTTTTTACTAGCGCTCCCGTTGCCTTTGGCATGACCATATGCTGGTACAAGCTGTGCGTCATACTAACCGCAACATGACGACCTTTGCCCGTACGCTGAGCCGCGAATACAGCAGCAAGCAGTGCAATCACAGCGGTATCACTGCCGCCTGCCAAATCTGCAAACTGAACGTTAGGCATCGCCTGCTCGCCATCTGCCGTTTTTAGTTGGTCTAAAACACCGCTCATCGCCATAAAGTTAATATCATGACCGGCTTTAGCAGCCCAGTCATGATTAACATCAATTTTCGAATCGCTATTTGCCAAACCGTAACCAGTAATCGATACCATAACCAGCTTTGGATTAATCGCATGCAATGTTTTGGCATCTAGTCCCATACCTTCTAGGACGCCAGGGCGAAAGCTGTCTAACATCACATCAGCATCTTTGAGGTGCGCTTTGATAGCAGCAATACCTTGAGGATCACGAAAGTCGTGTTTTTCGGTGGTTTTACCATGATTCAATGCTTTAAACAATTCGCCAAAGGCTCTGGCAGGATCACCATTTTTAGGTTCAATCTTAATGATTTCTGCGCCCAAATCTGCAAGCAAACGCGTCGCAAATGGTCCCGGTAAATTACGAGTCAAATCAACGACGCGCAGCCCTTGTAAGCAATCTCCCATTAAATCTATCATTGAACCAGTGCTCGTATTGATTGCAGAATGAATCGTAGAATTAACCATCAGCTCAGTCATCAGAAAACACCTCACCTTTATCTGCCATGTCTAGCACAATCTGTGCTGGCTCAAAACGCTCACCGTATTGAGCCGCGAGTTCACGGCTACGGGTGATGAACGCCTCTAATCCCATCGAATTGATAAACTGTAGCGTACCACCTTGATGTGGCGCAAAACCCCAACCAAAAATGGAGCCTATATTGGTATCAGCGACAGAGCGGACGACGTTTTCTTGATAACATTTAGCAGATTCGTTGGCTTGGATAAACATCAAACGATCGATTAAATCTTGCTGAGCAAGCTGCTCTGATTTTGCTGGGTATAAATTCATCAGCTCAGGCCACAAGTATTTGTCGCCCTTATCGGTATACTCATAAAAGCCTTTACCATTCTTTTTGCCCTCGCGATTGTATTCTTTGACCAGTGTTTTTAGTATCTTGTACGAGGGACGCACAGCAGCCGTTTTCCCTTCGGCATCCATATCTAGCTGCTGCTGTTCACTCACGTGCAGCGCCAGACTTAATGATACCTCATCTTGCAATGCTAGCGGCGGCATAGGCATGCCCGTTTTCATGCCAGCAACTTCGATGCTGCGCGGATGGACGCCTTCACCTAACATTGCCACGCCTTCTGATACGTAAGTGCTAAATACCCGTGA
This sequence comes from Psychrobacter sp. 1044, assembly GCF_904846525.1. Classification (GTDB taxonomy): domain Bacteria; phylum Pseudomonadota; class Gammaproteobacteria; order Pseudomonadales; family Moraxellaceae; genus Psychrobacter. The sequence goes on along the minus strand of NZ_CAJHAZ010000011.1, from coordinate 37,383 downwards.
GGTATAAAAACCGCGACTGTCATTGACGACGATAGGTGTTTTACCGATTTGTAGCACATAATCAAAGGCTTTTGCTAAAGTAGTGTCATCTGTTTGCTCGCCCATGATAATCTCAACCAACGGCATTTTGTCAACTGGGGAGAAAAAATGTAATCCAATAAATTGATTGGGACGCGTACTGGCTTTAGCCAATCCAGTAATGGGCAGTGTTGAGGTATTAGATGCATAGACAGCAGTATTAGGAATCACTGCTTCACTCTGCTTAGTACATTTAGCTTTAACGTCGCGATTTTCAAACACCGCTTCGATAATCAGGTCACAGTCTGCCAAATCCTCATAAGACACGGTTGGCTTAATGCGATCTAATAACCCTTGTTTTTTATCTTCCGTGGAGCGCCTACGGCTAATATCTTTATCTAAAATAGTGGCAGAATATGCTTTGCCTTTTTCAGCATCTGCTATTTCAGTGTCAATGAGTACAACATCGATTCCCGCCTTTGCAGTGACATAAGCAATGCCCGCGCCCATCATGCCAGCACCGAGAATACCAACCTTTTTAGTTTGATAATGCTCAAAACCATTCGGACGAGATTGACCTTTTTTAATACTATTTAACTGCGTCCAAAGTGTATTAATCATATTTCTAGATTCAGCAGACAGCACACAAGCCGCAAAATAACGCGACTCAAGCTCAAGTCCCGTATCAATATCCACTAAGCAGCCCTCGAACACGCAAGACATGATGTGAGTAATGGCTGGATAATTGCCGTGTGACTTTTGATTGGCCATGGCAGGCGCGACAGAAAATATTGGCACGACATTGGGATGTTGACTATCACCGCCCGGGATTTTAAAGCCTTTTTTGTCCCATGGTTGCTGCGCCTCAGGATTGGCGTTAATCCAGTCTGTCGCCTGCTTGAGCATATCTGCTTTATCAGTGGCAACGGCATCAATTAAACCCATATATTTAGCAGCCGTTGGACGCAGCTCTTTACCTTGCGTCATAAGCTCTAAAGCTGATTGAATACCAACCAATCGCGGTAAACGCTGAGTACCTCCGCCGCCCGGCAGCAAGCCCAATTTGACCTCAGGTAGACCCAATTTAGTTTTAGGAGCATCAATCGCGATACGATAATGACAAGCCAATGCCAACTCCAAACCACCGCCAAGCGCCGTTCCAGTCATGGCAGCGACGACAGGTTTACCTGATTTCTCTAGTTTGCGTAAACTAGCTTTCAGGTCTTCGACCAGCTCAAACGCTTGTTCAGCAGTTTTAATATTAGCCAACTGATCAATATCAGCACCGACCACAAAGGTTTCTTTGCCAGAGGTTAAAATCAAACCTTTGGCGGATGCGTCGTTAATAAAGCTGTCAGTCATCACTGCAAAACTATCGGTGAAGCCATCGCCGATGACATTCATCTTACGATCTGCTTGATCAATAGTAACTGTAATAATTCCATTATCAGATTCGGCAGAAAAGTGGTTCAATGCATTGATGGCGTCTACGCTGTTTGTGCTCATATTAAGTCCTTTTTATATTATTCTATGTCGATATCAGTCACTAGAAACTAATGACAATCACTAAAATCTATTAGCGCTATCAGCACTATACGCGCTCAATGATAGTAGCGATGCCCATACCACCACCGACACAGAGCGTAATCATCGCGGTTTTTAGATCGCGACGTTCTAATTCATCAAGAACAGTCGTCATGAGCATCGCGCCCGTTGCGCCAAGTGGATGACCCATAGCGATAGCGCCGCCATTGACATTGACGATATCAAGCGAGAGTCCGAAGTCATCGGCAGTATTCAGCGGAACGGCAGCAAAGGCTTCATTGATTTCCCATAAGTCTATATCTGAAGCTTGCATACCTGCTTTTTTGAGCGCTTTTTGGCAGGCAGGCGTTGGCCCTGTCAGCATAATGGCGGGTTCTGAGCCAATGACTGCAGCCATCGTAATTTTGGCACGTGGTTTTAAACCCGCCTTTTGACCTGCAGCAGCACTACCCACTAAGCAAATAGCAGCACCATCGACGATGCCTGACGAATTGCCCGCATGATGCACGTGATTTACTTTTTCAATGGTGGTATATCTGTCCAAGATAACGCTATCAAAGCCCATCTTACCCGGCATAATAAAAGAAGGGTTAAGACCTGCTAAGGTTTCGATATTGGTATTAGGACGAATGGTTTCGTCTTTATCCAATAACGTCATGCCATTGATATCCGTGACGGGAACGACCGATTTATCATAATAGCCCTGCTCCCAAGCATGCGCGGCGCGGCGATGTGACTCGGTAGCAAACGCATCAACATCGGTGCGGCTAAAGCCTTTTAACGTCGCTATGGTATCCGCGCCAACGCCTTGCGGGACAAAATGCGTCGCTTCATTAACCCGTGGATCCATATACCATGCCCCGCCGTCAGAGCCCATCGGCACGCGGCTCATCGATTCTACGCCGCCTGCAACCACCATGTCCTCCATACCTGACATAATTTTGGCAGCGGCCAGATTGATAGACTCCAGACCTGAGGCACAGAACCGAGATAAAGTGACACCTGCCACACTTTGCGCCCAGCCAGCATCAATAACGGCTATACGGGCGATATCAGAACCCTGCTCGCCAATGGGCGTCACGCAACCAAACACCACATCATCAACCAAACTGGTATCCAAATGGTGGCGCTGTTGCATTTCCTTTAACAAGGTACGGGCAAGCCAAATCGGTGATGCCTGATACAAAGAGCCATCCTTTTTGCCTTTGCCGCGCGGGGTACGGATGGCGTCATAAATGTAAGCAGTCTCAGTCATAAAAATTCCCTTTTTATTTTTTAAATAAATAACCATGATGGATGATGGCAAAATAATCTATTTCTTAGAATCAGAAGTAGAACCAAAAAGCAAATCAGCCGCTTACATAAAGCGTGACGCCAGCTCTTTCATGATTTCATTGGTGCCGCCGTAGATTTTTTGTACTCGTGCATCAGCATATAGGCGAGCGATTGGGTATTCCGTCATATAACCATAACCGCCAAACAGCTGGACGCATTCGTCTATCACATCACATTGCTTTTGCGTCACCCAATATTTAATCAAAGACGCCTGCGGTACGGTTAATTTGCCCTCTAACATGGCATCGACAGCGGCATCACACATCGTGCTAGCAGCGAGATAATCAGCGTAGCATTCTGCCATTTTAAAGCGTGTATTTTGAAACTTCCAAATAGGCTTACCAAAGGCTTCACGACCTTTGACATACTCTAGGGTCAAATTAATCGCCAGCTTCATCGCACCAACGCCCGTTAAAGCAATAATTAGACGCTCGCGTGGCAGCTCTTGCATCATTTGAATAAAACCCATGCCTTCGACAGTGCCCAATAGATTTGTTTGCGGCACACGTACATTGCTGAAAAATAACTCCGAAGTATCTTGTGAGGTCAGACCAATTTTATCGAGATTACGACCACGCTCAAACCCTTCTACTTTGTCCGTTTCTACCACGATAAGGGAGACACCTTGCGCACCTTTTTCACGATCGGTTTTGCAGGCGAGCAAAATTAGGTTGGCATGCTGACCATTGGTAATAAAGGTTTTTGAGCCATTGATAACGTAATCATCACCGTCTTTTACGGCGTAGGTTTTGATGTTCTGCAAATCTGAGCCAGTACCCGGTTCGGTCATAGCAATCGCAGCCACATACTCACCGGTCGCCATCTTAGGTAGCCATTCTTTTTTCTGCGCTTCCGTACCATGACTCAAGATATAAGGCGCGACAATACCTGAATGCACCATGCCGCCGAATCCGGATTGATTAGCCTCAGCCTGCGCATAAAGAAGCGCCGCTTCATGACCAAAGTCACCACCGCCGCCGCCATATTCCTCTGGAATCGATGCACATAAGAAACCCATCGCGCCCGCCTCTTCCCACGCGGCACGGTCAATCATGCCGTTTTTGCGCCACTGCTCGTCCTTTGGCTCCCACGATTGAAACATTTTAAGCGCGCTATCATGCACCATCTGGTGCTCTTCAGTCATCCAGTTCGGGGTGAATTTTTCAATACTCATATTGTCTGTCCTTGACGAGGGGAAGTTGATAATGGCTAGGGCGTGTCCTCAATTCAAACGAGGACACGCCCTAATATAAAATACTATTGAGTGTAAACATATTACTTATGGTAATTTTAATTACCGTTATATACAATCTAAGCATTCTTTATCTTTAATATCATACAAAACTTATACTAGGACAGTAAAAGACAATGCGCAACCAATTAAATAATAATAGTAATTAAAATTACCCAACTTACTTTTATCTTATTAATCCTTAAATGATGTACTATTTCAAGCATGAGCTATCTAAAAATACCTACCGTAAAGGAGCTACGAAACCAACGATGAAAACCACGAGCCAGATACCTAGCACGATTGAAACCCGCGCCTTGGCACCCTTATCCGATATGCGCCCTGCTACTTTAGAAAAAATTGAAAAAGCCGTTCGTAAAGTGTTTGCAGGTTTTGACTCTAATGAGGTGACCATGGCGCAGATTGCAAAGTCTGCCAATGTCTCACTACAGACGCTGTATAAATATTTTGGTGATAAGCAAACACTGTTTTATACCATCATGGATATTGTATTAGGCAGGTTGGCGGCGCGCATCATGGATCATTTGCAAGGCATTGATAGCGTGCAAGATCGGCTGCGCAAGACATTATGGGTCTGTTTTGACTTTGTAGATTCGCATCCTGATGCCGTGATGGTGCTGTCTTCGGTATCGGCATCGCGTATACGTAATATTGCAATTTATGAAAATAAGGAGCTGATTGGCGCATTTTTGAATGTATTAGAAGATGGTCAAAACCGCGGAGTACTAAATGACACCGTGCCCCTTTATATACTTTTTGATGTGTTTATGGGTTTTATCAGTCGTCTTGGCTTGATGCATATCATCCGCCAGACCGATACACCCATTAATGCAGAGTTTGATGCGTTATTCGTGATTTTATGGCGAGCCATATCCAAGCCTGATGTATAGTCAGTTCGATATACAATAACTTGTACGATATTATGAAGTATTCATACCAGCCAATTTTTCAATTTCACCATAAAAGATCACAACGAAAAAAGCCTCACTTTGCAGTGAGGCTTTACTTAATGCTTAAAAACTAATGCTTAAAAATTAACATTCCTTAGATTTTTTTAGCTTATATTTTTCTAATCTATCAACCATTTCATAATCTTGTTCACTCATCTGTTGATAGGCATTGCTTACACTGCCATAGGATGAATTTTTATTATCATGCTGAGCGTGCACAGCAGCATCTTTGATCTGGGCAATGTCTTCTGCAAACGGCGTATGAGGGATATCCAGCACAGAAAATAGCACGGCTAAAAATTCTTCAGCGGTAAAATATTTATCCATATAGCTGCCATCAAGCCCAAGGTATTTATTCGATAATACATGACGTAGGCGCTCACAAGCAGGGATGGTATGCTTGATAGGATAGCCCATGGCTTTGACAATATCTTGCGAACGCAGCTCAAGTGTCGCTATCTGATTGATCGCATACTGGGCAAGAAGATGGCGTGGATGATAATGACGGGTATATTTGGATTGGTTAGCAATGTGGCTCATGATATTGAACACCTTAGACTCCTGTAACTCCGACGAAAAAGGGTGAAATACGCCCAAATAGGCAAATAAAATCAGGCACAAATGAGGATGTCGGAGTACAGGCTCATGCGCTTTACCAGAATTGTTTTATATCGTGCTGGAAGTTGCAAGGTTTGTACGCCACCATTTATAACGATAATGGCTGGCAATGACAAAACTGTTAAACCCACGATAATGACTTAAAGATGATAGCATATCAGATAATAGAAAATAAATACTGATATTAATACGCTTTGGTAATCATACGATTGTTACGGTCTCTCTATCGCCGTCAAAGTCTGAATACCTTTATATTTAAAAACGGTAGAAAAAATCAGACGATGACTCAACAAAGCTACCTAATTATTTTTAGACATTGTCCTGCATGATATAAGGTCAATCCCAACTCAGTAAAGCCAGATTTCATCCCGCCAAAAGAAACTTTTGCCTCTTCTAAGGTCTTAAATGGTAAGGGAATACTGTCTCTATTACCCGTCATTATATAATCAGCAAAGCACTTACCCATTAGTGTGCCTGTGGTAATGCCGCGACCATTATAGGCCGTTGCTGTCAGCAAGCCCTCGTCGGGCTCCATGACTCGAAAAATATGATCTTGCGTGAAGCCAAAGCTACCAGTCCACTCGTACTGCCACTTAAATGCTGGCAAATCTGGATAATAGCTTTTTTGCACCGCATTGGCCCATGATTGATAAAAGGATTTTGGTTTAAGCTGTGTACCACCCACCGTTCCCAATAATAGGCGATCGTCGTCATCACGGCGAAAGCTAGACAAGGCCAAGCGTGTATCCCATGCTCCTGTTTTGTATGGCAAAATGCGGTCTGCCGCTTCTCCGCTGAGCGGCTCAGATGCAATCTGATAGTAATACACCAGATAAAACGTCTTTTTAATTTCTGTCCACTCGCCTTCGGTATAGGCGTTAGTCGCAATAATGACGCGCTCAGATTTCACGCGCGCTTTAGAAGTCCTTGCATACCAATAGCCATCTACCTTTTCTAAGGCTTCAACAGCGGAATGCTCATAAATAGTGACACCAAGACTGGTTGCTACTTTTGCGAGTCCTCTGACATAAGCCAGTGGGTTTATGGTACCAGCCCGATGATCGAGTAGTGCTTTATTGATACTTTTGGTACCGCAATATTCATGGCATTTGCTGCCGGTTAGTACTTCAACGTTCGCGCCGCGGCGGCTCAACTGCTCGTATCTAATGTCGACATCGACTTCACCTTTAGCGTTATGTGCCATGTGGATATTACCGGCTTGAGTGGCTTGGGCATCGATATTATAACGTTTGATTAAGTCAAATACTAAGGTTGGCGCTTGTCCGAGGGCTTCAGTTAGACGCTCACCTGCCGCTTCACCTAGCGCAATATTCAAATCATCAGGGCGCGCCCAAGTACCTGCATTGACGAGCCCTACGCTTTTACCGGAGCCGCCACTGCCTATCGTATGACTCTCTAAAAGGATAACTTTGACGCCTTTTTCTGCTAAATGAATCGCCGCCGATAACCCTGTATAACCGCCGCCTATGATACAAATAGTCGCTTCGGTGTCGCTATTCATCTGGCTGTAAGTATCAATAATAGGTGCGGTCATATTCCACAAACATTGCTCTTGCAACATCTTATATTCCTTCTAAATTACACGTTATCTACAGTGGAGAGCGCGCTTGAGTCGTTATTAACAATAGGTTCTTCACGGGGGATAAATTTGTCTAAGAACACCCATAGCAAACCAAATAGCGGTGATAACCAACAAGCAAAGGCAAATGGTGCATAAGTGAGTGTCGCAATACCTAGTGTTGCCGCGACGAAACTACCGCCCATGTTCCAAGGAATAAGCGGAGATAACAGAGTTCCGGAATCTTCAATAGAGCGAGTAAGCGTGGTACGCTTGTAGCCCATTTCTTGATATTTGTCTTTTAATAAACGGCCTGGCAATACCAGTGTGGTATAGACGTCACCGATGAGCGTACCAACACCAAGCGTGCTGGCATAAGTGGTCATTACTAAACCAAATCTCGATTTCACCATTTTATTAATTTTTGCCATGATGGCTTTGAGCGTACCGTAATGCTCAATTGAGCCGACGAATGCTAAAGCAAAAATGGTCAAAGTCACGACCCACGTCATCGACATAATGCCGCCTTTAGACAGCAGTTGATCCACGACAGCAAAGCCCGTTTCACTGACAAAGCCATTTTGTAGGACCGTAAAAATGTCATGCACACCCACGCCTTGCATAAAAAACGCGACCAATCCTGCGACCACCACACCAGACAGTACCGTTGGAATAGCAGGCATTTTCATCACCGCTGCGATGACAACGACAACAGCAGGTAATAACGTAATTATGCTCAAGTTATAATTGGCCGCTAGTGAGGTTTGAATTTCTTTAATTGAGGTTAAATCGACATTTTCTGCGCCGTAACCCATACCAATCCAAGCATAGATAATCAATGCAGTCACCATGGCGGGTACAGTCGTTGGCAACATACCGCGGATATGATCCCAAAGCTCAACACCAGCCGCTGCTGGCGTTAAATTGGTGGTGTCCGATAAAGGAGACATCTTGTCACCGAAAAAAGCACCAGAAACGATAGCACCGCCCGTTAGTGACGGCGGAATACCCAATCCTAGCCCAATACCCATCATGGCAAGACCGACTGTACCAACCGTGCCCCACGAGGTACCGGTTGCGACAGAAATAATGGCACAGATGATACAGACAGAAACTAGGAATGATGAAGGAGAGAAAACGCTAAAACCATAGTATAAAATCGTGGGAACGGTACCAGCGATAATCCAAGCGCCGATAAGCATACCAACGCCCATCAAGATAATCATGGCCGGTAGACCAATTTTAACAACCTTTAAAAAGCGTTGTTCCATGCCATCCCAGTCACGGCCACGCAGCTTCATAAACAAGCCGGTGATTAAAATACCGCAAGCTAAAGGAATATGAGGGGTAAAATCTTTGAATACAAAAAACTGCACCATTAGAATAATGGCAGTCAACACCAGAGGTGCAATATCTAATAAAAAACTAGAAGACGGACCGTAGCCCTCTTTAGCTTCGTCATAAGGTTTATCATCCATCATAAGATACCTACCTTCCTTAGTAGTGGATACTGCTTTCATAGATATAACAGTATTGGAAACAACCAATCCATGGCTGCTGATAATGCTAAAAAAGCGCTGAAAAGAGTACTGCAAAGGGAGTAAAAAAGCCTGTTTTTGAAATCATGAATAGTTATTCATCACTTCCGCAGGCTTTCATACTAAAACAATAAATACTTAATAATTGGCGACCAAAATAGCGAATGATTGGCTTGCTAAATAAGCGCTGAGCCTACTTAACAAGCATCACATCACATCACATCACGTCACGTCACATTGTTATTAGCCAAAGTTGATGCCTTGCGCTAGTGGTAGCTCGGTTGAATAGTTGACTGTATTGGTCTGACGGCGCATATAAGCTTTCCATGCGTCTGAACCTGATTCACGACCACCGCCGGTTTCTTTTTCGCCGCCGAATGCGCCGCCAATCTCAGCGCCACTGGTGCCGATGTTGACGTTGGCGATACCGCAATCACTACCGCGGTCGCTGAGGAAAGTTTCAGCTTCACGTAAGTCATTGGTAAAGATACAAGATGACAGCCCTTGTGGCACATCGTTTTGCATCGCTAGCGCATCGTCAAATTCTTTATAAGGCATGACATATAAAATCGGCGCAAACGTCTCACTACGTGCTACGTCATTTTGCTCATCAAGCTCAACAATCGCCGGGGTCACATAATAAGCATCGGGGAATTTATCCATTAGCACCCGTTCGCCGCCCGTGACTTTACCGCCAGTATTGCGAGCCTTTTCTAACGCCGCTTGCATGTTATTAAAGCTGTCTTCATCAATCAGTGGACCGACCAAATTGCTTTCAAGCGGATGACCGATGCTCACCGTCTCGTATGCAGACTTAACGCGCGGTAAGATATCGCCTTTGACCGACTCATGAACGAACAGACGGCGTAAGGTGGTGCAACGCTGGCCTGCCGTTCCTACTGCTGAGAATAGAATGCCTCGTAGCGCCAAATCCAAATCGGCAGTGGGTGCCAAAATCATGGCGTTATTACCACCAAGCTCAAGCAAGCATTTACCAAAACGCTCAGCGACTTTTGGCCCGACTTCTCGGCCCATACGTGTACTGCCGGTGGCACTGACTAAAGCGATGTCTTTGTTTTCAACCAACGCATTACCGATATCGGTTTTACCCAATATAATTTGTGATAAATGTGCTGGTGCTTCACCAAATTTTGCCAAGGCTTTTTCAAATAACGCTTGGCAAGCTAAGGCGACAAGGGGGGTTTTTTCTGAAGGTTTCCAGATGACAGGGTTGCCACAAACGATGGCCAATGCCGTATTCCAAGACCAAACGGCAACGGGGAAGTTAAAGGCAGAGATGACGCCGATGACACCCAGTGGATGCCATGTCTCGCGCATGTGGTGACCCGGGCGTTCTGAGGCGATGGTTAGACCATAAAGCTGACGCGATACGCCCACGGCAAAGTCACAAATATCAATCATTTCTTGTACTTCGCCAAGACCTTCTTCTTTAATTTTTCCGGCTTCTAATGATACTAAGATACCTAGGTCTTCTTTGTGCTCACGCAGGACTTCACCCAACAGACGAATCAACTCACCACGTTTAGGGGCAGGAACGACACGCCATTCTTGAAAGGCTTGTTTGGCATTTTGGATTTTAGTATCGACGTCAGCCACTGTATCTAACGTGACTTTACCGATGACTGAGCCATCAATTGGGGTGGTGACTTCAAAGTCGCCATTTTGATAGTGTGCTTCTTCTACGCCCATTGCAGACATATATTGCTTAATCATAATCAATCCCTTGCATATTGGTATAATGGTTTACTACGTCCTTGACTGACTTATAAAATTACCCTGCTACCTACTAAGTTGCAAAATAATAAATTTCTTGCAGCCATTCCTTTTTGGAATGACGTGCTAATAAGTCGGCTATACGCTAGATATTTCTAGGCTAAATTTTACTAAACACTGACACTAGACAGGCACTGCTCAAGACTTTTCGCTTGCATCGCTTCATACAATGCCATCTCATCATAAATGGCGGAACCTAAATCACGCTCAAACTCTTGTTGGCTTGAGTAACCGTCATATTGGCTTGGCTGCGCCTCCTGCAGATTTGATTGAAAGATACCAGCGGCACTGACGGGCAAAAAGTCTTCATAAACGATAGGTTCAATGCGAAGCACTTCATCATTAATCAGAGCAGTCAACTTAGCATTAGGCACTTTATTCAGGTCATCATTGGTTAAGGTGACGGCTAACAACGCTTGACCGTCCTCAGAATCAAGGGTGCTATCCGTCAACTGGTAATAAAAATACGCCAGCCCCTCATCGTGTAGAGTTTGATAATCATCAGGAAAAGCGGTAAATACCTTGGTTAAAATTTGATTGTATTGAGCCGCATTGTCCTCATTTGGGGTAGCACCAAGCTGGCGGCGAGCTTCGGCCAATAATTCATCATAAAGCGCGCGGCCCTTTTGTGTTAACGCCACACCGCGTTGTTCAATCTCTCCAAAGCGCGCGGTATGGTGCCCTTGCTCGTACTCTTCATGACTAGCGTCTGAATTATTAGCAACTTTAAAGCCAACCGCTTCTTGTAGTGCTTTAAAACTGGTTTGCCTTAATAAGATTGGACACGCTCTACGCGGTGGCCCTTCGATAATGGCTTTTGAAGGTATGCCGCGGGCTTGCATGCCTTGTTGTACAGCATCAATATCCAAGGTTCGAGGCGTTAAATGATTGATATGCGGACCTTTAAAGCCGACCACATCAGCGACAAGTGGATGCTGATCTAGTAGACGCTGATAGAGCGCTTTTGCCACCGGCGTTTTATCATGCCAACGAAATGTCTCTAGCGCTTCTTGGACAAATTGCTCTGCTTGCTCAGTGGTCAAGCCACCTTGCGCCTCAAAAATCTCAATGAGCTCAATAACGCCAGCAGTGAATATCTGACGCTGCGCCAGTGTGGCCGTAGCTTCTTGTTGTAAATTTTCATCGACAATCAAATCTAAACGCAATAACGAGGTAAAAAGGCGAAAGGGACTTTTATGCAAAGAATGCGAGTCAAGTGCGCGAAAAGCTGTTGAGTGGACTGGCACACCAGCAGGCGCTAAATCGTAGTAGCCGACAGGGTGCATACCCATCACGGCAAAAAGACGGCGCATCATGCTCAGCTCTGCTGCGGTACCCAGCCGAATCGCCCCGTGGCGCTCCATACTCAGACGTTCAATCTCGCCTGTATGCAGCAGCTGTGATTTAATATCGGGATGTGAGGTTAATACTTCGGTATTGACCTCACTGACCAAATCAACCAAGTCACCGTATAGCGGCACCTCGTTCTGATACATAGCTGACATGGCCATAGAAAAATCATGGCGGATATCATCGCTGCAGATAAAATCCTTATCTGGACTGACGCTACTATTTTTCACAAATAAACATCCTTGTAATAGAGTTAATAAATTTTTAGCTTAATAATAAGTATTTGATTTCGAGCATTTGGTTATGACGATGCACTATCAATCCTAAGCACGCCTAAACATTCTTAAACGTTCCTAAGCATTAAGCGGCAGGCAATCCATCAGGAAGCGCGATGAGTACCTCTTTTAGAATATCCAACCCTTCTTTTAGGGTGTCAGGTTCTATGGTGAGTGGCGGTAATAAGCGAATGATATGTCGATATTGCCCACTTGGCATCAGCAGTAGACCACGCTCACGCGCTTTGGTTAATACCTGCGCCATGACACTTGGATGCACATCATGCTCAGGATGGCGCAGCTCGATACCGCGCATCGCACCGATACCGGTAAGACCAAACAACCAAGGCGAGACACCTTCTTGCTGCCATTGGCTGATGGTCGTCTCAATTGTCTGGGCATAATGGTTGGCTGACTGCCAAACGTCATTGGCTTGCATGATATCAAGCGTGGCATTGGCAGCGGCGCAAGCAACTGGATTGCCCGAATAAGTGCCGCCCAAACTGCCTTTGGGTAGACCATTGACCACACTAGCCTTGCCTATAACTGCACCTAAGGGCAAGCCGCCCGCAATACTCTTGCCAAGTAAAATAAGATCAGGCTCAACTTCTAAATGGGTAAAAGCAAACGGCGTACCCGTACGACCATAACCAGATTGGATTTCGTCCATGATGAGTAACATGCCGTGTTCATCGCAAAACTTACGTAGATACTGCGCAAAGGTGGGCGACAACAATTGAAAACCGCCTTCCCCTTGTACAGGTTCGACGATAATGGCACCGATATTGTCGATATCAGTTTCTACCATAAATAAACGCTGGAGCGCGTCAATCGCTTGCTCGTCGCTGATATTGTTATCGGGACTGGGAAAAGGAATGTGATAAACGCCACTGGCCAATGCACCAAGCCCGCGCTTATAAGGCGCGACCTTACCATTGAGATTAACGGCAGCCAGTGTGCGCCCATGAAAGCCGCCATCAAAGGCAATGACACCCGTGCGACCCGTTTTAAGGCGTGCTATCTTGATGGCGTTTTCGGTGGCTTCTGCGCCGCAGTTGGTGAGCATGCCTGCCAGTTCGCCGTTGATAGGCACCAGCTCAGACAATCGAGGCATAAAGGTTTGATACGGCTGATGCGCTGCCGCATTGTAGGCATAGTGAATCAGCGACTGGGCTTGCTGGATGATGGCCTCAACGATGTGAGGGTGGCAATGACCAAAGTTTAAAACACCAATACCGCCAACAAAATCGATATAGCTGCGGTCATTGTCGTCCCAAACTCTGGCATTTTTGCCTTTGACGAGCGTGAGCGGATGCACCATCGTAAAGGCATCGGTCACGTTATAAAGCTTGTCCATGATGAATCTCTATCTCTTCCTTGAGTTAGACTCATTTCAACAAAACATCACTTAGGCAGCAAACGAATAATAGTTGTGGTGGCATTCCTTTTTGTCATTACCAGTAAATTAGCTCCCTAAACGAATCCTTTAAAAACGAAAAAACTGCGTATCAAGGCAGTTTTTTTGTTTAGCGTGTTAAATTCTCACAGCAGATAACTTTGTAGAATAAAATAATAAGATATAAATTATAAAGCAAGCCCTAACGCCTTTTCACGCTGATCTGAGATTGTTAAATAAGCCGTAATCCATTCTAAAACTGCTTTGACCTTATGCGATGGTCCCGAAGATATAGGATAAGTCACATAATAGCTGCCGCGACCCTTTGCCGCATAATCCCATGCCAGCACCAAAGCGCCTGATTGCAGTTCAGGTTCAACCAAACGCAACGGCACCAAGGCTATACCATAGCCAAGTAAGGCGGCAGAGATGCAAGCATGAAAAGTCTCAAAACGTGGACCTACAAAAGTGCCATCGACGCTGATATCTTGTTGCTTAAAGTACTCATACCACGCACTTAAGCGTGAACTTATTTGCAATAGGACATAGTCATCTAGACACTCGGTGCTCAGTGTTTTATCTCGCAAATACTGCGGCTGACAGACCGCAACGCAATATTCATCGAACAATTTTATGGCCTCCATGTTACCCCACATGCCATCACCATATAAAAAAGCAATATCGACATTTTGGTCTTCAGAAAAAAATGGACCTACTAATTCTTTGATATCTAGGTTGATAAGGGGGTGTTCTTGACTAAAGCCGCTGAGTGCTGGAATCAACCAACGGGCACAAAATGTCGGATGTGAGACGATTTTTAGCAGCTCGGTATTACTGCTATGCGACATCAAATTGGTGGTTGCCACCTCGATATGTTTTAAAATCTCTAACACTTCAAGATAATATGACTTGCCAGCAGGGGTCAATGAAATCCGGTGCGGCGTCCGATAAAACAAAGACAGGTTTAGCATCTCCTCCAACTGCGCCACTTGCTTACTGATGGCGCTTTGGGTCATGTGCATCTCTTGCGCGGCATTGGTAAAACTCAAATGACGAGCAGCGGTCTCAAAACATTGCAGCGCCGTTGTTGAAGGGTATCTTCTAAAGGCTAATGGTTTATTGGTGTCTGTTTTCATAGATTGTTTTTCTTTTATCCCATATTAGGGCGTGTCCTCAATGCACTCGATAGTCATCTAAATGGGCTAAAAATGGCTAAATCTTGCCAAACATCGTCAAATAGCTGGTTAATATCCCGATATTATCTACGCTATTTTTCTTGTTTGACGGCAATTTATCTCATTTTTATCGCCATTTTTGAAATGAAGACACGCCCTAGTAAAATATCAATGATTATTTAAAATCACGTTATCAGGCATTCCTAGCCTATGGCGTCATCATACCTATATTCAAGCGTAAATAGCGATACCTCACTATAAGCACTATGTAACTGACACTGATGTCAGCATCGAATTTACTTAAGCATTCAACCAATTATTCGGTCACTAATTTTAAAGACTTTCCTACAAAAAACACCGTCGATTCCTGATAAAATAGTAGGGTCTGATGATAGGCTCTCACATACCGCAACTGATTTGCTATCTTGCCCTCCTCTTTTTCATCATTACGACCTATGCCGCCGTTATTCTTAAACTCATGAATTATTTTTCAGCTAATTTGCACTATTAGCGCCTTCTTTATTTGTATTGGATCATATGAAACATAACCTTGAGGTGAGCGCAAATGCTCGCCGAACTCAGTATTTCCAAGTATTCTTAATGGGCGTCAGCGCCTTTATTATGAATACCACCGAATTTGTCCCCGTTGCCCTATTAAGTGACATTGCCCAAGATTTTTCCATCACTACAGCAGAAACTGGCTGGATGTTGACGCTGTATGCGTGGATTGTCGCGGCGATGTCATTGCCATTGATGCTGCTCACCAGCCGCTTTGAGCGCAAAAGCTTACTTTTGGGCTTGTTTGTAGTTTTTATTGCCAGCCATGTGTTGTCAGTATTTGCTTGGAGCTTTAATGTATTGCTGATTAGCCGCGTTGGTATTGCGCTATCGCATGCGATATTTTGGTCAATTACCGCCGCGATTGCTATCCGCGTAGCACCAGAAGGTAAAAAAGCACTGGCACTTAGTGTACTTGCAACCGGTACTTCATTGGCGATGGTGCTTGGCGTGCCACTAGGACGCTTGGTCGGTCAATGGTTTGGCTGGCGGGCAACCTTTGGCGGTATTGGGGTGATTGCTTTTATCGTCTTTATCTTGCAAGCAAGGCTATTGCCCACGCTACCAAGTATGTTTGAAGGCTCCTTTAGAAAGATTCCAGAATTGCTCAAAAACTCTTTATTGGTTTGTTTGTATCTGCTTATTTTACTGGTCTTTACCGCTCACTATACCGCTTACTCGTATATCGAGCCTTTTATGCGGCAGGTTGGTGCTATTAGTGAAAACGCCGCGACTGTTGTCTTGCTATTATTTGGAGTAGCTGGGATTGCGGGCAGTGTGATTTTTAGTCGCTGGGGTGATCGTTTTAATACCAGATTGATGCTGATATCGATCATATTAATGCTGCTATCTATGCTGGTGCTATTGTTTGCCGTGACCTCAATCTGGGCACTGAGTTTCATTGCATTACTGTGGGGCGCCGCGCTGATGCTGCTGATTATCTCTATGCAAGCCAAAGTCATCATGGTTGATGTCACGGCGCAAGACATGCTGATGTCAATGTTCTCAGGGATTATTAACTTAGGCATTGGCGCCGGTGCGCTGTTTGGTGGTTATGCAGTAACGCATATTTCCATATCGAGTGTGGGCTATGTCGGCGCCGCTATCGCCAGTGTGGCACTGCTATTGATGTTATTTATGATAAAGCGCTTTCCCGAGTTAAGTAGAAGACTTGGTTAAGCAAAAGACTGAGATAGCTAAAGACCTGATAATAAATAAGACTATAAAAAATGCCAGCCTCTTAAATGGGCTGGCATTTTGCTTTCTCGTTCATTTAAAAATAGGAAATAAGCCACCCATTTAAAAATCCACTTTACCGCGCAAGGCTTTTGTTTTGCCGCGCTGGGTTTTTTGATCCACCCGTTTGCGCTTAGCATTTCTGCTAGGTTTAGTTGGCTTTCTGGTTTGATTGACATGAGTGGCTTTTATAATAAAGCTTTGCAGCCGCTCAAAGGCATCTATTTTATTGCGCTCTTGGGTACGAAACTGCTGCGCTTTAAGCACAAACACGCCTTCTTTGGTGATTCGGCTGTCTTTACTGTCTAATAAACGCTGCTTATGCACATCACTCAGGCTTGAGGCATGGATATCAAAACGCAGATGAATCGCAGATGAGACTTTATTGACATTCTGTCCACCAGCGCCTTGTGCCCGTATGGCACTAATCTCGACATCACTGTCATTCAGGCTAATACTGTTACTGATAAAAATCATAGAGCTCTTTTTAAATCATAAATAAGTATGGTGAATAATAAACCATTATTTGCTTCCCTGCTACTTTGCCAGTAGTTGATTCAATAATTGATGGCTGCGCTCAATCACTGGCGCATCTACCATTTGACCATCTATTTTGAAGACTGCCTGTCCACTGCGCTCATACTCTTCGACCACACGCTTAGCAAATGACAATGCGTTGTTAGTCGGCTTTAATGCCTGCTGGACGACAGCTACTTGTTTGGGATGAATACACAGCATTCCTGACATACCCATCTGTGACCATAAACTTACTCGGGCGCTTAGTCCTATCTCATCATTAAAATCAGGATAAACAGTATCAATCGGTGGGGACAATTGGTGCACTTTTGAAGTCAGTATTAATTGATAGCGAATCTGGTTAGCAATAATATCGGCCGCCGCCGTACCTACTTGCACTTGTAAATCATTGCATAAATCTAAAAAACCATAGCTGAATCCGACCAAGCCTGACACTTTAGCCATCGCATCAATGTTATACAACCCAACCGCACTTTCTATGAGTGCAATAATAGGTAAGCCAGTACCTTGATAGGCTTGCTCAATATCTGATACTTGCTCCGCCTTGGCCAGTATAATTCCTACAAGATTAGGCATCTGCTGACACAGCGCGATATCTTTTATAAATGCCTCACTGCCTGCTTTATTAATACGTACCCAAATCGGCTGATAATCTGCACTGTCATGATATTGTTGCAATGCTTTGCGGGCGTCTGCTTTATCTTCTGGCGCAACGGCATCTTCTAAATCGACAATAACCGCATCTGCGCTACTAGCAAAAGCCTTGGCTACTCTGTCGATGCGAGGCGCTGGCACGAATAGCCATGTTTTATTTTGATAAGTTATATTTATTTTATGATTGGTCACTGAGTTCATGCTTAATTCCTATATTGTTCAAGTAGCGGTTAGCAGCTTTATTATGCCATTACACAGCCTATTTTTACTTTAAATTGATCATTTATCGATGCAATGACACTAAGCGTATTTAAACACTTGATCAAAAATAAAATCAAAAAAACCGCATGAAAATTAATCTCATGCAGTTCTTAATAGTAAACTGTTCTTGAACTTATATGCTGTAGCTTTACTGATTAAGCTAACATACCGCCATCGACAACGATAGTCGCGCCTGTGGTATAGCTCGAAGCGTCCGATACTAGATACAATACTGTACCAGCCATCTCGTCAGGATTTGCAACACGTCCTAATGGAATAGCATGTAGCGCCATTTTTAAGACTTTATCATTGGTCGTCAAGGCAGAGGCAAACTTGGTATCTGTTAAACCTGGCAACAACGCATTGACGCGGATATTGAGTGGGCCACATTCTTTGGCAAAAGCTTTAGTCATGCTAATGACCGCTGCTTTGGTGATTGAGTAGATGCCTTGCTTGTCGCCTGCCACCAAGCCATTGACCGATGCAGTATTCAAGATGACGCCGCCACCTTGCTCTTTCATCATTTTGCCAGCGGCTGTCGACATAAAGAAGTAACCGCGAATATTTACCTCAACCGTCTTATCAAAAGCGGCTAAATCCGTATCTAAGATATGACCATAATATGGGTTGGCTGCAGCGTTATTAACTAAGATATCGATTTGGCCAAACTCGCTTTTGATATGCTCAAAAATCGCATCAATCTGTGCCATCTCGCCCACGTGGCAAGCAAAGGCACTCGCTTTGTGACCATCTGCGATGATGCTATCCGCGACTGCTTGGCAAGCATCAATCTTACGGCTAGAGACGATAACGTGCGCGCCTCTTGATGCCAATAAACGAGCAATAGATTCGCCAATACCGCGGCTAGCGCCAGTAACCAAAGCGACCTTACCGGTTAAATCAAATAAATCTTTCATCATTGTTCCTTATATTTTTATCAACTTTATATTTTCAAACATTCTTGAGCGCTGAATTCATCTATCCAAAACATGTATCTAAAATTGGATAACTAAACGCAGATAATCGCTGTCATATCTAACAGCGATTATCGAGCACTAACGAATTAAATAATGAGCGCTCAACAGTCGCAGTTACGCTAGCATACCACCATCTAAGGTAAAGGCATGACCGTTCATAAAGGTACTCTCATCACTGGCAAGCCACGCAATCGCGGCAGACACTTCATTAACATCTCCCAGACGGCGCATTGGACTGGCCTTAACGGTTGCTTGCTGCGTACGCTCATCCATCATTGCCATGGTATTGCGTACCATTGGCGTATCGATGAAGCTTGGGCATACCGCGTTAAAACGAATATTGGCGCGCGCGTACTCGTGAGCAGCGGACTTGGTCAGACCCATAACGCCGTGTTTAGCCGCACTATAGGCTGAGATCATCGGTGCTGAACGCAAGCCAGCAATAGATGCTACGTTGATCACATGACCACCACCATTAGGTAGCATACAGTTGACGGCGGCGCGCATACAGTGCCAAACGCCTTTTAAGTTAACAGCGATATTGCGATCAAAGTCATCATCGCTTAGCTCATGCATGGGCGAAGGCTTATGGTCGATACCAGCATTGTTTACCACCACATCTAGACCGCCAAGCGTTTCCACTGCGAAGTCGAACAACGCACGTACTTCGTCACCACTGGTCACGTCTACTTTTTTGAAGACGACACTGTTACCAGCGTCTTGAGCTTGCTTGGCAACCGCAGCACCCATCTCTTCTGCCATATCCCCAATCACAACTTTTGCGCCGCGACTGGCTAGTAATAGCGCGCTTGCTGCACCGATACCAGAGGCACCGCCAGTGATCAAAATTCTTTTGCCCGTTACATCTGATGCAATTCCGTTTGTATTCAGTGTCATGATCTATCCCTCTACCTTAAGTACCAGTTTGCCGAAGTTTTCACCGTTAAAGAGCATCATCAAGGTATCTGGGAACGTCTCGATACCTTCAACGATATGGTCTTTTACTTTCATATCACCTGACTGAATCCAGCCAGCGATGTCTTTCATGGCGACTGGATATTCTTTGATATTATCGAATACTACGATGCCTTCCATGCGGGCACGATTGACCAATAATGATAAATAGTTCGATGGGCCTTTGACTTCTGTAGTGTTGTTATACTGACTAATCGCACCGCAAATAACGATACGCGCATGCAGGTTTATTTGTGTGAGCACGTCATTCAAGATATCACCGCCTACGTTGTCAAAGTACACATCGACGCCATCTGGGCAGGTTTTCTTCAGGGCTTTTTTCACATCTTCGTTTTTGTAATCAATCGTCGCATCAAACCCAAGCTCATCAACTAAGAATTTGCATTTCTCAGCGCCGCCCGCGATACCAACAACGCGGCAGCCTTTTATTTTGGCAATTTGACCAACTAAGCTACCAACGGCACCAGCAGCGCCAGAGACAACGACAGTCTCGCCTGCTTTTGGCTGACCTGTTTTTAGCAAACCAAAATACCCTGTCATGCCCGGCATACCAAGTACGCCCAAGTAATAAGACAATGGCGCCAGTTTTGGATCAACTTTATACAGATTAGCACCATCACTGACGGCATAGGACTGCACGCCATCGTGACCTGCAACATAGTCACCAACGGCAAATTTTTCATGCTTACTTTCAATCACTTCGCCTACCGTACCAGCGCGCATGACTTCACCAATCTGTACTGGTGCGATATAAGATTTGGCATCGTTGAGCCAGCCACGCATCGCCGGATCGATAGAGATGTATTCAACTTTAATCAGTAGCTGACCATCGGTGATAGTCGGGATTTCTGTCTCGGTATAATCCCAAGTCTCGGCACTAGGTTCGCCTACTGGTCTTGCTTTTAATCGCCATTGTTTATTCATTTTTGTCATGTCTCTGTCCTTAGAGTTGTCCTTAGAACCAGTCTGTTTGCATATCAGTGCAAACCGAGTTGGTATTGGTTAATAATTCGATGTCGCGTTTAACTAATGGTAGTTCCCAATCGATAAAATACTTTGCCGCTTGTATCTTGCCTTTATAAAAATTCTGTTGCTCAGCATCTTGCGTGGTACTTAATAGCTGCTCAGCTTTACTCGCTTGACGAATCCAAATCCAGCTCAGCACAATCGAGGCAAAGATATTCATGAGTGCTTGCGCGTTGCCCGTCAATGTTACTGCTTCTTCGGTTTGTAGAACTTTGCTGAGATGCACCAATACTTCATGCAAGTGACCCATGTAAGGCATCAATTTACCTGCCAATTTAGCGCTCTCAGGTGTAGTGATATTTTCTAGATCTTTTGTAATTTCACGTTTGAGGATTTGAATACCCAGACCACCTTTTTGCCATAACTTACGAAATGACAAATCCAATGCCTGCACGCCATTCGTGCCTTCATGAATAGGATTTAGGCGATTGTCACGCCAAAACTGCTCAGCCTGATACTCACGCGTATAGCCTGCACCGCCCAATACTTGGATACCTAAATCATTGGCTTTTGGCCCATACTCAGATGGCCATGCTTTTAGTACTGGCGTGAGCAGGTCTAATAACTCTGTTAGCTCATTTTTTAGGGTTTCGTCTTCACAGGTATTAATACGGTCAATCAGGTTTGAGCCATATAGACATAATGAAATGCCGCCTTCAGAGTACGCTTTTTGCGCCAATAGCATGCGCTTTACATCACCATGATTGATGATAGCAGTTGCCGCATCTTCAGGTTTATTATTCGGGGCGATTCTGCCTTGCGTTCTGTCTTTGGCATAATCAAGTGAATACTGATAACCACGATAGCCCACCATTGACGCGCCAAAACCGACAGCGATACGCGCTTCATTCATCATTTTGAACATATAGCGCAGGCCGAAATGCTCTTCACCGATCAGATAACCATAACACTCGCCTTCGTCACCGAAGCTCAATGCCGTCGACGTCGTGCCTCTATAGCCCAGTTTATGAATGAGTCCCGTTAAATGCACATCGTTGCGCTCGCCGACCGATGCATCATCGTTTAAACGATACTTGGGGACAGCAAATAAAGAGATACCCTTCACGCCACCTGGACCACCTGGCACTTTGGCCAACACTAAATGGACGATATTATCAGACAGTTCGTGATCGCCGCCTGAGATATAAATCTTGCTGCCTTTAACGCGATAAGAACCATCGTTTTGTTTTACCGCCGTGGTTTTTATATCAGCAAGTGACGAACCTGCATGTGGCTCTGTTAATGCCATGGTTCCAGTAAACTCACCTGTCAGCATGCGCGGCATAAAGGCGGCTTTAATCTCGTCACTGGCAAAGTGTGAAATCACATTAATCGCAGCAGTGGTCAAAAATGGATAAGCAGTGGTTGAAGGGTTGGCGGCCATAAAATAACCTGCCACGGCTGTCATTACCGTTTCAGGCAGCTGCATACCGCCGTCTTCAAAACTATAACGACCAGCGATGAACCCTGACTCGCGGAATGCATCAAAAGCGACTTTTACATCACTTATCATGCTGACTTTTTTGCCATCAAACTGTGGCTCGTTCTTGTCTGCTACATGGTTATGTGGCAAAAATAACTGGGTCGCAATTTTATTGGCCGTATCCAGTACTGCGTCAAACGTTTCGCGGCTATGCTCTGCAAACTTAGCATGCTTGGTTAAATTTTCAGTGCCCAATACATCATATAATTGGAACGGTAACTCAAAGTCATTGATAAGCGTATCTGCTGCCATAGTATTCTCGTTAACTGATTAAATTTGGTTATCAATCGATATTAAGCTAATTTAACGTCTTACCGTATTGTCATTTATGACATAATTATGGTCAAATATGACATAAATAGCGTTTATATTTCGAGAGTTCAGATAAAAATTTGATATTTTCGGTTTTAGAATTAAAAGAAGGATAGACACCTATGCCCTATTTCAAACCGTTTAAAGTCATCATTATCGGATTCGATGGTGTGCTCGGTAGCGCATTGACAGGCGCATTAGATTTATTTTCATTTACGGGTGTCAGTTGGCAGCGATTTTTAGATGAGCCAGTAGAACCACGGTTCAATGTGCAGATAGCAAGCGTTGGTGGCATAGATATCAGATGTAGCAACCGCTTAATCATGCAAGCACATTGCGATATTCAGGACGTGGCGGAATGCGACTTGCTATTGATTCCGACGATTGGTGATTCAATCGATAAGGCACTGAGCCAAAATGCAGATTTGATACCCCATCTAACGCGGTTGGCAGACACCAAATCAGATATGGCCAGCAACTGTAGTGGTGCTTTTTTTTTGGCAAAGGCAGGATTATTAGATCATAAAATCGCCACCACGCACTGGGGTTACGCCAGTAAATTCAAGGCAGATTTTCCACTCGTTGACTTACAGGAAAACCAGTTTGTCACTCATTCAAAGAACAAGTCAGAGAGCCAATCGGGTAATATATTTTGTGCGGCGGGTGGTAGTGCATTTTTTGACTTAGGACTGTTATTGATAGAGCGCTATTGTGGACATGAGATTTCTACACAAGTGGCCAAAACCCAAATTATCGATAGCAAGAGAGGCAGTCAGAACAGCTATACCAATGTGACCTTGCACAAACCCCATTCAGACCAACTGATCAAGCAGGTACAAGAATTCATTGAGGAAAATTTTTATCAGACTATTCAGGTGAGCGGATTGGCTGCCATGGTCAATATCACGCCGCGTACTTTAAACAGACGCTTTCAGTCTGCTGTTGCTATGCGCCCGATTGAGTATATTCAGGCCGTCAGAATTGAGCAGGCAAAACGCCTGCTAGAGTTAGGAGATGTGACCATAAAATCGCTTGCCGAGCAAGTTGGCTATGATGACATCTCTTCGTTCACACGCCTATTCAAACGCGCGACAGAGCTAACCCCCAAAGAATATCAAGATAAGTTTTCGCGGTTAGCGATTTAGTCATGGCAATGCATAGTAGTTAGAGATTAGTGCTTAATGTTTAGCGTTTAAGCAGTTTGCCATAACCCTTCTACTTGGATAGCATCAGCCTTGATGGTTGGGTAATCTGTAAATGCTAGCTGGTAGCCGCCATCGGTATTAGGCGTCAGCTGACAAGTCGCTCCGAGTGGAAAGCTGTGTTTTTGTCCAATATGACCAAAACGCATGCCGCTATAAATCGGTAATCCTGTCAGCTGATGCAATTGACGAATCACCGTAGCCACATCATAACGCTTGTCATAACTGTCCTCTCCTGCAGCAGACAGTGCCCCAAATACAATCGCTTGCTGATTTTTAAAGACACCTGCGAGATATAAGTCATATAACATGCGCTCAATACGATAAGGTTGCTCGCCCACATCTTCTAAGAATACAATACCGCCATCAATGCGCGGCAAGTACTCACTACCTGCCAGCGCCGATACCACGCTTAGATTGCCGCCCCACATCGTGCCAGTGATGGTTTTTGGCTCACTACTTGTCAAAATGCTTGGGAGTTTCTGACTGGTTAGTGCCGCGTCTGATATATTAATAACCAGATTAGGATTGGTGAGCGCTTCAACAAACTGTCGACAGCTGACTTCATCAGGTTTGGTCTTGCCAAATTCACTATAAAGCATCGGCGCCGCAAGCGAGCTCATATCACCCTTTGCCAGTAGCGCGCACTGAATAGCGGTCACATCACTGAAACCTGCGAGTATCGTGCCTCGCCCCTGCATAATACGACCTAGCGTCGACCAATCAACCATCGGCAATATGCGCATGGCACCGTAGCCACCGCGCACACCCAGCAGCAATTTGGGCGCTGCGATAGCACCCGTCGCGATGTTTTGCAGGTCACTCGCTCGCTGCGAATCCGTACCAGCAAAACGCAGATACTGCCGATTGGTAATCGTAGGATTATTGACTTTAAAACCTGCACAGGCCACACGATCTAATGCCAATTGGGTGCGGTCACCACTACCACCAACGTTGGAGCTAGCGAACAGTCGTGTCTCAATCGTAGGTGTGATACAAGTGGTCTGTATGAATGGCGTCTGCTCGTTTAATGATTCTGTTGGTAAATCGTCCTTAGTAAGCTGGGTGCTGCCATTAGGCTCGATAGAACTGGTGGCCCAAACCTGAGAGATACTTTGGCTTGCTAATGCAGCAGTACCCGCACTGACACCTACTCGACGCAAAAACTGCCTACGGCTTAGCCCAGATGTTGTTTTAATCGCTGTATGCTCATTTTTGTTTCTATCATCTGTTAATAACTGACTCTTGAAAACCATCTCTCTCTGCCACCTTATCATTTTTATTTTAATATACTTTTGCATCATCTTTATTTTTGCAGTCTACTTGCTTAAACCGCACAGCAGCATATTGTAAACGCTTTTTTGGCGATGATAGTTGCCCAACCCTTGCCACTATTTAATTTTTCGCGATGCTAGCCATGATACATACCAAAAACCTAGCCGTATTGGCACATTCCGCGACTTTGTTGTAGTATGAGAATACCGATTTCGGTTAAATAAGGATAATAATAATGGCTGAGAAAGCGACTGATAAACAGAAAAAAGAGGACATATTGGATACTGATTTAGAGTACCTCATCAACGAAGAAGAAAAACTGCAAGAAAAGCTAAAAGACAGTAGCCATCTTGAGCGTTTTGCCAAAGATTTGATGCTATTCATGAGCTTGATTAAAGACTACTATCAAGGAAACTATCGCGATATTCCCTACAAGACCATTTCAGCAGGTGTGGTTGGACTGCTATATACTCTCAACCCAATCGATATCATTCCAGATTTCATACCTTTTATCGGTCATATTGACGATGCGCTAGTCCTCACCTTTTGCTTGAAGTTGGTCGAAAAAGATTTGCAAAAATATCAAACTTGGAAGAAAAAACAAACCGCTACTGACTTAAAGAAAAACAAGTAACTTTGTACAAGCTAGCATCCTGAAATGATCGTTATAAAAAATGATCGTTATAAAAAGCCACGACTGACAATCAATGTATCAGCCGTGGCTTTTTTATTCATTAATAGCAATTATTTATGTGAGTTAATCTGGAACATCATAACGCGCTTTTTCTGGATTGAGACCGAACGAATAGACAAAGGTTGCAACGAGGCTATTGATAATAATAAACGGCAAATCGATAGCAGCATGCCCAAGCGCATAGCGACCAATCAGCCACGAAACAATCAGCATAATAATAAAGAAACCGCCTAAGTACGCCAAAATTGCAGGATGCTTTAGATTATAAGGTTGCTCAGGTTCAGGCTTCTTATCAAGTACATAGGTTCTGATTGCCCAACCAGCCGCATAAGAAAATCCGCCCAATACCACGTAACTAAAAAAATTCATATTGCTTAACTCTAATGACATATGGTTTATAGCAAAACACTGTTTAAAACAAAACTATCGATCATAAATTCTGTTTATGAGCCGTGCTTGTTTAGAGGCTCTCATTAACATTATCAATCACAATATTGGCATGTGGATTGGCTAAAATATCGGTATTAACATCATCACACTCGACACGATAGATGGTATTGGCACCGCGATAAATATAGGATAAGTATTCACTATCTAAGAGTGGATCGATATTGGCATAGGCAGGCTTCACATGAGCCAGTACTAGCACTCGATCAGGACGCCCAATGACCGCATCGACATTGTCAGGGTCAATAGAGAAAAACTGCGGAATTTCGCTATTTTCAATCACTTCTAGCGGCTCAGCGTCATCCCAAACGCGCTTCGCACTTGCCGGCTCTTTCATCTGCATCACCCACGAGCCATCCTGTTGACTCACTTTTATTTGGGCAGGCTCGTCATGACTAACCGTGTAACAACCTTCAAAAATCGATAAGTCTGTCGCCGCTTCGACCATTCCAGTATCAGCTTGAATGTTGCTATCGTTGCAAGCACTTAAAAATAGTGCGCTGCTCACCGCTATGCCGACTGGTAAGCGCATCAGCCTTTTATAAAAAATGTTTGAGCGTAAGGACATAATAGGGTTATCCTGCATTCATGCATTAAACTTTTATGAAAATTGTCTTTAAAAAAACTATCTTTAAACAGTGATGACGACAATCTTAATGTTAACGTGATTTTCTAGGGCATGTTTTCATCAACTATTGGCACTGTCGAATGATTTGCGCTACTAATTGACGCCAGCAAACTGCTGTTTTTTCTGCTGCGTAGTCAATACCGTTTGATATTGTGTCGCAACACAAGTCATTTTAACAGAAAATAGCAAGGTTACTATTATGATCTGTGCTTTTGGCGACTTTGTGCATTACGATTGCCCACATCAACGATAGATTTGTTATACTCATTCCCAAAATATAATGGAAGCGCTGGTGTAAAAACAACGCTGGCAAAATCCCTCCAACCCTCCCTATGTTTATCAATTTTTAGGTCAATAATTTTTTATGTCAGACAATCGCACCTCAGCGCAGCCATTCAACACCAGTAACGCGATGAATCCGTTGGCCGCCAAATCAAACACCACCGTGGCCTATACGGACGGTGCCTGTAAAGGCAATCCGGGCGCTGGTGGCTGGGGCGCACATCTCATTTTTAGTGATGGACGTACACAAGATTTGTACGGCGGTGATAAAGAGACCACCAATAATCGCATGGAGTTGATGGGCGCAATACAAGCACTAACCCATAGCCCGCATGAGCACAACCTCGAGATTTGGACAGACTCAAGCTATGTCAAAAAAGGCATCACCGAATGGATAGAGGGTTGGAAAAAAAGAGGCTGGAAAACGGCAAGTAAAAAACCCGTCGCCAATCAAGACCTTTGGCAGCAATTAGACAAGCTATGCCAGCAGCGCGATGTTGACTGGCATTGGGTCAAAGGTCACGCAGGACATGCAGGCAATGAAAAAGCGGACGAGCTGGCAAACTTGGGCGTGACGTCCAGCAGTGAAGAATTATCGAGCATAGAGCCGCAAGACACAGCTAAAAAAAAAGGGCAAATAATGCCTAATACAGCGCAAAATGCTGCTCACGATGACTGGCTAAGTTTCGATCCACTGGGTCTGGATATGACAGATGATGAGCTTGACGAAGATGTCATAGACACTGATAACGATACAAACTCTGCCGATGATATGATGAGTAAAGATGCTGTAATAGAAGCCGATCGCTATCAGCATAATGCTAGCAAACCAATGAGTAAAATAGAGATGCCGGAAACCCAAACGTCTATGACTGATGCGACGATAAATGATCATGTGCCTGCTACCGTTACTGGCATAGAAGAAGCTAATACACCAAAATTCGACGGCGACACCAGCCGTGCCAATCCGTATTTCATACCGCTGCTGCCCAAACCTATCCATCGTCATGAGTCTGATCGCCAGCTCATTATGGATACTGAAACCACAGGTCTTGATCCGTTAAAAGGCGACCGTATTATCGAAGTCGGTATCGTGGAGATGATCGGGCGTAAATTTACGGGTGAAAAGCTCCACGTTTATATCAATCCACAGCGCGGCATGGATGATGAAGTCATTCGTATCCATGGTATTTCTGAGGCATTTTTGACCGACAAGCCTACCTTCGATCAAGTTGCTCAGTCGCTCTATGATTTTATGGACGGCGCAGAAATCATCGCTCATAACGCCACCTTTGATATGAACTTCTTAAACATGGAGTTTGCCAAAGTTGGTATGAACGACTTTGCCGAGCGCGTACAAGTAACTGATTCGCTGGTCATGGCAAAGCAGCAATATCCTGGGCAAAAAAACACCCTAGACGCTTTAGTGCGTCGCCTAAACGTGGGAAAGCAAGATCGTACTTTTCACGGCGCCTTACTTGATTCAGAGATTTTAGCAGAAGTTTATCTGGCGATGACAGGTGGGCAGGTTACACTCGCCATCGAAGAAGACACGCAAACAGATGGTGGGCAGACAGCACACGCCAGTTTTGCCAATTTAGCGTCTTTGTTGCTAGAGTCATCTACGGATGAAAATACCAATCAAGAGTGGTATGCCGCGCTCGCTGAAGCGTATCCTGAGTTAAAAGCCAATATGTAGTCGCCGTATAAGCTGATGATATCAATCTTTGAGCAATAACATTTGTATAATATAGGCTTGATTATTGTTATATTAAGCGTTAAAACGTTACCAGCAAGTGCTTTTTCGATCATCATTTAAACCATCGCCATTCTCATCAGTACATTATGGAAAAACACCTATGAACCAGTCTGCGCAAATGAAGTTAACGGCCCCAACGCTTAGTGTTACTGATTTCAATCTACCATCGCTACATTTGTTGCATGATGAGATCATCGTAACCTTAAAAGATACTGAGATTCATCTGAGTGAATTTAATGATGATAATAGTCAAGCCCCTTTATTATTAGATTCTATCACTGTGCTAAAGCAGCTGTCTTGCATCTTTGAGCTGATATCTTTGGTTGGTGCCGAGGCTTTGAACACCGCTATTGTCAATGGTTTACAGCGCCTCTATGATAATGGTGATAATAACGATACCAGCTTGATTATGGACTTATCAGAAGCCATTATGACACTGGATCGCTATATCGAGTTTGTGCTTTTGACAGAGTCGGTAGAGCCAACCTTGTTACTACCTGTTATCAATAAACTCAACGCTCACGGGCAAGAAACCCCTATCACAGCAGACTATTTTGCAGCCTTTGGTAGCAGTAGTGTCATCATTGCCAACCCTGAACAAAACTTCCAACCACTTGACGAGCTTAACCTAGACACTGAACTACTAACTTATGCTTATCGTAGTGGTCTTGGAGTCGCTCTGCTCAATCAAGATGGCAACGTTAGCCCAGACGATCAGCAGAAACTTGACGCCATGAGTGCAGCGTGTGCTTTGATAGCGTCAAACACCAGCAGTCTATTTTGGAAAGCGGCCACCGCAGCTGTCACTGACATTGCCACGATATTACCGCTAAATCTGAGTCAAAAACACACACTGATTTATTTAGAGCAGCAATTCCAAAGCTACTTGCCTGTGATGGACAAACGTTTTGCTGATTTGGTCAGTTTTGCTTGCCAGCGTGACAGTGATGCTGCGCAACGACTCCGTGAGCAATACGCCAGTAACCACTTGGACAACGCTCAACTTGAGCAAATGAAACGTTTCTTATTCGGTCCTAATCGCGCGCTGACCGATACGCTGAACACCATCATTCAGACCCAAATTAATACCATCAAAGAAAATGTGGATAGCTACGCACGCGGTGATTCATTGAACCCTGTCGATCTGCAAACCGCACAGATTATCGAAGAGCTAACAGAATTGAGCTCAGCATTACGCTTGCTTGGTTTATCAAATGCAGCCAATAGTCTCAGCGTAGCAGCAGAAGCTGTTAGTCATTGGCAAACGCCCTCGCCTGATGATTTCGATCACTTGCTGCTGGCATTAATGCATGCGGAAAACGCCACCATTGCAATGGCAGAAATGCACACACCAGGGGCCATCTATTTGCCACTGAATAACCCGCATATCTCTTTACATCAGCTCAATACGGCTAATGATACTTTAATACAAGAAAGTCGTTCCGCTATTGCCAGTGCAGAACAAGCCATTAACGATTATTTGGCTGAGCCAGAGCGCGATATGCTCAATATTCAGAACATACCTGAGATGATGCGCCAAGTGGCAGGGGCTGTGCGCTTCTTACAGCTACCAACACCTGCCAGTATGCTCAGTCAATTGGCCAATTATCTTCAGCAACGTATCGAAGGTGGACAACGTATTGAAGACAATACGCTTGCCTGTATCGCTGATGTCATTATGGCCGTCGATCATCATCTAGATGGTTTTGAACACAATCGTCCGGTCAGCAAACAAGCATTAGATGTGGGACAGCAGAGCTTGAGTCATCTACTCGCAGCCTAATTTTTATCATACTTAAGCACTAAAATGATATTTAAATGGCGGCTTTGCTGCCATAGCCCTTCATTTATATATAGTCGATCCCATATAAGCTAGATACAAGCAAGGTGATTGAAAGCACTACGAATACTAGTGCTGAGCGAGCCTGACTGACACCGTATCCGAATGATATAGGATTGACTTTACTTCAATTAAAAAAAGTCTGTATCAACACTGATGCGTACTGACCGTAACCGGTTTGGAATTTTACCTATGACCAGCGCTTTTATATTTAGTGATGATACTGTTTTATGCCGCCAGCTACCTAATGGATGGTGGCCAGTGCAGCTTGAATTACCCCCATCCGCTACACATTCAGACGAGGAGACCCAGCTTGCTTATCAAGTTGGTCATGTCACGCTACTCGAAAGCCTAGCACCGCGTCACTGGTCGCCTGATGTCAAGCATACTAACGCGAGTGTAGATACTCTGAAGTATGCCGATATTTTAGAAAGTTCCGATACTCTAGAAGGTATCGATACTCTAGAAAGTACCGATCGTTCGATTAATACTCTCCACACCTTTACTGCGCAAGCGGCTAGCGCTATTACTTATGACTATGCAATTGCACATCATATTGCATTGCCTATCATCGCTGAGGGCAGTGGCAATGCGTTTGTTCCTTACCGCCAGCTGATTACTCAGTTGCCCGTGGCTTTGTCCGATCAGCTTAGCCAAGCGATACAGTTATTGCGCTGGCAAACAGATACACAGTTTTGTAGTCGCTGTGCTGCCCCAACCATTCATGCCAAACGAGATGAGCGTGCGATGGTCTGTCCAGTGTGCCGATTGCGCCAATACCCACGTGTACAACCCTGTGTCATCACGGCTATCACTCGCCCGAATCCGCAAACTGATGAAATGCAGATTTTGCTAGCCCATCATCATCGTTATGGACAGCAAAAAACAGCGCCTCATTTATTACAGTCGCCACAACCGTTACTATACGGTTTGATTGCAGGCTTTGTAGAAGTGGGTGAAAGCCTAGAACACGCGGTGGTGCGCGAAGTGGCAGAAGAGGTAAATATCAGCCTATCAGATATTCGTTACGTCAGCAGTCAGCCATGGCCATTTCCGTCTAATTTAATGCTAGGCTTTCGTGCTTCTTACGCAGCTGGCGAAATTGTTATCCAAGAAGATGAGCTGTCGCACGCCGATTTTTTTGATCTATCAAATTTGCCAAAAATACCCTCAAAAGGTAGCATTGCTTACGAGCTGATCGCACAAATTGCCAATGAGCAAGGTATTTTACTTTAATCTATAATATCAATGCAGCATTTATCAATATCGTTATTATCCTATTATTCTAATGTCAGCGCTCAGAGCACACTTAGCACTTAGCACTTAGCACTTAGCACTTAGCACTGATATTAAGGTTTTAAAGCATATGCAAAGCACCACTAGTAAAAATAGCACCCATATCCGTCTCACCAATTTGCCAATCTTGTTCGACACTTTGGATATAGAGCGCTTACCTGCGGACATACAAGCGAAAATCTCATATATTGATGCTTGTCTACCGCAAACACAATGTGGACTTTGCGAGCACCCAGACGGCTGCTTACCTTATGCCGCCGCTATTGTGCTTGACAATGAGCCATACAATAAATGTGTACCCGGTGGTCAACCCGTTACCAATGCTATCGCTCAAATCATTAATATAGATAGTCATGAAGCGATACTTAGCACTGCGCCTTCTCAGTGGCCAATAGATGCGACCTCTGAACGTCCGACTGAGGTACGTGCGGTGATCCGTGAAGATGACTGTATC
Source organism: Psychrobacter sp. 1044 (assembly GCF_904846525.1). GTDB lineage: Bacteria > Pseudomonadota > Gammaproteobacteria > Pseudomonadales > Moraxellaceae > Psychrobacter. Next base: position 4,662 of record NZ_CAJHAZ010000011.1, on the reverse strand, counting down.
GGCTGCACCAAATGTATACCTGCCTGCCCAGTCGATGCTATTGTCGGTACTGGTAAGCACATGCATACTATCTTTACGGATTTATGCACTGGCTGCGAGCTTTGCATCGCTCCTTGTCCAGTCGACTGCATCGACTTGGTCACTGTTGAACGGGAGCTGTCTAGCTCTGAACGTACCACAGAGCAAGAAGATTTAAGACAGCGCTATCATACTCATTTAAGACGCGTCACCGAACAGCTGGCTGATAGTAGCAATAGTAGACCTGTAGTCAGCATGGTTGAAGCAAAACTGAATAATGCCGCTAGTCAATCGTTGAATATCAGCGAAGCGCAGGCAAAAAACACCATTGCCGCAGCGAAGCTTCGTAGTAAAATTAAAAAGCTAGAAAAGCAGCTAAGTGTCCGTCCAAATGAGAGCAAACAAGTAGAGCTTGATGCATTGCAAGTGGAGTTAAGTCAGCTTTAATAGCGTAATTATCATTTGTTAGACAGTCTACCCAACATCGCTAAAATGCATTTATCCCGATATCTTGTATCAGTTATTAACTATCAATAGCCAAAAAATAGTAAGAATACTATGAGTAAAACCGTCAAACATAAAACTGCCGATACCCCGCAATCGAGACGAATGCCCAATCGTGACGTGCGTCCATTTTTTGAAAAGCTGGCAGCGACGATTGATGAGCCAGTTACGGAATTGAATTATAAGAGTAATTTTGAGCTGCTGATCGCGGTCATCTTGTCTGCGCAGGCGACTGATGTGAGCGTTAATATTGCTACCAAGCAATTATATCCCGTAGCAAATACACCTGAAGCAATCTTGGCATTGGGTGAAGACGGTCTAAAATCTTATATCAAAAATATTGGCCTATACAATGCCAAAGCCAAAAACGTCATCAAAACTTGCCATGATTTAATTGAGAAATTTAATAGCACCGTCCCTGATAACCGCAAAGACTTAGAATCTCTTGCTGGCGTTGGACGCAAAACCGCCAATGTGGTCTTAAATACCGCCTTTGGTCAGCCAACCATGGCGGTTGATACTCATATCTTTCGGGTAGGTAATCGTACAGGACTTGCCACGGGCAAGAATGTCTTGATCGTTGAAAATAAGTTGGTCGAGCGTATCCCAGATGACTTCATCGTGGATGCGCATCATTATCTTATTTTGCACGGGCGCTATACCTGCCAAGCCCGTACACCCAAATGCGGGGCGTGTCCTGTTTATGACGAATGTATGTTTAAAGACAAAGCCAAGTTTTTGGAGCTATAATTTTTAGAACGATCGCTTTTAGAACGATAACGGCTCTAGGGCGTGTCCTCAATTCAATCGATTACTTTCTAAATGGGCTAAAAATAGCTAAATTTTGCCAAACATCGTCAAATAGCTTCTTAATATCTCGATATTATGTGCGCTATTTTCCTTGTTTGACGGCAATTTATCTCATTTTTATCACCATTTTTAAAATGAGGACACGCCCTAGTTATAAAAGGTTTAATTTATCTACTTTATATAAATAAAACATGAATAGCGTGGTTAAAAAAGCAGTAGACGCCCACTTACTTGTGTAAACATTATTTAAAAATTAGGAAGCCAGATGCAGACACTGACCGCGCTATTATTCGATGATTTTGAGACTTTGGATCTATTTGGACCTATCGAGATGTTTGGCTGCTTATCTGAGCATTATCGTCTGCAATTTGCCTCCTTAAACGGCGGCATTATCCATAGTAAGCATGGCGTTGCGATGCAGACAGTCGCTGTCAGCGAGTTAGCGCATCAGACTGATATCTTGTTGATGGTTGGCGGCATGGGTACTCGCCAGCAAATCAATCACCAACCATTTTTGCAGACGTTAACAATCTTGGTTGACCATGCTGATTGGGTACTTAGCGTTTGTACAGGTAGCGCATTGTTGGCTAAGGCTGGCGTCTTAGATGACAAGCGCGCAACGTCTAATAAACTGTCATGGCAATGGGTGATAGCGCAATCTGACAAAGTCCATTGGGCAGAGCAAGCACGCTGGGTTATTGATGGCAAATTTTATACGTCCTCAGGTGTCAGTGCAGGTATGGACATGGCGCTTGGCTTTATCGCCGATAGACATGACATCGATACAGCGCGCCAGATCGCTCACTATACTGAATATCGCTGGCAAGAAAATAGCGAGATTGATGACTTTTACCATGGTTAATCCATGCCTAGTTACTTCTTAGTATTATCCATCGCTAGAGTTTTACCTCGATACACGGTAAAATGTGCTAATTTTTTATTCGTTTTCGCCTTTTATTTTTATATACATTTAATAATGACTGAGTTCGTAGAATACAGTCCCTGCAATTAAGCGATCCCATTATGCGTGAATACAACTTATTTACCTCAGAATCTGTGAGCGAAGGTCATCCTGATAAAATGGCTGACCAAATATCAGATGCCATCCTTGACGCCATCTTACGTGAAGATTTGCATGCACGCGTGGCATGCGAAACCTTGGTTAAAACAGGTGCTGTGATACTAGCAGGTGAAGTCACCACGACGGCAAATATCGATGTTGAGCGTATCGTGCGTGATACCGTAAACGGTATTGGTTATCACCACTCAGATTTGGGCTTTGATGGCGAAACATGCGCGGTCATCAACATGCTCGGCAAACAATCTCCTGAAATCGCTCAAGGTGTCGATCGTAGCGACCCTGAAGAGCAAGGCGCAGGTGACCAAGGTCTTATGTTTGGCTATGCCAGCAATGAAACTGACGTATTAATGCCAGCCCCTATCGAATTTGCTCATCGCTTGATGGAACGCCAATCTGAGCTGCGCCGCGCAGGCGAGTTGCCGTGGTTACGTCCAGATGCCAAAGCACAAGTGACGTTAAGATATGACGGTAGCAAGCCTGTTGCCATTGATGCCGTGGTGCTATCAACGCAACACGATCCAAGTATCTCGCAAAAAGACCTGCAAGAAGCGATCATGGAATCTATCATCAAACAAGTATTGCCTGCTGAATTATTGCATGCTGGCACGCGCTATCATATCAATCCAACGGGTAAGTTTGTGATTGGCGGTCCTGTTGGTGATGCTGGATTGACAGGTCGTAAAATCATTGTTGATACGTATGGCGGTATGGCGCGTCATGGCGGCGGTGCATTCAGTGGTAAAGATCCATCAAAAGTAGATCGCAGTGCTGCATATGCCGTACGTTATGTGGCTAAGAATATCGTTGCGGCAGGACTTGCTGAGCGCTGTGAAATACAGGTTAGCTATGCCATTGGTGTCGCTGAACCAACCTCTATCTCGGTCAATACTTTTGGTACGAATAAAATCAGCAATGATGAAATCATCCGTCTGATTCGCACCCATTTTGATCTGCGCCCTTATGGCATTACCCGTATGCTAAACTTATTACAACCAATGTATCAGCAAACGGCGACTTTTGGTCATTTTGGTCGTCCTGGCTCTGAAACTGCCTTTACATGGGAAAAAATAGACAAAGCTGAAATCTTGAAAGCAGACGCTGGTTTGTAAAAATATCACGTTACATCCCTTAAAAACCCTCTTTATAAATTTAAAATTACCGACACTTATTAGGAGTCGCTTATGTCTCAAGACAATATGCAAGACAGCAACATTCAAGAAAGCAATGTTGATGCTAACATTGAGATTACCCCTGAAATGCAAGCATTTTATCAACGTGCTGATGCCATTATTGGTATCGCAAATAGTCAGTTGGGTTCTGAAGCGCATTCAGGACAAGTAGGTGCATCACTACTTTATGCAGCCGCACGTTATAGCGCATCTGTCGCCTCTATCGGCTTTGTCAAAGGCGATGACTTTGCCAAAGAAAAAGATGATATCGTTGAATTTTATGTCAAACAATATCGCCAAATGCTGAGCGACAACCTGACTGATTATGCGCAGAACTTTGATAAATATGTTCAGCTTAATCAAGATGACAAAGCTGCCAAATAGTTCTATCGCCTTTAGCTGGCATTTATAAAACGGCTAGCATTTATAAAATTGATAGTAATAATTCTTAAACCCAAGCTTAATCATAAGCTTGGGTTTTTTTATTAATCATGATTTGGTAGATGACTGCTGATAAATAGGCTACTATCAATTAAAACCACCTTGTTCATCACATGGTTGCAACCAGCTATCGATAACAGGGACTTACCGAACACTATTTATAAGGACATATGATTATGAACCACTTATTCAAATCATGGCGATCATGCCTGTCATTATTAGGGTTATCAGTCACTATTGCCTTAGCTGGCTGTAATAACATCCAAAGCATCGATACGCCTGACACCGCCCCTATTCATAGCACTGGGCACAGCCAACAGAACAGCGATAACCCTTTTATCAAGTGCCCACCTTACAACCCTGAGCAAACGATGTGCACCGCGCAATATGATCCTGTGTGTGTCAAAGTAAAAACCAGCTCAGGATTTAGTTATCGCACTGCGGGCAACTCATGTTCGGCATGTGGCACAACGGCGGCAGTAGGTTATGTCAAAGGACAGTGCTCATAACCTTGCTTTATAACTTTGGCTTCATAACTTTGTGTAAATACTTTATATCAAACCCTAGATTAACACACCAAGTGCAACGCTAAGTAATGAAATAAAACACCTGGCTTGGCGTTTTAAACCCCAAACGCTT
>NZ_CAJHAZ010000010.1 GCF_904846525.1 Psychrobacter sp. 1044 | reverse complement strand
TTAGAGAGCCCTGTTTGAAATAGTCTCTTTATTTTAAAGCCTTTATACTTACTTTTACAGATTAGGGACACGCCCTAATAGTACGCAACAACCCCACGTAAATATCAATAAAGACGCTAGCAATAACGATATTAATAATGTTCAAGCAAGCAGCCATAGAACAGATATGCAAGCTGCTAGTACCAAGCAGGACTCTACAAACATAGCTCTCCTAAACTGGTTAGGCTGTTTGTTCTTTGGATTTATTCCACCACTCATTATTATGCTAGTCAAAAAAGATGATGCTTATGTGCAAACACAAGCTAAAGAGGCGCTGAACTGGTCGATCACTTTCGTTATCGGCTATATTGGCTTATGGATTGTGGCAATGATACTTGGCTTTATTCTAGCCTTTATATTTGCGCCTTTAGCGATGATTCCAATGCTAGCGCTGGTATTATTTGGCTTCTCGCACTTAGTGTTTTGCGTAATGGGAGCAATCAAGTGCTCTTCTGGTAAAGATTTTAGAGTGCCTTTTAATATTCGTCTGATCAAGTAACATCAATTTAGTGGTGAACGTTAAAAAAGTATACTGATATAAAACAACCCCATAAGTTGCTTAACACTTATGGGGTTGTTTTATAGAGTAGGCTTTCTATTAATACTACCTAATCAAACTAACGCATTGTCACAAACTCTTCTGAGCCAGTTGGATGAATGGCAACCGTATTCTCAAAGTCCGCTTTAGTCGCTCCCATTTTGATGGCGACGGCAAAGCCCTGAATCATCTCATCGACACCAAAGCCAAGACCGTGTAGACCAATGACTTTTTCCTCATCGCCCAAGCACACCAGTTTCATCATACATTTCTGACGATGCTGGGTCACCGCGCTATACATAGAGGTAAATGTTGAGTTATAGCATTTGATATTGTCCTTGCCATAGCGCTCAACCGCGTCGATTTCAGACAATCCAATCGTACCAATAGCAGGATGGGTAAAGATAACCGTTGGTATCAACGTATAGTCCAAATGCTCATTAGGTTTGTTGTTAAACAAGCGCTCGGATAAACGGCGACCGGCGGCAATCGCTACTGGCGTCAAATCAACACTGTTTTCGATGATATCGCCTACTGCATAGATGTTCTTAACATTGGTATTTTGGAACTTATCGACTTTGATTTTGCCAATTTCGTTCGTTTCCACACCCGTCACTTGCAGGTTGATATTGTCTGTCGATGGCGCACGACCAATCGCCCAAATCAAGCAATCTGTCGTGTCTAGGCTGCCATTTTCGGTACACAAAGTCAGGCTACCATCTTCGTTTTTATTGACTTCCGTGAGCGTGGTATTGGTATGCAATTGAATACCGTCTTGCTCCATCTCTATCAGCAATGCCTCTACTACACTGTGGTCAAAGGAGCGTAGCGGTGAGTGTTGGCGTACGTATAAATGCACCTCAGCGCCCAAACTGTTTAACACGCCTGCGATTTCAACAGCGATATATCCAGCTCCCACAATCGCCACGCGTTTTGGCAAATGATTCAACGCAAAAAAGCCATCAGAGTCGATGCCGTATTCTGCGCCTTTGATATCTGGCTGAATCGGGTGACCGCCGGTGGCAATCAAAATATGGTCAGCGGTAATCAGTTCGCCATTCACTTCTACAGTATTGGTATCGACAAATTTGGCAAAGCCTTTGATCACTTCTACACCATTTTTGGCCAAGTTATTGTCATAAGAGCGATGAATATTTTCGATATATTGTTGACGGCTCTGCACCAGTTTTTGAAAGTCAAAACCTTTAACATCCACATCAAAGCCATAGTCTGGGGCATATTTATGAATAGCCTCGGCAACTTGCGCGCCATACCACATCACTTTTTTGGGAACGCAGCCCAAATTCACACAAGTGCCGCCCAATTGATTGGCTTCGATAATGGCGCATTTTTTGCCATAGCTCGCCGCACGGTTGATTGAAGCAATGCCACCGCTGCCGCCGCCAATGGCGATATAATCATAATGTTTTGTCATGGTTAAGTCTCTTTAGTCAATGCATGTTGGTGCAATTTTGCCGTCTATTATTTTTTAATTCTGTTGTTTTGAACTCTATTGTAATGGGTATCATTATTAATCTTACAAGGTTTTGCTTATGAGGATGTACCAGCTAGCATCAGAATATAAAAGCATTTAGGCGAAAATAGCCTGACATCTAATAATGCTATCTAAACCCATTTAAACCCAACTGGACCCATCTAAACTTACTTAAACAATGGCACGTCGTCTATAAAATAACAGTCCCGGAATGGATAAGCCAAGCACCAATCCTGAGGTGACAAACAACGCTTCAAACAAATACACCATCATTTGGCTAAATAACTCGTCTGAAAAACCAAAATAACCAATCTGTACCATACTGACCATCGCCTTATACGCGGCGATACCGGGCATCATACAAATGACACTAGGCGAGATAAGTGCTTTGGGTGGTAAGGTATATTTCTTAGAAAAATACACGCCCAAAAAGCTGGCAAGCATTGCCCCAAAAAAGCTGGCAACCACGAGATGTACATGCTGATAAACGAGAGCAGTCTTTAATCCGAAGCCAAAAGCAGTCATCAGCAAACAAGGCAAAATATAGCGTTTGGGTACGCTGAACATGAGCGTCCAACCAAGGGTAATAATACATGACAGCACAACAGTTTCAATGAACCACATCTCAAAACCCCCAATGCTGTATGCGTAGTAAAACCAGCGCCATCACAATACCAACGCACGCGGATAGGGTGAGCATATAGGTAAATACCGCACGCCCAACGCCAATATTGACATAGCCTTTTAAGATATCTGAGAACGAGTTAATCAAAGGAAAGCTGGGCACCAGTAGCAAGACGCTAGAGGCAACCGCAATATCGGCATTATTACCAATATCAAAATAGTAGGTCGTCGCTCCAATTAAAGAAGCAATAAAAGCCGTCACAATGACGGTGATAAAGGGATTAAAGTGATGCTTGGACAGATAAATACGGGTGAACATCGCCACCATACCTGCGATAAATGTCACGGCGGTAATCGACCAGCTGCCACCATTTAGATACGCAAACGCTGCGCAAGACGCACCAACAAACATGCTGACTAACCATGTTGGATAAACGGTCTTATCCAACTCATCAAAGGCGAGGGTCGTGCGGTCAATTAAATCGGTACTGTCTACGGTAGCTTCAGTTTTATTGACGATTTGCTGAATTTGTACCAATAAATTGACATTGATGCTTTGATTGATCGTGTCTCTGGTGGTGGTGATACAGCGCTCGTCACAGATGGTCGTAAGGGTGATGGCGTTAAAGTTCAGCGAACATTCGACGCTGTTCATCCCCAACGCAAGCCCTAAGCGTTTGGATAAGTCCACGACTACGGCAGACTCAGCGCCATACTGCATAAGGAGTAAGCCGCAGCGCACGCATAGTCGAGTAATGCGTTGCTGCTTTACGTAGCTGATAGAGGTCATGGTGAGACACGCAGGTTGGTTGGTATGGATACACTATTATAAAGGGTCTAGGTGCTGACGCGCAGACATTATCGGACATTATGTTTGATGCTACGATAAATTATAAACTTTTTCGACAAAGAGAAAGTAGAACGTACGGTAGCTGCGCGAGTGATAAATGTGATTCGAGCGTTTATTTAGGTGGAATCTATTGCAGGATGCTCTCTGAGCAGCGATTTTAATTAAAGGAATAAAGTTGTAGGCGTCAAATGGAGGCTGGCTGGGGTTTGTGATATCAAACAAATAATAGATTATAAAATTAATAGACTTTTGTTTTCTATAGTGATAATCTCTTCCTCGATAATTCAGACACATTACTTACATGGTAATTACATATTAATTGCATTTTAGTTACGTTCTCAATTATATATCGCTCTCAATTAGTGTATTGCATGACATAGATTTCGACACTGGAATTTTAAGTCTATCAATTTATTGCCTTTAGCTTAGCTATTTAACTTAATTGTATCTCTCAACTAGGACGTCTAATGACCAGTTTTCATAAAATAAAAAATGCGCTATTGCTGACTACTATTACTACTTTAGCAGGGTGTACTACGGTCGCCGATATGGCAGGGTACGATACGGCTACATTAAATACCGATGCGGCTAAAAGTTACTCTCAAGTGGTCTCTAAAGCCAGTAGTCAAGGCGCGGTAGATAATACTTCTGCTACCGCCATTCGAGTTAAAAACGTCTTTAATCGTATGAAGCCCTACGCCGTTCGCGCTAATACAACAGGCGTTCCTTTTGATTGGCAAGTCACGGTTATACGGTCACCTGAATTAAACGCTTGGGCAATGCCGGGTGGTAAGATGGCTTTTTATACCGGTATTGTAGAAAAGCTACAGTTAACAGATGCAGAGATCGCTGCGATCATGGGACACGAAATGACCCATGCGTTATCTGAGCACAGTAAAAAAGATGCTGGGCAAAAAATCCTGACTGGCTTAGCGCTGCAGTTAGGTGGTGCCGAACTACAGTCAAGAACAGGGTTAAGTGATGATGCGTTGGGTTTGATTAGTGACTATGGACTTGATAAGCCATTTTCTCGTAGTCAAGAGTCACAAGCCGATGCGGGTGGTTTACGCTTGATGGCGCAGGCAGGCTACAATCCAGAAGCTGCCGTTGCAGTATGGCAAAAAATGGAGGCTGCCAATGGTCGTAGCAACACCATAGCTACTTTAATGTCTACGCATCCAAACTCTGGGCAGCGTATCGCTAAAATTCAGGCACTTTTACCTGAGGTTACGCCCGTTTATCAAGCGGCTGCGAAAGCACCTGCTAACGCAACTAGTGGGGCAACGACTGGAGTAACGACTAGAACCATTAAACGTAAATAACTCAGTAAATGCTATCAAATCAGTGAATGTTATCAAAAAAGGTAAGTCAAAAGACTTACCTTTTTTTTGCGAAGAAATATCGAAAAGTGGTTGGTTTGGACTTTATCTGACGTCTGGATATTGGGTGTTGTACATCCAGCTAGCCTACGCTGGCTAACCAAAACGTCTATTGAACTCAGACTCACTCGTAAATAACAATATTATTACTTCGAAAAGAGAAATTATTGCTGGTATGAATGTCCAACAGAACAATAAATACAGAATACCTAGGAAAGCCTGATTTAAATAAAATTTATGTATCCCAAAACCACCTAAGAATAAAGCTAAAAGTATGGCAACGCCTTTGCTTTTTCTACTACTGTTTACCCGCACGATAGTCGTATGATTTTGAGTTGGTAAAGGTGGTGGAACAGCTCTAAAGGGTGCAGGTTTAGCAATAGGAAAGCCACAATTATTACAAGAGGCGCTTTGATTACTAATCGACTCAGAGCATTCAGGACATTGGATTGAGAACCTAATTTTAGAAGTTGGGAGCCCACAGTTGGTACAAGAGACGCTTCGATCGCTAATTTTATGCGTGCATTCAGGACAATTTATTAAAGCCATATTTATTCCTTTATTTCGCTAATAGATGGCTTATCCCTATAGTCAAAATCGACTACATTTGTTCTGTCTAATTCGCTTCTGGGCTTATTTTGATACATTACTTGTAAATAACACCAACTTGTATCCCCTAATTTCACTCAGATGGTTTATCTTACATACAATTGGCACGCTCAATAGCCTTCCACTGACTATATTCTGGGTCGTCCTTCCCAAGGTAAGCACTGTTTACTTTTATAGCTTGTTCACATATTGCTCGTTCATCACTTTTTCTGCGTGCTATGTCCCTTTCTTTTTCATCATCCGCTGCTTTATTAACTACTTTTTCGTTGTAAGGTTCTTTTGTTTTTATTGGTGGTTCCCATACTTTATATTCTTTCTCACTACCCGAAGGGGTATTCGATAATAAAACTTCCCTCGGTATTGCTTGTGCTGATATCTCTGGCTCTGGCTTGAATTGATCCAATGTTACTTTTTCAATTACTCCGTTCTTGGGAGCTTCTAGCGTTACTACTTTCTCAACTACTTCATGATGTTCTATGTTTTTTGACGCTACTCTTTTGATTGAACATATGAAATTAACAATATCTTGATCTGTCCAGTCTGGAGTTGGTGTATACCAATCTCCTAAATCTGCTACTTCTAAGGCTTTAAGATTATCTGAAGATGTTTTTCTTATCGTATTGTTCGAACAGTCAATCTGCATCTCTCCATAAGCATCACTTTCATTTCCTCTACGTGCATATTTAACATTTTCAATACCGTGAGATGCGAAGTGAGAAATGAGAAAGTACCGCCCATCTTCACTTGAACCAGAAAGTAACATTGGTATTTTTTCTAGTGGAGTATCAAATACCGATTCTTCGATTTGTGGTGACTCTTCGTGAAACTCTGACTGTCCTTCACGGTATTCTTCGACCCTCTCTGTATAGCTGTTGTAGCTACTTACAAGCCAATAACCAATAGCAACTATGATAATTAGTAAGAAGATAGTTGCTCCAGAACAGCCGCTATTTTTTTGTCTTTGACCACTACTTGCTGGAGAATTATTGTCATCTATCTGTTCTGAAGGCGTAGGGAAACCACAACTAGGACAAGCAGTACTTTGATCACTAATTCTTTTAGAACATTCAGGACAGTTAATTAAAGCCATTTTTTTCTACTTTATCTTCATGTGTAATATCATCAGCACATTTCTGCAAGGGTAAGTACTACAAAGTTGTTTAAATTGTTGGTAAATAAGATAAAGATTATAACTTATCAGTAATTTTTGAGCAACAAATGTCAAGATTTTATACTTTTTAAAATAGAGTTTTTAAAGTCTATTTTATATATCACCACCAACAAAAAAGCCACTCCCTAAAGAGTAGCCTTTTCTTAACAATTAACTAGTTTCTACTAACTCACTTCTTTCATCGTTTGCTGAAGCATCGGCTTCAAGAACTCACCAGTATACGAGCCTTTCACTTCTGCCACTTCTTCAGGCGTACCTTCCGCGATAATCAGTCCGCCACCTTTACCGCCTTCAGGGCCAAGGTCAATCACCCAATCCGCCGTTTTAATGACGTCAAGATTGTGCTCGATGACCACGATGGTATTACCTTTATCGCGTAGAGTATGCAGGATATTGAGCAGCTTATCGATATCATGAAAATGCAAACCAGTGGTTGGCTCATCCAAGATATAGAGCGTCTGTCCCGTATCGCGTTTGGCCAGCTCACGCGCCAGTTTGACACGTTGCGCTTCACCGCCTGATAGCGTTGGCGCAGACTGACCTAAACGAATATAGCTAAGACCAACATCCATCAAAGCTTGCAGACGACGATAAATCGCTGGAATGGCTGAGAAGAATTCAGTGGCATCTTCGACGGTCATATCTAGGACATCGGCAATATTTTTACCTTTATAGTGAATCTCTAAGGTCTCGCGGTTATAGCGCTTACCTTCACAGGTATCACATGGCACATACATATCAGGTAAGAAATGCATCTCAACCTTTATAAGACCATCACCTTGGCACATCTCGCAGCGTCCGCCTTTGACGTTGAAGCTAAAGCGACCCGGTTTATAACCGCGAGCACGCGCTTCTTGCGTTTGCGCAAACATTTCACGTACCGGCGTAAACACACCGGTATAAGTCGCTGGGTTTGAGCGTGGCGTACGACCAATCGGACTTTGATCGATATCGACCATTTTGTCCAAATGCTCAAGACCACTAATGCTGTCATGCTTATCAGCGATAAGCGTTGAGGCGTTGTTTAACTGGGTTGCAGCTAATGGCATAAGGGTACGGTTGATCAAAGTTGATTTGCCCGAACCTGAGACACCAGTCACACAAGTCATAATACCAACGGGAATGGTCAAATCTACATCATGCAAGTTATTACCTGAGGCACCTTTTAGCTCAATCGTCATCGGAACTTGTTTGGGCTTGGCTTTACCTTTGACTTCCATATCGATCGTTTTGGCTTTATGACGAATGGCTGGAATCTCGATTCTCTTCTTACCAGACATATATTGTCCAGTCAGCGATTCTTTGTTTGCCATAATGTCATCGACCGTACCCTGAGCGATAATATGACCGCCATGTACACCTGCACCGATACCAATATCGATGACGTGATCCGCTTGGCGAATGGCATCTTCATCATGCTCAACGACCAGTACGGTATTACCCAAATCACGCAAGCGCGTTAGAGTTTTTAGCAGACGGTCGTTGTCGCGCTGATGTAGACCAATCGATGGCTCATCAAGTACATACATCACACCCATTAGTCCTGCGCCAATTTGGCTAGCCAGACGAATACGCTGTGCTTCACCGCCCGATAGCGTTTCAGCAGAGCGGGCGAGTGATAGATAATCAAGCCCGACACTGACAAGGAAGTTTAAGCGCTCATTAATCTCTTTAAAGATTTTTTCCGCGACTTCGCCTTTGTGACCGCCAATTTTTATCGTTTTATAATAGTCAGCGGCATCACCGATAGACAGCTTGACGATTTGAGCAATGGTTTGATCATCAACACGCACGTTACGTGAAATCTCATTGAGACGCGCACCATCACAGACATTACAAGTTGTATCGGCTAAGTATTTCGCCAGCTCGTCACGCACGAGGTTACTTTGCGTCTTCGCATAACGGCGCTCTAAATAAGGCAGCACCCCTTCAAATGGCACAGTCTTGTTGGTTTTACGCCCGCGCTCATCAGTAAAGTTAAAGGTCAGCTTCTCTTTACCAGAGCCTTGCATAATCAGATCTTGCTGCTCTTTGGTCAGATCTTGCCACGGCGCATCCATGTCAATTTTAAAATGCTTGCAGACAGTGCTCAGTAAACCAAAGTAGTAGGCATGACGTTTATCCCAACCATTAATCGCGCCTTGATTCAGCGATTTTTCATGATGGGTAATCAGCTTTTCGGCAGAAAAATATTGACGTTTACCGAGACCATCACAGCTTGGGCAAGCACCATATGGGTTGTTAAAACTGAACATACGTGGCTCAAGCTCAGGCACGGCACGGTCACAGACAGGGCAAGAGTGCTTAGCTGACATGACTTGATTGTCATCGCCGCCTTCTTTTGGATTGCCATCCATAAAGTGTAGCGTCACCAGCCCTTGACCCAAACGCAGAGCGGTTTCTAAGCTTTCAGCGACGCGATTGCCTAAGTCATCACGAACTTTAAAGCGGTCAACCACCACTTCGATGGTATGTTTTTTCTTTTTATCGAGTGTCGGTAGCTCATCGGTATCGTAGACATCACCATCGACGCGCACACGAACAAAGCCTTGACCAATTAATTGCTCAAGCAACACCGTATGCTCACCTTTACGCTCACGAATCACTGGAGCTAAGATCATGATTTTGGTGTCATCTGGTAACGCCATAACCTGATCAACCATTTCGGTGACCGACTGCGCCACCATTGGTTCACCATGCTCTGGGCAAAAGGGCGTACCAATACGCGCATAGAGCAGGCGTAAATAGTCATAAATTTCGGTAATCGTCCCGACGGTAGAGCGAGGGTTATGGTTAGTCGATTTTTGCTCGATAGCAATCGCAGGGGATAAGCCTTCAATACTATCGACGTCTGGTTTCTCCATTTGTGAGAGGAACTGACGTGCATACGCCGACAAGCTCTCGACATAACGACGTTGCCCTTCGGCATATAAAGTATCGAATGCTAGTGAAGACTTACCAGAGCCGGATAAACCTGTAATCACCACGAATTTATCTCGTGGAATGTCTAAATCGATATTTTTTAGATTATGAGTGCGTGCGCCGCGAACCTTAATATACTCGTGTGCCATCGGTGTTAGGTTTCCTATTTGCTAAAAGGGGATTGAAAATATCTCAAATTAAAAGCTAAATACAGATCAATTAAATGGTTGGTTAAAAACGTGAATATTTTGTAAGTTTATAATGTGGTTATAAATAGTTTTATTATCAAAGATTTTGCTATAAATAATATTTTTGTAAAGTGTTCATACGTTGATGAAGTGAGAGCTATAGATGCCTAATTTACTGTTTTAATTTTTATTGCTGAGCGGTATGCTACTTGGCGTTCATTTTGCTGTTTTCTTATTCTACAGCCTTTGAGGTGATTGGTTTTCGTATGACTAAGCAAATCTAAATCAAATCAATGTTAAGTAGTAGTCATCTTTTGTCATGGTTTTGACCAAAATGTCGTTTTATAGAGGAGTTTGTCATCTAAGCGATCGCTCTAGCTGACGAGTAATAATGTTTATGACGCCTTACTTTATTGTCATGGCGACCGCATTATTCAAGGTGTGATTGCGCATCCGATGCAGTTGGTAACAAAATAATCGCGTAATATGAATGGCTTGGGTTGAGACGGTATAGGAGGCTGCACCAATAAGACAAAAGTCTCGGCAAGCAAACGGCGAATGTCTTATACTAGTGGGCTTAATTTGTAGCTAAAGTCTTGATAGCATCACAATAGTATAAGCAGCGCAGTAGTGATAAATCAGCAATGACGAACCAGTGAGGCAAGTATGAATAGCGTAGAGAAACGGGCAATCCTCGGGGTCGGTGGTATATTTGCTTTGCGGATGATTGGTCTGTTTATGATTGTGCCTGTGTTTTCTGTATATGGTGACAATTATGCGCACGCGACGCCGTTTTTGATTGGCTTAGCCGTTGGTATTTATGGCTTAGGGCAGGCGATATTTCAGATTCCCATGAGTTTGGCTGCGGATAAATTCCCGCGTAAGCCGATTATCTTTTTAGGACTCATCTTATTTGCTCTCGGTGGTATCATTGCGGCAAATGCGACGGATATTTACGAGGTTATCATTGGTCGGGCGCTGGCAGGTAGTGGCGCGGTTTCTGCGGTATTGATGGCGTTATTGGCTGATGTAACGCGCGAAGAGATGCGTACCAAAGCAATGGCGACGATGGGCTTGACCATTGCGACTTCTATCATGCTCGCTTTTGCCTTTGGTCCGTTATTGGTTGGCTCGCTGGGTATCTCTGGTTTATTTTGGTTGACCTCAGGCTTTGCCGTATTGGCAATGCTGTTATTGTTGTTTGTGCCGACACCGTTACGAGTACTTAAACACAATTTAGACAATAAATCGATTGGTCAACAATTAGCGACCGTCCTAAAAATTGGCGATTTAAACCGCCTACATATCGGTATCTTTGCTCTGCATCTAACCATGACGGCGATATTTGTGATATTGCCGCATCAGCTTAATGAAGTGATGGGTTTATCGGTACGTCAGCAAGGTTTAGTATATCTGCCTTTATTATTTATCGGTTTTGCTGTCGCCATTCCTTTTATTATCATCGCTGAAAAGAAACGCAAAATGCGTCAAGTATTCTTAGGCGCGATTGCGTTAATGACCGCTGCTTTAGCGATATTGGCCATTGGCAGTCAGGTTGGCGTTGGTATTATATTAGGTCTGTTGTTGTACTTTATGGGCTTTAACTTGCTTGAGGCAACGATTCCTTCATGGATATCTAAGCGCGCCCCAGTCGCCAATAAAGCAACAGCGATGGGGCTAAATTCATCGAGTCAGTTTTTTGGTGCGTTTGTTGGCGGCGCGATGGGTGGTTTGTTATTAAGTCAGCCGAATTTGCTGGCATGGGGTATTTTAGCCGTCATTATGGCCGCTGCTCTGCTCATTATCATTCCGATTGCACAGCCCCCTTATTTATCAAGTACCACTGTTACGATTCCCAAGGATATCAATATCCAAGACTGGTCACGGCAAATGCTGGCGGTAGATGGCGTGGATGAGCTGGTCGTGATGGCAAAAGAACAAGTGGCCTATCTCAAGCTAGACAAGACACAATTGACAGATGACTCGCGGATGCAGTTATCGAGTTTGGCACAGAGTCCGCTAGATATTTAACAAACGGTATAGACAACGTACTTAGGCGAGTAGAGGTAAGGTTGAATAGGCAAAACCTGAGTAGACAACGACTAGATAGACAGCCATTATTAATAAGTGAACGATAAATCTTTATCTCTATTTAAAAGGAATTAATATGAGTAAGTTTACGATGTTTTCTGGTGGTGTTAGGAAAAATATTGCACCTCGAGTCATGGCCAAGCTGGCAATAGGTGCTGGTCTATCAGCCACGTTACTACTCTCAGGTTGCGCCACACAAAACATTCAGGCCTATCAGCACAGCACGCCGACGCTCGATATGCATGAGTTCTTCTCAGGTCAAATCGATGGTTGGGGCATGTTTCAAGGTCGCAATGGCGAGGTCAAAAAACGCTTTTACGTCGATATTGATGCCACTCACGAAGGCGATAATGTCATCGTTTTAGATGAGAAGTTCGCATGGGCAGATGGATCAAAATCACAGCGTATATGGCGATTGATCAAACAAGCTGATGGTAGCTGGAAAGGCACAGCAGGCGATGTCATTGGCGAGGCAACAGGGAAAGTGGTTGGCAATACCTTGCATTGGAATTACTTGTTAGAGCTACCCGTTGAGGATAAAACCTACAAAGTAAATTTTGATGACTGGATGTATCTGGTTGATAAAAACGTCATGCTCAATCGCTCAGTCATGAAAAAATTTGGCGTAGAGCTGGGTAGCGTCACCTTGAGTATGCATCGCAATAACGAGAGCAATGATTCTAAATAAGTTTATAAAGGGCAGAGTGAGTTGATAAGTCAGTAACTGGTAATAGTATTAATTCGCTTAATAAAATGGCAAAATAGCAATATCATGGTTTTTTAAACCCAAAAATTATAATATATATCTAAACGACATAGATTGTCGTATCTAATAGATAGCTTGTAGATATTTCAATAAAAATTGATTACAGTAAAATCATTAATGAATGCGCTTAGCTGCACAGTCATTAAAGCGATTCATAAAATTATTCATAAGTAAGAGGACGGTATCATGCGCGGAGTTAATAAAGTTATCATCATCGGTAACCTTGGAGCAGACCCTGAGGCACGTCAATTTAATAACGGCGGTAGCGTGACCAATATCTCGGTTGCAACGTCAGAGCAGTGGACCGACAAGCAAAGTGGCGAAAAAAGAGAAGCGACTGAATGGCATCGTATTTCTCTATTTAATCGTTTGGGTGAAATTGCCGCGCAGTATTTGCGTAAAGGCAGTAAAGTTTATATCGAAGGCAGTTTGCGTACCCGTAAATATCAAGATCCCAATGGTCAAGACCGTTATATTACTGAGATTCGCGCTGAGCAAATGCAAATGCTAGATGGTGCGACTGGTGGTCAAAGTGATAATAGCTTTGGCGGTCAAAATCAGGGTCAAGGTGGTGGCTATGGCAATCAAGGTAGTCAAAGCAATCAAAACAACTTTAACAATCAAAGCGCACCTGCTCAGCAGAATCAGTTTAATCAACCTGCTCAAAAGCCTGCACAGTCAAAGCCGACAGCAATGCCAGACGGTCCTGTCGATGATGATATTCCGTTCTAGGATATACCTTAGAGTTATCTGTTAAGAATAATCTATAGAAGACCCTGCAATTGCAGGGTTTTTTTTATGGCTAGTGATAAATGACTTAAAAAAATAAATTTTCTATAGTGCGCATAAAGGTTGTATGAGAGTGAGCGCGTTAAGAAAGATAGACTTTGTCAATTGCGATATTATCTCGCTAAAAAAGTAAAACGTTTGTTGGTTTTTAAAGTTGCGCCTTGATGGTTATTTGAAAAAATAGAAAATTAATTATCGGTTGGTAAACGATTTAGTAAGAAGATAAAACGGATAAATATTAGCCTGCGTTATTGAGTTTATCGATTTTTTTATTCTCATTATTTTATCAAGTTTTATATTGAAATTTATGAAAACTACCTTTCATATCCTATATAGACCGTCTGTTCTATTGGATTTAATTAATGCTAACGGTTCATTAAATGGGTTGATATAATCCACTCGAATCAATAATTCAAACAATATTAAATGTGGGGCTTTGATTTAAAGCAATTTTTATTAGCCACTGAAAAGTCAAAATCTGACTGTTCAATGGCTGAAATAATAAAAATTCATCTGGTCGACCGCTTACGATAGGGTTGGTTCAATGTGAAAGGTTAAAGCTGTCACGCTTTTATAATCAATTGACTATAAAAGTGCCCACCTTACTGCTATTGCTGAGTACAAAGAATGAAAGATGGTGATGTGTTTCAAAAAACTGATTTGGGCAGAGAAGAGATTAAATCTCAGAGTCTCGGCATATTGCCGCGTGAAGCGAGAACATTGCTCATTATGATCGATGGCAAACGCACGTATCAAAGCTATCTTGATACGCTTGACCGTAGCAAAATGTTTGCCGATTTTGGCGGTGTTGCACCACTATTTGAGTTGCTGTTAGGGCTTGAGTGCATAGAGATAGTGGGCGCTGATAATGCTGCCTCCCAAACATTCACTGCGCCGCAAGCACCGACGGCTGATCAGTCTCAATCATCGTCGTCTGAACGAAATATTGAGACAGAGTTTGATCGCACCTTTAATGATAAAGGTCTCAATAAAATGGCAGCATTAGGCAAGAAATCAATCAGTAGTATTTTCAAGGCTAGGTTATCTGGTGCGAGCTACGAAACGATAAAGTCAGAGTTGGCTAACTATATTGAAAAAAACGCACCACCAGTAGAAGCTTGGGGTTACTTGTTGAGTTTAGAACAATGCGCGGATAGCTCGCAATTATTGAGCTTGGTCAAAGAAATACAGAGCACTAGTAGCAGTAATTTATCACGCGGCATGAATGATTTTATCAAAAAAATTCAACGTTAATATATACGCGACTTATGTTATAAAAAAATGACTTATACCACAAATACTTGGTTATAAAAGACAGTAGCTGGGTGGGGATAAATGAAAAGTTTAGCAAACTAATTGGAGTGTTTTGTGGAATCAGCTGAGCTTTCAGAATTAAATCGTCTAAAAATGCATCATGGCGAGCATATTATTCTACGTTTAACTTATATTAGCCGTTATAACACCGACAATCCTAAAGGTGAAGTAACGCGCATCCTGGCACAAGCTCAGCAAAACAATGAGCGCAATGGTATTACGGGTGCTTTGGTGTTCAATCACAATTATTTTTTGCAAAGTATTGAAGGGGCGAGACCCGTCATTAATGAATTGCTCAGAAAACTGGTTAAAGATGATCGGCATCATGCCTTACAAGTCATTGAATGCCGTGAAGTAGAGCTGCGCCATTGGAGTAAATGGTCAATGAAGTATTTGATTCCGAGCGATGAAAACAAAGGACTTGCGCTCAAGTTTTCGACAGGTACTCAGTTTAATCCTTATTTGATGAACACCAATCAAATCATGATGTTGATTGAGATGTTATCAGATCTTCAAGAGCAAGAAGCAGCGCGCGCCGCTACGAAAAAGAAACCATGGTTTTCTATTGGCTAATTGACTGATATTTATAAACGCTAAAAAACCATCACATCCATGATTTTTTATAAGAGATAAGATATGACATCAGCAATGGAAGATGCACACATTTTGATGAGCATGACATACGCTAGCCGTGCCAACCCAGATGTATCGGCCAACGACTTCAACGAAATCTTGCAGCAAGCACAAGTAAATAATGCCGCCAATGGCATCACTGGTATGCTGACGTTTAATAAAGATTATTTTTTGCAAACCATTGAAGGGCCAAGAGCACAGATCAATCGTCTGTTATATAGTTTAATTGCTGATCCGCGTCATCATGACTTACAACTTATTGAAACACGTGAATTAAAGCATCGAGCATGGTCTAAATGGTCTATGAATTATGCTTCCCCGACTGAAAAAAATGCGGCGATTTATTTAAAATATTCGACAACGATTGATTTTAATCCCTATTTATTGAGCGCCGAAGCAGCCTATAATTTGATGAATGAGCTTAGTGATCAGCATGATTAATCAATGGCGATTTTAACTAATCGGTAGGTATATATGGAAACAATCGGTTGCTATTTTTTATGGATTTATGTTTGCTGAGTTATTCGTTTAACCGTTTTTAGGATACTGTTTATAAAGACTGGTTTTATCTTAAAATTAATAACTGTTTACGAATAACTATTAAATAAATAGTAGTTTTTCATTTACCCGATTTTACTATTCACTGACTTTTGTTATAGAAGATATAATAATCTACTGTTGTGATAGCAAGGTTTTTTGTTTATATTATCTATGCCCTTAGGTATTGTGTCTAACAATATTTTATTTGGTTGAAAAAATATCGATTTGTGACATTCATCGTTGTATTTAATGATGAATACGTCATTCTTAGTTCTTAATAGTGAATAATATCTATTAAGGTTATATTTTTTATCTTACAGTTGGATTTATTATGAGCAAAAATACCGCCATTGATTTAGAAAACCTGAACGTTGATGAGCTACGTGCCATCACTGAAAATGCCCAGCAGCTTATTGCCAAAAAACAACATCAGCGTTTGTATGACGCTTATATGCAGTTTGAGAAAATTGCAGAAGACAGCAATGCCTCTATCGAAGAGATTCTAAAAGCTGGTGAAACGCTAGAGAAAAAACGCAGCATCAAGTATCGCAATACTGACAATAACGAAGAAACATGGACTGGCCGTGGTCGCAAGCCAACGTGGTTGGTTGAAGCGCTAGCAGCAGGTCGTAGTATCGAAGATTTTGCTATCTAAATAGTGTAGTGGCTAACAAGATGATGTCGGTTTAAATTTAGCAAGGTACAATTTTTATTAAAGGCTATTTAAAATAAGCGCTCGTCTAAATAAGCGCTTGTTTAAATAAGTTCTGTTTTAAAAAAGCGCCATGTTATATCTACTCTGATCATCGGGCTTGTTTCTCATGATTTGTGTGTAATGATAGCGTTTGATCGTGATAGTCCTTTCGTCTTAGAAGCTGATAAAAGCCAGTATCTTTATTGCCATTATGTTGGTAAAAAGATACTGGCTTTTTTTCTGTCATCTGTATGCCATTGTTTGTTATGATAATGACGTTTTTGTCTTATATAAGAGTTATGCAACCGTGCCCCAAGTATCTGCGTCGTCTCATAAGCGCCCTCGTAAGCTGTGGTGGCTGGTTGGGTTTGTATTATTTGCATTATTTGCTGTGTTGCAAATGCCAGCGGCGTGGCTGCTTGAAAAGTATGCTCCCGAAACGCCTTATGTACAGCATGTGTCGGGTAATTTATGGCAAGGCTCCGTTATCTGGCAGATGCCTTTAGCAGCGACACCGCTCACAGGTACGGCAGAATGGTCGTGGCAGCCATGGCATTTGTTATTGGGTAAGATAAGTGCAGAGGTCGATATCAATTCAGCACAAACTCGCCTCAATGGACAAGTAAAAATAGGCACCAGCTCATGGCAAGTGGATAATATGAGCGGCAAGATAGCACCTGAGACGTTGGCAAGTTTGGTTGATTGGCAATTGCCCAATACACCGATTCAGGTCAATAATGTCTCGCTCAGCCGTCAGTCTGGCTCAATTGCCGCCGCAGAAAATGCTTCAACAAAAAATCCATCTGGTTTTACTCAAGCCGATGGTCAGTTGACATGGGTCGGCGGTGAGATAGGCTATCCTAGCGGTGGCAAGGTTTTTTATCTGACCATGCCTACGATGCGTGCTGAGTTAAGTGCCGAGCAAAAAAACAATAAAAACCTACTCCATATCAATTTATTAAACAATCAAGATAAGCGCTTGGGCGACTTATATATCGATGGCGATAATATGTTGGATGTCAGTTTGACGCAGCGTTTATTAGAAAGTATGCCTGAGTATAAAGGGCAAGCACCCCAAGATACGCCAGTTGTTAGTGTGCGTCAGCCGTTGCTAAATGGGCTGGGGACACGCTAGATGATGAATGTTTCTACAACTTTAAAATCTGTGCTTAACACCCTTAATCGATTCTCAGGTTGGGTATTGTTATTGGCTGTTGCTTGGTTATGCTGGACAGCGGCTCGATTACTATGGTTGTTGCTCGCAGCACCATTGGCACCGATGTTGCCACCAGCAGCTTTGCAAAATACATCGGCATCTGGCAAGGACTATAGTGGATTATTTGCTATTTTTGCAGACCCTGATCCTATTGCAGCAGCAGTGCAGCCACCGCCCAATGTCAATCTAAAAGGCGTTCTGTTAGCAATGCCAGAGAGCATGTCCTCGGCACTACTGGATGTCAATGGTGAAGTGAAA
The DNA here is from genome assembly GCF_904846525.1 of Psychrobacter sp. 1044. Lineage (GTDB taxonomy): Bacteria > Pseudomonadota > Gammaproteobacteria > Pseudomonadales > Moraxellaceae > Psychrobacter. The sequence goes on along the minus strand of NZ_CAJHAZ010000010.1, from coordinate 142,820 downwards.
AACTATCGAATCGGTGACGCGCTAAAAGACAGTGGCTATACCCTTGTCGCTGTCGATTGGAACTCGGTTGTCATCGCTGATGCTAGTGACAAGCAAACCGTCATTAGCATGCCAGCCGCGATGCCATTAGACCAAAGTGACATGATCGCAGGTGCCGTCAGTAATCAGCGCTTGCCAGATAACAGCATGTTGCCAAACGCCCCTCAGCCTACACAAAATACTGAGGAAGAGTCCGCTGCGACAGGCAGTGACAGTAGCCCGCAATCTGCTATCGATGAGGCGGTCACAGAATTGCAAGAAAACCCCGCCAGTTATTTGAGTAGGATGGGGGTTATGGCAGCAGGGGAAAACTATCAAGTAACGCCTGCAATGCCAGCAAAGCTGCGTAATCGCCTAGGGCTTGAGCCAGGTGATAAAGTGCTAACGGTTAATGGTCAAAGCGTGGGTAGTAATCCTGCCCAAGATGCTAGTGTGCTGCAACAGGTACAGCAATCAGGTGAGGCGCAAATAGAGGTGCAACGCGGCGATCAAGTCATTACCATTCGTCAGCAGTTTTAAGCAAATAAGTTTTAAGTAAACAAGTATTTAGATAGTGCCACTTAAATAATGCCATTGTGGGCAGAATATTAAGTGAGCAAAGCAATCATTGAGCACCTTAGCACACAATAAATCCAGTACATACTAAGCGACATCACTGTAGGTAATCATCAATATGGTAAGTTTTCATAATTTTTCAGTCACGCCTCTGTACCATGTTTTGCAGCGCCTGATGCGCCTGTGTCGTCCTCTTTGCCTCGCCGTACCATTATGGGCTGCCAGTACGGGTCTTGCGAGTGCTGAGAGCTGGAAAGTCAACTTACAAGATGCCGATATCAAAGCCTTTATTAATGAGGTGGCAACCATCACTGACCAAAACTTTGTCCTTGATCCACGTATTAATGGCAATGTGACGGTGATTTCTAACAAAGCCTTGTCGCGTGACGAAATATATCAGCTGTTTTTGAGTGTGATGCAAGTCAACGGTATTGCAGCGATTGACTCGGGAACGACCATCAAATTGGTGCCAGATAATGTCGCCAAACAATCTGGCGTGGCTGTTGATTTACGCGGTGACAGTGTTGGTGAGGCGTTAGCTACTCGTGTTATTTATTTAACCAATACCCAAGCCGCAGAAGTGCTGGGTGTCATCCGTCCGCTTATGCCCCAATCAGCTCATGCCGCTGCCGTGCCTGGTGTCAATGCCTTGGTATTGTCCGATCGTGCAGATAGTCTTAATCAGCTGACGTCGCTCATCCGCGATTTAGATAGCAACGTCAATGACAGTTTGCAAGTGATACCACTACGTCACGTCGATGCTGAACGTATGATGGAATTGATTAGCGCCTTGGTTGCAAGCGCTGGTAGCGGGCAAGCACAAGGTGGTAATAACCAGCTTAAAGTCATCGCTGATACCTCTAGTGATAGATTGTTGGTGAAAGGCAGTCCGGAGATGATTGCTAAAGTCAAAGAGATGGTCAATCAATTGGACACCACGCCTACAAGGCGTTTGAGTGGTCTGCGTGTCTTTCGATTAAAATATGCCAGTGCAGGTCATATTGCAGATATGCTACGCGGATTGCTCGCCAATCAATCTATTAATAGCGCTGGAGCAACGTCCTCGTTAGAGTCTGCATCATTGAACGATTCCAGTAGCACGGGCGCTACCTTGACTAATGAGTCTAGTGGTAGCACGACTAACAACGCGCCGACCTCAGCGACCTCTGGTGCCAATTCGAGTAGTACTGGTACAGGTGTTGGCGGGCGACCTTTTAGTATTATCGCTGATGAAACCCAAAATGCCGTTATCGTTAATGCGGCACCTGAGCTGATGTTTGAGATTGAAGATGCGGTCAATCAGTTGGACAGTCGCCGCGCGCAAGTATTGATTCAAGCGGCTATTGTAGAAGTGTCAGGTGATGATGCGACCCAGCTTGGTGTGCAATGGGCGCTTGGCAATGCCAATAGCGGCTACGGAGTCGTAAACTTCAATAACGTAGGCGCGAGTGCTACAGCACTTGCTGCCGCGGCGTTGGGTGGCGGTGCCGCCAGTATCAGTGCAGCAGCAGGATCGATAGCTGGTGCTTTGATTGGTATTGGTGATAGCAGCAAAGACAGTCAGGGAAACACCCAGTTTTATGGGGCTATCTTGCAAGCGCTTGATTCTTCTACCAGTGCCAATCTGCTGTCTATGCCATCAATTTTGACATTGGACAATGAAAAAGCCAGTATTTTAGTGGGTCAAAACGTGCCTTTTGTGACAGGTTCCTTTACCACCAGTGGCAACGATTCTAGCAACCCCTTTCAAACCATTGATCGTCAGGATATTGGTATCAACCTAAATGTCATTCCTCATATTGGCGACAATGGCACCGTACGCTTGGAAGTCTCACAAGAAGTCTCATCGGTGGTACCGGGCAGTACGGGTAACGCCAGTGGTTTGATCACCAATAAAAGCCTCATCAATACGACGATTCTGGCTGATGATCAGCAGACCATTGCTCTTGGTGGCTTGATGCGTGAAAACAGCACTACGCGCCAACAAAAAGTCCCTGGCTTGGGTAATGTACCAGTCATTGGTCGACTGTTCCGCTCTGACAATGACACAACGCAAAAAAGCAACTTGATCATATTTTTACAGCCAACCATTTTACGTGATGGCAGGGCAGTCGCCAGTGTCACCGAACGCAAATTTAACCAAATGCGCGTCCTACAATTGGTCATTGATAAAAACGGTACCATCAAACAGCTGCCATTGAGCGGTACGGAAGGTTGGAATGGCGATGTTAGCGCAGATTATGAATTGATGCCGCTCAATCCCCTTGTTCCTAAGCGCGATCAGACACCAAAGTCTCAGTCTCAAGGTTTTACCAAAGTAGACAGTCCTAATAATGGTATGACAACTTATCCTTTAAACCGTTAAGAACTCAAAAAAGCGCTTTATTAATGATAGGTTAATAAAGCGCTCGCCTCCTATTCTTATAGCATGTAGAGACACGGTGTAATAAATAGACTACGCCGTACATTAGCTTGCGTATTCATAACACAGATAAACATAGCAGTTTGTATATCGCAGTATACTAATGAGTAATTGAGTAGTAAGTATGAACACTTGCTGATAAATATTGTAGATGATGATATAAAGGTAGGGGTGGAAGCAATGACAAGTCATACAAACGCTAAAAAGTGGTTTTTATTAGCAGTCGCTGCCACCGCCTTATTGGTGATTCCTCGGCGTAGCAGCCGACAAGCTGCTACCAGAGAGTTAGATGGTAAAAATGTATCAGATGAGCATTCATATGAGCACAATGCAAAAGCCAATCATGATAATACTAATAGGGCGTGTTGAAGGTCTCTTTACTTATCAAATGCTCTTTTGTTGATTGGCATTTTTTAACTGTAGAAATCATTTTAAATAAAGTTGCCATCCTAAAGTGTTCATTGACGTGATAATTGCTACAAAATGACAAATAATGTCTATTGAATGACAAATCACGGAATGCCTCGCTGAAAACTATTAATTTTGGAGTCTATCAATGACCCCTATCGCTTCACCTAAGATGATCAAACAGCCCTTACCTACTATTTATCCTCTCATTGACACGCATACTCATTTTGATGCCCCAATCTTTGATGATGATAGAGAAATACTGACGCAGCAGGCTCACAATCAGGGGGTACGCCATCTGGTATTAGTGGGTTATCTATATCAGCATTTTGAGCGGATGTATGAGACTGAGCGCCTGTTAAATACGCTGTCATTACCTACGATAGCCAATGTCGATAGACAAAAAGTGTCAAATTTTAGTATCCATATTGCGGTCGGTTTGCATCCTTTTTATATTAAACAACATACTGACGATCATTTAACCGCCATGGCAAAAAGGATTGCTGATAAACGCCCATTAGCAATCGGCGAGATTGGTTTGGACACCTTTACTGAGGCGATGAAAGCGCCTGACATATTTGCCAAACAAGTACGATTTTTTAAGGCACAATTGGACATGGCGGTAACTCATCAGCTGCCAGTGATGCTACATATTCGTAAAGTACATGCAGAAGCATTGGCCATACTAAAAGCGCATGACTACGATGCGCACAAACTTGGCGGTATCGCGCATAGTTTTAGTGGTGGGACGCAAGAAGCCAAAGCATTTGTTAAGTTGGGATTTAAGCTTGGGGTTACCGGTCAAATCACTAATCCCAATGCTAAGAAACTGCGCCGCGCCATTCAAGCAGCGGTTGATAGCTATGGCGTTGAATGTTTGGTAATAGAAACGGATTGCCCTGATATGACGCCTATCATGTGCCAAATATCTGACCATGATTCATCAGTGCCAAATCAAAACTCAGACAGTGCACGGAGGAGTACAGCCGTACATAATAGAAATGTACCTGCCAACTTACCATGGGTATTGCTAAGCTTGAGTGAGTTGCTCAATGTACAACCCGCCAGTCTTGCTAAGCAATTGTGGCACAACAGTTGCAGTGCTTTGCAAACAAAATGGGATTATCCGTCGTAGTAGTGCCACATATTTTAATCACTGACGGTTTATTGTATGGCTAGCCATTGATATGATAGTGAATGATATAGCCGTGAATAAAGAAATTGACGTAATATAAGCGCCACCAAAATAATTTAAAAGAGCATTTAATCAGTTATGATTGAAATACAACCATTTGAGCAAACAATGACAGAATCCATTGGCACCGAAGACGTTACAAGAACGGAAGAGCTTAGCGAAGACAATGTGCAGTATGAACGCCGTTTTCAAGGCACGCGCACTCTTTATGGTACGGCAGCTGTCACTACTTTTGCCGATGCGCATGTATACGTTATTGGCGTTGGAGGCGTTGGTTCTTGGGCAGCTGAGGCTTTGGCAAGAACGGCAGTGGGCACTATTACGTTGATCGATTTGGACGTATTGGTTGCATCCAATGTCAATCGGCAGTTGCCTGCACTAGACAGCACCTTTGGTGAGAGTAAAATTGCAGCGATGGCCACCCGTATTCGTGAAATTAATCCCAAAGTAACGCTAAACTTGATCGATGATTTTTTAACTGTAGAAAACGTCGCCACTTTATTGCCAAGTCGCGGTGAAGCAAAAGCCGCTATCGCTCAAGGCAGACCTATGGTTATTTTGGACTGCGTAGATGATATGAATGCCAAGCTTGCCATCGCGCTACATTGTCGTTTTAATAAATTAAAACTGGTGTGTGCAGGCGGCGCAGGCGGTAAGATAGACCCTAGTCAGATTAGGGTGAGCGACTTGCGTGATAGTTACCAAGATCCTTTACTTGCCAAATTACGCAATAAGCTGCGCCACGAAAAAGGCATTAATAGTACACTAAAAGAAAAGTTCGGGATCAAATGTGTCTACTCTACAGAGCCACCACGGGTAGATAAAAGCTGTCAAACAGGTGGGTTGCACTGTGGTGGCTATGGCTCAGCAGTTGTCGTTACATCAGTCGTCGCGATGATTATGGTCAGTGAAGCTTTACAATTATTAATAAAGCAGACGGGCATCAAGCCGAGCGTCTGATCTTATTTAATGGAGTCTATCTTGTCTATATTGAACGCACCTAAACACAGCTACCCAGTGGCGGCAGATGAAGTAGAACGCATCAATAAGCTTAGGAAGTATCAGGTGCTCAACGACAATGATGAGCCTGCATTTAAGCGTCTAATTGATCTGGCAAAGCTATTTTTTGATGTACCAGTTGTGACCATCACTTTCATGGATGAAGAAACACAGTATCTAAAATCTGTCCAAGGACTGGGCGGTGTTTGCCGCACGACTCGTGAAGTGGCTATTTGCAATTATACCGTGCTCTCTAACGACGTCTTTGTAGTACCGGACTTAGCCAAAGACAGCCGCTTTAGCCACAATCCCCTAGTGACAGAATCGCCGTACCTACAGTTTTATGCTGGTGCGCCAATTATTTTGCATGAGGACAATAAAAGCTATCGTTTGGGCTCGCTGTGTGTGATGGATATGAAGCCCAATCATGACTTTGATGAGCAAAAAGCAAAGGTGTTGGCTCAATTTGCGATGATGGCGGCAGATGCCTTGCAGCTACAGGATAAGCAGCGTGATGCCAAACATGCTAATGAGATGAAATCAGACTTTTTGGCCAATATGAGTCATGAAATCCGTACACCGATGAATGGCATTATTGGTATGGTGGAGATGCTTGGTGAGACTAAACTTAGCAGTGAACAACAAGAATACGTGGACAATATCAAAGTTTCCAATGAGCATTTGATGGCGATCATTAACGGGATTTTAGATTTATCGAAAGTAGAATCTGGGAAAATGACCATTGATTCTATTCCTGTTAACTTATCTGCATTATGTAATGAGGTAGTCAGCCTCTTTGCTGTCAAAGCACGTCAGCGAGGGCTCATTTTAGACTACCATTATACCGAGTCGTTATCGCCCTATGTACAAGGCGATCCAGTACGCCTCAAACAAATTTTAGCAAACCTTGTTAATAATGCGATTAAATTCACTCGTGAGGGTGGGCGAGTCACTATTGATGTCAAACATGTACCCAATTGTCATTGTGATGGTTTTGACGATGACAGCGCTGACCAATATCGCGCTCAAGGTATTTCGGCAAGTGATCTCAGCAAAATAGCGGCTCAAGAAGCTATCAGTAATACCATCTATCATGAAGTCATGACCTTATGCATTGAAGTTACAGATACGGGTGTCGGCATCAAAGCTGAGTCATTGGATGCGATATTTGATGCTTATGACCAAGCAAACAAATTCACCCACCGTCTTTATGGTGGCACAGGTCTTGGACTCTCGGTTTGTAAGTCTTTGGTTGATTTGATGGGCGGTTATATCGATGTGGATAGCGAAGTAGGTGTGGGCACTACGTTCAGTGTTTTATTACCGCTACCGACTATCGATGAAAACCAGTATGAGATGTGGCAAGAGTCAAATGACTTTACGATGATTGAGCCGACCCATGAGCGTGCTGGTCATATATTGTTGGTTGAAGACGATACCGTCAATGCCATTATCGCTAAAAAAGCCCTGAATAATAGTGGTCATACGGTCACGCATGTCACTGATGGGCAGCAGGCTATTGAGATTTTTGCGCTCTCACCTGAGCGTTATGATGTCATTTTAATGGACCATCACATGCCTATTTTAGATGGCGTGCAGGCCACTATTAAATTGCATGAACTCTATGATCCTCAGTCATTACCACCTATTATTGCGTTGACCGCCAATGCAATGGACGGTGAGCGCGAAAAGTATTTAAAAGTTGGGATGCAAGATTACTGTACCAAGCCTTTTAAACAAGAGCAGTTGAATGCATTGGTACAATATTGGCTGATACAGAAACATTCATCAGCAGAAGAGTAGTGGTTTGGTAGGTATTTATAGAAGGTTATTTATCATCGCTGTCATCAATGGCGACAGTTCATCCACTATAAAAAAACCACAGCGCTGACCTTGTTTGACATACCCCATATCGACTTTTACTCGGTTGTTTTGGAATACTTTTCAATCAAATTAACTACAGAGACAGTATTAAAGACAATATTCATAAATAAAAAAAGCTGAACCGCTTTATCAGTGGTTCAGCTTTTTTGTGGAATAACAGCTAGAGGCTAACTGTTAAGTTCTATTATATAAGTCCTATTATGTCGAGCGCTATAATTTTTACATGCTATTGGCTAACGCGAGTTTGATAGTCACCTGTACGAGTATCAACACGTACGACTTCGTCTTGTTGTACAAACAACGGCACACGGACGACAGCACCTGTCTCTAACTTGGCAGGTTTACCGCCACCACCTGAAGTATCACCACGCACACCAGGATCTGTTTCAGTGATTTGCAACTCAACAAAGTTAGGTGGTGTTACTGAAAGAGGAGTGCCATTGAATAAAGTGATGGTACATAGTGCATTACTGTTTTCTTTTAGCCACTTTATTGAATCGCCCATCGCTGTTTTGTCCGCTTGAATCTGCTCAAAACTTTCAGGGTGCATGAAATGCCAAAACTCACCATCGTTATATAGATAGTTCATTTCAGTGTCCATGACATCAGCAGCTTCTAAGCTATCGCCTGACTTAAAGGTTTGTTCCAATACTTTACCACTACGAAGGTTGCGCAATTTAACACGGTTAAAGGCTTGACCTTTACCTGGTTTGACAAACTCGTTTTCAAGAATGGCACAAGGGTTGCCATCGAGCATGACTTTTAGACCAGCTTTAAATTCATTAGTAGAAAAACTTGCCACAAGAAACTCCTAGGGGTTATAAATAGGGTGGTAGATAAGGGAATGAATAGCTTGCTGCGTTAAAATCGCTTATTACGCTAAGTGTTTAAAGGATAGGTCGTATGCTTTGATAGGCTACGCACTAAGCGCGTATAATAGCGACTTTTGGGCACAGGTATTAGGTTGTCATGATAAACCATTTAATCACACAAAAAAACTGGCAAACGCAATTATCCGAGGCCATTACGTCTATCGATGAGCTGTTAAGCATCCTAAGGCTAGAATCATTGCGTGCAGAGGTTTATGTACCTAAGCATTTTGAGCTGCGCGTACCACGTGGATTTGTGGCAAAAATGAGTATCGGCGATAGCAATGATCCTTTACTGAGACAAGTATTGCCTGATCAACGCGAGCAAATCAAGGTAACGGGCTATGTGGCAGATCCCTTGAGCGAGAATACGCAAAATCCAGTCAAAGGTATGCTGCATAAGTACCAATCCAGAGTATTATTGACCGTGACAGGTGCTTGTGCCATTCATTGTCGTTACTGTTTCCGTCAGCATTTTGACTATAGTGCCAATATGCCGACGGCTGAGGCCAAAGAAAATATCATTGATTACATTACTGCACACCCCGAGATTAATGAGGTGATTTTGAGTGGCGGTGATCCACTGAATGTGACAAATAGACGCCTGTTTGCTTGGCTAGATACTTTAGAGTCACTCCCGCAATTGACCACTATTCGATTACATACGCGCTTGCCGCTGGTCATACCAGCGCGTTTGGATGATGCGTTATTGACCAGACTGTCTCAAAGTCGCTGTCATATTGTGATGGTCATCCACTGTAATCATGCCAATGAAATCGATGCCTTAACAGCAGAGCATCTGCAACGTGCTCGAGCGGCTGGCATCACTTTATTAAATCAAGCGGTGCTATTAAAAGGCATCAATGATAGCGTTGAGGTTCAGACGCAATTAAGCCAACGTTTATTTTCTGCTGGTGTGTTGCCTTATTATTTGCACGTACTGGATAAAGTGGCTGGAGCCGCACATTTCGATAATGATGAGCGCTTCGCAATTGAGCTGTATTGGTCATTGTTGGCAGCACTCCCTGGTTATCTGGTACCCAAGCTGGTCAGAGAGCTACCAAATAAACCTTTCAAAGTACCGATTGATATTTACAATGATCGTTAATATAGGCACTATGGTATATTGAAAAATTAGTGAACAAAGCGTGGTTTTTAGAAGATGGGCGTGCGGTTAGATGATGCTATAGAACTTAATCGTTACTAAAAATGGGTGCTGTCGATTTCGATGGTTGCTGCTGATTTGTATCTTTTATCTTGTGTTGTTGCATACGGCATGGTTGAATATTTGCCTCCTGCCAAGTTACTCAAGGTTACTAGGAATACTGATGATAACTTTATCGACGTTTCAAGAGCACCTATCTTCTACAGAGGCATTGCCACTAGTTTCTAAGCGATCCGCTAATGGCCAAGAAGGTTATTTGCTAAAGTTGTTGGCAGCGTTACCTTCGCAAACGCAAGCACAGCAAGCTGAACAATTAGCAAAAATACTTACGGTACTACGTGTGGCCAATATCGATGATTCGCAACGTCTTACCCTTATGGCGACGGTGATAGACGCCTCAGATCAGTTAATTGCCACTTTGCGACAGTCTTATATTTATGAGACAGGTGCGCTTAGTGACATTCAAATGGGTTATGTGGCTCAAATAAAGTCGCTATATTATTCAATGATTATGGTCTATGACAGAGTGATACGTCATAAAACTTCATTGCTCAATAATCAGCGAAAATACGCTGCAAGTAATGGCTGGCAGCGCTATTTTAATGGTGATAAGTCCTCATCAACGACACTCGCCATTGCTATTTACCAGACGCTGCTGATGTACCAGAAGCTATTGGGCGAAGAAGCATTGTGCTATCAAAAACCCTCATCTTACTTATGGCACAAAATCAATCAGCTGTATTACCTTGCTTATCAGTATCATGCGGCTGAGATTAATATGAGTGTTACGGCAGGCACCCAGCGTGCCAAGACGGTTCATCAGCTGTATTGCCAAATTTGTTTATACAGTCTATTAAATGTACGTGCCATGCGTCGTCCCAATATTCTGCTCGTCCAACGTTTGTTACCTGAATGGGCTAAGCATATCGTTGCGACGATTGAGCCAACCACTGAGACCCGCGTGTTCGTTGATTTACAAAGTGACAATCCGCCAACTTACCTGACGGCCAGCTCTACAATTAACCCATACGACGATCGCTATCACTGTTTATTTATAGAAATTGCCCCGCTGGTTGAGTATCTTAAACGACGCAAACAGGCTTTAGTTAAGGAAGGGGGTGACGGCGTTGAGAGTCATTTGCTTAATAAAATAGCGATGACGCTCAATTACCGCTATTTACAGCCGCCGCTCACCCTAGCGACTAAACATAGTGCGAAAGAAGACGCTGTTTTGATTACAGGTTTTAATAATATTCATTATCGGGTGAGCCATTCACATAGCTTTACCAGTTTAATCGCTATAAAAGAGTTACCAGATGAGCAGCGTCCTCGTTATGATACCGTGAATAAAAAACAAGACAGCAGCCACGTATTAGCCAGTGAAACCTTTGATCGTAATGATGATTTGTCGCTATTTCGCACCCTGCGACTATCACCAACAGTAGATACTTTAAATAAAGACCACTTTCATAAAGATCGCTTTCATGAAGAAAGTGTTCATGAAAATAGCCTTAATATAGTAGCTGATGATAATGCATCTGCGACGACTGCACCGCCAGCATTACATATGATGAGCCTTTTTTTAGTCTGTCGATCTGATACAATCACGCCGCCTGATTGGTCGATGGGCGTGGCGCGCTGGCTTGATTTTGATAGCAAAAACCCAGAGATCGAGTGGCAAGTACTCGGACATCAGCTAGTGGCTTGTGGCTTGCGTTTAGAAGGTAGAGAAACGCGTAGTCGCCATTTTGTGCCAGCATTTATCCTTGGTAGAGATGAGCGACTACAAACCACTGGTACTTTGATTGTACCGACTTCTTACTTTCAGACCGATGATAGAGTCATTATGCGTATTAATAGCAAACAAACCCCTTTACGTTTGGGACAGAGGTTGCTGATTACGGATGAATTCAGCCAGTATGAGGTGGTGCAGCTGTAGTTTGTTTGAGCGTCTATGGGAAAGTTGTCAGATCGTAATGTCAATAAATGCTGGTTTAAAGGTTACTTTATTGAATTTTTTTATTCGATAATAGCAGTGAATAAATGTACTGAATAATGATGATAAGTTAGTCTGCAATCAGTCAAGTTATTGTCTATAATGATTGATACAGTTATGTTCGTTTATACGATGTTTTTGCTTCGCCAAGATGTCGCCTTGATTCGAAAGACGATGCCAATCTACTAAAAATCGCTAAGCCTATCCCTGATAGTATTCTCCTTGCTGGGTTAATGCTTGGAAAAGGTGTAGGGTATCAAACATAAAAACAAGATCCAAAAGGCTTCTTATGCGTACTCAGTCCATCTTAAACCTCTTAGTCATTGATGACGATCAGCTCTACGCTGAGCGCCTTGTGCACTTACTAGGTTGCTATTATGACACCATCAATTTAGGGTTTTTGGACGATAAAGAGGAGCTGTTAAAGTCACTTCGACAACCGTGGGATGTCTTGGTGTTTGGCAATGCTTATGATATGAGTTTCACCGATGTGGTGGGCGTCGTTCAAGAGCAAAGTATTGATTTGCCTATGATCTGCCTATTCAATGAAGAGATGGTAGCGTCCACCAATAATGATGAGGGGCTACCTGATATTATTAGCGGCACGATGGTCAAATCGCTCAAAGTAGACCAAGAAATGGCAGTAGTGATGTCTATCTGTCTACAGCATGATAATTTACGCAGTCGTCGTGAGCTTAGAACGTTGCGCCATGTTCTCTCTGAAGCAGAGCAACGCGCCAACGTATTGATTAAAAACTCTAAAAGTGCGGTCGCCTATATTGATCAGGGTATCCATATTTTTGCCAATGACCCTTATCTTCAGCTTTTTGGTTTTGAGTCGATGAATGATGCCATAGGCGTGCCTGTTGTTGACCTGATTGCAGGCGGTGATAACGTTAAGGGTTTCAAACAGTTCTTACGTCAATTTGATAAAGGTAGCCGCCAAGAAGTCGAGTTCAATTTTGAAAGTAAGCGGATGGATGGCAGTACTTTTGAGGCAAAGCTACAATTGGCAGCCGCGACCTTAGATGGCGAGCCAGTGACGCAGGTTATTATCCAACAAAACCATAATAATAGTGCGGAAGTCGCCAAGCGTTTGGCAGCCGCTGAATGCAAAGACAGCCTGACAGGAATCAACAACCGCCGCGGCTTTGAAGAACAACTGGCAATCGTGTACCAGCAAGCACGTCAAGGCTTAATGACGGCTGGGCTTTTATATATTCAACTCGATAATGTCGGTAAAATAAGAAGCAGTCTAGGTTTGCAAGGGGTAGATGCGACCGTCAAGCAAGTCGCCTATGCGTTAGATGAGCTGATATCAGACGGGCATGTGAGTCGTTTTAGTGATACCGCCTTTACCATACTGGTCGAGGATAAGAGCACCACAGAGCTTGAAACACTAGCTAAGCAAATTGGTTCACGTATCAGTGATATGCTCATTGAAGTAGATAAGCGTACGACCAGTACGACTGTCAGTATTGGTATTGTCAAAATCGAAACCAATACAGCAGAGCCAAGTATCGTGCTCGAACGTGCGATGGATGCCATCAATCAGATTATGATAGAGACCTCTAATCATGGCGGCACTTATCATTTATATGATCCAAGCGAGCATGCCAATAGTGATGATCATGCGCTTGCCGAATCTTTAGTTGATGCCATTGCCAATAGCCGTTTTGAGCTGTCATTCCAGCCAATATATGATATTAACAATGACCGAAGCGACTTTTTTGAAGTATATCTGCGGTTGCCATTGGCGGATGCGGACAATACGATATTGACGCCTGATCAATTTATGGCAGTCGCCAAGACGCATAAATTGCTCGAAAAAATAGATCGTTGGGTGCTCATCAATGCCTGTAAAAAGGTCAATGAGGTACGTAAAACACATCCTGAAGCCAGATTGCTAGTGCAATTGACTAGTGCCTCATTGATAGACAAAAAACTGCCTAGTGTTGCCAGTCAGCTTATAAAAGCGGTGGGCGGTGCAGCTGGCGTACTCACCTTGCAGTTCAACGAAAAAGACGTCTCAGACCATCTTACAGTGGCAAAAACACAGTTTGCCGCCCTTAGCCAAGTCAGCTGTCAGATGGGCATTAATAACTTCGGTTCTTCTGCTAAATCCATAGAGATTGTCAGTTTTGTGCAGCCAGATATGGTGCGTTTAGCACGCAGCTATGTGGATGGCATTGACTCAGCAGACAATTTAGAAACTGTCAAATCACTTATTATGCGTACTAATGAAGTCAATGTGGACGTATTGATGCCTTATATTGAAGATGCGGCAACCATGTCCGTTGCTTGGAGCGTGGGCGCGCGCTATTTACAAGGCTATTATTTAGAAGAACCCAGCAGTACGATAAAGGTTGCGACCTAAAGTTATTTAGGGTGCGTTTGATACGCAACTATCAACAGCGCCTATTTATGGAATACTCTACACGGCTTAATCGTTCATAAATTCTTTATCGTCATACATTACAAAAGTTTTACTCAAACTGTCCTATAAGCGTTGTTTATTGGCTTAATATGCCCCAATAAATAACGTTATGTTTTTAAAAGCAGCTATTTAGACGTGAAGAGGGTTCCACTTTGCATTTGTTTGACCCTACCTTATTATCTATATTGTTCATCTATAGCTGATATTCCTTAACCAAAGATTGCCGAAAATGCCCATCATTAATAAATATCAAATAAGCAGTATATTTTTTGCTGTTTTATCGCTCAGCGCTTGCGGAGAAAGTACGCCACCGGATCATCGTGCTGCTGTGACATTGCCGCTCTATACGGAAGGTGATGCTGATAACGGCGCGATCATTTATCAAGACGCTTGTGGTCAATGTCATCAGTTGAATGCGGGGCTCAACAAAAAAGGTCCGCAGCTGATGAATATATACGGTGCGCCCGCCGCTGAGCTAGAAGATTACACCTATAGTAACGGGCTAAAAACATCAGGTTGGGTATGGGATGCGCAAACGCTCGACCCTTATATTGCGGATGCAGAAAAAGCCATGCTAGACTCAAAAATGCTATCAAACCCGATGCCCGATGCGCAAGAACGCGCAGATGTCATCGCTTATCTGTCAACGCTTCGTGCCGCCGCGCCGATAACTGAAGATGACTCAAAGCAATAGCCAGTTTATGGCGTGTCCTTAAGCTAAACGAAAGCGACTAAATGGGCTAAAGATGGTTGAGTTTTGCTAAACCACGTCAAACAACTGGTTAATATCTTGATATTATCAGCGCTATTTTCCTTGTTTGGCTGCCATTTATCTCATTTTTATCACCATTTTTAAAATAAGAACACGCCCTAGAAACACTAATTCCATAAGAAATGAGCCAATAATTGACTATGACCCACGCAGCTATCGATAGAGCCATTACAACACCACATCCATCAGCAGCAGAGGTGATTCATAAGTCGACCTTTAGCGCTGCCGACTATCGTCACAATCAGCAAAAAATTGCCCAACTTATGGCGCAGTTAAATCAAATAGTGCTGGATAAGCCGCAAGTGGTTAAGCTTGCGCTGAGTGGTATTTTGGCAGGTGGACATTTGTTACTGCAAGATCTGCCGGGTATGGGCAAGACGACGTTGGCGCAAGGCTTGGCGCAATTATTAGGCTTGAGCTTTAACCGTGTACAGTTCACCAATGATATGCTGCCAGCAGATATCTTAGGCATGAGCATTTATGATCAAAAGAAACAGCAATTTGAGTTTCGAGCAGGTCCTATTTTTACTCAGCTGCTACTCGCTGATGAGATTAATCGCTCTAGCCCTAAGACGCAAAGCGCATTACTAGAAGCGATGGAAGAACGGCAAGTCACCCAAGATGGGCAAACCTATCCTTTGCCGCAGCCGTTTTTTGTCATTGCGACCCAAAATCCTTTGCAGCAATCAGGTGTCTATCCACTTCCTGAATCGCAGTTAGATAGATTCTTATTATGCTTGTCGCTTGGTTATCCGTCGCCTACCGCAGAACGTGAGCTATTAAAAGGTCAGGATCGCCGCGAGCTACTAAAAAATTTAGATGCGGTGCTTGATACCGAGGCGGTCTTATTAGCACAGCAAGGTGTTAAACACGTTTATGTCGCGGATGTGGTCTTGGATTATCTGCAGCGATTGGTCGCAAAGACACGAGCAAGCTCCGAGTATCATGGCTTATCACCGCGTGGAGTATTGTCGCTACAGCGTGCCGCGCAGGCTTATGCGTATGTATCGGGGCATATGGAAGTGACACCTGAGGATATCCAAGCGGTGTTTGCAGCGGTCACAGATCATCGTCTCGGTCAGCGTTTTGTCCCAGCGCATGTGACTGGTGGGCAGGCGACGCAGACAATCGCGCAACGTATATTGGCAGAAGTGGCTGTTATCAGTTAAATGATGGTTATTTAAATAGTTGTTATTACAATCACTGTTATCTGAGTATTTATTTTTCAGCTGCTTGTTGTTTCATAGCGTATTTGTTTTTAAAGCTATCACCAATTATGAATTAGAGTATCAATTTTATGGTAAGGATAGGGTAGTCATGAGCTTTTTGCCAAAAGCCTTAACCGTACCAGCCACTTCAGCATTAAGCCGTTGGTTTGCCTCGCGTGCGCCCAAAAGTGATAGTGCCACCCTCAATTTGCGTAACGTCTATATCTTTTTTAGCCGTGAAGGGACTCTATATGCGGTGTTATTAATCATCACCTTTATCGCTGGTATTAACTATGGCAATAACTTGGTGTTAGGTTTATGTTTTTATTTGGTCAGCGTCTGGCTGATCAGCTTTCATGTAACCTTTGCCCATATCTCAGGTCTTAAAGTACAGTTAATAGAAGTAACCATGGCAGAAGCGGGCGCGCCTGTTTGGGTGACTTTACAGTTGCGCAGTGCGAGCCGTCAACCGAGACGACAGTTGTTATTTAGCTTCGAGCAGGCTAATAGCAAGCTTAATAGTAAGACAGATAAAAAAGCCCATAAAAAAATCAAACATAGCGCTGATAATAAACAGTCGATACTGGTGACACGACTGCAAGGCGAGAAAATTATTCGCTTGCCAATACCGACGCAGAATCGTGGGCAGTTTGAATTACCGCGCTTAAAAATAAAAACGGTTTATCCTTTGGGCATTATGCGGGCGTGGTCCTATGTTTATTTTGCCCGTACTGCTTGGGTGTATCCAAAACCTGAAGTATTTGATTGGCAATCGCAATATGCCGTTGCCAGTCAGGAGGATTTGCCAACAGGTGGGCAATATCGGCAAGGTCAAGATGATTTTGAGCGGCTAGATAACTACGTTGAAGGCGAGTCGCTGGCACGGGTGTCGTGGGGACATGTAGCACGTGGTCAAGGCATGCTGACTAAGCACTTTGCTGATCCAGTCGGTCATGAGCAAACGTTGGATTATGCTGATATGCCAGCAGCACATCATGAGCAAAAACTGGCACAATTGGCGTATGGGGCGATGAAATTAGGTGAGCTGGGCGTGACATTTCATATGCGCTTACCCAATGATACCCAGTCTACTGCACCAATGGGTGAAGGCGACAGTTTTGCACAAGCGTGCTTGCTAAAATTGGCGAAAACGCCATGAACAACTCTGAACGATTCCCTACAAATGACGCTGAAAACACATTTATAGGTTTTCCTGAAACAAGTCCCACAAGCTTTGAGCAGTTGGCACTGGGTCAAAACGTCACTGATCGTGTTCTACAGGATAGCGCTGCAAAATGGACTCGTAAGCTATTCGCATTGCCTGCTTATTATTGGGTACTAATTGCTCAAATTACCGTTATTTTACCTCATGCGGCGCATCTGCCGTTTTGGTTGATAGGTTTTGCGGTGGTCAGCATCGCCGCACAGCTACCGTCTATAAAAGCTAAGTTTAAAAAAACAGCGCATTTAAAACGTGTCTATCAAGGCATGCAAATGCTCGGCTTTTTATTGGGGCTGGCAGGTCTATGGCTGACGTACAATACAGCGTTTGGACTGGATATGGGCGTGGCGTTTTTAGTGCTATGTCTCATCAGCAAGCTGTGGGAGATGTATAAACGGCGTGATGCTTATGTGGTCCTAAATTTATCACTGTTTGTTCTTGCTGCGCTGTTTTTGATGGATCAAGGTCTTGTTACGACTTTGGAAGTGATTGTTGGTGCAGTTATCATTTTATTGGCATTTATTGCGCTTAATGATGACGGCAACACTCGCGGTGATGGTCGCTTGCGTACTTTAGGTGTGTTGGGTATCGGGGCGTTACCATTGTTAGTCGTGCTATTTTTGTTCTTCCCGCGCTTGCCACCACTATGGTCAGTACAGCTATCAGGTCAGCAAGCAACCACTGGCGTATCCGACAGTATGTCACCCGGGGATTTTGCCAATTTGGGACAATCGACTGAGCTGGCGTTTCGGGTAGAGTTTGCAGATAATCGCCCGCCGCAACAGCAGTTATATTGGCGTGGTTTGGTGTTTAGCGACTTTGACGGTATTACATGGCGTCCTAGCCCTCAGCAACGACAATGGCGACCTGCACCGCAAATGCCATCTTGGATTGAGCACGCCTTTGCAACTGTCCCTGATGAAGTAAAGGTTGCGCCTACCAGCTATGAAATTATCCTAGAGCCGACGCAGCAAAACTGGCTATTTGGACTTGATTATCCTTTTGCCCAGCGCCAAGATGTCAGTATTACTTCAAACTTTACCTTATTAAAAGATCAGCCCGTCACTCAGCAGTTACGTTATGAAGTATTGCAATTTGCACCGATGCGTATTGATCCTGTTCTTTCGGATGAGTTGCGACGTCTGAATCTTGCCTTGCCAGCCGACGGAAATCCGCAAGCAAGAGCACTGGCCCAGCAGTTATTTGCGCAATCAGGATCAGATCCAGTGCGCTATATGGCGGCTATTGAACGCTGGATTAATCAAACAGAATTTCGTTATACGTTATCACCGCCACGGCTGAGTAATAACCGTATTGACGAGTTTTTATTTGAGACCAAAGCTGGGTTTTGTGAGCATTATTCTTCTAGTTTTACCTTTATGCTGCGCGCCGCTGGCATACCCGCGCGCGTCGTCGCCGGCTATCAAGGTGGTGAGCTGAGTCGCGGTGGTAATGTGTGGGAGGTGCGGCAAAAGGATGCGCACGCTTGGACGGAAGTTTGGCTTGAGGGTCAAGGCTGGGTACGTGTCGATCCGACGGCTTTTGTCGCGCCTGAGCGTGTCGAGCAAGGGATGGATGCGCTGACGCAGGCACAAGGAGCGGCAATGTTCGGCGATGGCGCTAGCGCACAAATCAGCTATCAGCAGTATCAAATGCTACAAACCTTACGCCGTCTGTCCGACCAAGCCAGCTACTATTGGCAAAAAGATGTCGTTGGTTACGATCAGGACAAGCAAGCTGACTCGCTACTCAAATGGTTTAACATCCGTTCAATCACGCAGCAAATTATTTGGCTAGCGGCAAGTGCTATTACCGTCATGGTGATTTTGGTCTTTGTCATTTGGCAACGTCGCCGTAAGCGTTGGCATCCAGCAGACCAGCCGCTTGCACAGTTATCAAAACGTATTGGCAAAGCGGATAAATCACTTGCTCGTGATGAAAGTGAAGGTCAGTTGGCTTGGCTTGAGCGTGTGGCAATAGCGGTTAATGACCGAGAAAATGATTCAAAGGCTGATATTAACGCTGATATCAATGCTAAAAGCAATAATAAGAGCAGTAAAGCTAGTAAGCTAACAGATAGCGGTGATTCAGACATTGCCCAAGCAAAAATCATGCAGATGAGGCAGGACTATCGTCAACTGCGTTATGGACGTCTAAGCACGCTTGGAACCAATCATAGCGAATACCAAACTATCCTGAAACAGCTTAAGAAAGATGCACGTGAATTGTTCTAATGGCTGCTCTGTGAAAGCGTTGCTTAACACATGATAAAAAGTTAAGGATAATAAAGGAGACGGTTCTATGGCGATATATGTGGATTTTATGCAGATAGAATTTAAAGGCTATAAGTGGTGCCACATGCTGGCAGATACCCTGCAAGAGCTGCATGATTTTGCCGCACTAATTGAAGTGGATAAGCGCTTATTCCATCGAAACGCCAGCTATCCGCACTATGACTTCACGGTACAAATGCGAGAAATAGCGATTGAATATGGGGCTATTCCTGCTGGTCGAAAAAAGATTATCGAATGTGCAAAGAAGTTAAAAATAGAGCTACACGATCTAAACAGCGCTATATGAGCAAGTAGCACAGTCTGAAGATTGCTAATACGTTAATTTTTTAAAGGCAAATAAAAGGTGGGAGTGCTTTTGCATTCCACCTTTTTTTTGTTCAGGTTTTCATTTATAGCTTATTTTGCAACTGCTGCTTTACTAACGCTATCAAGGGCTTTTGCGATATTCGCCAATTGGGTATCACAACCCTTTATATTATGGCGGTCTTTGAGATATTCAGGATTATTGTACGACAACCAAACTTTTTTATCAGCATCTTCACTGATGAGAATTTTTTGCGGCAAATCGATAGCGACGCTTTGCTCGCAATTCATCAATGGCGTACCCGCTTTTGGATTACCAAACATAATCACTTGCGTCGGTCTTAATGTTAAATCGACACCTTGGGCATTCTTCTGATGATCGACGCGTGCAAATACTTTCATACCTTTGCTTTCAATAACTGCCGCCAGTTTATCAGCAGTATCTTGCACGGAATGATTGCTTTGCATCGTAACCAAGCCTTTTTCGGCATCGATAGCAATCATCGTTGCTGGCGTTGATGGTGCTTTGTCCGGCGCGTTTAAAATATTTTCAACACTGGCGCAGGAAGATACGGCCAATGCTAGGGCAGCGATAGAGATAATTTTAAGCATAAAAAGTCCTTTTATTGTCATTGTTTATTCAGCACATGATGGCTGGCAAGATCGAATATTTAGTGTGAGCCATGATATTCCTTGTGCTTAGTAGCATTGTGCGTAATAAACCACGCATAGTAAAGCCTCGCATTGCAACACACCTTAAAAAATGCCTAAGCCAAAACGCATAGCTAAACCAAATGCTCTGCTAGATAATCAACGAGCAGTCTAATCTTTGGCGATAAATGACGGTTGTGCGGATATATGGCCCAGATACTTTCTTCAGGCTCTCGATAGTTATTCAATAAGCTGACCAGCTCACCTGATGCTAAGTATTTTTGCACATAATAATCAGGTAGCTGGACGATACCCAGACCTTTTAACGCCGCATCGACTAGACTGTGACCGCTGTTATATTGGACACTGCCAGACACGCGCAGGTTTTTTTCTTTATCAGCATTTTTTCCAGAATCTATTTTTCCATCTTCTATAAAGTGCCAATAGTCACGCGTGCCAAGTAAGCAGTTATGCTGACTCAGATCGCTCAAAGAATGTGGTATGCCGTATTTTTCGAGATAAGCAGGCGCGGCACAGACGAAATTGGTACGACGGCTGAGCTTTTTTGCCATCATCGTCGAATCGCTTAATTTGCCGATACGAATCGCCAAATCATAACTGCCATCAATGAGGTCGATTTTTTGATTGCTCAAAAACGCCGTCACTTCGATATCGCGATATTGCACCATGAAATCATTGACCAGTGGCAATAATTGCTGCTCGCCATAAGTGACAGGAGCGGTCAGTTTAATCCTACCTTGCGGCTTTGATTGTAAGTTGCTCACTGCTTGCTCAGCGGCATCCAATCCATCGAGCACACCGCGGCAGTGTTGATAAAACACGCGACCTTCTTCAGTCAGCGATACCTTACGCGTCGTGCGATACAGCAGTTTAATATTCAATCGTTTCTCTAAAGCGCTTATCTGTCGACTGACTTGCGCGGTCGAAATACCCAATTCTTTTGCCGCCCGCGTAAAGCTTTCGTAATCTGCTACATAAACAAATTCGCTAATACCATCCCAGCGCATGATTATTACCACTGTGTAAAAGATATTTGCAAATATAGCACATTGTTATTGCTATAGAAAAAACTATAATAGTCAGTATAAAGCTTTACAGGCTGCTACAACTGCCGCTTGCCTCCATTCAACAAGCAAGATAAGCTGAATAGAGGTCTGCGCTTAATAACCCATAAAATGAATTAAAAAGAGAGATAACGATGTCAGATAAATTTATTAAATCAAAAGCCGCCATTGCTTGGGGCCCAAATGAGCCACTATCTATCGAAGAAGTGGATGTCATGCTGCCCCGTAAAGGCGAAGTATTGGTAAAAATCGTGGCAAGTGGCGTCTGTCACACTGATGCATTTACTTTATCTGGTGAAGACCCAGAAGGGGTATTCCCAGCGATTTTAGGTCATGAAGGTGGCGGTATCGTTGAGCAAATCGGCGAAGGCGTCACCAGTGTGCAAGTTGGCGATCATGTCATTCCTTTATACACAGCAGAATGTGGCGAATGTAAAATGTGCCTATCAGGCAAAACCAACTTGTGCTCAGCGGTACGCGAGACCCAAGGTAAAGGCTTAATGCCAGACGGCACCACGCGTTTTTATAAAGATGGTGAGCCAATTTATCATTATATGGGCTGTTCAACCTTCTCTGAATATACGGTGTTGCCTGAGATTTCTTTAGCGAAAGTGAACAAAGAAGCCCCACTAGAAGAAGTCTGCTTATTGGGTTGCGGCGTCACCACGGGTATGGGTGCGGTCATGAATACGGCAAAAGTTGAAGAGGGCGCCACGGTTGCTATCTTTGGTCTCGGCGGTATTGGACTGTCAGCAGTCATCGGTGCGGCAATGGCAAAAGCCAGTCGTATCATTGCTATTGATATCAACGAGAGCAAATTTGAGCTGGCTAAAAAGCTTGGCGCAACCGACTGCATCAATCCAAAAGATTATGACAAGCCAATTCAAGAAGTCATCGTTGAATTGACCGATGGCGGCGTCGATTATTCATTTGAGTGTATCGGTAACGTCGATGTCATGCGTTCAGCGCTTGAGTGCTGCCATAAAGGGTGGGGCGAGTCGGTCATCATCGGTGTCGCTGGTGCTGGACAAGAAGTCTCTACGCGCCCATTCCAGTTAGTGACTGGTCGCGTCTGGCGCGGTTCAGCATTTGGTGGCGTAAAAGGTCGCAGTGAATTACCAGGTTATGTTGAGCGTTATTTGGCTGGTGAAATCCCACTACAAGACTTCATTACCCATACCATGCCATTAGAAGACATCAATGAAGCGTTTGATTTGATGCATAAAGGCGATAGTATCCGTACGGTTATTCATTTTTAAAAATCATTATTAATAATAGTGATTATAGATTTAGCCTTATAAAATAGCAGTATGCTAAACCAAAAACGCCGTCCTTATATAGGGCGGCATTTTTTTTGCATTGGCAATTATTTTTTAGTGGAAAAAATTATTTGTTCGGCAAGCGTGGTTAGATCTGCTGCGACAAAGTCCGGCGCTGGAAGGTTTGGCGCTGATAGTAAAGCATTGTGCGGTCGCGTGAGAAACGCCCCTTGGCAGCCAGCCGCTTGCGCGCCAATCGTATCCCAAAGATGACAAGCGACTAGGCATAAATCTGACAACTCAACAGACAGCTCCTTAGCGACCATTTGGTAGGTTTCAGGCGCAGGCTTGAACTTTGCAACCTGCTCAACACTAAAGTGCTGTTCAAAAAAATGGCTGATGCCGGCTTTTTCAAGCGGGGTCGGGGAAGCGCTATTTGCTGAGTTGGTCAACGTCACCAGTCGAAACCCTGCCTCACGCAGCTTGGTTAATGCTGGAACTACATCAGGGTGAGCAGGCATTTTGCTCATACGTTCTTTTAATTCGTCGACATCACTATCTATCAGCCTAACGTTATGAATATCAGCGGTCATCTGTAAGGCACTGACGCCAAGCTCGCCAAAAGGCGTATAAAGTCCTGATAACGTCATGGTTTGCGAATATAGCACCAATTGCGCAAACCATTCTCTTAGTAGTATTTTATTGCCAAATAGGCGAGAAAATAATGGCTCAAGAATGGTAATGTCGAGTAGCGTCTCATTGACATCAAACACGATAATAGGGAGAGACTTATCAGAGAACATAATAGATCCTTTTTTGAACAGCTAAAGAAACCTTGCCAAAAAACCTCGTCAGGAAAACTAGTCTGGCATGTTAGCCAACTGCTGCAAGATATTTTTGAAATTTTCTACGCCTTGTGCACCACTAACCAGATGACGCTTATTAAAAATTACCGCTGGTACGCTTTGAATGCCTTGTTGTTGCCAATGTTGCTCTTCTGCGCGCACCTCTTTAGCGAACCTCTGGTCTGCTAATACGGCTAGCGCCTCATCACGATCTAGTCCAATCTCTGCTGCGATATCAGCAAGCACGGCATTGTCAGAAATATTGCGACCATTGGTAAAATGAGCGATGAATAACGCCTGCTTTAAGTCATGCATGCGACCTTGCTGATCTGCCCAGTGCAGCAATTGATGCAAGTTGAACGTATTGTGCATACGCGTGTCATCGTTAAAGTTAAACGTAAAGCCAACCTCATTACCCGCTTCCATTAATCGAGCACGGCTAGCATCAGATTCTTGCTTACTCGAACCATATTTCTCCATAATATGTTCACGCATATTTTGTCCTGCGCTTGGCATATTTGGATTAAGCTCAAACGGATGCCAGTGAATCTCGTGTTCGGTGTTGGTTTGCTTGAGAGCTTCTGTCAGCTGGCGGTAACCAATGACGCACCAAGGACAAACAACGTCTGAGACGATATCTATGCGTAGTGGCTGCTCTGAGGATAACTGCTTTGAATGTTCCATATCTATCTGCCTAATTCAGTATTCATTTTTTATATAAGCTGTCTGTGGTCGACCGCCTTATAAATCAATGTTCATTATCAATGCTAATTAACTAATGCTAATTAACTAATGCTAATTAACTAATGCTAAGAGAATGAGGGAACAATTACAATATTGTCTAAGTTACTGTTTAATGAGTGTCCGTCTAATAAGTATCTGCTTAAATAACTGTTCAAATGGCGGCTCAAATAACTCAGCGATGCACTGAATTATCAGCAACTTAATAACAAAATAAGTGACTACTTAACCAATCTGTAACGGTCATCAAACGGGTTTTTGCTTAAAGTGGCGGTACTAAAAATCTTGGAGTCATAAATGAAAAATATCACTGAAGCCATGAACTGGCGTTACAGCACCAAAGAGTTTGATGCCAATAAAAAAATATCAGCAGCAGACTTTCAAAGTTTAAAGGATATCCTACGACTTAGCCCATCAAGCACCAATATCCAACCTTGGCATTTTGTGATCGCTGATGATGAGGCTGGCAAGGCACGTATCGCAAAAGGTACGCAAGGGATGTTTGATTTCAACACAGCAAAGGTGAAAGATGCCTCTCACGTTATCATTTTCTGTAGTCGTATCTATGCTGATGATGAATTTTTGCATGAGGTATTGGATAAAGAAGAGGTGGATGGCCGCTTCGCAGAACCAAAATTCAAAGAGCAAATGCATCAAGTGCGCAAAATGTTTTTGGACATTCGCCGTTATGAGCAAAAAGACGAGCCACATTGGCTGGTCGAGCAAGTGTACCTAAATATGGGCGCATTATTACTGGGTGCTGCTACTTTAGGCATTGATGCCGTACCTATGGAAGGCGCTGATCTAAAGGCACTCGATGAAGAGTTTGAGCTACGTAGCAAAGGCTACACAGCTGTTGCCGTTATCTCACTGGGTTATCGTAGTGAAGATGATTTTAATGCCGATTTGCCAAAATCTCGATTGAGTGAAGCGAGCATAATTACTAAAGCGTAATGCTCGACTGGTATTTTTAACTGACTATATTGAACTCAAATAGCGTTATAAACGGCATGTTTATAGCGCTATTTTTTTGCTAATAAAATGAGTTTTTGAGTTTCATTTATAAAATTGATGGTGAATAAGCGAGATAGAATAGTGAGAAGTAAAGTTTTCATAGATTAAAAACTACACTGTAATAACTACAAAGTGAAAACAAATCGACATTTCTAATAAGTCATAATAAATCGATTGGCGCGACTTTTAAGGAGCGTTTAACCCTATTTTTTATGATTATCTGCCAGCGAGAAGCCAGCATGTCTACCTTGAACTTAACCATTAATAAGCAAGATTATCAGCTCGACAATCTTGATTCACGCACGACCTTACTCGATGTCTGTCGTCAGCACCTTAAAATTACGGGGCCTAAAAAAGGCTGTGATCATGGTCAATGCGGCGCTTGTACCATACTTATCAATGGGCGTCGGGTCAATGCCTGTTTGACCTTGGCAGTTATGCACGATGGTGATGACATTACCACGATTGAAGGTATTGGCATGCCCGAATCATTATCGGAGCTACAACAAGCCTTTAAAGATAATGATGCGTTTCAATGTGGTTACTGTACCCCTGGGCAAATTTGTTCAGCAACAGCGCTGATCGATGAGATTAAACAAAACTGGCCCAGTCATGTCACTACAGATTTGCAAAATCCTGATGGATTGCTGCTTCAAGAAATCGCTGAGCGTATGAGTGGCAATATTTGCCGCTGTTCTGCTTATCCCAATATTATTAAAGCCATCTCACAAGTACTAGAAAATGAAATGAATGATTCATCTAAAACTGACGCAGTACAAAAATCAGAGGTGACGGGTATTTGGTCGCCACCACCTAGTGAAGCGCAGCTAGGTAGTCAATCTATGAAGAATAAGGCGGCAACTAGCAGGTTAGGAGATCGCTCATGAAACGTTTCGAGTATAGCCGTGCTACCGCGCCAAAGCAGGCAGCCCAATCTGCTAGTGTAAAAGACGCCTCATTTATCGCAGGGGGTACCAACCTTTTAGATTTGATGAAGTTAGAGATTGAAACGCCAATTAAGCTGGTGGATATCACTCGCTTAGCATTAGCTCAAATTGAGAAGACTACAGATGGTGGCCTACGCATCGGTACGCTAGTGACCAATAGCGACTTGGCCGCGCATCCTGAGGTTATTGCCAATTACCCAGTGCTATCACGGGCGATTTTGGCAGGTGCGACGGGACAGTTGCGTAATAGAGCGACGACGGGCGGTAATCTATTGCAACGTACTCGTTGTTATTATTTTTATCAGACAGACAGCGCCTGCAATAAACGCAACCCAGGTTCTGGTTGCCTAGCGATAAATGGTGAAAATCGTACCTTGGCAATTTTAGGTACTAGCGAGTCCTGTATTGCCCAGCATCCATCTGATATGGCCGTCGCGATGCGCTTATTAGATGCCACTATTGAGACGTTAAAAAGGGATGGTTCAACGCGTAAAATCGCGATTAAAGACTTTTATTGTCTACCAAAAGATACGCCACATATCGAAAACGTTTTAGAGTCTGGTGAGCTTATCACTCATGTTGTGTTGCCAGCGCTCATCAAAGGCATGCACACTTATGACAAAGTGCGTGATCGCGCGTCCTATGCTTTTGCCTTAGTGTCTTGTGCATCAATCATAGACGTGACTGATAATGGGCGTTTGGACACAGTGCGCTTAGCATTCGGCGGTATTGGTACTGAGCCATGGCGCAACGAAGCCGTTGAGGCATTGCTGACGGGTACTGATGGCAATGAAAATGTCATCAAACAAGCAGCGGAATTATTATTAAAAGAGGCTAAAGGTAGTGGTCAAAATGATTTCAAAATACCGCTGACTCGTCGTCTACTTAAACAAGTTATTCAACGCGCATTAGCGGGCAAGGGAGCATAATCATGTCGTTATTGGATTCAATATTACCAGCAGAACCGACCAAAAAAATGATGATGAATGCGCCTGTCGAATCACTTTTTGATAAAACAGCGAGTAAATTGGTGGGTAAGCCAATCAACCGTGTTGAAGGGTCACTAAAAGTCAGTGGTCAAGCACCTTATACGGCAGAGATTTATTTAGACAATCAAGCCTATGGTGTCTTGGTGAGTGCAACCATTGCTAAAGGGCGCGTTAAGCAAATTGATAGCAGCTCTTTAGAGGGTGTTCCTGAGATTATTAAAGTGGTGACCGATCCTGAGCACTTTTTACGCAATGCCCAACAAGGCGGTGCAACCAAATCACCTAAGCAAGGCGTTAGTGAAATTTTTTATCATGGTCAGCCGATCGCGGTTGTCATTGCTGAGACGTTTGAGGCGGCGACCGAAGGTGCAAAAGCGCTCAAAGTGACTTATGAAGATGAGACTAATCAGGCGGCATTGAACTTTACGGCAGAGCTACCAAATGTTCATGACGTTAATGAAAAAAAAGGTTCGGATAAAAATTCAGAAAAGGGTAATCCAGAACAAAGCCTCGCAAATGCTGCGGTAACCCTTGACCGCTTTTATCATACGCCAAGTCAAAACAGCGCAGCGATGGAGCCTCATGCAACGCTTGCTCACTGGGAAGGTGAGAAGCTGATTATGTATTCGTCTAATCAAATGCTGTCCTCGTGCAAAAAGCAAATCGTGGATGCATTGGATTTGGATGCAGATAATGTGCAATTAATCGCTCGTTATGTCGGTGGCGGTTTTGGTAGCAAGCTTGGGATTTCTCCAGAATCGATAGCCGCCGCACTCGCCGCAAAGGACTTGGGTCGTCCCGTGTTAATTACCATGACGCGCCCGCAAGTGATGGAGGCGACGATTAGACGCTCAAACACGCGTCAACGCATCGCAATTGGCTGTAGTGAAGACGGTATTATTGACACCATGATTCATGAGACGGTCTCTAGTAATTTGCCAGGAGAAGCCTTTTTTGAGCCAGCAGCGCTCTCTACGCATTATCTGTATCGCGGCGACAATCGCCGAGTCAATTACCAACAAGTAGACATGAACCAAGTATTGTCAGGCTCGATGCGTGCCCCTGGCGAAGCAGTCGGACAGATTGCCCTTGAGTGTGCGATGGATGAATTGGCAGAGCAACTCAACCTAGACCCTGTCGAGCTGCGCCGTCGCAATGAGCCTGAGCAAGATCCTAGTAAAGACATTCCGTTTTCAACGCGTAAGCTTATCGCTTGTATCGATCAAGCGGCTGAACAGTTTGGCTGGAATCAACGCAATGCTAAGCCTGCCACTCGCTTAGAAGGTGATTGGTGGGTGGGTATGGGTATGGCAGCGGCAGCTCGCGGCAACAGCTTAGCGCCATCAGAAGCACGGGCGACCCTGCAAATAGATAACTCAAAAGCACTGGGCGTGAAGGCGGTAATCGAGACAGACATGACCGATATCGGTACAGGTTCTTATACCGTATTTACTCAGGTTGCTGCAGATTTATTAGGGCTACCAATAGATCATATTGAAATGAAGCTTGGTGATACCAGTTTGCCACCTGCGGTAGGCTCAGGGGGCAGTATGGGCGCTGCCAGTTCAGGCAGTAGTATTTATCTTGCTTGTCAGCAGCTACGTGAGATGATCGCAGAAAAAGTCGGTCTATACCCTGACACCATTCAGCTGGATAACGGTCAAATTAAGCAGATAGGTGAGCATGATGCTAATTTGGTAGAAACAGTGGTAGAAACCGTTATAGAAGCAGGAAAAGAAAAAGTAGCAGGTTTGGGCGATAACATCGTAGATAAAGTGGCTGATTTAAAAGATAAATTAGCTGAAATAACGGGAATCTCACTAACTGAATCGAAAGAATATGACTTTAGTAATTTCCAGACTCATTCATTAGCCGGTATTGTCGCTCAATATGATGACCAAAAAGTCAGTGCAAAAGGTCAAATTGCACCGGGTAAAAATGCAAAAAGTCATCGCCAAGCGTCATTTGGTGCTAACTTTGCCGAGGTCGCTGTACACCGAGTGACTGGTGAAATACGCGTTAAACGTATGATTGGTGCCTTTGCAGCAGGGCGTATCCTCAATCACAAAACTGCGACCTCACAGTGCTATGGCGGCATGGTATTTGGTATTGGTTCGGCATTGATGGAGCAGGTGATTCACGATAAGCGTGACGGTCGGCTATGTAATCATAATCTTGCAGAATACCATGTCCCAGTCAATGCGGATGTTCCTCAGCTTGATGTTATCTTGGTAGAAGAGGACGATCCGTACACCAATCCAATGCATATAAAAGGTATTGGGGAAACGGCGATTGCAGGTGCTGCCGCTGCTATTGCTAATGCCGTTTACAACGCCGTGGGTGTACGAGTTTATGACTTTCCTATTACCCTCGACAAATTACTTTATGAGCTACCAGAATAGGTTTTTAGTCAAATAGATGGACAATATAAACCCGCTAATTGTAGTCGTTAGCGGGTTTTATAAGTGGGCTATGATGGATATAGACCGTATATAGACATCAATGATAGAGAGTATATAAGAGGCGTTATGAATCAAATTGCTGATATTCTTAAGCTGGCACGCGAGGCTCAGCAACAACAGGTTGACGCTGTACTAGCAACCGTCGTGCGTACCGAAGGGTCAGCCTATCGCCTCGCAGGCGCGATGATGCTCATCTGTGAAGATGGTCGTTCGGTCGGGATGATTAGCGGCGGCTGCTTGGAGCCACATATTATCAAACGTGCTTTCTGGCTCACGCGTGATGGTGCAAACGTGCAAGTTTACCAAACGGGTGACGACATCGAATATGCTGAAAATGGTAATGTGCCAGCGAGCATATCAGAAGATGATTTTGACTTTGATAGAGGTAGTGATATTAAAGGCATAGATAATAAATACGATGAACAAGATATTGACTCGGACGAATTGAATTTTGGATTAGGCTGTAATGGGCGCGTACACGTGTTGTTTGAACGGTTGGCAACGGCAATGCCTTTGTTAAATGTCATCAGTCAGGTTCGTCAGTCTCAGCAGCCAGTAACGGTAGCAACTTTAATTCGCTCTACAATCCATTTTAATAACCAAAATAATCCAAACTCTGAACTTCAAATTGGTTTGCGTCTTAACCTAGACAATTATATCAAGTTAGGAAAACTCACCGCTATCGACGCTAATAATTCAGGTAAAGTGGTATCTAATGCTTCAAGCACAGTTATCCATGCTGTTGACGTATTAGCGAAATATCAAATATTTGATAATAGTGCTAAATATATTAAAGTGGATGGCGAAGACGGTACCACAGAGTGGTTTGTACAAAGACTGGAACCACAGATACGTTTGCTGATTTGTGGTGCTGGCAATGATGTGATGCCGCTAGTTACGATGGCAAAGCTACAAGATTGGCATGTGACAGTGGTAGACAGTCGAGTGCAATATGCCACGCAGCGGCGTTTTCCTCAGGCAGATAGAGTGATGGTACTGGCGTTAGATGATAGTGACACTTTACTAAAACTAAGTAAAAATACCGCCGTTGCTTTGATGTCGCATAGTCTCAGCCAAGACCGTGCTCGCCTTGGCGTATTATTAGAGCATGCTAATCACTATAAATATCTTGGACAACTAGGACCACGCTACCGTACCGAGCGCTTAATCGAAGAAATTAGTACAAAGCTTACAAATCCTGCCAGTTTAAACCTAGGTATCAAAAAACTGCATTATCCGATTGGTTATAAGCTGGGCGGAGATGGACCTGAAGCCTTAGCACTGGGTATCATGGCACAAGTCAATGCGGTCGTGCACAATCAAAACCTATCAGCAGAAAACTCAGACACTCATCTTTCAAATACTAACTTTACAACGCTGTTTTCTACGCATATTGATTCTATAGAGACGACTGCGACAAGTGCTCGTGCCGCGATAAATTTATCATGAGCCGCGACGCATCTATTTTAGCATCTACGCAACTAAAGCCAATAAATCTATCAAAGCCACCAAACCATGTGGTCATTATTTTGGCCAGTGGACTGAGCCTGCGTTTAGGTCAAGCAAAACAGTTACTGTGTAAAGATGGCGAACCCTTAATTTGCTTCATGACCAAACTCGCACTTTCTACAAAACCGCAAGCAATTATTATAGTCATTCCTGATAATCAACCATCAATAGCCAGTGCGATGAATGAATTGGCTTTTCAGTACTCTATGATTCAAATGGTCGTAAATCCCACGCCTGAAATAGGTATGGCGTATAGTTTGAATTTGGCTATTGAGGCGGTCACGCAGTTAACAAGCTCATTAATCGAGCGCGTCGTCATTATGGGTGTTGATCAAGTTTTACTCGATGAGCAGCATTTGGCAAAACTGCTGGCAGATAAGCGGTCTGTAGTGGCAAGTACTTATGGTAGCTGGCAGCATTCAAATAATATGAATTTAAATGAAACGTCTGCTGCCACTGCATTAAAGCAAAATATTATCGGACTACCTTTAACGATTGATTCTGATTTACTCAGAGAGTGGCAAGCATTGCTGGTAGGCGATAAAGGGCTGCGTTATTTAATTAGAGGTTTGCCGCCCAGTCAGATAAGTACCGTTGTTAGTAATCAACTGAGCTATGATATCGATACTCCTGAGCAACTTGCTCATGCCAAGCAACAAGGCTGGCTGGATAAATAGTATCAACAGTGTCAATCCATAAGTGATAAAAATGATAAATGTGATAGAAACAGAACGTCTTTACCTTAGGCAATGGCAAGCAAGTGACTTTGCTGTTTTTGCTGAAATAAATGCTGATCCTAAGGTAATGAAGTATTTCCCCAAGTTATTAACGCCTAAAGTAAGTGACATCATCGCTAGTAAATGCCAGCAGCTTATCGCTAATCAAGGCTGGGGACTTTGGGCAGTATGTTTAAAAAATAGCACCAAAACATATGATGATTTTATCGGTTTTGTTGGCTTGAATGATACTCACGCAGATATGTCTTTTGCCCCTGCTGTCGAGATTGCATGGCGACTACATAAAGATTATTGGGGACAGGGTTATGCTACCGAGGCGGCACGTGCGGCGCTGAATTTCGCTTTTACTGAGCTGTCGCTCGATGAGGTTGTGTCATTCACAGCGGTTATCAATAAGCGCTCGCAATTGGTTATGGAGCGCCTTGGCATGATGAATACCCGCTCCAACTTCTATCATCCAGCCCTTGACCCTAACCATCGGCTGGCTGAGCATGTACTTTATAACATGACGCGGCAACAGTGGAACAATCAGTTAGCAGGCTTGTGACCACAAATCAATGCCCACACTCTGATATTAACAGGACTACTCGAAGATATTACTACCGTTATACAACATAAGGTAAGGTTTGCGATATAATTTATTTTCTATTAAATGTAAAATAAGGTCGTCTTATGAATCGTACATTATGGTTAGTCATTGGCATCATTAGTATTCTTGGCGGTATCTTTGCATTTTTTAATCCTCTTAGCGCCACTTTGGCCGCTGAGCAGTTAGCAGGTTTTATCTTCCTTTTAGTGGGTGTTTTACAGTTTATTGCCTTGTTCCGAGCACATAGTACTACTGGAAAAGTGCTGGCTGCCATCGGCGGTGTACTTGGTGTATTGATTGGTATTGAATTATTACAAGATCCGTTGCAAGGCATATTAACCTTGACCATGGTAATTGCTATTTTATTTATGGCAACAGGTATAGTCAGAGTTGTTGTTGCTTTCGGTCTACGTCGGACAGTGGCTTTTGTCCCAATATTACTCTCAGGTCTGCTCTCGATTATATTGGCTATCATGATATTTACCAGTTATCCGCAGTCAGCGACGTATATTCTTGGCATACTGTTAGCCGTCGAGTTGATATCTAACGGCATATCATTAATTATGTATTCACGTATACAATCAATTGTGGTGCGCAATATATAAGTTTAGCTATATAGTCAGAGCATTTTTAAACCGCTACGGTGTTACCCGCTCTAGATGTACTCAGTGTACTATCTGCGGTCGGTCGCCTTGTAGCGATTCTAAAATTCCTTGACTATAGCAATAAACAAAAAAGACGCTATTTACAGCGTCTTTTTTTTATTTCATAATTTATTTGAATATGACATCTTAACCATGCGTAAAGCCTAAGTGCAATTTGTAATACCTTATCCTTGTATACAAATCGTATTAAATCGGCTACAGCAGAAGATGAAAGAAAAAAAGATATTGAAAGTAAAGCAGATGTGAGAGATTGAAAGAAGTGCGCTTAGTTTGATATAAGCGCACTGGTCAGCAGCGTGTCATATTGATATTTAATGGTATATCAAGTGGTTTGGTTGAATTAGCTAAGAAATCTTAAGCCCGACGTTTTCAATGCCCATACCAT
Source organism: Psychrobacter sp. 1044 (assembly GCF_904846525.1). Classification (GTDB taxonomy): domain Bacteria; phylum Pseudomonadota; class Gammaproteobacteria; order Pseudomonadales; family Moraxellaceae; genus Psychrobacter. The sequence goes on along the minus strand of NZ_CAJHAZ010000010.1, from coordinate 109,174 downwards.
CTCAACAAAGGCGCGGCTATTAGTTAAAGGCTCGCCATCGATGATGAGGGCGTAACCTGAACCGTCAATCCATAAGAACACAAAGCTGGTCTCAGGAATCAATAAGTCAACTTGTTGAAAAAACGAGATGGCTTGGCTTTCAACCGCCCAGCCGCGTTGTTTTTGGCGAATCATAAAACCTGAAAAGTCAGCAGCTGCAACACTTAGCATGTCCGCTTCTTCTTGGCTGTAACCGATTCGTGCTAGGCAAAACCCTTCATCAGAGCCAATAGCGGCACGGCGTTTACCAGATAAGCTGGCAACCACATACGGTAAAAACTGGTCTAACGGCAGATTGGGTGCGGGTAAAAACAAAGATAGCTTTTCAATCCAGCCATGTTCTATAAAGCTCTGTAGCCATTCGTCAGAATAACGTTCAAGCCAATCAGCGGCGAGCAATGTCTGCCCATAGGACATTAAGTCTTGTAATGACAGCTGTTCATCAGTGGGCTCACTTTGTGAAAATGCCTCAAAAATACCGGCTGGAGTGAGGGTTAGATACGTTTTATCAGCATTTAAGTAAGAGGACATAGCGGCTACCATTGTGATGAAAGGGTTAAATCGGCGATAAATTAGGTCTTGATGGTCTGATCAAGATGCTGTTGACAGTTGTTCCAGCGCTCATCGAACTGCCAGTCGCTTTTACCCAAGCGAAACCATACTAACGAGAAGGCAAGTCGATCATTGCGAGCAATACAGTGAGCAAAGAATTCGTTTTCGATCTGCTCAATCGTGCCCCAATCCTTATCTTCACGCGCCTGCATGAGCTCAGCGGTGATGTCTTTGGATATTTCTTTGGCGTCATCGCTACTGATAAGCAATCGCTGTTTTTGCTCATTGAGAGACGGCGATATCAGGACACTCCAGCGAGTCGCCAGCATACTATTGCGTTGAATATATCGCTTCTTACTAATACAGTCGCGAAACCCTTGCTGGACATGAGGGTACAAGCGATCTTTAATACGCGTAAACAGGTTATTTACATCGTAAGGAATGTCATACCAACAGCCATAAAAGAAGTCTGCGACGGCACCTTGCAGCGGCTCTTTTTCGGTCAAAAGTAATGCGGCATTGATACGTTGTTCATGAAAATGACGGTTATTGGGTGCCAAAAACACTTTACGCGAATATAAACGAAATACTCGGCGCGCCTCCATCTCATTTTCTTTGATAAGGTCTAAATCAGACATAATAGTGTCCTTTAAGTCATAGTGTCTATTATATGGCTAACAGCTTATGGCTAACAGCTTATGGCTAATATCGTATGGTCAAAATGATATAGCCACTATTGAGTGACAATAGGCTATGACTTCACTAAGCGAAACGGTGCAACGTGCCAATTAATAAGTAATAATTAATCAAGTAAAGTTTGCATCAAATCTATCATAAATTCAGCATCTTCTTCGTCCATGGCTTCAAAACCTTGAGGCATGCCAAGTTCAGCCAATGCTTCTTTACCATCGTCATCATTATGCAAGTTCAGGATCGCATTCATGAATATTTCTGTATCAGGAAAGCCATCTTTAATCAGTAATACATGGCTAATATCTGCCAAATCACTTTCGATTAGCACTGACAGCTGAGTTTTGGTCAAGCGTGAAAAGCTATGAAAAATCTCTGCCAAGAAGAAAGCCGCTTGAGCATCACCTTTGATGACTTTACGGGCAGCTGCCTGATAAGTCTCAGTGATATCCCAGTTAAGATCAGACTCTTCTATATCCACAGCTTCTAGCAAGCGTAAGCCAATCAGCTTAACATCACGGTTGTCTGCCATTGCTACGGTCGCACCCGCTTTAATGTCTTCTAAGCGCTTGATATCACTGTTTGCCGCAGCAGCAATGACCATCTCATCCGATTTGCCGATAGGGCGTGCAACAGCGCGATAGCCTTGTTCACGGATCAAAGTAGCTGCATCAAATGGGTTGGCATAGATAACTTGAATGTCACCTGCCTCAATGATTTTCTCTTGTTCAGCATGTGAGGTAGGTATGTTCAGATGCATATTTAGGTTGGCACGTTTTTGAATCAAAATATTAAGCATGTGCCAGCCTGCAAAACGCTCAGGAGAAAAATCAGGGGCGATTAACATATTGTGTGTCGTCATGATTTAGCCTTCCTCATTTTGATTCATTTGGGCATACTGAGCCATAGCAGCTTCGATTTTGCTACGCGATGGCTTACGGCGTACCGAGGTATAACCCACTGTTTCGCCGCGACGAATGTTTGGCACAACGGTCGCATAGACCCAATAGTGACTACCATCTTTGCATAAATTCTTAACGTAGCCATGCCATTTTTGCCCAGCCGCTGCAGTATCCCATAAATCTTTATAAGCGGCTTTTGGCATATCAGGATGGCGCAAAATAGATTGTGGCTGACCAATAAGCTCATCAACGCTGTAGCCACTGATTTCGACAAAAGCATCGTTGACGTGAGTCAGCACACCATCCAAATCGGTGCGAGATACAATCAGCTTGCCATCAGGATAAGGGCGTTCAATACCAGTATCATAGACAGTCCGTGATGTACCATCATAATAAGTCAGAGTAATCTGCTCAGCGGGCATATCAGGCTTATGTGCATCAGGGATTGGAGAACCCATCGTAATCTCCTTTATTTATCGTTATATTTATAATGATTAAAAAGCCAATCTGGTGTGGTAGTTGTCGATAACATCAGGTTGCCTTTCAACTCAGTCGTCGTCCCAATATTTATCAGGCCATTATTCCATACAAATAATGTGTGCCATCTTAAATATTTTTTATGAGACAGTCACTTCATTTTGATTTAAAGTCATATTTATCAGTCGCGCTATGTGCTATATGACGTTAAATAATAAAAAATGTGTTATCGACAAAAATCCAAATTTATCAATTAGATAAGTTTTGCAAGGGCTTCTGAGGCACGCTTGATATCTAAGAATATCAAACCAAGTTTTGCATTTGGTTTTGCCATGATAGTAAGTACCGCTTCATCTCCAGATGAGGTCATAATCACGTAGCCTTTTTCACCTTGAATCATAATACGATCGATACTACCACGTGCCAACTCACGACCTGCGCGGTCACCCAATGACAATAAAGCCGCTGACATAGCGCCAACACGGTCTTCATCAACGCCCGTTGGTAGTGCTGAGGCAATCATCAGACCATCGTTAGAAATAAGGGCAGATGCTTCAACATCGGCTGATGAGCTGTTTAGGTCTTCCAAGATTTGCTGGAATGAATCTGTACGCATATCGCTTTCTCTATGACGGGTTATTAAATTGATAAAATAACAGTGAGTAATGGTGGAGAATAAATGTTGACTAAGTCGGCTATTATAAACCCTTGCTGTTAATATTGATATACATCAGCTCGAGCAAAAAGCCAAGTTTTTGGGTTTTTTATACCGTTTGGTGTTGATTATTGACCTTTCGTCTTTACTTAACGGTTATCAATACACAAATTTCCATTAATATTTGATTTATTGACCGATTAGAAAAACGAAAATTTTTTAGTAATACAGGACTATTTTTAGCACAATCAATGAGATCTGTAAGCTCATCAGTCGGCATCTCAAGGTGCTATGCAAAGGCGTACTCTAGACTGTACCAATAAAAATCGCTTATAACTTTTCATGATGGTGATATTTACTAGACTTATACGCCTCAAAAATGATATATATTATGAGATAAAAAATGTTCTTGTCTCTGAATGTGGCGTCTAGGCATAAATTCAGTCAGCTTTTTTAATCCCATTTGTCTCTACACAAGCCAGCGTGTCGGGGCAATTTCAGTTTTACACCAGTGTCTACAATCCTCTCGTTTGTTGTCATACGACGTGACATCGGTGTAAGTAAGCACGTTCACCATTTTTACCCTAAGGAAAAGATATGAGTATCAGTCAGGCCATCGAAAAAGTCGAAGCGCGTTATGCACATCAACCTGAATTCGTTCAAGCGGTAAAAGAAGTTGCAATTACGATTGCGCCGTTATACGACGCCCACCCAGAATATGATACTTTTAAAATATTTGAGCGCCTCGTTGAGCCTGACCGCGTTATTGCTTTTCGTATTAACTGGGAAAATGACCAAGGTGAAGTTCAGGTTAACCGCGGCTGGCGTGTCCAGTTCAGCAATGCCTTAGGTCCTTATAAAGGTGGCGTGAGATTTCATCCGACTGTCAACCAATCTGTGTTGAAGTTTTTAGGCTTTGAGCAAATTTTCAAAAACGCTTTGACTGGATTGCCAATGGGCGGCGGTAAAGGTGGCTCTGATTTTGATCCCAAAGGCAAAACAGACAGTGAAATCCGCCGTTTTTGCTATGCCTTTATGCGTGAGCTACATCACTATGTGAATAAAGACATCGATGTGCCCGCTGGTGACATTGGCGTGGGTGGGCGTGAAGTCAGCTATATGTTTGCTATGTATAAGAATTTAACGCATGAATACGGCGGCGTTTTGACCGGTAAAGGCGTTGGCTTCGGTGGGAGCTTGATGCGTACTGAGGCGACAGGTTATGGCGCGGTGTATTTCTTAGAAAACATGCTTACGGCGCAAAATGACGATATCAAAGGTAAGAGAGTATTGGTTTCAGGTGCTGGTAACGTCTCATTACATGCTGCTGAAAAAGCCCATATGCTGGGTGGCATCGTCGTTACTGTGTCAGACTCACAAGGGACTTTGTATGATGAAGCGGGTCTAAATCAAGAAAAAATTGATTGGCTCAAGGCGCAAAAAGCAAAAAGCAAACCGTTGGCTGAGTACGTCGATGTTTATGGTGGAGAGTGGTTTGCGAAGCAAAAGCCGTGGCAATTCAAAGGTGACATCGCGATTCCATCAGCGACGCAAAACGAAGTCAATGAAGAAGATGCCAAGCTCATGGTTGAAAATGGCATCACATACGTTGTCGAAGGTGCCAACATGCCATTGACTGCTGAAGCCATCGACTATATTCGTTTGCACCGGGTGCATTATGCCCCAGGTAAAGCCGCCAACGCGGGCGGTGTAGCAGTCTCTGCGCTTGAGATGTCACAAAACTCAGTCCGTCAGTATAAGAGCTTTGAGCAAATCGACTTGCGCCTCAAAAATATCATGAGAAATATCCATGACTGCGCAGCTGATGCCTCAGAACAGTATGGTCAAACGGATAATGGCTATATCAACTATATGGCTGGTGCAAATATCGTTGGCTTTAAACGAGTTGCTGATGCATTGGTTGCTTACGGTATTTTAAACTAAGCACTTTTATCATAGCCACCTATTAACGAATAACGCGTCTGTTTTAACGATAGGCGCGTTTTTTATGGATTAACTCTACCGTGAATAGTCAAAGTGGTTTTTATGAAGTGATACGATTGACCTATTGATAATGTGTGTTTTTTAAAAGATAATAATTTTAGAACACTCAATAAGATTAATTTTGTGGAGACCGTTATGAGCAAGATTTTCAAGCCATTTTCGCTAACGACTTTGGGTACTCATGCTGCAGTAGTAGTGGGTGCGGCTATGTTAACTACGACAATCTATGCATCTACGCAGCAACCGCTAGCAAGTGAGGTGCAAGCCGCCAAAGCCAGTAGAATAAGCTTACAACAAGCAATAAATATTGCGGCGAAAAAGTCATCTGGTCTATTGATGAGTGCCAGCTTTGATCACGATGATGATAAAGCGCAAGGCGGTGTGTATGAGATGGAATTTGTAACCAGTAGCCGAAACTATGAAATCAAAATTGACGCCATGAATGGTAGAGTGATTAGTACGGATGTGGAACGATTAGACAGTGATGATCTGGTAGATTATAAGGCACTTAAACAAGCGAAGATTGATGTTAAACAGGCAATGAAAATTGCTGAAAAACAATCGGGCGGGCGTGTTATCGAGATTGAGTTTAAAAACGACCGAGATTATAGTGATCATGCGTCCTATTATGAAGCTGATATCCTCAAAGGTAATAGTATCATTTGGCTAAATGTTGATGCCAATACTGGCAGTGTATTTAACAATAAGTTTAAGAAATAGCTAAGTAAGTTAGACAGATAGATAGATAGATATGATAGGTATCGCTAATAGTCGTTTTTCTCGCTACTCAGTTTTTTTGAAAATGGGATAGCAAAGCTGTGCATTTATTATTAAAAAAGCCCCAATCATTCAATGACTGGGGCTTTTTTAATGTGAGTAGTTAGATAAATTCGCTATACTGTCTCACGCCACTTGCCTTGAACCATAATGCCGTTAATAGGGTTTAGTCCCATCTGATAAGCCAAATCCGCAGGGCGGGCGATATCCCATAGGACTAAATCTGCATCACAGCCAACTTCTATTTTACCTTTATTAGATAGCCCCAGCGCTTGTGCTGCATAAACGGTTGAGCCTGCCAGTACCTCTTCAGTCGTTAAGTAAAATAGCGTACAGCCCATGTTCATCGCAAGCAATAATGAGGTAAGCGGTGAGGTGCCAGGATTGCAGTCAGTTGAAATAGCCATAGGTACTTGGTGCCTGCGTAATGCCTCAATGGGTGGCAACTTAGTGTCACGTAGCGTATAAAATGCACCGGGCAATAGAACTGCAACGGTATTGCTTGCTGCCATTTTTTTAATGTCGTATTCTGATACATGCTCTAAATGGTCGCTTGATAAACCCTTATATTCAGCAACCAAGGCGCTGCCACCTATGTCAGATAATTGCTCAGAATGTAGTTTGACTGGTAGGTTTAATGAGCGTGCCACCTCAAAAACGCGTCTGATTTGATCGCTACTAAAGGCAATATTTTCACAAAAGCCATCGACCGCATCGACTAAGCCTTCTGAATGCAAGATGGGTAGCCACTCGCAGACTTGCTCGATGTATTCGTCTGTGCGGTCCTGCACGTGAGACTTGTATTCAGGTGGTAGGGCGTGCGCCGCTAGATACGTGGTGCTCACATGGATATTGTGCTTGTCACCAAGTTGGCGGGCAACCGTGAGCATTTTACGTTCGGTGTCTAAATCTAAACCGTAGCCCGATTTGATTTCGATACTGGTGACACCCTCTTTCATGAGTGCGATTAAGCGTTTTTCACTTTGTGCAAATAGCGATTCAATATCGGCAGCGCGGGTGGCAGTGACAGTTGAGACAATGCCGCCGCCTTGTGCCGCAATGTCTTGATAACTAGCACCTTGCAAACGTGCCTCGAACTCGTTACTGCGATTGCCACCATAAACGATGTGAGTGTGACAGTCGATAAGTCCAGGAGTTATCCATTTACCATCTACGTCTGTGATTTGGTGGTCTTGATAGTGAGTCAGATGAGCAGTGATTTGATTGTGCTCACCAATCCAAGCAATGCTGCCATTTTTAATACCGATAGCAGCATTGTTTAATTGACCATATGGGATGCTATTTGCATGTTCATCTGTATACATGCCAAAACTATACTGCGCTGAAAAAGTCGCAAGATTGGCATTGATAAAAATATGATCAAATGATGCCATGCTAGCATCGTCGAGCGTGATCTCTGTCGTATTATTGGAATCATCCATAATGTTCTCCTGATTATTTTGCAGGCAGTGATTTTTGTTAGTAAGACTTAGATGACCAGTAAATGCTGCTCTATAATAGTCGCTAATAGTCTTGCCGCAACTTTACAGCTACGTGCATCAATATCAAAGGTGGGATTAATCTCGGCAATGTCGGCCATTTTTACTTTACCAGTAGCCATAATAGTTTTTACCATGCGTTCAACAAAACCAAGCCCAATACCATAAGCCGCTGGGGCACTCACACCGGGTACAACACTGGCAGGCAAGCAGTCCATATCGATGGTCAGATAGACCACATCGACCTGATTGATAAAGCTGATAACCTGATCAGCAAGTATCTGCCAAGGCTGATAGTGACAGTCTTCATCACTGATAACATGCACACCCAATTGCTCAGCGCGATCGAAAAGCGCCGCCGTGTTAGAGAAGCGACTGACGCCAATACAGCAATAATGAAAGGGCTGACCATGTGCATCAAGGTGCTCGGCAATTTGGCGAAACGGTGTCCCAGAGGTCGCTACATCAGACTGACGAATATCAAGGTGGGCATCAAAATTAATAATTCCGATAGTAGGTGCTGTATGTGTGCTGATAGTTGTATCGTTTTGACTTTCTAAAGCCTGCCATAACCCTAAAAAGCTGCCGTAAGCGATGGCATGATCACCGCCCAATCCGATAGGCAAACCGCCTTGCTTGACGATAGCGCTCACTTCCTCAGCATATTTAATCTGAGCTTGTTCAAGAGTATTCGTGGCAAAGTCATCATCGTCGTGACAATGAATGTCACCAGCATCACCCAATAAGGTTGATAATTGTCCATCAAAGCGCTGTTGCAATTCAGCGATGACTGGCAGCGTAGCAAATGCTCGACGAATTAATGGCGGGGCTGCTCTAGCACCCACGCGGCCTTGATTACGTCTGACCCCTTGATCACATGCAAAGCCAATTAGCCCAATATTTTGACTCTCATAAGGCTGAGCAAGCTGATACCAATAGCGGGCGCGTACCGTCTCAAATGGCTCGGCGCGCCCTGTCCATTGGGTCATATCAGCAGGGGTGTGGCCAATGTGAGTGGTAGTCGTTGCTGTTGTTCTCGCTATTGTCATCGCTGTTCTCTGCCCATTAATATTTATTTAGACTCGTACCAATCGCTGCGTAGTGACTGCCAATGTTCAGCAAGCGTACCGTCTAATACCAACTGCTTGGCCGCTTCAATATCTGGGGCGAGGTAGCGATCTTTATCATAGAAAGTCACTTGCTCACGTAGTTTTTGATGCGCCACAGTCAAGGGCTCTGACGTATCTAATCCACGATGGAAATCGATACCTTGACCAGCAGCTAATAGCTCAATGCCAATGATGGTCGCGGTGTTTTGCGCCATCTCGTATAGGCGGCGTGCGCAATAGGTGGCCATCGATACATGGTCTTCTTGATTGGCAGAGGTTGGGATACTGTCGACACTGCCTGGGTGAGCGATAGATTTATTCTCTGATGCCAGCGCGGCTGCGGTCACATGGGCGATCATAAAGCCTGAGTTGACCCCAGCGTTATCAACCAAGAATGGCGGCAGACCACCTGACAGCGTCGCATCGATAAGTAAGGCCACACGGCGCTCAGACATAGAACCAATCTCGGCAATTGCCAAGGCTAAAATATCAGCGGCAAAAGCGACTGGCTCAGCATGGAAGTTACCACCTGATATAGCCACTGGGCCATCTTCGTTATTAAAAATTAGCGGATTGTCAGTGACGGCATTGGATTCGATTAGTAGCGTTTTACCTGCTTGATTGATGATATCAAGACAGGCACCCATGACTTGCGGCTGACAACGCAAGCAGTAAGGGTCTTGAACTCTATCGTCTTGCTCGCCATCATGTGAGGCACGAATGGCACTGCCTTTGATTAGCTGACGGTGTGCTTTGGCGATTTCGATTTGACCATGATGACCACGCACTTCATGAATACGCGCATCAAATGGTGAGTCCGATCCTTTGGCAGCATCAATTGATAGGGAGCCAACGATAGTTGCTGTCTCCAGCAAATCACGCGCTAAGAAATAACCCCGTAATGCCAATGCGGTTGAGACTTGCGTGCCATTGATAAGCGCAAGGCCTTCTTTGGCTGCTAGGGTAATTGGCTCAAGTCCATGCTGTGCTAGCGCGTCTGCTGCAGGCACTTTTTTGCCAGCGACAAACACGTCACCTTCACCCATCATTGCAAGCGTCATGTGTGATAAAGGCGCTAAATCACCAGAAGCACCAACAGACCCTTTTGCCGGAATATTTGGCGTGATTTGATTATTGATTAAGGCAAGTAAGCTGTCCACTACCTCGCGGCGTACGCCTGATACACCTTGTGCTAGGCTGGCCACTTTCATCACCATAATCAGTCGTACCACGCCAGCAGGAAGTGCTTCACCAGTACCTACTGAGTGAGAAACAATCAAGTTGCGCTGAAGTAGCTCAAGCTGATCATCACTGATACGGGTCTTTGCTAACAGGCCAAAACCAGTATTGATTCCATAAGCGCTTTTGTCTCTGGCAATAATCGTACGCACATCTTCGTGTGAGGCATCGATAGCTTTATAAGCACTCTCAGGTAATGTCAATATGACAGGTTGCTCATAGATATCACGTAGCATCTTAAAGCTAAGCTGGCGAGGGTGTAGCGTTAATTTTTTGATATCGTTCATAGGGTGATCCTAGTATTGTAAGACATATGGGTTATATTATTTTTGATTCATGTCTTTGTTGAAATGACGTTTTTTAAATGTTTTTAGTTAACGTAATACCTGTTATTAAATTTGTTTCTTTAGCCAATCCAGTTGAAGTACATGGCTAGATGTCCGAATGCCGCAGCCAATAAAATACTGAGTACCACGCGCTCGAACCAGATAATGACCATTTTGCCGACAGATAATGGTATTTCAGTGGCAAGTACACAAGGAATCATGGCAGAGAAAAACAACACGCTGCTAATAGAGATGACCCCTGCAACATAGCGAGTCAATATATCAGCCTCACTGAGGAGTAGTGCTGGCAAGAACATTTCAGCCAATCCCGCTGACATACCTTTGGCGGCAACCAGAGGCTCTGGTAAGCCGCTAAGCCATGTAAATGGATAAAGAAGCAAGCCTAAAGCATCGAATACAGGCGTATACTTTGCTAATATCAATCCTGTCAAGCCAACCGCGATGATAGAAGGCACAATCGCCGCTGCCATCGTCAGCCCATCGCGAAAGTTAGACCATAAGATTTGTTTTAGGTCAGTGGCACGGCGCGAAGTGGACAAACCTAAATCAAATGCTGCCGCCAGACGTGTACCACGTCTATGGTCTAAAGCGGGACGTTCAACGCTATCATCAACAAGGCTAATGGGTGGAATACGAGCAGTAATCGCAGTAACGATAAAGGTAATCACTAGCGTAGACCAAAAAAATAGGTTCCAAAACTCCATCAGACCAAGCGTTTTGGCAACAATGACCATAAATGCCGCTGATACGGTCGAAAATCCAGTCGCAATGATAATGGCTTCGCGCGCTGAATATTGCTTTTGCAAATACACGCGATTAGTAATGAGCAGCCCGATAGAGTAGCTACCAACAAAGGATGCGACGGCATCAATCGCTGATGAACCTGGGGTTTTCCAGATAGGTTTCATGATCGGCTGCATGAGCACACCGACCATCTCGAGCAAACCAAAACCCACCAAAAATGCTAAAATTAATGCCCCAAGCGGTACAATCATACCAACTGGTAATGCCAGTTTTTCAAACAAAAACGGCAGCATGTCCTTTTCCATCATAAAGGCAGGCGCTACGTCAGCAACATACATCACTGCCAGTATCAGACCAATGATTTTAAAAACAGTCATGATTATATGGGTGATGTTTTTACGCCATGAGCCGTCTATAAATGGCTTGCTTACCCCAAAGATCATCAGTAAAAACAATAACGTCACAGACAATGTATGCTGCTGATTGACCAGATAAGTTGCCCCATGATCGAACAAAATCGTGCTTTTCTCACCAATGGTAAATGGCACAAAAAACATGACCAAACCGATAGCACTAAAGACTATCAACTGCAGTAACGCTACAGGTTTAGACAGTAGTGCTTCAGTTGGTGTCGCTGCTGCATCCTTGAGATTTAGTGTCGTATTTTGCTCAATCATATTATCCTCCTTGATAAAATGTCGATGATATCCTTATGTCAAGTAATCACTTATAAGGATAAAGGGTATGCTACTTAATCATCGGCAAATTTAGACCATAATCTTTCGCTGTTTTGATCGCTAGCTCATAACCTGCATCCGCATGACGCATAACGCCTGAGCCGCAATCATTGACCAGTACCCGCGCCAAGCGTTTGGCAGCGGCATCAGTGCCATCTGCGACAATGACCATACCTGAGTGCTGCGAGTAACCCATGCCAACGCCGCCGCCATGATGCAGCGATACCCAAGTTGCGCCGCCTGCGACGTTGAGCATACCATTCAATAATGCCCAATCAGATACCGCATCTGAACCATCTTTCATACTTTCTGTTTCGCGATTTGGACTAGCCACTGAGCCTGTGTCTAAATGGTCACGACCAATGACGATAGGGCCTTTTAGCTCGCCGTTTTTGACCATTTCATTGAATGCTAAGCCAGCTTTATCGCGTTCACCAAGACCTAACCAGCAAATACGGGCAGGCAAACCCTGAAACTGAATACGCTCTTTTGCCATATCTAACCAGCGATGGATATGTTGGTTTTCAGGGAACAGCTCTTTGATTTTTTGATCGGTCTTATAGATATCTTCTGGATCACCTGACAGCGCCACCCAGCGGAATGGGCCTTTACCTTGGCAGAACAGCGGACGAATATAAGCGGGGACAAAACCTGGGAAATTAAAGGCATCTTTAACGCCTTCATCAAAAGCCACTTGACGAATGTTATTGCCATAATCGGTCGTTGGAATGTCCATCGCTTGTAGATCTAGCATCGCCTGTACGTGTACGGCACAAGACTGAGCGGCTGCTTTGGTGAGTGCTGAATGTTGCTCTGAATCCTCTTGCGCAGCTTTCCATTCTTCTACTGTCCAGCCAACTGGCAAGTAACCATTGATCAAGTCATGTGCTGAGGTTTGGTCAGTGACCAAATCAGGCTTCATGCCACCATCGTGCGCACGCTTGACCATTTCAGGTAGGATATCTGCGGCATTACCAAGTAGGGCAATAGAGACCGCTTCACCTGCGTCGGTATGCTGTTTGATCAATTCATAAGCATGGTCGAGATCATCGGCTTGCTTATCGACATAACCAGTACGCAAGCGGAAATCGATACTAGACTGTTGGCACTCAATGTTCAGTGAAGTTGCCCCTGCAAAAGTAGCCGCAAGTGGCTGCGCGCCGCCCATACCGCCCAGACCCGCGGTTAAAATCCAACGTCCTGCCCAGCTACCATCATAATGCTGACGACCTGCTTCTACAAAGGTCTCGTAAGTACCTTGGACGATGCCTTGCGTGCCAATATAAATCCAGCTACCCGCGGTCATTTGACCATACATCATCAAGTCTTTGCGATCGAGCTCGTTAAAGTGCTCCCACGTGGCCCAGCGTGGTACAAGGTTAGAGTTTGCAATCAATACACGCGGGGCATTTTCGTGCGTTTGAAACACGCCAACTGGCTTGCCTGATTGCACGAGCAACGTCTCATCGTCTTCCAATTCTTTTAATGACGCTAAGATTTGATCGTAGCTTTCCCAATTGCGGGCTGCGCGTCCGATACCACCGTAGACGACTAAGCTTTTTGGGTTTTCGGCCACATCAGGATGCAAATTGTTTTGCAGCATACGATAAGGCGCTTCGGTTAGCCAGCTTTTACAATGTAGAGTACTGCCAGTGGGCGCGGCGATTTCGCGGCTCTCATCACGGCGAGTCAGCTTAGTCTCTTTATTGGTTCCATGGTCAGTAGTCATTATCATATCCTTGTGATATCTGTTAAGACGATAAAGTAATCAAAGTAAGTGTTTTACAGTCAGTCTATAAATTCAGCGAAACATCGATTAGATGACGCAGATTTTTTAGCACTGTCGTAAAGTTGTATATACAAATTATCAAAGATACTTTTTTCATGCAAGCAATATTTTATGAATGACTCAATTATTTTTGTGAGGGTTTTGGTAGATAGATAAATGTCACAGTATTTTGCCAAGGTTCATGACGTTATCTCGTGATAGTATGGCGCTACTATTATTGGTAAAACTAACGGTTAAACACGGACATGACAAAGACGATTCCGGCATATCAGCGCATAAAAAACGCCATATTAGACAATATTCACTCGGGTAAATGGCAAGCGGGCAATGCAATTTCTACAGAAATGGCGTTGGCAAAAGAGTTTGGCGTATCGCGTATGACGGTCAATCGCGCCCTAAAAGAGCTGAGCGAAGAGCGAGTGCTAGAGCGCCGGCAAGGGTCGGGGACGTTTGTCGCCCAGCAGCAGTTCAATCATACCTTTGTAGAAGTGCGCAATATCGCGCAGGATTTAAAATCTGCCAATCGTGATTATCAGGCGCAAGTGGTGAGTAAACGCATACTTACGGCTGCGATGTTGGATGATGAATTACGGCGTAAATTTGATATTAATAAAGTAGCTGTGTCTTCTAATACAAGCGCTGATACAAGCGCTGATACAACCGTAATGGATGACAGTACTGGCGCAGATAGTAGTAGCGACGTTGCTGTTTTATACGAGGTAAAAATCATTCACTTTGCGGATGGTCAGCCCATACAGTTTGAAGAGCGCTGGGTGGATGCGCAAAAAGTGCCAGAATTTATTGAGCAGGATTTTAGTGTGGTCAACACCAGTGATTATCTCATTGCCAAAAGTCCACTAGAGCGCGGTAGCTATACCATTCGTGCACTGGCGGCACCAGATGAGATAGCCGCGCTACTGCAAATCGCACCGCAGTCGCCGACATTGGTATTGCGTCGTCAGACGTATTCAGCAGGTCGAGTATTGACCTTTGTGAAGATGTGGCATGCAGGCGATCGTTATCAATTCTCCGGTGAACTATAATAGTCTTACGCATGCTCACTGTTTTTGTACGTTTATTATTTCTGAAGTGCGCTAGTATATGAATAAATGGCTATTTAATAGGCAATAATAACGTTAAGATCTACCTAAAAAATGTCCAAAAATTCAAAGATAATATAGAAACAGTATTGAAAAATATGCTGAGCATCCTCAAATCGAGCAGCCAAAGCTAAATAATGCGGCGCAAGTACTTTATTATAGTATTTGCCTGTGCTGGTCTTATCCTTATTTGTTGCTATGGTTTTATTGGCACGATACCTTTTTGCATTATTCATTCACTCTTATAAGGACGTCTTATGAAACGTCGTACTCTTTTAGCACTTGCCGCCAGTACTATGCTACTTGCCGCTTGTGGTCAGTCTCCTACCAATGAAGCAGAAACCAATGCGACAGACAGTGCCGCGACGGGTGGCTCTGATTTGCTGCAACGTATCAATAATGGTGGCACCATCAACGTCGGTACAGAGGGTACTTATCCGCCATTCACTTATCATGATGAGAGTGGCAAGCTAACTGGCTATGATGTCGAAGTGACACGTGCGGTTGCGGATAAACTGGGCGTAGACGTCGAATTTAAAGAGACCCAGTGGGATGCTATGCTGGCAGGTCTTGACTCAAAACGCTTCGATATGGTGGCAAATCAAGTAAGCTTGACCACGCCTGAGCGTTTGGCTAAGTATGACAAAGCCATGCCATATAGCTGGTCGGGCGCGGTTGTACTAGCACCGACTGATGACAATCGTTATAGCTCGTGGGAAGGTTTAAAAGGTCTGCGTACTGCGCAATCACTGAGCAGCAACTATGGTGAGCTTGCAGAACGCTACGGCGCAGAAATCGTCCCTGTCGATGGTATGGCGCAAGCGATTCAACTGGTTAAGCAAGACCGTGCTGACTTCACGATGAATGACAATCTGGCAGTATTGGATTATCTCAAAAAATTCCCAGATGCAGCACTTGAGATCAAGCTGACAGCGCCTGCGAGTGAGCAGACTGGTTCAGGTCTAGTACTCATCAAAGGGGATGACGCTGTGGTGGCAAAATTGAATGAAGCAATGGTCGCATTAGCAGCTGATGGGACGCTGACCAAGCTTAGCGAAGAGTTCTTTGGTGCTGATATAAGTCAACAAAAATAATGCTAGCGTCTATCACGTCAATGCTAGCTGAGTTACTGGCACTACTACCATTTATGGATCCTGCGCGGGCGCAAATTGTCATCAATTCATTTTGGCCAATGCTTAAAGGCGGTATTTATTATTCGATACCGCTGGCGTTGATCTCATTTGCGATTGGTATGGCTATTGCGCTGATAGTGGCGCTGATTCGTATCGTACCGCGTGCTGGCTGGTTCCATGAAATCATATACAGACTTGCGCGTATTTATGTGTCCGCCATTCGCGGGACACCAATGCTGGTTCAGCTATTTATTATTTTCTATGGCTTGCCAAGTATCGGGGTAAAGCTTGATCCTTTTCCCTCAGCGATTATTGCCTTTTCGCTAAATATTGGCGCTTATGCATCGGAGACGGTGCGTGCCTCTATTTTGTCCATTCCAAAAGGGCAGTGGGAAGCAGGCTCGACCGTAGGCTTGACGTATCTACAAACCTTTCGCCATGTCATTTTGCCGCAAGCACTTCGGGTGTCAGTACCCCCGTTATCCAATACCTTTATTAGCCTAGTAAAAGACACGTCTTTGGCGTCATTGGTATTGGTAACCGAGCTATTTAAACAGGCGCAAATCATCACGGCACGTAACTATGAATTTATGTTGGTCTACACCGAAGCGGCGATTATTTATTGGGGTATTTGTCTGTTCTTAACCTTTATTCAAGGTAAGCTTGAAACCAGACTTGATCGCTACGTGGCGAAATAAACCCTTGATAATTTGGACAGCATAGGATGGTAATGCCGCGTCGATAAGCGTGTGTTATTAGCAAACAGATATCAGTACAACAGGAAGCTTTATGATTCAAGTCACTAATATTCACAAAGCTTTTGGTGGCAATCAAGTGCTTAAAGGCATCGACTTGACCATCGAAAAAGGCAAGGTAGTGGTGATATTAGGACCGTCAGGGTCTGGTAAAACCACTTTTTTACGCTGCTTGAATGCGCTGGAAATTCCTGATCAAGGCATCATTGCTTTTGATGATGGTAGCTTAACGGTTGATTTCGCTACCAAGCCTAAGAAAAAAACATTGCTGGCGCTGCAGCGTAAATCAGGCATGGTATTTCAGTCTTATAACTTGTTTCCACACAAGACCGCGATTGAGAATTTAATGCTTGGGCCGACGGTAGTGCAAGGGCAAACTAAGGCGCAAGCCCGCGAACAGGCACTGGCATTACTTGATAAAGTAGGCTTATCGGATAAGGCAGATCTGTATCCGTTCCAGCTCTCTGGTGGTCAGCAGCAACGTATTGGCATTGCTCGTGCACTGGCTATCGAGCCGTCATTATTATTATTTGATGAGCCAACGTCTGCGCTCGATCCTGAATTGGTACAAGATGTACTGGGCACGATGAAGCAACTGGCATCTGAAGGCTGGACGATGGTCGTTGTGACTCATGAGATTAAATTTGCTCGTGATGTGGCGGATCATGTGGTGTTAATTGAGGATGGTCATGTGGTCGAAGAAGGTAGCGCTAAGCAGATGTTTGAAGTGTCTACTCATCCACGTACGCAGGCCTTTTTGCAGCGTATTGAACAGTAATATTATCAAGACAATCCAAGTTATTTAGCAACTGTCTATGGTGTCAATGCTTTGCTCTAAAGTAACGTTCCAATAAAAAATCTCCAGCTATTAATTATAGTTGGGGATTTTTTTCGTTTGATAATACAGATATAAAACTATTTAAAACAATCAAAAGTCACCACTAAATTCTTTGTCGTCTTTTTAGCCAGCGTGGTACGCGAGTGGCAGTGCCGTTTAATATGGCATTAAATAAAGCTGCCAGTAAGATTAACACCACGCCCACATATTGAATCCAAGATAAGGATTGATGCAGTAATAGTATGGCAAGGGCAATGGCAGTCAATGGCTCAAAAATCGTAAATACTGATGCACGAGTGGCAGGTAATTTCTCTAATGCTTTCATATAAAGGGCAAAGGGCACGACGGTTCCAATCAAAGACAACCCTAAAGCATAGCCCCACGTATGTAAAGGTAAGCTCAATAACCGCCCATAGGTTTGATAGGTTTCAGGTAATAAGAGCAGTACACCAGCACTGATGATAATAGAGGTAAAAAACACCAAAGGCGCAGGGTGAGCATCGTGCATCGCGCGCTTGCCCAGTACCCCGTATAAGGAATAACAGACGCCTGCTAGCAGTCCTAATAGGATGCCCCAGTTGACTTGCGCTTGCTCACCAAGCATCGTCAATCCAACACCAAATACCGCCATGAGCGCCAGTAATGCCGACTGGCGAGTGATAGATTCATCAAGCAAGAATGCGGAAAACAATAAGCTAAATACAGGCGCAGTATAAAGCAAGGCAACCGCAGGGCCAGCACCGACATAGATCACAGCAAAAAAGTAGCATACCGACATACCAAGTACGCCAATCAAAGACTGCAATGCCAGCCCAAGCCACTGCTTTCGACGAAGCTTGATAAGATGCGGCCATAATTTTGGTAGCATGACAAGAATAAGAAAAGCCGCGGTCACGATACGTAAGATCGTAATCTGCCAGCCACTAAAGCCGATTTGATTGAGGTAGGTCGAGAATATCCCCAAGGTACCCCAGCAGACAGCGGCTGTGATAATTTGAATGGTGCCTATCCATGACTGACGTGCTGACATTACGCCATCGGTATTTGCCATATAGCTCTCTATTTTTATGTTATATCAAAACCTATGCCCAAACTCAAAACCTCAAACTTTCCAAGCCTTGTAGCTAATGGCGTCATACAATACTGAAATAAGAAAAAGACAACCCGAGTAAGGGCTGTCTTTTGTTTGTTTTTTCAGTCTATCATTAAAGCGTTAATTAAGTTCGAACACAAGTCAGTTAGACATAAAATTCAATTTATTTGAGTTAGAGGTACGCTTGTTTTTAGCTTATGTCTTTAGCTTATCACCCTTTGGTGTCATATCCCCCAAACTTAAGCATCAAGATTTACACTTGTAGTAAAAAATTCGTCAGCAAGCGTTTGGCACCTTCCGTCGCAAATGACTCTGGGTGAAACTGCACACCTTGAATGGGATAGTCTTTATGCTGTAGTCCCATAATCTCCTCACCTGCTAGCGCAGATTCGGTTAGGCTGAACTCAGCATGAGCATTATTGGCGACGACAGCTGTGACAGTCAAGCAATCTGGTAAGGTATCCGCTTTTACCATCAAGGAGTGGTAACGCATGATTTCAATCTCTTGTGGCAAGCCTTGATAGACACCCGCGCCATCATGGCGAATGGAGGATACCTTGCCATGCATCGGCACGCTCGCTCGTACCACATCGCCGCCGAACACATGCGCAATCCCTTGCATACCTAAGCAGACACCTAGTAGCGGCGTCGTCTTACCCATGACTTCAATTACTTCGGCACAAATACCGAAGTAGGTGGGGTCGTCAGGGGCACCAGGACCCGGTGAGATGATAATGCGGTCAAGATTCATTGCCTGTACATCTGCTAACGTTATCTCATTATTACGTTTAACCATGACGTTCGCGGCTTTATCGCCGTCCATCGTCTGCAAAATCTCGCCGATATATTGGTAAAGATTAAAGGTAAAGGAGTCGTAGTTATCTATAATTAAAACATTCATGGGTTATCAACTCTTTGGCAAAATATAAGCAATTTACGGGTTCATAAAACTGTCTAATACCACTTTCATAGCAGACAATTTACGCTGAATTTCTAGATATTCATCAGCAGGATTGGAGTCATAAACATTACCACCACAGGTTTGCGCATAAGCGGATTCGCCGTTGATGAATAGGCTGCGAATAGGAATGGCAAAAATACAATCGCCATTGAAATTAAACGATCCAAGCGCACCACCATAAGCACCGCGACCATCTGGTTCTAGCTCATTGATGACTTTAATCGCTTCAACTTTTGGCGCGCCTGACAAAGTACCGGCGGGGAAGTTGCTGGCAAGGGCGCTAAACATATCTTCATTAGGATGCAAGATTCCGACGATCTCAGACGAGATATGTTGCACATGAGAAAAGCGTTTGATATCCATGAGACTACGTACTTTGACGGTGCCAAATTGTGCCACACGGCCAATGTCATTGCGATGCAAATCGACTAGCATATTGTGCTCGGCAATTTCTTTGGCATCGTTGAGCAATGCACGGGCAAGCTGTCGGTCTTCGATGACATCGACACCGCGCTTGGCAGTACCTGCCAGTGGATAGGTTTCCATCTCACCTTGACGCAAGCGAAATAGCAGCTCTGGTGACGCTCCAATGATGCATTGCTGGGCAAATTTCATAAAATACATGTGCGGCGATGGATTGACCGAACGCAATTTCTCATAAATGGGCATTTTATCGCCGGCAATGCGGTATTTGGATTTAAAGCCAACCTCACACTGAAAGATACGCCCTGAGATGATGTCTTCTTTGACTTGCATGACAACTTTAGCATGCTGTTCTTGGCTCATACCATCACCTAAAAACGCAACCGTCGGTGGCTCATAGCTTGGAATTTGTTCATCAAGTAGCGCTTTGATTTGCTCGATGCGATTTTCTTGCTGTGCAGTTGGATAGTAAAAGTAGAAAATCTCACCGGTCATCTTATCGAGCGTTAGACCATCCAAATATACGCCAAATTTAAACGGTTCAAAGTCATCGCTCGCTTTAGCATTGAGACTGGGTTCAAAGAAATTGACACTGTCGTAACCCAAATAACCGACAAGACCACCGCTTTGGTCGCGAGCAATTACGTGCTGCGGCGTAATTTTGCGCAGTAGCTCGTAAGGATTATCCGTTTGATAATGAGTGGTTTCAGCAGTTTTATTATCAGTAATCGCGAGGGTTGCACGATCGATGGCAGCAATGGTCATCACTGGATCAAAACCAATCGCATGATGCCGCGCCATATGTCCATCTTCGCCCAATGATTCAAGCAGATAACAGGTCTCAAAAGCGCGCTCAATACGTTTGAACAACGCAAAAAAATCAATATCCTGCGTGAGTTTAATGCGCTGTGGTTTACTAGGGATATCAATAGCAGCAGGTTGGTTAGGTTTTGAATTAGGAGAGGTCATAACAATATCCAAATTGGTTCAATGGTTGATCAAATAAAAAGTAAGAGAATTTAAAACTCTAGTTTCTGATTAATTAGGCGGCCTTTTCAGCTGTGTCTTTTATGAATGTTTTCTATGAGTCATGTCTATGAGTCATTAGTAAGGCACTCACATCGTGAACTTGCATGGCTTTGGCGCCGCGCGAGACGGTAGCGATACCGACACCTAGCTGCTCAGATATCTCGCGCTGGGTGACACCGCGCTCAAGCAAGTCAAAAATGCGGATACGATTGGCGATTTCCTGCTGCTCTTTTTCCGTCAATAGCGCACTGAATAGCAGGTCGATAGCGGTGATGTCATGACAACTGGCTAAATGGCTTAATAAGCTTTGATAAGGGTCTGTGCTCATAACATTCATCTTAATGGAAAAGAAAAGGGAAGCTTACTTCGTTTCAGCATTCTAGTACGATAGTACATAAAAGGCAAGTAGCCTATGCAGATGTTTTGCTACTGCTGTTAAATGGGCACTGTGTTTTGGAAGATGATTATTTATATAGGATGGATCCCAAATTTATAAACATAAAGCCAGCTAATCTTTATTAACTGGCTTTATATTTATAAATGGTTAACAGCTCGTTTACAGACCCTAATTAAACGGAAGAGTGCTCACTGGCAAGTTCAATTTGCACCTGCCAATCCTCTATATCTAGCTCATAACAGTTTTTGCCTTCGCCATTGATACGATCTATCACCAAAAAATCAGAGTCACAACCGAGGGCAAGTAGCGGATGATGCCAGACATTGGCATCGTATTGCACACCTTGATGAGATTGGACATAAAACACGGTCAAATCATCCGCAGACTGTGGCGGCGCACCAGCAGGCGCAACGATGACGATATAATCCTGACCATTCATTGAAAAAAATGCTTGCGTGCCAAACGGATGATATTCCATGACCGATAAGGCAATAGGGAACTCACGCTTTTTGGCGCGGAAGATACTCATGCCGACATCGCCGCCGTCCAGTTTGGCTTCAGCGATGGCGTGATGGCGGCAGGCATAGCCTTTATTGATATGGTAGCTATTTTCAGGCGTCTGTGCTTCCTTGTCATAGGGTTCGATTACGGTGCCGTAGGGCGCAAACTCAGCTTTGGTTAAAGGTCTTGCAACGATCGTAGTCTTCATAAGAGTACTCATGACTTTGCCTTACTTTTGGTGATCACTGTTTATAATTGCTATGAGCCACTTTGCCATAAGCCCGTACGCGAATTAAATCAACATCTGGGAATAAATGACATATTCGAATGAACGATTATGCCGCTATATTGCTCATCGTTCTGAATGCTTTGTTGTTCTGGTTATTATTTATTGCGCAGGGCTTATCGTGCTGGGCGAATAAATGGCATATGTCTATTCACGTCTTTGTATAGTAAATATCTAAATGGACCCGGTCCGCCGGCGTAACAAGATTGTGGGCAAAATGCGCGTAGCCACATAAAGTCGCCCGCTTCCACTTCTACCCATTCACCATTTAAGTGGTAGACGGCTTTACCTTCTAGGACATACAAACCATGTTCCATCACATGCGTTTCATCAAATGGAATCACGCCACCTGGTTGGAAAGTCACGATATTCACATGCATGTCGTGACGCATATCCGACTGCTCGGTAAATCTGGTGGTTGCCCATACGCCATCAGTACCCGGCATCTCAATCGCTTCAACATCATGATCGCTGGTTACAAAGGCTTCAGGCACATCAATTCCTTCACAGTGTTGATAAGCTTTACGAATCCAATGGAATTTAACGTGCTTGTCGCTATTGTTTTTCAATGACCATTTGCAGCTAGGTGGTAAGAAAGCATAACCGCCCGATTCAAGATGATGCGATACGCCTTCAATAGTAATATCCATTTCACCTTCAACGATGAATATAACCCCTTCAGCGTTTGCATCTAGCTCAGGCTTTTCTGAGCCGCCATTAGGCTCAACTTCGACGATATACTGTGAAAAAGTCTCAGAGAAACCTGAAAGTGGGCGTGCAAGCACCCACATGCGCATACCTGTCCAAAACGGCAGATAGCTAATAACAATGTCGGTCAGTACACGTTTGGGAATAATGGCATAAGCTTCGGTGAAGATAGCGCGATCAGATAGCAGTTGTGTTTGTGGAGGCAATCCGCCAGTTGGTGCGTAATAAGTACTCTTTGTTGACATTGTTGATGTTCCTTAGTGGTGTTGTGCCGCAATAAATTTGTGTCTAAACGTATGGTTACATCCAGTTTGCAGTGTTATCGGCTGTGGCTGGATGGTTTTTATACCAGTGTTTGGCAATGTCATCACGGCGGCATACCCACACATCGGGCTTGCTGGTGATATATTGCAAAAACTTTTTGAGGGCAACGATGCGACCGGCGCGACCAATGATGCGGCAGTGCAAACCGATTGTCAGCATCTTGGGTGTGTGTGCGCCTTCCTCGTATAAGGTATCAAAGCTGTCTTTTAAGTATTGATAAAAAGGCTCGGCGTTGGTAAAGCCTGGGCTTGATGCAAAGCGCATGTCATTGGTCTCTAAGGTATAGGGAATGACCAAATGCGGCTTACGAGCGATTTTGTTACCGTCTTCTACTTTGACATTGAGCCAGTAAGGGAGCTCATCCGCGTAAGAGTCTGAGTCATAAATATAGCCACCTTGTTCGGCGACCAACTCACGAGTATTCGGGCTATCTCGTCCCGTGTACCAACCAAGCGGCTGACCACCGATCATGCGTTCGAATATTTCAGTGGCACGGCGCACATGCTCGCGCTCGGTCTCGCGGTACATATTTTGATAAGTAATCCAGCGTAGACCGTGACTGGCGATTTCGTGCCCATCTTCTAATACTCGCTTGATAATATGCGGTGTTTTTTCGGCAGCAGCAGCGCAAGTGAAGGTCGTAATAGGCAAACCATATTCTTTAAAAGTGTCTAATACTCGCCAAACACCCACACGGCTACCATACTCAAATGCCGACTCAATCGACTGATGACGATTGTTAAACTCTGGCGTACCCAAGACATCCGATAAAAACTGCTCTGATTGACCGTCACCATGAATCACGCTATTTTCTGCGCCTTCTTCGATATTGAGGACGAACTGTACAGCGATTTTAGCGCTGCCTGGCCAGCTGGCTTTTGGCGGCTTGTCAGCATAGCCTTTTAAGTCGCGAGGGTAGGCGTCTTGATTGAAATCGCTGATTATTTTTTTGGTCATTGTCAATATATCCTAAATATTTTAAAGCAACTTAAGTCAATTAAAGCAAAATAAGGCGTAACTTTGGATCCATATAATATTTATCTACGGCCTTTATTTATAACCCTGATGCATAAGCCACCATTTGCTGACGTTCTTCATCCGTCAATTTTGTGAGATTACCCAGTGGCATATAGCCTGTTTGTACAGCAGTGACGATTTTTGCTTTATGAGTTTTCATGTCGGTTGGTGTCTGCAAGATGATACCAGCTGGCGGCGCGGCAAATCCTTGCTGAGTAGGCTGAGCGGCATGGCACGTGCTACAGCGCGTGTGCACGACATCCATAATGGCATCATCAGCAGAGGCAGTTACTGGCACGACGTCGGCAGTGATATTTTCATTTGAGGCTGCATCAGTGCTTATAGTAGAATCGTCGACTGCACTAGCAGTAGTTGTTGGTGGCACATTATCTGGTGTCGCCGTTTCAGCAGCGGCTGCAGCAGTGACAGCAGTGACAGCAGTGACAGCAGGTAATGGCTCAATTGGTTCTGGGCGCATCCAAATAATTAACAATACGGTTAAGACAGCAGGGATGACCAAATAACGCGGCTTATGATTGTCTAAATGCTTTTGGTTAAAATAGTGACGTACAATAGCCGTGATGATACCCACAAATACCAATACCAACCAGCCGTGAGCATGAGAGTACATCATCGGATAATGATTGCTAATCATGGTAAAGATCAGCGGTAAGGTAAAATAGTTGTTCATCAGCGAGCGGTTTTTTGCTTGTAGTGCCAAGTCCGCTACTTCTTTGCCTGGTTTTTCGCCACGCCTCACGCATTCTACCAGCGCTCGTTGAGCGGGCATGATGCCAAAGAACACATTACCTGCCATCACCGTACCTAAGATAGCACCGATATGAATGAACGAAGCACGGTCACTAAATAGCTGATAAGAACCCCAGCAGGCGATGATTAATAGGATAAAAATAATGGTGCTAAAAATAAACGAGTTTTTGCCCAAATGGCTGCGGACAATCACTTCATAAATGAAATAGCTGCCGAATAAAAATAACAAACTGGTCGAGATGGCACCGATACTACTACCAAAATCGACTTTGCTGGGATCAATCAAGTAGGCAGTCGCATTGGCATAATAGACGATAGAGAGCATCGCCATACCTGTCAGCCAAGTAGTATAAGCTTCCCATTTAAACCAGTGCAGGGTCTTTGGCATCTCTTCGGGCTCAAGCTTGTATTTGGCAATTTCATAAAAGCCGCCACCATGTACCGCCCATAAGTCGCCTGAAATTCCTTTGTCAGCCTTCCACTGTGGTGGTTTACGTAAACTAAGATCTAGCCAAACAAAGTAAAAAGACGCACCAATCCATGCCACGCCAGCGATGACGTGGAACCAGCGAAAAAATAAGTTAAACCAATCGAGATAATAAGCGCCCATGTTGCAAATGTCCTTTTTACAATTTTCTTTTGTTCAGCTTTTTTCAATCTTTCGACGCGTTTTGCTATGGCGACGTTCTTTTATGAGGTTCTTTTATATGGTGATGCTACATAACTACATAACTACATAACTAAGAGCCGCGATATGTGCTGTAGCCATGTGCGCTAAGCAGTAGCGGTACATGATAGTGACCGTTATCACTTATCATAAAATCGATGACTACTTGTGGATAAAAAGCCGTGAGATTTTGTGCATCGAAATAAGACTGCGTATCAAAGGTTAAGGTATAACGACCAACATCTAAATGATATTCAGCAATATCAATCGTTGGGTCAAACGACCAGCTATCTGGTGCCACGCGTCCATCCGCATTGGTGACGCCATTGGCTAATAGAGAAGCCTCGCCACTTGTGCTCACGCGATCTAGCGTCACGGCAATACCAGCGGCGGGTTTGCCCAGATGGGTATCTAGAATATGGGATGAGAGAGTGCCTGACATAATAATTCCTTTTATATAAATGAGTCAGATGGGCTGAATGCGTTAAGCGTCACTCAGCAGTTTCTGTAAACGTAAGCGGGTGATTTTATTTTGCTCAGCTGCCGCATTGACCAGCTCAGTAGCGCGATCATTGGGCAAGCGTGCTAACAATAAATCGAGCATTTGCTGCGCGCTCTTACCAGTGGCAAACACGATGAAGATAAAGCCAAATTTATCAAGGTAGTCTTGATTGCCTTGTGCCAAAGCTTCAATCACCTCGTCATTGGCATCATTGGCACCTGACTGCTCATGGGCAGCACTGTCTTGAGTGTTGCGGTATTTTTCTTTTAATGAGTCAACGTTGCCGATTTGTGGATGACCATCAAAAGCCTCTAGTAACTGGGCTTCTGCTGTCTGTGCTTGTGCCCAAGCATCATCACTATGAGCAAGTAATGTAGATATATCAGCGAAAGGACGTTTTTTTTCTAAAGTCTGCGCCCAATGGGTGCTGGTACAGCAGGTCAATAGATGTGAAATTGCCTCAGTTGTTGAGAGCTCATTAAACTGCTGTAAAGATAATTTCACTATGACATCCTTTTCTTTGCTGACAAAAGCGGTGGAGTAACATTTCTCGATAACATCTCATGCTAAAGTAGTATTTATCGAATAATAATTGGTTTACTATGAGCTATTCTGCTTAAACCTGACCATTTGGTCAACTACTTTATGCAAATATTTTATTTAGACTGGTGATATTTCATAAAAATTAGCATATGAATCCAGTTATTGGCTGGGATATGGCTCTTTATTCATCACAATAATGACAGGTAACATTTATCATGACTCAACATAACGATATAGAACCACAAGCCGCGTCTGACGCGCCTGTACAGCGCAATCAGCAAGATATCCGCGCCCACAATCAAACCGTTATCTTGGCGGCGGCAGAAGAGGAGTTCGTGCTGCAAGGTTTTCGCGGTGCGACGATGCAAGGTATTGCCGATAGAGCCGAGCTGCCAAAAGCCAACGTGCATTACTACTTTAAGAATAAAAAAAATCTGTACCAAGCAGTGCTGCATTCTATTATTCAAGAGTGGAACGATGGCTTGGTCGCTATGAGTGTCGATAGTGACCCTAAAACGGTCATCGAAAAGTTTGTCCGTACCAAATTGCATCAAGCATTTGCTCATCCCAATCGCCATAAATTATTTGCGCTGGAAGTCATCGGCGGTGCCCCGCACCTGCATGAATTTATGTCGGCGACCATGAAGGCGTGGGCGCTAGACAAGGCGCAAGTGATGAAAACTTGGCATGAGCAAGGCAAAATTGGCATCGCTGACCCTTTACAGCTATTGATTTTGATTTGGGCAACGACGCAGCGATATGCAGAATTTGAGACAGAAATCGTCGGTTTGATGGAAAAGAGTGAGTACGATCAGCAGGATGAAGCGCGGGCGGCAGACTTTTTAGTGCCGTTTATTTTGCGTGGCTGTGGTCTTGAGTAATGCTTATTTATCATTATTTTACGTCTATAACATGCCATTAATACGAAAGCATTCTGAATGATTTCGTATTAATGAGCGCTAAAAGAGTCAATGTTCAGAACCAGAACTAGAACCAAGGGCAGCAATGCTGATTGGTAAAGAATTTGACTATCCTAACGTACGTTTAAGAAGCCTTTTGTCTAAGAGGCTTTAGACCGTCATCCAGATGCTGTTCTACCGTATCAAATTCGACACCGTAGTTTTTGGGCAAAATCATATCGAGAGTAATGGCCACAATACCTGACATAGTAACCGCCGAACCAAAGATATTACGGAAAAGCTGAGGCGCTTGTGCGAATACATCAGGAACAAAAGCCACGCCCATGGACAGACCTAGCGAAGTGGCAATGATTAAGATATTACGATGGGTAAAGTTGACCGTTGATAGGATGCGAATACCAGCAGTCGCTACCGTTGCAAACATCAATAACGTCACACCGCCAACAACTGGTTTTGGCAATTGGGTAAAGATAGCACCCAAAATAGGGAATAGCCCCATAGTGAACAAGATAGCCCCGACATAGAAGCCCACATAGCGACTGGCAATACCAGTCATCTGAATAACGCCGTTGTTTTGGCTAAAAGTCGTTACAGGGAACGTGTTAAACACCGCCGCAATTAATGAGTTGACACCGTCTCCCAATACGCCACCTTTAATACGTTTCTCGTATAAAGGTCCTTTGATGGGTTCGCCCGATATCATCGAAGTCGCCGTCAAATCACCAGAGGTTTCAATACTGGTAATGACATACATAAAGGCGATAGGAATAAAAGCCTGCCAATCAAACCCAAAGCCAAACTTGAATGGCACAGGTAGCGTAAAGATA
Organism: Psychrobacter sp. 1044; assembly: GCF_904846525.1. Taxonomy (GTDB): domain Bacteria; phylum Pseudomonadota; class Gammaproteobacteria; order Pseudomonadales; family Moraxellaceae; genus Psychrobacter. The sequence continues at coordinate 80,819 of NZ_CAJHAZ010000010.1, read as the reverse complement.
GGGGCATCAGAGACCAAAGAGAAATCAATACGTCCCATAAGAATGGCTGCGATCAGACCAAGCATCAACCCTATAAAAATAGCACTGGAGCGAATGACTTTATTATTAACAATACTAATCAACACCACACTGACCAAGACTCCGCCACCGAGCAGCAGATTCTGTATACTCCCGAAATCTTCAGCGCCCACGCCGCCTGCCAAATCCGTCAGACCAACCTTGGTTAATGACAGACCGATGGTCACAATCACACAACCAGTAACGATAGGGCTCATCAAGGATTTGAGTTTGGTGATGAATTGACTTAAGAAAATCTCAACGAAGGCACCAAGAAAGGAGACGCCAAAGATAACAGAGAGAATCTCCTCCGGACTCCCGCCTTTGTTTTTTACCACAAAACCTGCTGCCAATACCGCGGCCAAGAAGCCAAAACTGGTTCCTTGTAACGCCATAAGACCTGAACCTACCGGTCCAACTTTATGCGTCTGAATAAAGGTAGCGACCCCTGATACCATCAATGACATGCTGATGAGATAAGGGATGTGTTCCCCCAAACCCAAGACGCCGCCTATGATTAATGAGGGGGTGATGATACCGACAAAGCTGGCAAGTACGTGTTGTACTGCGCCCAAAAAGGCTTTTGTAGGGGTAGGGCGGTCATGCAATCCGTATAGTAAATCGGGATTCCCTTGAATGTGTTCGCTCATCTTGGCTTCCTCCTAAAGTGACTTTTAGTCCAAGCTCTGTGGAGAGAGCTAAGCAGTGTGATGAGTTTAGAGATGGATATCGACACACCGTTTATCTTCATATTGCTTAGTTGTCTCACAAAGAGTCGCACTTATCCTTGTGCTAATAAATATCAGCAGCTAGCTATTATTTATCAATATGACTAATAGTCGTAGGTTTAAACCTGACTAATTGGTCAACTATATAAGGGTATAGTGAAAGGGTTGGCTATTGCAATGTTTTTTTTCATGTTGATGGCTTTATTTCTTAAATAATAACAGTCTATTAGACGAACATAGCGCAGCGGATTTGGTTTGCTCGCTATTTCTACTCGTCTAAAAACAGTAAGCAACAAAACGGAATAAGCCAGCCAGATTTAGCGCTATTTTTTAATATTAAATTTCTCGCATTAATTATTGCCAAATTGTTAATACTTCGTTATTATGCCTCTCATTATTTAAATGCTAACAATTATCATTAACATTGTTATTCGTATGAAAGACTTTGGCTTTGTCAAGACTCCAATCGTCTAAAAAATGGTTTTCAATAATAAGCGGTGCAACTGCCACAATCTGTGCTCAACAGTAAATAGCTCTTAAAAATTCTAATTTGTGATAGTCCATAAGGTGAGTGTGTTATGCGTGAAGTAAAGTTATCAAAACTATCTAGTCAAATGACGGTATTGTCCATGGGCGTGGCAGCGGTATTATGGTCACAAGCAGTCAGTGCAGCACCTGCAGAAGACATGCCAAGCACCACGTTGCAGACCATTACGGTGACAGCCAATAGCTCAGTACGTGATAAAGTGCAAACCGATTCTGTTTACATAGAAGACTATACGCCAGCGCAGCAAGCCAGCCATTTAAGCGATTTTTTGAATGTTGTTCCTGGAGTTACGGTAGGTGGTACCTCTGCGGTCAATCAGCGTATTCGTATTCGTGGTCTTGAAGACAGCAACCTAAAAGTCACTATCGATGGGGCGCGTCAAGAAGGCAAACTTTTTTATCATATGGGTGACATTACTATTGACCCTGACTTGCTTAAGCAAGCAGATGTGGCAGTCGGTAATAACTCAGTGACGCTAGGTAACGATGCCATTGGCGGGGCGGTGGCTTTTAAAACCGTTGATGCAGTGGATTTGCTGAAACCGGGTCAAAGAATAGGAGCGAAAGTTCACGCAGGCTATGCCAGTAATAATGACGAGCTACTAACGTCAACGACTGTATATGCCGCACCAACCGACAATGTTGACTTACTGGCTTACTATGGCAAGCGCGATAGCGATTCTGGCGAAGATGGTAACGGTCGTGAGCTGTTTGAAGACAGTAAAACTGAAAGCATCCTATTAAAGGCGGGTGCTTATATTGCCGATGACCATCATATTGGCGCAAATTTCAGCCAAACTGAAAAGAAAGGTATTTTCCCATTCCGTCCAGACTTCCCTAGCCGCTCTGAGCCTCCAATTCCGCAACAGGTGAAGCGCGATACTTATGGTATTGATTATAGCTTTAATCCTAGTAACCCCCTGATTGATGTAGATACCAACGTGTATCAAACCAAAACTCGCATTTTGCGTGATTCTGATTATATCAATGATCCAGGTTTTGATTTTAACGCTGAAGTTCAAACCACAGGCGCAAAAATCCAAAACACCAGTGACATTGCTACGAATGTTGGCACACACAAGCTTATCTCTGGGATTGAGCACTACAAAAAAGAATCGGAGATGGAGCGCGACTTCGTCAAAGCAGGGTCAGACGAGGCAACCAATACATCAGTATATCTAGAAGACCAATGGAAAAATGGTAAGCTCACTTTAACACCTGGTGTGCGTTATGACCGCTACAAATCTCCTGAGTTTATCTCTGGTGGCAAAACCTATGATAATGTCGTTGGTGCACTTGCCGCAAGCTATGAGATTGCACCATTGACGCAAGTATTTGCCAGCTACACGCAGTTATTTAATGGTCCTGACTTAAGCCAAACCATTTTTAATTCAAATGGTGACAAAACTTACGTTAATAATGACTTAAAAGCAGAAGAAGGGTCTAACGCTGAAGTAGGTATCGTTACAACGTTACGCGATCTAACGGTAGCCGGTGATGCACTACAACTAAGCGGTAAGTACTTTGAAACTGATATCGAAAACTACATCGAATTTGTTCGTTCCGGCGGAACTCGCGTTGGCTTAGACTGTGTCACTGGACAATTAGGTGGTGAATGTCAAGGCGTCATCAATAAAGATGAAGATTTTAAAATTAAAGGGGTTGAGCTCGCTGCCGACTATAAAATGAATAACTTTAGTATGGGTTTGAGCTATTCACGCGCACGCAGCGAAGGTGAAAAAACGGGCTACAGCATTCCTTCAGTGACTGGAAGCAGCTCAGAATCAGGCGATAAATATATGGTCAATCTGGCTTATGCCCCAACAGAGACCACAGATATCGGCTGGCGCAGTACGTATGTTGCTTCAGTGATGCCGAATACGTCTGAAAATGAGATTGAAAAACCAAGCTATAATGTTCATGATATCTTTATGAACTATTCGCCAAAACAAGTTGATGGATTAAAAGCCACGCTTGGCGTTTATAATCTTTTTGATGAAGCTTATGCGAGCCACTCATCTCGTCTAAATCCGATTGATGATGTTGCTACTGACTTTGAGAAAGGTCGTAATATCAAAGCGTCATTGACGTATCAGTTCTAATCTTATTGTCACTTGATGATAGATGAAAGGGCCAGCTGTCTGTATAGGATAGCTGGCTTTTTTATGGTCAGTAAATGGCGAAGCATGTGATAGCAATTACAACTTTTTTTAAATACCAATAAAAATAACCAATGAATAAAGAAACGATGAATAAAAAACCAATACTAATGACTTTATTTCCCCTTACGTTGCGTCAGAGCTGCTTATGGATTCATCGCTATACTGGGCTTGCGATGGCAGCTTTTTTGATCATTGCTGGTATCACGGGCACGCTATTGGCGTTTCATGATGAGCTAGATGATGTGTTCAATCACAAGCTGGCAAATATTGAGGCGCAACACAAGCCGCCACTACCGATCGCCTCACTGCATGATGCTGTTATCAGCGCCTATCCACAGTATCAATTTTCTAGTATGCCAACGTCAGTAGAGCTGAATAAATCAGCGGTTTTTTCGGTAGATAGAACGCGAGGTCAGGCAGCAGATAATGCTCCTAAAGCCCCATTTCAAGAAGTCTATGTCAATCCCTTTACGAGTGAAATCATCGGTACACGTGATAAAGAGGTGTGGGCATGGCGCAATACGATGTACAAGGTATTCTGGTTGCACCGAGATTTATTGCTAGGTGATATCGGCAAATTAATACTGGGTATCGTGTCTTTAATCTGGACGATTAATTGCTTTATTGGCTTTTATTTAACCTTTCCAAGAGCAGTTAATGCCAATAAATCTCAACAAACCGCATTGAGAAAATCATCTGGCAAACCCCGCGCTTCATTTTTTAAACGCTGGCTACCTGCTTGGAAAATCCGCCGTAAGACCAATACTTTTAAGCTCAATTATGATTTGCATCATGCGTTTGGCTTATGGCTCTGGCTCATATTGTTTGTCATTGCGTGGTCGAGTGTTGGTTTTAATTTAAAATCGGTATATCAGCCTGTAATGCAAGCGCTAGTAGGACTTGAAGGTAGAGATGAAGGCAAAGAAAAGAAACAAAATAAGCCTGCGATAAATACTGAATCTAGTAGTGATGAGGCGACTACTATTGGCACTAATATGAACAGTACTAATAAGGTAGACAAGGCTAATAGTATTGCTTATTTAAGCAGGCAGGCAGAGATCGCCGCGCAAAAAAATGGCGTCAGCGTCCAGCAGCTATTGGGAGTGCGTTGGGTAGAAGAGGACAATCAATGGCAAATGCGCTTTAAAACCAATAAAGATATCGGTAAAAAAGGCGGTGCGTCATCTATCACGGTTGACGCCGCAACAGGCAATGTCGAGCGTGTTAATTTTGGGTATCAAAGCTCATTTGGTAATCAAGCTGATCAATGGATGGCAACGCTACACATGGGTCATATCAGCCATGGCGTAGGTCATTTATTGTATCAAATATTTTTAGCATTGACGGGGTTAGCCGTGGCGGTATTGTCTGGCACAGGTGTTTATCTGTGGGTCAAAGGGCGTCAAAGTCGGTTAAAGCAAAGGCAAAAATTGACGGTTAAAGACAACTCTTTGAAGCGATTACGCGAAACCAGCCATTAAAGAGCAACTATAAGATATGCTGTACTTAAACCGCATCGACAATCACTGGGCGACCTTGATGACTGAGCACGGTAACATCGACGTTATACAGATCCTTCATGGTTGCTTGGGTGATGACCTCTGCAGGTTGACCGACAGCCATCACCTGACCCTCTTTCATAGTGACCACGGTATCGGCAAATTGTGCGGCTTGATTGATATCGTGCAGCACTATGACCACCGTTTTTTGCTGGCTATGGCTTAACTCACGCAGCTCACGCATCAGGCGACCAGCATGATACATATCCAAATTATTGAGCGGCTCATCGAGTAATAAATACGGCGTATCTTGGCAAACAATCATCGCAATTAACACCCGCTGACGCTGACCACCCGATAGTGTCGATAAAAAACGCTCGGCTAATGGCGCAAGCTCAAAACGTTCGATAATTTCTTGCACTTTTTGCTGATCATCAGCCGTCGGCTGTCCTTGATGATAAGGGTAACGACCAAACATCAGCAGCTCATGTACGCGCAATCGCCCTTGTACTTGGTTGTCTTGTCCAAGCATCGCCACAGTTTTGGACAAGGTTCGCGCATGACAGCTAACAATATCACGTTCCTCATTATCTACGGCAAAACTGACCTGTCCCGACTGTAGCGGTTGCAAGCGTGCCATGACCGAAAATAAAGTAGATTTACCCGCGCCATTGGGACCAATCAGGGCAATCACTTGGGCGCTTGGTAACGACAATGTAATGTTATGAAGAATTTGCTGTTTGCCAATATGGTGCGAGATGTTATTGAGTTTAATCATAGTGGTTCTTATTTTTACAAAGGATCTGATTTTTCATTACTATATCAATGGTTTTTAGATGATTGGCTACTAGGTCAATGATTATTAGATAAGCGTGGTATTAACGACGCTGAGTCATAAAAATCAATATTAAGAATACCAAACCACCAGCCAATTCAATGACCACCGATAGTACCCCTGCCATGCCCAATAGTTGCTCAAATATCGTCTGACCGAGTACCAAGCAAATCATCGCCACCAAACAGACCAATATCAGACGCTCGCTGTGATACATATGGCGAGCGATACGATTGGTTAGCGCACAAACTAACAGACCAAAGAAAGTCACTGGACCGACCAATGAGGTTGCCGTGGCGACCAATACCGCAATGACCGTTAATAGTCCAAACGCTAGGCGTTGATAATTGATACCGAGGTTAATGGCTTGTGATTTGCCAAGCATCAATACGTCACATTGATAACGCCAGCGCCAGATAAATAGCGCGCTAATGGCACAGATAACAATGCTGATACCAAGCAGCTGCGGATTGACCGTATTAAATTGCGCGTAACTGGCAGATTGCACGACGACGAAATCATCAGGATTGATCAATCTGGCAATCAGGGCTGATAAGCTACGAAACAATACCCCAAAGATAACGCCGACCAATATTAGTCGTGTCAAATCTTGACTGCTTTTTGAAAACAGCAGCTTAAATAATAATAATGACGCGCCAAACATTAAAACAATTTCAAGGGTGAATTTGGCAAGAGGATTGATACTGGTAAAACTTATTGCACCCAAAAAGAAAACCAACAGGCTTTGTAATAAAACGTATAGCGAGTCAAAACCCAACAGTGATGGCGTCAGGATAGGGTTGTGGGTCAAGGTTTGAAACAATAAGGTCGATACGCCAATCGCATAACCGACGACCATTAACGCCAGTAATTTCTTACCTCGAAGTGGTAGCGCAAAGTCCCAATGGCCGTTGACATTGACTGTCAAAAATAGGATGGCTGAGATCAGCAATATGATAGCGGCTATGGATTTTGGGTGACTGACTATAAATGTCCAGAGTCGCGCAAGACAACTTTGTCCAAAAGTAGTTTTGTCGTTATTTTCTGAAGCACTGTCATCTAGAGTGTTATTGGCTGCGGCGCTAGGCTTAGACGGTGAAAACATGCGTAAATCCTATAGTGCTAGGCTTATCTAATCAGACAAAACAACGATAAAAGAAAGAGAAGAGGCAAAGAGGTTTAATCAGTCATTATGAATAAAAAACTTTATAGCGAGTTATTTTATTGTTCAGCAGGCGCACGTAATAATAGCCATAAAAACAGTACCGTACCGACCACCCCAAAAACCGTCGCCACAGGCACTTCAAATGGATAGCGAATCGAGCGTCCAATAATATCGCACAATAGCACTGCCGAAGCGCCCAATAATGCCACCGCTGGTAAGCTACGGCGCAATTTATCCCCCATCAATCGGCTGACGATATTAGGCACGACCAAACCAATAAAAGGAATCATGCCAACGGTGACAACGACAACCGCACTCATCATCGCCACCATGCCAACGCCAACCCATGTCACTTGTCGTTTGCTGATGCCTAAATTGAGCGCGATATTGTCACCCAAACCGACGATAGTCAGTTTGTCAGCAATGATATACGCCAGCACGCACAGTCCGCCTGTCAGCCACAGCAGCTCGTAACGACCTGCTAAGACGCCAGAGAAATCACCAAATTGCCAGACGCTGAGCATCTGTAACGATTCTGTTTGATAGGCGATAAAAGTCGTCACTGCCTCAATGATACCGCCAAAGACGATACCAATCAGTGGGATCATCAAAAAATCCGTCGGCGGAATACGATGAATCAGTAGCATAAACAGCATCATGCCAAATACCGCGGCGATGGTAGCTACACCCATTTTGACAATGAGCGCACTGGCTGGAAATAGTAGGCTAACCACCAGTAATCCCAGTGCGGCGCTTTGAGTTGCACCGACCATCGATGGCTCAACGAAGCGGTTTTTGAGCACCACTTGAATAATCATCCCAGCAACTGCCATGGAAACACCGGTCAAGATAATAGCGATGGTACGCGGTAGGCGACTGACCAGTAGCAGTGAGCTGTCGGAGTTGGCGCTATGGTTGATAAGGCTGTGAAATATACCTGACCACGAAAAATCAGCCACACCAATTGATAAGCTTAATAACACCAAAAGCCCCATAATAATGAGGCTGCCCGTGTTGATGAGCCACGGCGGTATAGAAGCACGGCGATTTTTAGAACTTAGACCACGGCTTGCGCTTTTTTGCCAACTCGTTGATGCGGCTGGTAAAGTAGGGCGGGCTTTGACGCTGGTCTGCGCACGAGAGGAAAATAACGGCATATCAGCTACTGGCTTAAAGTGAGGGTTGGCAACTGACAGTGATGACAGTTGCCTAAAAATGAATGACGCTCATTTAACGCATCATCTATTTAGCGTTAGCAAAAGCCTCTTTAATGGTCGTCAAATCCTGCATCCATTGATAATAACCGCCAAAGGCAAGATATGAGTCTGGGCTAAGGTAAACCACTTGATTTTTACTCCATGCGTTGGTTTGCGCGACCAATGGATTGTCCAATACGGCTTTGGCACCAGCACCATCTTCACCAATGGCGGCACTGCGATCGACGACGAATAACCAGTCTGGATTGGTTTTTTGTATGTATTCAAACGAGATTGGCTGACCGTGGCGCGCATCGGCGATTTGGTCATCTGCCATTGGAATATCCAGCACGGTATGGATGAAACCGTAGCGTGATTTGTCGCCGTAGGCAGACAGCTTATTGCCATTGACCATGACCACTAAGCCTTTACCTTTATCTTTGGTTAATGTTTTAGTCTCATCAATGAGCCCGTCGATATTGCCTTGCAGTTTCGCTGCTTGAGCACTTTTACCGAACAATGCACCCAAATCATGCAAACGCTGCTTGCTCGATTCATAGATATTTGCCGTATCAATCGTCATGTCGAGCGTTGGCGCAATACTGGATAGCGCATCATATTTTTCTGCCATGCGTGAGCCGACCAAGATAGCTTGCGGCTGCATCGCGTTCAACGCCTCAAGATATGGCTCAAATACGGTGCCGACTGTTTTTGGTTCAGGCTGTGTTTTAGAGTGTAAATTGTCTAATTTTAGACCGCTTGGCATGCCATCGACAGCAACATCAAGCGCGGCCAAATCCTGCATCAATGTCATATCATAGACCACCAACGGCGATGGATTCATTGCCAAGTCGACATTACCTTTTACCGTGTCGACCGTGATTTTTTCAACAGAGACCGCATCGTTATTAGCGACATTCGAGGCATGATCTGCTGTTTGATTTTCAGTCTTAGCGTCAGCGGGCTCGGAGTCGTTAGATTCAGGTGAGCTACAACCTGTCACACTGATCGTAGCAACCAGTGCGGTCATCATAGCAGTCAGTAAAGAGCGTTTGAAAAAAGGAGTAGAGCGGTTAGGCAATAAAATAATAGACATAAATAACTCAGTATATCAGCTGGTTGGACAAAGGATGTATCAAATAATCGGTCATATAAAAGTAAAAAGAACTTCATCGATGTGATGCTTCACACCATACAATGCTCGACGGTATTACTTTTGACGTTATGATTTTTCATTGGTTGTTTTACGCTTAGCTATTGAGATGTTCAACATGCCTTAATATCTTGAGATTTTGTAATCTTAAAGATTCGCAGTCGATTAGGGGCTATGATAAATTAATTGAGACTCATTATCAATACAAATGATAATGGTTTTTATTACGTCACCGTATTCATGGGGTTTGACTGCCTTGGCACAATAAGTCTGTATAGCGATATTCGAGATAGAATGGTCGAATGACTAAGCAGATTTTGCTTATTAATAACGCTAAATGATTAGCCGATTATTTGCCTGATAAGCAAAATTATTATAAATTTATTATTGATAATAATTATCGTTTGCATTATTATCTACGCCATTCTACCTCGGTTAATGAATATTAGGGTGTTATGAGTTCAACGGATTTAGACGCGCCACCACTTAAATTGATACTCGCAGCTATTATTATAGTGGTGGGCTTGCACGTGCTGACGGCAGTCGCATTGGTGGCGATCAAGACGCCTGAGATAAAAGTTGAACCAAAAAAAAACACGCCACCTATCGAGATAGAGATGGTGACGTTACCTGTCAAAACAGCCGTCCCTGAAGTAGAAAAAGTTCAGGAAGTAACGCCCAAAAAAGCAGTGCCTAAAACAGAGTCAAAACCTGAACCTAAAAAACAAGCACCGTCAAAACCTAAAGCAGCTCCAGTAGTGAAGGCTAAGCAAAATACACCAGAAAAACCGGTGGTAAAAGCCAAAAAGGCTGATATAGCACCTGTCGTAAAAGTAGAAAAAAAGAAGCCGGATATTATTAAAAAAGAGGTGTCGAAAAAGCCAATAGTAGAATCGAAAGTCGATACCTCAATGGCTGATAGTCAACGTGAAGCTGAAGAACGACGTAAGATTCTAGCAGCAGAATCACAAAAGGCCGCTCAAGAAGCCCATGATAGAGCAGTGCAAGACGCTAAGAGAATAGCCGATGCCAAGGCTGCCCGAGAAGCTCAAGCCGAAGCGAATGCCAGAAAAGCAGCAGAAGACAAAGCGGCTAAAGATGCCGCGCAAAAAGCAGCAGCCGCTGCAAGTAATGAACCTGTGAGCTTTACTGCTAGTGCTGCAGACTGGGCATCAGCGCCAAACTTTAGCTTTCCTACTCGCGCCGCTCGTAGAGCATCTTCGGGTGATACATTCAAAGTGGTATTGATATTAAGAGTGAATAAGCAGGGCGGTATTGATAGTGCCCGCGTTGCTCAATCTTCAGGCAATTCAATAGTAGATAAAGAGGCGCAGCGTCAAGTAAGCTCTGGAAAATTCAGACCTTTTACTAAAAATGGCGTGCCAGTCGTCGGTAATGTGACATTACCTGTTACTTATAATGTGCCATAAATACATGGTTATTAGTACCAAGCATTGGCGCAATCGCAAATAATCGAACAATGGTAATAAAATACAAAGGAGTCTGACATGGACTTTATGCAATACTGGCAAATCAGCGACATGGTGACAAAAACTTTGTTCTTTTTGTTGCTTGCTTTATCTATTCTTTCTTGGGTGACAGGCATCATTCGTGTGCTACAAAGCCGCAAATTGGCCGCCAATGTTGCAGATGATTTGAGTCAGCAGATTCAAGTAAAACAGGCTGAGATGATAGCAGCAGATGCCACTACTCGCCGTTTGGTTACTGAGCAGGTCTTGCTCAAGCATATTGGTCGTTACCGTTTTGCCAGCGAGCGCGGTTTACCTATTCTTGGGACGACAGCCGCAATTGCGCCATTTATCGGTTTGTTTGGGACGGTATGGGGAATTTTTCATGCGCTACATAACATTGGCATGAGTGGGCAAGCAGGCTTGGGACAAGTAGCAGGGCCAGTCGGTGAGGCACTTATCATGACAGGTTTGGGGATCGCCGTGGCGATTCCAGCCGTGGTATTTTATAACCTTGCAGTGCGTATCAATCGCCGTGTGATGTATCACGCCAACGATAGAGCGCATGACTTATTGGCACGTTCTGCCGAAATGGTCGTTACCCAGCAGCCGTTAACGGACAGCAAATCGACTGTTACCCAAGATTCGTTAGCAAAGGGTATGCACTCAAACACAGCAGATGCTCAGCAAGTGACTCATTATCATAGTTCAGCCGCGTCGCAGCCTTAACGATTATCCATTGATGGGGCAGTTCGTTAGGCGATAGTCAAGCGAGCTATATTGCGAATAACCAAATGTATTGAGAGTAATTATGGCATTTCAATTGGGTGATGATGACAGTCAAAGTATGAGTGAGATGAACCTCATTCCGCTTATCGACATCATGCTGGTATTGATGATTATATTTCTATTGACGGCGACCGTACTGAATCCGACAGTGCCACTAGAGTTACCGAAGACCAGCGCTGCGTTAAATGAGGCGCCACCAGAGGCTATTCAAATTAGCATCGATAAAGACGCAGGGATATTTTGGGACAGCGATGCGATTAGTATGGAGGAGTTAGAGGCACGGTTACAGCAGCAAAGTGCTGGAGGTAAAGACCCTTCTGTACAATTGCGTGCTGACAAAGACAGTAAGTATGACACGGTCGCTCAAGTGCTAGCCGCTGCCAGTCAAGCAGGACTTACGAAGATAGCCTTTGTCAATGAATAAGGCGAGTCTATAAAAGACATGATTATCATATGATGTTCGCTAGATAGCCAACCAACCATCAAAAAGGTAGCTAATATAATAATAAAACAAAAATAATAAACTTTTCTCCAGCCTCAATGAGTACTTAAACCTCAAATTAAGTACTCATTGGGGTTTTCTTTTTACCAGCCATAGCCAAAGGGATGATAGCCGTAACCAAAGCGCCCAGGCCCGTAGCCAAACGGATAAGGCGAACGTAGGTAATCGAGATCACGTTGGCGGATATAGTAGTAACGTCCTTGCGCGTAAGCTTCTTCTAGCTTTTCGATGCCTTCGAGCGGACAAACGGGCTGCCAGTCGTAGCCTTCGCGACCAAGTTTATAAGCATTGAGCTCGGTGCAGTAGCTTTTGAGACCTTGCTGTCGCCCTTGCTCCCATTGTATGCGGTTGGGTATGGGACCACCTACCTTTGCGCAGCTATCGGCATAGTGACCAAAATAAGCACCTGAACGCCCTTGCAAGCCATCAGCATAGCCGACTTCTTGCCAGTTGCTTTCCTGACATTGCTGCGGAGTGAGACTTTGCGTCGTTGCACAGCCTGATAGGGTAAATAAGGCAGCGCCTACTAGCGAGAGGGTAAGCCCAGTTTTACTCATGAGTTTATGGACACATTTGCTCGCTAGTGAAGCGGTCGATGAGTTTCGCTTAAGAAGATAATTCATAATAAACCTGCGCGCGTTTAAAATTATGGTTTATCATAGCACTTTTTGATGCTGACAACTTTTTGTATCTCGTTTTTATGCTGTTTTTTATTCGAGCTAAGTGTTTGATCTATTAGCACATATAGCCAAGCCATCGAGATTCGAAAACGTGAGTGGTTGGTGATTATCAACTTATCATGCTTGATTTTTAACGGTTCGTGCTCATTATAAGCTTCTATATAGTAGCCAGTATTTAGACAATCATTCGTGAAACAGCCGCTCATTAGAACGCTACTGGTTAGAAAATGACTGGTTAAAAAGTTACTGCTCAAACAATCGATGATTGCTTTTTTATAGTTAGCTGGGTAATCACTGTCTTTGTTTTAGCCTGTTGTATAGATAGTAGCGGTTTTATTTTTTAGTACATTTTCATTTATCCAAAAGGTCGGACCATCATGGGAACATTCATTGGCGTTATCATTGTACTATTTGTATTAGGGAGTATGATGGCGCTCAAACCTAACGGTATCGATCAGCGTTTGGATAAGCTGCGCATGACCGCGCGTCGTTTACAATTGAATCCAAAGCTGGTGAGTTGTCCTGATTGGATCAAAGGTAAAGACAACGAATATGGGCGTGGAATGTTAGGTCAATACTGTTTAGTGTTAGATGATGTGCAGCTGCCGCACACGCGCTATCAAGTGATTGATGGGCAATGGCGACCAGATAGTAGTTTTGTTGATACAAGCAAAAATGATGTTAAGCTCACGATTCCAAGTGCGATTCGTGCTAATAACAGCACTAATAATACGATTATCAAGAAGACCAATTTTAGCTTGGATAAAGCGCCGCTAGACTTGCCAGTCAGTATTGAGCCGTTTGTTAAAGGTTTGCTGACTAAGGCGAATAGTATCGTGATTTATTGGGAAGATATCGCTTATGTGCGTCCTTCATCCAATCCTGCTTATCAGCAAAAATTGATTGAAGCAGATTTATTGGTGCTCAAAAAACAGCTTGAACAATGGGCGTCAGAGATGCAAAAGCGCCTATAAAACAGCTACAAGGTAGAAAATCATTTTTTAATCTCCATTTATAAGCAATATGCAAGCACTTTTGGCAAACTCTCAGTCATTTACAGTTGACAGTGTAACGCTTAGCAGTGTAACGTCTTTATAACTGACTCTTTATCTTATGGTTATTGTTTGTTTTATAAACGTTTTTTTAAGCAGCTATTACTATAATGATTCACCGCGCTACTATAACTCACAATTATAAATTGCCATGCTGCTGTATTTATTCTTACTTTTAATTTACTCATATAATAATGGTGTCGTCACATATGGCAAAAACCGCAACCAAAAAAAGTCCAGGGCCCGCTTCTGGTAATCCCAAAGGCAGTCCAAAGGGCAAGTCTTTGGTGATTGTAGAATCACCTGCCAAGGCAAAAACAATCAATAAATACCTTGGCGATGACTTTATCGTGCGCTCCAGTATTGGTCATGTCCGTGATCTACCAGTTGGCGCAAGCAAAAGTGCAAAAAAACCAACAACGACCAAAAAAGATGACAGTCTAAGCAAGGAAGAAAAAACCCAGCAAGCCTTGGTACGGCGCATGGGCGTCGATCCAGAACATGATTGGGCAGCAGTTTATGAAGTATTACCCAATAAAACTAAGGTTATTAAAGAGCTGAAAGCTTTAGCCAAAGACGCTGACAAAATCTATTTGGCAACGGATATGGATAGAGAGGGGGAGGCGATTGCGTGGCATCTTAAAGAAGTCATCGGTGGTCCAGACAGTAAATATGAGCGTGTGGTTTTTAACGAGATTACCAAATCCGCCATTCAAAATGCCTTTAAGCAGCCCTCCAAACTTGATATCGATCGTGTCAATGCTCAGCAAGCGCGGCGCTTTTTAGACCGTGTCGTTGGCTTCATGGTATCGCCGCTGCTGTGGCAAAAGGTTGCTCGCGGTCTCTCTGCAGGTCGCGTCCAGTCCGTTGCTATGCGTCTGGTCGTAGAAAGAGAACATGAAATCCGCGCCTTTATACCAGAAGAGTATTGGCAAATTCATGCCGATACTCACGTTGCCAGTAGCAAAGAGGACTCTGAGCAAATTGCGATTCGCTTAGAGGCGACCAAGCAAGGCGGCAAAACGCTTAAGCTCGTTAATAAAGAGCAGACAGATAAAGTCTTAGAAATTCTTAACTCAAGTGACTTTATCGTCAAAGAGCGTGAAGAGAAGCCTACGCAATCGCGTCCGAGTGCGCCATTTATCACCTCGACATTGCAGCAAGCAGCCAGCACACGATTGGGCTTTTCAGTTAAAAAGACCATGATTTTGGCACAGCGCTTATATGAAGCGGGTCATATTACTTATATGCGTACCGATTCGACTTTCTTATCTGGTGATGCACTTGCTGCGGTACGTGGCTATATCGAAGACAGCTATGGCGCAAAATACGTACCAGAAAAGCCAAATTTCTACGGCAACAAACAAGGCGCACAAGAGGCGCATGAGGCGATTCGTCCATCTAACGTCAATATGAAGTCAACGCAGCTTAAAGGGGTTGAGCGTGATGCCATCCGCCTGTACGAGCTGATTTGGCGGCAGTTTGTCGCTTGTCAGATGCTGCCAGCAAAATACTTGTCAGTGAATCTATTCGTCGCTGCCAATGATGTCGAGCTAAAAGCACGTGGTCGTACGTTAGTATTTGATGGTTACACCAAGGTTATGCCACCGGCAAAAACTGACGATACCTTATTACCAGATGTGAAAAAAGGCGATAAATTAATACTAGATAAGCTCGATCCGAGTCAGCATTTCACCAAGCCGCCACCGCGCTATACCGAGGCAAGTTTGGTGAAAGAGCTTGAGAAAAAAGGCATCGGTCGTCCATCAACTTATGCGTCTATCATCTCGACCATTCAAGATCGCGGCTATGTGAAGCTTGAGAACAAGCGCTTATTTGCTGAAAAAATGGGTGATATCGTCACCGACAGACTGACTGCAAGCTTTCCAGATTTGATGGATTATACCTTTACCGCCGCGCTAGAGGACAAGCTTGATCATGTCGCAGAAGGCGATACAGATTGGAAAGATGTCCTCGATAATTTCTATGGCGACTTCAAAACAACGCTTGATCGCGCCAAAGAAAAAGACGGCATGCGTCCAAATGATCCCACTGACGTACCAGACGTGCATTGCGATCTTTGCGATCGTCCAATGCAATTACGTACTGGCTCAACGGGTGTATTCTTAGGTTGTACTGGCTATAATTTACCGCCAAAAGAGCGCTGTAAAGGCACTAAGAATTTAATGCCCGTCGAAGCTTTTGCCAATCTTGATGAGGCAGAAGGTGATGATGAAGCGGCAGAAGTTCGCGATTTGATGGAGAAAAAGCGTTGCCCGAAATGTAGCACGGCAATGAATGGTTATATCGTCGATGGCGGTCTGAAACTGCATGTGTGTGGTAACAATCCTGATTGTGATGGTTATGTCTTAGAAGAAGGCAAGTTCGAAGTGCCTGGCTCTGATTCTCCAACCATTGACTGTAATAAGTGCGATGGACAAATGGAGCTAAAGACGGGACGTTTTGGTCCTTACTTCGCTTGTCAGCAATGTGATAATACGCGTAAAGTGCTAAAAACAGGCGAAGCCGCACCGCCGCGCATGGATCCTATTCATCTACCAGAGCTGAAATCAACCAAGCACGATGATTACTTTATCTTGCGTGAAGGAGCAGCTGGGATGTTCTTGGCGGCGTCTAAATTCCCGAAAGTACGCGAGACACGCGCACCAAAGCTGGCTGAGCTACGCGAAATCAAAGATAAAATGGAAGATAAATTCCAGTATCTTTTTGAAGGTCCAGATGAAGATCCAGATGGTAATCCAACTATTCTACGCTGGTCACGTAAGAAGAAGGAGCAATATATTGGCTCTGAGAAAAACGGTAAGGCCACACGTTGGGGTGTGTATTGGCGTAATGGCAAATGGGTAGAGGAGTAAGTCTCCTTTACCTTTTATATTGGTGATTGATTGTTAATATATGAGCTTCTGTATCACCAATATTGTTTTAAGCTATAAAATTTTAAATAAAAAAACCTCTTAGATTCTAAGAGGTTTTTTTGTGCTATTCATATTTGTGATATCAATAACAGCTAAGTTCAGATGCTATTAGTTCTTTTCGATGATACCGCAAGCAACGCGGTCGCCTGCATTACCAGCTGGTTGGCTAGTATAGTCGTCAGCACCGCTATGCACGATAAAGGCTAGACGATTAACGCTATATTTACCAGCATCAGCGACAGAGATTTTCTTATTCACATAGTTAATAGTAGCCACGCCATCTGCATTGGCAGTCAGGTTAGGCAAGTCGCCAGCATGACCATTCATGTCGTCAGGGTTAGAGTGTGGTTTATTATCTGGATTAAAGTGACCACCTGCCGCTTTACCCATATCAGCACAGCTGCCTGTTTCGTGAATATGTAGTGATACCGTTTTGCCTGGCTGCAAATTCATCAGCTTACCGTAGACTTGTACGCCGCCATCAACTGGACGTAAAAATACTTGACCCACTTCATTTTTATTACCAGCGACTGCATTGATAGTCGACTTTAGCGCAGGTTGGCTCAGTGGATTGCCGGTTTGCATTTGACCTTCGACGGTTTGACAACCCGTCATTACCAACGTTGAACCACATAATAGCGCACTTGCAAGCATCGTCTTATTCATTATTATCTCCAATTATTTTTAATATTTAGTTATTTTTGATAAAAAGCTAACTCTTGAAGGTTTATAGATAAATACCTTTTGATTTCTATAAACATTCGTTAATGTCGTCATCAGTATAGCTAAGGATTAGATATAGTTATTCATCAAATGCGCAACAATCGGTTAATAAATGTAAGTATCGTATGGGTTTGAAAATTGTTTACGGTATTTTCTTTACTTCGTTTTGCCATACTAGAGTTTCGCCAGTCTCCATCGTTTGCAATAAATTATAGCGAGGCATATCAGTCTGATTATCTGCTGTTGGCGATATTGATTGTGAAGGTTGCAAACTCAAACTAAGAATGCTTTTGCTATTCCTGATAAGCTTAGCAAGCTCGCCCTCAATTCTATTACCAGTAACACCGCAGCCCATGAGCGTTTGTGGTCCCGAGCCAACTATCAATGTATAATCTTTCATCAAAATATAAGGACCACCGATACCATTGCAGCCAGAACTAAAAAATGCGTATTGACTATCGTCATACCCTCTAAATTTTAGCGACACTGGAAACTCTGGATGATAAAAATAACCAATAGACTGTCGAGATATTACCTGCCCTTTGTCATTAATGGTATTACGAACGGCGCTAACCAGTCGCCAGTCATAGCGCTCTAACAATGCTTTATCAATAGGCAGTCCAGTCGGTTCTTTAAATGTCCTAGGTGTACCATCAAATGTTAACGTATTGCCATTTTCGATTTTAACGACCAAGTTTTTTGATACAATCTGAGTATTAACGAGTTTGCTTTTTGCGACTGGTAATAGCTCAACATCTAACTTAATAATATTATTATCGTTAGGAAATAACTTTTTGATATTTGCTTCATTTGCTTCATTTGCTTTGTTTTCAGGAGCATTTTTGCAGGTCGAGGGTCTTTCTCTGAGCTCGCTACCATACTCAAAAGGCGGTGCGGACATCCATACGAATCTGATAGCAAAATGTTGGCAGCCTTGAAACAAGCTTAACGAACTGGGCGCTACTTCTAAAGTAATCGGCGCGTCAGTGTTAATATTAATAGCGTTGCTTTTTTTGTCTTCAACTTGTGTTAACTGCCAATGATAATTACTTGCCCATTGCAGCGTCGTAACTTCGTTAGCTGTTTCATCAGCTACCACTACAATTTTTTCTTCCAGCTTTTCAGTTTTTATGATGGGCTGATATGATATTGGGGTAGAAGTGCTAAAGCCAGTCATCATTGAGTTAGTAGGTATAGAGTTATCTTTTGCAATATTGGACTGACAGCCTATTAGCGCTGCTGGAAAAGAGATAGCGAGCAATAAAGATAGAGTTAAGCGGTTTAAAGTCATTTTCGTTACTACATCAACATTTGTCTAAAATATAGCATAAGGTATTATTAAGAGTGTTCTTTATTTTTGCCAAAAAAAAAGCCGCCCATCGTTATGATGAGCGGCTTTCTGATTTATAAGACTGGATTAGTAACTAATCAGATTAATTATGCAGCGCTTTCCCTGCAGTTTTATCGACCGTCACTTTCGCAGGCTTAAGCGGAACTGGCATACTGACCAAGGCAACCTTCAATATCTCATCAATCGTTGCCACTGGCTGAATGGTCAGACCAGCTTTAACGTTATCAGGAATATCGGCCAAATCACGCTCATTAGTCGCCGGAATCAACACATGCTTGATACCGCCTCGATGAGCAGCTAGCAGCTTCTCTTTTAGACCACCGATACGCAGGATTTTACCGCGTAAGGTAATCTCGCCTGTCATCGCAATATCTGGACGAATAGCAATACCAGTTAAAGCGGATACTAACGCTGTCGTTAGCGCACCACCAGCAGAGGGACCATCTTTCGGTGTGGCGCCCTCTGGCATATGCACATGGACGTCAGTAGTCTTAAAGGTCTCGTAATCGATACCTAAGCTATCGCCGCGAGCACGTACCACGCTCATAGCAGCGCGAATCGACTCTTTCATGACATCGCCAAGTGAACCGGTAAAGCTCAACTCGCCTTTACCTTTCATCGCCACCGCTTCGATGGTTAATAGCTCGCCACCGACTTGTGTCCAAGCAAGACCCGTAATACGACCAATCTCAGGCTCTTCTTCTGCTAGACCGTAGTCGTACTGATGCACACCTAGATAGTCATCGATGTTTTTGTCATCGACCACGATTAGCTGACGTTCTGCTTTCTTCGGAGCACGTGCGCCATGGGTTTCAACCGAACCGCGAACGACTTTACGGCAGATTTTATTGACTTCACGCTCAAGGTTACGCACACCGGCTTCACGGGTATAGCTACGCACGATGCTATGCAATGCCGCCTCAACAATCTCAATTTCACCTTCTTTGAGACCGTTGTTTTTAATCGCTTTTGGCACGAGATATTTCTGGGCGATATTGACCTTTTCTTCTTCGGTATAACCCGGTAAACGAATGACTTCCATACGGTCAAGCAGGGCAGGCGGAATATCCATGCTGTTAGCGGTACAGATAAACATCACTTGTGATAAATCTAAGTCCATATCTAAATAATGGTCGTTAAAAGTATCGTTCTGTGAGGGATCTAACACTTCAAGCAATGCTGATGCTGGATCACCGCGGAAGTCTTGCGCCATCTTATCGATTTCATCTAATAAAAATAGCGGGTTTTTAACTTCGACTTTAGCCAGTGATTGGACAATTTTACCCGGCATCGCACCGATATAAGTACGGCGATGACCACGGATTTCCGCTTCATCACGCACGCCGCCAAGCGCCATACGTACAAATTTACGACCAGTCGCACGGGCAATAGACTCGCCTAATGAGGTTTTACCAACACCCGGAGGACCGACTAGGCAAAGAATAGGGCCACGGAGTTTTTTCACTCGTGACTGTACGGCGAGGTATTCTAAGATGCGATCTTTCACATCTTGCAAGCCATAATGATCTTCGTCTAATACCGTTTTTGCTTTTTCTAAATTAATCGAAACCTTGGTTGTGGCATTCCACGGTGTGTCCAAAATCCATTCAATATAGTTGCGCACCACGGAAGACTCTGATGAGGCAGGTGGCATCATTTTGAGCTTTTTCAGCTCCTGATCCGCTTTTTTGCGCACATCTTCTGGCAAGTCGGCATCTTCTAGACGCTGCTCTAGCTCAGCCACATCATCTTCGCCATCGAACGCACCGTCATTCATATCTGACAGCTCATTTTTAATGGCTTTCATCTTCTCGTTTAAGAAGTATTCGCGCTGATTGTCTTCCATTTGCTGACGGACCGCTTCTTGGATATCTTGCTCGATATTTTGTTCAGCACTCTGCTTAACCAAATATTCGGTTAAGGTGTTGATATGGGTTTTAAGGTCATCATTTTCTAAGAATGATTGCTTAATATCTAAATCCATCGACACACGGGTCGATATGAAATAAACCAACTCAAGCAAGTCATCGATACGTTTTGCCACACGAGTCAGCTCACGAGCATTACGCAGACGCGCATCGGCATAGCTTTCAAACAATGTGGTTAATGCTTGAATCGTGTTTTTCTGCTGGCTCTCATTCATACTGACATCAAGGTCAGCACGCTCAAAGCTTGCCATCAATAATGTGTCGTGATTTTCTATATTATCAACGCGCGCACGATATTGACCTTCGATCAATACTTTGATGCAATTCTCATCACTGTCATGCGGCATGGTACTGACGATGCGGCAAACCGTACCGTATTGATACAAGTTATCTTGATCAATGTCTTCGGTTAGCGAGTCTTTTTGTGCCACGACCAAGACTTTATTGCCATACTCAGCCTGTGCCAACTCAACGGCCTTTACCGATGGCTCACGACCGACGAACAAGGCAATCTGCATGTGCGGATAAACGACAACATCGCGCAATGCCAGTAGTGGTAAATAGTTTTCTGTACCGTCACCTTTTATACTATCGTCTTTTGCGTCATCGTCTTCAATAGTGTTGTCCTTGTCATCATTATCTTTATCATCACTATCTTTGCTATCACCATCTTCAACGCGATCAGCTGTTACAGCTACATCACCTGTCGTATCGTCAGGCGCGTTGTCTCGCTCTTGATCATCAGCAATAGTAGATGAAACGTCGACATCGATGTCGATATTGTCTTGGGCAATTTTATGTTCACTCATATATTCTTCCTCGTTCACCAGACTTGTAAAGTCAAGTTCGTGGTTCATGTTTAGATAAATGGTGCTCACCGATAAAATTGCAAGGCTTGTGGGCAAAGTCACACGCTTATCTGCGCAAAATAGTTATATCTATCTAAAGACTGCGAGTCATATTGTTATTCATAATTTTAAATAACAGGTGACATTCAATGTGTACAGAGCATGGATAAGAAGTGCCTAGCTAACACCTATTGGGTTCTGTGCGTAGGATTTGTGTGCAAAATAAGGTAAACTGACGCGCGTCTTAAACGGTAGTTTTAGCGTCAAGTGGTTTAGAGACAAGGGTGATATCTATCGTCCATGAGATATTAATAGGTCTTAATCAGGCTATAGCAGACAGAATAAGAGGCAATATATGACCATCAATGCGGTACTGCTGGCAGTCATCATCATGCTAGGGCTGTCTTTGGCGCGTGTACACGTGGTACTCAGCTTATTAATCGGTGCGCTGGCAGGCGGACTCATCGCTGGTTTGGGTATGACCGATACTTTGAATGCCTTTCAAGAAGGTATCCGTAATGGCGCACAAATTGCGCTGTCCTATGCGCTACTTGGTGCTTTTGCAGTGGCGATTGCGCATTCAGGATTGCCACAGTCACTGGCAGGGGCGGTGATCAAACGCATTGATGCGGGCGGCACCAGTGGCATGATTAAATACATGCTGTTTGCAGGTTTAATCACCATGAGCTGCTTTAGCCAAAACTTAATTCCCATTCATATTGCCTTTATTCCATTGCTGGTACCGCCATTATTGCTCGCCTTCAATCGCATGCACATCGATAGACGTTTAATTGCTTGTTTGCTGACTTTTGGTCTCGTGACTACTTACATGTTTATTCCGTATGGCTTTGGCGATATTTATCTCAATCAAATCATGCTGAAAAACGTCGGTGAAGCAGGCATTGATATCAGTAACATCTCAGTCACCAAAGCCATGGCAATTCCGGCTTTGGGTATGTTTGTAGGCTTGCTCGTCGCCGTATTTATCAGTTACCGTAAACCGCGCCAGTATCAGCAGCTAGCAATTGATAAAGCTGCGCATGATGAAGTATTAGAGGGTGATGCGTTAAGCAAAACCGCGGCTAGTGCGCAAACACAAAGCAAGATGAAAACGTTGGTGGCGCTTGCCGCGATTGTGACGGCATTTGTGGTGCAGATGTATACCGACTCACTCTTGCTTGGTTCAATGTTTGGCTTTGGCGTCTTTATGGCAACGGGCGTCGTTAAATGGAGTGAAGCCGATACAGTCTTTAATGATGGTATCAAATTGATGGCAATGATTGGCTTTATTATGATTACTGCGCAAGGCTTTGCGGAAGTGATGAAAGCAACTGAGCAGATTCAGCCATTGGTTGATGGTGCTGCGTCATTATTCGCAGGTAATAAAGCGATAGCTGCATTTATTATGCTGTTAATTGGTTTAATTGTGACTATGGGTATTGGTTCGTCATTCTCAACCATTCCTATTTTGGCCGCGATTTATGTGCCGCTATGTATCTCGTTAGGGTTTTCGCCATTGGCAACCGTGGCGATTATTGGTACGGCTGGCGCGTTGGGCGATGCAGGTTCTCCAGCATCAGATTCGACTCTCGGACCCACTTCTGGTCTAAACATTGACGGTCAGCATGACCATATCAAGGACAGTGTGGTGCCGACATTCTTGCATTACAACATTCCATTATTGATATTTGGTTGGATTGCAGCGATGGTTCTGTAAGGTTGTAAAATATCTAAGTTATAAGATAATGAAAAAAGACGCTTTTCTAAGCGTCTTTTTGGTTTTCAAAAAATCATTTAATTAGGAAAAATCTTAAGAAACCAATGTTATTTCTTCATTATGTGAGCCTTGTTTAAAGTCTCTTATCCCTTTAGATAGAAGGTATAGAAAAAATAACTCAATCACAGGATCATAAATCCGCTCTAGTTTTAGATTGCCATTACTGTAGTCTATGATTGATAAACCAAATAAAACTAGCAAAATTAATAAGACTATAGGAGAAATTATGGCAATAAAGCGGTGAAAAAATATATTATTAGGCTGCCTTATTCGTTTTATTTCAATATAAGTTGTCAATGCAAAGGTATAAAATGCAACTAACGCAAAAGAAAAACTTCTCAGCTCGGCAATATCAAAATCATTGTAATCATAAATATAAGCAGCTGGTGTGAGAAACAACATAATTACCCAAAAGTAAAAGCATACTTGTAATGAAGCGGGTGACATGAACTCTTTTTTTGCTTTATTCATGGTAGATTGGACCAGTATTGTAATGATAATTTTTTACATTAATTGTATTTCATAATTTAAAAATAAACAATAGTCCATATCATGTAATATATCAAGAGGTTACTAATATAGTGGCTTTTCAATTGACCAGTGGGTTATTTGTTAGTTATCTGTACTTTTATCAAAATCTTTCAACTCACCATTCAAATTACTCAAAAACGCATCACTTTGCGCGAGCAACTCATTCAAGCGTTCTTCATTGACTAGCCGTGTCATCTCATCAGAGCTAAAAGGTTGCTCTTGACTATAGTAACGCAACTCTCTAGCGCCCTCGTTACCTAACGTTTGCAAATACTCGTCCACATGATCAGCGCTAGAGTTAGTATCCATCGCTTGCTTATCCTCTTTCATCAAAACCACCTTATGCCACTTGGCGTAATTAAGCCATCTAGTGGCACATCCCATGGTTGCCGCTGTAATTGTTCGACTACTTGGAAGTCATAACACCAGCCGATCTTTAATGGTCTTTTAGCCCCTGATCGATAGCTTTTGCCTAACGTCGTGTCATAAAAGCCGCCACCCATGCCCATACGATTGCCGTTGAGGTCTACTGCCACGAGCGGACAGATAATCACATCCAATTCTCGCGCCCAAAGTAATCGGCGATGATGGTTTTGCTTCATGCCTAAGCTATGAATGCGAGTCGGTATATTGAGCAGCTTTGATTGATAAATAGGTACGAAACGTAGATGTTTATCATCGCTGCCATCGCTCGCACGACTAAGCGAGCCGACGACTGGTAAATAAGGTAAATAGCCTAAGCCTTGACACCAAGTTAGCAGTGGCTGAGTAGGTAGCTCACCAAAGCCATCGTAGTACAGTCCAATACGTGCGTTTTTTGGTAGCCGCTGCTGTAGCTTAGATAGGTGCAAACTTGCCATGCGCGCGTAATGTCTACGTTCGCCAGCCGTTAATTGCCGACGCTGGCGGGTAAATTGCCGTCTCGGCGGATTACTCACTGTAGATATCTGAGACTCAGAATGTTTTAACTCAGGATGCATAGATATACTATCCAATAATGTATTAAATTGATGATGGCTGTTGTTTTTAGAGAGCCGCAATGGCTATTTGTGAATATTCAACACGGCCTAGTCATGCTATCATAATGCCACTTTACAGCGTATTTTCCTTTATGTGCAGCGTGTGTTGCACTTTTTTCGAAGCAGCTATACAACAAACCATCAAAGAGGGTAGTTATGTCGACACAGAATCAGGCAACTCGTACCGAAAAAGATACCATGGGCAACGTGGAAGTCCCAGCCGACGCTTATTGGGGTGCGCAAACCCAGCGTAGCCGTGAAAACTTCAAAATCGGTGGCGAGACTTTGCCGCGTCCAATGATTGAAGCAATGGCACTGGTCAAAAAAGCCGCTGCAATTACTAATGCGAGCCTTGAGCGTATTGAAGGCGATAAGCGCGACCTAATCGTACAAGCCGCTGACGAAATCATCAATGGTGGCCTAACCGATCAGTTCCCATTGGTTGTATGGCAGACGGGTTCTGGTACGCAGTCAAACATGAACATGAACGAAGTACTAGCCAACCGTGCCAATGAAATCGCTGGTTCTGAGCGCGGTAGCTACACGCCAATTCACCCAAATGACCATGTAAACCATGCACAGTCTACCAACGACAGCTTCCCAACAGCGATTCGTGTGGCTGCTGCTCGTCAGATCAACAGCTTGTTGATCCCTGCGGTAAAAGCACTACGCGACACATTGGCTGCTAAAGCCAAAGAGTTTGATAGCATCGTAAAAATTGGTCGTACGCATTTACAAGACGCTACTCCATTAACGTTAGGTCAAGAGTTCAGCGGCTATGTCAGCCAACTTGATCACTCATTGGTACGTATTGATAATGCGCTACAAGGTCTATATGAATTGCCACTAGGCGGTACTGCGGTTGGTACTGGTCTAAACGCTCATCCTGATTATGCGGTAACAGCTGCTGAGCAGTTAGCGACTTTGACTGGTTTGCCATTCGTAACGTCACCGAACAAATTCGAAGCACTAGCCGCTCGTGATGCTGAAGTATTTGCGTCAGGCGCACTAAAAACGTTAGCAGGTAGCTTAAACAAAATCGCTAACGACGTACGTTGGTTGGCATCAGGTCCTCGTTGTGGTCTAGGCGAATTGACGATTCCTGAGAACGAGCCAGGCTCTTCTATCATGCCGGGTAAAGTAAACCCAACTCAGTCAGAAGCATTGACGATGGTTGTCGCTCAAGTCATGGGTAACGATGTGACGATCAGCATGGCTGGCGCATCAGGTAATTTTGAGCTAAACGTTTATAAGCCAGTTATCGCGTTTAACTTATTGCAATCTATCAAACTATTGGGTGATGGCTGCAACAGCTTCAATGAAAACTGTGCCGTTGGTATCGAGCCTGTTAAAGACAAAATCGATGACTTCTTACACAACTCATTGATGCTAGTGACTGCATTGAACCGTCATGTTGGTTATGAGAATGCTGCGAAAATCGCTAAAACTGCTTATAAAGAAAACAAAACCTTGAAGCAAGTGGCGGTTGAGCTAGAGCTATTAACTGAAGCTCAGTTTGATGAGTGGGTAATTCCTGCTGATATGGTAAATCCTAAGTAAGCAGTAGACCAAATAATGACCTGCTACGGCGTCAGACTCGCTTAATGTGCGATAAGTACCCTTTGCACTCGTCTTTCTGGTAGCAGCGTCATATTTGTGACACTGATAATTTAGAAATAAAAAAGACCTTGTCATCCTTTGTAAACGGATGTTCAGGGTCTTTTTTTGTCTATTAATTGAAGTACCTGCATCGAGCGAAACAATGTCTTACCCTCAAACAACAAGTCAACTAATATTTATAACGAGTAAAACTAAAACTTTGGTTAGAATAGGCACATAGGTAAGTGATGATGAAAAATAATTTTTAAATCATCATAGTAAATCAACACATGCACAATAAGAGCGAACGATTAGACTAACTAAAAATAGTTCGCCGCTAACGTCCCTGTTTGTATTCTCTTATCTATGACCATTCTAATTATATCATTGAGGTAATTTATGAAAAAGTTAACGACCGCTCTATCATCAGCTGGTATTTTGATGGCAATGTTAGGTTCTGGTTCTGCCATGGCTTACTCGGACCAAGTAATGGAACCAAGCGAAAGCTATGACACCGCTGTTAAAATTAGACAAGTCAACTATACTTGCCAAAGCAACAAGAAAGTAAGCGTGACTTATGGCTTTAATAAAGAGTATTTACCGACCTTTGCAGAAGCCAATCTGAACGGCAAAAAAAGATTTTTACCGATTAACTTAGGTCGTTCTGACAATGTTGGTACCGTGTTTGGTGATGAAGACAACTTTAGTATCATGACTGGCGCATTGCGTTTAAATAACTATCATAAATCATCGGCTAATATACAAAACGCTAAGAGTGAAATCCTTTATAAAGGTTGTAATGTTGCTTCTATCAAAAAGCTTAAAGGCTAGTTTCTAGTAGGTTGATACATAGATAAAAAAAGACCTTGTCACGTAATGTGGCAGGGTTTTTCATATTTAAGGGTGGAGCTAATACCTAATAAGCGTTAAAAAATGTGTCTGTCTACTGTAAAAAACAGAATATATCTTATATTCATCTACAATGAGGCAAGAGACGATTATAAATTTTATTTGGGCTATCTTGAAATTTCAGCTGTGAACTTGCAGTATACTCTTGATTGAGTTTTCATTGATAATCTTGAATATTATTAGAAAAGGAATTAAAAAAATGGGTATAGCTGATTGGCTTATGATATTTGCAGTTTTATTTGGGCCAATAATAGCTGTCCAGTTGACTAGATACTTAGATAGAATAAAGGAAATAAGAGAAAGAAAGTTGGATATATTTAAGACCTTGATGGCAACCAGAGCTTACAACGTTTCATGGGCGCATGTCGAGGCTCTTAATCGCATTGATTTAGAGTTTGACCATAATAATAAAAAAGAGAAAGCTGTAATTTCTGCTTGGAAAGAGTATCTTGATTTATTAAGCAATAGTTCTATTAACTCTGAACAGTGGAATATTAAGAGAGTGGATTTATTAGTTGAACTCCTGCATAAGATGGCAAAAGTCCTCAACTATGATTTTGACAAAATTCATATCAAAAACTCTTTTTACGCACCAACGGTTCATAGTGCAACTGAAGAGGAGCAAATAGCTTTGCGTCGTGGATTACTAGAAGTTTTAGAAGGAAAGAAGCATATACCAATATCTTTTCCTGACCTTAATAATTATAAAAAATAACTTTAAAGTATCTTAGGGTGCGTTCCCCACATCTATTCTAAGAACTATGTATTTTATCGGTGCGCTAGGCGCACCCTACATTTAATGCTCTGAAATAAAAAGACCTTGCCACATCACGCGGCAAAGTCTTTTTTATATCAAACATCTAATCTCAACTAGAACTTATAAAGCAAACCAAGCGTCGAGGTTGACTCAGTACGCGAGTCAACCATTGGGCTATCGTATTGTTCATTCGGCAAATAGCTTAAGCTTTGATTAGCAAACAATGCCCAACGTTCATTGAAATCATAGTTGGCACTAATGTTAACGTAAGGGTTCAAGCTCGAATTGGACTTATAAGCGGCGACGCCTGTTTCCGCTGACTCTTTTTCGCTGATGCCATAATAGTATTCATTATAGTCAGCATCGTTGTATTCGAAGCCAATGCTTGGATAGACTGTTAGCTTGTCTTTCGTAATTCTAGCAAGATAGGTCAAGCGGGCAGTATTGCCACCACTACGGTCTAAAACATCAGTCGCGATTTGAGCACGGAAACCACCGACGGGCGTGCGGCGCAAATAAGTCAGACCAGCAGCGACTGACGCTTCACGCTCATCAAGACCTTGTAATGCGCCTCTAGCATCATCAGGATCGAAATCGTTGCCAGCGAGCTGAGCATAAGCCGATAGCTGATTTTTGCCATCATTAATGATATAAGCACCCGCTTGAGCGCCGCGCACATAGAATCTATTGTTGTCATAAAAAGCGCCCGGCAACACACGTACATCGAGGCTGTCTTCCATATCGTAGGCTGAGTTGACGGCTATGACGTTGACACCCACGCTTAATACAGCGTCTTGGTCAGTAGGTAAATTGTCCTTAAAAAGTGCAGCATTGGACATACTGGTGACACTAAATAACGCGGTAGCCGTTAATGCGCTAAGCATGACGCGCGTAGAAATATGAGGTAGCGCTACAGGTTTAAACATAATAAAGTCTCGTGAATGGATGAAATAATTGGGGGCAATCGTGTATAGTCAAGGAATTTTAAAATCGCTACAAGGCGAACGACCGCAGATAGTACACTGAGTACATCTAGGGCGGGTAACACGGTAGCGGTTTAAAAGTGCTCTGACTTATAGCAAGAAGCGAGTAAGGAAAACCTAACTAGTAAGCTGTTATCATGAACTATTTAGCAATGATAAATAACTATGAAGGTTTACTCAATGGTTTTTAATACTTGTAGTATTTGATCATGAATATCTTGCCACCACCAAATAAAGCCAATGCTAATCAGTAGCATCATTAGCCATGGTAGTAATTGCCAAATAAGGATAGATTTGGTCGGTGTTTCTTGTTCACTAAGGTGGCTGCGATTAGCATAAGTATTTAAGTGTGAGTTTACAGCAGAGTCGGGGTGGAAACTGCTGTTATTGTCAAAATCAACATTATTAAAGTGCTCGTTATTAGCAGAAGAATCAGTATCGCTGCTTGCTGGAAAATTGATATAAGTTGTTCGATAACGGTCTTCATAAGCAGCTGGATTAGGCATATTCTGTAACGCTATTGTCATACGCTGACGGTAGGCGATTGCGAATGCCAGTGCAACCACTAAGCCAGTCACCGCGCCGCCAATATGCCCCGCATTGTCGATACCGGGTACGGCAAAACCATAAACAAGGTTAATGCCCATGATAAATATCAAGCTTTTAAGATTGAGCACCATGCCATTGACCGATATTTTAAACAGCGCGGCTATTAATAGTGCTGCGCCGATACCCATGATGCCACCTGACGCCCCAGCCGATAGACCCAGTTGACCAGTTCCTTCTACAATACTGTGCCACGTGACATAGTTATTCAGTAAGTTGCCCCCGATCGCTGCCAGTAAAAACAATGCCAAAAACTTGGCTGAGCCAAACATCGGCTCGGCAATCTGCCCAAAGAAATACATGGCAAATCCATTAAACAATAAATGCATCAAGCCGATGTGTAAAAAGGCACTGCTGACCAAGCGCCACGGCTCATCGCCCATGGTAAATGGCAATGCATTGGCACCCCATTTCAAGAGCGCCTCAGTCGATGGGTTATTGACATCGACGCCTGTCAGTACTTGCATGATGAATAACCCAATAAAGCTGGCTAGTAACAGCGTGGTGACAGGGGCTGTTTTTAATAATTGTTGAATGGTCATAAAGGTGAGATATCATTAGAATATTATAAATAGAGTATAAAGGGTATGATCAAATAATGTCAGACATCTGCATGACATTATGATTTAACGACTAGTAATCTTAAACGATTAATGCCCTTAATAGTGGATCGTTTTAACGACCGTTTTAATGACATGTTTAATGACATGTTTAATGACAAGTTTAATGACAAGTTTAACGATTAGTAACTTTGAGGTTCTCATAAGTGCCCTTTACCAATATATCAGTGGTGACCTTATTGATATCAGTATGACCACAGAACGCCATCGATAAGTCACATTCTTTATGAATGATTTCCAGCGCACGGCGCACGCCATCTTCGCCATAAGCGCCCAGACCGTAAAGAAAAGCGCGACCAATCATCGTGCCTTTCGCGCCAAGCGCAATGGCTTTTAGCACATCCTGACCCGAGCGAATGCCGCTGTCTAACCACACCTCGATATCGCTATTTTCAGCCTGCACCGCTTGTACGATATCGGATAGGGCAGATATGGAAGAGAGTGCGCCATCTAATTGACGGCCACCGTGGTTTGAGACGACCAGTGCATCGGCACCGCTACGAGCAGCCATAATGGCATCTTCAGGTTCCATGATACCTTTAATAATTAATTTGCCGCCCCACATATCTTTGATACGTGCCACGTCATCCCAGCTCAAGCGCGGATCAAACTGCTCTTCCGTCCAAGCGGTGAGAGAAGATAAGTCGTCGACGCCTTTTGCATGACCGACGATGTTGCCAAAGCTATGACGTTTGGTGCCCAGCATATTCATACACCACTGCGGCTTGGTCATCAAGTTGACGATATTGGCAAGTGTAGGTCTAGGCGGTGCAGACAAGCCATTTTTGATGTCCTTATGGCGCTGTCCCAGCACTTGTAAATCCGCGGTAAGGATCAATGCCGAACAATTGGCATCTTTCGCCCGCTGAATCAAATTGGCCACATAGTCATGATCGCGCATCACATATAGCTGAAACCAAAAGGGCTTGCTGGTATGGGTGGCGATATCTTCGATAGAGCAGATACTCATGGTCGATAGCGAAAACGGCACGCCGAATTTTTCTGCTGCCCGCGCGGCATGAATCTCGCCATCCGCCCACATCATACCGGTAAAGCCAGTGGGCGCGATGGCGACGGGCATTTTTACTTCTTCATCAATCATCTGGGTTGCTAAACTGCGATTGTCCATATCTACCAATACTCGCTGGCGTAACTTGATACGGTCAAAGTCGGTTTCATTGCTACGATAAGTCGTCTCAGTCCATGAGCCTGAATCGACATAATCATAAAACATACGCGGTACTTTACGTTCGGCAACGCGGCGCAGGTCTTCAATTTCAGTGATTTTGCTCAAATTTTTCATTATGTTCTCACTACATCGTTTTTTATTGTAGGCTTGCTATGATTGTATGAAAAGTTGCTGTAAATCCATGACTGAAAATGGATAGTTTAATCGTGTTGATGGTGTCAAAATCACCGGAATAGTGGTGGCAAATTCCATCATCAATGGTTCATCGAAATGTGCGATATCGACCTGTTGATAGGTAATCGGCTGTACGGCTTGAAATTGAATCAGCACTTGCTTCGCGATGTCGCACAAATGACAGCCAGACGTTCCAAGTAGCCACCATTTATCATTATTTTCAGCATGACCAAGATCGGGGTTTGCAGCAACCATACGTTCCCGTAAGGCTTTTATATTATTATCATCGTACATATTTATTCTCTTGTCTTAATACTTGTCACAAAGTTTCGGTTTTTAGGACTTCGATTGCCAGCATAAATACAGCCTGATTTTTTTACGTAGACTCTATGGCATGATAAAGAAGTGGGGTAAATAATGACAGCGATTGTGAGATTAGGTAAGATGACCTGCTGTTTTTAATTACTGGCTCTTCAGCTCATCTTATTACCTTTTCAATCACTTGGATATCGCGCATGGCAAGTTTTGGCAAATTTTTCAAACGATTATTGATGGCAATCATGCTATTGGTCGTTGCATTTCATGTATTAGTTGCTGGGCTACTATTAATTTGGAAAACGCAGCCGATTAATAACAGCATGTTTATGCTGACTCATCGTTTGACGGGCGGTACTGTCACCCAAACTTGGGCTGAATACGATGCCATCGCAAAATCTGCCAAACAAGCCGCGATAGTGAGTGAGGATTCGACATTTAGTCAGCATAATGGTTTTGATTTCAAAGGCATTGAGGCGGCACGTAAGAAAAATGAAGAGACGGGTAAGATGTCCGCTGGTGGCTCGACGATTACCCAGCAGCTAGCAAAAAACTTATTTTTGACCTCGCATCGCTCGTATGTTCGTAAAATTGAGGAAGCGATTATCACTGTCATGATTGAGACATTATGGGACAAGCAGCGTATCTTGACTGCTTATCTCAATGTGGCAGAGTTTGGCAATGGTATTTATGGTATCGAAGCAGCCGCTCAGCATTACTTTGATAAATCTGCTGCCAAGCTGAACCGTGATGAATCAGCCTTACTTATCGCTATGTTGACCAATCCAAAATACTACGAAGACAATCAGGGTGATAGACGTTTACGCAATAAACAACGTATTATCAAAAAGCGCATGAGCAATGCGGTGTTACCACAATCGGCTTAATGGATTGTACCTATGACCATTTAATAAATAGCGCTGTGTTTTTGAATGATAGTTTTAAGTGACGGTTTTAAGTGATAGTTTTGAATGGCAGTTTCAAGTGATAGTTTCGAGTAGTAATGGATGAAAAAAGAACCCTGATAAATTTCTTAGTGAAAAAGCGATTATAAAAGACAATTGGTATTGAAGATGATGGCGTATCGATAACGCAAAGGAGTAGTGACGTGATGGATGTGAATAATAAGCAGGACACTGATAGCAATAATACAGTGATAGCAGTTGATAATAAAAGCCATACAGAGAGTCGCAATGACAATTTAACTGAGGTTGCATGGCAGCGTTCAGAAGACGGCAGCTATTCACCCAGCAGTTATATCAATCGCGACTTGTCTTTATTACAGTTTCATTTACGTGTCTTAGCGCAGGCAGCAAGTCCTCGTCATCCGCTACTTGAGCGCTTGTTTTTCTTGATTATTTTCTCATCGAATATTGATGAGTTTTTTGAGATTCGTGTCGCAGGCATTATGCAAAAGCTCAATATGGGTGATGTCTCGACCAGTGTTCATGGCATGCGTCCCAGTGAAGTGCTGAATGAGATATCTACCGTAATGCACGACGCCATCGCTGAGCAATATCGTATTCTCAATGAAGATATCTTACCAGCACTGGCGCTTGAGGATATCCGTTATCTAAAACGCGACGAGCTAAATGCTGAGCAGTCGGCATGGATGAAGCGCTACTTCACTGAGCAAGTATCGCCAGTGTTGACACCGATTAGCATCGATCCGGCGCATCCGTTTCCGCGTTTGGTCAATAAGAGCTTAAACTTTATCGCTACTTTAGAAGGTAAAGATGCCTTTGGTCGTGATATCAATCTAGCGATTGTGCCCGCACCGCGCAGTTTGC
Organism: Psychrobacter sp. 1044; assembly: GCF_904846525.1. GTDB lineage: Bacteria > Pseudomonadota > Gammaproteobacteria > Pseudomonadales > Moraxellaceae > Psychrobacter. Next base: position 46,931 of record NZ_CAJHAZ010000010.1, on the reverse strand, counting down.
CGCGCGTGATTCGCCTGCCTGATGAGCTGACAGGTGGCAAAGAGCATCACGTCATGCTCTCAGCTATTATTCATGAGCATATCGGTGAGCTGTTCCCTGGGATGAGTGTGACGGGCTGCCATCAGTTTAGACTGACGCGCAATGCCGATTTAGATTTGGCTGATGATGTTGAAGATATTGCTAAGGCTCTGGAGGGCGAGCTAGAAAACCGCCGCTTCGGTGATAAAGTGCGGCTAGAAGTCACCACCGATTGTCCAACGCCTATCAGTGATTATTTGCTTAATGAATTTGAGCTGCATGACAATCAGCTGTACCGCGTCAATGGTCCTGTCAACTTAACGCGCTTATTGTTTGATTTCAATATTCCAGCGCTGCGCTATCAGCCCTTTACCCATGTGGTGCCAAAAGAGTTCCGCCGTGAAATGGATAAGCTGGATAAAGCAACCAGTATGTTTGCCGCCATGCGTAAAAGCGATGTGCTGGTGCATCATCCTTTTCATGCGTTTTCACCGATTATCAATCTGCTTTGGCAAGCGGCGAGCGATCCAAAAGTGTTAGCGATTAAGCAGACATTGTACCGCTCAGGCACCAATTCAGAAATCGTTAAAGCATTGGCTGCTGCTGCTCGTAATGGCAAAGAAGTGACTGCCGTCATCGAGCTGCGTGCGCGTTTCGATGAAGCCTCTAATATCGCCGTCGCCAATTATTTGCAAGAAGCGGGTGCGGTCGTTGTTTACGGGATTGTCGGCTATAAAACCCACGCCAAGCTGATGCTCATTGTACGCCGTGAGGATGATCGAATCCGCCGCTATGTGCATTTAGGGACGGGCAACTATCATGCCGCCAATGCCAAAGTTTATACCGATTATGGTTTATTTAGCGCAGATCCTGATATTTCAGAGGATGTACATAATATATTTCAAGAGCTGACGGGAATGGGTAAGCCTGCCAATCTCAAAAAGCTGCTGCATGCGCCTTTTACCTTGCATGATAAGTTGATAAGCTTTATCGATGATGAAATTGCTCATGCAAAAGCTGGCAAGCGCGCTCATATTATCGTTAAGGTTAACGCTTTAACCGAACGTCGATTGATTAGCAAGTTATACGATGCCTCGCAAGCAGGCGTCAAAATCGAGCTCATTTTACGCTCAATGTGTTGTTTGCGTCCGCAAGTAAAAGGTCTATCAGAAAACATTACCGTACGCTCTGTTATCGGGCGTTTTTTAGAGCATACGCGTGTTTATTATTTCTATAATAATGGCGATGAGCGCTTATATTGTGGTAGTGCAGACTGGATGGATCGTAATTTATTCCATCGCGTCGAAGTGGCGTTTCCAATTGAAGACAAAAAACTATTCAAACAAGTATATCAAGACGGTTTACTTAACTATCTGAAAGACAATACCCAAGCGTGGATACTTAGCGGTGATGGTGTTTGGCAGCAGCTGCAACCAGCCGTAGGTGAAACGCCGCATACTGCTCAAGAGTATTTATTAAAAGTGATTAATGGCGTTGATGCATCAAGCTAGCTTAATATTTCAACGACATCTTCAAAGTGGTAAACACGTCTTTACAAACAATAAATACCAAGCAAAAAACCAAGTATAGAGTACTTTCTATGCTTGGTTTTTTTTGGATAAACGATTTGTCTGAGTTACAAACTGTCTTGTAACCTCACATTTATTCACATATTGATACGGCAGCACACTGGTGCAGTCCGTTATCTCATCCTTATAATCAAGGTCAGCCCTTACGCTATTATTAAACCGATTTGATGGTTTAATAAACAATTAGCACTCTAGTAATTCATGCAAAATTGCTCGTATTACTATCATTGATCGTATTACGAAAAAGAGCAGGGACTGCCTAAATCAACGAATTATAAAAATAGGAAACATCTTATGAGCAATACCGATAATGACACATCAGATATCAAAAAAGCTGTTGAGCAAGCAGATAGTCAGCAAATTGCGCGAAATCTCAAAGACAATAAAGCGGTCGATGCGCCTGAAGCATTAAGTAAAGACGAGCAAACTTCTTTTATTGAAGATGATTTGCGTACGGATAAATGATAAATAAGCTGTGATATAAATATTTGGATTAACTTATTTTATCTATTAATGACATATTGATGCGAGGGAACTGCAATGCCAAATAACACCCATCCAAATCATGAAGAAGCGGTACCAGTTCGTGATCCAGCCGCCTTACACCCAGACAATGCACAAGACAGTTATGAAGGTCGTAAGCACGAACCTAATATCGATGGTCCACAACAAGAGTCGCAAGAAACCGACGAGATATATGTTGACCCTCGTAAAGAAGAGAATTTACCCGCTGGCGGCAAGAACGTCGCAGATTTGAATGCCTATGACTTAAGCCAAGAAGGCAATGAATAGTACGGCTTACAGGCTAGGTTGAGCTGGGTATTAAATTAGGCTCACCATTTGCTAAACCGCCATAAAAACTCTAAGCACATTAAGCAATTGCCAAAACACGAATAACAATAATAAGGATATAGCTATGCAAACCAATGATCCAGCACTCACCAAGACACGCATCAGTGAAAATCATGACTCAACCAATAGTCATGATGCTGCTAATACCTTCCCTAGTAGACCTACTTCTAATGAGCATAGTGATAGTGGCATTGACAAGAGCATCACTGAAAATAAAGAAACGGATACTTTCAAAGAAGGCGTCGTTAACTCAGAGCATGTCAATGATAATGACAACCCCGCACGTCAGCCTGATCGCCGAGACCAAGAAGGTAATGCCTTTGATGATGGCGTGAATGAGCATACGATGGTTAGCGAGACATCCAAAAGCGAAGGTATTAACAACATGAATCGTTATGCAAATATCGATAATGCTCAAACACGGGTGTTAAATCCTGACGAAAAGGATTAATAGCTTTTTATGAAAAATTGATTAAATACAGATTTTTTATCTTTATAGAATGACTATTATGATAATAAATGATAATAAGGAGTAATGATGAATACGCCAGATGACAAGGCTGTCAACCAAGAAGACCATCAGTTAAGAGATGCGAACGATAACCATGGTATCGTACCTGACGATGCGCTACAAAAAGTCAATCCAGCAGCGGCAGAAAGGGCAACCGATGATCACGATCCCCATCATGTTGCGAAGGATAGTAAACAGTACGACAGCTCATTAATGAAAGATGATAAATAACCATTCATTTTGCTATAACGAAGTTCAAATAAAAGGCTAATAAGTGAAGTAGCAGACCAGAGCATGAAGCTTGGTTCGTTACTTCACTTATTATCTGTATAATTATTTATTGTATAAGAGGGTATCTAATCTAAAGTGATACCTAATCTTAGGTATTTAAGCAGGTGTGCCGCTATGAAAGCGTAGCTCATGATCTGGGCTAGAAATCAGTTCTGCTTCTACGTCTTTAAAAAATGCGACGCGCTCATCAATACTGTCCTCAGACAGTGATTGAGCCAAGGCTAAATAATCCTCAAAGTGACGACTCTCTGACTTAAGTAAGTAGCGATAATACTTTGCCAAGCGTTCGTCGTCGATGACCTCAGCAAGGGCGGCAAAACGTTCACAAGAGCGTGCTTCGATAAATGCGCCAATTATCAACACATCAACCATCGCTGCTGGCTCATAAGTACGTTTGTGTTTTAACATGCCTTTAGCATAACGTCCAGCACTCAGATATTTCCACGCCTGACCACGGTCATTCATAATACCTAAAACCTGCTCATAATGCAGCATTTCTTCGCGTATCAATTGTGCCAATTTACGCTGCAAATCATAAGAAAACTCATAGCGGAATATGAGATTCATGGCAGTGCCAGCGGCCTTTTTTTCGCAATTGGCATGATCTTGAATGATCATCGGTACATTCGCAATCGCCGCATCAACCCAAGCTTGTGTTGTGCGCGCACCCAAAAAATTATAAACAGCAGATAGGTCAACCTTGATTGGGGTGCGTAGCTTTGTGATATCAACATCGTCCTCTTCTATCTCGTCTTTTACTATACGAGGTTCTTCTATATTGCTGTCGTTCATAACTTTGTCGTTACTGTCCTTGGTTCTTATATCTTCTTTATTCATAGTTTTTGCCATAATCGAACGTTTAAAAAATCTTTTACTAATATTAGATAGATAACGGTTAAGCATAAATCCATGGAGTAATGATTACTGACAGTTTGTCTATGCGATATCAAGTATTGATCAATAAGCACTAATAAAACCTCTTAGCGCCTGTCTCATATAGATTATCATTATAATACAATCCCAGTATTTATCTAGTGAATGATGTTTTCTTGTTTATTTCTTTATTTGATAGTAGGATGATATTTTGCTTAAGCGCTATTTTGTCTTACTATTGATGTGTCGCCATATTGTGTTGTCGCAGTGGTGATGATTGCCAATGTTATGCAGTTGAAACCGTTTACAGTAGGTGCAAGGCAACCGAGCTCAAATCGTACACTGAGTACATTAAGCAAGGTTGACACCATCATCCGTTATAAATGCTTTGACCATGCTAATGGCTAATGCAGCAAAAATATAGGTTAATAGCATAGCATAAATAGTTAATTTGTTATTCACCACAAGCTTGTATGATATATCAGTAGGTTTGCTTAGTATTTCATCTAAATTTGGAATAGATGCCTAAGACCGACAATGTGTAATCATTGCGGTAGCAACTTCGTATTCACACCCCTCACGAACAGATAAGGATAACAACATGAGCCAGTCTTCTAACGCCAATCGTATTCAAAGAGGCATTCTTGCCATCGACCAGCAATTGTATGACTTTATTGAAAACGAAGTGCTGCCGAAAGTCGGTGTTGATTCAGACAGTTATTGGTCAGGTTTTGAAAAAGTCATTAAAGAGTTTACGCCGCGCAATAAAGCATTGCTCGCAACTCGTGACAAGATTCAAGCGCAGATTGACCAGTGGCACCTGCAACATCCTGCCAAAGACGGCAACATTGATTATCCTGCTTACAAAGCATTCTTACAAGAGATTGGCTATCTGTTGCCAGAAGGCGATGATTTTAAAGTTAGCACAGAAAATGTCGATGACGAGATTGCTCATATTGCAGGCCCGCAGTTGGTCGTACCAGTACGTAATGCGCGCTACGCATTGAACGCGACCAACGCTCGTTGGGGCAGCTTGTATGATGCTTTATATGGTACTGACGTTATCAGTGATGAAAATGGTCAAGAAGCAAAAGGTGGTTACAACCCAACTCGCGGTGCTGCTGTCGTTGCTTATGCCAAACAATTCCTAGATGAAAACTTTGCATTGGCGTCAGGTTCATATAACGATGCGACCGGCTTTAAAGTGGTCGATGGTAAGCTTGAAATTGTCCAAGGTGATAGCAGTACTGAGCTAAAAGATGCCGAAAAATTCGTTGGTTTCGTCGGTGATGCAGAAAGCCCAACGGGTATTTTATTAAAAAACAACGGTTTGCATGCAGAGATTCAAATAGATGCCAATCATCCAGTCGGTAAAGACGACCCTGCACATATCAAAGATGTGTTGCTAGAGTCAGCTATTACGGCAATTCAAGATTGTGAAGACTCAATCGCTGCCGTCGATGCAGAAGAAAAAGTGGAAGTGTATCGCAATTGGCTTGGTCTCATGAATGGTGACTTGCAAGAAACCTTTGAAAAAGGTGGCAAAACCCGCACACGTCAGCAAAATCCAGATCGTGAATACACCACCCCAGATGGTGGTAAGCTTATCCTGCCAGGTCGTTCGTTATTGCTGATTCGTAACGTCGGTCACCTCATGCAAAACCCTGCAATATTGGTCGACTTGGGTGATGGTCAAGAACAAATATTTGAAGGCTTGATGGATGGCTTGATTACACCACTATTGACGCTCAATGACCTTAAAGGTAAAAATGCGCTATCAAATTCACGTAAAGGTTCAATGTATATCGTTAAACCAAAAATGCATGGCCCTGAAGAAGTCAAAATGGCCAACGATTTATTTAATGCAGTAGAAGACTTATTAGGCTTAGAGCGTAATACCATCAAAATCGGTATCATGGATGAAGAGCGCCGTATGACGGTCAACTTGAAAGAAGCCATCCGCCAAGCGAAAGAACGTGTCATTTTCATTAACACAGGTTTCTTAGATCGTACTGGTGATGAGATGCATACCAGCATGAATGCAGGCCCATTTGTACCTAAGGGTGAGATGAAGTCACAAGCATGGCAGCCAGCCTACGAGCAGTGGAACGTTGATATCGGTTTAGAGACTGGTTTACAGGGTGTTGCTCAGATTGGTAAAGGCATGTGGGCGAAGCCTGACGAGATGAAAGAGATGATAGACACCAAAGCTGCACATCCTAAGTCTGGAGCCAGTACCGCATGGGTACCGTCACCAACAGGGGCAACCTTGCACAGCATGCACTATCATCAAGTGAGTGTTGCTGATGTTCAAGATAGCCTAAAATCACGTGAGCGTGCCAGCTTAGACGACATTTTGACCATTCCATTAGCAAAAAATACTAATTGGACAGATGAAGAGAAACAACAAGAGCTTGAAAATAACGCTCAGGGCATCTTAGGATATGTTGTGCGTTGGGTAAACCAAGGCGTTGGTTGTTCTAAAGTACCAGATATCAATGATGTGGGTCTAATGGAAGACCGTGCAACTTTACGTATCTCAAGTCAACATATTGCCAACTGGTTGCATCACGATGTCGTGAGCGAGCAGCAAGTGATGGATACGATGAAGCGTATGGCAAAAGTGGTAGATGAGCAAAATGTAGGCGATAGTGACTATCAGACGATGGCAGATAACTTTGACCACTCTTATGCCTTTAAAGCGGCCTGTGACTTAGTGTTTAAAGGTCGTGAGCAGCCGAGTGGTTATACTGAGCCATTATTGCATCAGGCACGTCTTGATCTAAAAGCAGGCTGCTAATATTGCGCAGGTTAATATTAGAATATGGCATACTTGACATTCTATTATAATACTGTCATGACTGAATGAGGCTTGTTATTGGCTTTTATACTTAATAAGAAGTCTGTGATAGCCATTGACTAAGGTTATAGTCTGGAAACAAGAGCAGTGAAAATACCTTTTTTACTGTTCTTGTAGCAATTTTCCAGTCTCAATTGTGACTGTCAGCATGTCATAAATCACCTTTATTATTTTCTATTAGCCCTACTTGTCAATAAACAAGTAGGGCTTTATGTTTGTTAATTAAAGGGTATTCATTACGATAGTTTCAAGTTCTTGGTAATTATATTAATCAATAATATCCTTATCTATTTGAGCAGATAGAGATTTTTTTACAATGACCCACATTCTATAGTAGATATGGTGTTCAACAAATACTGGGTTTAAAAATCTAAAAAAAATGTTGCAAATTATGTCAAAGTTGTTATGCTTGTATTCGAAGTATGAGTTTGGTAACGGATGTTACGCAACGGAGCGATAAAGACCTAAGATTACATGGCAGTTACTTTTTAATCCCAGTTATGTAAGTCATTGTTTTTTTCATCTTACTGTAATAGAACTTCGCCACACTTGTTTCTGACTAATCTCGGTAGCCAGTTACACATTATATCTTTGAGGATTTGTGACGATACCATTATGAGCACCAGCTAATCATAGCTCGCTTATTACTAAAATTGTAAAGTGGAGATACCCCATGAAAAAACTACTTTTAGCTACAGCAGTTGCTGCCTTATCTGTATCTGCAGCCAATGCAGCACCGACTATCTATGGTAAAGCATTTGTAGCTGCTGACTACATCAATGCAGAATTTGATACTGATAGTGGCAACATGTATGATGAAGACAATGTAGAAATTAATTCTCATGCTTCACGCTTAGGTTTTAAGGGCTCTGAAGCCATGACTGCCAATACTGATGTTATCTATCAGTTAGAGTATGGTACAAGTATTACTGGTGATAATGCCACTTTCACTAACCGTGATACGTTTCTTGGTTTAAACAACAAGCAGTTCGGTGAGTTCCGTGCTGGTAAAAACCAGTCAACGCTAGCTCGTATTGATAACGTTGTTGTTAACGAAGGTTACTGGGATAACCTAGGTCAAACTGTAAATGAGAAAGAAACAGTTGCAGCATTAAACATGGCTGACAGTAATCGTCTTGCAAGTTCAATCATTTGGACTGCACCTAAGTACAATGGTCTACCATTACAACTATCTGCAATGTACAGCTCTAATGATGTAGATGGCGATGACTCTGATGACGCAGGTTTCGGTGTTGCCATGTTGTTTGATCAAGGTACTGGCTTTACTGCTGGTGTTGCGTACGATAAAGATCAAAATATTGATGGTGACATCATCCGTGGTACAGCGACTGTAGATCTAGGTAAATTTATCGCTGCTCCTGTAAATTTAGGTGCCTTATATCAAGTAGCTGACTATAATTACGGATCTTCTAAAGAAAAAGGTTTGGTGGTTAGTGCTCAGATGGCTCTAGCTAACTTTGCGCGTCCAGCCTCTATCTACACTCAGTTTAATAAAACTGACAATTTAGATGGTATGGACAACGCTGATTCAAATCAGATCGTTGTTGGTGGTAAATACTTCTTTAAAGACAATATCATTGCTCATGCCTATGCTGGTATGAACAAAGCTGATAATGTTAACTACACATATGTTGATGATATTCTAGAAAAAGATATTAACGTACGTGGCGATGCAGAAGTATTAGTAGTTGGTACTGGTCTAGAATACAAATTCTAATCTAAGCATTAGAATCTGATTATAAAAACTCATCCTTCGGGGTGAGTTTTTTTTGTTATATCCTTTTTGAGTGGGTAGTGCGTTATAATAGCTAAGTACTAAAACTTGAATGTTTCAAAGAGTTTATGCTTTTGCCCTATATTTTTTGACGTATTTTTAGTAAAATCCTTCTTTACCAATTACCGACAGAGTACTATGACCAAGTTTATATTTGTGACCGGTGGGGTAGTGTCCTCACTAGGAAAAGGTATCACCGCAGCCTCTCTTGCAGCGGTCTTAGAAGCCCGTGGCGTGACCGTCACGATGACCAAGATGGATCCGTACATCAACGTCGATCCAGGTACGATGAGCCCATTCCAGCATGGCGAAGTATTCGTCACCGAAGATGGTGCAGAGACTGATTTAGATTTGGGTTACTATGAGCGCTTCTTACGCCATTCAAAAATGAGTAAGAGCAATAACTTTACTAGTGGTCGTATCTATCAAAACGTTCTAAATAAAGAGCGCCGTGGTGAATATCTTGGTGGTACAGTACAAGTTATTCCACATATCACTGATGAGATTAAGAGTAAAATCTTAGCCAGTGGTGAAGGTTATGATATCGCTATTATTGAGATTGGCGGTACCGTTGGTGACATCGAATCGTTACCATTTATGGAAGCCGTCCGCCAAATGCAAGTAGAGCTTGGTCGCAATAGAGCTATGCTGATGCATTTGACGCTAGTTCCTTACATTGCTAGTGCAGGCGAAACCAAAACCAAACCAACGCAGCATTCAGTAAAAGAGCTACGTTCTATCGGCTTGCAGCCTGACATATTGATTTGCCGCTCTGATCACCACATCTCGCAAGACAACCGTCGCAAAATAGCGTTGTTCACTAATGTGGAAGAGCGTGCGGTTATTATGTGTGAAGATGCGCAAAGTATTTATCAAATACCACGCACGCTTCATGAGCAGGATCTTGATGATTTGATCTGTGAGCGTTTTGGCTTAGATGTACCAGAAGCAGATTTGAGTGATTGGGACAAAGTGGTTGAAGCGCAGCTTAATCCTGAAATGAGCCTTACGGTAGCGATGGTTGGTAAATACGTCGAGTTACCTGATGCTTATAAGTCGATCAACGAAGCACTACTGCATGCTGGTATCACTCATAAAGCCGATGTCAAAATTGACTATGTTGATGCTGAGCGTCTAGAAGACGATGACAGCTTATTGGCACAGCTACACAATGCTGATGCCATCCTAGTACCGGGTGGTTTTGGTGAGCGTGGTACCAATGGTAAGATAAAAGCCATCACTTATGCGCGTGAAAATAACGTGCCATATTTAGGTATTTGCCTTGGTATGCAGCTAGCAGTGATTGAGTACGCGCGTAATGTACTCAAAATCGATGCCAACTCTTCTGAGTTTGATCGCAAAACGGCAGAGCCTATCATTGGTCTCATCACTGAGTGGTTAGATGAGCGCGGCGAATTACAGATTCGTAGCGATGACTCTGACCTTGGCGGCACTATGCGTCTAGGCGCGCAGCAAGCCGAACTGGTTGCTGGTAGCAAGCTTAGCCAAATCTATGGCGCCAAAAATATCACTGAACGTCATCGCCATCGTTATGAGATGAACAATCGCTATATCGAGCCATTAGAGCAAGCAGGTATGACCATATCTGGTTATTCTGCCAAGCAGCATCTAGTAGAATCGGTCGAGATTGCTGATCATCCTTGGTTTGTCGCCGTACAGTTCCATCCTGAATTTACCAGCTCGCCACGCGGTGGTCATCCACTGTTCAACAGCTTTGTAAAAGCAGCTAAGAACTATAACGAAAGCAAATAATCGTTAATGCATAAAAACTTACATGTATAAAAAAGACTGATCTTCGGATTGGTCTTTTTTTGCGTTTAATTTTATGACTGTGGCTATGAATGAGATTGTTTTTAAGAAATAAACATGACAATTTTTTTAATGGTTGGTCAGCAATTACGCTTAACCCCTTTTTTTACTGAGTCTATCGGTTACAATATGGGATAGAAATATTAATAACAATAAAGAGGGTAACGACTTCATGGAACATTTATCAACGGCGCAATCACATATCAAACTTACTACGCCAAATGGCAACACTCTTAATATCGGCAACGACCAGCCATTTGTATTATTTGGTGGTATGAATGTTTTAGAATCAAAGGAATTGGCCTTCGAGATTGCAGAGCAATATATCGAAATATGTCAGCGTTTGGGCATTGGCTATGTCTTCAAAGCCAGTTTTGATAAAGCCAACCGTTCAAGCCTGCACTCATATCGAGGTCCTGGATTAGAGCAGGGTATTGATTGGCTGGGGCAAATCAAAGAAAAGTTCCAAGTGCCTATTATCACGGATGTACATGAGCCGTATCAAGCGGCACCCGTCGCTGAAGTCGCAGATATCATCCAATTACCAGCATTCTTATCACGTCAGACAGATTTAGTACACGCTATGGCGAAGACAGATGCGATTATTAACATCAAAAAAGCACAGTTTTTAGCGCCGCATGAGATGCGTCATATCGTTAACAAATGCCTTGAAGGTGGTAACGATAAGTTAATTCTTTGTGAGCGCGGCAGTGCCTTTGGTTACAATAATTTGGTCGTTGATATGCTTGGTTTTGATACCATGAAGCAGATGGATATCCCCGTATTTTTTGATGTGACGCATAGTTTACAGCAGCCAGGCGGCCGTAGCGATAGTGCGGGTGGACGCCGTGAACAAATCACAACATTGGCACGAGCAGGGATGGCGACAGGATTGGCAGGGTTGTTTCTAGAAGCGCATCCAAGCCCAGAGACTGCAAAATGCGATGGTCCATGTGCGCTACGTATGAGCCAATTAGAGCCGTTTTTGCGTCAGTTGAAGCAAATTGATGACTTGGTCAAAGGCTTTGAGGTGTTAGATACCCATTAATGTATTCACAGACAATAAGAGGCTGAGATTATGGCGATGCAAACAGCAACAGTCAGTATCGAAAATATCGATGATGATGAAGGGTTAAAGAGTGTGATGACAGCGCTGAAAAATATCACAGGGGTTACGGCCATCGAGCTTGATCCTGATAATCATGTTGCCACCATACGTTATGAAGATACAGACACCAGTATCCATGCGTTTACGGCGGCAATTAGTACGGTCGATTATGTGACTCAGCCATTTCCTCTTGATGCACCGTAAAACCCACGTCATGATGATTAGACGTTATTCTAAAATAAGCGCTATTGTCTGTCACTTAGGCATAAATTCACGGTTCTATTATTTACAGTTCCATTATTTACGGTTCTATTAATAAAGTGATAATCAAAGAGCCTTGTTGTTAACCGTGATAGGGCTTAAGCTGGTTAAGTGCTATTTTTATAAGGTCTTAAAAGATAGCCGTCTTAAAAAGACAATTATAAAAGCAATTCTTTAATAAAAGTATTTACCTATAAAAACTCAGTTACAAAAATAAGGAGCCTCTCATGGCAAACCAAACACGTATTATTAAAATTGATGGCATGACTTGTGGTGGCTGTGTGGCCAGTGTGCATAACGCCACTGCCGATATCGATGGCTTAGACGATATCAGTATTGAGCTGGCAGATAATCAAGCGACGGTTACTTTTGATGATAGCAAAACCAGTGTAGAGACAATTGCTGCTGCTATCGACGATGCAGGCTTTGATGCCACTGTTGCCAATGCTTAACCTACTCCGTTTGTATTAAAAAACCGGCTATCAAGGCTGGTTTTTTAATGGTTGAAAATTATTGATAGTAGCGTACTAATTATTCAGTGTGACCATACCAATATCAAATTTAAAAGTGTGCTATTTGTTTGACTTAGATATTCCATCCACTGAGTTGCTGTCCTAGCTCAGACGACTTTATAACGCCATAACGCATAAACGCCATACCGAGTTTTATTTATGAATGATACTACCCAAACCGACAATCATGACGCCTACGATGTAAAAACTGACATTCAATCCAATACGCCGCTCGCGCCGCAGCATGCACACTTGCAGCTAGCAATTGAGGGGATGACGTGTCAAGCCTGCGCCTCGCGAATTGAGAAGGTGCTCAACAAAAAGCCGTCGGTATACGAGGTGAGTGTAAACTTCGCTGGCGAGACCGCTAATGTTGATTATGATCCGACCCAGACAACGCCTGAACAAGTGACAGAATGGGTAAATAAAACAGGCTTCGTTGCCAATTTGCAGGCGGCCGATAGTTTGTTTGCAAAAACAGACGAAGATACCGCGACTCAGTACCCATGGCGCTTGATTGGGTTATGGGTTTGTTTGGTGCCGTTTTTAATTGGTATGGCAGGTATGCTCGTTGGGCAGGGTATGGCGTGGATGCCGCCGATTTGGATTCAGTTTATATTAGCGACCATTGTACAGTTTGGATTTGCCTTGCCATTTTACAAAAGCGCTTGGGCATCTATTAAAGGTGGTCTTGCCAATATGGACGTGCTAGTCGTCATCGGTACCGTGACTATTTGGGCGTATTCAACGTATCTGTGGCTGACCCATGGCGATGGCACTTTAAACAGTTTGCTGCAAAGTGGTCATGCTGGTGGTCACGGTGCGGATGGCAGTCCTGCGGTGTATTTTGAAGCAGGCGTCATGGTCATTGCTTTTGTGCGTACGGGTAAGTATCTAGAAGAGCGTACTAAGAAACACAGCCTCAATAGTATCGATTTATTATTGTCTTTAACGCCCGATGAAGTCGAACAGCAGCAGCCTAATGGTGATTTTCATAATGTTGCTCTTAAAGACGTGCAAGTTGGTGATATTTTGCGTGCTAAACAAGGCAGCCGCGTCGCAACCGATGGGGTGGTTATCGATGGTGCTGGCTGGTGTGTCGAGAGTCATTTAACGGGTGAGTCGGTACCGCTTAAAAAAGAAGTGGGAGATAAATTATTAGCAGGGGCGTTGGTTGAAAATGGCAGCTTATTATACCGCGTCAGTGCTAAAGGTAGTGATACAAAGCTTGGTGATATGGTACAAGCCCTCAGCGATGCCCAAGGCTCAAAAGCCAATTTAGCCCGTCTCGCCGATAGAGTGACGGCGGTATTCGTCCCAGTCGTCGTTGCCATTGCGCTTATCACCTTTGGAGTGACGTGGTGGCTGACTGGCATGATGGATACTGCCTTGATGCATGCAGTTTCGGTGTTGGTCATTGCATGTCCTTGTGCTTTAGGTTTGGCAACGCCAGCCGCTATCATGGCTGGTATGGGCGTTGCTGCTCGTCATGGCGTCTGGTTTAAGGATGCGCAAAGTCTTGAAGCGGCAGGCAACATCGATACAGTAGTGCTCGATAAAACAGGTACTTTGACCATTGGTAAGCCGACTATCGTGGACCATGTGATGGTGGATAAATCGATCGCAGTCGATGATGTGTTACAAATTGCCGCAAGCGTTGAAGCACATGCCAGTCATCCGCTAGCAACAGCATTGGTTAACGCGGCTACTGAGCGAAATTTGCCGTTGATGAATGTGACTGATATTAGTGTCATTAAAGGCGCTGGTATACAAGCAAATATTGAAGGTTTGGGTGTGGTAAAAGTCGGTACCGCAGAGTTTGCCAATTTAACACTGCCTAAGCTGATGCCAAAGGTATGGCAAATTGCCAGTACCGTTGCTGTTAGTATTAATGAGGAAGCTTTGGGTGCTTTTGCTCTAGCTGATGACCTAAAGGTAGATACTCCGAAGGCTATTACTGCGCTGCAAGACGCAGGTATCAATGTCATTTTGATGAGTGGTGATAAGCAGTCTGTGGTCGATCATGTGGCAGGGCAGCTGGGTATTGAGCAAGCTTATGGTAAAATGAGCCCACGCGATAAGGCCAGTCAAATTGCCTTGTTGCAAACGGCTGGTCATAAAGTTGCAATGGCAGGTGATGGTGTCAACGATGCGCCAGCGATGGCAACTGCCGATGCAAGCTTTGCCATGTTTGAAGGCACAGACGTCGCCCAGCATAGTGCGTCTGCCCACTTGATGGGTGAGTCACTGATGCATATTGATGCCGCGCAAAAAATCGCTAATGCAACGGTGCGCAACATCAAGCAAAATCTGTTTTTTGCTTTTATTTATAACTGCTTGGGTATTCCGCTGGCTGCTTTTGGTTTCTTAAACCCTATGATTGCCGCCGCTGCGATGGCGCTTAGCTCTATTTCTGTATTAATGAATGCCTTACGTTTGACCCAATTTAAAACAAAGGTTGAGCTGGATAACACAGTATCTGGCTCCCACGCTAAAACAGAACGTCTAACAAAAGCATAAGAGTCATATGGCTTTTAATATTATAGGTGCTGAGACAAATCCATAATTGGTAATTTGTTTATCTAAGTGTGATTTTATCAGCGCCAGTCGGTGCAAGATAAGGGAAGTTTGGCAAAATTTATGCTATGATGCCAAGCACTATAGCTAACGATTAAAGTATTAAAACCACCTTTAATCCTGCTCAAAACTTGCTGACTATATAGATAAGCAAAGCTGGTTTGAGCATAGCACTATACGATATTTTGCTTTATCTTTTTTGTATTCTAGTTGCCGTTATTTATCCCACAAACTTGGCATGACCAAAGGAATTAACAGACATTATGTACGCTGAAGAAACCACCAACGTCACCGCAATTAAAGACATTCGCGCCCGTGAGATTTTAGACTCGCGTGGTAACCCAACCATCGAAGCTGATGTAATCTTAGCTGATGGCACTATCGGCCGTGCTGCTGCGCCAAGTGGTGCATCAACTGGTTCACGCGAAGCGCTTGAGCTACGTGATGGTGACCAAAGTCGCTATATGGGTAAAGGCGTCAAAAAAGCCGTTGCTAACGTCAATAGCCAAATTCGCAGTGCATTGATGGATAAAGACGTCACCGAACAGCAAGGCATTGATGATGCAATGATTGCGCTAGATGGCACAGAAAACAAAGATAGCCTTGGTGCCAATGCCATGCTAGCGGTGTCTCTTGCTACTGCAAAAGCCGCTGCCAAGTCACAAAATCTGCCATTACATCAATATATTGCAAACTTGCGCAATCAGACGTCGCTGACGATGCCTGTACCGATGATGAACATCTTGAACGGTGGTGAGCATGCGGATAACACGGTTGATATCCAAGAGTTCATGATTGAGCCTGTTGGTTTTACCAGCTTCTCAGAAGCATTGCGTGCTGGTACAGAAATTTTCCACAGCTTGAAATCTGTGTTGAAATCACAAGGTTTAAATACTGCGGTTGGTGATGAAGGTGGTTTTGCGCCAAACCTGCGTAGCAATGAAGAAGCCATCACCGTTATTATGCAAGCGATTGAGCAAGTCGGCTATAAAGCGGGCGAAGACATTCATTTGGCGTTAGACTGTGCGGCTAGTGAGTTTTATAAAGATGGTCAATATATCTTGGCAGGCGAGGGCAACAAAGCCTTTGATAGCCAAGGATTCTCAGACTATCTAGTCGGCTTGGCGCGTCAATATCCTATTATCTCTATCGAAGACGGGCTTGACGAGTCTGATTGGGATGGTTGGAAATATTTGACTGAGCAGATTGGTGATAAAGTTCAGTTGGTTGGTGATGATTTATTTGTGACCAATCCTGCTATCTTGCAAGAGGGTATTGATAAGCATATTGCCAATGCAATTTTGATTAAGTTTAACCAAATCGGTACTTTATCAGAAACGCTAGATGCGATCTATCTAGCGAAGAAAAATGGCTATGCAACCATTATCTCACATCGTTCAGGTGAAACTGAAGACAGCACCATTGCAGATTTAGCCGTTGGTACGGCTGCTGGTCAGATTAAAACTGGCTCACTATGCCGTTCAGACCGTGTGGCAAAATACAATCAGCTGCTACGTATCGAGCAACAAGTACGTGCAAGCTACCGTGGTCGTGAAGAGTTCATCGGTCTACGTGGTTAACAAGCCAGATTTCTTGCTACAGCTAGGCGATATGTCATCATTAATCTGGTGATATATCGCCTAGCAAGCTTAGCTGGTTTTTTATTTTTATTATTGTCTCTATGTTGTTTGGCGTTATTATCTTATGAAATACTTTAGCCAATTTATGCTACTTGCTCTAGCCGTTGCCGTCCTTTTGGGACTGCAATATCAGTATTGGCTGGGCGAAAATGGTCGCTTTGAGCATAATAAATTGCTGACTCAAATCGAAGAACAACAACGCTTAAACGAAAACCAAGTGGCAGCAAATAACTTATTGCGTACTGATGTGCATGACTTAAAAACTGGTCTTGAGGCAGTAGAAGAGCACGCTCGTTTAGACTTGGGTTTGATTAAGCCGAACGAGACCTTTGTACAAGTATCTACGGCGCCCACCACACATAGCCGTTATTAATTGCTCTTAACTGTCTAAAATTATGATCTTCTATTGTCTATAATAGAAACCTTATACACCTGAAATTCGTTACTTCTCTTATTCCTCGTCTATCCCTAGCAATACTGTCATGGGTTCTAACCATGAATACTACTTTATGAACATTGCCCTATGAATATCATCCCTAATGTACATGCCATGATCGTCGCTGCGGGTCGCGGTAGTCGTTTTGGTGCCTCTATCGCCAAGCAATATACGATGTTGCAAGGGCAGACCTTGCTACAGCATAGTGTGGCACGGCTTGCTACTAGTGCTTATATTGATACATGTTTATTGGTCGTCGCAGCAGATGACAGTACAGCACAGACGCTTAATTTTGCGCTCCCCATCAAATATGTGATTGGCGGCGATGAGCGTTGGCAGTCAGTAAGAGCAGGGGTAAAGGCGATTATTGAGGCGGGAGCCGACGATTCAGATTTGGTTGTTATTCATGATGCTGCGCGTCCTGCGGTTTCCAGTCATGATATTGAAGAGGTCATCGAAGCGGCGATGCTAGAGCCCTATGGTGCTATCTTAGCGACACCGGTGGCTGATACTTTAAAGGAATCCTATCCGCAGTCTACCGCTCAATCTGAGCTTGTAGGTGAGACGCCTGTAGTTACCCTGACAGTGAGTAGCAGCCCATATTCTTACGCTAAACGTACTATCGATCGCCGTCATATGTGGCAAGCACAAACGCCGCAAGTGTTTCGCTTAGGTCAGCTGCAAAAAGTATTGACTTATGTCGCTGAACACGAGCTCACTATTACTGATGAAGCCAGTGCATTTGAATGTTTAGACCTACCCATTCGCCTCGTGACTGGCAGTCGCCAGAATATCAAGCTCACTTATCCTGATGATGCTATTTTACTCACAGCGATTATTAATGCCCAGTTCTGAGTAGACAAAAAATAATTAAACATTCGTAATAGACATCAGTCTGTATCAATCTCATTAATGAGCCAGTGGTCTTATCGCTCATTGGTGACGATTTTTATCATAACTTTCCTCTCCCATATTACCTATTTATCCTATCGCTGCCCATAAACCACAGTGCAAGTTCTCGATATAAATAATTGCGAATTATTGTTTGGTTTTTTCAATTAATGATATAAGATAAACATATATTGCTTTGATGACTAAACTAGCCTATGATGTAACCAACTTAATACAATTAATATAAACATTTATAAAATCAATAATATACCAAGCCTATTTGATATTTTCAAAGATCTTGTTTCTATGTTTTTTCTAAATTTAGTATGGTTGTCTTAGCTACATTTACCTGAAAATAGGGAGAAGCTGATTGTCAACAATCAACGATTCGACAAATCCAGTGACGACAGATCTCTGCCAGCTTATATATATAAGCCAAATTACTTCGACTGGTCTTTCAAGCCCCAGCACGCTTAACGACATCTCAGAGGTCGCGATTGAGCGTAACCAAGCCGATAATGTTACGGGTATTCTTTGCTATGGCAATGGCTACTTTTTTCAATGTGCAGAAGGGTCAGAACAAGATTTAACCAATCTAAAGAATCGCTTATTATTAGACGATCGACATAAAGAATTAAAAATCTTAGATTTTTCAGAAATTACCGAACGCCGTTTTTCGAACTGGTCTCTACGCTCCATTACACTTGAACGTTGGATGACCAAAGAGCCTGAGCTGAAAAAACTCATGCCATTTAAACCCTATGATTGGGGCTCTAACGCATGGCGCGAATTTTTAGATATCTTACAAGGGTATTATGAGGAACAAGCAAGAACTGGCAATATTGACACGCCACCTATCAAGTACAGCACGTTAGGGGTGACGTTAAGTAAGGTTGTTGGTCAGCATCAAGCATTCTTCTTGATTCAAACAGTACTCGGTATCATGATTGTGATGACATTGTTGTGGCTAATGCTATCAGATAAGATTTGGTAGTTTTTGTAAAAATAGATTGTTTGATTTAAAAATCCAGTATTCAATGCTGGATTTTTTTGCTTAAATTTATGATAAAAAATTCAATAAATAAACAAAACATCAAGTTAGGTATAGAAACCATGGATAGCGACACTTAGTAAATATATCTTAATATTTTGAGCGAACCTAATACTGGATCTTATCTATAAAATTAATTATGCTTCATTTATCAAGTAAATCGGCGATGACGAACTGAGTGCTAAGGTATCAAGAACCTCATGATATAAAAAACAGGCATAAAAAAAGCCCAATCACAATGGTATTGTGATTGGGCTTTTTGGTGGTACGCTTATTAGTCTTATCAGATGCTTTGCAGCAAACTTGCTAATAAGTGACGCCAAATAGTGGCGTCCCCAGGGGGATTCGAACCCCCGTTACCGCCGTGAAAGGGCGGTGTCCTAGGCCTCTAGACGATGGGGACTAGTAACACAACACCTCAGCTGCTTTCACCTTTATGCTGAAGTGGTGCGTATTCTAATAGCGTCTGCGCTTGCTGTCAAGCCTTTTTCTTCTTCTTTTTAAAATTAAGTATCTTTTTTTGATCGCACGGCGAGGATGTAAGTCATTACGCTTTAAATGATAGCGAATCCATAGTGAAGTGCAAGCACTAATAGTCAATGCGAGCAGCATATAACCGAGGATGGTTCCCCATAACTTAAGCTGTGGATCCATAATAGAGTCCCTCCTATTACGCCTCGATAGCATGAATCGTACTGGCTATCGCGACAATGGGGGCAACTTAAACCATCTATAGGATATAACGAGACGTTCTAATGTGAGTAATTACAACAACTTGTCTGGTTTTTGAATTGTTTTACACAATATGATATTCAACGGTTAGACAAGTGGCTGATTTATTGTGATATCAATCATATCCCTATTGATTGTAAAACCAAGATGTTAAAGTCATCAAGTATTACAAATAGCACTATTATGGGTAGTTGGCAATATAGGATATGTGATAAATGGATTATTTGTGACTACTCTCAGTCGAATCCTCTTTATTTTCTTCAGTATGCATCGCATTAGCCAGCATAGGATAATGGTTTAGGATATGACAAAACAGCTCAGCGGTCTTTTGTGTATCGTATAGGGCAGAATGTGCATCATTACCATCGAAATCAAGCCCTGCTGCTTTGCAAGCCCGTGCTAGTACTGTCTGACCAAATGCCAGCGCAGATAAAGTCACTGTGTCAAAAACTGAAAAGTTATGAAACGGGTTGTGACTTTTGTTATTGGTACGCAGCACCGCCGCATTCAAAAATGCTAAGTCAAAATGAGCGTTGTGCCCGATTAAGACACACTGGCGGCAGTCTTCAGTACGGCGTACTTCTTTTAACCCTTTGAAGATACGGCGTAGTGCTGTTTTCTCATCTTCGGCAATGGCTTTACGCATTGGATTGTTGGGATCAATGCCAGTGAAGGCAAGGGCACTTGGCTCAAGATTCGCGCCTTCAAAGGGTTCGATATGAGCATTGAATGCTTCCCCAGGATAAAACACGCCTTGCTCATTCAGTAGTACAGGAATGCAGGCAATCTCTAGCAAAGCATCGGTTTGCGCATTAAAGCCGGCAGTTTCCACATCAACGACGACAGGCAGAAACTTACGAAATCGGTCTTTTAGACGCATTGGTGCTAGCTCGTCTGCTGCGGCATCTTCTGTGTGACTATTTGATGGGCTCTTAATGCTATTATCTACAGGGTTTGATGGGTTTTCGTCAGGTAAGGCGGCATCGTTTGGAGTGGTCATATCTGGTTAAATCGCTTTTATCAGTCGTACTGTTATATTGAATTAAGACATTAAATGAAAAATAAATAACCTATGATACAAATCACACCGCTGGTTAGCAGATGTCATTCTTATCATAGGGTTAAACTTCTCAAGTTAAAATAGAATACAGATGGTTTTGCTTAGTGCGTTTTATGCTTTGATAGACCAAGGCAGTGTCTCGCCTGCCATAAGCGGGGTCAATGATGAGCCATCAAAGTAAGGGTAGGCTGCTGGCACTTGCATAGGTGTATTGACAAGCGTAATCGTGCTTTCATTGACTGGCAATCCATAGAACTGAGCCCCAAAACGACTGGCAAAGCCTTCTAACTTGTCTATTTTTCCCACGCTATCGAAAGCGGTGGCATACAATGGCAAGGCAGTTGCGGCACTATAGCAGCCAGCACAGCCACAAGCGGCTTCTTTTTTATCCGTCGCATGCGGGGCTGAATCCGTGCCTAAGAAAAACTTGGGATTGCCACTGGTTGCCACGTCTAATAATACTCTTTGATGGCTTTCACGCTTTAAAATAGGCAAGCAATAAAAATGCGGTTTGATACCGCCAACCAATAGATGATTGCGGTTAAACATTAAATGCTGCGGAGTGATAGTGGCGGCAATGTGATTGCCTTGTGCTAAGACAAAATCAGCGGCATCACTGGTAGTAATATGCTCGACGACAATCTTTAATGTAGGGAATTTGACAATGATTTGCGCCAACACTTCGTCTAAAAAGCGCTTCTCGCGGTCGAAGATATCCACATGATCTTGCGTCACTTCGCCATGTATCAATAGTGGTAGGTTGTACTTTTCTAATGCTTCAAAAACATCGACACAGGCGTTAATATTGGTGACACCATCAGCCGAATTGGTAGTCGCGCCAGCAGGATAAAGCTTGACCGCTTGGACGATACCTGATTTTGCTGCCATCTCGATATCTTGGGCAGTGGTTTTGTCAGTGAGATATAAAGTCATACGTGGATCGAATGCAGTTTTGCGCTCAGCACTCAGCTCACTGGCTACTAAGTGCGCCATGATACGGTCGCGATAGGCATGCGCATCGTCAGTGTTCTTAACAGGAGGCACTAAGTTTGGCATACATATGACACGGTTAAAGCTGTTTGCTGCGTGCGATACAGTAGTGCTCAATGCTTTGCCATCACGCAAATGGATATGCCAATCGTCTGGCTGAAGGATGGTCAACTCTCTAATCGAATCAGTCATAATGTCGTCGCGCTCTATATCGTCATATACGGAAATAAAAGGAAGGGATACTGTACCGCTATCATAACAGATTTGCCTACTTGACTAAATATGCGGCTAAATATCTGTACATAATAGATGGGTTGTTTTTTAATTTGCGGCAGTCAACTGTCAACTATATGTGAATAATTGAAATCTATCGACCCAAAATTTAAATCAAAAGCTTATGCCATGGGGCAGTTGCACTTTTGCCTATAGTAAATATGATGTACACTGAGCAAGTAATTTATCTTTTGATTGAATATTAGCGCTTTTCCTAACACTAAATGCTCACAATAGGAGTTCTTCATGGCTCAACTTGATCCAAAAAATATTAATAAAATCGTCTTGGCCTATTCAGGTGGTCTTGATACCTCCATCATCGCTAAATGGCTGCAAGAGACTTATGATGCAGAAGTGATTACCTTTACTGCTGATATCGGTCAAGGCGAAGAAGTTGAGCCGGCACGCGCTAAAGCTGAAGCTATGGGCATCAAACATATCCATATTGAAGACTTACGTGAAGAGTTCGCCCGTGATTATGTATTCCCGATGTTCCGCGCTAACGCTATCTATGAAGGCGAGTATCTGCTAGGGACTTCTATCGCCCGTCCGTTAATTGCCAAGCGCTTGGTTGAAATTGCTAAAGAACACAATGCCGATGCGATCAGTCATGGCGCGACTGGTAAAGGGAATGACCAAGTCCGTTTTGAGCTTGGCGCGGTTGCTTTATCGCCTGACGTGGTCACCATTGCCCCTTGGCGTGAGTGGGACTTGTCTAGCCGTGAGAGCTTGATGGAATATGCTAAAGAGCATAACATTGCGATTGATTATGCGGGCAATAAGAAAAAATCTCCGTACTCAATGGACGCCAACTTACTACACATCTCTTATGAAGGCGGTATTTTAGAAGACCCTTACGCCGAAGCAGAAGACGATATGTGGCGCTGGTCAGTCAGCCCAGAAGAAGCGCCTGACCAAGCACAATATCTAGAACTAGAATACAAAAAAGGCGACATCGTTGCCATCGATGGTGAA
This sequence comes from Psychrobacter sp. 1044, assembly GCF_904846525.1. Lineage (GTDB taxonomy): Bacteria > Pseudomonadota > Gammaproteobacteria > Pseudomonadales > Moraxellaceae > Psychrobacter. Next base: position 23,806 of record NZ_CAJHAZ010000010.1, on the reverse strand, counting down.
GCACTTAAGCCGTATGAAGTCATGATTAAGTTAAATGAGATTGGCGGTCAGCATGGTATCGGACGCCTAGATATCGTAGAAAACCGTTATGTTGGCATGAAATCACGTGGCTGCTACGAGACGCCAGCGGGTACGATTATGCTAAAAGCGCATCGCGGCATTGAGTCGTTAACGCTTGACCGTGAAGCGGCACATCTAAAAGATGAGCTAATGCCACGCTACGCAAAAATCATTTATAACGGTTATTGGTTCAGCCCTGAGCGTATGATGCTACAGGCCTTGATTGACAAATCACAAGAATATGTCAATGGTACTGTACGTCTAAAGCTGTACAAAGGCAGCGTCAGCGTTGTTGGTCGTAAGTCAGATGATTCGTTATTTGACGAAAAAATCGCGACTTTTGAAGATGATGCTGGTGCTTATGATCAGAAAGACGCAGAAGGCTTTATCCGTCTGAACGGTTTACGTCTGGCGATTGAAGCCAGCCGTGGTCGTGATTTATCAAAGTAAGTATGCTTTGCTAGATAAAGCATGAATAAGATACATGAATAAAAAAAGGCGCTATATGAATAGCGCCTTTTTTTTGTGGATTTTTTGAAGATTTGTTCGATGATTTTTTGCTAATTAAGAGGTTCTGTATTCAGAGCTTTTATTTATCATTGAGCCGCTTTTGTTTCTTTGTCATCAGGCTCCTCATCGTCAACCATGACGATAGCCACATCCTGCTGTTGACGTTCTTCGATAATATCTTGTTCTATGACTTCTTCTGTCGCCAGTAACACACCGTCAGATTTTTGGCTTTGATACTTGAGCGTTGCAAGCCCGCCAAGCACCCCGATCACAGCAATAATAATCAGGATAACCGGATTTTTCCAGAGGGGTATTGATGCCTCGTATTCAATGGGCTTTTCGCTGGTGGTGGTCGGTGTATTGTCGTTATTACCACCAATTAAACCCAAGCTTACCAAAGGTGGTTTGGGTGCGCTGGCAGGTTCGGAGGTAATACGTAGGCGATTACGACTGAGATAGATATCTGAGATTTTGGCGAGCTGTAATAGCCAGCGTTGGTGTGGCAAGGCAATGGCTTGCATTTCTGTAAAGACTAGCATGTCGTTATGACGACCTTGCTGCAAGTTATCAGGTGAGCGTCCAATGGCTTTTAAATAATTGCCAGTTGCCAACTGCATATCTTGCACAGGCTGTTGATTTTCAGGCTTGAATGTCGTCAACTCATGCCAGTAAGGATTGAACGCTGGTGGGGTGTCAGCGAGCTGCTCTGCACTTAATAAGGCACGTTCTGTATGAGGATTGTTGTCGGATTCGTCTGCTGCTTTTGTTTTTACTGCCGAGTCTGAATTGACCTCTGATGCTGCGACTAGACTGTTATCTTCATTTACCTCATTCAATTTAACAGAGACAGACGCTGGCTTATTGATGGCAAAGCGAGCAGCTGATAAAAACTGTGGCTGTAAAGCGAACCACTTATCCATCTCATTGCTATCAAGTTGGCTATAGTCGGCTAAAATAGCCAGCTCACGTAAGACAATCACGCATAGAGATGTGAGGAGTATCTGTACTTGCTGCGTTGTTGCGTCAATCTGCTGAGCAATATAGTCACTCGCTTTAATCACGCGAGCATTATCATAAAATATCGCATCCGCCGCTTCATGGCGATGATATAACGTCGCATTGATAGTCGAAAAATTCATCGAATTATATTGGCGTAGCTCTTTGACAGCGCCGCGACTAAATAGCTTTTTGCTCACAGCTTGTCCGTCATTGTGCTGCTGGTAAGCAAGCAAGGCACTGATAATGGCCTGCAAACTGGCATCCATTGCCAATCGAGCTTGTGGTAATGAAAGCTTGGCGGCATCGGCCAATAAAGATACCATTGGCTTGGTATCTTGATAGAGAAAATCATACATCGACACACGTGTCGGTGAAATAGTCGTCATAATCTGCTAGCATCAAAAAGTGTGTCCCTATATTACGGTGCCAAAAGCCTTGATACAATCCCTTAATAATAGAAAAAATAAATCCACTTACTTATCACGCGGTCAATAATGATATCTATTGGGTAAATGACTGTTGGAAACATTCTATGAAGAATAACGAAAGCTATAACGAGAAAAATAACGAAAGTTCTGATGTGCAGTTGGTGGTTAACATTGCTAAGCAAACATTAACGCTCTACCAGCATAATAGAGAATTGGCTCAATATACGGTGTCTACTGCTAAAAATGGCATTGGCAGTCAACAAGATAGCGGCTGCACACCTCTTGGCAAACACTTTATCGCCAAAAAAATTGGCGCAAATGAACCCATGAATGCCGTGTTCATCGGACGCGTTCCTACAGGCGAAATATATAGTGCAGAGCTTGGCAAACAACATTCTGAGCGTGATTGGATATTAAGCCGTATTCTTTGGCTAAGTGGTGTGGAAGAGGGCTTTAATAAAGGCAGTAATAGTCAAGGTGGCTGTGATACTTATCAGCGTTATATCTACATTCATGGTACGCCAGACAGTGAACCGATGGGCGCGCCACTCTCGCACGGCTGCGTACGTATGCGTAATGAGGATATTATTGAATTGTTCGACCAAATTGCAGAGGGCATATCGGTGACGATTGTTGCTAATTAACCATTTTTAGCCCATTTAGGTACTTTCGTTCAGGCTCAGGACATGCCCTAAGTAAAACAGAATAATGTTATAGAGTGATTAGTAAAATAAACTTTATAGAGTCTAGATATTATTTAGTATATTGATATAATAGCTTGCTTATGAATGATCGACGAGCCATACTAAACATGGCTCGTTTGACCTATATTTTATGATAATTATAAGGATAATATCGATGTCTAAAGAAAGCCTAGTTACTTTACAACAAGCTTTTGATGAACGCCGGTCAATATATGCTTTGGGCAATGAGCTGCCAGTAGAGCCACAAGCAATTGTCAATATGGCAGAGCGGGTTTTATTACATACCCCTTCTGCTTTTAATTCACAATCTTCGCGCTTGGTCATACTGTTTGGTGCCGAGCACCAGAAATTATGGGATATGGCTGAAGAAAAACTGCGTGCAGCCGTCGGCGATGGCGACTTTTCTGGGACTAAGCAAAAGTTAAACGGCTTCCGTGCAGCAGCGGGTACAGTGCTGTTTTATGAAGATAAAAACGTGACTCAATCGCTGCAAGAGCAGTTTGCGTTATATGCAGACAGATTCCCAGTTTGGGCTCAGCAAACCTCGGCCATGCATCAATATGCCATGTGGACAGAGCTACGTACTTTAAATGTTGGTGCCAACCTACAGCACTACAATCCGCTTGTGGATGAAGACGCAGCTAAGGCTTTTGCTATCCCAGATAGTTGGGAATTGGTTGCGCAAATGCCGTTCGGTAACATTGTTGAGCCTGCTGGCGAGAAAACCTATCAGCCAGTTAGCGAGCGTATGAAAGTGTTGGGTTTATAAAATACTTAAGCCTATAAACACGCTAGATGTAGAAAGCGGATAGTAATTTTTGAATTACGTTTAACTAAGTTGAAGTATTACGTTTTTCAAATGGTTGAGTTTAAGCATCCAATCAAAAAAAAGCACCTCAAAGCAAGCGCTTAAAAAAAGACAGCCCATATAAAGTGAGCTGTCTTTTTTATTCTAAGCTTAGTTTATTTTAAACTTGGTTCATGCTGCTATAGTCGATTCAATTTAAAAGTAGTACAAGGCAACCGAGTGTAGATGTATATTATAGTCAATCCTATATAAATCAGATACGGTGTCAGGCTCGCTTAGTCTACTATTTGTAGTACTTTCGCTTGCCTTCCTTGTATCCAAATTATATTGAACCGACTATAAATACTTCAAGCGAGGCTAACGCTGTAATGCTTTTATAGTGGAATGACTATAAGAGCATTTTCACCGCAATACTGAGCTGTCTGTCACTTTCGCCAAGCGTTTTTCTGTGCGCTTAAGGTCTCTCACTAGCATGGCGGCAAACCAACCAGCGCCATATAGGGCATTGCTATCTGTCTCTGATTTCAACTGATAGCGCTGTTGATACATTATATGATTGCGGTATTGAGTCAAAGCTGTTTGCGCTTTTACCAAACGTTTTAGCCAGCGTTTGCTTTCATTTTTGGCTTTTTTCTTTTTTGACTTTTTTTTATCTAATAATGGCGTAGCAAACTCACTGATATAAAGTAAGGTGGTTAACTGCTCATGCAGCTCATGCTCTGCATTATTATCGTCTAGATCAATATTTTCTATAATATTTTCTATATCGTCACTTTTTGACTCTACGTTTTCTAAGTCACTATCGTCTAAGTCAACACTTTGTAAATCGTCATCTTCCAAATCATTGCTTTCTATATTAATGTTATCTGAGCCAACGTCTTTTTTACTCTGTAGCTCTTGTACTGCTTTGTCAAGCTTTGCCTGCTGTTTGGATAAGGTTTTTGCCAGTTTATCGATGGCGAGTTGATCAGCTTGCGGTTCAAGGCTTGGGTCGCTCATGGTAAAGGCGATCAGCTCAAGTAAAGTCAGCTGAAAATCGTTGGCACAGATGGCATCCTTGGGAGTAATCTTCAGCGCATCGATATCTGTTGCCCAATCGACTGTAGGTGCACCATGCTGCTGTAAGTTAGGCTCTATATGTGAGGCAAGGTGGGCAAGCTCTCGATATTCATTCAATAACATGGCTGTTTGTTGTAGTATCGGCAGCCAGTCTGGATTGATTTCGTCAGAATAGCTGACAAATGCTTGTAGGGCAGCTTGCAAGCGGACAATACCAATGTATAGTTGTAATGCATGGTCGTCCTCTTCGCTGCCAGCGACGATAGCGCTGCTATTGGGCAGTATTTGCAACAGACAGTTATGTACCGCTGCGCGCACAAAGGCAGGCATGCTGATTTTTTTATCTATATTTAGCTGGTCAAGGTCAGCGTGGGCAGCTGGACTATGCTGCTGTTCTGTGATGAGTAAACCACCGCGCTCAGCTTTTGTCACCGTAGACAAACAAAGCTTGTAGCGCTTACACCAAGTTTTGGCGGTTGCAAATAAAAAATCGATATCTCCTGATACCAGCTCAAATTCAATCTCTTGAATAGCATCACGCTGAGTATCATCATTACCGTGAATAATTTCTCCATAATCGTACGCAATCTCGACATGGTTATTCGCATCATTGTCACCATCACTACCACTATCATCCACTAGCAATCGTGTGGTGCGCTCTACATCGGTCACATATAACCGTGTGAGATTTTTAGCCAGTTTTTTTAGCTTAAATTCAGCCAGAGCAGGGGCGACAGAGGTGTTTTTATAAATGGTTAAATCAGGCATGAGCGTATTATTATCGAGCATCGCTTGTACTTGTTCATTATCCAGTACCGCATTATGCTCTAGGCGTGCTGCAATGCCATCGCCGCCCGCTTTGATGGTCTGTACCCAAGCATCGCCTTCTTTACGGATACGCAAGCCAATGCCTGCCTCTGAAAGCTGTTGGTCTGGGGTATCATAATAATGGGCAGCCAGTTGTGTCACCTCAGAAGACTTGACTCGTGCTTGGCGCATCAAACCTTTCAGTCGCGACTCTGGTACCAAAAACTTTAGCTCTATCTCTTGCATGATGGCTCCCGATTATTTTAATAAATTTGAATGACTACCATCGTATGAAAGCTATCGGCGAATAACAAGCAAAATTTTTTCTATAAATAATCTGAGCCAATATTAGAGATATACTTTTAGTAAGTAATCATTATAATTAACGTTAATTATTAAACAAAAGTAGGATAAAGGTGGTTGGCTTTATAATAAAAGCTAAAATATTTTTATCCAATATGTTTACCATATCTCATAAAATGCCGGATTATAAAATAATGACGCAATGCAATCAAAAGAAGTATGACATTCAGCAGTCTCATGCAATATTACTGCCTAAAGCCTTGTTTCCATCAGTTTTATGTCTACCAATAATGCTTGGGTCTATGTTATTGATAGGCGGCTGCGATAGCTCTTCTGAATATGCAGAAAGCAGCGCAGATCTGACAGCAGTGGCAACCGAAGAAGTTGCAGACGCTACAGAAGGGGAGATGGTCGGCATTATGTCAGATGTGGCAGTCGATAACGCATCCGATGGCTTAGAGGTTGCAAACCTATCGAGCACTAGTGAACAGACCCTTGGTAGTCAGGCAGCAGACATTAAAATTGCGGGCAAAGCGCTATTGATAACTGCCAGTGCTGATTTTAAAGTTGAAGATGTCGTCAAAACTAGTGATGCTATTGAGAGTTTGACACGGCAACAAGCTGGTTATGTGGCACTTAGCAATATTAGTAATCATCCACGTGATAGTCGAACCTTTGTACAAGGCAATAAAAATATCACGATTACAACCTACACTCGTCAAGCTGACATGACGGTTCGTATTCCTCGCGCCAATGTCAGTAAGTTCCTAGCGCAATTACAACAGCAAGTCGCATTTTTAAATGGGCAGCAGTTTAGTGCTCAAGATGTGACATTAGATATTTATCGTGAACAGCTAGCGAGCCAGCTAAATAGTGATATGGCAAGCGAGCTTAGCCAAGAACGCCTGAGTAGTAAAAATGATAAAGACCAAGGCAGCAATGTTGATGCTATTACCGCGACTTATGCGGCACGTCGTCAGCAAGAGCTTGCCAAGCTTGAGCAACTTGCTATCGCTGATAAAGTTCAATATAGCACCATTAACCTGACCTTTATGCAGCCAGATATCAGTTATAAAGAAACCACACAAAATCTGGATGTGCTATTAGATGCTGAGCAACCAAGTTTTAGTAGTCAAGTGGGTCAAGCATTTAAAGATGGCTGGGAGATACTTAGATCAGTAGCGCTTGGATTGATACAACTGTGGTGGCTGCTTGTACTTGGCGGTATTTTTTATCTAATTTATAGAATGATAAAAGCAATCTATCGTAAATTTTTTAAACATGATCCCCGTATAAAAAATATGAAGCGTGAGCTGATGGGTGAAAATTCAAAAAGTCATAATTCAGTCGGTATACAGAGCAGTCAGATAGAGGATAACATTAACAATATGAAAGAGACTGATAATAAGGATAATAATCACTCAAATTAAGAATTAACAAGCTCACAATGCTCAAAATCTTACAATAATAGAGTGCAAATAAGCAGACATAAAAAAGCCGCCCTACAAGATAGGACGGCTTTCTCTATAACTGGTGCTTACGAGATGTACTTATAAGTGGTCGGTGATTAGAACTGGTTCATCGTGTTCTTGCCGCCGCCAGCTTTAAGGGCGTTTTCACCTGAGAAGATCTCTTTGTGATCATCACCAAGGTCAGAACCAGCCATTGCTTGATGCTTCACACAAGCGATGCCTTCACGGATTTCTTTACGTTGCACGCCAGCAGCATAAGCAAGCATACCATCTTCACCGAAGTAGCCTTTAGCAAGCTCATGCACGCTAAGCGCAGTGGTGTGATAAGTAGGTAGCGTGATTAAGTGATGGAATACACCTGCTTCACGTGACGCATCACGTTGGAAGTTTCTAGCCGCTTCGTCAGCTGCGGTATCAAGTTCAGTACCATCGTAATCCGCACTCATCAAGTCATCTTTATTGTAGGCAGATAGGTCTTTGCCTTCTTCTTCCCACTGAGCGATGATTTGCTTACGGAAGTTCAGTGTCCAGTTGAACGATGGGCTGTTATTGTATACAAGCTTAGCTTTTGGCTGTTGCTCTTTAATACGATCAACCATCATTTTGATGTGTGCGACGTCTGGAGTCGGTGTTTCGATCCATAGTAGATCCGCGCCATTTTCTAGAGCCGTTACACAGTCAAGTACGACACGGTCGATGTTCGTTTCTTCACGGAATTGATATAGACCATTTTGAAGACGAACTGGACGTACTAGTTTGCCGTTATGCTTAAGCAAGCTGTCGTTCTCTTTGGCGTTTTCTAGCGTGACTTCTTCCATCTCGATAAAATCAATGTACTGAGAAGCAAGATCGCCTGGCTCATTTGATACTGGGATTTTTTGCGTTAGTGACGCGCCTTCAGAGTCAGTACGAGCAACGATAACGCCGTCTTCAACACCAAGCTCTAAGAAAGCATAACGAATAGCGTTGATTTTTGCTATATAGTCTTCATGCGGTACAGTGACTTTACCCGCTTGGTGACCACATTGTTTCGCGTCAGATACTTGGTTTTCAACCTGAATAGCACAAGCACCAGCTTCAATCATTTGCTTAGTTAGCAAGTAAGTGGCTTCTTCGTTACCGAAACCTGCATCGATGTCAGCAATGATTGGCACAACATGTGAATCAAAGTTTTCGATTTTTTCTAGGATGGCTGAGGTATCTTGACCCGCTTCTTCTGCAGCGTTTAGCTCACGGAAGTAGTCGTTCAATACTTTAGCATCAGCTTGACGTAAGAAGGTGTAGATTTCTTCGATTAGCTTAGGTACAGAGGTTTTTTCATGCATAGACTGGTCAGGAAGAGGACCAAACTCAGAGCGAAGGGCTGCAACCATCCAACCTGATAGATAGATGTAAGTTTTAGACGTAGTACCGAAATATTTTTTCTTAGCGTACATGGTTTGTTGAGCCACAAAACCATGCCATGCACCTAAAGACTGCGTGTACTGAGACGTATCATTGTCATAGTCTTCCATGTCTTGACGCATGATTTTTGCAGTATATTTGGCGATATCTAAGCCCGTTTTAAAACGGTTTTGTGACATCATACGTGCCGCATCGGTTTCGCTGATATTCTGCCAGTTACCGTGCTTTTGCTTTAATTCACGTACTAAGTCGATCGCTGATTTATATGCAGTTGACATCTATGTCTCCTTGGGGTGGTGAAAATTAGTTACTTAGAAAATTACAAGTATTGAGGTAATTTTGATATATGTAGAAAGATGCTGGCAGAAGTAAAAATCTAAAATATAAACCTTGTGCGTTAGCAATCTCTACTAAACTATAAGAAAATTATGATAAAAGCAAATAAAACCTGTCGAATTGGTCAGCTTTTATTATTGGGTCTTTTGTTTTAGGTTAAATGCGCTTTTTTATAAGCCTTTTTTGACTGTTAAAGTGCTTATTGCCCTAAAAAGTGCCAACTACTAATTCAAGCTTAAAAATAAATGAGAGCAAAAAATTAAGTTTGCGTAATAAATGTTATGTCCGTATTTCCGCATGAAAATGCGATAAAATACCTGTGGTAGTCAATCCATCAAAACGCACGGCGACTACCTAACATTAAACAAGGACTGATTAAGCGCTTGCTAGCCACTATAACTAGGTTGCCTTGATTTATCTAGTTTATGATTATTATCTTGGGTATTTAATTTTATGATAGTACATATAAAACAATGACTTATGATGAATGATTTCAGTTATAATAAGCGTATATCAAAATAATTAATATAAAATTGTCCTTATTTCATGCTGTGATAGATGATTTATACTAAATAACAGGGCAAAAAACGCCGCGTTTGTAGTGGTATTTATTTTAAGGTAAAGAGACATATATGAATTTGCAGCGGGTAGATTTAAATTTATTGGTACATCTAGATGTGTTGTTACGAGAAAAAAACGTCACTCGTGCAGCTGAGCAGCTTGGCATTACCCAACCTGCCATGAGTAATATTTTGCGCCGGCTACGTAAGCTATTTAATGATCCATTGCTGGTACGCTCATCCGAAGGCATGACGCCGACTGAACGCGCTTTGGAGTTGCAACCTCGTATCCGTGAAATACTGGCGGATTTGACACAAGTATTAGAGCCACGCACAGAATTTCGTCCTTATAGTACCTCGCGCGTTTTTCGCATCATGACCTCAGACTATGCTGAAGCGACACTGGTACCAAAATTGGTCAAAGCATTGCGTTCAGAGGCACCAAATGTCATCTTAGATTTCTTAACGCCATCGGACGTCTCATATCGTGATATGGAGCAGGGGCGAGTGGATTTAGCGATCAACCGCTTTAATGAAATTCCGCAAAGCTTCCACCAAGTTTTGGTCTGGCGTGATACCTTTAGCTGCCTATTGTCCTCTGACAGTCCTTATGCTCATCGCTTTAATCTAAAAAATTATCTTAAGGCGCAGCACGTTTGGGTCTCTAAAACGGGTATGGGTGTGGGATTTGGTGTCAATCCAGAAAAATCTGGTGGCCTAGGTTCAATTGATCAAGCACTGCAACGTTTAGGTCAAAAACGTCAAATCAGTGTTTTTACCCGCCACTATCAAATGCCAGCCATGCTTGCAGCCAATAAAGATTTGGTTGCAACTTTGCCTACGCGTGTAGCAAAAATGCAGGCTAATAACGACAGTATCATGATGGTCGAGCCACCATTTTTTATCCCTGAATTTGAGCTAACAATGGCGTGGTCGCCTTTGTTGCAGCATCATCCCGCCCATCGTTGGTTGCGTCAGCTTATCATGCATGTGGCTCGTCAAATTGTTGACGAAGAAGAAAATCCACCCCAAGAAATTCCTGTGATGAATCATTTGTTTTAAGCCATTTATTTTTGGTTATCAATTGCTTATTTATTAAACCAGCCCAAGCGCTGGTTTTTTATTGGCGTAATTTTACTGAAAAATCTCGTCCAAGATTTTGACCTAATAAATCGGTCAGTCACATTCTTAACATCTTACGAACACTTCTTTATAACTTGTAAAACTACTCGTTGTACATTTTGCTATGATGAATTTTCTTTAAGAAAAAAGATAAATACATAGCCTATTGTTAAGTTATACGACAGTATCGAATTTCATAAAATCGTTGATGAAGTTGTTCAATTTAACCAGATATGTTTATAAAAATGACCACTCTTGGTTTATTTGTTTCTAAGTTTTCAGATATTGAAGCGATCAATTTTCAAACCAATAAAATAGTTTAATAAATAAGGATGATAATCATGGCAGATATTACTACTATAAACCCAGCAACGGGTGAAGCGATCAAAGAATATAATTACATGAGTAATGATGAGGTGAACAAGATTGTTGAATCCTCGCACCAAGCATTTACTGAGTGGCGTAAAACCAGCCATGAAGCGCGTGCAAAAGTCATCAATTCTATCGGTGAGACATTGCTCAAGTATAAAGAAGAGTTGTCTAAACTCATGACTGAGGAGCGTGGTAAGCTCTATAGTCAGAGTTTGCAAGAAATAGATTTGTGTAAAGCAATTTGCGACTATACCGCAGAAAAAGGGGTGGCTGCACTTGCTGACGATGAACGTGATATTGAAGGCTTGAAGAAAGGTATTGTGACCTATCAGCCTATCGGTGTCATTTATGGAATGCAGCCATGGAACTTTCCTGCTTACCAAGTATTCCGTTATACCATCGCAAATTTGATGGCAGGTAATAGTATTTTACTCAAGCACGCGTCAAACGTGACTGGTTCAGGCTTGTTAATCGAAAAAATCTTCCATGAGTCAGAGTTACCAAACGACTTGTTCCGTACGATTTTAATCGATCACGACCAATCAGAAGCATTAATCGGTCATGACAAAGTGCGCGGTGTCACACTGACAGGTAGCGACGGCGCTGGTAGCATTGTGGGTCAGCAAGCAGCAAAAGCTATTAAAAAAGTGGTGCTAGAATTAGGCTCAAACGATGCCTTTATTGTCTTAGAAGATGCTGATGTAGAGTTAGCGGTAGAAACTTGTACCCAAGCGCGTCTCATTAATAATGGTGAAACTTGTGTCGCTGCTAAGCGCTTTATCGTCGTTGATAGCTTATACGATGATTTTCGTGAACGCATTGTCAAAAAATTTGCAGATGCTAAATTTGGCGATCCGATGGATGATGGCTCTGATCTTGGTCCGTTAGCCCGCAAAGATTTACAAGAAAAATTGCATGAGCAAGTAGAAGACAGTGTGGCAAAAGGCGCAACAATTGCTGTTGGTGGTCAATTGCCAGAAGGTAAAGGCAGTTTTTATCCAGCTACTATCTTGGAGAATGTCGAAAAAGGACAACCTGCCTATGATGACGAGTTATTTGGTCCTGTCGCCTCATTAATACGAGCCAAAGACCAAGATGATGCATTACGCATTGCCAATGACAGTCGCTACGGTTTGGGCGGTGCTATCTTCTCTAAAGACGAAGACAAAGCCATTCGCCTAGCGCGTGAAGAGTTTGATACGGGTATGGTCTACATCAATGGTTACGGTCTTGCAAATCCAGCGTTGCCATTTGGTGGAGTGAAGAACTCAGGTCATGGTCGCGAGCATGGCGGTTTTGGTATCAAAGAATTTGTAAATATTAAAGGGCTACATGTTCATAAAAGTCAATAATAGCTGACGTCTTCGGGATTAATATGCTTTAGAATATTTTAAAGGTAGCTATTAGAAAGCCCAGTCATTCATTGAGTGACTGGGCTTTTTTATGCAAAGAGTTTAAGTGTGACAGTTGGTGCCTGATAATTTGTGACTGTCGCTATTTACTCAGTCGTTCAAATATAGTTTTAACGGTAGCGTTGGTAAAGACATACTTTGTTGATTGGATGCTTGAGCATGATCTAGCGAGAGTGCGCCTTTGGCCAATAATAAAATCGTCCAAGGGAGCAATTGATGCTCAAGCTTTTGCACGCGTGCTTGCAAACTATCGGCAGTGTCTTGTTGATGTATCTCTAACAGCGCTTGGGTCAAAACAGTACCCGCGTCGAGCTCAGCGGTGACGACATGAATACTACAGCCATGATGTCGCTCACCTGCTTGTATCGCACGCTGATGGGTATCAAGGCCTTTATAGACAGGTAGCAAAGAGGGATGCAAATTAATCATCGGCGCTGGTGCATTATCGATAAAATCTGCACTCAAGATACGCATAAACCCTGCCAAGACAATTAAGTCAGGCTGCCATGCGCTTAATTGCTCGCTGGCATGAGTCTCAAAAGTCTTGATTCCCATGCGTTTGCCGCTAGCAACATGTGACAATACTGCCACTGGAATGTCAGCGTCTTTTGCACGGGTGATGGCATAAGCATCCTCACGGTTACTAATGACGCCAACAATCTCAATTGGCAGTGCGCCAGCTTGCATGGCATCGATTAATACTTGCAAGTTGCTACCACTACCAGATACTAAGACAGCAATGCGCAAAGGCTTACTGTCTTGGCGTGTATTGGTTGATATTAACGATATTTCTGACATTAACGGTACACCACAGCATCCGCTTCACGCTTCACCATTTCGCCTAATTTCCACGCTTTTTCACCAGCCTCATTTAAAGTGCTAATGGCCGCATCTGCTTTATCTTTAGGCACGACAATGACAAAACCAACGCCGCAGTTAAAGGTGCGGTACATCTCGCTTTGTTCAATATTTCCTTGGGTTTGTAACCAAGTGAATAGCTCTGAGAACTGCCAGCTAGCCGTATCAATACTAGCAGCTAAATTCTCTGGTAATACACGTGGTAAATTATCGGTTAAGCCGCCACCGGTGATGTGTGACATTGCATGCAGCGCTGAGCTACCAAAAGTATCTTGTAGCGCTTTAATCGCTTTAACATAGATGCGAGTAGGAGCCATTAACGCGTCTTGGATAGGCTGACCGTCTAATTGCTCATCGCTAGTAGTCACATCAATGCCGCTGACTTCGATGACTTTACGCACCAATGAATAACCGTTTGAGTGTGCACCACTTGAGGCAAGAGCGATCAATACATCGCCTTCCGCGACATTTTCGCCAGTGATGACTTCCGCTTCTTCAACCACACCGACACAAAAGCCTGCCAAGTCATAATCGTCGTCTTGATACATACCTGGCATCTCAGCCGTTTCGCCGCCGATCAGAGCACAGTTTGATAGCTTACAGCCTTCACCAATACCAGTGACCACAGTCGCTGCTACATCAATATCAAGCTTGCCAGTTGCATAATAGTCTAAGAAAAATAAAGGCTCTGCACCGCAAACCAATAAATCGTTGACGCACATGGCGACTAAATCAATGCCGATAGTGTCATGACGATTCAGCTGTAACGCCAGCTTGAGCTTAGTACCGACGCCGTCAGTGCCCGACACGAGTAGAGGAGAGGTGTAACCAGTTGGTATACGACAAAGCGCTCCAAAGCCGCCAAGTCCGCCCACAACCTCAGGGCGAGAGGTGGCTTTTGCCACTGATTTAATACGTTGTACCAACGCATCGCCAGCATCAATATCAACACCAGCATCTTTGTAGCTTAAAGAAGGCTTGTTACTCATGGTCATCTCACAAATTTTATAGGGAATGAAGGTCTGTCAGTAGAAAATCGAGTTGGTCGTGTTAATTCTGAATATAGTGCGCGCATTATACCCAAAAATGACCCTTACTCGCAAAGCAACTTGCGGATATTTGGCGGATATTTCACGAAGACTGACTTTAAGTGGTAAATAAAAAGTTAAGAAACAAAAAATGACGGATTTTTTGCTGTACTCTGCGATAATGGAACGCTAAATTTATTGTCGATAACAGTTCGCTATTACACCGTTATTGTACGATAAGACGTATCATTTCTTTCAATTATACTTCCATCTTAAATCAGCCTAATCATAGGATTCCTTGTCATGATGAACCAACCAATAGATCCTTTTTTTCGGCGCTTATTTATTGTCGTTGCGATGGTGGTGGGTATATTGTTACTGTATTTGATGATGCCAGTCATTATACCGTTTGTCTTTGCTTTCGTATTGGCTTACTTGTTCAATCCGCTGGTCAAACGCTTATCGAAGTATATCAAACGCTGGATGGCGATTATCATTGTCTACTCCACCATCACTTTAGGAATGGTGCTACTGCTTTGGTGGTTGATACCGACCTTGTGGCATCAGTTGCAAGCGGCGTGGGAGTATCTGCCTAAGGTCTTAACTTGGTATAATGAAGTCGTACGCGAATGGTTCGTTAACAACAGTCGTATCAATCTGCCAGAGTTGGAGTCTAAAGGGTTTTCTGAGACATTGGTTGAATACATGCAGACCAATTATAAGTTTGAAGATGCCAGTACCATGATGAACCAAATATTGGTGTCGAGCATGAACTTCATCAATAATGCTGGACTCATTGTGCTAGTACCGATTTTAACCTTTTATTTTTTGTTCAATTGGGATCAGCGTCTGCAGACATGGAAGCTGGCGATTCCCGCTGCGTATAGCAAAAAAGTCATTCAAATTGCTCGAGAGTGTGACCTTGCATTGATGGCATTTATCAAAGGTCAGCTATTGGTGATGGTATTATTGGGTGCGATTTATGCAGTGCAATTACAGCTTATTGGGCTTGAGCTTGGGCTGATTATTGGTATGGTTGCCGGTATTGCTAGCTTTGTTCCTTATTTGGGTTTTGGCATTGGTTTTATCGCTGCCATTATCGCCTGCCTGTTCCAGTTTGGGCTAAATTGGACGTATTTGTCGCTGATCGTCGGAGCGTTTTTAGTTGGGCAAGCCGCAGAAGGTTATATTCTACAGCCGTTACTATTGGGTGATAAGATAGGTCTATCGCCGCTTTGGGTGATTTTTGCCGTATTGGCAGGCGCAAGCTTATTGGGTTTTGTTGGTATGCTAATTGCTTTGCCTGTCTCTGCCGTGCTTAATGTACTGTTTCGCCATTTATACATCTACTATCGTTCGACAGATTTTTATAAAGGTCGTAAGCAATTGGCTTTGTTTGAGAAGAGGTAAGTATTTTATCGTTACATTGATAGAATCATGGGGGATTAATAGTGAATGGTGTGAGAGATAAACAGCGATGGATAAGGCTTAATAGGTAAAAGACTTGTCAGTCATTTTGCAAATATGTTATATATAGGCGCAGTATTGACAGTATCAGCCGTTATCCAGTTGGTCGTTAACAAGATGACTTTTGATTAGGTGATTCTCAGATATATTCCTGATTAAAATAACGAGATGCTAACGCAGCAAGTTTATATCAGGTAGTATAAGAGCATCTCAAAAACAGTTATTAATAATTTATCCTTTTATTTATTGCATTACGCAAAACGAGTTGATGATTCATGGCAGAAGCACAGCTAAGTCTCAATCTGGACATTAAGCATGATGCAAGTCTAAGTGACTTCGCCGGTCCTGGTTGGATGTCGATTATTGATGCAGTGCGGCAACTACATGTCGGCCTGATCGGTCAGCTGTACCTATTTGGCAGTCCTGCTACGGGCAAGTCGCACTTATTATCCGCTATCTGTGAGTCATTTATTGAGATGGACAAGTCAGCGATTTGTTTGTCACTCAATGAGTTGATTCATACCGATGTGCACGTCCTCTCCTCTCTAGAAAACTTCGATCTAATCGCGATCGATGATCTAGAGGTGCTGGAGCAAAGCAGTCAATGGCAAGAAGCCTTATTTCATTTGATTAATCGCAGTCGTGAAGGTCAGCGTCAATTGTTGTTTGCAGCCAATAAGCCTGCTGGTGATTTGCCCTTTCAATTGAGGGATTTACTGACTCGTTTGGCACAAGCACCTACGTTTAAAGTACCCAATGGTCATGACTTAGCTGACCGTCAGGCGTTATTACAATCTATCTTGCGTCGACGTGGTTGGCAGTTTGATGATCGAATTATTGATTATTTGCTTACTGAAGGACCACATCGCATCGGTGCGATGATGGAAGTACTCAATTATATTCAGCCGATGTTTTCGAACCTTGGGCGTAGCAATATATCCAAAGCAGTCATCACTGACGCATTGCGTACCATTGATGAGCAGACACTAGCAGCAGAGCTTGCTGATATTGCGCAAGAGACACAAGTAGATAACGATTCAGCGGAACAAGATCAACATACGATGCCACTCGATTTTTAGCATTAAAAACTAAAGTCTTTTATCCAAAGCGCTTTTACTATTGCCAAAACGTTTTCACTATTAATGGAATCACTTATGAAATCCAATGTTTCTTTGCTAAAAAAACTGACCATCAGCACGTTGCTTATTGGTGCAGGCTCTGTCTCTATGCTGTCGCATGCCGAAGTAACGCTACTGGTTGATGACCATATCAAAGTCACGGCTATCAATGGGCAAGAAGTGCAGCAGAGCGCTTTTCAACCATTGACTAAAAAGTTCACGCTTCAGCCGGGTCAACATGTGATTACTGCGAAGTATGATCGCTTATACGATTTGCGCCGTGATGAGCATGATTATTTGCGTTCGGGTAATGTGAGCGTGACGGCAGAATTGGCGGACAATCAAACCTATCGTCTGACCATGCCGAATCAGCCAGAAGAGTATGCAGCAGCTAAAGAATATGCCAAGCGTCCGATACTGGCAGTACAGAAAAACAATACTGTGATTGCAAGTCAGCAAGGTATCGCTGGTAATCAAGGTGGATTGTTATCAGGCTTAGGCAAGGCGTTCGGCGGTGTGTTTGGCGGAGCAGGTGATGCAGAGCTACAGAATCAGCGTGCGATTGCCGCATTAGATCAACCAAATGTGAATACGGGTACGGTAGCGACTACTAAGCAAACCACTAGCGTTAATTCATCTGCTAATACCTTAGATCAATTTATGCAAATTTGGTTACAATCCACGCCTGCTGAGCGCGAAAAAATGCGTCAATGGATGCAAAAGTAAGGTTTCATTAGCAATAGCAAGTACAAAAAAAGCACCTAAAGTAGGTGCTTTTTTATGATCTAGATTTTAGGGCGTGTCCTCAATTCAATCAATTACTCTCTAAATGGGCTAAAAATGGCTAAATTTTGTTAAACATCGTCAAATAGCTTATCAATATCTCGATATTAACAGCGCTATCTTCCTTGTTTAACTGCAATTTATCTCATTTTTATCACCATTTTTAAAATGAGGACACGCCCTAGTGATGTACTGTTTTTTTAGCAATGATTAACCCAAAAAGGCGTTATACATCCAGATGAGCTTTTCTTGCTCTTGTACATAGGCATCTACGAGGTCAGCTGTCCCTTGATCTTCGCTGTCTGCTGCTAGAGCAGATACTTTACGCTGCTCTGTAATCAAAGCTTGTAAACCAGTTACCACGCCTTTCACACAAGCATTGCCATCTTTGACGTTTTTATCTTCTTGAATGCTAGTATGCTGAGTAAAATCGCTATAAGCATGCAGCGGTGTGCCGCCCAAAGTTAAGATACGTTCAGCAATTTCATCAATTTGTAATTGTAGCGCGGTATACAATTCTTCAAACTTTGGATGCAAAGTGAAAAAATGCTCACCTTTTACATTCCAGTGATAGCCACGGACGTTTAAATAAAATACGTGATAAGTTGATAATAAATTGTTTAGTTGTGCAATGACTTCGCTCATGTCAGCTTTTTCTAGACCGATTTGATTAGTAGCGTTACTCATAATATTATCCTTATAGTTTGAGTGTTGAGATAAAACATTAAATGAAGAAGATGAGAAGTGTAGCAACTCGTGTGCTGCATTACTATGCTCTTTAATATATTAACGCTTTTCAGCCTTAAAAAGTAACAATCTTAGAAAATAGTATGATAAAACTGCCATATAGAATGGCGTCAGCTTAAGCTAAAATCATAACTATACATTCATGTAATTTAGAGCAATTATCACCTTTCTTCTGATAGCTATTATAATAGCAGAGCACCATCGATAAGTTAATTTCAATAAATTTATAATTATGATTGGTTTTGTAAAAAGTGTTTTTTATTGCTCATTTCTTTATTGCTCATTTCTTTATCGCTCATATAATAAGTGATAAAGAAGTCTTCTACTATTTTATGCTGGCGGCTGTAAGTTTTCAGGGTTTAAGCCTTTAACGGGGATAACTTCTTGCAAATGCTGACGTACCGTATCGATCGGAAACTTCTGTGCTTCTAAGCGCTTTGGCACAATTTGGCTGCCTTGTTGATCTTTCATCTCAAACATCATAAAGATATAGTCGTCCGTCTCATCCCAGCTTTTGACAGCTGACCATGGAATGACGGCTTGCTGGGTCGTGCCTGCTCGCATTTGCATACCGCGCATTTGGTTGTTATTAAATGTGTCAGGCTGATTCACTGGCATCGCCATGACGAGGCCATGCTTTTGTACGCCCAATTTCATCTGACGCATCTCGTCTGGCATCTCTTGATCGGCCACTTGCTTGTCAAACTCTCTTTTCACATACCATTTAAAGCCAAGGGTACGAACCAGTAAATAAATGACGACTGAAACTAGCATCAGCCAAAAGATAATGGTTGAGTAGCCTGTCACAAAAACCAACCCTGCGATCGCTAGTACCACGGTTACCGCCATAATGATCCATTCTTTCATTTTGATACTTTTTAGACCGAAAGAAGGGCTAGCACTGGCAAATAGCTCGTATTGTGCTTGGTGAAATTCTGCCTCAGTTAGGTTTAAGGCGACAGGTTGTAGCGTATAGGGGTACAAGGCCATAAAGGTTTCTCAAATACTTGTATTGAAAGTGTTGGGTTTAAATCGACAAAACGTAGCAGCTACGTCGTACTTGGCTAGAAGTCGAATAAAAGGTATGCGCTTATCTTACCGAAAAGTACCCCTAAATGAAACATATAAGCCGCTCTGTTCGTTGATAGAAGTGATATTAATGGTTTTAATAAAGATGGGCGAGGCTTATTGAGATAAGCTGAACTTTAAGAGACGCATTTAAAGCAAATATAACTGGCTACGGATAATGAAAGTAATAAATGAAAATTCAATCAGCAGAGGTCAAAACATGGTCAAATCTGCTGTGTCTTGGTATTATAGCGGCTATCACTTATTTTGATAAAAACAGTACCTTTAAAAACAGTATCTTTAAAAATAACACTTTCGAACCTCTTCCTCACTTCTAGCGTTACAGGCAACTATTATGATTGATCCAAAACTCTTACGCGGCGATTTAAGCGATTTACAACAGCAACTGGCCACTCGTGGCTATGCACTTGACATAGATTTTTGGCAAATGGTTGAGTCAGAACGTAAATCTTTGCAGATCAAAACCGAAGAGTTGCAGTCGAGCCGTAATGCGGGTGCTAAGCAAGTGGGTGCTTTGAAAAAATCAGGCGAAGATGCCAGTGAGCTATTGGCTGAGATGCAGAATGTCAGCGGTGAGATTAAAACAGCCGAAGACGAGCTGCGCACTCTACAAGAGCGTATTAACAAAGCTGCTATGCAAATTCCAAATATTCCAGCAGCCGATGTGCCAGTGGGTACGTCAGAAGATGATAACGTAGAAGTACGCAAGTGGGGCACGCCTCGTACGTTTGATTTTGAGATTCAAGATCACACTTATATTGGCGAGACACTTGGCATGCTGGACTTTGAAGCCGCGACCAAGCTGACTGGTAGCCGCTTTAATGTGCTAAAAGGACAGTTGGCGCAAATGCATCGCGCGTTGATTCAATTTATGCTCAATACCCATACCATGAAGTACGGCTATCTTGAGACCTATGTGCCTTATATTGTGAATTCAGATAGCCTCAAAGGTACGGGGCAGCTGCCAAAGTTTGAAGATGATTTATTTAAGCTAAAAAACCATACTAATAACGAAGATATGGACTTTTATCTCATTCCTACTGCTGAAGTGCCAATGACCAATTTGGTACGTGGCGAGCGTTTGGACATCAGTGAATTACCGCTTAAGTTTACCGCGCATACGCCTTGTTTCCGTAGTGAGGCGGGCTCTCATGGGCGTGATACTCGTGGTCTGATCCGTCAGCATCAGTTTGAAAAAGTTGAGATGGTCAATATTGCCACGGCTGAGCAGTCTGATGAGTTGTTAGAAGCAATGACTGGTCAAGCCGAATATATCTTGCAGCAACTTAATCTGCCATACCGCACTGTGCAGTTATGTACAGGTGATATGGGCTTTGCCGCGCAAAAGACTTATGATATCGAAGTATGGTTACCGAGCCAAGATACCTATCGTGAAATCTCAAGCTGCTCTAACTGTGGTGACTTCCAAGCGCGCCGTATGGGAACACGTGTCAAAGATGGCAAACAAACCAGCTTAGCACACACGCTAAATGGTTCAGGCTTGGCAGTGGGTCGTACACTATTGGCAGTGATGGAAAATCATCAAAACGCTGATGGTAGCATCACCATTCCAGAAGTGTTGCGTCCGTTTATGGGCGGTGCTGAGACTATTTCAGTTTAATAAATGATCTGTAGGTAATGAGCTGCTTGCCGTTTAGGTCGCTCGCCGCTTGTTACTTATCACTTAAATCAAAACCTATCACTGCTTATGGTTTAACAAAACTGATGTGAGTCATTGCTAAATATAAACGGTCTTGTCACCGCATTCTTAGCTAGCCCTATAGCAAATATGTTAATATTGCACTTTGATTTTATAGTCTATAACTTAGGGACGCATTTGTCGTCCTTATGCTTATACTCCTTTGAGTAAACTCTCCTCTTAGCCCAATACTAGGACACTCTATGCCAGCTCCAATTAGCGAACGTAAATTAGCCAATGCCATCCGTGTACTGTCGTTTGATGCGGTTCAAAAAGCCAACTCTGGACATCCAGGCGCGCCAATGGGTATGGCCGATATTGCTGAAGTTCTGTGGCGCAAGTTTTTGAAGCACAATCCTGCTGACCCGCAGTGGCACAACCGTGATCGCTTTGTATTATCGAACGGTCATGGCTCGATGCTTATTTACTCATTGCTGCATTTATCTGGTTATGACGTCAGCGTTGATGATCTGAAAGGTTTCCGTCAATTGCATTCTAAAACCCCAGGTCACCCTGAGCTTGGTTATACGCCAGGTATCGAAACCACGACTGGTCCACTAGGACAAGGTATTGCCAATGCCGTTGGTTTTGCTATCGCTGAAAAAACCTTAGCCGCACAGTTCAATCGTGATGGCCACAACATCGTTGACCACAATACCTATGCATTCTTAGGCGATGGTTGCTTGATGGAAGGTATCAGTCATGAAGTTTGCTCATTGGCTGGCACGTTAGGTCTTGGTAAGCTTGTCTTCTTCTATGATGACAATGGTATCTCAATCGACGGTAATGTCGAAGGCTGGTTCACAGATGATACGCAAGCGCGCTTTGAGTCATACGGCTGGCAAGTTATCAAAGTAGATGGTCATGATGCGGATGCGATCACGCAGGCAACTGAACAAGCGCTAAAAGAGACTACTAAACCAAGTCTTCTGATTTGTAAAACCACAATCGGCGCGGGTAGCCCGAACAAACAAGGCTTAGCAGCCAGTCATGGCGCACCACTAGGTGATGACGAAATCGCCTTGACTCGTGATGCATTGTCTTGGAAGCATGCCCCATTCGAATTAGCTGATGAAATCTATGAAGCGTGGGATGCTAAAGCCAAAGGCGACGTACAGCAAAAGAACTGGGAAGCTGACTTTGACGCGTATAAAAAAGCCTATCCTGAACTGGCGTCTGAATTGTTACGCCGTCTAAATGGTGATTTGCCTGCTGACTTTGATAACCAAGCACAAGCCTATATTCAGCAAACGCAAGAAGCGGGCGGTGATATTGCCAGCCGTAAAGCCAGTCAAAACGCCATCAATACCTTACAGCCATTATTACCAGAATTATTAGGTGGTTCAGCAGATCTAGCTGGCTCAAACCTAACGCTATTCAAAGGCGCTAAAGGTATCGAAAAAGACGCTGATGGTAACTATATCTATTATGGCGTGCGCGAGTTCGGTATGACCGCGATTGCCAATGGTATCGCATTGCATGGCGGCTTTATCCCTTACGTAGCAACGTTCCTCATGTTTATGGAATACGCACGTAACGCGGTACGCATGGGCGCACTAATGAAGCAGCGCGTCATCCATGTCTATACGCATGACTCTATCGGTCTGGGTGAAGATGGCCCAACGCATCAGCCAGTTGAGCAATTGACTAGCCTACGTACTACGCCAAACCTACGCACATGGCGTCCGTGTGATGCGACTGAATCTGCAAGCGCTTGGGTAGAAGCAATCAAGTCAGAAAACAACCCGTCAGCGTTAATCTTTAGCCGTCAAAGCTTGCCGCATCAAGCCCGTGATAGCGAGCAAGTAGCCAACATCACGAAAGGTGGTTATGTACTGGCAAAAGAACAAGGTGAGCTAAAAGCCATCATCATCGCGACTGGTTCAGAAGTTGGCCTAGCGATGGAAGCGTACGAGACATTGAGCGCAAATGGTGTTGGCGTACGTGTGGTATCTATGCCATGTGCAGAAATCTTTGTAGAGCAAGATGCTAGCTACCGTGAAGCGGTATTGCCTGCCAATATCCGTGCTCGTGTAGCAGTCGAAGCCGCGCATGTAGATTACTGGTATAAGTTCGTTGGTCTAGATGGCAAAGTCATTGGCATGACGACTTATGGCGAATCTGCCCCTGCAGATCAGTTATACAAAGAGTTTGGTATTACAACTGATGCTGTGGTTGAAGCGGTAAATAGTTTGGTGTAATAAATCTAACTTAGTTAGCGTTTAAACATAAAAAAAGAGCTACTGGAGAAATCTGGTAGCTCTTTTTTTATGATCACAACATTAACTAACAGCCTAACTCATTAGATTCTATATAAAGTTTCTAATAAAAAATAATAGTTATGAACTTCTTGAACGTTGACCAGCAGGTACACATCCCCAACCAATCATAATTTCGCCTATAGTTACCCAATCATTAAGTATATCTTGATCCACACTTAATCTACGTAAATTGGATTGTTGCATTTTCTCAATAGAATGCTTTAATATCTTATCACCAAACCCAATGATTTTTGGACAAGAATTACAACCATAACATTCTTTATCTTGTAAACAACTTTTTGAGGAAAAAATAGTTTTTTTGGCTAGGGACTGTATAGAATTGAGAAAGCATTGAAAAAAATAAGCAACGCCTTACTCTAATGTTTACCACAACAAAGAA
>NZ_CAJHAZ010000009.1 GCF_904846525.1 Psychrobacter sp. 1044 | reverse complement strand
GGCGTAGAGCTTATCCACCCAATCGCTATGGACAAAGGTCTTCGCTTCGCTATTCGTGAAGGCGGCCGTACTGTAGGTGCTGGTGTTGTTGCTAACGTACTAAACTAATCTGTCATTCTCAGTAATGAGATTGTGAGTTAGTCATGAAAAAGCCATCCTTAATCAAGGGTGGCTTTTTTTAGATCAAATGATCAGGAAATATGGTTATTCTTCGATAGTATGAACACACCTTTCGTTGTCTTAGCAACATGATTAGCCAGTTATACCTATAACGTTTATAATTTACTTTCCAATCTATTGTAATTCTAAGCGGAGCTTGCTATATTAACGCTGCTTCTTATTAGCCGCTTATATTTTCACTTTGTTAAAGTAATGATGATTTAGTAGCACATTCAAATAAGAGCAAAACTAGGTAAAAGTAATAATTTTATCGCTAAAGGCTTGCATTTTATATCAAATATTGTATAATGCTGTCCTTTACACCCATAGGCGATTGGCTCAATTGGTAGAGCATCGGTCTCCAAAACCGAGGGTTGTAGGTTCGAGTCCTACATCGCCTGCCATCTTCTTATCACATCTTTGTTATACCTCACCATCTCCGAAGCGAGTTCTTTATGAGCAATGATCAAGATAACCTCGAGACTAAGTTATCTGATGCCAAGGCGGGTGCTGGTGGAATGCTGTCTAAAGGTAAGCACATCTCAGCGGGCAATCAAACAACTGCTGTTGAAGTGGCTAAAACAGGTTCAATAAAAGATGTGGTACTGTGGCTACTTGCCGCAGCAGTATTAATCGGGGCGACGTTAGTTAATCAGTATTTACCTGGCTATTGGCAACCTGCCAATGATGTCTGGGTACGTATTGGTATTATCGTTGCCCTTATTGTATTTGCCTTAGTATGCTTGGCATTAACGCATCAAGGCCGCGCTTTTAAAATATTATTGAAAGACGCTGCTGTTGAATTGCGCCGAGTGACATGGCCAGGTAAAGATGAAACGTTTCAATATACCTGGCAGGTCATTGTCATGATTGCCATTGTTGGTTTTCTGGTTTGGTTATTAGATAACTTTTTCAATTGGTTCGTTGGCATCTTTATTGGTTAGTCGCACGTATTAGTGAGTCTTACCCCAAAATTTACTTATAATGATCAGGAGCGTGATATGCGTTGGTATATTGTCCAAGCGTTTTCAGGATATGAAAAGCAAGTACAGCGTTCATTAACTGATCGTATTAATCGTAGTGACTTTGCTGAATCATTCGGTGACGTATTGGTTCCTACTGAAGAAGTCGTCGAAATGAAAGACGGCAAAAAGCGTAAGAGTGAGCGTAAGTTCTTTCCAGGTTATGTATTGATCCAGATGGAAATGAACGACAATACTTGGCATATCGTTAAAGAGTGCCCACGTATTATGGGTTTCATCGGTGGTACACCTGAAACACCAGCTCCAATTACGCAAGTAGAAGCAGATCGTATTTTAAACCGTTTGAATCAGACTGAAACCGACCCACGTCCTAAGACTCTATTTGAGCCGGGCGAAGAGCTGTTGGTTATCGATGGTCCATTTACTGACTTTAAAGGGTTGGTAGAAAAAGTGGATTACGAGAAGTCTAAACTACATTTAACGGTAAACGTATTTAATAGACCGACTCAGGTCGAGCTTGAATTTAGTAAAGTTGAAAAGCTAGACTAAATCAGCAAAAAAGTTCATCAACCGGGGAGCTGTTAATCAATCACGTATATATACAATATTGATTTGGCGCTATTACCCATTTAGGAGAGAATCATGGCTAAGAAGATTGATGGTTACATCAAACTACAAGTCCCTGCAGGCAAAGCAAATCCTTCACCACCGATTGGTCCAGCATTGGGTCAAAAAGGCGTGAACATCATGGCGTTCTGTAAAGAATTTAACGCTGCGACCTCAAACCAAGAGCCGGGTCTACCGATTCCTACTGAGATCACTGTATATAGCGATAAGTCTTTTACTTTCATCATGAAGTCACCACCAGCTGCATACTTACTACGTAAGGCTGCTGGTATCGCTAAAGGTTCTGGTACACCAAATACCGCTAAAGTCGGTAAAGTTGACCGCGCACAACTAGAAGACATCGTTAAGACCAAAGATGCAGATTTAACTGCTGCTGATCTTGATGCTGCTGTTCGTACCATCGCTGGTACTGCACGTTCAATGGGTATTACCGTGGAGGGTGTGTAAATGAGCAAGCTAACCAAACGTCAAAAAGAAATTCAAAGCCGTATCGTACATGAAAAGCAGTATACAGTTGAAGAAGCGGTTCAAATCCTAAACGATTTACCACCTCTTAAATTCAAAGAGTCAATTGATATTGCGATTAACTTGGGTGTTGACCCACGTAAATCTGATCAAGTGGTTCGTGGCGCTACCAACCTACCTGCTGGTACTGGTAAAACCAAACGCGTTGCTGTATTTGCTCAAGGTGCTGCTGCTGAAGCCGCCAAAGAAGCTGGTGCAGATATCGTTGGTTTTGAAGACCTAGCAGAATCAATCAAAGCTGGTAACATGGACTTTGATATCGTTATTGCTGCTCCTGATGCAATGCGTGTTGTTGGTCAACTAGGTACTATCTTAGGTCCACGTGGTCTAATGCCTAACCCTAAAGTCGGTACGGTTACGCCTAACGTTGCTGAAGCGGTTACTAACGCTAAAGCCGGTCAAGCACAGTATCGTGTAGACAAAGCAGGTATCATCCACACGACTATCGGTCAAGTTGGTTTTACTGCTGAGCAAGTAATCCAGAATGCTGAAGCACTGATTGCAGATTTAAGACGTGCTAAGCCTGCTACTTCTAAAGGTACTTTCATTAAGAAAATTACCTTGTCTAGCACGATGGGTCCTGGTCTAAGTATTGATCCAGTTCCATATCGCACAGCAAAATAATTAGATATGTGCCTTTATTTGACGATTTTAAATAAAGGCTGCAAAAATATTTTACAGAATTAGGTCAGCGTAGCAAACGCTATGCTGTCTAAGACCGTAGGTAGAAAGCGGTTTTACGTTTTTATTAATTGTTTTCGGATCATTAGTAATAACAACGAGCTGCTTTTGTTAATCGACGAAAGATGAAAATCTTAGTTGTCCTACGCAGACGGTGACCCACCCAGTTGTTGATAAGAGCCGATAGTTCAATCTATCACTTGATGTCATTCTGATAACGGTGCCGTAATCAGTCGTTATGAGTAAATTTATTTTTAATAAATATGCTGATAACGTGTCGTATCAAGTCAGTCTAAGCGATTCGTTTAATTATTGAATGCCAATGCTTAAAAGCTTAGGTTTAAATGATTAAATATTCAGCTGATTGATAAGATTAAAGGAGTCAACTTATGGCATTAACGCTAGAGCAAAAACAACAAGTTGTGGCTGAAGTGTCTGAAGTTGCTGCTAATGCTTACTCAGCAGTAGCTGCCGAATATCATGGTATTGGTGTTGCAAAGCTTACTAAGCTGCGCGAACAAGCCCGTGAAAAAGGCGTCGTTTTGAAAGTGGTAAAAAATACCCTAGCAAAACGTGCGTTTGAAGGCACTAAGTTTGAGAGCATGTCAGACCGTATGACTGGTCCATTACTTTTGGCTTTCTCTATGGAAGATTTGGGATCTGCTGCTCGAGTTGTTTTCGAGTTCAGTAAAGATCACAAAGCTTTAGAGACCAAATTGGTATCAGTTGGTGGTGTTGTTTATGGTCCAGAAGAGCTAGAGCGCGTATCGAAGCTACCAACTCGCGACGAAGCAATCTCTATCTTGATGGCTACTATGAATGCACCAGTTACCAAGCTTGTTCAAACTATGAACGCTGTTCCTAGTAAGCTTGTTCGCACGGTAGCAGCAATCAAAGACGCAAAAGAAGCGGCATAATTGCTTGTTTTAACGTAACTTTGACATCGCCGATTGCACTTTATTGCCAACACTATTTGAAAATTTGGCAAGCAATCCAAGCGATTTTAAAATCAATTAATTTTTATCAGATAACGGAGAGTTCTCATGGCACTATCTAAAGATGACGTGTTAAACGCAATCGCTGAAATGTCAGTAATGGATATCGTTGAATTAATCAGCGCTATGGAAGAAAAATTCGGCGTAACAGCTGCTGTTGCTGCTGCACCTGCTGCTGCTGGCCCTGCTGCTGCTGCTGCTGAAGAAAAAGACGAGTTTGACGTAGTTCTTGCCAGCTTTGGCGAGAAGAAAGTTGGCGTAATTAAAGCCGTACGTGAAGCTACTGGTCTTGGCTTGAAAGAAGCGAAAGATTTGGTTGAAAGCGCTCCAGCTCCAATCAAAGAAGGCGTTAACAAAGCTGAAGCTGAAGAGTTGAAAAAGAAACTTGAAGAAGCTGGTGCAACTGTTGAACTAAAATAAGCTTCGCTTATCTTAGTGTTGTACAAAAAAAGCTGGTAATGCCTTGCATTGCCAGCTTTTTTTTACTATAATTCGTAGCTTGACCTTTTGTGTCTGCCAACATACGTATGCAACATCACGGTGGATACCCATCAAAAGGACAGACGATATACATGCAAGCACACATGCCAGTTTTTGAAATCAGTTAATTTAAGCTAAACGTCCATAGATGTTTGGCATTTTTTTGTGTCTGCATGCTTTCCCATTAACACTATAGTTTATACTGATTCTAAAAGTTATAGTTACCCCGATTATTATTAATTCTGAAAAGCTATTAAGTTTAGGTTGTCCGTTTCGCAGAGTATTACTGTCAGTAGTTAGGCTTATAGACGGTACATATCAGCGACGATATTAGTTTTGATAGAATTGTTGGTTTTGAAAGAGCTGGTTTTTTGAAAGAAAAATGACTAAATACAATCAGTTTTGATAGCAGATAACTTAGAAATACCCTTGAACGAGTCATGTTTTCTTACCTCTATGAGTAAGTTTTGCTTAAAAGCAATATGTTTTAGATGATGTGATATTGAATTTGGTTGTCTGAGTGGTCATATAGACTGACTTAGATACCGATCATAAAATGAAAGTAAGGGTGCTAAGTAAGCACTGATAGCAGAAGTAGTAATTGACAAAAGATATCAACTGAACACGATTACCTGTTTTATATTATCGTTTACGTCGCCAAGTTTGCATCGTATTTATGCACGCTGGCCACGCTTTTAATTTGTTTCCACGTTTACTGTAAGGACTCTCGATGGCATATTCTTATACTGAAAAAAAGCGTATTCGCAAAAGTTTTGCTGAATTGCCCACTGTGATGGACATTCCCTATTTACTGTCTATTCAAGTAGATTCTTACGAGCAATTTTTGCAAGAGCACAAAAAGCCAAAAGCTCGTGAGAATACTGGTTTGCAAGCTGCGTATTCCTCTATTTTCCCAATTGAGAGTCACTCTGGTAACGCAGAGCTACAATTCGTTGAATATTATTTAGGCACGCCTGAATTTGACGAGCGTGAGTGTATCTTGCGTGGCTCAACATTTGCTGCGCCTATGCGTGTCAAAATCCGTTTGATCATCAAAGACAAAGACAGCAAAGATAAAGACAGCAAAGCGGCTATTAAAGATATCCGTGAGCAAAGCGTCTATATGGGCGAGATGCCGTTGATGACAGCTAACGGTACTTTTATTATCAATGGTACTGAGCGTGTTATCGTATCTCAGCTACATCGTTCACCTGGTGTGTTCTTTGATCATGATAAAGGTAAGTCGCATTCAAGTGGTAAAGTGCTTTATAACGCGCGTATCATTCCTTACCGTGGTTCATGGTTAGATTTTGAATTTGATGCTAAAGACTTAGTTTTTGCTCGTATTGACCGTCGTCGTAAGCTATTGGCTTCAATTATTTTACGTGCGCTTGGTCTAACAACGTCTGAAATCTTAGATTTGTTCTTTGATAAAGTAGCCGTATATAAAGGTGAAGAGCAATTCGAGATTGATCTGGTTGCTGATCGCTTGCGCGGTGAGATGGCTCAGTTCGATATCGTATCACCAGAAGGTGATGTTATCGTAGAGCAGGGCAAGCGTATTAATGCACGCCGTATTCGTCAGCTTGAAGAAGCAGGTATGACGAAGATTGCGATACCTGATGAGTATCTCTATGAGCGTATTTTAGCTGAAGATATCGTGGTAAATGATGAAGTTATCGCTAAAGCGAATACTCTAATTGACCATGAATTATTGGTTAAATTAAGTGCATTTGAAGCCAGCGAGTCTATCAAAGAGTTCAGCATTTTGTTCACCAACGATATCGATCAAGGCAGTTATATTGCCGATACGCTACGTGCAGATAGCACCTCAAGCCGCGAAGAAGCCTTGATTGAAATTTATAAAGTCATGCGTCCAGGTGAGCCACCAACGGTTGAGACCGCTGAAAAACTATTTGACAGCATGTTCTTCAACGCGGATCGTTATGACTTATCAAATGTCGGTCGTATGAAATTTAACCGTCGTTTAGGGTTAGAGTTTGATAATACTGATGATCCAGACATCCAACGCGCTCGTAGTGTATTGACCAATGCCGATATCGTTAATGTCCTAAAAGAATTGATTGAGATTCGTAATGGTCGCGGCGAAGTCGATGATATCGACCATTTAGGTAACCGCCGTATTCGTTCGGTCGGCGAGATGGCAGAAAACCAATTCCGTGTTGGTCTAGTGCGTGTTGAGCGTGCAGTCAAAGAGCGTTTAAGCTCAGCGGAATCTGATAACTTGTCACCGCAAGATTTGATTAACTCAAAACCTGTTGCTGCTGCGGTCAAAGAATTCTTTGGTTCAAGCCAGTTATCGCAGTTTATGGATCAGAACAACCCATTGTCTGAAGTTACCCATAAACGCCGTGTATCAGCACTAGGACCTGGTGGTCTGACCCGTGAACGTGCAGGCTTTGAAGTACGTGACGTACATGATACCCATTATGGTCGCGTATGTCCGATTGAGACTCCTGAAGGTCCAAACATTGGTTTGATTAACTCATTAGCGACCTTTGCAAAGACCAACAGCTTTGGCTTCTTAGAAACGCCTTATCGCCGTGTGGTTGATGGTAAAGTAACTGATGTCATTGAGTATCTATCAGCGATTGAAGAAGTAGGTACGGTCATTGCACAGGCTGATTCACCAGTAACCGCAGAAGGCGCGTTATCTGATGAGATGGTCAGTGTGCGTAGCTATGGTGAATTCGTCCGTATGCCGCCAGAAAAAGTGACGCATATGGATGTGTCGCCAAGTCAGGTTGTATCAGTTGCAGCAGGCCTAATTCCTTTCCTAGAGCATGATGATGCTAACCGTGCCTTGATGGGCTCGAACATGCAGCGTCAAGCAGTTCCTACGCTACGTGCTGATAAGCCGTTAGTAGGTACGGGCATGGAGCGTCACGTTGCGCGTGACTCAGGTGTTTGTGTGATCGCTAAGCGTGGCGGTGTGATCGAAGATGTTGATGCCTCACGTGTTGTGGTTCGTGTCAATGAAGATGAGATGATTGCTGGTGAAGCTGGTATTGATATCTACAACCTCGTTAAATACACGCGTTCTAACCAAAATACTTGTATCAACCAACGTATTATCGTCAACCAAGGTGATGCTATTGCTGTAGGTGATATCTTAGCTGATGGTCCGTCAACGGATCTTGGTGAGCTTGCACTAGGTCAGAACATTCGCATCGCATTTATGCCGTGGAATGGTTATAACTTCGAAGATTCAATCTTGCTGTCTGAAAAAGTGGTGAAAGAAGATCGTTTTACTACTATTCATATCCAAGAATTGACTTGTGTGGCACGTGATACCAAGCTTGGAACCGAAGAGATTACTGCGGATATTCCAAACGTTGGCGAAGCGGCGCTATCAAGCCTTGATGAAGCTGGTATCGTTTATATCGGTGCTGAAGTTGACGCTGGTGATATCTTAGTTGGTAAAGTGACGCCAAAAGGTGAAACACAACTGACGCCAGAAGAGAAATTGCTCCGGGCTATCTTTGGTGAAAAAGCGGCTGATGTTAAAGACACGTCGCTACGTGTACCAACATCAAGTAAAGGCACGGTTATTGACGTGCAAGTCTTTACTCGTGACGGCGTTGAAAAAGATGCACGTGCAAGAGCAATTGAAAAATCACAGCTTGATAGCTATCGTAAAGATTTAAAAGAAGAGCTACGTATCTTTGAAGAAGCGGCTCGTGGTCGTATCGGTAACTTGCTTGATGGTCAAAAAGTCAGCGGTGGTTCTGGTCTAAAAGCCGGTACAGTGATGGCATTGGCCGATATGAAAGATATGAGCCTTGAGACTTTGCTTGATATCCAACCAGTTGAAGAAGAAATCTCTGAGCGTCTAACGCAAATCGCTGAGTATTTGGTTGATAAGCAAAAAGACATCGATGTGAAGTTTGCTGAGAAAAAACGCAAATTAACCGCTGGTGATGACTTACAACATGGCGTACAAAAAATCGTTAAGGTATATCTAGCGGTTAAGCGTCGTATTCAGCCTGGTGATAAAATGGCGGGTCGTCATGGTAACAAAGGTGTGGTATCGCGCATTATGCCAGTTGAAGATATGCCTTATGATGAAAATGGTAATACCGTTGACATCGTCTTGAACCCGCTTGGTGTACCATCTCGTATGAACATCGGTCAGGTTCTAGAAACGCATTTGGGTATGGCAGCGAAAGGTTTGGGCGAGAAGATCGATGGTATGCTCAAATCGCAAGCAGCGATCAAAGATTTACGTGACTTCTTAGACAAAATTTATAACCAAGTCGGCGGTGAGCAAGTTGATCTTGATAGCCTGAGTGATGATGACATCATGGCGCTAGCAGATAACTTGCGCGCTGGTGTACCAATGGGCACAGCAGTGTTTGACGGTGCAAGAGAAAGCCAAGTTAAAGACCTGCTAGAGCTTGCTGGTATGGATCGCGATGGTCAACAGACGTTGTATGATGGTCGTACTGGTCAGAAGTTTGACCGTAAAGTAACCGTTGGTTATATGTACATGCTGAAACTTAACCATTTGGTTGACGACAAAATGCATGCACGTTCAACTGGTTCTTACTCACTTGTGACGCAGCAGCCACTCGGCGGTAAAGCTCAGTTTGGTGGTCAGCGCTTCGGTGAGATGGAAGTCTGGGCACTAGAAGCTTACGGCGCGACTTATACGCTACAAGAGATGCTGACTGTGAAGTCGGATGACGTTGAAGGCCGTACGCGTATGTACAAAAACATCGTTGATGGTGAGCAGTATATGGATCCAGGTATGCCTGAATCGTTTAACGTACTGACCAAAGAAATCAAATCATTGGGTATTAATATTGAGTTAAAACAAACCCATTAAGCACGGCTGATTGAGACTATCGTTAACATGGTCTCAGTTGATTATTATCCTTAGTGGTCAACCTAAAAGCAGTATGCGCATAGCTGCTGCTTTTAGTGATTTGTCTCAACCCTATTCATTGCCTTCATTCATCTTATTTGCGTCAATAATACGCTATCAGATGATTATAAAGATAACGGAGAAGCAACTTGAAAGATTTACTCGATATCATGCAAAGCCCTACCGGCAACGGTAATCAAGAGTTTGATAGCATTCAAATTACTTTAGCCTCACCTGACGTCATTAAGTCATGGTCACATGGCGAAGTGAAAAAGCCTGAAACTATTAACTATCGTACGTTTAAGCCTGAACGTGATGGTCTATTTTGTGCCAAAATCTTTGGTCCAGTAAAAGACTTTGAATGTTTATGTGGTAAATATAAGCGCCGTAAGTTCCAAGGCGTTATCTGTGAAAAATGTGGCGTAGAAGTAACGACTGCGAAAGTACGTCGTGATCGTATGGGTCATATTGACTTAGCCAGCCCAGTGGCGCATATTTGGTTCTTAAAATCATTACCAAGCCGCATCGGTCTATTGTTAGACATGACGCTACGTGATATCGAGCGCGTTCTGTATTTTGAAAGTTATATTGTTACTGAGCCAGGTTTGACTTCTCTAGAGAAGTATCAACTGCTTGATGATGAAGACTATTATAAAGCCCTTGAAGAATTTGGCGATGAATTCACTGCCAAAATGGGTGCTGAAGCGGTTCAAGACCTATTGAAAGATATCGATTTGGATCTTGAAATCGATGATTTGCGCGAAGCGATTCCGCAAACGGGTTCTGAAACCAAGCTTAAAAAGATGTCTAAGCGTCTTAAATTATTAGAAGCCTTCCGTGACTCTAATAACAAGCCTGAGTGGATGGTGATGAACATCTTGCCAGTACTACCACCAGATTTGCGTCCGCTAGTACCACTAGAAGGTGGTCGTTTTGCGACTTCAGATCTAAACGATCTATATCGCCGCGTGATCAACCGTAATAACCGTCTAAAGCGTCTGCTTGAGCTGAGCGCCCCTGATATCATCGTACGTAACGAAAAGCGTATGTTGCAAGAATCAGTGGATGCCTTGCTTGATAACGGTCGTCGCGGTCGTGCGATCACTGGTAGTAACAAGCGTCCATTGAAATCTTTGGCTGATATGATCAAAGGTAAGCAAGGTCGTTTCCGTCAAAACTTACTTGGTAAGCGTGTCGATTATTCTGGTCGTTCGGTGATCGTTGTTGGTCCAACGCTACGTTTACATCAGTGCGGTTTACCAAAGAAAATGGCACTTGAATTATTCAAACCATTTACTTATAACAAATTATTGTCTCATGGTTTAGCTACGACAATTAAAGCTGCCAAAAAGATGGTAGAGCGTGAAGAGCCGCAAGTGTGGGATATGCTGGCCATGGTTATCCGTGAGCATCCAGTGCTTCTTAACCGTGCACCAACGCTTCACCGTTTGGGCTTGCAAGCATTTGAACCAGTACTTATCGAAGGTAAAGCAATCCAATTGCATCCGCTCGTTTGTACCGCGTTCAACGCCGATTTTGATGGTGACCAAATGGCCGTTCACGTGCCATTGACGCTAGAAGCACAGCTTGAATCACGTGCGCTAATGATGTCTACCAATAACATCTTGTCGCCTGCGAACGGTGATCCAATCATCGTACCGTCACAGGATGTTGTACTGGGTTTATATTACATCAGCCGCTCATCAATCAATTCTAAAGGCGAGGGCATGATTTTTGCCACCGTTAATGAAGCATTGCGTGCGATTGGTTCAAACGATTTACATGTAAACGCTAAGATCAAAGTGCGTGTCACCGAGACGCATATTGATGAAGATGGCAATGAGACTAAAGAAATCAGCTTAAAAGAAACGGTTGCAGGTCGTTTATTGATCTGGAACATCATGCCTAAAGGTATGTCTTTTGATGAATGTAACCAAGAGATGACGAAGAAAAACATCTCTCGTTTGATCAACTCTTGCTACCGTAAAGTTGGCGTTAAAGAAAGTGTCATGTTTGCTGACCAATTGATGTATCTTGGTTTTGCCCAAGCGACATTGTCTGGTGTGTCTATCGGTATTGATGACATGGTCATTCCACCACTGAAAAAGCAAATCATCGAAGTGGCAGAAGGCGAAGTTCGCGAAATCGAAGATCAATTCGAGCAAGGTTTTGTGACCGCTGGTGAGCGCTATAACAAAGTGGTTGATATCTGGTCACGTACCAATGACAAAGTCGCTAAAGCGATGATGGACAACTTAGCCACTGATAAAATCATGAACGCCAAAGGTGAAGAAGAAGAGCAGAAGTCATTCAACTCTATCTTTATCATGTCAGATTCTGGTGCTCGTGGTAGTGCGGCTCAGATTCGTCAGTTGGCTGGTATGCGTGGTTTGATGGCTAAGCCAGATGGTTCAATCATCGAAACGCCAATTAAAGCAAACTTCCGTGAAGGCTTGACCGTACTTCAGTACTTTATTTCAACGCATGGTGCACGTAAAGGTCTTGCGGATACGGCACTCAAAACGGCTAACTCAGGTTACTTGACGCGTCGTTTGGTTGATGTGGCACAAGATTTGGTTATTACCAGTGATGACTGTGGTACTGAGCAAGGCTTGCTCATGAAACCACATATTCAAGGTGGTGAAATCATTGAGAAGTTAGGCGAGCTAGTACTAGGTCGTGTGACGGCTCGTGATGTGACTTATAACGATGATGCCGATAAGGTATTGATTCCAGCAGGTACTTTGATCGACGAGCATTGGGTAAACGTGCTTGATAACAATGCGATTGATGATATCTGGGTACGCTCAGTTATTACTTGTAATGTTGAGCATGGTGTTTGTTCACAGTGTTATGGTCGTGATTTGGCTCGTGGTCATAAAGTGAACATCGGCGAATCAGTCGGTGTTATGGCGGCTCAGTCTATCGGTGAACCAGGTACTCAGTTAACGATGCGTACATTCCACGTGGGCGGGGCAGCAAGCTCAGCATCAGTGGATAACAGCATCTCAGTTCGTAGTGCTGGTCAAGCGCATTTCGAAAACATGAAAACGGTTCAACATACCGATGGTCACTTAGTCATCGTATCGCGTTCAGCTGAAATTGCCTTGACCGATGAGCTTGGTCGTGAGCGTGAACGTTATAAAGTGCCTTATGGTTCTAGCGTGCTTGTGAAACACGAAGATCAGGTAGATGCTGGTCAAACCATCGCTAAATGGGATCCGCACACGCATCCTATTATCACAGAATTTGCTGGTACTGCACGCTTCAGTGAGATTACTGATGGCTTAACTGCTACCGTAAAAGTTGATGATGCGACGGGTATGAGCTCATTTGAGATTCTTGCTACTCGTGACCGTTCAAGTTCAGCAAAAGACTTACGTCCTGCGATTATCTTGAACACTGACGAAGGTAAAGAAGTGGTTTACTTCTTACCAGCTGAAACCATCATTCGCGTCAGCGATGGTGAAAAAGTAGCAGCCGGTTCGATTTTGGGTCGTGTACCACAAGCCTCTTCAGGTACCAAAGATATTACCGGTGGTCTACCACGTGTTGCTGACTTGTTCGAAGCACGTCGTCCAAAAGATCATGCCATCATGGCAGAAATGACAGGTGTGGTTAGCTTTGGTAAAGAGACTAAAGGTAAAAACCGCTTCATCATCACCAATGAAGATGGTGAGATTCATGAAGAGCTAATTCCGAAATGGCGTCAAATCAACGTCTTTGAAAACGAAACGGTAGCACGTGGTGAAGTGATCGCTGATGGTCCACAGAATCCACATGATATCTTACGTTTGAAAGGTCAGACTGCACTTGCTGATTACATCGTTAACGAAGTACAGGACGTTTATCGCTTGCAGGGTGTAAAAATCAACGATAAGCATATCGAAGTGATTATTCGTCAGATGTTGCGCAAAGTTGAAATTACCGATGGCGGCGATTCAAACCACTTCAAAGGCGATCAAGCAGAGTACTCTGATATCAAAGCATTGAATGCGAAGCTGGAAGCGGAAGATAAATTCCCAGTACAGTTCGAGCGTCAATTACTAGGTATCACCAAAGCAAGTCTGGCTACAGAAAGCTTTATTTCAGCAGCATCGTTCCAGGAGACGACCCGTGTACTAACTGCGGCTGCCGTGACTGGTAAAGTGGATGAGCTACGTGGTCTGAAAGAAAACGTGGTCGTTGGTCGCTTGATTCCTGCTGGTACTGGTCTTGCTTATCATAAAGCACGCAAAGAGAAAGCGGAGCAAAAACTGCTAGATAAAGATCTTAAAGCAGGGTTTGATAATGCAGCATTTGATATGTCAGCGAGCACGGACAGTAAAGACTTTGCAAGCTTTGATGAAGCCTTTGCACAAGAGCTTAATCAGGATAATTAATAGTATTAAGCGTCTTTGATTTATTGTTAATTTGATAAAAAGCCAGCCTAAGTTGCTGGCTTTTTTGTGTGTGCAATAAAGTGAGAAATGCATGGTACTGTTATCTGAAAAAATAGTACACTGGAAAATATGCCCTAATTTACACTTCATATAAGGATAAGTTACAAATGTCAGGTAAAACCCGCGTTGCCAAATATCAAGCAGATCGAACCAATCAAAAACTGTATTTCTGTCGTCTATCCTGCCAAGCAGCGGGAAGTACCGATGATAAGCAGCTATACCAAGCCCATTGTGAAACTGCTATTTTTCATCTATACGGTGCCTTTCTCGCATTTACCCAAGAGCTAGGTTATTTTTATAGTTTAAACCTGAGCGCACCAACATTGTCAGATATTGAGCAAGCATTGAGCGAGCGTACCCAAGTATCGCCTGAGATTCAGCGATTACAGCAGTTACAGCAGCAGGGTTTTTTGGCCAATATAGAGCGGGCGTATCAGCGTTGTCTGTACGCCGTACCGCCAGATACTATCGCAGATCAAACACCAAGCAATACTGCCTCACCTGATCTTATTGTTAACGTTGTGACCTTGTCGAATCAATGGCTGCCAGATGAGACGACCATACGAGAATGGCGTCAGCAGTTTTTAGAGCTGATTGAGCAACTACGTGCTGGTATGGTTGAGTTCTAAAAATAGTTATTAAAATTTTATCTCATTTTTATCACCATTTTTAAAATGAGGACATGTCCTAGTTGACTGATGACTGTCCTTTAATAGAGTGGTATTGAGCAAAATATTAAGTATAAAAAAGGCTTATTTAGCGAGTGCCAAATAAGCCTTTTTTTGCGTCATAAGTTTATATTATTAATGGTTGTCTACTCTGGTATCGGTGGCATGCGCTCAACGGGTGTTACCGATAAAGGGTTTTGCGGCACACTATCATTACTACGACTGTTACTAGGTTTGGCTGCTTGAGAGCTAGTTTGTACTTCAACAGGCTCAGCTGGTGGTGATTTACGCTGTTGAGTCTGCGTCTTAACTGGTTTTTCTGATTCGCTGCTATCCGTATCTTCATCATCGGCCAGAATACCATCATCAGTCATTTCTATAATTTTTTGCTTTTGTTTTTTCGATTTGGCGCGGTTATTGATAGACACCCATTGATGAGGCGTGTCTTTAAGTTGGGCTTTCATAAAATCCATCCAAACGGGTAGAGCTGCCACACCACCATATTCGCGACGACCCATGGTTGATGGTTGATCAAAACCCATCCATACGACAGTTGCATTGGTAGGATGAAAACCTGCAAACCAAGCGTCTTTTGCTTCATTGGTGGTACCAGTCTTGCCACCAATATCATCACGTCCTAAAGCCTTTGCTCGTACTGCCGTACCACGCTGTACGACGTCACGTAAAATATCTGCCATCTCAAAAGCGACTCTGGGTTGTAAGATTCGAGGTGCTTGCTTAGCCAGTGCATATTGAACCGCTGGTGCTTTTAAGCGATCGGCCTGTGGGCTAGCATCATAAACCTTTAAATTTAGCGCTTTATCGTTTTGTTCAATGTTATCAATATCATCATTGTTTTCTAAGTTTTGTTCTTTAACCGTCACTTCATCATCGATAGCACTGTCTTCATTTTCAATTGATTTCTTATAATCTTCGATGAGATTTCTATTGAGGTCTTCAAGTTTTTCATTGAAGCAGGTGGCACACGCTTGACGTGGGTTTGCCTGAAAGAGGAGGTTATTATTATAATTATAAATTTGTTCGATAAAATACGGCTGTACACGGTGACCACCATTCGCGAACGTGGCATAGGCTGTTGCCATTTGTAACGGCGTTGCTTGTCCTGCACCTAACGCTAACGACAAAGTCGTCGGTAGCTTTTCCTTATCAAGTCCGAATTCATCTAATAGGTCGCGCGTATCAGAGATACCAATGGCTTGTAAGAGACGAATAGAGACTAAGTTACGAGATAAATACAGTCCACGGCGTAAAGTGATTTCGCCTAAAAAACGTTGATCAGAATTTTTCGGTTTCCAGTCACCCACTTGAATCGGTCGATCCGAAACAATGCTATCTGGGCGATAGCCTTTTTCTAGAGCAGCAGTATAGACAAGCGGTTTAATGGTTGAGCCTGGTTGACGCCAGCCTTGTAGAGCACGATTGAATTTACTGTGATTAAAGTCAAAGCCACCGACCAATGCATTAACAGCGCCAGTTTCTGGATTCAAGGAGACCAGACTTCCTTGTAGTTTGGGAATTTGTCCCAACTGCCAATTACCATTCGCGGTCGGTATCAAACGAATGATATCGTTTTTATTGACAATTTGGCGGGCGTTGTCAGGAAAGTAACCGATACGATTGGCAGAAATATACTTGCGTGCCCAGCTCATCCCAGACCAACCAACGGTCACATTCTCACCAGAAGGCATTGTCGCCTCAAAACTGCGAGCATTAACCTTGGTGACTTTGGCAGGAGTCATATTGCTATAGCGTCGGAAATTTTCTAGCGGTTCATCATTTGCTTCAGCCCCGCGCCAACCATGACGATGTTCGTAAGCCACTAAACCTGTCAGTACCGCCGCTTCCGCATCTGTTTGTGCTTTGCTATCAACGGTAAGGCGTACCCGCCATCCACTATGCATCACTTGCTCACCATAGCGATCAACTAAGGTAGAGCGTGTCATTTCTGCCAAATACGGCATATTGACGTCGAGCTTCTCTTTATAGAGGTTAATGCCTACTGGTGAGCTGATCGCTTCGTCGCGTTGTGCTTTAGTGATATAGCCTAACTCGTGCATGCGTCCAATGATCCAGTTGCGGCGAGTGAGGGCGCGACTTGGATTGGCAACAGGATTATATTTAGAAGGGGCTTTGGGTAGACCTGCCAACATTGCTGTTTCAGCAATAGTGAGGTTTTCTAGGGATTTACTATAGTACTTTTTGGCCGCGGCGCGGATACCATAAGCGCCTTCGCCTAGATAGATTTTGTTAACATAAAGCGTCAAGATATCATTTTTACTGAGCTCATCTTCTATTTTACGTGCTAAAAATAGCTCGACCAATTTGCGATTTAAGGTGCGCTCTGGACTTAAGAAGTAGTTTTTGGCAACCTGCATGGTAATGGTAGAGCCGCCCGTTTGGCTGTCGTCGTCAGTCACTACTTCTGTCACTGCGCGACCAAGACCTTTAATACTAATACCGCTGTGCTGAAAAAAGGACGCATCTTCTGCTGCTAAAAAAGCATGAGTCAAATTTTCAGGAATATCTTCAAAAGTAACGGGTAAAGATAAACGGTTACCATATTGGCCAATGAGTTTGTCATCACTACTATATATCTGTAATGGCATCTCTAAATTTGCTGTTTTAATCTCTTGAATGCTAGGCAGGGTAGGCGATAAATACATCGCCATCCCATAAAAACCAATGGGCACAGCAAGTGCTAAGATAACTGCCAATGCCAAGCAGGCAATAACAAGCCCCACCAAAAAGTGAATGAGACGGGCGGTAGCATTTTTTTTGGTCATAAGAAGACTTATCAATTAAAATTTGCAACAGATAAAACATTATACCTTGAACAAAATCAGCAGGTCATAATAAATGTGTAAGTTGACCTTAATAACCTGTTTAAATGCTTGAATCTATCTGTTAAGTAAAGTATTGTACTGAATTATTACAAATAACTATCAGATTGTACACTTAATATAAGGTATAGAGTTTGTGAGGCTATTTACTTCCAAAAGTCAGAATTTAATTGGTGTGGATATCTGTGCCACTTCAGTAAAGTTGGTTGACATACAGCGCCAACAGGGCATGTTTCATCTAAAATCTTATGGTATTGAAAGACTGCCAGAAGGTATAGTCGTCGATAAACTTCTTGTAGATACTGAAGCGGTTGGTCATATTATTGCTAACTTAGCTAAACGTTGTCATGTCGCTGGTAGTAGTGCTGCAACTGCCGTGTCAGGGTCAGCAGTAATCACTAAAATTATTGATATGGATGCTGCGCTAAGCGACGTTGAGCGTGAAGCGCAGATACGTTTAGATGCTGATCAATACATACCTTATCCATTAGAAGACGTCAACCTAGACTTTGAAGTTTTAGGGCCTTCTTTAGCAAGTGATGACATGGTGCAAGTCTTACTTGCCGCATCACGCTCGGAGAATGTTGACCAAAGAGTTGATGCCTTAACCTTTGGTGGTCTTCAAACGAAGGTCATGGATATTGAATCCCATGCGATAGAGCGTGCTTTTGGACTCATGGTAAATAACTTACCAAATGCCCCTGAGTTAGTGGCTTTGATAGATATTGGTCATAATCAAACGACTTTATATATCGCTAAGAACGGTGAGTTTATCTATAGCCGTGAACAACTATTTGGTGGTGTTCAGTTGACAGAAGCGATACAAAATCGTTATGGACTATCTTCTGAAGAAGCGGCTATCAGTAAGCGTGAGCGTACCTTACCAGATGACTACTACTTTGATGTATTGACGCCTTTCATTGAGAATACCATTCAACAAATTACTCGCTCATTGCAATTTTACTTCTCTTCAAGCCAATACAGTAGTATCGATCATGTGGTTCTTGCTGGTGGTAGTAGCTCTATTGCTGGTCTTGCTGGCATGGCACAGCAAAAACTTGGGGTGACTGTTAGTATTGCCAACCCTTTTATCAATATGACTATTGCACCAAATATCGATAATGAGCAACTGGCCATTGATGCACCAAGTTTAATGGCTGCATGCG
The DNA here is from genome assembly GCF_904846525.1 of Psychrobacter sp. 1044. GTDB lineage: Bacteria > Pseudomonadota > Gammaproteobacteria > Pseudomonadales > Moraxellaceae > Psychrobacter. Next base: position 153,705 of record NZ_CAJHAZ010000009.1, on the reverse strand, counting down.
GTCTTGCGTTAAGGAGCTTCGACTAATGGCTCGTATTAACCTATTACCTTGGCGCCAAGAAGAGCGCGAGCGTCGCAATAAAGAATTTCTCACGTTAGTAGTGGCAGTGACTTTGCTTACTTTATTGGCTGCATTTGCTTCATGGAGCTACTTTAACAACGAGCTTGATGAACAACTTGATGCGAACGCATTGATTGAAAAAGAAAATGCGCTTTTAGATACGGCTTTGACTGAAATTGATAGTCTGGAGCAGCGCCGTGAGGATATTATTTCACGTATGCAAGTCATTCAAGACTTGCAGGGTCGACGTCCTGTGCCTGTTCGTTTATGGGATGATCTAGCTAAAGCCATCCCGCCGGCACTCTATTTGAATAACCTCAAACGTGAAGGCGATGTTTTGACGCTGACAGGTCGAGCTGATAATCCTAATATTGTATCAAGTTTGATTCGTAATCTTGATGATAGTAAATGGATGGGTGATTCAGCCGTTAGTAATATCCAACAAAATATCAGTGCTTATGAATCTGCACCAGTGCTTAATAATACGGTCACCGCTGGCGAACAACCGCGTCCTATTTATCCTGAAGACAGTTATGTACAGTTTGTGATCACGACCAAAGTACAGTCGGAAACAGCCGTTCCTGTAGAAGGTGCTGACGGTACCACTGTACCTGGAGGTGAGTTATGAAGCTTAACCGTAAAAAAAGCCTGATTAAAACCAAAAAAACAGCCTTGAAACCAAAGCAACAGTTTGATTTACAGGAATTTCGCCGCAGTTTTGAGTCGTTAGACTCTGAAAACTACGGCAGCTGGCCATTACCTGTAAAGGTAACGGTAATAGGGCTTATCATCACGCTCATCGCAGCGTTGGCATGGGCTTTACCGATTAGTAGTAAGATCGATGAGATCAATGCTGCTGAGAGTCAGCAACAAACGTTACTTGACAGCTATCGTGAAAAAGAATCACGCGCGCGTCATTTAAAAGCTTACCAAGAGCAAGTTGTCCAAATGGAAGCTGAGTTCAATACCTTACTCGATCAGTTACCAAAAGATACTCGTGTATCAGAGCTGGTAGAAGGCATTAACATGACGGGTGTCGGCAGCAATATACGTTTCCAAGACATTTCAGTAGAGCCTGAGATTGAAAACGAATTTTTTATTGAGCAACCTATCCGCATTGCTGCTTTGGGCGAATATCATCAGTTTGGTAGCTTTATTAGTGGTCTTGCCGCCTTACCACGAATCATTACTATGCATGATTTTGAGGTCAGTAATCCGCAGCCGACATTGGATGTCTTACCGGAGCTTAATTTGGTATTACAAACCAAAACGTATCGTTCAAAAGAAGCTGACCCTGAGGGTGATGAAACGGTTGCTGTTACTGACGCTGCGACCACTGATAATGCAGGAGGCAACTAATGAATATTCAAAAACTGCCTACGCTATTGGTTTTAAGCATGGCTGTATTGTCCATGACAGGATGTGCGGATCGCATTGGTATGGCAGAGCAATCAATGACCGATATCCGTAATCAGCCAGCTCAGCCTATTGAACCACCGCCCAAAGCTGAGCTAGTAGAAGACTTTGTTTATAGTGCCAGCGCCCAGCGCAGTCCATTCTTACCACCGAGTTTAGTCAATGTCCAAGGTCCCACCACCTCCATCGATGGTGTGCGTCCTGACATTACCAGAGTGAAAGAACCTCTTGAGCAATATGAGCTATCGCAACTGATTTTTCGTGGTGTCGTAATTTCACCTGAAGGTCAGCGATATGCGTTGGTACAACGCCCTGATGGTTCAGTCGCGAGTGTTAAAGTAGGTGATTATCTTGGACTAAATGACGGCCGTATTGTTGAAATCACGCCGACCCAGATTAACTTGATTGAAATTGTGCCAGACAGCCGCGCTGGGTTTGTTGAAAAACCCCAGTCGTTGGTTTCACCCATAAGCTAAGTCGGCAGATTTTTTGAGGAATAAATAATGACAGTACGCAATAACAAGGTAACGATGATGAGCAACCGCGTATCTTCTGCTTTTGCCATTTCAGCATTGGCAATCAGCATGGTAGCAGTGAGTAATAGTGCCCATGCCGCACAGCGCATTAACGAAGTTTCTGTGGTACAAACTGCACCAGCAGTGACGCAAATGCGTTTGGGATTTGACGGTTTACCAGTGTTACCTGCTGCCTATCAGCTTGATAACCCTAGCCGTTTGGTACTAGATTTTGAAAAAGTGCAGAATGGACTTGCTAGTCGCTTTAATGAATACAATATTGGTATGATTGATAAGGTCACGACGTTGAATAGTGACAGTACCACGCGCCTGATTGTTGAGCTAAAACAGGCAGGTAACTATACGACATCGATTGAAGGTAACGATTTACTATTGACCATTACTGATCCTAATCGTCCAGTAATGACCAATGATCCTATCCAAGACGTACTCAATGACAATAATGCGATCACGACGACAGCAGTCGTTACACCGATTGTAGAAACCAGTAGTGCACCGGCAGTCAATATAGCCAGTAAAACGGTAGTTAAAAATCAAGTGCCTGCTGATACCATGGTGGTCAGAGTTAACCCATTATTAAGCCCACAACTTGCTGCATCGCAAGTGAGTAAGCAATATAGCTATGATGGTTTGAGTGCCGTCAATTTTGCCGCAGTAAATGATGGTGGTGGCAACGTTAGCATCGCACTTACCAATGAAGCCATTCCAGTTGATGTCCAACGTCAAGGCAACAAGCTAGTGGTACGCTTAACGGGTAGCACCGTGCCAAGAAATTTATTGCGCCGTTTGAATATTAATAGTGGTCTGGTTGATAGTATTGATACTAAAAACCAAGGTCAAAATGGTGTAATTACTATTAATGTCAAAGAAGATTATGAGTATCAGGCTTATCAATCAGGCAATCAGCTGAATATTAGTATCAGAAAACCTGAGCTACTACGTGAGCCAACGCTTGAAGAAAAAGTCTATAGCGGTGAAGCGCTATCTATGGAGTTTCAAGACGTTGAGATTCGCAGTGTCTTAGATATCCTAGCGCAGTTCACAGAAATGAATATTGTGGCTAGTGATTCAGTCGCGGGCAATATCACCTTACGTTTGATTAATGTCCCATGGGATCAAGCGCTAGATATTATTCTAAAGAGTAAGAATCTTGGTAAGCGTGAAAATGGCAATGTCATTTTGGTTGCGCCTTCCACCGAGCTTGCTGAGCAAGAAGCACGTGAGCTTGAAGCACAGCAAGCAGTTGAGTCTTTTGCGCCATTACGCACAGAATATATTCGTCTTAGCTATGCAAAAGCGCCAGATGTTTTGACACTTATTTCTCAAGGCAGTGGCTCATCAGGTGGCAGCAATGCAAATGCTGCTGATAACAATACCTTATTGTCTAATCGTGGAACGGTAACGGTAGATGAGCGTACCAATACCTTAATTATTAAAGATGTGGCTGACAGTATCGAGAATATCCATAAGTTGATTGGTAAAATTGATATTCCAGTCCGTCAGGTTATGATTGAAGCGCGTATTGTGAGTGCTAGTGATAGCTTTAGTAAAGAGATTGGGGTTCGTTGGGGTATCTTATCAAATGGTGCTGCTAACAACCGTAATTTATTGGTCGGTGGTAGTAATCAAACGCTATGGGATTTAAAAGACTTCGATGTAGAAACGACGACGGTAAATGGTCAAACGGTTTCTTATCCTTCATACGATATTACTCGTCCTGATAACTTAAACGTCGATTTAGGGGTTGCCAACCCTGCTGGTAGTATTGCCTTTGGCTTGCTGAGTATGTCAGATGTGATGCTTGATCTTGAATTGTCAGCACTGCAAGCGGATAATCGCGGTGAAGTGATTTCTACGCCGAAGATTCTGACAGCAGACAAGCAAACGGCGAAAGTTTCTTCAGGGACGCAGATTCCTTATCAAGAAGCGTCTGCCAGTGGAGCAACCACTACTAGCTTTAAAGAAGCAGCATTGAGTTTAGAGGCCACACCAAATATCACCCCAGATGGCAAAATCGGTTTACAATTGTTAATCACTAACGGTACGCCGACCATAATTAACAATCAGGTTGCTATTGCTGAAGATTCTATTTCGACCAATGTTATTGTTGAAGATGGTCAAACGGTTGTGTTGGGTGGTGTCTTTAAGAATCGTACCAGCAATGGTGTCGATAAAGTACCGTTCTTAGGAGACCTGCCTTATATTGGTCGCGCTTTCCGTAAAGACGTGCGTAGTAATTCGAAAGAAGAGTTATTGATATTTATCACGCCAAAATTAATCAATGATGGTATTAGCCGCTTGGATTAATCCTTTATTGATTGGTTTTCGCTCAAAAGAAGCAAGCATCAACGCTTGCTTTTTTTATGGGAAAATTTTCATATTGATTGAATTTTACTAACAATAATCAACGCTCATTACTAGCCAGAATATCAATGACGTTGTATCATAGCTAATTTAGCTGAGTAAGTATTATGGTGGAGGAATTGCCGTCGGTGTTTTTAGTAGGGCCGATGGGAGCAGGGAAGACAACCATCGGTAAATTGCTGGCTAAGCAGTTGGGGCGCACCTTTGTAGACAGCGATTGGTACATTGAATCGCAGACAGGGGCTGATATAGCTTGGATATTCGCTAAAGAAGGCGAGGCGGGCTTCCGTGAGCGTGAAACGCGCGCCATCGATGAGTTGACTCAAAAAGACCAAATCGTCTTAGCGACCGGTGGTGGCGCTGTGATGTGTGCTGAAAACAGAGCGTTTTTGCATCAGCGCGGCATCGTGGTTTATTTAAATGCGCCAGTTGATGTGCAAATGGCTCGCACGGCTAAAGACAAATCACGACCACTGTTACAGCAGCCAAATCCTAGAAAAATCTTGCAAGATTTATATAGCACTCGTGATCCCTTATATCGCCAAGTCGCTCATATTATTATGCCAACTGGTCATACTTATCCGCGTCATATGGTCAATCAGCTCTTACAGCAACTAGAGTCATTTACTGACTCGACTGCTATAGCACCAGAAGATAAAGAAAATTAACCATAATGATAAACTTTATCAAGGCGTGTCCTCATTTAAAAATGGCGATAAAAATCAGGACGCGCCCTAGTTAAGCTCAGCTACTTTTATCTCATTCAAAATGCTTAGGGAGTGTTTAATGGCAACGCCACTGTTTCATGACGGTTTAACGGTTCATACGCAAAGCCATGACTATCCAATCGTCATTACTGAAAAAGCAGCGATAGATCGCAACAGTATGGCAAAGCTGATCACACCTTACATTCGTGGTCGCCAAGTATTGATTGTCACTAATGATACTGTTGCGCCTTTATACCTAAACGCTTTAGAAAAAGAGTTAACAGAGCAGTTCACTGTGCGTGTTTGCGTATTGCCAGATGGTGAGCAATATAAGCATCAGAGCAGTATCAATCAAATTTACGATGTATTGATGGCAGCGCATTTCAATCGTGACGTTACGCTTATTGCTTTAGGTGGTGGCGTTGTGGGCGATATGACGGGCTTTGCTGCTGCAAGCTTTATGCGTGGTGTAAATTTTATCCAGATTCCAACCACGCTACTGTCACAAGTGGATTCGAGCGTTGGTGGTAAGACGGGCATCAATCATCCTCAAGGCAAAAACATGATTGGCGCTTTTTGGCAGCCGCAAATGGTACTTGCTGATATGAGTACGCTCAAGACTTTGCCAGCGCGCGAGTTGTCAGCTGGGTTGGCTGAGGTTATTAAATATGCACTCATTATGGATATCACGTTCTTAGATTGGCTGGAAGTCAATCTGCCGGCGATGATGGATTTGGATTTAGCGGTACTTGGTGATGCTGTAAAACGCTGCTGTCAGTATAAAGCCGATATCGTCGCGCAAGATGAAAGAGAGTCAGGCGTGCGAGCATTGTTAAATTTTGGTCATACTTTTGGTCATGTCATTGAAACACATGAAGGCTATGGTAATTGGCTACACGGTGAGGCAGTCGCTGCTGGCATGGTACAAGCCGCAGAGTTATCGCAAAGAATGGGTTGGTTAACGGTCGAAGACGTTGCTCGTATTAAGCGTATTTTAACCTTGGCAAATTTGCCTATCACCCCGCCACGCATTGATACACAAACGGCGCTAAGTTTGATGGGACATGATAAAAAAGTGAAACACGGACAAATCCGCCTGATTTTGTTAAAATCACTAGGTCAGGCCGTATTGACCAATGATTTCGATGAAGATCTTTTGCACGAGGTATTGTCACAACACCGCGTATAATGTCTTAAAGCTTTAGTGCTCGTGAATACTCACTGAACTCAACGGTTTAAAGCAGACTGGCTCGCCGCCATTCTACTTACTGCGCATTTCTTGAACGCGGTCAACTTTATTTTCACCAAGGATACTCCCATGGCAGCTTCAAGATCGACGCCGCGTACCGCTAGCCAGTCATATCGCCGTCAAGCGTTGATTTGGCTGATAATGACCTTGCTTTTGGGTGTGGTCACGGCTCTGATTTGGATGTTTAGTCAAACGCCAGCGATGGGTGCCAAAATTGAAAATGCCCCCATATCAGCACCGCAACCATTGAGTGCTGAGCTTGAGCAGCCCTTAAAAATAGAGTCGTTACACGAGCTTGATACCGACGTGCAACCCATTAGTTTTGATACGACGGTGCGAGATTTGCGCAATTATCCTGCTGAGTTTAAAGACAAACGTTATTTGTTGGCGAACAAAGGTAAGTGGACAGTGCAGGTGATGAATGTCGCCGAAAACGATGTGATTGTCAGTTATCTAGAAGGCCGCGCAGACCGTAATAAATTTGCTTATTTCCGTTATCTTGACGATGAAAATCAAGTCCGCTATATGTTAACTTATGGGCTCATGAGTAGTCCACAAGAAGCGGTGGGCGCGGCAAAACTGATAGATTTTAAGTTGCCAGCCAATGTGCGTGTGTTGCCAGAAGAGATCAACCGTTATGTCGGTATCATCGATAATTATGAGCGACCTGATCCAGTTAAAGATTTGAGCACCAGACGCACACGTTCTGTTGATCTGAAGCCGACTAAGCGCGAAGTGCCAGTGCGCCAGCCACTACCAGAAACGGATAATGGGGACAATGCTGGTCGTAGCAGTCAAGAAACTGCCAGTAACAGCGACAATGAAAGTATCCGTCAGTCAGCGGACACCTCTGATACTTTATCGGTCACTGAAGAGCGTATTGTTGGCAATGAAGAGGAAGTCTCATCTCTCACCACGCCTAAAAATGAAGGTAGTGGAACTAAGTCTGAACCAGAGAATAAAAAACCAGCGACATCAGGCACTGAAAATACCACTAAAAAACCCCCAGTAGTCGCAACACCAAAGCCGCCAAGTAGTACCAGTAGCACAAATTCTGGCGCAAACGCTACTAGCAAGAATACCAATCCTCCTAAGAGCAATAACGACAGCATAAAAACACTGATAGAAGACAAAAGTAATTAGAGTGTGTTTGTCCTTTGACCATATCGTTGATAGTTATGTTACCACTATGACTAAAAAACCCCACTGACAAGCTGGTTAGTGGGGTTTTTTGTGGAGCATCATAAAGCATATAATTAGTGCTAAAAATACATTTCCAAAAGAAGTTGATCTTAATTAAGTATCTCAACTAAGCCTTGTCACAGATACTATGTATCAAAATTTGCATAGAACATTTAATCATCCTATAACCAATAGTAATAAGTTCTCTTACAAAATATGGTGGGTGAATCGATAGAAAAGACTAGATTTTTTGTCCGTCATTAACTAATATAACTGTGGGCGACGCTCTGTATAGTTATCGTAAAAATTGTTTTTTAACAATGAATTGGTAAACTTCTATCATTTAAAAGATACGTTACTAAAATTTTTTGTCTCAAGCGTTGTCACTTGCTATCTATAATTAAGCTATCGCAAGTGGCGCAACCTCTCTTATTATCGCTCTCTTTAGAGTGAATGAAGCGCTTGATTACAGAGCGTCAGATATTCAAAATTAATCAAATGCACGGTTATTACATGCGTAGTCAATCAGTCTGGATTGCTAGGCATGGTGTGATAACAAGTGACACTCAAGATAGCGACATTGCGTTATTGATGATTAGGTAACGGGTATACAGGGCTGTATGTCATTGCCAAGGGCGACCGTTTACTATCTTTTAACATGTTAATGATCTATTGAAACATCATTCAATGACTGGGAGTGCCAGAGCTTTCACCTTAGTCTCAAAGTATGATGTCTATGAGCGTCACACCATTTATTAATTCGGATATACGAATATTAATTATTAGCCCGTTCTGCTTACGGTCTTCAGTTTATGATCTGCATTGGATGCATAAATTGCCCGTTCACCTAAAAGGACTAGCCATGTCAATGATTTCCTCGCAAACCCACCTGGCCACGCCAGATGATTTTTCTGATAACTGTGGTTTTGGTTTGATCGCTCATATTGAGGGACAAGCCAGCCATGATTTGGTAAAAACTGCTATTCATAGTCTAAGCTGTATGACCCATCGCGGCGGTGTTGCTGCTGATGGTAGAACGGGTGATGGTTGTGGTCTACTACTGGCGACGCCTATTGAGTTTTTTAGAGGCATTGCTGCTGAGCAAGGGTTCACGATTACTGAAAACTTTGCAGTTGGTATGATCTTTGTCAATTTAGATGAGACAAAAGCTCGTGATAGCCAGCAAGTGCTTAGCGATGAGATTGTCGCCCAAGGACTAGAGGTTGCTGGCTGGCGTGATGTGCCGCTTGATTTGAGCATCGTCGGTGACATTGGCCGTGAGACTTTACCTGATTTCAAACAAGTGTTTGTCAACGCACCCGATGATTTGGCAGCGGATGACTTTAACCGTAAACTGTTTGTCGCACGCAAAAAAGCAGAGCAGCGCTTGGCTGATGATGAGCTGTTTTATGTGTGCTCATTAAGCTGTCAGACGATCATTTATAAAGGTTTGGTGATGCCATCAGACTTGCCAGCATTTTTCTTGGATTTACAAGATGCGCGTTTGGCATCGCATATCGTGGTATTTCATCAACGTTTCTCCACCAATACCTTGCCGCGTTGGCCCTTGGCGCAGCCGTTTCGTTATCTTGCCCACAATGGCGAGTTGAACACCATCACAGGCAATCGCAACTGGTCTGAGGCACGGACGCCAAAACTAAAATCAGACAAACTGCCCAATTTGAATGAATTGACGCCACTGGTGAACAGTACGGGCTCTGACTCATCAAGCTTAGATAATATGCTTGAAGTCCTCATGTCAGGTGGTATGAATCTATTCCATGCGATGTCGATTCTCGTGCCACCTGCTTGGCAGAATGTCGATAGCATGGATATGGATTTGCGCGCCTTTTATGAGTTTTATTCGCAGCACATGGAAGCGTGGGATGGTCCAGCAGGTTTGGTGATTCAAGATGGACGCTATGCGGTCTGTATGCTTGATCGTAATGGTCTACGCCCATCGCGCTGGGTGACAACTAAGAACGGCTATATCACCGTTGCTTCTGAAGTTGGTGTGTGGGATTACTCGCCAAAAGATGTGTTGGCAAAAGGACGCGTTGGCCCTGGTCAAATGCTCGTTATTGATACTTTAACGGGTCAAATTTTAGATACTAAAGCGATTGCGACGTTACTGAAAAAAGCCCATCCGTACCGTAAATGGCTGCGTGAAGAAGCAACCCGTATCCGTGATGATGAGCGTTTAGAGGAAGAGTTAGCAGCGCAAACATGCCGTGGTAATGAGCTAAAAACACTGCAAAAAATGTATCACATCACCAATGAAGAGCGTACTGAAATTATCCGCCCCAACGCCGAAAATGGTCAAGAACCTGTCGGTTCAATGGGTGATGATACGCCTATGGCAGTGCTGTCGCAGCAAATCCGCCATGTCGGTGACTTTTTCCGCCAGCAGTTCGCACAGGTGACCAATCCACCGATTGATCCATTGCGTGAATCTATCGTGATGTCATTGCAGACCTGCCTCGGTGCTGAAACTAACGTGTTTGCGCCATCAGCGCGAGATGCACACCGTATTATCTTATCGTCGCCTGTACTGTCAGCCAGCAAGATGCAGCAGCTTGAGACCTTGGGTGATCCAGCCTTTAAAATGGCGCGTATTGATTTAAACTATGATCGCACCCTTGAGTTATCAGAAGCCATCATGGCTATCTGCGAGCAAGTGGCTAACAGCATCCGAGCGGGTCACACTTTGATTGTGTTGTCTGATAAACACATCGATGCCGATAAAGTACCAGCCAACGCCATCATGGTAACGGGTGCGGTGCATCATTATTTGATTGGTCAAGGTATTCGTACTGATGCTAATTTAATCATTGAGACTGGTTTGGCGCGCGACTCGCATCAAGTGGCAGTATTGATTGGTTTTGGTGCGACCTGCATTTATCCTTACTTGGCTTATGATGTTATTGATGACTTAGTAGCGACTGGCGAGCTGCTTGGCGATCCGATTCAAGCGCGGGTTAATTTCCGTAAAGGCTTGGATAAAGGCTTGCTAAAAATCTTATCAAAAATGGGCATCTCGACCATTGTCTCTTATCGCGGTGCGCAGTTATTTGAAGCAGTGGGTCTCTCTGAAGAGGTGGTGAGCCTGTGTTTCAAAGGCGTACAGAGTCGTATTAAAGGTGCGACCTTTGCTGACTTAGCTGCCGATCAAGCACAGCTAGCGGCGAATGCTTTCAAGCGCCGCGCGGCACTCGATCAAGGTGGCTTGCTGAAGTTTGTCTTCAATAAAGAATATCATGCCTTTAATCCAGATGTCATTAATAGCCTACATACCGCAGTTCGTACGGGCGATTATGACAATTATCGTCATTATGCCGATTTGGTTAATAGCCGTCCTGTGGCGACCTTGCGTGATTTATTGCTATTAAAAACAGATAACTCTATCGATGTGAATGACGTAGAGGATATCTCATCCATTCTGACGCGCTTTGACTCGGCGGGCATGTCGTTGGGGGCATTGTCACCCGAAGCCCATGAAGCGATTGCCATGGCGATGAATACCATCGGTGGACGTTCAAACTCTGGTGAGGGCGGTGAAGATCCAGTACGTTATGGCACGCTGCGCAACTCAAAGATCAAACAAATTGCCTCGGGTCGTTTTGGCGTCACCCCAGCGTATTTGCGTTCAGCAGAAGTGATGCAAATCAAAGTTGCACAGGGTGCCAAGCCGGGTGAGGGAGGTCAGCTGCCGGGTGGCAAAGTCAATGCTTTGATTGCGCGCTTACGTTATTCTGTACCGGGTGTGACGTTGATTTCACCGCCGCCGCATCACGATATTTATTCTATCGAAGATTTGGCGCAGCTGATTTTTGATTTAAAACAAGTCAATCCAGATGCCTTGGTATCGGTGAAACTAGTCTCACGTCCGGGCGTTGGTACTATCGCGACTGGCGTGGCAAAAGCCTATGCCGATTTAATCACTATCTCAGGCTATGATGGTGGCACAGCAGCCTCTCCGCTATCGTCTATCCATCATGCAGGCTCACCATGGGAGTTAGGACTGGCTGAGACCCACCAATCACTACGAGTAAATGGCTTGCGTCATAAAGTTCGTATTCAAACTGATGGTGGTCTAAAGACTGGTCTTGATGTGGTAAAAGCCGCTATTCTTGGGGCAGAAAGCTTTGGCTTTGGTACCACGCCAATGATTGCCGTTGGTTGTAAATACCTACGCATTTGCCATCTTAATAATTGCCCGACTGGAGTTGCGACGCAAAAAGCCAAGCTACGTGATGAGCATTTCATTGGTGAAGCAGAGATGCTCATTAACTTCTTTAAATTTGTAGCAACTGAAACGCGCGAATGGCTTGCCGCCCTTGGTGTGCGTAGTATGGAAGAGTTGGTCGGACGGACTGACTTGCTTGAAGTATTAGAAGGCAACACGGATAAGCAGCGTCATTTGGATTTAACGCCATTATTATTTAGCCATCCGGCCAGTAGTGGTAAAGCCCAAACCTGTCAGGTTGAGCGTAATGAGCCGTTTGATAAAGGCTTACTCGCTGAACAGATGATTAGTGATATGCTGCTCAATATTCGTCAAGGTAATGGCGGCGATTATAGCTATTATGTCGGTAACTGTGATCGCTCTATCGGCGCGCGTATCTCTGGTGAGATTGCGCAAGTATGGGGCAACCTTGGCATGAGTGATATGCCAATTAAGCTGCATCTGACTGGTACTGCTGGGCAGAGTTTAGGCGTCTGGAATGCAGGTGGTCTAAATATTGAGCTAGAAGGCGATGCCAATGACTATGTAGGCAAAGGCATGGCTGGCGGTGAGATTGTTATTTATCCACCAAAAGACTCAAGCTTTACGGCGCAAGAGACCGCCATCATTGGTAATACCTGCTTATATGGTGCAACGGGCGGCAAACTATATGCAGCTGGTACTGCTGGCGAACGCTTTGGAGTGCGTAACTCTGGCGCGCACGCAGTCATCGAAGGCACAGGCGATCATTGCTGTGAATATATGACAGGCGGTATTGTCACTATTCTTGGGCGTACGGGTCTCAACTTTGGGGCAGGTATGACAGGTGGCTTCGCTTATGTGCTTGATATGGAAGGTGATTTCTTTGACCGTTGTAACCATGAGCTGATTGATCTTAACCGTATCTCAAGTGAGCAAACCGAAGAGCATCGTATCCATTTGCAGCAAGTGATTGAAGCGCATGTTAATAAAACAGGCAGCGCGTGGGGTCAGACGATATTGGCTGACTTTGAGCACTATGTTCGTAAGTTTTATTTGGTGAAGCCTAAAGCGGCAAACATTGCGAGCCTTCTCAAAACCACCATGGCTGACCCACAATAGCTTTGCTTGGATTATCCAATGTTCCGCTTTTAAAAGCCTTTTAACTCAAAGGTTTTCAGCAGGTAAGTGACGGTCACGATATAAACCTCTTAATTTTGCGATAAATGAGACATCGTTGACTGTCACCGCCCACTTTAAAAAAGCTTGATATAAAAAGCCTCATATTAAAGAGACAATACCATGGCAAAACGCTTAGAAAATAGTTTTCAGTTTTTAGATGTACCACGGCTTGAGCCGACCAAAAAAGACATCGCCACGCGCTCAACGGAATTTGTTGAAATTTATAAACCTTTTGAGAGTGAAGCCGTTGCGCAGCAGTCGCACCGCTGTCTAGAGTGTGGTAACCCTTATTGTGAATGGAAGTGCCCTGTACATAACTACATTCCTAACTGGCTCAAATTGGCCACCGAAGGGCAGATATTTCAAGCGGCTGAATTGTGTCACCGCACCAATACGTTGCCTGAGGTCTGCGGCCGCGTCTGTCCACAAGATCGCTTATGTGAAGGCGCTTGTACCTTAAACGATGGTTTTGGCGCTGTGACCATTGGTAATGTCGAAAAGTACATCAACGATACCGCCTTTGCACTTGGCTGGCGTCCGGATATGTCTGATGTGGTTTGGACAGATAAAAAAGTCGCGATCATCGGTGCAGGGCCAGCAGGTTTGGGCTGTGCGGATATACTCGTTAGAAACGGCGTGAAACCAGTTGTGTTTGATAAGCGTCCTGAAATTGGTGGTTTACTGACTTTTGGTATTCCAGAATTCAAAATGGAAAAGGACGTCATGCGTAACCGCCGTGTCATCTTTGAAGGCATGGGCATGGAGTTTCGTCTTGAGACAGAAATCGGTACTGACATTAGTATTGATGAACTGTTAAGCGAGTACGATGCGGTATTTATGGGCATGGGTACTTACACTTATATGCGTGGCGGCTTTGCTGGTGAAGAGCTTGTCGGTGTTCATGATGCGCTAGATTACCTGATTGCCAACGTCAATCGCTGCAACGATTGGGAAAAAAATCCTGAAGAATATATCGACTTTAAGGGTAAAAGAGTGGTGGTGCTAGGTGGTGGCGATACTGCGATGGATTGTAACCGTACCAGTATTCGCCAAGGCGCTGAGCAAGTAGTCTGTGCCTATCGCCGTGACGAAGAGAACATGCCAGGTTCGCGCCGCGAAGTGGTCAATGCTCGAGAGGAAGGCGTTGAGTTTCTATTCAATCGTCAACCGACAGAAATCATTGGCTTAAATGGTAAAGTGAATGGCGTGAAAGTCGTCACGACTCATTTGGGTGCGCCAGACAACCGTGGTCGTCAGCGTCCTGAGCCAATTCCTAATTCAGAAGAAATTATCCCATGTGATGCTGTGATTATGGCTTTTGGTTTCCGTCCTAGCCCTGCTGACTGGTTTGAGTCTCAGCAAGTGGCAATGGACAGCTCTGGTCGCGTGCTGGCAGCGGAAAAGCAAACCTTTAAATTCCAAACCAAAAACCCCAAGATATTTGCTGGTGGTGATATGGTACGTGGTTCTGATTTGGTCGTGACTGCGATTTGGGAAGGTCGTGAGGCCGCTGAAGGTATTTTGGACTTCTTAGAGGTATAATGGTTTTGGTTTACATCCAATTATTGACCACTCTATTTCGATCTCAAACGTCTTTTGCCTTTTAACAGGTAAGAGACGTTTTTTTTGATATCAGCAGTACATGATGGTTCGATATTACTTTTCATTGACTATATATTCTTCAATTAATAAGAGTACCTGTGCGTGAAACCAAAAATTTGGCAACGATTTACTGCACCATTCATTGAACCTTATGCGCGCTATCAGTACGCTGATATCTTGCATGCCATACGTATCGGTGCAGCCATCGTACTTGCGATGTTAGCCAATCAAATAAGCCGTTTTCCACATGGGGAATGGACGACGATTACTGTCTTTATTATTTTAGGATTGCTACAGTATCAAGGCGCTATTTATACCAAAGCCAAAGAGCGAGTACTAGGGACGGTTTTGGGTATTGTAGTGGCATTTGCAATCTTATGGTTCAATAAAGGGACGGGTGCTTGGTTAGGGATAGAGTACCTGCTTATTGGTATCATTAGTGGGATTATTGGTTATTTTTCGGTCAGGCGGCTAGGGTATACTGGATTACTCACTGGCATTACTATGCTGATGATCGTCTCTAATTTGAATCAAGTTAATATGGCGCAAGATGGTGTCTATCGTGCACTCAATATCTTAATCGGTACAGGTATTGCGGTCATGGTGACAGTGGTCTTACCTCTAATGTCGACGTTGATGTGGCGATTTTTATTAGCAAATAATTTAGAAGCCTGTAGTACGCTTTATGCCGGTGTCGGACATCATATCGATGCTGAAATAGTGGCTCCCAAGTCGCTTGTCTATACTAGGGCGACAAGCTCAGCTAGCCTGTCTTATCCTCAAAGTAGCGCTATTGCAGATATGCCTGTTAATAAAGCGTTGATAAAATCGCTGCAGCAAATAAACAAGCGACTACTCGCAGTACGTCCACATATCGCTGCAACAGCAAGCGAGTCCGGCATTCATAAAGAGACGATAGAAACGATTCAGCGTATCCATCGCAATATCATCGGTACCATCGATTTATTGCTCAGTGCAGCACCGCGTTTGGCGAATATCGATATCGATGATGATAATCATACACTACTGATTCACTATCAACACGAGCTCACCCAAGCAATGCAGCATATCGCAGCAGTACTACGCAGTCCAAGCGATCAGACTTTTCGACCGATTACGCGTATTGCGCTATCAGAATATCCTAGCGTACAGTATGCAACGTTTGAGTGGCAGGGATATTTTTGGTTGACGCAAACGTTGCAAGCACAACTGCAACAGTTAAGTGATCTGCTACAAACGACCAAACCGCAGTGGTATGCCGCTTCTGGTCTGCGCTATCAAAGGCGTGAACAGCGTAGAATGAAAGAGCAGGGGGGCGAGTCCGATTTACACTTGTAAATATAGGAGATGCTGGCAAGTATTTGTGAGCACCCTTCAGCATTACCAATAGCCAAATGCGATGTTGTTAGGGTGTTTTTTTGTCGTTATGTGCTAGCATGTTCTGACCTTCAGCGTCTTTTATCTTTTAATAGGTAAAAGGCGTTATTTTTTGGTCATGACTTTATCAGCGCTTTATCAGTGGTTAAGCTAGTAGCTAGAATTTAACCGATTTTTTCTTCCTTCACTTATAAGAGATACCCTGCGTGAAACCGACTTTTTGGCAACGATTTACCGCCCCATTTGTAGAGCCTTATGCCCGTTATCAGCATGCAGATGTTTTGCATGCCATACGTTTGGGTGTGGCTGTACTTATTGCGCTCTTGTTAAATGAGTTTACGCACTTGCCGCATGGTGAGTGGACGACCATTACTGTGTTTGTGATTTTGGGTTTGTTGCAATATCAAGGGGCGATTTATACCAAGGCTAAAGAGCGGATATTGGGTACTTTGCTTGGGGTGGTGGTGGGACTTAGCTTCTTATGGCTGATTAAAGATATCGGTGGCTGGCTGTGGTTGTATTATGGGCTGATTGGCATTATCAGTGGCATCATCGGTTATGTGGCGGTCAAGCAATTGGGCTATATCGGTCTGCTGACAGGTATTACCATGCTGATGATTGTGTCGAGTCCTGACCACAGCAATATTGCCCAAGATGGCTTATATCGCGCGTTCAATATTTTGCTTGGTGCAGGAGTAGCGGTGGCCGCGACGTTAATTTTACCGCTTAAATCGACGTTGATGTGGCGGTTTTTGTTGGCCAGTAATCTTGAGACGTGCAGCAATTTGTATGCAGGGGTTGGCAATCATATTGATGCGGAAGTGTTAGTGCCCAAGCCGTTTAAGTATAGTCAGGCGACCAGTTCGGCCAGTATTATTTATCCATCGAACAGTTCTATACCAGATACACCCGTCAACAAGTCCTTGGTGAAAGCATTACAAAAAATTAATAAGCGTTTGCTTGCCGTGCGTCCGCATATCGCAGCGACAGCTAGCGAATCGGGTATTGAAAAGGAAACACTAGAGACTATTCAGCGTACCCATCGTAATATTATTGGTACGATTGATTTACTGTTAAGTGCCGCACCGCGTTTGGCTAATATTGAGATTGATGATGAAAACCATATTCTGCTTATTCATTATCAGCACGAATTGACGCAAGCGATGCAGCATATGGCGGCGGTATTACGTAGTCCAAATGATGAAGTATTTCGACCGATTACGCGTATCGCGGTATCAGAATATCCAAGTGTAGAAAACTTAGGCTTTGAGTGGCAAGGCTATTTTTGGCTGACCCAAACCTTACAAGTACAGTTGCAGCGGCTCAGTGATTTATTGCAAACGACTAAGCCGCAATGGTTTGCCGCCTCCGGTCTGCGCTATCAACGCCGCGAGCAGCGCCGTATCGAGCATAAAGGTAGTGAAACCGATTTGCACTTATAAATTAGTAAATCCTATATAAATCAGATACGGTGTCAGGCTCGCTTAGTCTACTATTTGTAGTAATTTTGCTCGCCTTCCTTGTATCCAAATTGTATTGAACCGACTATAAAAGTTAAATAACAGCCAAATAAAGAATAAATAAAAAACGCTGACGTTATTAAGTCAACGTTTTCTTGCGGTAACAGCTATCAACAAACAGTGATTAACGACCAGTTTTTAGCTTATCCCAATACTGCTGATAGACTTGCAATGCTTCATCGCCCACATCTTCTTGGAATTCCGCTTTTGCCAGTACGTCTTTGCTCGGATAGATGGTTGGATTGTTGCGCACTTCTTCTGGCATCATCTCACGCGCAGCCATATTAGGCGACGCATAACCAATCTCTTCGCTGACGATTTTAGAGTTCTCAGGACGCAGCAAGTAGTCAATAAACTTATGGGCTGCATCGACTTGTTTGGCGTTTTTCGGAATCACAAAATTATCCATCCACAAGATAGCGCCTTCAGTTGGATATTTATAAACCAAGCTGGTCAAGCCTTCGTTGTTGGCGATAATTGCCTCGCCATTCCAACTCATACCAACCGTGGTTTCGCCTTCCATATAAGGCATACGCGAGGCATCCGAGTTAAAGGTCTTCACATTTGGCATCAAGGTCGTGAGCTTCTCATAAGCGGCTTTGATTTCGTCAGGATTTTTACTATTACCTGAATGCCCAAGGGTCAATAGCGCCATGCCAAACACTTCGCGCATATCGTTCATCAGCATCACTTGCCCTTTATACTCAGGACGCCATAAATCGTTCCAGCTATTTACGGTTGCAGGATCGACCTTGTCACCATTAATGGCAAGACCGGTGCTGCCCCACATATAAGGAATCGAATATTTGTTCTCTGGATCGACCTTGGTATTGGTAAAAGACGTATCAAGATTCTTAAAATTGCTCAATTTGGATTTATCGAGCTCTTGCAGCAAGTCTTCTTTGGCCATTTTTTCGACATAATATGTTGATGGGATGGCTAAGTCATATTGGCTAGAGTCATCGAGCAATTTAAGCTTGGCGTACATAGCTTCGTTAGAATCAAAGGTGGTGTAATTGACCCGAATGCCTGTCTCTTCAGTAAAGCCATCGAGAATCTCTTGCGGCATATACTCTGACCAGTTATACAGATTGAGCGTTTCAGCACTCGCCGCTGTACCATCAGCCGCCGTATTGTCTGACTTACTACAGCTAGCAAGTGCTAGCCCAACAGCCATGGCTAATAGTGCTTTTGGTAGTATATGAGCGCGACGAGCAATGTTGTGGGGCGATGATAAATGAGTCAAAATATCTCTCCTAAATAAGAATGATGCAAATGAGTAAAAAGTTAAATGATAGATAATGGAAGCTAAATACTAAATACTAAATACTAAATACTAAATACTGAATACTGAATATAAGTTATCGAGCCAGTTGTGAAACTATTATGGCTATGATTGTTAAGAATTTAAAGGGCAAGGAAGAAGTTCGTTCTTCATAATATTGCTAAAAGTGGCACTGATAAATGGCTGAAGAATCTATAAAAGCACAAATATGAGATTTACTGCTGAATTTGAGTAAGATAATAAGCGTAAATAATCATGCTATGATGAGAGCTGCTTTACCCTTAAGGCATGAGTTTACAACGTGGTTTTTATAAGATGCAAAGATTACTGATAAAATAAAAACAATCGAATGTTAATTAAATGGTTCGAATTAAAAGAGGCAAAAGATGAATAATCGTAAACGTGCTGGACTGATTACTGCTGTGCTTGGCATCGTCGCCTTTATGGCTATGTTTAACGCTGGCTCGCCGACACCTATCGTTAATTGGCCGGTTGAAACGTACATGGGTTTGGCATTTACGATTGGCTGGTTGAGTAATGTGCCTGTTTGGTTGGCCTATGTGCTGGCAGCGGTGGTGCTTATTTTGATTGTTGTCGGATTTTATAAAATCGGTAGTTGGGTTTATAGTTTAATGACGAAGCGTGGTTAGATTTTGCTAGGACGTGTCCTTATTTTAAAAATGAGGACACGTCCTAGAGAAATAGCAATTTGCAAAGTCTGATTATTAAGACGCAATATGAAATTGCTCAAGCACCGACTGAATACCGCGCTCCTCAATCGTACCCGTGACGAAGTCTGCACGCGCAATCAATTCTTGCTTGGCATCACCCATCGCCACCGCATAGCCGACCAAGTCAAACATCTCTAAATCATTCATTCCATCACCGAACGCCATACACTCACTGGCATCTACCCCATAATATTGACAGACATCTTTAATGCCTCGCGCCTTGGATGCCTCTATCGGTAAGATATCTGCGCCGATCTGATGCCAATGGACGAGCTTTAACTCGTACTGGGCAAAATCGACGTCCTGCATTTTCTCTTGTTGATTGTTAAAAAATACTGAGCATTGATAGACGGTATTCCCTTTATGGTATTCAGGGTCAACGATAGAGTTTGGCGTGATGGCATTAAACTCGCGCAAGCGCTCATTTTCACCTGACCATGCGATATGGGTGGCAGAGTCAAACTTATGAATCAACTCGCTCTGTTGGCACAGACGCACGATGGTATCCGTTTGCTCAGCGGACAACGGATAGTGGCTAATCCGACCCTTTTTATCAAAACTATACTGTCCATTCATACAAATAATCGCATCTAAGACATCAGCTTCGAGCAAGGCTAAAATATCTGCTGGCAATATGGCTTTGGAGCGTCCCGTTGAAATCACCAGCTTAATATCAGTACCTGCAAGCTGCTCAAGGGTCGCTTTGTTGTGTTCGGCAATGATGCCATTGCGGCTCAAGGTATCATCGATGTCAAAAAAGATGATCTTGGGTGTCGGAGTCTTGATAGTCATACTTTCTTTGGCGATTTTGTCTTCGATAAACATGATG
This sequence comes from Psychrobacter sp. 1044, assembly GCF_904846525.1. Classification (GTDB taxonomy): domain Bacteria; phylum Pseudomonadota; class Gammaproteobacteria; order Pseudomonadales; family Moraxellaceae; genus Psychrobacter. The sequence continues at coordinate 133,461 of NZ_CAJHAZ010000009.1, read as the reverse complement.
ATCCTATTGTTTTTTAGTCGTTTCAATACCAATGATTTAGATACTACTACAACACACCCAAAGAGATAAATACCTATAGAGTAACCTGCGATGATGCAAATTTTGCTACGAATGCAGTATTCGCTTTGCTAGCGGTGCGATTGATTTGCGCTTATTCGAAGGGTTAACAAAAATCTTAAACGATATAATTAACTTAAGAGTGGCTATTTATTATAAGGTTAAGATTAACGATCAATATCAGTTAACAAAATGATGAACGGTTTCTATCAGTGTATCCGCTATCTAAAGGAGCTAGTATGAAAATTTTTATCTTAAAATCAGTCACCACTTTGACGGCATTGGCAACATTGGCACTATCTTCCAATGCCTTTGCAATAGATGTTAAGTTTAACGATGCTGCTTGGAATGGCAAAAAAATACCTGAAGGGCAGCAGTGTCTAAACTATGATGGCAAAAATCCAGCCACGCCGAGCATGACGGTCTCAAACATTCCGATGGGTGCGGAGAGCTTGGTTTTCGTTTACAGCGATGTGAGCAATAAACGTATGCAACATGGTGGACATGGCATTGTAGAGTTTGCCCTACCAGAAGGTGCTACGAGTGCTGAGATTCCACGTGTGTTTGGGCACACTTATGAAGTGCCAGTCGGGCTTGAGATGATCGCGGAATATCGTAGCCGTGCAGGGGAAGCGGGAGGGGCGTATAAACCACCTTGTTCAGGTGGCAAAAACCATCTGTATACGGTAGATGTGCAGGCATGGCAAGGCGATAGTGTGCTTGCTGAGACAACGGTTGAGATGGGTCGGTATTGATGCCTTGGTCGTTTTAATGAGCGTAAAAAATCCGTCTATACCGCGTGTATAGACGGATTTTTGGTAAGAGTAATTGATGTTTGCAACGTCTGAGCCATGAGTAAGCGTGGGTCAGTCGTATGTTAGGGTTGAGACCGTGCTATAGGAAAATAAAGATTAGGCTTGTTAATTATTAGAATAATGATATCGCAGTCATTGTGCCAAGTTTTATAGTACAATTGTACTCCGAGAAGTGTCAGCGTCCTAACTCATTAAAATTCCAATGCTTATTTATAGAAATACAATGATGCTAGATGACAAAAAACCACTAAGAAAAAATTTTTTATTGATTATACTTTATCTTAAATTAGATCAGGTTTTTATAAATAAGGTTTCTCATGACTATAGCGACAAGCCATACTCCAGAAAGCAAAAAAATAAATGGCGAGCATATTCTTATCAACATGATATATATCGCCAAAAATGTCGACCTAGATTCGGGAATCGAGCTAACTCGCGCACTTGAGTATTGGCGAAGGTATTTTGAAGAAAACAATATAGCTTCAGCTTTAGTCATTAGTGAAGGTTATTTCGTTCAAAGTTTTCAAGGGACAAGGCCCGCTATCAATATTGCCTTAGAAAAAATACTTGACGAGCATTCAACCATTTTTCCCAATATTGTTAATATAGAGGAAATAGAGTCGCGTCAATGGAATGGGTTTTTAGTGAAACATCTAACATCAAGCGCTGAAGATGAAGAGTATGCCCTCAAAAGCTTCTCAGCAGGTTCTGACTATAATCCCTATCTAATGACAAGTGCTCAGATTAAAAGCTTTTTGTCAGCGATTTTTAAAGATGCTGAATCCAATAAGCCTTAGATAAGTTCTCTATTCTGATTAACGTAAAGAAGCTGTCTATACCTTGTGTATAGGCGGCTTCTTTATAGGAAGCAGCTTTGTTTCATGCACTGATACTGACAAGACTTTTATCACGGTTGAAGTTAATGTACTTTGGGTCAATGACCAAAATCTTCTGTTCAATTTCATGTTCTGAAAGATGGATTAGTATTTTATGGTGAATAATCTGAGATTTTAGCTGCTCAGTAAGCTCAGATAGATTAACCCAGTTTTTATTCACACCTTGCTTCCTAACCATCTTATCAACGGTTGTGCGAACTATTTCAATGAAGATGGGAAAGTTGAATTTTCTGACAAACATATGACTATCTTCAACCTTGCATTCAAACTTTATCAGTTTTTTTAATAAACCTGATAAAGTTGTACGTCCGTAAGTTCGGGTATCAAAATCCGGTCTGACATTGTTAATGTATTTTCCTACTACTGCTAAACTTGCCCAACCTTCATCATCAGAATTATCTTTAATGGCTTTATAAATTAAATTGAGAGTAGGTATGTCAATCTCGGTATTTTCGTTATCAATGGAGTTTGCTTGTAAAGTTGCTGTCTTCCTATCGATTTTGATTGTATCCGAATGAACTTGATAGGATGAATTATCTGCGATTAAAGTTTTACTTTCAGGCTCAGGTAATAAGTTTTCGACGTAAATGAATTTATCACAGGCATTTACAAATGACTTAACCGTACTTTGTCTGCCAAATCCATACACCAATAAACCGCTTTCACGGATACGAGATGCGAGTGGGGTAAAGTCGCTATCACTTGATACGATACAAAAACCATCTAAATCTCCTGCATATAATATATCCATAGCATCAATCACCAACCTCATGTCTGTAGCATCTTTTTGAGTTACATAGGCAAACTGCTGTACAGGCGTAATAGCGTTAGGTAAAAGCTTATCCCTCCATGATAGTAGTGCCTCGATACTCCAGTCCCCATAAATACGCTTCACACTAGCAATACCATATTTAGCAATTTCTTCTAGGATAGGTTCAATATGACGATGTGATGAATTATCAGCGTCAATTAGCACGGCAAATTTTTTCATTCTTACTTTCTCATTTCAATATATATTCAATGGTCTTTATGCGTCTCAACCAACCTCAACACTCGTCACATTCTGAAAGCCTCTTGGTAGCTGACCACCACGATTGCCGCGCACACCCGTATAGTTAGCCAAATCATTTGGCTTGAGTGTCACATGGCGTTTGCCAGCGGTAATAATTAGGCTGTCTTGCTGACTGAGTGGCGTGATTGTAAGCACTTCTTCGCCGTCTTTTAATTTGATAAGTTTATTACCTTTACCGCGTGCCTGTTCAGGCAAATCATCGAGGGAAAATATCAGTAAGTATCCAGCATTGGTCACGACGGCGATATGGTCAGGCGCTACCTTTGCATGGGTATTGTCACCGTCAGTATTGGCAGTCGTTTCTACTGGCGCATCGATACGCGCAACAGGGAGCAAACGACTATCAGCCGCTAGGTTAATGATGTTTTTACCTGCTTTTTGATTGCTATCGAGATTGCCGATGGTGTTGATAAAGCCATAACCTGCGGAGCTAGCGAGGATGATGCGCTGATTGTCAGCACCCGTTAATAGCTGCTCAAAGCTGGCACCTGCTGGTGGTTTTAACACACTGGTCAGAGGATCGCCTTGACCACGAGCCGATGCGAGATTGTGCGCATCAATACTATAGCTGCGTCCAGTGCTATCGAGCACGTAGATTTTCTCATTGGATTTGCCACGGACGTGCGCTTGATAGCTGTCACCTGAACGATAACTCATGCCAGCGGCATCGACGTCATGACCTTTGGCAGCACGAATCCAACCTGCCCTTGATAGGATGGCAGTGATCGGTTCGCTCGGTACGAGATCAGACTCTTTTAACGCTTGGGCTTCCTCGCGTTCTGCCAATGGTGACACGCGCTCATTACCATGCTCCTTCATATCGGCTGTCAGCTCATCGATCATAAGCGCGGTCAAGCTATCCGGATTATCGAGATACTCTTGTAATATCGCGCGTTCAGCAGCCAGCTCATCTTGCTCGCGGCGCAGTTCAATCTCCTCTAACTTTGCCAATTGGCGCAAGCGAATGTCCAAGATAGCGTTCGCTTGAATATCAGTGAGGTCATAATCTTGCATTAACGATAATTTTGGATCGTCCTCTTCGCGAATAATGCGAATGACTTCATCGATATTAAGATAAGCAATCAGCAAACCTGCGAGGATATGTAAGCGCTTGTCGATTTTATCAAGGCGATATTGCAGACGGCGCGTGACCACAGAGCGGCGACAGATTAGCCATTCATCAAGGATTTCTTTTAGGTTTTTGACTTGCGGCTTACTGTTTAGGCCAATCATATTCATATTGACGCGATAATTGCTTTCTAGATCCGTACTGGCAAACAGATGGCTCATGACGCGAGCCACATCGACCCGTGTTGATTTTAGCTCAAGTACGATACGGCAAGCATTTTCGTGATCTGACTCATCATGGATATCGGTAATCCAAGGCAGTTTTTTGTCCGTCATGAGCTTAGCGATTTGCTCTTGGATTTTATTACCGGAGACTTGGTAAGGCAGCGCGTCAATGATGACAAGATTCTTTTCTTTGGGGTCAACATGGAACGTCGCGCGCATTTTATAGCTGCCGCGTCCAGTCTCATACATCGCTTGCAAGTCTTTTTTACTGGTAATGATTTCAGCAGGGGTTGGCAGATCAGGTGCGGGTATCGATTGGGTTAATTGTTTAACTGATAGCTCGGGATTTTTTAGCAAACGAATAGCCGCGCGTACCACTTCGTTGAGATTATGTGGCGGAATGTCTGTTGCCATACCGACTGCGATACCTGTTGTGCCGTTTAATAGTATGTTAGGTAGGCGGGCAGGTAGGGTAGTTGGCTCTTGCATCGTGCCATCAAAGTTATCTTGCCAATCGACCGTGCCTTGTCCGAGTTCTGCAAGCAAGGTATTGGCATAAGCCGACATTTTGGCTTCGGTATAACGCATGGCGGCAAAAGATTTAGGATCATCTGGGCTACCCCAATTACCTTGACCTGTAATGAGCGGATAGCGATAGCTGAACGGCTGCGCCATGAGCACCATGGCTTCATAACAAGCGCTGTCCCCATGCGGATGGTATTTACCCAAGACGTCACCGACGGTACGCGCAGATTTTTTCGCTTTTGCCGTTGATTTTAGCCCCAGCTCACTCATGGCGTAAACAATGCGACGCTGGACAGGTTTTAGGCCATCGGCGATATTTGGTAACGCCCGATCCATGATGACGTACATCGCATAGTTGAGATAGGCCTGCTCAGTGAACTCTGCGACTGAGCGAGTATCCATCGGTTCATTAGGAATAATAGGGTCAATCGTATGATCAATAACATCGGACATAAAATAGGGTTCACTTATCAGTTTTAATAGGTATAGATAATTGGTGCAAGCGTACAAATAGGATAGCGCTATCGTAAAGGATATTGGCAAAATTAAAAAGGCATAAGTCAGAATAGACGACAGGTCGTGACGTGCCGGGTAATGATAAAGAGAGTACACAGCGTAACTTTGTGACCTTAACAGAGCTTGCTACTGCCCTTGATAGTAAAGGTAAAAAATAGTTAACGATAAAACACTATAAAGAGTATTAATGAATAAATGTTCGCTAATAAATCGCTGAAAGATTATCGCTTATCGCTATTAAGGTTTTGATAACTATGACATTATTGACCGTCAAGACAGTTTGCGAACTCAAGTAGCAATCTTTTATATTGAGTAGTCTGTATAAAGTGTGTATGTTAATGAACAGAGGGCTATTTACCGCTATATTTTTTGCTCATCACCATATGATTGCCTCACAGCCAAGCCTGCCATTACGATGACAAGCCTGAGCTCTGAGTTTTTATATTTTTATCACACTGTGATTCGCATGGGTTGACGGTAGCGTACTATTACTAGGAGAGAAAAGATTATGGAAAATCACAGTAACCTAATTCGTCGTAACGATAAAGTGTGGGTCAAAACTTACGAAAAGCTTGGTATTCAATACGACATTGAGATGCCAGCCGCTAATACTTCTTTAATCGATATATTTGAGCAGAATTTTACGAAGCACGCTGGCAAGACAGCGTTTGTCTGTATGGATGCAAAGCTCTCCTACGAAGATTTAGATCGTTATAGCAAACAAATTGCTGCCTACTTGCAATCACTTGGGTTAAAAAAAGGCGATAAAGTCGGCGTCATGATGCCAAATATTTTGCAGCTACCGGTTGCCGTATTGGGTGTGCTGCGTGCTGGCATGACCTTGGTTAACGTTAACCCGCTTTATACCTCAAAAGAGCTTGAGCATCAACTAACAGACTCTGATACCAAAGCATTATTTATTTTAGAAAACTTCGCCAAAACCTATGAAGACATTGGTAAGGACTTGGTTGATCATGTCGTCGTGACGTCGATGGGTGATTTGATGAGTCCATTAAAAGGCTTTATCGTCAATATGGTCGTGCGTCACGTGAAGAAGCTTGTACCTGACTATAACCTTAAAACCAGCACCAACTTCAAAACAGCACTGAATCGCTTCTCAGCCAAAAATTACAAACGTCCAGATAACATCTGCCTTGATGATATTGCCGTTTTGCAATATACCGGCGGTACCACAGGTGTTGCTAAAGGTGCAATGCTCACGCATGGTAATTTAGTCGCCAACCTGATTCAATGTGATACCTATCTTGGCGATGCTTTTGATAAGTTTGAAGGTATGGATGAGCAGCCAGTTATCATGACCGCCTTGCCGCTATATCATATCTTCTCATTTACCGTTTGCGGCATGTTTGGCTTATATCGCGGTTGTATCGGGCTACTGGTGCCAAACCCACGTGATGGTGCAAGCTTAATCAAAGCTTATAAAGATTATCCACCAGCGTTTTTCCCAGCGGTCAATACGCTGTTTAATGCTTTAGCAAATAGCGATCCATTCAAAGCTTTAGATCATAGCAAGCTTGAGATGTCGATGGGCGGTGGCATGGCAGTATTAAAAGACACCGCTGACAAATGGCAAAAAATTACTGGTAATGTAATCGTACAAGGCTATGGTCTGTCAGAGACGTCTCCTGTGGCGTCAGCAAACCCAGAAGGTACGGGCGAATTCTCAGGCAATATTGGTCTACCGATGCCAGCAACAGACATGGCTATCTTGGATGAAGAAGGCAATGAGGTCGCACTGGGTGAGCGCGGCGAGATTTGTGTTCGTGGTCCACAAGTGATGAAAGGCTACTGGAAACGTGATGATGCTACTGCTGAAGTCATGACGTCTGACGGTTATTTCCGTACGGGTGATATCGGCGTGATGGATGAAGAAGGCTATTTTAAAATCGTTGATCGTAAAAAGAATATGATTTTGGTATCTGGCTTTAACGTCTATCCAAACGAAGTCGAAGATGTGATGTCAGGTCATCCAAAGATTTTGGAGTGCGGTGTCATTGGTATCGAAGATGAAAAGAGCGGCGAAGTGCCAAAGATTTATGTCGTGCGTAGTGATGACAGTTTGACTAAAGAAGAAGTGCTTGCTTATAGCAAAGAGAATTTAACTGGTTATAAGCGTCCTCGTTATGTTGAGTTCATCGATGAATTACCAAAATCAAATGTCGGTAAGATTTTGCACAAAGATTTGCGCGTGCTGGAAGAAAAGAACCACGGTTAATCAGCTAGCTTTCAGCGCCAGAGTATTTTTATGAGTGTCTGCTACTGTTTGTTAGGCACTCGTAAAGTCATTATGATAAGTCACCACGATACTAATGATAAAAACTAAAGCTACCAACTAACGCTACGAATTAAATCTGTAAGAAACTATCAGGATGCTAAGTTGTCGTGATAGTGGTGGTTGTGATACTGGGTGTCGTGATCCAAAAATGATAAGGTTGCTGCTATGCTGCCTTATCATTTTTTGTATTTATTGCTTTTTTTGTCGCTATGACCCAGTCAGGTAGAGATAGAGAATTTTTAGCAAAACTGCTATAGTGCTTACCGACATATTTGTCTATTTATCGACGAGATGACGTTAGTTTTGCGCTATATCTCTGATAAAACTATCAGGGATAAAGGGGTTTTTAATTCGGAAATGCCGAGTTATCGTGCTATTTATTAAGGACTTAACGTTGCGCTTTGATTGACAAAGCTTGTGAATGATAAACCTTTTTTGTTACCACGTTTTTTATTCACAAGCTTCTGCTGTCATTGATCAATCACAAAAAATAATGGTGTTTTCATTAGATTATTCTACGTTTTTAACGGTAACATTTAGGGAAAATTATGACCGACAGTATCAATAAAGAGACCACAAACGATAATGCTGCAATGAATAATAAAGACAGCGTATTTCCTACTATGCCGACGATAGATAGTGACAGCCCATGGTTGAAAACTTATGAGCGTTATGGCATTGATGCGACTATCGATATGCCTGATGACAATACCTCTTTACTTGATGTGTTTGAGCGTAACTTTAGCCGTTATGGGAAAAAAACGGCCTATATTTGTATGGGTGCATCGATTAGCTTTAAGGAATTGGATTTATACAGTCGCCAAATTGCCAGTTACTTACAATCATTAGGATTGGTAACAGGTGATAAAGTTGGGGTGATGATGCCCAACCTCCTGCAATATCCAGTGGTTGCTTTGGGGATCATCCGTGCAGGTATGGTGTTGGTCAACGTCAACCCTTTATATACCAGCCGAGAGTTATCGCATCAGCTGCATGATAGTGGCACCAAAGCCCTATTCATCGTAGAGAACTTTGCGAACACCTATCAAGAGGCAGAAGACAAAGGGCAGGTTGAGCATGTCATCGTTTGTAAGATTGGTGATATGCTAGGAGCAGTGAAAGGAGCCGTCGTTAACCTCGTTGCGCGCCATGTCAAAAAAATGATTCCAGCTTATAGTCTGCCAAACAGCGTGAGTTTTAAGCACGCTTTAAATGCAGTATCAGCCAGCAAATATAAGCGCCCTGATTTGAATTTAAGCGATGTGGCATTGTTGCAATATACGGGCGGTACGACAGGTGTTGCCAAAGGTGCAATGCTGTCGCACGGTAACTTAGTTGCCAATATGCTACAGATTAGTGCATTGATGGACAGTGCATTTGATGATGATGTTGATGCCAATGATGTCATCCTGACGGCACTACCGCTATATCATGTATTCTCATTTATGGTCTGCGGCATGTATGGCATGTACCGAGGTTATGCAGGCTTGCTTATCCCAAACCCTCGTGATCTTGATGGTTTGATTAAAGAGATGGCCAAATACAAACCCGCCTTTATCCCTGCGGTGAATACTTTGTTCAACGGTCTAGTACACAAAGACGGCTTTGCAGACTTAGATTTCTCTAACCTAAAAGCGTCTATCGGTGGCGGTATGTCTGTCTTGCCAAGCGTGGCAAAAGAGTGGCATAAAATCACTGGTCTGCCTATCGTGGAAGGTTATGGTTTGTCAGAAACCTCACCAGTGGCTGCTTTTAACCCGATGACTATTGCTGAATTCACGGGTAAAATTGGTATCCCTGCCTCTAGCACCGATATAATACTAATCGATGATGATGAAAATGAAGTCGCATTGGGTGATCGCGGCGAGATTTGTGTCAAAGGTCCGCAGGTGATGATAGGTTATCAAAATCGTCCAGAGGAAACAGCTGAAACGTTTACTGCCAATGGCTTTCTGAAAACTGGCGATATCGGTATCATGGATGAAAAAGGTTTTATCAAAATCGTTGATCGCAAAAAAGACATGATTTTGGTCTCTGGTTTTAACGTTTATCCGAACGAAATTGAAGAAGCCATGAGCGAGCATCCAGCTGTGGTAGAATGCGGCGCTATCGGTATTCCAAACGATGACCGCGGTGAAGAGCCAAAGTTGTTTGTGGTCAAAAAAGGCGATGTGACTGAGCAAGAGTTGCTTGATTTTGGCAAAAAGCAACTGACTGGCTACAAGCGTCCGCGTCACATACAGTTCGTCGATGAATTACCAAAATCAAACGTGGGTAAAATCCTGCGTAAAGAATTGCGTAAGATGGAAGGGTTAGAATAAAGTTGGTGCTATTTCTTTGTTAAGCCAATGACTGGCTCAAGTAGCGGCGCAATAGCTCGAACGAATCTTGCTATTGCGCCGCTGCCACGTTAGGATATCTCAATATTTACGTCTGCTATGGCATCCAATCATTATTTATTTTAGATTGTTAATAGTTTGCTAGATAAATGATGGTTCGCCACATAATGACAGACACCTCATTTTATTACACCGCCTTTAAAACATTGTACTAGGGATTTTTATGCGTATTGACAATCGTGAGCTTGACCAACTTCGCTCGATCAGCTTTGAGCGCCATTATACTAAGCATGCCGAAGGGTCAGTGTTAGTCAGCTTTGGTGATACCAAAGTATTGTGTACCGCTAGTGTTGAATCTGGCGTACCGCGTTGGCTCAAAGGTAAAGGCAAAGGCTGGATCACTGCTGAGTATGGCATGTTGCCACGCGCGACGAATACTCGTAACCAACGTGAAGCGGCACGTGGTAAACAATCAGGTCGTACCCAAGAAATCCAGCGTTTGATTGGTCGTAGCTTACGAGCAATGATTGACTTGAGTAAGCTGGGTGAAAATACCATTTATCTTGATTGTGATGTTTTGCAAGCCGATGGCGGTACTCGTACTGCTAGTGTGACGGGGGCTGCTATTGCGCTTATCGATGCATTAGAAAGTATCCAAAAAAGCAAAAAACTCAAGGCAGATCCACTGATTGGTTTGGTCGCTGCGGTCTCTGTTGGTATGAAAGACGGCAAAGCGTATCTAGATTTAAACTACGAAGAAGATGCCAGCTGTGATACCGATTTGAATGTGGTTATGACCCAAAAAAGCGAATTTATTGAGCTACAAGGAACAGCGGAAGAAAAGCCATTTACTCGTGCTCAAGCCGACGATATGCTAATTCTTGCCGAAAAAGGCATCGCTGAGCTGATTGCTATGCAAAAAACAGCCTTGGGTTGGTAGTCCTATTGATGACTACTTGCTCATCGTATTTTCAGTAAACTTTTACTTTCTTATTACTCTGTAACAGGTAGTCATGCATGCTCAAGCTGACCGACGATGGTGCCAAAATCACGCTACAAGATCAGCCAAAAACGACTGATGATGGCATGTTTTGGTTTGGCTCAGCATTATTAATAGGAGCAGTGGCGGTTGCTTTGGCAATGAGTCTGCTGCCTGAGCGCTTGGCTATAGGGGCATTGGCGCTACTGATTATTGGTAGCTTTATCTTTAATCGAAAACGCCAACAACATAAAAAAGCCATGGCTGGCGTTATCAGTAGCGGCATCTTGTGGCTGCGTGCGGGTGAGCTGGTGCATGACAATCAAGGTAAGCGTCAGCATATTCAGTTAACCGACGGTGATAAAATCATGCTTATTGGTGAGCAATTACAGATTGTTGATTGTGATGATATACGCAAATACCATATTAGCGGCTTTGATAGTATCCAAGAGGCAACCGCTGCCAAAGCTATTTTGCAAGGTCAAGCATTGGGCAAGCGCCATGTGAATATCAAAATGAGTAACGATTAGCTTATTTCTTAGCCGATTATCTACTGGATTGGGCTATAAAAAACCTAAGTGGCTTTCTCTGAGCAGTATTTTATTTCAGCAATCTTCTATCTCAGATAATATTTTATCTGCTCAGTACTCTATCTACGCAGTATTTAATCTAAACACTGCTTATTCTATTTCCTTTTTATTTAGCGCCAGCTCTTTATCTTTCTTCTACGTGCTCTTCTTATCTAACCATTAGTCTGCGTTTTTATACCTTTTATCGGCTATTTGAGCCGAATAATGCTTGCAGCGTCATGTCTAAATGGTTTATAAGTAAGATTAGAACATCCTATTATTATGGTTTATGTTGTCATTTATATTTTATTGACAAGGAGTTGGTCATGTCGCGTTTGCCTGTGTCATTGTCTATGTCGTCGTCGGTTACCGCGTCGTGCAGTCTTTTATTATTTACCGTTGGCCTAGTAGGTCAGGCCCATGCCGATAGTATGAGTGCGCTGATCGCCCAAAAATCTGTGCAATCTGATTTTAGTGCTCGCTATACACCATCATACTCAGCGGTGCCCTCCGCGAAAGTCAGCACGCGTTCTACCATTCAACGTGCAGGAACTTATCGCTCAAATTCTGCCAGTACTCCACCAGTGATTCAGACATCCTATCGTTATCCTGAAGTAGCGCGTCAAGCACCAGCAGTGATGCCCGCTTTTTTATCGGGTAATTATGATAATGTCGATAGCGAGTATTTACCGTTACTGAGCAGTGCGGAGATGCAGAGTAGTTTGGCTGCACGTGAAGTGGTTAGCACCGCCCGCAAGATGGCGCTGAACGAGCGTGCGATCATTCAAGGTGGCTGCTGGGACTATCTCAATGCCGTGTTTAAACGCGCCGGGGTGACACGCGATACCATTCATAAAGGTACTTATGGTCAAGGTCCGTATGCCAATAGTGGCGAAATTGAAGTTGGGGATTGGCTCTATTATATCAATCATGGCTATAATGGCGTCGAGCATAGTGGACTGTTTGTCGGCTGGGTTGATGAGCGCGCAAAGCAAGCACTGATCCTCAGCTATGCGGGCGAAAACCGCCGCGAACCTGCGCGTTACCGTGTTTATGATTTGAGTAATGTCTATCAAATCATGCGCCCTAGTGTTTAAGCTTTCATATTTATGATGTCCTAAAAAAAGCGTCCGTTACTTTAATAAGTAACGGACGCTTTTAGTTTAGAGGTGTTCAGATCTAAAAATCAGTTAATAGCCTGTTTACTGAATTTTAGAAGGGCTTTACTACTACTAAGATGACGATAATGACTAATGCAAACACTGGTACTTCGTTAAACCAGCGCCAAAATTTATGCGTCTTATAATGCGGATTATCCATTAGCTTTTTACGATAAAAGCCACAAGCACCGTGATAGCCAGAGAGTAGCACCACTAATAATAGCTTGACGTGTAACCAGCCTTGGGTTTTATACACCTCCCAGCCTAGCCCCAACATCCATAGACCGAAGACCCATGTGGCTATCATCGATGGCGTCATAATACCGCGATAGAGCTTACGCTCCATAATAGCAAAGCGTTCGTGGCTGATGCTGTCGTCACTCATCGCATGATAGACAAACAAGCGTGGCAAATAAAATATCGCAGCAAACCAGCAGACCATCGATATAATATGCGCCGCTTTAATCCAATTGAAATAATCTGCCATCACATTCTCTCTTACGATTTAATATTTTATCATCAATAATGTCGGCAAGCTTAGCGCAGATTATCCAATAATGGTAGCGATAAAAAACGCTACTCTGCCATCACCACTTGCGATTGATGACCACTCATCGCATCCATCACAGGCAATACTTTGGGCGCTCTTGGCGCGGCAAATTGCTTTGTTAGACCAAGCTCGCGCATGAGTCTGTCATCGCCTGATTGGCTTGCATTGCCAGTAGTCAGCAGTTTATCGCCATAAAAAAATGAGTTAGCACCTGCCATAAAGGCCAAGGCTTGCTCAGAGTCGGATAGGCTTTCGCGGCCAGCAGACAAACGCACATAGCTGGTCGGGCAGCAAATACGTGCTACGGCAATGGTACGAATCCACTCAATCACTGACAGTTGACCTTCTGCCAAGACTTTATCGCCAATTGGTGTGCCAGCAATAGGGACGAGTAAGTTGACCGGAATTGACTCTGGCGCTTTGGGCATTTTTAGCAGCTCATGTACCCAATCGATACGGTCATCACGGCTTTCACCCATACCGACGATATTGCCACTACAGACATTGATGCCTGAGTTACGCACGTTATCTATCGTATCTAAGCGCTCGTCATAGCTTCGCGTGCTAACGACTTGCTCATAATAACGACGTGAGGTATCTAGGTTATGATTGTAATAATCGAGTCCAGCATCCGCCAGTTGCGTCGCTTGATTGGTATCTAGCATACCAAGGGTCATACAGGTCTCAAGCCCTAACGCTTTGACTTCTTTGATCAGCTCAACCACATAGGGCATGTCTTTGGCGCTTGGATGTTTCCATGCTGCACCCATACAAAAGCGTGACGAGCCACTGTTTTTGGCACGTTTGGCCGCAGCAATGACTTTATCGACCTCTATGCGCTTCTCTGCTTGTAATTTAGTCGTGTCGCGGTGGTGACCGGATTGTGAGCAATAGCCACAATCTTCGGGGCAGTTACCTGTTTTGATCGACAACAAAGTACTGATTTGTACTTCATTGGCAGTGAAGTGCGCCCGATGTATCGTTTGCGCTTGCAACAACAAATCCATCAATGGCAAATCAAACAGTTCGGCGATTTCTTCGCGGCTATGCTTATGGGCCATTTGTTGGCTGGCTGTGGTGGCATCCATTGCTAAGTTGTTTAAAAAGTCATTATTCAAGCCGCTGTGGCTGTTATTTTTATTATTGAACGTGTCAGTGGGGCTACTGGCATTAGGCTCTGAGATGTTAAGTAATCCTGCCATCATATAATTCCTTTTATAATAGTTTTTAAAACAATCATTTTTAAGAGAATAGGGGTTAAAAGAGTTGTGTGTAAAGCCATAAAATTTTAGGTAATAAAAAAGGCTGCGATATAGTATACCGCAACCTTTTAGAAAATCAGAACACTGCGAAAGAGTAAAGTAACTGAGCGCTAAATAATCGTGATCTGTTTTCTTTATTTATGTCGATCTATTTACGTCATTATTTGCCAAGTTTGTGCTTAGCAACCCCAATCCAATGGTTGGCAAGTTTTTGTGCTTTATAAGCATAAGGCTTGGCTTTTTGGATATAAGGTTTACATTCTTCTGGAATAGCTGGCACGATATGCTTAGCAAGTTTATTGAACCACATCATTAGGCTGTAATCGCCTTCGATGCTGAGGTTGCCTTCTTGTACAGCAGTCATAAAGGCAGGAAGATTGCCTTTGGTCAAAAGCTTAACACCTGTCATCGAATCTTTGAAATTGATGGTGAGGTCTGCTTTTTCAGCATGACCACTGTATTGGCTGAAGCTACCATTATCAAAAACAAAATAACGGGCGATATCCGCTTCAGTGCTGGCAAGCTCAATCGTAACATTGCGATCAGCAAATAGTGCTTTCACATCTTCGTTATCACTATCAGCAAGCATGGACAAACGATAGCCAATCACAGCCAATAGCACATCTAACGGATCAGATTTAATATCTAATACAGGAACAGTAAACATAATCGAACTCCTAAAGAATGAGACGCAAAATAATGCGTACTTTATAACAATTTTTGTGACAAATATATAACTAGATTATAAACGATAGAGAGGTTGCTATTCTTTAGGAGTTACGTAGAGAGCGTTAAGTATCTTGTAACATCCAATGACCTCATCTTGATTAAAACAAGTTGTTAATATTTATAAAAATGACAGTAGAAAAGAGAATAGCAACGAAAATGAATGCTCGCACTACTTATGCTAGATTGAGCGAATTTGACGGCAGGTTAATCGTACTTTTTGGACGAGATACAGTCGGATAAAGATAATGTAATACAGGCTATATAAAAGGCAAGTGAAAGTACCGTAAGTAGAGAATGAGCCAACCTAACAGCGTCGCTTATTGATATAGGCGCGACTCTATCAGTGGAAGCGCGGTTGGTAGTCGTCATCATAAACAGGCGTGTGCTCGATATAACGTGCCGCTTGCAATTGACGCTGCTGCTGAACGGATTGACTGACATCCTCGTAACGTAGTGCCCGATACAGCACCCAGCCCGCTAAAGGCAACCAACTGATACCCATGGCGATGATATAGCTGTGCCATTCTGACAGCTCTGATAGCATAGGACGACCCGCTACAATGCTTTGAATCGCCTCAACCGCTAGCCAATATGCCATACCACCAAATAGATACCAGAGCAGCCAGCGCTGTGAGGATAAGGCAAGCGCTAAAATCAAGCCTGCCAGCAAGCTATAACCAAGCAGTGCCGCCGTGCTCCACGTTTCTATACCAATAACCGAAAATATAGTCAGTAACATCATTCATCTCGCTATTCATAAGGTGAATTCCAATAGGGTCATTATGAAAGTTTGGGGAACAAAGCTAAAGAGGGGACAGGCGACTTTGCGACAACCGTTGACGTTTGGTTTTTTAGCACATTTTGATGGTTTTGTATGGCAAGGTTTAAGCATAAGCGCCGCAAGGATGGGCGCTTATTATTAAGAGTAGAGAGAAAGATTTTTGGGTTTTAAAAAGAGAATGATGCAGGTTTAAGGTAGGGTTAAGCGCGATTGCTACGAGTGCCCCACCAAGACAATAGTGAAACTAAAATCGCGCCTAGCAGCATCAGTCCTACAGTGGTTAGCCAATGTGGACCGGTAGGATATTGCCATGGCATCACGTTGTTTATCGCGTTACTATTAAGCGCGCCTAACGCATCTACTTTCCATGGCCATACTTTCACAAGCGAGCCTGCGATAAAACCTGTGAGCAAGGCCAAAGTTGCCTGATAGTAGCGAGACAATAACCATTTAAGTGCGCGAGTAAATAATAACAATCCTGTTGCCATACCCGCAATGACCGTGAAGATTATCGTAAAGTTAAGGCTATGCACGGCTTCTAATACTGCGTCATAAGCACCTAATAGCAATAAGATAAAAGACCCAGATATGCCGGGCAGTATCATGGCACAAATAGCGACTGCCCCTGCAAAAAACAAATAAGGCAAGCTTGGTGTGGTCGTGAGCAATGGTAAGCTGCTAATGACCACAGCGGCAACAAGACCAGTCACGAATAGTGCTGCCCGCCCTATATTCCAACGCTGAATCTCACTCAATAATATAAATACCGTTGCGACAACCAGTCCAAAAAAGAACGACCAAATAAATAACGGTTGATTATCTAATAGGTGTTTGATGATACCTGCTAAAGTAGCAAAACTGGTGGCGATTCCCAATAACAAAAATAACAAAAAAGTGGCATCAACTTGTCGCCACACCGCAACCAAGCCTTTGATTCCGCCTTCCTGTCGAAATATCTGCCAGAGATTGGGGCCGATGCTACTCAGGGCATTAATTAAGCGCTCATAAATACCGGCAATCAGCGCAATGGTACCGCCAGAGACACCTGGTACGATATCCGCTGCCCCCATGGCCATTCCTCTGATATAAACCCCAAATAGTTGCTTTGGACTATCGGAGGATACAGCAGTGCTGCTCTTATCCAGTGGTTGTGGCGCTGACGGCTCATTTTGCCGCGGTGATGGTGATGCCGTCATGGACAATCCTTTTTTATTTGAAAACACAGTGAAAGTTAATGCGATGCCGCTAAGTATGCTAGGACAGTGATGCGAAAATTGACTGTCGCAATGTCGCAATGTCGCAATGTCGCAATGTAATAAGACGTAAAAGCCAGATTAATGTTAAAAACACTAACCTAGCTCCATGGTATGGTGTTGCGAGTGTAGTCGTTACTCCGTGGGCGCAAGTGCTGGATAACCAAGGGCATAAAGTATGCCTTCAAGCCCTGTGACATTGATGGCGGCATCAGCACGTGCTTGGACAATGGGCTTGGCGTGATAGGCGACGCCTAGGTCTGCAATGGCCATCATCGGTAAATCATTGGCACCGTCACCGATACAGACCACTTGTGAAATCTCGATGCCTAAGCGCTCCGCAGTATGCTCAACGATAGCCGCTTTTTTGGCGCCATTGACGATGGGCAGCTGTACATGACCAGTGACTTCCCCTTCGTCGATATCTAGGGCGTTGGCGTGAACTTCATCAATGCCTAATTGCTCAGCGATATAGCGCGCAAAGTAGGTAAAGCCGCCTGATACCAGTACGGTATGGTAGCCCAAAGCCTTTAGTGCACTGATGGTAGTGCGAGCGCCCATTGATAGCGTTAAGCGGCTGCAGATATCATCCAGCACATCGGTCGAGATACCTTTTAATAAGGCTACACGCTGGGCAAAAGACTCATCAAAATCCATTTCACCGCGCATTGCCGCTTCCGTAATGGCTTCGACTTCTTCGCCGATGCCCGCTGTTTTTGCCAACTCAACGATGACTTCTTGCTCGATTAAGGTGGAATCCATATCAAAGCAGGCAAGCTTGTGGGTACGTAGCATATGACCGACTGATAAAATATGGCAATCGACAATATCCAAGCGTTCAGTACTGCTCGCTTGACGAGTATCGTTATAAGCTTCGGTCAAGTCATGACGCAAGCGCGTGGTCAGCTGATCATCAATGATGTGAGCTGCTGCAGTCTTTTTTCCAGGATGCATGAGCGTATCAGTGACTGGAACCAACAAATAGCGGAATACTTGTGCTTGAGTAAAAGGCAAGCGCTGTGCGTTTGCTGCCGTTGGCTCTGTATCAGAAACGGTAATATTGACAAAACTGGCATCAGTATCTTCAGCGACGGTGACCAAATGCCAGCTTGGCTGTTCATCGACCCATGATTGTACATACTGGTGGATATCAAGCGTCGATACTTTGGTCGGTAGCACAACAATAAGAGCAAAAACTGGCAGGGACTGTAGCGCATCAAAATCTTGTAAGTTCGTGTTATCTGGTAACAGTGACGCAATAGAGTCAACGGCTTGTTGCCATGCTTTGCTGTCTTTTGGTAACGAGTAAGATGTATTGTGTGGCATGGCTCAATGGTCCCTTGTATGCTCATATAAGATTGGGAATAATAGCAGCTTTACTCGGCAGCGCCTATAGATGACGCGCAAAGTATCACCGTCGATTAAAGATGACAGCAATCATTGAAAAATCATTTGAAATTGAATGTGATTATTATGATAAATTTATAAATCTACTAACGCTATAAGACTTATTATGGTGATATAGTAGGTAAGATAAGCGGGCTGTATTCATGATGATATCTACAACAATGCTCGCAGTCGCCGCTTACCAAATGTGCCGTAGATTATCCTGAGTATTAGTATTTGAGACAGCAGTTTTTAAGTAACCAAACCTTGTTGTAAATGTTATTTTAGGCAACAACAGAGGTGTCGGGTTATGGTACTTAAGTTCAATACATACTTATTAAGATGCGCACTATTATAGTTTTTTTAAATTCGCCAAAAAATGAGGGATAGCCTTGTTTTTTTAATTTCTCTTATCCAAAAAAGTTTACCATATCATGACGTATTTAGCGCCGCGGCAAGGGTTGTTTGCCATTATTCTTCTGGTTAGTTTTTGTTTGCAGACGTTGTTATTGGTCATCAGTACCGATCAACAGCTGAGCAAAAGTCGTGCGTTAAAAGGCGAGCAGATGGTCGCCCAGCTGATTGATGAAGCAAGGTTGTCTTTAGAAAATAAAGACCGTGTCAGCTTGAGTGTCATTGCCAATCGCTATACCAGCGAGCAAGACGTGACGCGCATATTGATTAAAGACAATAACGACGACATCTTGGTGCCTGTTGGCAATGCGCCCATGCAGCAAGGTGATACCATTCGTCAGATTGCTACTAATGGCGATTCGGTGATTGGCAGTGTGTCGTTGACGTTAAAAGATATTAGCAAAGGCGAGATTATCGCTATGCAATGGCCGTTCGTCATCGGTACGATGCTGCTGCATTTGTTGCTTTGGCTGGTTTATGGTTATCTTGCCCGTCCAACCAAAGAGCAAATTAACGCGCTTAGCCGCGATATTCAAGATTTGCATCGTGAGCAGTATATGCAAATCGATCAGCGCAGTTATGATCGGGAGTTTGAACGCCGTGCCACGGATACGGATAGAGAAGCATCGGAGCATCCTGTAGAGAGTGCAACGGACAGTCAGCCAACCAATGCACACAAATTGGATGTACATAGTGAAGTAAACCAGTATTTAAGAACGCAACAGAATCAAGCGGCGACTGATACCACTGGCTCTGATAGTCAGCCTATCGATAGTACGACTGAAGAGCGAGCGGAGCATGATGCAGCAAATGGTGCTGCCCAAGATGAGATAAGCCGCGCTCCTAAATCTGGTAGCGCCTCTCGGTTGTCTGCCACCCGCTCATTTGACAGTGTGAGAGTGCAGATTGTATTCCATGACGAGTTCAATATGCTTGAGCGTCTGGCACCGGCTCAGCGTTTACCTTATTTGGCATTATGTACGCAGCTATTAAACCAAGCGGTTACCGAGTTACTCAAGCAGCCATTGTTGTTGGGTGTCAGCGCGATGAATGAGCCACGTTTCGATGACACGGGTGCTAGCGTATTGTTAAAGGCGGACAATAGCCATGCCAAAGTGGCGTTAGCAGGTGTAATGCTTGGCAAGCTGTATTTGATGCTCAACAAAATCATCCATGACAAGCACATTGAGCTAAGTCGCTTTGCACTACCTGCTAAAGCAGGTGTCAGCGATGATGCACAGGCGCAAGCAATGACGCAATTATTACACAGCGTCGGCAAAAAAGAGCAAATGCTGATTTTGTTACCCAATGCAGGTCTCAAGCAAATCAGCCACCATGTGCAGGTGCAGAGTATCATGCGCCCAACCACTGTTTATGAACGTGAGTGTGCCGTGTTCGATGGTGGTAATGATTCGATGATCCAACGCTTAGCGGATGTGCGCAATGCGGTATTGATGATTGAAAGCGCAGATGAGTCGGCTATTTAATGCTGCTTATATTCGCTTATTACTATACAATTGTCTGAGATATTGTCTCTGTCGTTATCTTTAAACAGCCTAAAAATAGGGCAGTAATAATAAAAAGCATTGACAACGTGAAGTAGAGACTTTATAAGGCATATATATATTAATGTATTCTTAATACCCTTGCTAAAAATGATAGGAGTTTGTCATGAGTGACGCTGATATTGACGACGATTTTGATGATAATTTTGTCGACGATGATGATGCAAAGATGGTGGAAGAGGCCGAGACGAGCGTGCGTACGCGCTTAAGTAGTCTTGAGAAGCGTCGACTGATCGATAATCTGCTAGAAGAAAAGCGTTTGGCCAAAGAGCTAAAGGACGATCTAGACGATATAGACAATTTCGATGAAGATGGCGATGATTGGGATGATGACGATCTTTAGTTTTTAAACTTAAGTCATAGCCCAATGTGAAAGTGCTCAGTCATTTAAGCCGACTAAAGCCTTTTAATAACGGCATATTAGCTGACAGTGTAATGCTAATGATATCGCGATCGTTATTTTTTGACGGTTGCTCGCCACCCGCTCTATGCAATGATTCTTATTTTATAAAGATGGTTTGGGTGCTTTACCGAAACCATTTTTACCTTCAAATTATCCACTATTCTGCACTTAACCGATCGTTTATGGCGACTGCCGCACTCTATCTTTCAAGGACAATTACATCATGAGTAACCAATTAAGCTTCGATGAGTTATTAGACTATTTGGACAATCAAGAGAGCCCATTTGTGCTTGATAGTGTCGCCGCGCATGGTTTTTTGACAGCGACAGTTATTGGGCGTCCATTACCGAATTGGCTGGATGCACTGTTTGAAGGTCATGTTAGCGAAATCCCAGAAAATGTCATCGACGGTATCCAGCGCTGGCGCGATTCTATTATCGCTGAGCTAAAAAACGAGACACCTATTGAGCTACCGTTTGGTGAAGATGCGGGTGATGAAGAAGTGGCCGTTGATTTTTCAGATGAATCAGATATCGTTGCTTGGTCAATTGGCTTTGTCGATGCGATGTATGGCGATGAAGCCAGTGATTGGTTTGAAGATGAAGAAACGGCTGAAGATGTGGCTGTCTTGACTTTACCAATGATTTTGCTAAGCGGTATCGATGATGAAGATCCAGAGCTTGCAGAGATGCGTAAAGATGAAGACAAGCTGGCACAAATGGCCAATAGCATCGAAGGCAATTTGACCGAGTTATTTTTATTGTTCCATACCAACGATTAGCCTTTTTTATCAATATAGGGACAGCGTGGTTTGGTCTATATCCAAGTTGACGCTGTCTATAAAACGTCACCGATAAGGTCGTATTATGACTGTGCAACTCTCCAATCTTGAGCATTTGCCCAACTACCAAATCACTGAGCGTTTGGATGTGGTGTACGGCAGTACAGTACGCTCAAAACACGTCGGTAAAGACTTGTTTGCTGGACTTAAGAATATCGTCGGTGGTGAGTTAACGGCTTATACCGAGCTGTTAGAAGAGTCACGGCAAGAGGCGATCGATCGGATGATTGTCAAAGCAGAAGCTTTGGGTGCAGATGCAGTTGTGGGGTTGCGTTTTTCGACCTCTAGCATCGCGCAGGGAGCCTCTGAATTGTTTGTCTATGGCACTGCTGTCAAAGCCATACCGATGCCGCAGCAAGTTTATCAAACCCCACCAAGCGATTCTTATCATCAGTCTGGTCAACAGCCAAATCTACAAAATTCTGCACCGACAGCGACCGATGACTTGCCACGTTTCAATCCTTTTGGTTAGCTAACCAAATCTTAAAGCATCGATGCTTTTTTATGATAAGTTTATGACAAGAGACGTGCCATGAATAACTCCCTTACCCAAATGCTTATCAATTACGCACCGTTTATTTTACTATTCGCTGCTGGTTGGTTCTTTGGGTCGCGTCATGAGCGCCAACATCTCGCGCAGTTAAGCATTGCAGAGCAAGAATTAAGCCATATTATGGTCTCAAGTGAGCGCTTTTATGTGCCAAAACTTGTTGCCAATACTGAGGGCGAGCTGGTACTTGGTAGCGTGGTTATTGCCCAAGATTATTTCAAAATGATTATCGCTCGGGTATTGAGTATCTTTGGTAAAAACTTGACCACTTACGAGACCTTACTTGACCGTGCCCGCCGCGAAGCTCTGGTACGTATGCGTACCGAAGCACAAGCCAAAGGCTATAACCATATCTACGGCTTACGTCTAGAAGTCAGCAATATCAATCAATTGGGCAGTATGGTTGAAGCCATCGCTTATGGCACTGCAGTGAAAAGCCGTGAGTAACTCTAAAGCGCAATGAATCACTCAGAATTAATATAATCAATATCTATGATTGAATGCTAGTCATGCGTTTTGATTGTCCCTCATCTATACCGTTTCTTACTTACCTCACCTGTTATTTATAAAGAATAAACCATGCTTCTTCTACAGATTATCGCTGGATTTATAATCCTTTATATCGTCATAAAAGTCGCCAGTTGGTTTGGAAGTAGCGACAATTCGCCAGTTTCTTTGGATTCTTCTTGGGATCAGGATAATCTTGACGATAGCGATGGTAGTGATTCAAGCAGCAGCGACTCAAGTAGCGGTGATTCAGGTGGTGGTGATTGAAGGTTGTTGTTCAATGATATTTCATCGTTCTCTAAACCCAAAAACCATATTTGACTGATGAGTCGTTGAATAAAGCAAATAAGGGCGACTTTACCCCTATATACTTGCCTTTATCATGTCTTATTTTTTGCTGTTTTTTAGTTGATTGTCGGTGCTCAACGGCTATTGATTATGAGGACACGCCTTAGCAAGGATTGCTAATCAGGCGTCATTTAATCAGCATGCTCGGTCTAAAAATTCATCTATAAAATGAACCTATAAACAGCTCTTATCTACAAGGATGTAGTTATGGAAGGTCTTGCAATAGTCACGTTAGTCAATTCAGTTATCATTCCTATTTGTCTGTTTTTAATCATGATGGGCATGGGTCTGACCCTCGTCACCAACGATTTTAAACGGGTTTTAAAATATCCAAAAGCAGTCGGCATTGGCTTGACCAATCAGTTGATACTGTTACCTATCATTGGCTTTGCCTTGGCCAATATCATGCCATTACGCCCAGAGTATGCCGTCGGGGTTATGCTCCTCGTATTGTGTCCGGGTGGCACTACCTCAAATTTATTTACCTATTTAGCTAAAGGCGATGTGGCGCTGTCGGTGACGATGACCGCGATTGCGAGCGTGATTACCGTCTTTACCATTCCCATTGTGCTGAGCTTTTCATTGATTTATTTTATGGGCAGCGGTAGTGAGTTTGAGTTACCGGTAGTAAAAACGATGCTGACTTTGGTGGTGCTGACGATAGTGCCTATTAGTGTCGGTATGCTGATTAAACGCTATGCACCAACCGTTGCCGATCGTTCACAAGTCTATGTGTCTCGATTTGGGGTGATATTTTTAACGTTTTTAGTGCTATTTTTGGGCTATGTGCAACGCGATATCATTGTCGACGCCTTTATCGCTACTGGTCCCGTATCGGTATTATTAAACCTCTCAACCATGGCGCTCGGTTTTTATAGTAGTAAATGGTTCGGTCTCAACTGGGCGCAAAGAACCTCGGTGACGCTAGAAGTCGGTCTACAAAACAGTACCTTATCGATATTTATGGCATTGACGCTATTGTCTAACTACGACATGTCGATGATGCCAGCCATTTATACCTTGGTGATGTTCTTAAGCGCGGGAATTTTGGTGCGTATATTTAGTGCTCAACACGATAAGCTGAGAAAATCTGAAATAGAAAATAGCGTGTTGGCAGCGCGTATGCTGTAGATGCTGAAAACCCATAACAGGTTTAAACATTGAACCTTGTTATGGGGAATAGGTGAGTTATCTATTTATAGCATTTAGCATTAACCAATACCAATACCAATACCAATACCAATCAAGGTCGGTGGGTATTTATACTGCTTCTAGCTTCCGCTTGTTCACTAGCCGTTTGTTCTTTTACTTTTTCGATTTGAAATAAGAAGGTACGGTTTTTGAGTACCGCCACAAACACCACGCCGCCGACGGTATTGCCCACCAATATCACTACTAAAAACAGTAAATAACGCCCCAAGCTGACGGTATTGCCATATAGCAAGGCAGAAAAAATCTCAATGTTGCCCACGATACTGTGGTGCAATCCTAAAAAACCAATACTGCCAGTAATAAGCGTTACCAAAACGATGCGGCTAAGGGTGTCGCGTGCTGAGGTCACAAGCCAAGCGGTGACGCCCATCATCCAGCCTGCCAAGATGGCACTACCAAATATGACCCACCACCTAAACCCTAAAATGTGTTCGGCATAAGTGTCGATGTCGCTCACGCTAAACAGCTGCATATTTAAACCCAAACCTATCATCAATGCGGCAAACAAACAGCCGCCAACGATGTTACCAGAGATGACAATGCCCCAAAGGCGTAGTAATTTATGCAGCGGTTCAATTTTGTTAAGCACAGGTAGGCTTAATAGTGAGGTTTGTTCGGTGAATAATAGCGACTGACCAATGACGACGATGATAAAGCCAATTGGGTAAAGTAGGGAGGCGAGCACGATTGCGTATTGGCTTGGTAGTACGCCACTCAACAGCGCAAAAGCCGATAAAATCATAAAGAAGCTAATGCCAATCTCAAGCCCAGCGGTAAAGGCACTGGTAAATAGCGAGCCAAGTGAGCGCTCAAAGGTTTCTTTGGCATCCATCACTTGCTCAACCAAGATACTGGCATAGCTTTTTGCTTGACTCAAGTTATCATCATTGGCGACTTTTTTGATGGTTTCTTTATCTGCTTCGCTCATATCTTCAGAGAAATCTTCGTCTTCTAAACTTTCTGTCGCCTCGGTATCATCTGGAATCGCAGTCTTGCTAACGTCTTTATCTTCAGTAACAGATGGTTGATAAACGCTATCATCAATCAAGAGCTTATCGTCTCTATCATTAGCGTCAGATTCATCAGCTTGAGAGTGGCTGCTATTGTGATAGGTGTGCTCGGTATCTTTGGACACGGTCGGCTCGCTGTTTATAAGATCATGATTTTAGGATAAAGACGCCATTTATATGCTAGTGATGTTATAGAATATACCTCATAGCATGAACCATATTTTATAACATCACTAGCATTTATTTTGTTGGAGTCTCATTCGATTGGGGACGTTTATGGACTTTTGCGTTTATTAATGGGGCAATGCCACTCTGCAAGTCTGATAAATTGCCTTAGCATCTAACAAAATCTGCCTATCTGCGTTAAAATCACTCTATTCATGATTTTCCTAATTTTTATATTCGCTTTAATCACATTCAATCAATAAAAGATAATGCCATTATGAGTAACCACAACCTCACTACATCTATTCAAGCGGCCCTAAGCCAGTTAGAGAATGCTTACAACCCTGCAGAAGTCGAAGCGGGTATGTATCAAGGCTGGGAAGAAAGCGGCTATTTTAAGCCGACCTTTGATAAAGAAGAGTCGTTCTCTATCGCCTTGCCACCACCGAATGTCACTGGCTCGCTGCACATGGGTCATGGCTTTAACAACGCAATCATGGATGCGCTGACCCGTTATCACCGCATGGATGGTGACAATACGCTATGGCAACCGGGTACGGATCATGCCGGTATCGCGACCCAAATGGTTGTTGAGCGTCGTTTGGAGGCGCAAGGTATTAAGCGCCGTGACATGACGCGTGAAGATTTCGTCGATAAAGTGTGGGAATGGAAAGAAGAGTCGGGCGGCAATATCACCAGCCAAATTCGCCGTTTGGGCAGCTCGGTTGATTGGTCGCGTGAGCGCTTTACCATGGATGATGGTCTGTCCAACGCGGTAAAAGAAGTGTTCGTACGCCTGTTTGATGATGGACTTATCTATCGCGGTAAGCGTTTGGTGAATTGGGATCCAAAATTCCAAACCGCGCTGTCTGATTTAGAAGTTGAAAACCATGACGAAAAAGGCAGCTTGTGGCATTTCCGCTATCATTTCACGGATAAAGACCTAACGACTCAAGATGGTAAAAACTATCTGGTGGTAGCGACTACGCGTCCTGAGACTTTGCTTGGTGATACTGCTGTTGCGGTCAATCCTAGCGATGAGCGTTATGCACATTTAGTTGGTAAAACCATTACTCTGCCAATTACGGGTCGCGTCGTGCCTATCGTCGCTGATGATTATGTCGAAAAAGACTTTGGTACGGGCTGCGTAAAAATCACCCCAGCACATGATTTCAACGATTACGAATTGGGTCGTCGTCATAGCTTGCCATTGATTAATATCCTTGATGAGCGCGCCAATATTTTGCCAGCGATGGAAGTTTATCCTGATCTGCAAACACGTGAGCCAGAGCTAGAAACTACACCTAGTGAGTATGCTGGTTTAGAACGTTTTGCCGCGCGTAAGTTCCTCGTGGCGCAAGCAGGCGAGCAGGGCTGGCTAGAAGACATCGAGGACTACGCACTCAAAGCCCCACGTGCTGAGCGTGGCGGTACGATCGTTGAGCCATGGTTGACCGATCAGTGGTATGTCGCTGTGAAAGAATTGGCCAAGCCTGCGATTGACGCAGTAGAAGACGGTAGCATCGAGTTCGTCCCTGCGCAGTATAAAAACATGTATATGTCGTGGATGACCGATCTGCAAGATTGGTGCATCAGCCGTCAGTTATGGTGGGGACATCGTATCCCTGCATGGTATGACGATGCAACTGGTGAAGTTTATGTCGCCCGTGACGAAGCCGAAGTTCGTAGTAAATACAGCCTTGGCGATGACGTAATCTTGCGCCAAGATGATGACGTACTCGATACATGGTTCAGCTCTGGTCTATGGACGTTCAGTACGCTTGACTGGGCAGACGTCAACGCTGATCCACGCGTGATGGACACCTTCCACCCAACCAGCGTGCTCGTGACAGGTTTTGACATTATCTTCTTTTGGGTGGCCCGCATGATCATGATGACCATGCACTTCGTGAAAAACGAAGACGGCACGCCGCAAGTACCGTTTAAGACCGTCTATGTGCATGGTCTGGTACGTGATGGCAATGGTCAAAAAATGTCAAAATCGAAGGGTAACGTTTTAGATCCGATTGACCTAATCGACGGTATTGATCTGGAAGCTTTGGTCGAAAAACGCACCAGCAATATGATGAATCCGAAAGACGCGGCCAAAATCGAAAAGCAAACGCGTAAAGAGTTCCCAGAAGGTATCCCAGCCTTTGGTACGGATGCGTTGCGCTTTACCTTTACGTCCTTAGCCAGTACGGGTCGTGATATCAACTTTGATCTAAAGCGTGTCGAGGGCTATCGTAACTTCTGTAATAAAATCTGGAACGCCAGCCGTTTTGTACTCATGAACTGTGTCGATAGCGAAGGTGCTGCCAAGCCTATCGACCAAGTGGCAAACCCTGACGTTTGGGAATTGCCAGAAAAATGGATCATGAGTCGTCTGAACTCTACCGTTGCCGATATCCATCAGCATTTCGCCCAGTATCGTCTCGATATGGTCAGCCAAGATATCTATGAGTTTATCTGGAATGAGTACTGTGATTGGTACGTTGAGCTTGCCAAAGCCAGTCTAAATGATGACTCAGTATCAGATGAGCGTAAAGCGCAAATTCGTTATGTACTGCTGCACGTGCTAGAGACGGCGCTACGCTTTAGCCATCCAATCATGCCATATCTAACCGAGCAAATCTGGCAGACAGTGGCGCCGCTATTGGGTCGTAAAAACACTGACAGCATCGTGGTCGCTGACTATCCAAAAACGGATGAGGCACAAATCAGTGAGCAAGTCGAAGCCGATATGGCATGGCTACAAGAGCTGATTGCCAGTGTGCGTAATATTCGTGGTGAGATGAAATTGGGTAATGCGGTACGTCTGCCAGTATTGCTACAAAATATCTCTGCCGATGAGGATGCGCGTCTATCACGTATCAAAAACCAGTTCAAAGCGCTTGCCAAAGTCGAGAGCTTAGAGATCGTCAAAGAAGGCGATGAAGTGCCACTATCGTCATCAAGTATGGTCGGTCAGCTACGGGTACTCGTACCGATGAAAGGGCTAATCGATCCAACGGCTGAGCTGGCTCGTTTGGGTAAGTCGTATGATAAGTTGAAAGGTCAATCTGAAGGCATCGCTCGTAAGCTAGGTAATGAAGGTTTTGTCAGTAAAGCGCCTGCGGAAGTGGTCGATGCTGAAAAAGCGAAACTGGCTGAGCTAGAAGGGCAGTTGACCGCAATGACGGCGCAGATGGAGCAGTTGAAAGCGTTGTAGTCTAAGCAATCATTATAATGGCAATAACTTTAATACTTGCATTCTTGATCATGGCGATTCTATTTTTCTATTGGAATCGTCATGAGTCATTAGATAAGCATGCCATTTTCGCCACTATATTTATGGTGGTATATGTGCTTGTTTATCTATTTTTAAATCCTCCATACTTTTCACCGAATCGTCATATTGATACCTTGCTGATGATATTACCTCTAGTATCGTATGGCGCTATTCTATTTCCTGAAATAAATGCGACGATACCAGTACAAGGAACAAAGGGATTTGGTTGGTTGGGACTGGTTGTAACTGTGATAGTTTTAGTTGGGTTTAAGTGGTTTTTTTAAGCAAGCTGAAAGTATCTTGCGTAAGCTAGGTAATGAAGGCTTTGTCAGCAAAGCAACTGCGGAAATGGTCGATGCTGAGAAGGCGAAACTGGCTGAGTTAGAAGGTCAGTTGACGGCGATGACGGCGCAGATGGAAGAGTTAAAGGCTTTGTAAAGAAAGCTAAATATCTATAGTAATAAAAGACGCTGTCACAATTGTGATGGCGTTTTTTTATTATCTACTATTTAGTCGTAAGGCTTATGTCTATGCTATAACTAAATATTTGTGTGCTATTATCCATAGTGTTTTGTAGGTAATACTATCTTCTGATATGAACTCAAATACATCTGTCTGGGCTACAAAAGAGCTTGGTTATCTTGTTTTTTCATTGCTTCGATAGTATTTATTGGATTTAAATTCCAATAAATTACTTTATATAATAAAACTGTATTTTAAATATCTAAATAAGAATCTGATTATGAAAATATTCCTCAGTTATACAAGAGATGATCAAGACAAAGTTAAACCATTTTATGAAGATTTGAAAAATAGAAAATTTACTCCTTGGATGGATTTTTTTGACTTATTGCCAGGTATGTCGTGGAATGATGAAATCAAGAGTCATATGTCTGACACCGACGTATGTATATTATTTATTTCGAGTAAAAGTTTGGATAGAATAGGTTATGTAAGAAGGGAATTGAACTACTTTATAGATAAGTTGGATGAGTTTCCGAAAAATTATATTTTCTGTATACCTATACTGTTAGATGACTGTTTACCTCCAAGTGATTTAACTAGCAAAGTTCAGTATATAAAAGTACCGGGTGTAGAAGATGAAAGTTGGAACAAGGTATTAAGCTCTTTAAGCCTTGCAGCTTCACAAAGAAATATTGTAATAAAAAGCGAACAAAATGGTGTGTTTGAAATCGAAATGAAATATGACTATGAAATAGAAAACGGTAACCCTGGTTATCAATTTTCTTATAGTTATCCTTACTTCGATTCAAAAAAAGTAAGCATCGTTGCTCGCGAACTAAACCAACTGTTAACCGCTCAAAGAATGAGTGATAAGTTATCTTGTCGAATATTACCTAATAAGAGCCACGAAAAGGAAAGCTTTTACTTAGAAAGCTTCTTAGAGTCTGAGAAAGAGATATTAGGCGTTAAAAATGTTGACTATGGTGTAGCTAATCAGTTGAGAGTTAACAATGATTATAGTTCTACAGTATGCGATGTTTGCTACTTAAGCGAAAACTTTGTAAGTTTAAGGTTTGATATTAACTATTACTCTAATGGAGCAGCGCATGATAACTACTATACAAAAAATATGAATCTAAGAATTAAAGACAATAAATTATATGTTTTAAGCTTTTGTGATTTTTTCTATGAAGACTATGAAACTGAAAAAGAGATATTAGATTTTTTTGAAAATGTGATTGTTAGAGAAGTACAAAAACAGAAATTTCTCAGGCACAAAAAAGAATATGACGAGAATGAAGATGATTGGTTGATAGATGGTATCAATGGATTAAGAGATGAGTCCTTTAATGACCGTTTTAGTATTGATTCTAAAGGGTGGGTATTTCACTTCGATCCGTATGTTATTGATTGTTTTGCGGCAGGTAAGTATGAGGTAAATGTTTCTCATGAGTCTTTATACGAGTGGTATCGACAAGAGTATAAAGATTTTTTCTTTAACGAAACAGATAATAACTTTTAACACAAGTAATTGTTATAAGCATTCAAATGTATACAAGGAACACCATGAACCATCTCACCGTCGGACAACGCGCGCCTTTAAGCAATCTTGCTATTGACGATACCGCACCCATCACGCTTAAATTCACTCGCCAAAGCCCGATAGAGATGGACATCAGCTGCTTTGCCTTAGACGCAGCGGGCAAACTGATCAACGATGATTACATGGTGTTTTATAATCAGCCAGCCTCACCATGCGGGCAAATCAAGCTCACCCATTACGAGTCACAGCCATCATCCTCTAGCAGCATCCAAGCCGAGTTTGAGGTGAATTTATCCAAACTGGCTACGAATATAGACAGCTTATTTTTTGTGTTATCAGCCGACACGCCGCTCAATCAAATTCAATCGTTAGAGATTGGCATTTGGCAACAATCGCAAAAGGCGCAAGCAGAATATCAAGCAGCAGACTTTGCCCAGCAGCAAGCCAGTATGCTGATACAGCTGTATCGTAAGAGTGGCGTTTGGCGAGTATCTAACGTCGCGCAAGGCTTTAATGGTGGACTTGCCGCCATCGTGCAGCATTTCGGTGGTGACGTAGAAGAGGGCAGCTCGACAGCAGAGCCGACCGCAACGCCAGTTAAAACAAAACCATCGCTAGAAAAGGTCATGCTAGACAAAGCACCCAAACTGGTCAATCTGGCCAAAAAAGCCACAATATCGCTTGAGAAGCGCCAATTGCAGCAATTAACCGCAAAGGTAGCATTGGTGCTAGATGCCTCAGGCTCAATGAACAGACAGTACAAAAAAGGCCGCGTGCAAGAGGTAGTCAATCGCATATTGCCATTGGCAGTGAGCTTCGATGACGACCAAGAGCTAGACTGCTGGGCGTTTGCCCGAGATCCGCAGTATTTGGGTGAGATTGGGCTGAATAACTATGATGGTTTCATTGACAACGCTCATGGCGGCTGGCGCAAATGGGCACTTGGCCCACGTGTGAATAACGAAGCAGAAGTCATGAAAGCCGTGACGGAGTTTTACCAAAAAGATGGCTTGGATGTACCTGTATACGTGCTATTTATCAGTGATGGCGGGGTGAATGACAATCGCGGTATCACCAGAGTCATGACGGAAGCCGCGAAACTACCGATATTTTGGCAGTTTGTAGGCTTGGGTGGTCGTGGTTATGGCATCCTAAAAAAACTGGACGACATGACAGGGCGCGTGATTGATAATTGTGACTTTTTTGAACTCGATGATTTGGATGATATCAGCGAAGAAGCCTTATATGAGAATATGCTGGAGGAGTTCCCAAGCTGGCTAAAAGAGGCACGCGAGATAGGATTGATAGCGAAATGAATAAATTAGGATAGTATCTTTAACGATAAAACCGTTCATAGTCTAGCTATGAGCGGTTTTTCATTGCTGAAAATTTAGTCAAAGGTGGTGAGTTCACTTACCCAACCACTAACCAAACGTACCTATTGATAGCAAAAACCTCGTAAAAATAGCCTTGTACCGTTTTAAGTGATATTGCATGCTTAGCTACCTATATAGGTAGGCAGTTCTATAAATGATTATCTGGTTTAACAATCTAGCTGTCTAATCTTTATTAAATATTAGCCTCTACATATCATTCAATGACAGTATTTTTATGAGCCAACACAAAAAAGCTTTTTATTATCGACCCAAAACCAATCAGCATAACAGCCCAACGGTGCGTTGGACGTTTGTCATACTGGGTTGGCTATTTTTTGTATTAGGGATTATCGGCGTGTTACTGCCAGTCATGCCGACTGCGCCTTTTATATTACTGGCGGCAGGTTGCTGGGCACGTAGTTCGCGGCGTTTTCATTTTTGGCTGATCAATCATAAATACTTTGGGAAATTTGTCCGCGATTGGGAAAATAATCATGCGGTGCCACTCTATGCTAAGTGGTTAGCAACAATAATGATGACTATTTCAACAACGATGTTGTTTTTTAATATTCCCACCGATATGATATGGATGGCATGGCTGGTAGCCGTGGTCTGTACTGGGGTAGCGGTCTATTTGTTCCGTTTGCCAAATGCTTAAAATACGTTGATTTTCAGGTCAAAAATCGTAAAAAATAGGCTTTAGTTACATGAAAGCTAAGATAAGACTTGCGAAATCAGGATGTTCCCCCTATAATACGTCCAAGCTTAAGAGCAGTTCTGCACCAAATCATTACCTCGTAGTATTAGTTATAATCCTTCGTTTTAATATTTATCGTTCAGTAGCTATTTGCAAGCGTTATCGGTCACTAGGCCATTAATAAATTTAAAAGTAGGATTATATTATGTCAGACGTTCAAAAAGGTACAGTTAAGTGGTTCAACGAAGCTAAAGGCTTTGGTTTTATCGCTCCAGAAACTGGCGCAGACGTTTTTGCTCATTACAGCGAAATCACTGGTTCAGGCTTCAAAACTTTAGCTGAAGGCCAAGAAGTTGAGTTCACTGTAACTCAAGGTCAAAAAGGCCCACAAGCCCATAACATCGTTGCTATCTAATTTGTCTTTATAGACACTTAGAGCAAGATGAAAAAAAAGCGAACCTTCGGGTTCGTTTTTTTTTCATCTACGATTTAAGATAAGCTATTTGCAATTAAAAGCTTAATATCTATAACGTAACGTGCGCTTTATATTGAGTGGCTTTTAAATCAGACGATAAACCAAAAAAGCCGATGACTAGCATAGTCATCGGCTTTTTTGATCTATATAACTCATGGCAAGAATGATAACGAACGGTAAGGATGTTTGGTAGTTTACTTTAGCCAAGTAAGCTTATGCCAATATTAATCAATCCACCGCCAACGATCAGCCAAGCAAACATAATCGCCCCCAAGATAAGGGGTTTAACGCCAGCTTGTTTAATAGCGCCCAAATGCGTGGTTAGACCAAGCGCAAACATCGCCATGGTAAGCAGCACATCGTCTAGCATCACCATACTACGCTCAAAGCTTGCGGTCATCGGCACCCAAGTGTGTAGTAAAACGATGGCAATAAATATAAAGGCAAACCAAGGCACTTTGACTTGTTGAACGCGATTTATAAACGATGGTTTTTTGCCATTGTTGCTGCTACCTTTGGTTAAGGCAAACGATAAAATAAGTAAAAAAGGAGCAAGCATCATGACGCGTATCATCTTGGTCACAACCGCTGTGTCACCCACTTCGGGGCTGACGGCGTTACCAGCGACGACGACTTGCGCCACTTCATGAATGGTGGAACCCGTATAAATCCCGTACTGCTGAGCATTTAGCCAAGGTTGCAACCAACCAAGATGGTATAAAAACGGATAGAGCAGCATCGCAACCGTACCAAAGACCACCACTGTCGCCACGGCAATAGTGACTTTGTGTGCTTCCGCTTTGACCACAGGCTCGGCGGCAATCACCGCGGCGGCACCGCAAATGCTTGCGCCTGACCCAATCAATAGCGTCGTTTGTTTATCGACTTTTAACCATCGGGTACCTATCCAATAGGTGAGTAAAAAGGTCGATGTCAATACCAATGCATCGCTCATCACCGCAGACAGTCCGACACTTGATACTTGCGTTAGGGTCAGCTTAAAGCCATAAAACATGATGGCGAGGCGCAATATTTGACCTTTGGCAAATGCCACGCCGACACTTAAGCGCTCAGCAAGGTTAGGATAGACCGTATTGCCCAATACCATACCAATGAGAATGGCTAAAGTGAGAGAAGACAAGCCAACGATACGTCCATTGGTCCATGTGTTGACACTAGTATTGAGCCATAAACAAAATAAGCTGCCAATCAGCACGACGATAAGCCCTGCTAAATGGCGGCTGCGCGGGAAATAGTTATTTACTGATTGGGTCAAGGCGTACATGACTGACTGTCCTATTATGTATAATCGAAATAAGCATAAGCTTATGAATAGACATTATAAGGCAGACCAATCTATAATAAAAACAGATTAATTAGATAAAAACTATCGATTTTTTAGGTTAATAAAAGTCTTTGGGCTAAAAAGATGGTTTTTTAGATAATAAAGGTTTTTTAAAATAACAGGTGCTTTTTAGATTGTATCAATAAGATAGGATGTCAGAGAAATTATGAAAAAAGCCATGCAGGTATTACCAAAGATTACCCTCAAGCAATTATCGGTGTTTGTCAGTATTTATCAAACGGGTAGTACCAGCCGTGCCAGTGAAGCGCTGCATTTATCGCAGTCGGCGGTCAGTAGTGCGCTGACAGAATTAGAAGCAAGGCTGCAGATGCCATTGTTTGAGCGCGTCGGGCGTAGGCTCAATCAGCACCCCAACGCCCATCCTATTTATATACAGGCACAAGCCATCTTGGGGCAGGCCTTAACTCTAGAGCATTATCATAAGCATCAAGCAGGGCAGATTCATATCGGTGCCAGTACCACGATTGGCAATTATGTGCTGCCGCCGCTGCTTGCCAAGCTATATGCGACGCTACCCGATGCCCATATCGATATGTATATCGCCAATACTCAAGAAGTGGTCAGCGAAGTTGAACAATTAAATATTGATATTGCGCTCGTAGAGGGTATGCCACGCCCCACAGATATGAAAGTCATTGAGCAGCGTGCGTGGCGGACAGATACCTTGATGATCTTTACCAAGCGCGATAGCAAATGGTTGACAGACATGGCAGCGTATAACGATGCGGATAATTGCTACGAGCTTAGCATTGCACAACTGGCAAAGCTGCCGCTATTGGTACGAGAGGCAGGGTCAGGTACACGGCAAATTATCGACGAGCAGCTGCTCAAGCATTTGCCTGATGCGGAAATTGTGATGGCGATTCAGCAGTCGGAAGCTATTAAGCATATGGTGAGTGCAGATATTGGTCTTGGCTGTTTATCACAGCATGTCATTCAGGCAGAGCTGACAGCAGGAGCGCTGGTACAGGTGAAAGTCGCGGGCATCGATTTGTCACGAACTTGGTGGCTAGTGTGGCATAAAGCCCGCCATCAAAGCCCGATTTGGCAAAGTTTTATTGATATTTTGACAGAAGATTAACTTTAGTGATAAATATAGAGGTCTTAGAAATATAGAGGTATTAGCGAGAATGTCTACTATGTCAATAAATAATAAAAAAGCGCAAAGTTATCCGATGCGCTATTTTTGATAGGTTTAAATAATTTAGATACAGCGTTAAGTCTTTTTTTAAACTACTTATTAACGGGCTTATCCAGTCTTACGACTAAGCTGTCACATGGGACGTTAGGCAAGATATTGTCTGCCGTCGCGCCACTGAGCCAAGCTGCGATACCATGGCGTTCATGACGACCGATGACCAACAAATCAACGTCATGCTTGTGGCAATAGTTGACGATGCCTTCACTGTTAGAGATGGCAGTGGTCACTTCAGAATTCACTGCATGTAGGTCATTACGCTCCAAAAACTGTGCCAATTTAGCGCGCGCTTCTTGACAGCGTTCATCGTCAATTTCGTCATATAAGCTGGAGGCTGGCACCAGCTCATAGCCGAAGCCGACCATAGTATCTTTGACGATATGTAATACCGATAACTTAGCGTTAGGACGATTCTCGACGATACGTTTGGCCTTTTGGGCGACCACATCAGCATCGGACATTAAGTCGGTGACCAATAAAATATGTTCGTAACTCATGAGCGGCTCCTTGTGACAGATGATTTTAACTATAGCACTACTGATGGCTGCTGTTAAGTAAGCTTTGAGTTCGCTTTGTGAAAATCCGACATTCTGCCATCTTGGTCATCTTTATCACTATAGTATCTTGACTTATGAAGGTGCGAACCCCATCTAATTCCGTTAGGCAAATTCTTTTTAATTTATACCAGTGCATTGCTGTCATTTAAAATGATGCACGGGTACATGCCATTAAATTTGAATATTACTCATAGGTTAATCACAATAATACTCACAATATTTTTATATAATTATCATATAAAAAAGACCCTACGATAAGTATTACATACACTATCTATCTATTGTTTACTCCGATTTTATTTTATCGCCACTGGCTAGATTTAGTCACTAATCGCATATTATTCTAAATAAAATTAGAGCAATCCATAAGGAAAATTATGACCGACACGTTATCTACTACTGATCTAACTTTGCATCCTGCCTTTGAGCTGATTGAGCACCGCCATATCGATGCATTGTCGATGGACGTATTAATAAGCCAACACGTCAAAACAGGCGCGATGCATTACCACTTGGCACATCCAAGTGATGAAAACGCCTTTTTGGTGGGCTTTCGAACTCAGCCAATGGATTCAAAAGGCGAAGCGCATATTTTAGAGCATGTGGCTTTATGTGGCTCTGAGAAGTTCTCCGTTCGTGACCCGTTTTTTTCGATGATTAAACGCTCATTGAACACGTTTATGAATGCGATGACCGCTGCCGATTGGACGGCGTATCCGTATGCGACGCAAAATAAAAATGACTACTTTAATTTGCTAGCCGTTTATCTGGATGCCTCGTTTTTTCCGAATATTCATCCGCTGGATTTTGCCCAAGAAGGTATTCGTGTAGAGTTAGACGAAAATGACAAGCCGCAATTTAAGGGTATCGTTTTTAATGAAATGAAAGGCGCAATGAGTGGTGAGATTGACCAGTTGTATCATACGGTCGCCCATCATTTATTCCCAACGACGACGTATCACTATAATTCGGGCGGCGATCCTGCCGATATTCCTGACTTGACCCATACTGAGCTGGTTGAATTCCATCAGAGCCATTATCATCCGTCAAACAGCGTGATCATGAGCTTTGGTAATATTCCAGTCGCTGAAACCCAAGCCAAAATCCATGAAGATGCCTTGATTCAGTTTGAAGCGGGTAAAAAACACGTCTCACGTCCTGAAAAACGCCTGTCTGCACCGATTAGCGCGGTTGATACTTATACGGCTGACGAAGCAGGTCCTGACCAAACTCATCATGTCATTGCGTGGTTATTACCATCGATTACTGATCCAAAGCAGCGTTTGGCATTGCGTTTATTAGAAGGCGTGTTGGTTGAACATGCTGGTTCGCCGCTGCGTGCGTATCTAGATAGCCATCCACTCGGTAAAGCGCCAAGTCCGCTACTAGGTTTGGATGACAGTCATTATGAAATGGTCTTTTATACCGGTCTGCGCGGTTCTAACCCTGAACACGCCGAAGCGGTAGAGCAAGGCATTATTGATTTGCTTAAAGAGGTCGCGAGCCAACCGATTGATGATGAAACCATTGAGACGATTCTGCACCAAATCGAGATTGATCAGCGTCATATCGGCGGCGATAGCATGCCCTATGGTCTAAATCTGATGCTAGAAGGCTTTAGCACTGCTATTCATGATGGTAATCCTATCGATGTCTGGGAAGTCGATGAGCATTTGCAGTGGCTACGTGAGCAAGTAAAAGATGCGCAATGGTTACCGAATTTAATCAAGCAGCATTTGCTTGATAATCAGCATCGTGTCCGCGTCACAATGACGCCTGACAGCGAAAAAACTGCCCGTTTGGCGGCAGCTGAGCAGACCCGTCTTGATACCATCGAGATGGATTTGACCGCTGATGATAAAGCTATCTTAAAACAACAAGCGCTTGATTTGGCAGCGCGCCAAGCAGCGCCTGATGATTTAAGCTTATTGCCAAAAGTGGGTTTAGAAGACGTTCCAACCGATATCAGCTTTAAGCAAGGCACGCAAAAGCAGATTAATTTAAGTGGCAAAGACAGTACGTTATTTGAATATGAAGCGGGCACTAACGGCTTATATTATTATCAAATAATTGTACCGTTGACTGATGCGATTGGTAATGAGGATACAAGCGAGCTACCCGTTAATGAAGTAATTAATCATCCGTTATTGCCTATTTATTTAAGCTTGTTATCAGAGCTAGGTACAGATTCGCTCAGCGCTCACGAAATGCAGGCCAAGCAAGCGGCTCATTCATCAGGAGTGACGGCGCGTATCAGTCAGCGTACCAATATTGACGACAGCCAAGCGATTAGCAGCTACTTTGTGGTGGCAACGCGCGCGCTGAATCGTAAACCTGAAGCGATTGATTTGCTCAAAGAAGTCATGGAACACAGTATCTTTAGTGAGCATGATCGTATCAAAGAAATCTTGCAGCAGCGTCAAGCAGGCTGGCAATCAAACCTTGCTGGTTCAGGTCATTCCTATGCCATGCAAACCGCCAGCCGCGGCATGAGTCGCCAAGCGCAATTAGAGTACGTGCGCAGTGGTCTGCCAGCATTGAACGCGCTAAAAGACTTCTTAACTCATGCCAGTAGCGATGACGCACAGTGGGATAAATTAGCAAACAGCTTGATGGACTTACATCAACGTCTAATTAGTTTGCCTAAGCACGCGGTTATCATCTGTGAAGCGGAGCAAACCGAACGCTTAAGCAATTTAATCGTTGATAGCTGGAAAGACAGTCAAGCGCCGAAGATTGCAGCGCAGTTAAAAAATTCTGATGCGAGTATCGACGCCAATATTCCAAGCGAGTTTGCCGAATTGCAACTTGATGCGGCGTTAAATGGTGAGAAAGACGCGGTCGAAGCGCTAGAAAGTGATGTGGCGCTCGATGTTGAAGACTTAGCGTGGCTAGTGCCAACCAACGTCTATCATAATGCCAGCGCTTATACCGTACCAGCGGCTGATCATCCTGATACAGCAGCCTTGATGGTATTAGCGCCTTATCTACGCAATGGTTATCTGCATAGCGCTATTCGTGAGCGCGGCGGTGCTTATGGCGGCGGTGCGGGCTACGACGCCAATGCCTGTGCCTTTAAGTTCTTTAGCTACCGTGATCCGCAGTGTGCTGAGACCTTTGGGCATTTTGATGCTAGTATCGAATGGCTATTGAATGAGCCGCAAACAGACGAGCAGTTAGAAGAGGCCATCTTAGGTATTATCTCAGGAATGGATAAGCCAGGCTCTCCAGCAGGGGAGGCGGTTAAAGCCTGCTTTGCAGATTTGCATCATCGCGGCGTCGACTGGCAGCGTAAAATGCGTGCCTCAATATTGGCCGTGACCGTGGCAGACTTGCAGCGCGTTGCTAAGCAATATCTACAAGAGCAAAAGCATGTACGTGCAGTACTCGCGCCCTATGATAAAGAAGCAGCAGTAAAAGAGCTTGGCTTTAAAGTCTGTAAAATTAAGAGCTAGTTCACTTAAAATCTATTGACTTAATTGCTATAAAAAACCGCCGCTTTCACTAAAAATGGAAGCGGCGGTTTTTATTACTTGATAGCGTTTTTTAAAGGCTTACTTTTTGATTAAGTAATTGGCGACTGCTTTATAGGCAGGTAAAGAAGTCGGATCTATTTTGCCGTTACTGGCATCTGGGTATGACGCAAAACGCACAATGACCATATCGGCTGCTGGATCCACATAGACAGTTTGACCGTGGACGCCGCGTGCTGCATAGATGGGCGTGGGGTTATTAAATAACCACCACATGCTTGTGTAGCTGCCGTTAGTCAGCTGCTTATAATCGGCTTTCGCAAAAGCCTCTTTATCGCCACCCGCTTCGATATTATCAACGACCGCAGCTGGGAATAAGCGCTCACCATTAATCTCGCCTTTATTGAGCATCAAGCTACCAATGCGTGCCATATCATGCAAACCTGCACTAAGACCGCCGCCGGCAAACGGCGTACCTTTAGCATCGACCGTCATATAGGCGCTTTGTTCAGCACCGATTTTTTGCCAGATGCGTTCCGAGAGTAATTCATTCACCGCTTTACCAGTCGTACGCGAAATAATCCAACCTAGGGCGTCGCTATTAATGGTTCGATAGTTGAAAGCTTCCCCATGTTCGCCATTCTTCTTAACTGTTTGAAGGTACTCAAAGTAACCATTGGGTCCTTTATAGTCTTTCGGTTTTGGTAATGGGCTTGCCGCTTCTGAATACTTCCAGATATCGGCATTAGGATCAGCATAGTCTTCGCTATAATCGAGCGCTGTGGTCATGTCCATGACTTGGCGTACGGTTGCATCACCAAAGCCACTGTTTTTGAGCTCTGGAATGATAGACGCCACCAAAGCTTTATCGTCAAGCTTACCTTCGGTCACGAGGATTTCTGCTAACAGCCCAGTCATTGATTTGGTCATCGACATCGCCGCATGATTGCCCAGCTCATTGAGGCAGCCGTTTTGGCGCTCGTATACTACCTTGCCATGATGCATGACCATAATGCCGTCAGTATAATTGGCATCCAGTGATTGCTTCCAAGTCATCGGGCGCTTACTGTTAGTAGGCATAAAGGTGATGGCATCGATATTTTTATCTAGCGCATAGCTCAGCTTGGAAGGCGCGCCGATACCGCGACTGACGTCAGTGGTAGGCATCAACTCACGGATATGACAGACCGTCCAGCGCAGCTTGGGAAAACTAAAAAAATTAGAGGAAGGTTGAGTAATCAGTTTATCAGCAGGCGGCGGAAAACCTTGCATCCAGCCAAGCGTTTGTGGGTCGGATTGTTTGGCGGTTAACCGTGCATCTTCCGCATGGCTGGTGATACTTATACTGGTTAGAGTCATGGCGATGGTCAGTGGTAGTAGCGGTAAAGAGCGTTGCAATAAAGTCAGCATAATATTCTCGCAAGTCGGCTTAAACGATTAACTTCAGACAATAAAAAACCATTGATAAGTGGCTATATTCAAAACTTAGCATAAGACTTATCAATGGTTTTTACCAACCACTTTTGTAAAGCAGTCGATTTTTTTATAAGGTTATTTTTTATAACTCTATTCTTTATATGTTTAGGGCTAGTATCGCTTGATCGCTTGGTCTTTACCGATGATATCTTGATGAATAGGGAAATTTTCATGATTATCGTATTGCTTGCGGTCAGCAAAGTAACTTTTTAAAGTGCGACGTACCGCTTCAAAGGCAAGTTTGTCCCATGGAATATCT
The DNA here is from genome assembly GCF_904846525.1 of Psychrobacter sp. 1044. Classification (GTDB taxonomy): domain Bacteria; phylum Pseudomonadota; class Gammaproteobacteria; order Pseudomonadales; family Moraxellaceae; genus Psychrobacter. The sequence goes on along the minus strand of NZ_CAJHAZ010000009.1, from coordinate 91,812 downwards.
TCTTCGGTAAATAACGCACAATCAAGACTTTCAGAGCCGATGCCATAAGCACCGTCTTTTAACTCAGTGATATAGATGCTATAGATTTGCCCGATATCAGGAATATCATATAAGCAATATAAATGCGGATTGATGACGACCGCTTCTGCTTCTTCAAAGCTTTCACGAGCGGCCCCTTCTGCCATGGTTTCGCCATTTTCCATAAAGCCAGCTGGCAGTGTCCATAAGCCATACTGTGGCTCGATCGCGCGGCGACATAGCAGTACCCGATGCTTATGCACAACGAGTGAGCCACAAATCACTTTTGGATTTTCATAGTGAATATAGTGGCAATTGGGGCATACCAAGCGTGGGATATTATCCGTGGCTGGTATTTTGCGTTCCGCTTCATGACCGCATTGTAAACAATAGCGCATATCAACTGCCTTATTTAATGATAAATATACATGATAAATAGAAATGAGAAAAAGGATTGTCGTTCTTTGAAGAATTATGGTTCTTATTTTATAAAATAGTATGACTTTAGCTTATCAGATGTTAGGTGATCATAGCTGTTAATCCTAAGATAACACAAATTCTCATCACACTGGCAGTGATAATAACAAGCACACAGGTTTGCGCAACTGGTTTCTGCTACGGTTATGATGTGTTAATAATTGGATTAATGAGTTCTATAGGCAGAGCAGCTCAGTCACATAAAGTATATGCAGTCAAGGTCAGATTGCGCTAGGCTAGACTTACACTAACTATTGAATGATGGCTTTACCAATGGTGACAGTAATAGCAGCCGCGACTGATATGGTTATAAATGAGAGCATGCTCTAGCGCAAGCACTGTAATAGCTGCAAGAGACAAGCTCCACCATTCGATGCCAAATAAGGTCAAAAAAGATAAACTGGTGAACCTGAGTAGTCAATATTTGTATTTGATTGCTATTTATATTTAATGGCATTGATGCTTCATACTGATAAAAATATAGGGCAATGATAATGTTACTCCCCCCGCAGTCGCTACGTTTTGATGAGTTTTCAGTCGCTGTGCCGGACTTTATTCGTTATCCCACCATTAGAACGTTGGCGGAACGGGTGCAGCATGAGACCTTAAATGCTGTCACCAGTCCTGCGCTATACGACGCTAAGACCTCTCGTAGCGCTTGCATTCTAGATAGCTTGTATCAGACACCTATTGCCGATGCCTCGGTATTGGTCGCCATCACTCATGAACGCCATCCAAAACTGCTATTGACACGTCGCGCTGCGCACATGAACAGTCATGCTGGTGAGGTCTCTTGTGCTGGGGGTAAACATGACGCAGGTGATGGTAATAATGTCGTCACCGCTTTGCGTGAAGCCTGTGAAGAGACCGCACTACCACCCAATAAAGTCCAGCTAATTGGTCAATTGCCCATTCAAACCTCCAAAAGTGGTATGAGTGTCCGTCCTATTGTGGCACTGATTGCGCCAGATTTATTGTTAGTACCTGAGCTTGGCGAAATCTCGCGTATTTTTTGGGCAGATTTTGAAACCTTGCTGACTCAGCCTACCGTCGAGTATGCAGTAGAATATGCGATGCAAGATCAGACCGCGACCATTCTCACTCCTAGCTGGCAAGTGGATGGTGAAACGGTTTGGGGTCTGACAGGGCGAGTCATTGCCAGTTTGTTGGAAACAGGCTTTGATCGCCAGCTTGAGTGGTATTATCGCATCCAAAATACCCGCAATTAACTCGTAAGGCGGTTGACGTTTAATTATTATTCGTTTATTTACTATGCTTTATTTATAATTGCTTACTTATAATATTCGTCATTTTTCTTTAGCCACCAATTCATATTATCTTGGCGTTTGGCGCGGAAAGCTTCTAATTTTTCAGCTATCGTTTGATTGTGTTGGCGTGCCGTATCGAGAGCAAAAAGAATCGGCACCGACGATAAGACGCCAAAGCGGATTTTTGATTTTGGCAAATCCAGCCCATCGCCGATATCATCGCCGACTAAGGTACGGGTCACGCTAGCATTGACCATCTCAACGAAACGCCCACGGCGGTTGTCCTCGCCCATCAGCTGACGCGGCAAATCATGCAGGGCCTTGGCTAATGGCTGTCCCATTTTAAAATCAAGCTGCTGAATTGATAAATAGGTATAGAGCCACTCCCAACAAGCGGTTTCATCTTTTGGCAGACGATCTAAGTCAACGCCCATCCAATAGCTGGCAAGATTCCATAGATGCAGGATACCTTCTGCTTCTTCAGTGCTGATGCGTGCGCCAAGCAGCCGTAAGCCGCGCATAATCAACAATGAAAACTGCAAATGAGTAGCAATCATATCGGTTTGGTTGATAGGAAGGCCCCAATAGGCGGTATTCCAGCTGCCATCTGGATTATGGTGTTGGTCGGCATTTGGTATGACGCCTTTAGCAGCATTGCCTTTACCTTTGAGCAAGTTTTGCCGTACTAAAGTATGAATTTGCCGCACTTTGATCGATTGCCGCCAACCTTCAGAACCAATCGCTAATACTTGCTCGATAGGCTGACGGTTATTGCGTGCACTCGTATTCGACTTATGTAATAGTGGATGTTCAGAGACAGCTAGGATATAAGCGTAAGTACGCATCAGGCGCGGCAGGGCATCATGCATCAATGCACCTGTCTGAATGAGCGGCAGGGAGAGGGCAGGAATGCTGTAGCCTGCCATCAGGGCGACATTACGTAATAGCCAAATCAACATCAGCGGATAGCGCCGATAGGCAACCGCACCGATTTGGGCGAGCTTGGGATCGAACCAATCGGGATGACGGCTAAATTGTTCAGTCAAAACGTTAAATGCAGGGTTATTTGCGAGGTCAGCGTCGAAGTTATTGCTGTTGTCGCTGATAATAAATTGCTGTAGGGGCTTTGCAAAACGAATGCCGTCAGCGGCCAATGTATCTGCCAGTGAATCGCCAATATCGTAGCCTGTGACTATTTCATTTAATAAATCTTGCGAGATAACGAAGTCTTTTGGCAATAAATAACGCTTGATGCGCTTTAAGACTTGCAAGTCGCTATGGTCATCAATCGCGGTCGTCCGTCCGTGACGCTGATAAGGTTTTATTGAGGATTTTTGGTGATTCAAAGTATCAGCCGTCTGTTTATCAGTTATGTTGATTGAATCCATATTTATCAAATGCCTTCTTACCAAATGCTTTCTTACCAAATGCTTTCTTACCAGATATTTTCCTATTAGATTATTTCACAAGGCCAATTATATTAATAGCTATTTGACTGGTTTAGAGCTTCTAATTGTCTTTGCGTGGTATTCATGCGGCGCTTGGCTTTACGCAGCTCGTCGGCTAATGACAGTAAGCGCGCACGTGCTTCTTTTTCATTAGCAAAGTTTAACATCGCCCCACTTTCTAGCTTATCAAATTCTTCTTGGTAGGTTTCTATGAGGCGCTTGTCTTTGTCTAACTGACTGTCTAAGGCGTAATAGTCTAAGCCTTTTTGATTGGCAGTTTGCAGTGTATTCGCCAAGGTTAAGAGGCAGACATTATTGAGCTGACGTCCGCGCCGACCGACATTGTAAGCATTACTGGTCGTGCAGTATTGCTTAAGCCCCAGCTGGCGACCGCGCTCCCATGCCAGATAGTTGGGGGCAACACTGGCCTTGGCACAGGCTTTGGCATGTGATGCAAGGCGATCTGATGGGTAACCTGCCACGCCATCGTTGTAGCCAATAGCCTGCCAGTCACCAACGAGGCACTCCTGCTTAGAGAGCGTGGCACAGCTTGATAGTAAAACAATGCTACCAAGGAGCGCCAAGCTTAACGAAGGCCGCAGTACAAACTGTCGCATGATTATCTCTTCTATGGCTATTGATGCAAGTGCTGATATGGCTAATGAAAAATACTTTTAATGAACCATGCTCGGCTGCCAAAGTACGTAAACTATAAAATAATAAGCCACTGATAAGCTAAATCGCCTTTAAGTGGCTTATCTTCTTATTAATGAGGGCGAGTCAGATCGACTGAGGTGCCGCTTACATTGTCTTTCAAGCTGACTTTGAGCATGAGGTAACCTGCGATACCAGAGACGATTGAGCCCATAATAATACCTAAGCGCTCATCAAATAAGGCTGTTTCACCAGCAAATGCCAGACCGCCAATGAACAGACTCATGGTAAAACCAACACCACAGAGTAAGGCTGCACCGTAAATCTGCTTATAATTCATGCCTCTTGGCATGGTTGAGATACCAAGTTTAAAGATTAACCAGCACATAACCATTACACCAATTTGCTTACCGATGAATAGACCGGCCGCAATACCAAGCGGTACTGAATGGAACAGCTCAGCGAAGCCTGCACCTTTGAGAGATATGCCTGAGTTGGCAAATGCGAATAATGGCAAGATACCGAAGGCAACGGTGTTATGTAAATCGTGCTCTAGCTCTTCTAGCGGTGAGTGCTCAGGATCAGTACGGTCAAACATAGGAATAAATAGTGCTAAGACCACGCCAGCCAAGGTGGCATGGATGCCGGATTTGAGTACCGCAATCCACATGATCACACCGATCAGCAGATAAGGCGTGATGCTGGTGACGTTGCGACGATTAAGAAGGTATAAGAAGGGTAGACATAGACCTGCCACTGCCAATGACTCTAATGACAAATCACTGGTATAAAATAAAGCAATGATTAAAATGGCGCCAATATCATCAAAAATAGCAATTGATACTAAAAATACTTTTAAAGAGTTGGGAACGCGGTTGCCTAATAAGCTCAAAATACCTAGGGCAAAAGCAATATCGGTCGCGGCTGGAATCGCCCATCCTTTCCAAAACTCAGGCTCGTTATAGTTAAAAAGCAGATAGACAATCGCTGGCATAATCATGCCACCGAGTGCCGCACCAGCTGGCAGGATGATTTGCTTAACGTTAGACAGCTCACCGATCAGCACTTCACGCTTTAGCTCAAGTCCCACTAAAAAAAAGAAAATCGCCATCAAACCGTCATTAATCCAGTGATGAGCGTCTTTAGCGATAGCGAACTCACCGATTTGAATGGCAACGGGTGCGTGAATAAAGCCCTCATACCACACATTGAGAGGGGAGTTGGCAATAATCATTGCAGCAATGGCAGCCAATGCTAGGACGATACCGCCCGCTGCCTCAAATTCAAAAAATGCTTTAATCCTGCGTATTGCCATATCATCCTCATTTGCTAAACACGAATTACAAATTAATCCAATAACCTCAAATATCTATGACACGACTCATAAAGACATGATAGACAGCAACAGTTTCTCATACTCTTATTGATATAGACAACAAAATACGTCAACCAAAAGTTATAAGTGCCGCTTGCCACATTAATAATAGCGATATTATAAAGTCGATAGAGCAGACAAAATCGTGCTCAGTCGTTACATACTTTTAATCAATCGCTGCTTATTTTAGATACTTATTAAGCCGTTAGACAAATCTAGCAGACTTTTTTACGTTTTTGGCTTTTTTTAGCGTTTTATCTTTATAATGATTGGCATTTTGTGATGTTCTGTCACAGCTTTAATACATATCAGCAGTACTATCAGCTAATGAATAGCAAAGTTGATAGCAACATTGCTACTAATATTTTATTTCCTGTTCTTAAAGCCAGTTCTTAAAGCCAGTTTTAGAACTTACTCATTTTCCATCATAAAATTTACAGGTCAGCGTCATGGACTTATCGCTTTCGTTAGAGGTTATATTAATGCTTACCGCTGTGGCAGCGTTGGCAGGCTTTATTGATGCCATCGCTGGTGGTGGTGGTTTATTGACCATCCCCGCCATGTTACTCGCCAATATCCCACCAGTGCTAACGCTCGGTACCAATAAGCTACAAGCCGCTTCAGGTGCGCTAGCAGCCTCTATTACGATGATTAGAAAAGGGGTGGTCAAACCGCAACGTATCAAAGTAGCTATTGTTGGCGCTTTTATCGGTTCTGTTCTCGGCACTATCGCTGTACAGATGTCGCCGCCGGATCTGCTTGAGACACTGATTCCGTTTTTGATTGCGGCTATCGGGATTTATACCTTGTTTGCGCCTCGACTTGGCGAAGTAGAAGCTGCGCCGCGTATCTCAGAAGGCAAATGGCAAAAAGTGGTTGCACCATTAATTGGTTTTTATGATGGTTATATTGGACCAGGCACAGGGATGTTTTTTGCGCTCGGCAACGTGGCGTTGCGCGGTCGGCAAATTATCGAAGCGACAGGTGCAGCAAAGGTATTGAATTTATCGACCAATATTGGTTCGTTAATATTCTTTATTTTGGGCGGTAATGTGTTGTGGAAAGTAGGGCTTGCCATGATGGTGGGACAAACGATAGGTGCGTATTTTGGCTCTCATATGGTAGTCAAGGGCGGTAGTAAGCTGATTCGTCCGATGATTGTAGTGGTATGCTTGGCGATGGTAACCAAATACGTTTTTGGTTGATTGTTGTTCAACACGCCCTAAATGTATTTAGTAAAGCAAAAAAACCTCAGCCAATATGACTGAGGTTTTTTATGTATATTGAATAAATTATCAAAATCTATTCAATATAAGTGCCTAGCGGCGACGATCGATATCATCGTACTCACTGCCCATGATCCCATCACTAAAGACTTCAGAGAATTCACGCTCATTGTCTTCATCAATGTGACCATCAAACACGTCTTTTGCACCAGCGTTAGGATCGTTATAAATAGCCAAATCCATTTTGCCTTCTGATTTTGCCACAATAGCCGTCACAGCAGCATCGCCACCGACGTTCACTGCGGTACGTAACATATCAAGGATACGATCCACACCTAAGATAAGACCGATACCTTCGATAGGTAGACCGACTTGGGCAAATACCATTGATAGCATAATCAGACCAACACCCGGTACACCAGCGGTACCGACGGAAGCCAAAACGGACATTAGAATGACAGTTAGATACTCAGTCACGCCCAAGTCAATACCATAAATATTGGCAATGAAAATGGTCGCCGTACCTTGCATAATGGCGGTACCATCCATATTGATGGTCGCACCAAATGGAACAGTAAATGAAGCAACTGAGTTATTGACACCCATGCGCTTAGTGACCGTACGCAAGGTAATAGGAATCGTCGCGTTCGAGCTTGACGTACTAAAAGCAAAAATCTGAACTTCACGCATTTTTGCCAAAAAGGTTTTGATGGATAAGCCCGAAGAGACTTTGAGTACAATCATCATAGTGACAAAGAAATGGAATGCCAATGAGCCGACCAATACCGCCACATAACCGAGCAGTGACCAAATCAAGTCTAAACCCAGCTCTGCCATTGCTTTGGTCAATAGCGCAAATACACCATAAGGTGCAAGATTCATAATGATGGTCACCATTTTTAAGATGACTTCATTGATTAATTCTAAGCTCTGCACTAAGCCTTTGGCAGGTTTACCCACCATCAAGATACTAACACCGATCAAAATAGCAAAGAAAATAATCGATAACATATCACCATTTGCCATCGCACTGATGGGGTTTGATGGGATAATATTAGAGAAAACATCAAGCAGCGGCGGCGCTGATGCTGCTTCAAATGCCGCTTCGGTTTCGATATTCATGCCTTTACCGATACCAAATAGCACGCCAAGCCCAATCGCTGTTGCGATAGCCAGAGCTGTTGTCATCATATAAATAAGAAATGTCTTGGTGCCGATGCGACCAAGCAAACGAATATCCCCGATACCGCAAACACCGCAAATCAGTGAGATCAGCACCAAAGGCACGACTAGCATTTTGAGCGAGTTGACAAATAGCTTGCCGACAATGGCGAGGAAGCCATTGGTAATGTACGTATGAATGAAACCGCCTTCAGCGTTCAGTCCTGAATAGTTTATAAACAATCCCAGTATGATACCGAGTACCATAGCGACAATAATCTTGCCGGTCAGTCCCATATTTTTCCACATAACTTATATCCTTTGTGTACGTGCCCCAGTAGCGAATAGATAGGCTGCTCACATCAATGTGATTGTTGCCATTATTATCACCGCTCTTGCTACGTCTATTAAATTCTTTCAACTTCCACTTAGTGTCACGTTTTCGGGGCACAATATAAAATAATTGTTAAGGATACTGCAACGTTTTTTTATGACTAAGGTAATATAAATCAATAGTTAAGTTATCTGCGCCGAATTTTTCGCGATTAAAGTAGGTAAATGATAAGGCATATTGACCAATATTAGGGTGTGTTGAAAATTCAAAAATAATCACTACTGATCGCTAAAACTGTTCCAGACAAAGCGTAAAATGACGGTAATGTTCATGCCTTAATTAGTTTTATAACATATTTTTTATATGGAGCTGGGAGAATTTAGTATTATTTCCAATATGAATAGAAGGAGACAGGACTGTTTTTTTGCCATTTCATTGTTAAAAGTAGACGCTTAGAATGAACAGATTTACTATTTTTAACGTCAAACTGCCTAAAAAACAGTCTCTGTCAGTGTCATGGTTGAATCATCAAACACGCCTTAACGGTTAAAAATGGCGATTCATAACTAAAAAAAGACTGCTCAAATAGGGCAGTCTTTTCTAAGTGAATGATCAGAATGTATCGTGCAAGGTTTCTATAGTCATTCCACTATAAAAGTATTACTGCGTTAACCTCGCTTGAAGTATTTAATATACATCTACACTCGGTTGCCTTGTACTACTTTTAAATTGACTCGACTATAGCAGCCTTAACACCTATTGTTTTTTAAATATTTTAAGCCTGATTCTTTTGTGCCTTGTTATTTCAAAGCTTGTCATTTTAAGAATTATCAAAGCTTTTTATTTTAGACTTTGTCACTTTCATCACGGCGTAGACCATCCTGCCATTTAGGATCAGTAGCGGCAGGTTTGTCTATATTATCCTTCACATTCTCTGCATCTTCAGATATTTCAGAAGGCTCTAGGTCGTCAGCATTATGTTGATTCAGACGATGGTTGTTACTCATACGTTCACTTAAGTGTGACTCTGCATCACGGTGGCGATGATCTAGTGCTTCGATCTTAGGCTCAGACTCATCAAAGTTGGTCTGTGCACGTACCTCCTCAATAGTATCTTGCTCTTTGACCATTTCTACATCACCGTCACTCTCATAACCATGATTGGGGTTGGCATCGCCAGTTGGTTTGTCTGTACTGACGGGCGTACCCAAATTATTAGAGTCGACATCATTTTCAGCTGTCATGTTTGTCGCAATGCCATTTCTAGCTTGCGCGTCATTTTTCAATTGTGCATAGTCCGTTAATTGCTGTACGGCATTATCAAGGCTGTGTGGATTGGTGCGCTCTTGGGCATGCAATAAGTGTTTATCGAACACGTCAGTCAATAATGAGTCAAAGCGTATGGCGTTGTACTGAATAAGCACTTCAGCTTCTTCTTCAGTAATATCGCCGTTTTGGCTGGCATATACCACATGATCCTCAAAAGTAAGCCCTTCAAAACTGTCCTTGTGTTCAGCCTTTTTAAACCTCTGCCATAATGGCTCGATGCTAAGTAACGTTTGATAAGCGTGTTCCATACGTCCAGTGACATCATCGGCTTCAGTATTATAATAGACCATGGTTTTAAGATAATCACGGAACGGGTTGGCTTCAAAGTCATCCATAAAAGCATCGCCCAGCTTGCGTTTGAGCTCATCGCTTGGCGGCGTAAAGATAGAGCCGCTGGGGAAAGTCACAAAACTGACCAAACTGGCTGCCATACGATTAGGGAAGTTTGCAAAAAAGGCTTCAAAAGCTTCTTGAATGGTATATAAGCTATTTTGTAAGGCAACCTCAGCATGCAAGCGTTCGGACGCTGATTTAGTACCATGCTCATAAAACTGCAAAATAGCAGTGCTAATGAATAAATGGCTATGAATATCAGCTAAGCGCCCAGACAGCATCTCTTTACGTTTTAAGTCACCAGCGAGCAATCCTAATGCCATGTCAGCCGTTAAGGCAAAACTTGCGCTCAGGCGGTTGATGTGTTTGTAGTAGGGACGAGTAAAGCTGTCTGCGAAGCTTGGTGCATGATTACTGCCACCGACATAACCTGCGACAAATGCCTTTGCGCCGCGATTAAAGGTATAACCCAAATGTTTAAAAAACAGTGTGTCGAACTGTTTGAGTGCGCCTTCTTTATCTTCGCTTTGCAACAATTGCAGCTCATCAAAGAGATAAGGATGGCAACGCATCGCGCCTTGACCAAATATCATGAGTGAACGCGTCAAGATATTTGCGCCTTCAACCGTGATAGATACTGGAATTGCCTGATAAGGGGTAGCCAAAAAGTTACGTGGACCCATCTGTACCGCGCGACCACCAACCACATCCATACCGTCATTGACCACACTGCGCATGGTTTCAGTCGCATAGTATTTTGCCATTGCCGTCATCACTGATGGTGTACCGCCTTGGTTCAGACCGCAGGTGACGAGGTGACGAAATGCCTCTAGCATATAAGTGTTACTGGCCATGCGGCTGGTAGCGTCTTGGACGCCTTCAAACTTGCCAACAGAGATTTTAAACTGTTCGCGTACTTTGGCAAAAGCACCGACAGACAGATACGTCATTTCACTGGCTGAGGTTGATAAAGCTGGTAAGGAGATGCCGCGACCAACGCCCAAGCACTCCATCAGCATACGCCAACCGCGACCCGCATTTTCGACGCCGCCGATGATGTAATCTAGTGGAATAAAGACGTCTTTACCATCGACTGTACCATTCATAAATGGCGAGCCAATTGGATTATGGCGTGGTCCTATGATGACACCTTCATGGCTGGCAGGCACAAGCGCACAAGTGATACCGTAATCGGTCTTATCAGGATTGCCAAGCAAACCTTCAGGATCGTGCATCTTGAATGCTAACCCCACGACCGTGGCGATAGGTGCGAGGGTAATCCAGCGCTTAGAAAAGTTCATACGCAAACCGAGCACTTGCTCGCCCTCATGCGCACCATAACAAACCACTCCTGTATCTGGAATCGCACCAGCATCGGAGCCCGCTTCAGGACCAGTGAGACCAAAGCAAGGTACCTCGTCGCCTTTGGCAAGACCGGGTAGCCAGCGCTGTTTTTGTTCGTCCGTACCGTAATGCATCAACAGCTCACCAGGGCCGAGCGAGTTTGGCACCATACAGGTAACCGCAGCGGTCGGCGAGCGCGAAGCGATTTTGCTCATGATACGGCTTTGTGCATAAGAGCTAAAATCTAAACCGCCAAACTCTTTTGGAATGATTAAGCCTAAAAATCCATTGGCTTTGATAAATTGCCACGCTTCAGGCGACAGCTCTTTGTCTTCATGCTGAATTTTCCATTCATCAAGCATGGCGCATAGTACTTCTACTTCATTATCAATAAAGCTTTGCTCTTCTGCCGACAGCTCTGGATAGGGATATTGAGCAAAAGTGTCCCAGTCGGGATTGCCCATAAACAGCTCTTTTTCCCACCAGCTGGTACCCGCATCGAGTGCTTCGCGCTCGGTATCGCTCATGCTCGGCATTGCCCCGCCCAAAGTCTTGTAAACAGGTCTGGTAATCAGTGACTGACGAATAGGGGCGACGAGCAAAACGATGCAAAGTAAAGCAATTGGTATGCCCAGAATAAGCGACCAAGGACTGATAAAGGCGGTGACAAGGACGGTAACTAGGGCAACGATACTGCCTGTGACTCGTGATAGGGACAATAAAAAGATGGCCAAAACCATGGCTAATTGAATAATGATTGCCAAAATAAATAAGCCAATTGCCATGACTGTCTCCTTTTATAACGCTAAACCAAAAGCGCGAAAAATGTGTGTGTATTAAAGTATTTGAATAAATCTTGTTGTTATTTTTGCTGATGTTTAAGGGTCTGGTGACCAAATTAAACCAATGAGCCGTTATGGATTTTGTAGCATGTTTTATAATCAATTTTAATTTGTTGAGCATTTTACAAAAGTGGCTTTGATAACTGTCTAACCAGTGACAGACAAATAAAAGACAAATTTAGCCATCAATATGAAACAGTTGCCGATAACTATCAATAGCTAAAATGCTACGCTGTGTCGATTATATGTATCAAGATTTTCTCATATAGGCAAAAATAACAGTCGTAATTAATTATCCAAAAGGCGCTAAGCCGCTTTCTGCATAAGATAATGTCTCATTGCGTCCAACAATGATGTGGTCTACCAAGGATAAATCGATTAAATCGCAGGCTTTCTTTAGCTCGTAAGTTAATAAGTTGTCTGCCGTTGAAGGGGTCGCATCGGTATGCGGATGATTGTGCGCGACGATGAGTTGGCTGGCAGCGTGACTCAAAGCATGACGCAGAACGTGTTTGATACAGACGGAGCAAGAGGAGATGCCGCCAGTAAATAGTATCTCAAAATTAATGAGATTTAACGCATTGTCTAAGCAAAGTACCGCAAAGACTTCGCGATGCTCCCCGCGCAGCTGAGTGCTGATATAGTATTTGACCATTTGCGAGCGCCCAAGTGCGTGACCAGTTTTAAGCTGACTGTCCAAATAACGCGTACCCATCTCAAGTGAGGCCAATATCTGCGCGTATTTGGCAGGACCAATACCATGACAAGCAAGTACAGTCTCTTGCGGCGCTGCCAATAATTCTGCCAAGCTACCAAATTGCTCGATCAAATGACGCGCCAGCTCGATAGCTGACTGTGACTGCGTACCTGTGCGCAGAAATATCGCTAATATCTCGGCATCGGATAAATGAGCTGCCCCAAATTTTAGTAGTTTTTCACGTGGTCTATCATCTTCATGCCAGTCTTTAATCGCCATTGTCACTCCTTGAGAATGGATTGCTGCCAGATATATTGAGTAAATACGGAAATTCTTACCCAACTTATCTCATAATTGTTACTATAAGCGCAATTTTATCTTTCAACTTTTTATTGATGCCATGCTTATGTCCAATATTGTGCTTGCTATCACTGGCGGTATCGCCGCTTATAAATCTGCTATCTTTGCCCGCCTATTAATCAAGGCAGGCTTTGAGGTGCGTGTCATTATGACCACAGGGGCACAAGCTTTTATTACGCCACTGACCCTGCAAGCTTTGACTGGCAATGAGGTGCATATCTCATTACTCGATGAAAAAGCAGAAGCGGGGATGGGGCATATCGAATTGGCGAAATGGGCAGATTTAATCATCATTGCGCCAGCCTCTGCAAATACGCTTGCGCGTCTCGCGATGGGCATGGCTGATGATTTATTGACAACCGTATGCCTTGCAACGGCGGCACCAGTCATCATTGCACCAGCCATGAATCAGCAGATGTGGGCGCACCCTGCGGTCAATCTCAATGTCCAGACCCTGCGCGATATGAATTATCAAATTATTGCGCCTGCTAGTGGCGAGCAAGCCTGCGGTGATGTGGGAGCAGGGCGTTTGCCTGAACCTGAGCAGCTCTTGGCAGAAGTGTTATTATTTAACGCCATGCAAACCACGCCGCAATTATTGGCAGGTAAACGCGTGGTAATTACTGCAGGACCGACGGTAGAAGCTATCGATCCGGTGCGCTACTTGTCCAATCACTCTACTGGCAAGATGGGCTTTGCATTAGCACGTGCGTGCGTGGCTGCTGGTGCAGACGTTATCTTGATTGCGGGCGGCAAAGTGGCACTGCCGACACCGCTGAATGTCACACGTATTGATGTATTGTCGGCTAAAGAGATGCTGATGGCGGCGCAGCAGTGCGTGGATGGTACGCACAGTGCGCTACAGTATGTGCCTGAAGATGAGCACGACCATTCTCACGATCACGATCACGACCATAGCCATCAACATGAAAATCATGGCGAGTGTGATTGTGGCGATGATCATAGCCACAGTCATAACCACAGCCATGAAATTGATGATAAGCAGCATCATGCTCATAGCGAGAATCAAAATGTAATGGCGGATATCTTTATCGCCACGGCGGCTGTCGCTGATTATCGTACTGAAGAAGCTGCCCCGCAAAAAATTAAAAAAACCCAAGATGCTATGACGCTGAGTTTGGTCAAAAACCCTGATATTTTAGCGACGATTTCGCTTGCGCATCCAGCGCTGTTTGTCGTTGGTTTTGCGGCAGAAACGCAAGATATCGAGCGCTATGCTCGTGGCAAACTGGTGTCTAAAGATTTAGATTTGATCGCTTGTAATGATGTTTCACGAGCAGACATTGGTTTTGCCAGCGATGACAATGCCATGCAGGTATTTTTCTCAGAGCGTTATGAGCACGATAGCGTCACACTTGAGAAGGCGAGCAAAGATAAGATTGCCGAGCAGTTGGCTGGCATCATTGGTGAGACAATATGGCAACGCCACAATGGTCACAATGCCTAGTTATGTCACTATGAATCCAGATATTAGGTCTTAATGTTTATGGCTAATATGATGGATAGTGATAGCACCCAGACGTTGTTATTGATGGTAATCTTTGCGCTGGCATCGTTGCTACACGGTATTAGTGGGCTGGGTGTGACGTTGGTGACGACCACTGCGCTTGCTAGTATCTATCCGTTACCACATGCTATTGTATTGGTCATTTTTCCATCATTATTGCTTAATGCGATGACTTGGCTCGCGGGTGGCGACCGTACGATCTGGCAAAATTTCATCTATTACGGCAGGCGCTATTGGTTATTGGCGTTGACCAGCTTACTTGGTAGTATTCTAGGCGCGAAGCTCTTACTATGGGTCGATAGCGCCTATATTTTATTGCTATTGGCAGCGGTTATTGGTTTTTATGTCATAAGCAGCTTGCTTGGTAAGCAACTCCGTCTACCTGCTACCAAGCCTGTGTTAATCATCGTTGGTTTTAGTGCAGGGGTGATTGGCGGCTCGACCAATGCCATGTCGACCATATTGATGATGTATCTACTGTCTGCCAGCGATGATAAAAATACCATCGCCAAAGTCGGCAACATGTGCTATTTTTTGGGTAAAATTGCCCAAATAATTGTATTACGTGAGCCTATTATGGCGCTCAGCAGTGGTGAATGGCAGCTGATTACTTTGCTCAGTATTTTATCTATTGCCGCGCTTTTAGTTGGTATCCGCTTACGTCGTTATTTACCACAAGCACGCTTTCGTCAGCTTATTTTATTGATACTTACCGTGCTTGGTATTCGTGTCGGCTGGCAGGGAGTTATGGCATTTTTGTAAGATAGCTCGCGAGGCAGCTGGCTGTTTAGATGCTATTTTATGCGCGCATTATTTTGTTATTTCATCAAAAAATATCTGTTGCGTCAAACGAAAGGTATTACAGTGCGCCTCAACCACATCGTCGATATCTTCTGAATAGCCACCACCCATCACGATAGCGATAGGAATTTTAGCGGCTTTTGCTTGGCGTAATACATATTCATCACGCGCTTTACAACCCTCTATCGTCAGCCCTAACTTTCCTAATTTATCAGTTGCCAGTACATCGACAGCGGATTGATAAAAGATCATATCTGGCGCAACGTCGCTAATCAAACGTGGTAATGTCGCCTCTAGTAACTGCAAATACTCCGCATCGCCAGTATCATTGTCTAGTTCAATATCCAAATCTGATACTTGCTTTCGAAATGGATAGTTCTTTGCGCCATGCATGCTAAACACAAAAACGCGTGGCTCATCCATCATAATACTGGCATTGCCATTGCCTTGATGGACGTCTAAATCGATCACCAAAATCTTTTGCGCTTGTCCGCGATTTAATAATAAATTACTCGCGATACAAACATCATTAAACACGCAAAACCCTTCGCCATGATCAGCAAACGCATGATGCGTGCCACCTGCGACATTCATCGCCGCGCCATATTGCTGCGCATATAATGCACATTCATAAGTGGCATGAGCAATATAACGCCCACGTTCTACCAGCTCTGGTGTCATTTCAAAGCCAATGGCTCGCGCTTCCTTTCGTGGTAGCGTTTGGGTTTTCAGCTGATACCAGTAGTCCGCAGTATGCGTGGTCAAAATTTCATCTTCGCTCAAACATGCAGGGGCAAAAAAGTTGTCGGTACTGATAGTGCCTTCAGCCAATAGCCGCTCAGGAATCATGGTGTATTTTTGCATGGGAAAGCGGTGTTTTTCAGGCACGGAATATCGAAAAATATCAGAGTAAGCAATTTTTAGCATAGTGTTAGAGGATGTCTTTTTTGAAAAGTATATTAAGGGTAAATAGATTTAAGCGCTTTAACAATAAGGTGCTGATGAGACATTGTAAAAGCTACAGATAGCTATGGTAGTCTGTTCATTACTGCACAAATTGCGTTGGCAAAAAAAAGGTTCTAGAATCTGATTGTTGACGTAGCTCGGTTAGTAATGTCGGTAAGTCTTCCGCAGGGTTTTGATTATCGATCAAATCACTAAATATCTCATTCGCGACCGTGGTCATCGCGATGACACTTTGTAATAAATGCTCGATAGCATCATTACCGATGCCTACCGCTTCGACATCGATAGCGTGTTTGTAGCGTATTTCGCCATCATTGACATCCATTTCTAGATTGCCGATTAACAAGTCATAATTTATTTGAGTAATCAGTAGCATCGCCGCGCTTTGATGACTCTCTGGTATTAAAAATGGCAAAATTCCATAGACTGCTAGCAGCTTGTTGTTTTCTTGCACGCGAAACAAATAGCCGCAATCGAGACTTTTATTGCGCATTCTAAGCGATAAGTGATGCGATTGCTGACGGTCATTGTTTTTGTTGCCACTACTTTTAGGTCGATAGTGAGTATAGTGCCACTGCTTATCATTAAAGTACTGTTTCAGAAAATCGATAATGGGCGTGTCGCTAGCTTCGTGTTGACTGGCACTCGAGTTAAAGGCGTCAGTTTCTGAATATTCGCTTGTGTTTTTGACATCAGATTCAGAATCGATTTTGGTATCATCATGAGCGTCACTAGTATCCTCATCATCTTTATCACTACTATATGTATCACTACTATATATGTCATGAGGCTCTGTTTGTATCATATCAATTTCATCAGCCTGCGCTACTGAACCAGTCAGTAACTGTTTGAGTTTTTGCCACAAGCTGAGTGTATTACGTTGACTCATAAGTATGGTGCTGTCAAATAAATGAATGAGATGGGAAACTGAGACAAATACATCAAGACAGTAAACGACTAGGTATTAAATGCTAAGCCTTTTTTGATATTCGGTTGCTCATAAAACGCTTGTAACATTTCACGAGTATGTGCCGTCAACCACTCGCTTTCAATGGCATCGTGCACCACAGGTAATAGCGCTGTACTCAATTGAGTCATGGCTTGCTCATCAATATGAAGACTCGAAACTACTGTCGCAATAGTATCTGACTGATGATTACCATACCAAGTATCGATGCTCGCTGCCACAAGGCTGTGTAAGTAAGGTGACTGGCGCAGGCGGTTATAGCTTTGCTGAATGCTGGCTTCGATATGACCGATGCTGCTGTTGTCAGGTTCATCACGAAGATAAGTCTGTAGATGACTGACAGGCTGGTCTTTGATTCGCGCCCAACCAGTGATTAATAATCGCGCGACTTCGTCATTTGATAAATGCTCTTGCGCATTGGCTTCTGCGCGGCGTGCTAAGTCTTTGATATTACGATGCAAATACGCCTGCAGTTTTTCGTCAAGGTTTCTATTGGTTGCCTTTTCAAAAGAGCTGCGCCCAAATTTCATCAGTTTACCAGCCGCACCCGCTTTATCTAACGTGGTTTCCATAAAGTCATTAATGGCATGATAGAGCGTTTGGGTTAGCAAATCGGCAAAAGTCTCGTTGCCGACCAAGGTATGAATTAAGATATTGCGTTGCTGCTCATGGCTACCCACATAATTGGCAAGGGTTTCAACTTGAGTGTCATCCACCAGCTCAGACAACGGCACGTTATCATTGACTGGATGATAAATAATCGTATGCAAGATATCGCGAATATCTTTACGTATCACATCAGTCATCGGTTGATTGAGTAGCCAGTCATTAATCAGCTGTTGCAAATTATCGGCGCTGACATATTTATTCAATGGCTGTGCAGCAAACCATTGCCATGCCTGCATAGACAGCGGTTCAGCTTGCATGCGTAGCCATTGCTGCATAAACGCAACTTGTGCCTCGATTAAGCCATCTATGGTTAGCGCTGGCATATCTAAATTTTGGTTATCTTTTGAAGTCTGCATAGGTTTTGAGGTCATAATAATCGACAATTTGTTATACTGTGTGGGTGGGGTAAGCATAAAGTATTATGCCATGAACGTCATCTGTGTTTGTGATGAATATTGATTGCCGCTTAATAAATAATGAGAGGTTTTGATGACAGCTCTGAATACCGCCTTACTTGCGCTTGATGAGCTGACCGTTCAGCGCGGCGAAATCCCTCTATGCGAAGGCGTTGCGCTTGATTTACCGGCAGGCAGTATTTGTCACTTGATTGGTGCTAATGGTACGGGTAAGACGACTTTGCTAATGCAGCTGGCTGGGTTATTGCCAGTGTTGGAAGGTGAAGTTTACTATCAAGGAATAGCAAGTTTACCTATTCAGCCTTTGTATGTGTCGCACCAGTTAGGTATACATCCAAGTCTAACGGTCGCGCAAAACCTGACCTTTTTGCTGAATTTATATGGGATTAGCCCAAGCGTTACTGATATTGATGACGCCTTGGCTTGGGTTGGATTACAAGGCTTTGAGACGATTAGCTCAAGCCATTTATCTGCTGGGCAAACCCGCCGCATTACCCTTGCACGGTTATATTTATTGACCCCTGAGGTGACACCATTATGGCTACTTGATGAGCCTTTTACTGCCCTCGATGTCGATATGGTGGCGCGAATGGAAGACAGATTGCGCGATTTTGCCCATGAAGGCGGCGCTATATTAATGACCAGTCATCAGGCCGTTGGTGTTGCCAATCAAGTGCTCGATTTGTCCGATTATATGGTTTGAATACTAGTTTGCATACTCTCAGTATAAGTTTTACAAGCATCCGTAGAAGAGCAAATAAATGATAGAAACAGACGGTCCAGTACAAACAGTGAATAAAAGCTCAAATGCTGACTTAGCTGCGGTGCGCGGTATCAGCTTTATACAGTTATGGCGGCGCGAGTGGCAAGTCAAACAGCAAGGCGCCGTGCAGTGGCTGTATCCGCTAGTGCTATTTTTGGTCATTATCACTTTATTTCCGCTAGCAGTGGGTAGCGAGCCTGCGCTATTGCAACGCCTTGGCGTATCGGCAGTTTGGATTGCCGCTTTGCTGTCACTGGTCATGGGTGTTGACGGTTTGTTTAAGCCTGCCCTTGATAATGGCACACTGGCACAATTGGTCGTTGCCAAAGCGTCATTGCCCTTATGGGTGTTGATTCGTTTGGTTATCCATTGGATTTTTAGTAGTGGTATTGTGGCAGCGCTTAGTTTACTTGCCGTGCCTTTGTTTCAGCTTAGTTGGTTTGAGGCGTGGATATTGATGGCTTCTATTGTGACGGGCAGTCCGATGTTGTTGATGCTGTCAGCGGTCGCGAGTAGTTTGACGCTGTCATTAAAGAATGGTGCGGTGCTAGTGCCTTTGATTGCTTTGCCGATGCAGTTACCAGTGTTAATTTTTGCCACAGGAGCGGTTGATTTATTTGCCACTGGTCTCAATGGTTTACCGATACTGGCTTTATTACTAGCAGGCAGTATTATCTCGGTTTTGGTGATGCCATGGGTGATTGCCATGACGTTAAAAATGGCGTGGCTGAATTAGAAACGACATAAGTTATGTACAACTCTCTGTATTGAGAGTTTGTAATAAAAACCCCTATAAAAAACCTTTGTATTAACAGCATGTTGAAAACTGGCAATTTTGCTATAATAGTCAGTTAACTAAGCAAACAATCACTTGTAGATTTTATCCAGTGTTTAACGCCAGCAGGTTAGCAGGTAGTCGCGCCCATGATGCGCTATATCGGTTACAACCAATACGCTGTGCCAATAGGTTTATTCCCATGCCCAACTTGAATAACGTCTCATCTCCTAGCTTGTGGCAGCGCATCTGGCAAGGCTTTTTGACCACTGTGGGTACCAAGCAGTTTTTTCGCATTTTTTCGCCTTGGGTCAAGTGGTTAGCCATATTAGCAAGTATTTGCCTATTGGTCGGTAGTGTCTGGGGTCTCGCTTTTGCGCCGCCTGATTACCTACAAGGTAATAGCTACCGTATTATCTTTATCCACGTACCCGCTGCCAGTATCGCCATTTCCATCTATTTTGCCTTAGCAGTGCTCGGGGTCATTTTTTTAGTTTGGAAAATAAAGACTGCCAGTCTGGTGGCACAGGCGCTTGCTCCGCTAGGATTTTTGCTCTGTGTGATTAGCTTAATCACGGGCTCTATTTGGGCGAAACCCACTTGGGGTACTTACTGGGTTTGGGATGCACGTTTGACCTCTATGCTCATTTTGGCGTTTCTGTATGCGGGCGTGATGGCGTTATTTGCCGCGTTTGAGCATACTGCCAATCGTGGTAAAGCCGCCGCTATTTTGTCTATTGTTGGCGCAGTAAATCTGCCCATTATCAAGTATTCGGTACAGTGGTGGAACACCTTGCACCAAGGCTCGACCTTTACTTTGACCGCCGCGCCCAAGATGTCAGCAGATATGTGGATGCCCTTATTACTGATGATTATTGGTAGTTATTTATTAGTGGCAACATTAGCGATTTATCGTACCAATACGCTTATCTTGTATCGTGATCAAGGCAAAGCGTGGGTCAAAGAATACATTCGCGGGCAAGCTAAATGACGTTAATGACTGTCGCCAAAAAAAATCACGGCTAGGAAAATATTATGCAGCCTTACTTTTATAGCGTATCTGAGTTTCTTGCCATGGGTAAGCATGGCGTGTTCGTTTGGTCATGCTGGGCAATTACCGTTGGCATGATGCTGGCTTTTGTTATTTACAGTCGTAGACAACGACAGGCTTTAATCAAACAGTTGACCATTCAGCAAGCGCGGCAAGCACAGCGTATGGCTAAAACAACCATACCTGTCACCAAACAGCCTAATTAACTAGTAGGTTCGTCCTATCTAGCGTTAGCCGTTAATTTTTAGCCACTCAATCTGTAACTTAGCACCTGATAAAGAGGTGACTGCTACAGAGGTTATATGGCTTATTGATTTGTCCGAAAAATGCTACCATATAGCCATTAGAAGAGTACGATTAGAAAGACATTTTTAGAACGTTTTTCTAATGGTAGTTTCTTCAAATTTTTCTGTTTTATATATTTGTATGGCATTGACTATAGTTTATAAAACAGTGACTCATCAATGAGGTAGTGGTATGAACGCAGTTCGTCGCAAAAAACTGATGTGGGTTATGTTTACGCTTGCAGGGGCGGCGATAGCCGTGGTATTGGTTCTTTATGCCATTGGGCAACAGACCGATTACTACTTTGATGCTACCGCGATTGCACAAGGTGAAGCACCACAAGATAAGCGTATTCGAGCAGGCGGTATGGTCGTTGCGGGTAGTGTCCAGCGCGCAGAAGACAATCCACTAAACGTTGAGTTTGCCATTACTGACTTTCAATCGACAGTACCAGTGACTTATCAAGGTATTTTGCCAGATTTATTTGCTGAAAACTCAGGTGTCGTAGCGACAGGTAAGATGCAGGGTGATACTTTTGTCGCTGGAGAAGTCTTGGCGAAGCATGATGAAAACTACATGCCGCCAGAAGTGGCCAAATCGATGAAAGAAAACAACCGTAGCGGTGTAGTGCCTCCTTCTGAGCAATATAATCCTGCTGAAAAGGTACATGAGACGGATACTCTACAGCAGTAGTTATATAGTCCATATCATAGTAAAAGAGCCGCTAATAATATATTAGCGGCTCTTTTTTTACATGAATTTTGGTACTAATAAGTTTCGATAGTTTCTTATAAGAACTTAGTCGTCCCATTCAGGCGAGTAATCTGGATGCTTAATTTTGCGCCCATCAGCACGCGCTAAGCTGCTGATTTTCTCAATATCATCCGCACTTAACTGTACTTTTATAGCGTCTAAGTTGCCTTGCAAATGATCAGGGTTAGACGTTTTCGGAATAGCGATACGATGCTTGTCTGACAGAATCCAAGCCAATGATATCTGTGCTGGCGTGACATTATGTTTGTCAGCGATTTCTCTAATAATCTCATTATCGAATACATCACCGCGTGCAAGTGGTGAATAAGCTTCGAGTAGAATGTGGTGATTATTCAAAAAAGTCTGCAAGGTTTTTTGCTTGATGAACGGATGAAACTCAACCTGATTGACCACAATCGGTACATCAGCATATTTCTCAGCTTCAATGATATTAGCAATATTAAAGTTAGAAACCCCGATATGGCGTGTCAAACCTTGTTTCTGTAGCTCGCACAAGGCAGGAATGGTTTCGGATAAAGGAACACGGTCATCGGGCCAGTGCAATAGTAGTAAATCAACATAATCAGTATCTAAATCTGCTAAAGAGCGTTTGGCGGCGGCAATCAATTTCTCAGGCTCAAACTTCATATCATCAGGAAAAATCTTTGTGGTCAAAAAGAACTTATCACGAGATACCCCTGATTGTTTGATACCTTGACCCACTTCTTTTTCATTACCATAAGCTTGAGCGGTATCGATGTGCTCGTAACCCATTTTCAACGCTTGACTGACGACATCAACACAACCTTGACCGGTCGATTGCCATGTACCAAGCCCTAGTACAGGAATATTTGCTTGTCCCGCGGTACGAATATTATAAGTTTTAGCACGCATCTTATTATCCTTGTTATTTATGTATTTATTGATAGAGCATCGGATCATCAATATCCTGATTACCCTCTCTATTTAACCTACACACTATAGAAAAAATTAGCAGCAAGTAAAAGGGCACGTGACGCTTTCCTACAAAGGACAAACAGGCTGTAACGTCATTTTTAGTAACTGATAGACAGCAGCGCGCGGTTAAAAAATAAAAATCGTAAAATTGAGTCCATAAAAAACGCCCATCACTATCTAGCAATGGGCGTTTACAATCGGGACGAAGACGATATTTAAGTGTTTTTGGCTTAAGAGCTTATTGAGCAGCCGCTTCTACAGGTGCAGGTTTTGTTGCGGTATCCGTGTGCGCACTGTGATCAGAGCCCCAGATTTTTGGGTACTTATAACCAGGGAAAGTTTCATGAGCATACTTTTTAAAGGCTTCTGAATTATATGCATTGGTCACATCTTCGACCCATTTTTTGCCAGCATCTGCTGATTTGATGGCTGACCAGTTGACATAAGCAAAGCTAGGCTCTTGAAATAGTGCTTCAGTCAGCTTGATACCAGCATCCGTGGCATAGTTGCCATTGATGACGGCAAAGTCGACTTCATCACGAGCACGTGGCAATTGAGCGGCTTCTAACTCAATGATTTCAATGTCGTATTTGCTGTTATCAGCGATGTCAGTTTTTGATGCCGTTAGTGGGTCAATATTGTCTTTTAGCTTGATCCAGCCAAGATCATCCATCATCACCAGCGCACGAGCAAAGTTACTTGGATCATTTGGTGCAGAGACTCTCATGCCTTTATAGACATCATCAAGCGTGGTCTTTTTACCTGAGTAAATGCCAAGTGGGGCAGTAGGTACTTGGAAAACTTCTACTAGATCAAGATTGTTTTCTTTTTTGAAGGTATCAAGATAAGGCTTATGCTGGAAGATGTTGATGTCCAAATCACCTTCAGCCAAGGCAAGGTTTGGGCGTACATAGTCAGTAAAAGCAATCAGCTCAACTTCGTAACCTTGCGCTTCCAGTGAGCTTTTCACTTGGTTGCGCACCATATCGGCGAAGTCACCTTCGGTGGTACCGATGACGATTTTGGTATGCTCAGGATCGATATCGCTAGCGGCAGTTTCTGCTGTTGAGCCTTCAGTAACAGGCTCTTTAGTCGCTTCTGGTGCTGATGAGTTGTTGCAACCAACCAAGACTAGGCTTGATACGCCAACGGCCGCAAATGCAGTCGCTAACTGACGGCTGATATCTGTTAATTTCATGGAACTTCCTTAATAAGAGGGATGGGATGGAGGGCAAACGCTGGCCATTAAAAAAGCAACATTAGGGATAGTAATGCTGCTAAGTTAACGACTGTTAAGTTAGTATCAAAATTAAAGGGTCTCAGTAACAAAGTCAAGCATTTTGCTTAGGATGAATCGGCATTAAACCTTGAGTATTATTCATATTAGCGTTAACTGGCTTTGTCTAAGTCTTTTTTTCTATCGTTTATCCAAACGGTTAGCCAACCAATTACCTGATGCTTGAATGGAGACAACCATGACTGATAGGACAATAACGATAAAAATCATGACCTCAGTTTGATAACGATAATAGCCATAACGAATCGCCAAGTCACCTAGACCACCGCCACCAATCATACCGGCGGCTGCCGAGTAAGAAAGCAGGCTGATACACAGAATGGTCACAGACAGCACTAGCCCTGAGCGAGCTTCGTTCAGTAAGACTTTTATAATAGTCAGAGGCCGAGCACCCATAGACTCTGTCGCTTCTATGATACCGCGTGGTACTTCACGTAAGTTCTGCTCAACCAAACGGGCAAAATAGAACGAACCTGCAATGGCGAGTACCAATGAGGCCGCAATCGGTCCAATACCCGTGCCAACGATAGCCTTCGTAAATGGGCTCATGGCAATCATCAAAATGACAAATGGGAAAGCGCGCATAAAGTTGGTGATACCACCAAGCAGACCATACAATGTTTTGTTTTGCAAAAACTGTCGATCACTGGATAAAAACAAAAATACGCCAAACAACCCACCGATGACAATCGCCACCGTCGTTGAGATGCCAAGCATAATAAATGTATCAATAAACGCGTTTACAATCTCTTTGCGCAGGGCAAACAGCTTGTCTATCGAGGCGGATAATTCACTACCAGTTAACATATTTATTTCTCCTGCCTCATTAGTCTTCGTGCACTAAGCCTTTGCCAATCGGGGTGGTCGCTTGAATCAGACCGTCTCTCACATCTGCAACTTCCAAGAGTTGACCTTGATGCAGTAATGCGGCGCGATCACACAGCCTACGGATGACACTCATCTCATGAGTCACAATCACAATGGTGACGCCAAGTTGTTCGTTGATATCGCGTAGACAAGTCAACAAGCTGCGGGTCGTCGCAGGATCAAGCGCACTGGTTGGCTCATCAGCCAATAATACTTTAGGACTGGGGGCAATCGCTCGGGCAATACCGACACGCTGTTTTTGTCCGCCTGACAGCTGCGCAGGGTAGTGACCAGCGCGGTCTGTTAGATCAACAATCTCTAGGCAATCCATGACTCGTTTATGAATGTCGCGGCTCGGATATCCTGAAACAGTTAAATTAAAGGCCACGTTGTCAAAAACAGTACGATTGGACATCAGATTAAACTGCTGAAAAATCATACCAATATTATGCCGAGCGATACGCAATTCACTGGCAGACAAAGTGGTCAAGTCAGTGCCATCAACGATGACTTGACCAGCATCTGGACGCTCAAGCATATTGATTAGGCGTAGCAAAGTAGACTTACCGGCACCCGAGTATCCCATTAGGCCGAAGATTTCGCCTTGCTGGACAGATAACGAGGTCGGTTCAACGGCAGTAAACCAATGTGGTTTGCCATCTTTGTCTTTGATTGATCGGTCGCTTAAAAAACTCTTGGTCACATTGTTTAAGACAATCATGTCATTCATGGAGGGCTCAAAATTCAATAATTTTTTTAATAGTCACAAACGCGCTGTCGGGCCTCTTTAACAATGTAAGAAGCCAATTAAGAAACAACCGTTAATAACCCTATAATAAGGGGCGCTAATATAGCATATTATCGAGCACTTTGGATATGAACATCCGTGACAGGCTTATGATTAATAGCTATTAGTAAGAGGGGGTTTGTAGAATGTGAGTCGCGACGATCGAGTAGAATGAAGTGTCTGTTCATAGCACCTTATATAGTCATTTCACCATAAAAATATTACTGCGTTAACCTCGCTTGAGGTATTAAATATACATATATACTCGGTTGCCTTGTACTACTTTTAAATTGAATCGACTATAGCATCGCTGACTAGGTCGTGTCCTTATTTTAAAAATGGTGATAAAAATGGTGATAAAAATGGTGATAAAAATGAGATAAATTGCCGTCAAACAAGGAAAGTAGCGCAAATAATATCGAGATATTGATAAGCTATTTGACGATGTTTGGCAAAAATTAGCCATTTTTAGCCCATTTAAAGGTTAATAGATTGGACTGAAGGCACTTCCTAGTCATGCTGGTGATAATGTGGGTCGTGCTTGACTGGTATGACAACTAAAAACCTGGTATGTCCATTCAACGTATCAGTAATGATGCGCCCTTGATGTGCGGTAACGATTTGTGATACTAGCGATAAGCCTAGTCCAGAACCTTTATTTTTTTGTTGCAACCGCACAAATGGGCTAAATACTTCTTCACGTTTGTCTTCTGGAATACCCGTGCCTTCATCAATCACTGCCAATACTGCATATTTCGGTAATGGGCGTACAGGATCGGTCTTGGCTTTTTTTAGATGCTTAGCAAACAAGCCTTCTTTGCGTGGTGTACTGAGTACTTCTGTAGGATTTTGAGTGTTGTTTTGAGCATCACCCTTGTCGCGTGTATTGCCACTTTTATTTATTATGGCACCTTTGGATTTAGGAATTGCATCATTCAAGGCAGTACTCTTAGCGTCATTGATAACTGCAGACGGCTCTTCAGTGTCAGGAACTGCTTTCCAAACCATCTTTTTAATTTTGTCAGTCAAATCATTGGTAAAGTTATGATAATTAGCAATCAATGAGGATGCACTGGTGCTTCCAACGGTATCGTTACTGTTGACTGCGTTTGTCAAAGTGCTTGAGTCAGTTTGAACACTATTCGCATCAGTAGATTCTGTTAAGGTCGCGTGGGCTTCAATAGAATCAGTGTCGCTGTTGGTATTAATATCAGCCGTATCGATTTTAGTCTCTATATTCACATCGGTATCGGTATCGGTATCGGTATCGGTATCGGTATCGGAATTGAGATCATGCTCAACCGCAATATTTTCTCCGTTTCTATATATCGGTGGTGCTGGCAACAGGATAATAGCATCCGTTGCTTCAGATTTAACTTTACCAGTAATATGAGAAGAATCGTTTGACTGCGTATGACTATGCGCAATATGATTATGCGTATCGTCTTCATTAACCTCGATTGGTTGGTGATAGGAGTCAAAATCAGAGCTATTATAATCGGCAAAGCTACTGCAGAGTATCGTTTGTAGCAGGTAATCAGGTATGGTATCTGCTTCATCAATAGTTTGCACACCATACAATAGTACCGTCACGGGTGGCTTGCCGTGTAGCATGGCATTGGTTAATAAGTTGCGAATCAAGTGGGTCAACATCGATGATTGACCATCGATCACAATATGTTCACCAATGAGCGTCGCTTCAGGATAATGTTGCCGTTCTTGATTCACCAGATCGTATAAATCTAAACTTTCAACTTGCTGCAAGGCATGACCGGCGTCTAAACGACTCACCAATAAGATACTCTCTACCAAATCATTGAGCCCTGACAAATCGCGGTTAATCGCTTGCGCACGTTTATCAAACTTTGCTTTGGTATCAGATGGTAGCGCCCCTGCGAGCATATCCATCATCTCAATCTGTAAGCGAATACGAGTAATGGGGGTACGTAGCTCATGAGAAGCATGTGCTAAGAGCAGGTTATTGGCATCGATAAGGTGTTCGATTTTTTGTGCTGCTTGGTTAAATCCACGCGCTAGTGAGGCGATCTCATCGTTACCACGAGCATTCACCCGTACGGTAAAATCACCATCACCCAGTTGCGCCATCTGCTGGCTCATCTGATTGATGCGCCAAGTGATGGTACGAGCAATCCACCATAGGACACCTGCCATAATAAGTAACAGTAGTAGTGTGCCAGTAAATAAATTCAGCGCAGAGGAGAGTACTGGTTTTTTAGGCGGTAAGCGTGATTCATACAAAAGCGTATAGCCGGTGCTGCTATAAACCTGAGCTTGCTTGGTAGGGGAGGTGTCTGCGAGAGAGGGGAAAACGCGTGAAAATAAAGAGGGCGGTGCGGGCAACTCCAATGGCAAATCGCTGTTATCCGTTTGCATTAGCAATCGACCTTCGCTGTCATATAAGCCCATCTTTGCCTGTAATGACTCATCAAAGATATCAAAGCTCTTTTTGACCACTGCTAGCATAAAGCGCGCTTGCAAGCGATTGTCCTCGCTAACAGAGATATTCAACTCATGCAAGAAGGGGTCTATTTGTCCTAAAATCTGGGTGGCCAATACTTCTGATCGAATACTTGCATCTTTATCATGCACAAGTTGCGTCAACAGCACCATCGCCACTGCAAATAAAATAAGTGCCAGCATGACACTGGCAAATAACTTGGCAAATACCGAACGAAATCCCAACTGCTGCATTAAACCATCTCTACTATCAGCCGTTTATATCGACTCATACTTCTAATTTGCATAAACAAATCAAAAGTATGGTTTTTATCGATTAATTTGCCGCTTTTGTGATTAAACCTGATCAGTGGCAAATTGATAACCAACACCGCGTACCGTAATAATACGTTTTGGCTGGCGTGGGTTGTCTTCAATTAAAGCACGCAGACGCGAGATATGAACATCAATGGCGCGATCGATATTATCTGAGCTGTCATCATTGGGCATGGCTTGCCACAGTTGCTCGCGATTCAATACTTTACCAGAATGGGTGGCAAAGTAATGCAATAATTGAAACTGATGCGTCGTTAAACGGACAGGCTCATCATCGATGGTCACTTCATGGCTGTCAGGGAACACGCTCAAACGACCAAAGGTCAAGCTATCAGACTGGCTATCTGCTTGATTGGGCTGCTCATGACGGCGAATAACAGCACGGATTCGAGCGAGAAGCTCACGTGGCTCAAAAGGCTTAGATATATAATCGTCAGCACCCATCTCAAGACCTAGCACGCGATCGGTGGTATCGCCTTTCGCGGTCAACATGATAATTGGTACTTTATTGGTCATGTTGTTTTTATTGCCGCGAATTTTTTGACACACTTGCATACCGTCCATGTCAGGCAGCATTAAGTCAAGCACGACCAAATCAATGTCACGCTCTTTGGCATCCAATAAATCAAGCCCTTCTTGACCAAGCCCTGCATGATGGACATCATAATAATTCATGGTCAGGTAATCGCTGATTAACTCAGCTAGATCAGGATCATCTTCGATTAATAAAATCTGCTTGCTCATGGGTTATCCTCTAGTTGTTGTTATGGTTGGCCAAACGTTTCATCTGTTTTGATATTTTGTATCACGATAAATACATCGCCGATTTTAGGATCTCAAACAGTTAAACGATTAAGCCTCTAGGTTCTCAAACTTTCTAAGATTTCTCAAACTTTCAAGATATTGAGTCATTTAATACCAATGATTCAGAATACTCGGTTAATGCTATATATCGTACGGCCATATTGCCTAATTACGCAGTTACAAAACAAGAGAGGCTTTGTTAATGTTTCTACACAATGTAACTGTCGGCATGCATAGCTACGAGACATTGACTTTTTTACCTTTAGCATCAGCCGGTAAATCAGCCAAACAAATCAAACTGTCGTTGCTAATACCTGCAATTAAATACTGCTTTGTGATAGGGTCATATTCGACTACTTCAATAGGCTGGCGTGTCAGGCGCTGATCCTGTCCAATAATCCACACGTTAGCAGTTAACGGTGACAGAGGCTTATATGGTGACGTTTGCAATTCTGTCAAGTCAACATCGTGCAACGCGCGCTTAGGTACGATGGTGCCCACATCTATTTGACCATAATTAACCCGCCCCGTGACTTTCATATCTGGCAATAACTTGTCTCGACTTGCTTCATTGTCAATGACGTTAACATAGACCAACAGCTTTTTCGGCTGGCTGGTCGCGGTCAGTTTACTGACTTGTCCTGTGAACTGTTCCGACATACCTTCAGCTGTAAAATTGACAGTCTGACCAACCGAAAGTTGCGGTTCTGCTTGAATAGGCAGGGTCGCGATAAAGTGTAATTTAGTTTCATCGCTAAGCTGTAATAAAGGCGTGCGCGCCTCTAGTCTTTGACCTGCTTTGGCATATAAGTTTTTTACACGGCCAGAAAAACTGGCACGCACAGTGACCAAATTATACTGATTCTGCTGCGGTTTTGAGCTCGCCGTGCTATTAGCGCTGGTTTGGTCATTGTTTTTAAGGTTGCCGACTGCGTTTTTAGGAGTGCCCACTGTGGCGTTTGCTGCTGCCTCTTCCTTGTTAGCAATTGGGTCGTTTTTAGTGGTTGTTGCGCTATTTTCTGCTGTAGGCTGATTGGGTTTTGAGCTAGCGTCTGTTTTTTGTGAGTGTGTTTGCTTTACATCAACCGCATTGTTTGTCATCTCAGAATCTGGGGCAACGCTGTTCGATGCCGAAGATTGTTCCTTGACCGGGTTAGATGCATCTGCTGTTTTGCTTTCTGATTGCACGCGTCGAACAATAAGCAGCGGCATATCTTTTTCTACCCATTGATCCTCAGTAACCAGTATTTCTTCGACGTTAATGGGGTATGCAGCGATAAGCTTAGTCTGTTTGATAGGTTCGATCTTACCTTGTAAACCAAGACTGGGCTGATAACGTGAAGGTTTTATGCTCAATATATGATCTGGCGTCATGGTCACACTATCGTCGGTAATGACAATAGGGGTATCTACAGTCTCACTGTTTTCTGCAGTCACAGGCTCATTGGTAGGCGGTGAAGGCTGACAGGCAGCAAGAAGAAAAGCACTCAGTAGATAGGTGCTATTTTTTAAAAATTTAGAAGCCGTCATAGCAGTCACCATAGTAGTCATCGTTTTATTATATAGTGAATTGCAACTGGGTGAAATAAGTGCAGAAAACTTAATAAACCGCTGACATTAAGGCTACTAAATCCAGTCATTAGCTAAGGTAGGAGGGACAGCTAGTCTGAACAAATTTTTATATTACTGACCAGTTCGAATATTGGCTCATTCATAACTGGAAATTAGTCGATAACTGTGCTAAAACAAACATAACAAAATACAATGATACATTTTTATCACAAAAGAAAATTATTCAGCAATGTGCCAAGCGTTTCTATATAATGCAGAAATATCATAAGGTTGATGGTTCTTCTACTTCGGGCTTACCTCTTTTATCGTCAAGGTCATCAGTAATAAAAGGTACTTTACCTTGTTTTAGACCAAATACGGCTACAGTGGACGATAATAAAAGCAAAATAAGTCGTCTAAAAAGCCATAGATTTGGCGCAATTTAGTAAGCTTATTAATTAGAAAGTGCGTATAGTAGCCCATGTTGACGCTCTGTTTGACAGGCGGATACTGGCAGCTGATATGTTGACTGTCATAACATATGGTAATGCAAATTTAGCGTCTCATATCAGTCCAATAATGGATGATATGACAGGTTGAAATAATCGTTAAATTTTTGCATTGATGGATGGTATTAAGAATAAATAGTCGTTTATAGGACACTGATAATGGAAAATAATTTTGATGGTTTAAAAGTAATGGTGATTGATGATTCAAAAACCATTCGCCGTACCGCAGAGACTTTATTACAAAAAGCGGGTTGCGAAGTTGTGACCGCCATTGATGGTTTTGATGCTTTAGCAAAAATTGTCGATAACAATCCAGATATTATTTTTGTCGACATCATGATGCCGCGTTTGGATGGCTATCAGACTTGTGCGCTAATAAAAAACAACCCTGATTATGCCAGCAAACCTGTGATTATGTTGTCGTCTAAAGATGGCTTATTTGACAAAGCGCGTGGTCGTATTGTGGGTTCAGATGAGTATCTGACCAAGCCATTTAGTAAAGATGAGCTGTTCGAGGCAATTAATCAGTACCGCTAATATATATAAGTCCGCTTGTAGATATATCGTTAAATATCTTCTTACAAGTTGGTATGATTTATGCATTGCTATGCTTTATATAGAATCAGATAAATTAGGCTAGGCATTACGGTTAAGAGATTTAGTATTGATAAAATATTACTGATAACTGCTCAATATTTAATCGAAACTGTTAAGAGAATTGCCCTGCCATTCATGGTTGGCGTGCTACTTTCAGTCGGATTGTCTCAATAATATAACAACATATCCTTATGGATACTTTCGAAAATAAAGGAAATTCCTATGACTACAGTTTTAGTCATTGACGACTCACCATCTGAGATGGCGAAATTTCGCGACATGCTTGCCAGACATAATTTTAAAGTATTAGAGGCGATAAATGGTGAGCAAGGTTGCCAGATGGCCATTGATCACTTACCAGATGTCATTTTAATGGACGTGGTTATGCCTGAGATGAACGGTTTTCAGGCCACTCGCAAAATTACTCGAGGTAAGACCACCGCGCATATTCCAGTGATTATGATCAGTACCAAAAATCAGGAAACCGATCGAGTTTGGGGAAAACGCCAAGGCGCTAAAGAGTATATGGCAAAGCCCGTTGACGAAAATGGATTGGTTAATATCATTCGTAAAGTAATGGAGTAGATTGTGGCTTCCAGAGGGTTTATTGAGCTTCTGCGCTTAGCAGACTTGGCACGCGCGCGCAAAAGTGGTCGCCGCGGTGGACAAGAGTATGACTGGCAAGGTGTGGTATTCGAGATTGGCGGACAGCGGTTGGTTGCACCGATGGGTCAAGTATCAGAAGTATTGGCCATGCCAGAGTATACCAGCTTGCCTCTAGTGAAGCCTTGGATGCTAGGCATCGCCAATATCCGCGGACGCCTATTGCCAATCACCGATTTGTCTCAGTTTCTACAGGTTCCTAGTCGTTTAACGCAAATGAGCCAACGAAAAGTCATTGTCATTGAACATGACAATCTCTTTTCAGGACTGTTAGTAGATCAAGTTATTGGGATTGAACAATTTACGCATGATCAATACCGTGCCGAAGCTATAGAGCCTAATTCGCCCTTTGCTCCTTATAATCACGGTAAGTTCTTTAAAAATGAGCAAGATTGGTATGTTTTTATGCCAAGCCTGCTCGCACAAGACTTGCAGTATACCGATGCTGCAATATAGCAGTCGATAACAGCTATCTGGCTGCTATAACGATGACGAAATAATAGCGAATGACATGATACGGTTGGGTGTCAGTATTCATACAGGCTTTGCTAATCACTGTTGTTTTTATAACAATAAGATTGTCAAAGTCAGTCACGATGAGACTTTGATGATTGTTTGAAAGGAATACGTACGATGAGTGATGTTATAAAGAAACCTGTAGCTGGTACGACCAATACAACAGATGGCAAGGACGCTAATAGCAAGTGGAAGTTATTGTTAGGGTTTTTTGTGCTAATAAGTGTGGCCTGCCTGATTTGGCTGGTCAATTCGTTATCGTCAGTAAGTCAGTACTTGGCTGATTTTAATCAATCCGTTACTTTACCAGCGATTATATTTGTCGTAGGGGTATTAGGCATCCTCTTTGCTCTGTATCAGTTACTGAAGCAGCGTGGGGGATCAGAGCGTCTACTCATTGAAAAAGAAACCTTGCGTCGTCGTCAGGAAGCAGAAGCGGAATCTGAGCGAGCGCGTCAAATTCAAGAAGAAAACGAACGTAACCAGATTGCTATTCTACGTCTACTTGATGAATTGGGTGATTTAGCAGAAGGTGATTTGACGGTTAATGCCACCGTATCAGAAGATTTTACTGGGGCAATTGCTGGCTCAGTGAACTTTGCGATTGACCAATTACGTCAATTGGTTTTGGTTATTAACAACACGGCTGACCGCGTTTCGCAGTCTTCAGACCAAACACAGATGAATGCAGTCGAACTTGCTGAAGCATCTGAGCACCAAGCACAAGAAATTGCTGGTGTATCAGCGGCTATTAATGAGATGACAGTATCGATTGACCAAGTTTCGAACAACGCTTCAGAATCGGCGACTGTTGCTCAGCGCTCAGTAGCCATCTCTCATAATGGAGCGGAAGTTGTACAGCGCTCTATTGAAGGTATGAACGTGATTCGTGATCAGATTCAAGAGACCTCAAAACGTATTAAGCGTCTGGGTGAGTCTTCGCAAGAAATTGGTGATATCGTTGGTTTAATTAATGATATTGCTGACCAGACCAACGTTTTGGCATTGAATGCTGCTATTCAGGCATCGATGGCAGGTGAGGCCGGTCGAGGCTTTGCGGTCGTTGCTGATGAAGTCCAACGTCTTGCTGAGCGTTCAGCTAACGCTACCAAACAGATTGAAACCTTGGTGAAAACCATTCAGGCAGATACCAACGAAGCAGTTATGTCAATGGAATCGACGACCTCTGAAGTTGTGCGCGGTGCACGCTTGGCAAAAGATGCTGGTGAAGCCCTAGAAGAAGTGCAGAGCGTTTCTAATACCTTGGCTGACTTGATTCAAAACATCTCAAACGCCGCTTTGCAGCAGGCCGAGTCAGCTGGTCACATCTCTCATACGATGAATATTATTCAAGATATTACCTCACAGACCTCTTCTGGCACAATGGCAACCGCGCGCTCTATTGGTGAGCTGAGCGAAATGGCTGCAGCATTGCAAGAGTCAGTCACTGGTTTTAAAGTATCGAACGATGATGAGCTACTAGAAAACGAGATGTTGGATAGCGAAGAAGCGTTATCAGCAAGTGTGTAATGACAAGTGTTAACGTCAAGTAGGTGTGAGACCACTGACCGTTTTTAAATTAATGTGTTAATAATATACTGTGCAGATACGATGATTTGCAGCAGTGACTATAGCAGGTGACGTGAATAATTTTACTCAACCAGACAGCAATTCTATCAAAGCAATCAAGCCCTCGTTGATTAAAGGTTTGCTGCAGGCAGACAGTTTTGATGTGCAGCAGTGGCAGCGATATATAGAACAAGAGATTGGTTTCGTTCTACCCAATGTCCAGCTGCAATGGTTGATAAATGCGATTGAACACACGGCATTATCACATGGATTGACAGTTGAAAAGCTGTGGTGTCAACTACCAAAAAACGATGAAGTACGCCAGCAGTTATTGGATAAAGTACTGATTCACGAAAGTCGTTTTTTTCGTCATATGCCTTCTATCGATTTTGTCACAAAGTGTGCATTACAGCATCAGCGCCAGCAGCTTACTGCCACTAGTACTGATCGTGGTCACGACAATGATGCTAATGATTTATTTCGCATTTGGAGTGTTGGTTGTGCCAGTGGACAAGAAACATGGTCATTGGCGATGAGCTTGGCTTCTGAACAATTGATTAATTATACGATATTGGGTACAGATGTCAGCCAACAAGCCATTACAAAAGCACGACTAGGGCAGTATGATAAGCGGCAGCAGTCGTTAATTCCAGACCTGTGCCAGCAGTTCGTTCAGCCATGGCGAGCTAAGTGTGATATCAGTCAATCGCATTTTTATAAGGTGTCTACCGCAAAAAAGGCGATGACTGGCACTCAGACCGACTGGCAGATTGCGCCAACGTTACGACGCTATGTTAGCTTCGCTTTACACAATATTATTGAGCAAAAACCACCCACTTCGCACCTTCAGCATGTCATTATCTGTCAAAATATGCTGCTATATTTTCGCAAGTTTGATCAGCGTGATATTTTGGCAAAGCTATCAGAGCAGTGTGCGTTAGGTGGATATATTATATTGGCTCCAGGTGAGGCGTTGTTTTGGCGTCCTTCAAATATGCGCCGTATTGCGCACCCACAGGTTAATGTGTGGCAAAAAATTAATGTCTAGATTAGTGCCTAGACAAGTTAGGATAACCCTATGAAAAACCAGCCCAATGACATAGTGACGCTTGAGTGGTTATTACCACTGTTTAATCAGCAATTATCACAGATATCTGATGGCTGGCAGTTAGACGCTGATAGCACTGATTACGAGCAGATGGTGCAACATTATCATCAGGTTGGCGGCGCGCTAACGATGATTCGCCTTAATTTATTAGCAGATCTTGCCAATAAACTGAGCTTGCTGGCAGACGTTAGCAGTCGCGATCGTATTTCTGCTAACGACCGCCGCATTGGTCAGTTTTCTCATCGCTTGCTACAGCGTGAGTTGAATCAATACGCAGGTATGGGTAATCACAACACCGTTTTAATTGATAATGCTGCTGACGAGCTTACTCAAGCACTATCGAAACTGGGGGTAGCGCCAGATATCTCGGTCAGCTTGGCGAATACTCAGCATAAGAATCTAAATAATCATGCTATCGATGATCATATTATCGATGGTATCAATAGCATCGAAGTGATGATGCCGGCGAATAGAACGGCGACTCATTTAGCTGATTATCACTATCAACAATTATTACTGGTTTGGCGACAGCAAGTACAAGCGTTATTGAGTGCCAATACCAATCAACCGTCCTTATTGACTACACTAGAAAGAGTCAGCCAATACTTATGGCAGACCATTCAACATGATGACTTACAACGCCTTTGGTACTTAACGGAACTGTGGCTAAATGACCTTGCTCATAATGACACCCCATTACCTGAGCATTATGCGTCATTGCTAAGTCAGCTGGATCAAGTAATAGAGTCTCGCACTCAGCAAGCTGAGTTGTCATCAAGCGTTATTCGAAGCTTAATCATAAGGGTGTATATCGAACTAAATAGCCTTGCTCAAAGTAGCAAGCGCACTCTGTCACTTCTAAATAATTTGTCGCAAACGTCGTCAACGGGATCACGCTTTTTACCACGTATACTCAGTGAGCTTGAGACACTTATCTTTACTTTGGATAAGCCAGACACGCTTCTTGTTCCTTTACAGAAAATACAAAGTCAACTCGAAGGTCGAGGTTGGACTTATTACGTGTCGCAAATACATGAAATTGTTACAGACATAGAGCAGGCTCTATCATCAGAAACAGGATTTGCACAAGAACAATGGCAGATTGAGCGCCAGCTTCAAGAGCTATATAACGCTATCTATCATACTGAACAGACGATATCTCTCAAGATAGGGGATGCCGCTTCTTTTACGACATTGTCTGCAACGTTTGAAGATATTGACACGCAGTCGGAAGAAAGTCCTGCGACGGCTTCTGTTGGTGGAAGTTTACGTGAGCTGCGCATCGCGGTAGAAGATGTCAAACAAAGCTTCCATGAATATGTACAGCGTCAAGACACTGACTTACTGCCCATTGCTGCTGATTTTACCGATATTGGCGATGCTTTTGCCGACATGGGATTGCCATCAATTCGTCAAACCATGAATGATATGGCAAGTATATTTACACAATTGACCATTCATGAGATTGACGTACTCAGTTGGGATGTGACTCAGGCATTGGCTGAAGGACTAACGTCTATTGAATTGTTGCTTGACTACCTTGCGCAGCAGGTTTTTGACCCGCAGCTATTAATGCGGGCAAATGAGTATACTGCGACTGCCGCCCAACTTCTGACTCATTATATTGCATCGCCAGAGACCATTAAAGACACTTTCCTTACCCAAAAATCCGTAGCGACCAACGTATTGCGTTACGATGATAGTGGCGAGATTACTCCTGCTAATAGTCAAAATGATGTTGCTAACCAAGCTTTGACTGATGTAGATAATGAGCGTGTGGTAGGGCAAGATACGGCTGATGATGATAGTACCGAGAGTGAACCATTAACGCTTGCTCGTGAGCAAGTTAAGCCTGATAATTTTGAGATGGACGCAGAGATTCGTGACATCTTTATCGAAGAGGTGACGGAAGTCATTGCTGATTTAGAAGACTTTCTACATATCTGGCAGCAAGACTCAAAGGATTTAACCCCACTCACTGAAGTGCGTAGAGGGTTCCATACTTTAAAAGGCTCAGGACGTATGGTTGGGGCTTTTAGCATCAGCGAGATGGCATGGTCGATCGAAAATCTGCTCAATCGCCTGTTAGATAAAACGCTGCCTGTCACAGATGAAGTTGTAAGTCTGGTGATGAATACGGCAAAACGTCTACCAGCATTAGTGGTAGATTTTGAAGCACAACAATCTCCAAGCTTTGATCCTGCTGTCACTATTCTACAAAGCCATAACCTCATGACACAGCAACCTATCAATGCTGGGCTGACCATATTAGATGCTGTCACTGCTGATTCAGACTCAGCATTAGAACTATCGCCTCCATTTGATGATGATGCTGAATTGCTAAGTGCTCTCGACATGAGCAATGAGTCAAACGAGACAACTGCTGATAGTACAAAGAGCACTGCTGTTGCTTCCTTATCTGCTATTGATATTCCAGCGATACTCAAACCCTTTATGCAAGAAACTGAGCAGCTAGCGGCAGATGCTCATGATGCCGATCCTGATATTAAAGAGATATTTTTAGAAGAAGCTGATGAAGTATTGGCTGAGATTGTACCTTTATATGAAGATTGGCGATTATTGCCAGCTGACTTAAGCGGATTGGTGGATATTCGTCGAGGGTTCCATACCTTAAAAGGTTCCGGTCGTATGGTCGGTGCAAATTATACGGCTGAGCTGGCTTGGGCTATAGAAAATATGCTTAATCGCATTTTGGATCATAGTGTGACTGTCTCAGCAGATATGCGTCAGCTTATTGCTGATGTGCTAGCTGCCTATCCTGCGATGCTAACAGTATTTGAAAATGACAGCCAAAATTATCCAGCGATGGTGCCTTTATGGATCGCATGCGCTAATGCTTATAGCAAACAGCAAGGGGATGCATTTAGCTATTCTGCCTTGTATGAGCAAGCATCAAATAGTTCTGAGGATGAGACCATCCAAGCGTCAGTACTGTCGCCTGCTATTGATGAGCATAGCCCGACCCAAGATAATCTTAATACAGAGATAGATACCACGCTGCAGACGATTAATTCTGTCAATGAAATGATAGCAGAAGCGCCTATTTATTTAGCACCGCAAAGCGAAGAAGAAAAAATGTTTTGTGAGATTTTTATCGACGAAGCAGAAGGACTATTGCAAGATATTGACCAATTCGTTGATGAGCATCAAGATCAGTCTTATATTGAAGTGACGGATGAGATTGTACGCGCATTTCATACCTTGCGAGGGGCTTCAGGTTCTAGCGCTTTAGCAGCGATCAGCGAGGTTAGCGCAACGATAGAGCATAGCTTAGAGCTACTACAGCAGCAAGATACTGCCATGAATGCTCAACATCTAGAAGCATTGGCGAAGTCTGCTACGCTAATGGACGGTTATTTAAACAA
Source organism: Psychrobacter sp. 1044 (assembly GCF_904846525.1). Classification (GTDB taxonomy): domain Bacteria; phylum Pseudomonadota; class Gammaproteobacteria; order Pseudomonadales; family Moraxellaceae; genus Psychrobacter. The sequence goes on along the minus strand of NZ_CAJHAZ010000009.1, from coordinate 52,568 downwards.
CTACAAGCAAAACGTTCAGCCGCAAAATATATCGATCGAAGACGCGCAAAGTCAGCAAGATATAGCCTCATTGCAAGCCATGCTTGGTGAGCAATACGTCATTAGCGATGATAAGGTCACGGCTGATAACAAACCAACGATAGAGCAGTTGTTAGATAATAATATTGATGAACTATTGGATGCTGAGTGGGAGTTAGATGACGCACTTAATCATTCTGAGACAGCACATGTTCAGGGCTATATATCGCAGCAAATATCGCAAATAGCTTACTTAGCCAATAAAGCAGAAGCGTTTCCAAAATTCACCTATATTCTCAATGAGTTGGGTCACGCTTATGCCTATTTGAAAGATAATATTGATACAGCAAGAAATATCGATACCCAAGCGGTTTTACATGCTGGTCATGCTCAATTGGTTGGTTTGTTCGACGCATTGGCTGGTAGCACGTCATTGAAGATTGACCAACAAGTTATTGAAGATCTACAACGTATTTACCAGGACGATGATAGCAATGGTGATGAGGGTATCTTTGTCGTGAGAGCCGTTGCAGCACCTGAGCTACAGCTTGAATCTATTGATACTGATGCTGAGCTATTAGAGATATTTTTAGAAGAAGCTCAAGAGCTCGATGCCGCGCTGGATGAGAGTTTTAATAAGTGGCGTGCTGATATCAGCAATATCAATGCGCTAAAAGTTTTACAGCGCCATCTGCACACTATCAAAGGTGGTGCGCGAATGGCAGGTATTCGTAGTATTGGTGATCTGACCCATGAAGCTGAAAGTGTCTATGAAGCATTTGTAGAGAATAGAAGAATACCGACAGCACAATGGCTTGAAATAATGCAAATAGTGCAAGACACCATGTCGTTGCAAGTACTGCATATCGTAAATCATAAAAAATCATTTTTTGCCTCAGCGTTGATTGAGCAACTACAACAGTTTGTAAAAGCCCAAGCCTTGCCAGAAACGGTAGAGCTAATCATACCTATACCGAAAACCCACTTCGAACCTGAAATACAAAGTAGGGTGGCTAACAACGCTCACCTCAGCGCTGACGTATCGGATACCTTGAGCCTAGACATGATGATTAAACAGTCATGGGCGAATGGTTTGCCAGATCCTGATATATTGTCGGTGTTTTTAGAAGAAGCTGAGGAGCTCACCAATCGTAATAAGTATCTGCAACTGTTCTTAAAAGATACCAATAATACGACAGCATTACAGGCATTGCAGCGTGATTTGCATACCATCAAAGGTGGCGCACGAATGGTCACCGCAGCTGGTATCGCTGATCTGGCACATGAAATGGAATCGGTTTATACAGATTTTGTAGATAATCGTCGTCCTGCTACCAAAAAAGTATTGGAGTTGCTGGTTGCCAGTCATGACTGGCTTGCTGATGCGATCTCTATCCTTAGACAACATGTCAATCCACCGACGCCTGCGCTATTGATTGAGGCATTGCAGCAATTTAGTAAAAATCCTGACAGCCTAAAGCAAATCCCTAAAGAATCCCTACAATCGCAGCATGAAGCGCTCTTTATTGCTAGAGAACAGCAAGACTCACAGTATCTGGCAAAAGATATTAGTGAGATGCCTTCTATGCTCAGCAGTACGGGTGAGGAAGATCAGAGTGCCAATAATAACGAGATGATTCGTATCTCAGGTGGTTTGATCGAGCATATGATTAATCTGTCTGGTGAGTCAGCCATCAACCGTGCTCGTATCGATATGGGCATGAGTAGCTTGACCAATAGTATCGAAGATATGGGTATTACGGTACAGCGCTTGGCTGATCAGTTACGTCGAATGGAAATCGAGCTTGAGGCGCAGATCTTGTCGCAGATAGACGATGAGCTGATTAATCATGAAGGGTTTGACCCTCTAGAGATGGATCAATATTCTTCTTTAAATCAGTTATCCAAATCTTTGACAGAGTCAGCCTCAGATTTGATTGATATTAATCATACTCTATTAGAAAAAACACGAGACAGTGAAAGCCTTTTATTACAGCTGTCTCGTACACAGACCGAGTTACAAGATGGGCTTATGAATTCACGTATGGTGCCGTTTACGCGCTTAACGCCACGTCTTGAGCGTATCGTACGACAAACTGCCAATGAGCTGAATAAATCTGTTGAATTAACGATCATCAATGCCGATGATGAGATGGATAGAACCATTCTAGAGCGCATCACTTCACCGCTTGAACATATGCTCCGTAACGCCGTCGATCATGGTATCGAAAATACCTCAACGCGTTTAAAAGCAGGTAAAGAGCGTAGTGGTCGCATTACTCTTGAGGTAAATCGAGAAGGTAGTGAGATTGTCATTCAGTTAATAGATGACGGTCGCGGCATCGATGTAGAAGCCGTTCGTAATAAAGCCATTTCTCAAGGCTTGATTGATGCAAATGATAACAGCCTAACTGATCTTGATATCATGCAGTATATTTTCCATGCTGGATTGAGTACCAGTAAGCAAGTAACGCAGATTTCTGGACGTGGCGTGGGCATGGACGTGGTCATCAGCGAGATTCGTCAATTAGGTGGCGCTGTATCAGTTGTTTCAGAGCTGGGTAAAGGCTCACGCTTTACGATGCGTTTACCACTGACGGTTGCGGTATCTGATGCATTGGTTGTGCGTGCCGCGGATCGCTATTATGCGATACCTTTGGTACAGATTGAGCGTGTGGTACGGATTAATCCAGAGAAGCTTTATGACTATTATCAGTCAGGTGATGCAACGTTAAACTTTGAAGATGTTGATTATCGAGTGCGTTATTTAAATGAGATTTTGTCAGGCAATGAACTGAATGAACTGGTCGTTAATACCAATACCAGTTTGCCACTTATTATCATTAAGAATCGTAGCGGACAGAATATTGCATTGCAGGTTGATCAGATTGCAGGGTCACGTATTGAAGTCGTGGTCAAACCTCTAGGACAACAGTTATCGAATCTACCAGGTATTTCAGCAGCGACTATCATGGGCGATGGTTCAGTAATGCTTATCTTAGACTTGATTGCTTTGATGCGTAATGCGCAGTTGGTCAAAAATATCTCACAATCTGCTGATTCTAAACGAAGTCGTTTAGAGTTTAAGTCTACTATTTTAGTGGTTGATGACTCTGTTACCGTACGTAAAGTGACGTCACGTTTCTTAGAGCGCCAAGGGTTTACTGTGGCGGTGGCAAAAGATGGTATCGATGCAATTGAAATATTACAAGACATGATACCAGACATGATATTGCTCGACATTGAAATGCCACGCATGGATGGTTTCGAGGTGGCTACTCAAGTGAGACACAGCAAGCGCTTACAACATATCCCAATCATCATGATCACATCACGTACAGGTGAAAAGCATCGTGAGCGTGCACTAGAGATTGGCGTGAACGATTACATGGGTAAGCCATTCCAAGAACAAGAGCTACTTAATAAAATCCAGCACATACTGGGTCAAAAGGTCAGCGTAACTTATGAAGGATAATGCACGTGTCTTGGCGCTAAGAGGAAAAAACAAGGACGATATTAAGGTGATGGTAGTGGCAGAAGACCATCATCAGCGTATGGCCTTTTCAGATACTGTACGCAGTTGTGGTTTTAGCCTTGTTGGCTGTATGTCACGGGCGCAACTGCAAGAAAAACAGGGGAGCTCTGATACCTCGATTGACATCTGGCTAATAGATAGTGATTACGACGACAGTGTGGTAGCCGCGACTACGGCATCTAAACCTGCTGCGGTGTTAGTGGGTTTTAGTCAAGCACCTTATCTAAATGAAGCGCCGCAATATGCCAAATGGCAGCGCAAATTAAAGCGTAAGCTGGCACATATGTTGGCATTACCCGTTTTAATGGATGCACCCGTGCACAAACCTGATAATGCTGATGCAGACTGGCGCTACGTAGTATTTTTGGGTGCTTCTATGGGCGGGCCGAGTGCTATAAAAGAATTTTTGGATAACTTGTCGGCGACGCTACCGGTATGTATTTTACTGGCGCACCATTTTAATAAAACGATGATTGGCACACTGCCACGCATCCTGAATCGTCATAATGACTGGCATTGTCAGGTGATTACTTCTTCGCAGCGTTTAAGAGCAGGCCAGTGTCTTATAGCTCCTATTGATAAACAGATTGTTTGTGACTCTACCGGTCGAGTCATATTGCTAGAGCAAGCTTGGGAGGGTGAGTATAAGCCCGCGATTGGTCAGATTCTCAAAAACACCAGTGACGTTTATGGTAGCGAGCTTATCAATATTATATTTTCTGGTATGGGTAATGATGGCTCGCAGTATCTGGATCTCATTCAAGAAAACAACAGTCAATTGTGGGTGCAAGATCCCAGCTTAAGCGCTTGCCCAAGTCAACCTCAGGCGATTATTGATTCAGGGTATTGTGGTTTTATTGGCAGTCCAGCGGATTTAGCACAAAAACTAACAGACTATATTGATGAAAGATTAGTAGTAGCCTCTTTGCATTAACTGATTGTGAGCGATGTATGAAACAAATTTTGAAACATTCGTTTGAGGCAGTGAGCTTACTGACCACAAATAACGGTATGCTTGATGTCACTATTGTGCCAGCATTTGACCAACCTGATTGGCTTATTCCAAGCAGCCTGATTTTGAGTGTGGATGATTATAATGAGCGCACGGCAACCTATGAATGTCAGCAGCAAAAGATAGTAGTATGTCATCTGCTACCACAGGATCAAATGCCAGATACCATGATTGTATTAGAGGGCAATACTACCGATCATCGCTTAGCTTTACAAACGGCAGGCGAGCTGCACCACCGACAAGTGCGTATTTCTGAGGTTAAAGATACTGACGTTCCTGAGCAATTTAACAGCCCTAAGCATGCCGATAATATAGACAGCGACAAAACAGCCCTACCTTTTGATGAAAACGTTATGCTATCCTATCTTTTCCAAACGGTTATGATCGATGATAAGGCTTATTTGGTGCCCGACTTAGATAAAATTGCGCATCAATTGGTCGATTTAGACAGTTAGCTTCTCGCTTATATCGGGGTTTATTTCTACTATCAGAGAAATAGGGTTACCCAATTACTTTGATGATTGCTAATCGTTGAATGAGTGGTTATTTTGTCAATAACATTGATGATAGATAATTAGTGATGAGGGTAATAGGACAGCTCATGAATAGTAGCAATTCAAATGTGTCAAAGTGGCCAGTCAGCAGCCGGATATTTCACTGGATCAGTGCCGTTTTACTGTTGGTTACGTGGATAATGATTCTGTTGTACGATAATCTGGATAACAATCTTTATATTGGGTTGCATAAAGCGTTTGGTATTAGTTTGTTATGTTGGATGATAGCACGGGTGCTTAATCGTGTATTTATTAAGGCGCCGCCACCTGTACCGATGCCAAAGTGGCAGTTATTAGCCTCTAAACTATCGCATTTTGGCTTATATGCCTTATTAATTGCAATGCCAATAGCTGGTTTGCTGATGTCCGTTTATGGTGGACGCCCCGTCGATATTTTTGGCTTGTTTCAAATCCCTGTATTTGTCACACCAGATAGAGGGTTGGCACGCTTTTATAATGACCTGCATACTGATATTATTTGGCCGACCATTATTGCCTTTACACTTATTCATATCGGTGCTGCTCTATATCATCAGTTTGTCAAAAAAGATAATTTGATAGCGCGTATAAAATAATGGTATCAAAATAATCGTAGGCTGCTATAGGTAAACCTACTATTTCATGCCATATAGAAAAGCCCTAAGTTATGATACTTAGGGCTTTTTGTTTTTCTAAGACAGCGCTTATTTTTTGTGTTCAGGTAGACTGATATTCATCTCTAATACGTCTAGGCTGTCCTCAGAACGATGATTGATATTTACATCATCAATCTGTACGCCATTGACATATTTGTTGACCACTTCTAAAATCTCACGTTTCATTTTTTCGATACGATCAGCTGTTAAGCGGTTGTTTAAGCGATTTTCGCTCGCAACGATAACCTTAAGACGCTCAGTAGCCATATTAGCGCTACCTGCGCTACCACTGTCGTCAGTACCAAATAGGCTACTCCAAAATCCTTTTTTCTTCGTCATCATTGACCTCCAAACCAGCGCTGTAATAGACTCTTTTTCTTCACGTCAATATGACGTAGTGGGCGTTCTTCACCTAAGAAGCGGGCGACGATGTCATCATAACATTGACCAGCAACTGAATCGGTATAATGAATGACAGGCTCACCATGGTTAGATGCTTCAAGCACTGAGTGACTTTCAGGGACGACCCCAAGTAACGGAACTTTTAGGATATCATTTGAAATGGTATCAATGTCCATCATCTCGTTGGCTGCTGCACGCTCGGCATTATAACGAGTAATAATCAAATGCTCACGTACAGAGCCTTGGTTTTCTTCAACCTTTTTGGTCTGGCTTTGCAAGATACCGATAATACGGTCTGAGTCACGCACTGAAGAAATCTCAGGGTTGGTGACGATGATCGCTTCATCAGCATGATACATGGCGAGTTGTGCACCGCGCTCAATACCAGCTGGTGAATCACAGATAATATAGTCGAACTGTTTAGACAGCTCAGACATGACCTCTGCCACCCCTTCGTCTGTCAGGGCGTCTTTATCACGCGTTTGACTGGCGGGTAGGATATACAAGTTTTCAAGCTGTTTGTCTTTGACCAGTGCTTGCGACAAGCGTGCGCTACCAGTGATGACATCAACAAAATCATAAACAATTCGGTTTTCACAACCCATGATTAAGTCTAGATTACGTAGACCCACATCAAAATCGATAACGACTGTCTTATAGCCACGCAATGCTAAACCTGCGGCAAAAGAGGCACTTGTCGTGGTTTTGCCCACACCGCCTTTACCTGAAGTGATTACAACTATCTTCGCCACAATGGCACACTCCTATGAATCAATGGGATATCTTTTATATAAAAAAATAGCGCAATTGCACATTATTCACATGCTATATATACACTACCTGCGAAGGTAGCCTAGCATAAATAAACAAAAATTTATAGCACGTCCATAGTAAATCAGAAAAACAGCTTATATATGGATCACAAAGCGTTGCTACCTAGAATTTGCTGGTCAATATTGCCTATTGTGAATAATAAAATAGACGCTGACGAGTAGTGTAGATAGTGGCAGAGCTAGCGATTCATCATAGAACAGTTTTGTTAAATAAACTTACTATAATATTAAGTGCGCTGTCTAAACGTCTACTGTTGAGATTTTCTAATAAACGTTTTTTGATAAGCGTCATGTATGATGAAAATCGGCTTAGCCTGTTTACATTTATAAAAATCACGGACGCATCTATTGTTCTTAACGGCAAAAGAATTTAAGCGTCATCCATTACCGTAAATACTAAGCCTTCACCTTCTACAAATCTTACTTGTACAGATTTGTCAATCACGTGCTCAGGTAAGTTGTCTCGTAAGCAATAAGTTCCTGCCACTGACACCAAAGAAGGGTTAAAAACTTGACAAAAAATACGGGCATCCTTGTCACCAGTAGCGCCAGCAACCAAGCGACCTTGGGCACGACCGTAAACGTGCAAGCTATTATCGGTAATCGCTTCCGCCCCACTATTGACACTATTGGTCAAAATCAAATCACCGCCCACGTGATTCAGGCTTTGTCCTGAACGTAGCATTTGATCGTAAATTAGGCTGGTAATATGCTCAGCGCTCACCAATGTCTCTGCTGTGGTGGTTGCTATCGTTGTTTCTGTATTTGACTCGTTGATGGCTGCAGTATCATTGATACTGGTTGAATTGGTACTGTCTGAATTGGTACTGGCTGATTCTGTATGTTTATCATCGGGAGCTTTACTTACTTGAGTTGCAGCTTTCTTGCTAGGTAAAATACGCTCAATACGTTTGCCATCAGCAGGGAAGATGGCCAATCGCTGCTCACGGGCTTGCGCATCTAGTGTACCGGTCACGACGCCAATAGGCTGTAAGCCCCACGACCATAAAAGCTCTACCAATGCTGAGAGATCTTGTTCAACCTCGCTATCGATAAGGATGGGGATGTTACTAGATTTATTACTAAGCGTTGCGGCAAGCTGGGCGTCTATCGCGCTTAAATCATCTGTGCTAAATTGCAAACGTGAAAAAGTCAGCATCTTGCCATAAAATGCCAATGCTGGTAATGCTGGCGCGGCGCTCAAGCCTTGGCTGTCGTTGTCTGAAACTGTCATATATAAACCCTCAAGAGATAATTCTGTCACTGTATTCACGGTGTTGTTTTTATTATCGAGTCATACCATTCATTTGCTTGCCAAGCCTAATGTTTTGTAGGCAGGACGTGCTATTAGCAGTATGGATTATAGATGAAGCATCTCTTGATGCTTCCACTGCTGCACTTTTACCTGCGCTTCAAATTCAGTCAAACTGTCATCAATGATACTCGAAATCAAGGTATCTAACGCAGTATTATCCGTATCGATACTGGCAATGCCGTTGGCAATCGCTACCATCAATGAATCGAGGCGTTCGGGGTCTAGAAGGCGTTTATTGAGTGCGTAAACGACGTTTTCGCCTATATTGTGCCCGACGTGTTGCAACTGTGATTCAATCAAGCTACCGGCAATCGGTATCATGCGTAGGTAGCGACGCAGCTCAGGCGTATTGGCTAAACCCTCTTCAATAGCATTGCCCATCTCGCTGGCTAATATACTGCCGCCACCTGATGCTGCCGTCAACTCCTGTAGTTTTGGTGCTAACTCTGTGCGCAGTATCGACAGCACTGCTGCCTCAATCTCGTTACGATTACGAGTTATCGTTGATTCAATAAAAGATTTATGCGTTTTAGGATCGGTCAGTTGCTGCCGAAAGTTTTGAATAGTCGTCAATATGACGCGGTCGGATAGCTCTTCTAATAATAAGTCGATATAGAACCTAATCCGATTGATCCATGGCTGCGGCAGCACTTGGTAACCAAGCTGGTATAAGCGTCGCCCAATGATGACCGCTCGGAATAAACGTAAGGCACGCAGCTGGGGAAAGCACCCCAATACCTCATACCAATGGACAAAAGGAAAAAAGAACCAGCGATAGTAGACGTTTTGTTTAATCGCAATCGCCCAACGTAGCAGTAGCTCAAAGATCAAAAATAGGGTAAAAAATCCACCAGCGGTACGCAAAGGCTCATGTAAGGTATTTTGATACCAACTGAGAGCATCGCTAATACTGAGCCATCCTGCGGCATTGCTACTAAAGCTACTCATCAAGATAGCATCAATACTAATCAATAATAGATCGATACTGATGGCAATAATCATCACGATATCGTAAGTGAGTTTTAAGCGATTTGGCGTGGGTCGGTTTGGCGGTGGCAGCGTATTATCAGGCGGCTGATTGGATACAGGCGCTGAGTCTAGAGGCAGGCTAGTAGAAGAGGAAGCGGGCACAGTCAAACCTTATAAATGATAAATAACACGAAAAATAAGCGGCTCAAATAGTACAGGGCTATCAAGTCACTAACGGTCAAAAAGTCATGGGCTCATGACTATTCACATTATCAATGAATAGAGCCAAAAAACAACCCATCTTTCATTATAATTACGCATTATCATTTACGAGTTGGGATTTACAGTTAGCATTTATGAATTGACATCTAGCATTAGTATTTTAAACAACAGCGCTCAATCGTAGTTTTAAAACGACTTAAAGTAATTCACTGTTGTATGCCGTTGCTCTGTTAACGATGTTTCTAAGCATTCGGAGCTTTAGGGTTTGTTTCAAACTCAGCCAACATATCGGTAATACGCTGATCTTTTTGCTGCCAAATTTGCTCTACCCAATCAAACATTTGAGATTTTACCGCGTCATCATTTTCGTAACCACCATTTTTAATATCGTTAAATAATGCATCAGGCATCTCAATATAACGCACATCGACGCCCAAACGCTTGATGTTACCTTTCCACAAATCACTATAACTTGGCACACCATCAGGATAAACGATGGTCATATCTAGCATGCCATCGATGTCTTCGCCTAGCGCGTTAATGGCTAAAGATAGGCCGCCTGCCCGTGGCTTCAATAAATGCATATAAGGAGACTGTTGCTTTGCATGTTTGGCTTTGGTGAAACGCGTGCCTTCTAAGTAATTTAACAAAGTAAAAGGTTTGTCTTTTAACAGGGCACAGGCACGTTTGGCTTCTTCGATGTCTTTGCCTTGTAGAGTAGGATTTTTAGCGACGGCTTCTTTAGAATGCCGACGCATCATTGGGAAGTCTAAAAAGTAAAAGGCTTGACCCACAATCGGAATGTAAATCAGTTCAAATTTGGTAAAAAACCGTGTCAATGGCAAGCGTTTTTCACTAATGTACTGCACGATACTGGTATCGACCCAAGACTGATGGTTGCTGACCAGCAAATATTTGCCATTGATGTGCACGTCATCGGGTAAGCTGATGCGCCAATCTTTACGTGGCAACATGTCATCGATCAAGGCACTGTTGCTACTGATCCAATAAGTCGCGATTTTGATGACCGCTTTGTCTGCGATAGGAGCACCAGTGATGACTTTGCCAACACCCATTAACCATAAGGGAATACTACCACCGAAGCTGTTGGCTGCAATAACCCCAGTCGCCGTCGCAAGTGAAACGGCTTTGCCTAATTTAGGGTTGCGTTCGTGTATTTTTCGAATAGTGGATGTCAATCGCATGCTAAATCCTTTTCGGTCAGTCTTATTAGTATATAAATGATTCATTGCCAGTTTTATTGCACAATTTTAGCAGAAACGCTTCAGAGTGTACGAGTGTAAACGTGACTTGTGATAACACCTTGCGCTAATGGGTAGTTAAAAGTGAGAACACAAATGTATCCAATCATTGTGAAAGCCTCATTAAATCATTCTGCACTTCTCATACACAGGTGTGACAAAATATTACACATGATTAGATTGTAATTGCCATAATAATGACGAGTGTATATTAAGCATGTAGATGGAATTAACAGAAAATATTTATAAAAAGCACACTTTGTCTATAATTTTTTAAACTTAAGAGGAAATATTATGCGTAATACATTAATGATTGCAGCAGTAGCGTCAGGTCTAGCTCTTAGCGGTTGTGCTACTGATCCAAACACTGGACAACAACGCTTGAACAAAACTGCCATTGGTACATTGGCAGGTGCTTTAGGCGGTGGCGCAATTTCAAAAGCAACAGGTGGTGATAACACAGGTCGTGATGCCGCGATTGGCGCAGCTTTGGGTGCTGGTGTTGGTTACTACATGGAGCGTCAAGCCAAGCAGCTTGAGCAGCAAATGGCCGGTACGGGTGTAACTGTTACGCCAAATGCGAATGGTAATATTGACCTAGTAATGCCAGGCAACATCACGTTCTCATTTGATGATGCATCTTTAAACCCATCATTTAGACCAACGCTTGATAAGCTTGCATCAACGCTAAATGAGTATAACCAAAATACGATAACGGTTGCTGGTCATACTGATAGCAAAGGTTCTGATGCTTATAACATGAAACTGTCACGCGATCGTGCTTACGCAGTAGCGAACTATTTAAGCGCACGCGGTGTGGCTTCTAGCCGTATCAATGTTGTCGCTTATGGTGAGTCTCGCCCAGTTGCTGATAACAGCACCGAGTATGGTCGTCAGCAAAACCGCCGTGTTGAATTAACCATCAATGCGCCAAACAACGTACGTTAATTCATACGATGGTTTAGCTGTCATTATAGCGTTAAAAAAGGTCAGTGATAAACTGGCCTTTTTTTATGCCTGATATTTAGATTTCAAATTCAAAATGATTTTATGTATCAGGATTCCGTTATCTTTAAATCAATATTAAAATATTTTTGGTGTTTCTATTTATAAAACAATCGTTAGCTAAATGGTTACATTAATATTAATTAAATATTGATAATGATTATCAATAACACTATAATTTACAAAGCTTTGTTATTGTGGCGATACTAGGGTAGGTTGTCAGTTCATTTGAGGCTGTTCTAAATGGACCAAAAATAGCTAAATTTTGTCTAATAGTATCAAATTCTGGTCAATATCTTGATATTATGGGCGCTGTTTTTCTCATTTTTATCAGCATTATTTAAAATGAGGATATGCCCTAATGCTCTTTATTCAAAGCCCATTTTTCTTTTGCGATACTTTTTGAGGATATGTATGACGATTACCACAGTAACGAGCCGTAAGATTTTACCAACTACTTTAGCTGCTGCGCTTGCAGGGTTGTTAATGGTGTCGGGTTGTACCAAGCAAGCCAAGGAAGACACGGACTCTACCGCCGATACGCAAACAGCGGTGCAAGACACAACCGCTGCAGGTACGACGAAACTATCAGCGGTTGATCAAGCTTATACCGATAGACTTATGATCAGCTATGCCAACATGGCGCATGCTGCTTATAAAGATTCGCTAGATACTGCCAAAGCCCTGCAAACAGCAGTAGAGACATATGTGACAACACCAACCCAAGCAAACCTTGATGCGGCAAAAGCGGCGTATAAAGCCGCGCGCCAGCCGTATTCGCAAACTGAGATTTTCCGTTTTGATGAAGGCTTTGTGACAGCCAATGATAAACGAGCACTCGGTAGTATCGATGGTTGGGAAGGGCAGGTAAATGCTTGGCCACTTGATGAGGCGCTGATTGATTACGTTAGTGATGGCTATGAAGGTGAATACAATAGCCAAGACAATATCATCAATAGCGATAGCATTACGGTCGGTAGTATCAAACAAGATACCAGTACTATCACTCCTGAGCTGTTAGCAGAAATGAATGAGATTGGTGGCAGTGAAGCCAATGTGACGACCGGCTATCATGCGATTGAGTTTATGCTGTGGGGACAAGATACCAACGGCGTTGGCGAAGGTGCAGGCAATCGTCCAGTGACTGATTATGTAACTGAAGCAGGTCAATGTACCAGTGGTGAGACGGTCAATGCAGATGCTGGTATATGTGAGCGTCGTGGCGCGTTCTTAAAAGCAGCGACTCAATTATTGGTTGATGATTTGACTGCCATGGAAGCTGAGTGGCAGCCTGAGAGTGAGAATACCTTACGTAGCGACCTGATGGCTCGCAAATACGATAATGGTCTACGCCAAATCATGTATCAGATGGGCAGCCTAGCATTGGGTGAGCTTGCTTCTGAGCGTATACAGGTTGCGTTTGTAACGGGCTCTACCGAAGATGAGCACGAATGCTTCAGTGATTTGACCCATCTAAGCTATGCCAACAATGCCCGTGGTATCCAAAATGTCTTTAACGGCAACTATAAGACAGTCGCTGGTAAGAGCGTTGGTGGTTATGGTGTTAAAAACTATCTAGTCGATACGAACAACAAAGAAGCGGCTGATAAATTGGCGACTGACTTTGCTAAGGTAGAAGCCGCCTTTAATGTGATTGTTGAAAAAGGTGAAAAAGAAGGCATAAAAGTTGATCAAATGATTGCCACCGCTGGTCAAGTAAGCAAACAAGGTATTTCAGCTGAAGAGCAAAATACCCGTCGTAGCTGGATTGAAAATAGTATCACTAGCCTACAAGAGCTGACAGCTGGTATCGAAAATGCGGCAAAAGCGGTCGGTATTGACAATTTAGATGCTGACGCAGGTTCGCAGTTTTAACCGATCACGAATTTACTGGCTTAACAGCAAGCATAGCAGTGATTGACATAGTATTGACCGACATAGCATTGATCGATAATGCCTGACAAGTCGTTATAAGCTAATGAGAATTATTTTCATGGAAAAATAATTTAGGTATAATACACACGTTGTCGACTACCGTTGGCAGCGTGTTTTTTTTACCATATTAAAATAGCCTGATAGGTCAGTACATCGCTGTACCTTATCGACTAGAAGTGAAACACTTTATAGCATGCGATTTTAATGGTTCTAGATTAGAACTAAGGTACTCTTTATGAACACCACGATGAACACCACAAATATTTTCAAAGCCAAAACCCCTGCCTCTTTTTATGCGTCTTTTGTCAGCAAAACTACCCTGTTAAAGCCAACGCTTGGTATTCTATGTGTGCTATCCCTTAGTGCTTGTCAGCCGACGGACGGTGTGTCTGATGATATTTCTGAAAACGAAAAATCTGCCATTAATAATGCTGACAACCCAACGCTAACACCTGAACGCCTCCAAACCATCGAAACGCTCGCTGGCGTACCAATGCAGCAATTAGCAAGCTTTGATCCGCAAGAGGTCAAGCAAGGTGGTGATACAGGAATCAGTATTAGCAGCGCTGAGAGTTACTCTAAACCTTCATCAAACTTGACGGCCTCACGGAAAGGGCATTTTTTTATTGGTAATGCGTTTTTTCGGCAACCGTGGGTGATTGCCCCTGCCAGTACCGATAGCCGCGATGGTTTGGGCGCATTGTTCAATGTTGCTGCCTGTCAGTCGTGCCATGTCAAGGACGGTCGCGGTCATGCACCTATGACCAGTGATGACGATGCCGATAGCTTGCTTATTCGCCTTGCGATGCCAGCGACCACCGATGAGCAGCGTCAGCAACTGCAAAACTCACTTATGGAAAAAGTCGTTCATCCTATGTATGGTGGTCAGTTACAAGATCGAGGTATCCAAGGTGTGCCTGCTGAAGCCAGAATTGCGGTGCAATGGACAGACAAGCCCGTTACTTTTGCAGATGGTCATATCGAAACATTGCGTGCGCCCACCTTTAATTTAACCAAACCGGGTTATGGTGCATTTGATGATGACTTGATGGTGTCGCCGCGAGTGGCTTTACCGATGATTGGGCTTGGGTTACTCGAGCAAATACCGGATGAAGCGATTAAAAAACAAGCGGTTGATAATAAAAACAGTACGAATGGCGATATCAGTGGCAAGTTCAATTGGGTCATGGATCCACAGACTGGCAAGCATGCCCTTGGACGCTTTGGCTGGAAAGCTGGGCAAACCAAGCTGATTACTCAAAACCAAAGTGCTTTTAATGAAGACATGGGCTTGACCTCAAATATACGTCCTCATGAATCCTGTATGCCGACACAGACGGCTTGTATGAATGCGACGACTGGGGCTGATGAGCAAGGCAATGGTAAGTCGCCCGTCGAAGTCAATGATGAAGTGGCTAAGTTTGTAGAGTTTTATACGCGCAATTTAGCCGTACCACATCGGCGTGATGCTGACGATACGCTAGTGCTAGCGGGCAAAAAACGCTTTTATGATATGGGTTGCCAAAGTTGCCATACGCCAAGATATCAGTTGCCAAAAACCGATGATGACCATCTCGAGCAGCATGGACAAGTGATTTATCCTTATACGGATTTGCTATTACATGACATGGGTGATGATCTTGCCGACCGCACGATTGCTGGGAAATTACCCGCAAAAAATATCCAAGTTGAGTTTTTAGCCAATTCTTATGAATGGCGTACGCCTGCTTTATGGGGCATTGGTCTGGCGCAAACGGTCGATCCACAAGCAACATTTTTGCATGATGGTCGCGCCCGTACGTTGATGGAAGCGGTGCTATGGCACGGCGGTGAAGCCCAGAAGCAACAGCAAAAAGTACTCAAACTCGACAAACAAGGTCGTTCTGAATTGAATGCGTTCTTACAGTCATTATAGAGATAAGGTCATTTATCTATGCTAAATGACTGAGCAATAACTGAGAAAATAAGTAAGTGTTGATAAGGTTATCCGCCCAATCAAACACTAGAGACTAGAGCTTGTAAAGATTAGAATTTAAACCATTATTGATAATATTGAGAAATTTATGAAAATAAACCATGCTTTAGCGATGGCCTTATCGGCCTTAAGCGCAGGCTTGCTGATCAGCTGTGTTAAACCGGCTGATGACAATAAAGCGCCAGAAGTAGATAGCCAAAAAGTTGCGCAAGACAGTGCGGCATCTACCAGCGCTGCAGAAAAAGATAGTAGTGGAGATAAAATTACCGCTGTTGATATTAGTGCTGAGACTGAAAAGACCTATTTGACCCATGTGGCAAATGACATTGTCATTCCAGCCTATGCGGATGCCGCAAAACAGAGTGATTTATTGCATGATTTGGCACAAAAGCATTGTCAGCAAGCACCAGTCAGCGGTGATGAGCTGCATGCACTGCGCGATCAATGGCTAGTGCTCGCACAAGCATGGGCAGGCGCTGAGATGATTAATTTTGGTCCAGCGACCGCCAGCATGAGTAATTTATATATCAATTACTATCCTGATGAGCGCGGTCTGGTACACAGTGGCGTTGCCGAGCTAATCGCTGCCAATCCTAAGCTCACCGCCGAGCAATTGGCTAACGAGAGTGCCATCGTGCAAGGGGTGCCAGGATTAGAAGAAGCGTTATATGCCAATGACAGTCTGGATGCTGCTCAATGTGCTTATGTGATGAGTGCAAGCAGTGCTTTGAGCACGCGCCTCAAAGATATTGAGAAAAACTGGCAGCAAAATGCGACTAATCTATTAGCCATTGATAAAACGGCTGACAGCGATCAAGGATTGAATCAATGGTTTAATTCTTTACTCTCGTTGGTTGAGACCATGAAGTCTAATGCCATCGATCAACCGTTAGGTTTAACAGGAAAGGCAAAAGGTCATTTGCCAGCCGCTACCGCAGAGCAAAGCCGTGCCATTATCAATGCTAAATTGGCGACATTGAATGAAGCACTGACAGATCCCGTTTTGACCGCTATTTTGGGCAGCAATAATGAAAATGAAGTAGCAGATAATTTATCGACCGCGCTTGCTGATGCCACCACACTATTAGCGCAAATGCCAGAAGACTTAGGGACTGCCGATAAAGCTACTCAACAAGAGCTGTATGATCACCTCACGACTATTACACGTATTATTAAGCGCCAATTGATTCCGGCGCTGGGTATCCGTGTGGGCTTTAACAGTACTGATGGCGATTAAAAAATGCACTCTATCGATACTAAGACAGCAAATAAATTACCGCCGCAGCCAGAAGATAAGCAGTCTAATAATGAGCTGCTGGCAACATCAGCATTGACGATGCTTTCTACTATAATGGGTACCGTAGCGTTTGTCGGTATTCATCATCGTTATCGCAAGCAGCGTCAGCCTGATGCCCGCTTGCAGGATTATGTCGTAGGCATACGTTCGCAGTTGCAGTCGTTAACCTCTACACCAACACCCCAGCTAGCACGGTTTAGTTACGCTTGTCAGCAAGCCGCTACTGCATGGCAGCACGCTTATTATTTATCGCTAGATGATAGGAATAATACCAGCCATCATAGCGTCGCTGACTTTAGCGCAGCACATACCACCACCGTACTGACGCGACCCATTTGTTGGGTTAGCGGCGTGGCGTCTATGCCAAAAAATAGCGCATTAGCAAATGATGAGCAGCGTGATGATAATGATTTTGGTGTGGTCGGTATTGATGCTGAGCGACAAATTGTTTGGCAAACGACCATGCCTGAACGTGTCCATGATATTGTCGTTCAGCCTGTGCTTAGTGATCAAGATAGTACGGTGAAGAATCATAGCAGTCGTGACGTCGTGGTTATGGGTCGTCGTCCGAGCGAAAAGTTTTGGGTATTAGACACAGCAACTGGAGAAGTAAAATTCGCCATTAACGCTGCAAACAACCGTCATTTTTATGGACACGCTTGTTATAGTTTAGACGGTGAATTGCTGTATGTGACCGAGAATGACACCATAAGTTTGGATGGTAAAATCGGTATCTACGATGCTTACGATAATTATAAGAAAATAGCAGAGTACAACTCGCATGGTATCGGTCCGCACGAGCTGATTATGCATCCTGATAGCGAGACGTTAGTGATCGCTAATGGTGGTATCAAAACCGAGCAAGCGTCGCGTGAAGAGCTCAATTTAGACAGTATGCGTCCATCATTGGTTTACCTTAATCGTCATACTGGCGCTTTACTTGAGCAGATTATGCCTGAGCACAATCAAATGAGCGTGCGTCACCTAGCCATGCATGACGATGGAACGGTGATGATAGGCATTCAATTCCAAGGCGAAAAGCATATTAATGTACCGTTAGTATTGACCCATAAGCGCGGTGATACTGATTTTAAAGCGCTCATGATGCCCAATGATCAATGGCAGCGCTTTCATCAGTATATCGCCAGTGTAGCGGTCGATAGTGCGCGTAACCTACTATGCGTGACCACACCAATTGGCGGTTGTGCAGCGATTTACGATTTAAATACTCGTACATTGATTGATGATGTTAGCCTACCAGATTGTGCAGGTGCAGCAGTATTGTCTAATAATAATACTGAAAAAGCAGAAGATAATAATGAGCAATCAGGTTTTATCGTTAGTGATGGTCAAGGTCAGTTAGCGGCGTTAACTGTTAATAGCTTGGCAGCTGCTGAACTTGCTACTATAGATCAAGGTGAGCGTATTTTTATCAACAGTAAATATCATATGATGTCCTTTGATAATCATCTGCAAGCGCTCTGAGCATGAATGTGCCGCCAATATATCAGTCTCCCTTATTAGAAAAATCGATACAGTATTTGGCGCAAGCAGATATCGAACTGCATATCAGCAAAAAGCGGGTAAAAAATATCAATTTCCGCTTAAAGCCGCATCAATTACTGGTATCTGTACCACTATTTATTAGCCCAGCCCAAGCTGCGCAGGCTGTGATGAAACGCGTGTCATGGGCGATAGCAAACCATCCGCAAGTATTAGAGCAGTATAAACGGCAACAACTTCCCTTAGCGGAAGCTTCAACTGCTGATAGTACTTTTCCATTGTGGGGTGTAGAGCAACCGTTCACTTTAAATCATGATGAAAAACTTGCCTATTATCGGCAACATCTCGCCGAAGCGATACCTGCATTATTTGCAAAGTGGCAACCGATTATCGGTGCGACAGCCAATGAGATACGCCTAAAAAAAATGCATACGCGCTGGGGCAGTTGTAACACGCGTGCGCGCCGAATTTGGTTGTCTGTGTATCTGCCTGCTTATCCTATTGCGTGCACCGAATACGTCATTGTCCATGAGCTGTGTCATTTGCACCATGCCAATCATAGCCGTGCCTTTTGGCAAACGGTCGCAACCGCAATGCCAGATTATCAGCATTGGCACGATATGCTGGCGGGGAAGACTGGAAAATTAGATTAAACGATTTATCTAAATAATATGCATAATCGTAAGGCATGTCCTCATTTTCATCACCATCTTTAAAATGAGACACGCTCTAATAAGCCTGATATGATTAGACATAACGATATAAATCGTGTCGTTTAAATAATAATTTTGTCTACAGGGATGTCGTATGGAAAACGTCAATCAAGCGGAGTTTTGGCAGCAGCGTTATGAGCAAGACAGTATCGGCTGGGATATGGGACAGGTATCGCCACCGCTCAAAGCCTATATTGACCAACTGCCCGAATCTGCCAAAGAGCAATCGATTCTGGTGCCGGGTGCGGGCAATGCTTACGAGGTAGGTTATTTACATGAGCAAGGATTTACCAATGTCACCTTGGTTGATTTTGCCCCAGCGCCGATTGCAGCGTTTGCTGAGCGTTATCCTGACTTTCCAGTTGAGCATTTAATCTGTGCCGACTTTTTTGAGTTATCGCCTGAGCAGTATCAGTTTGATTGGGTGCTTGAGCAGACGTTTTTTTGTGCGATAAATCCATCACGCCGTGACGAGTATGTGCAGCAGATGGCAGCGTTACTGAGACCGCATGGTAAGCTGATTGGTTTGCTCTTTGATAAAGACTTTGGACGAGAAGAGCCACCGTTCGGCGGCACAAAAGCTGAATATCAGCGGCGTTTTGAGCAGCACTTTGATATTGAAATCATGGCACCAAGCTATAATTCACATCCTGCACGGCAGGGCAGTGAGCTGTTTATTAAGATGCGTGTAAAAGCGTAATTTCGTGCTCAATATTTTTTCGAGCCTGTATTTCTAACCGTTCATAGTAATAATCTGTCAGATAAAGCGTTGGATGTGCCAGCAATTTTTTTAATACGGCCATGCGTCCGACGCGATAATCGCCATCTGAGACATGCGCATACTCTTGGCGTACAGCGTGAGCATACTGTTCATACTCTGACCAAGATGACCCTAAAATACTTAAGTCCATATCTAGTAAATAAGCGGCATCGCTGTATTTTTCTCTCTCTTTAGCTTTGTTTGACCATTTGTCAATTTGATGACTAGCCGTCATCATAATCAACGCGTAGATATGTTGGCATTGCTTCGCATTTAAATAACCAGTTAATGACTCTACTGCATACTCTGCACTTTTAAGCTCGTTATCTGAGCGCGTCGGTTCATATATCACATCATGATACAACAGTGCTAACGCAATGATATGCGGCTCATGCAAATTATCCTTAACCTGATCGAACTGCCCAAACAACTGCTGAATATGTTGCAAGCTATGATAAGCACGCTGTGGCTCGTTATATCGTATGGCGATATTCTGCCAAAGTATGCTCACTTGCTCTGGCGTGATATGGCTACTTATAGCGGATAAATGCCACGTGAAAATCGTACCAAGCTCAGTATTTAGTTGCGACAAATCGTCCATTGTTAACCTTCGTTTGATAACTGCTAGCAATTTACAACCAACAGATTATTCTTTATTAGCAGCATCTTCAAAGGCTTGCTTAAACACTTTACCCAATAAGTTGACGTCATCGACACGGGCATAGTTCAAACGTGTGACAAAGGCAATATGGCGGTGTGGCCCTTGCTCAGCGAGTGGTATCGCGACGGCATTTTGGTTTTGCAGATGCAGTTGATCGAGCGCCATTTCTGGCACCAATGTCGTCCCCATATTGGCAAGTGCCATCTGTATAAGGGTGTTTAGACTGGCATCTGAAAAGCTTGATTTCATCTGTGCACGGTCAAAATGACAGACAGAAAGGGTTTGATCGGTCAAGCAATGCCCTTCGCCGAGCAGCATGAGGTTGGCGGTTGCCAGCTCATCAGCGTTGATGGTTTCAAGCTTGGCATGCACATCATCTTTTGGGAATACGGCAAAGAAATCCTCGCTCCAAAACTCAAAGCTGTGCAAACCATCGACCGCATAAGGCAGCGCAATAATAGCCGTATCAATATGACCGTAACGCACTTGCTCTAGCAAACGCTCCGTTTGTTGCTCAACGATGGTCATACGAAATTCTGGATAATTGGCTCGCAGGGCAGGCAATACTTTTGGCAACAGATAAGGCGCAATCGTTGGAATGATACCGACAGTCATCGGATACGCCAGCGGCGATTGATGGCTATGGGCGCGTGTGGTCAAATCATTGACTTCAGAAAAAACTCGCTGCGCCCGCGTTAAAATGTCTTCACCAATAGGGGTAATCAATACTTGCTTATTGTTACGCTCAAAAATCTGCGTATCCAGTTGCTTTTCTAACTCGGCAATACCCAAGCTCAGTGCCGATTGCGAGATATTACAGTCTTCTGCTGCACGTTTGAAGTGACGGTGCTTGGCCACTGCTAAAGCAAACTCAAGTTGACGTAAAGTAATCATAAAACCTCTCTATTAATGGGCTTTTAACGTGATATATTAGGCTGATTCATTGGGTGTACCAATTCGATATCCAAACTCGATGTCATCTTAACGTAACCTAACGGCTGTATAGTGACTGACGCATGCTCTATAGTGGCTGATGCATAATGCACTGATGATAAAAAGTAGAGAGAATAGTTTAACAAGTTTAATAAAACAAAACATCACATTAAAAACTTTTAACTGGATTAACGATAGAATTCGCGTATAGTTTGTCAGGTAGCCCAAAGCAGTAAAGGCTTAATAGAAACAATCATACCAAGAAATTTCAATTAACTTAACTATCAATCAACTATAAAGGAGCCAATCATGGCGTCTATTATCAATCAAGAAATCCCAGAATTTTCAGCTGATGCGTACGTTAATGGTGAATTCAAAACCATCACTTCAGAAGATGTAAAAGGCAACTGGGCAATATTTTTATTCTACCCAGCTGACTTTACCTTTGTTTGCCCAACTGAACTTGAAGACATGGCGGCTCATTATGACGAGCTTAAAGGTTTGGGCGTAGAAGTATACTCAGTATCTACTGATACTCATTTCACGCATAAAGCATGGCATGACTCTTCAGAAGCGATCGGTAAAGTACAATACCCAATGATCGGTGATCCTACTGGCCGTATCACTCGTGGCTTTAACGTCATGATCGAAGAAGCAGGTTTGGCTGAACGCGGTACATTCCTAGTTGATCCAGACGGCTTGATTCAAGTTGCTGAGATTCATGCTGGTGGTATTGGCCGTAGTGCAAAAGACATGCTACGTAAAGTGAAAGCAGCTCAATATGTTCGTGAAAACGATGGCGAAGTTTGCCCTGCCGCTTGGGAAGCTGGTCAAGAAACGTTAAAACCAAGTCTTGATCTTGTTGGTAAAATCTAACTCTTGATTTAACGAACTGGCTCAATACTTTAGATATTTGTAGTGCTGTATATCCTACTTTGAGTTAAATCAGCATTATAAATGAAGACCCCATCAGCATAAGTTGATGGGGTCTTTTTATGTTATTTATCAATAAATGTTTTTATTCATGCATCGTGATAATAAGTGAAGCGCTAAGCATGAGATTGTAGTTTATTTTTATCAATTATCTTATAAATCTCATCTTTTAAATGCAGTTTTCGTCGTTTCATCAGTTCAATTTCTTCATCGCGACTGGTGTGTGTCACCAAGTTTTTATCCAACTGATTAATCTGCTGATCTAGCTGGGTATGCTCATCAAAGATCGTCGCAAAATGACTATCTTTTAGCTTAAGCTCAGCAATAATGTCTTTGTTATCTTGCCATGTATCAGTCTTTCTCATGTTGTCATCCTTGTTATGAAGCGCAAGCTTGTAGTAAGCATCCGCGCATGGTCGTAAGATTGTTTTGATGAATTGCTATGATTTTGAGACTTGATTTTATTAAGCCAAAACACTATTTAGCTCAATATGGATAAGACCTAATAGTAGCAGAAAGCTTCTTTGATAAACTTGCATAAAAGACAATCTGCAACGAGGAAAATAAGAGTTTTTCCTATTAACCTCATTTGATTGTAGCGAAAAAACAGCCTTGTTACCATGAGAATAATCTACATATAGATTAAAATTTAATTATAAATAATAATTAATGATTGGTTTTATAAAACATAAGGTTTGAGTTTCTCAGCTTGCCGAAACCCTCACAACCTATGATAATAGAGACATCAAAGGGCATAAACTTATGGCCTATAATATTTTAGATAAAATTATTAATACTAAATAGTCTATATTTGAACGAGCAACATGACAGTTGCCGTTACATATCCAGTAATAATGAGGAACAAACATGATAGATAAAAGTTTATTAGATGCCATCAAAAGTTACAGTGAAAAAATGACTCGTCCAATTACCTTCGTATTGGGTAGTGGCGAACATAGTAAGCGTGCTGAGTTGATTAATTTTTTGACTAAAATCGCTGGCACCACAGATAAAATCAATTTTGATGCAACAGCAACTGATGACAGCTTACCAAGTCCAATTAGCTTTAAAGTGGTTAGTCATGTCGATGGTGCATTGACTGATACGGGTATTGTTTTTAGTGGTATCCCTGGTGGTCATGAATTTACTTCGTTGATTTTGGCTATTTTGCAAGCCGGTGGTCATACGCTAAAATTGGATGAAAGTATTCAAAAGCTGATTAAGCGTTTTAATAAGCCACTACAGTTTCAAACTTACGTGTCGCTATCTTGCCACAGTTGCCCAGAAGTGGTACAAGCGCTCAACCAGTTTGCACTATTGAATGATGGTATTAGCAACGAGATGATTGATGGTGCTCTATTCCAAGAGCAGGTTGATGCTAATAACATCCAAGGTGTACCAGCGGTATTCTTAAATGGTAAACCGTTTGCCAATGGTCTCATCGACACGGCCAAATTGATTGGAAAGTTGCAAGAGCAATTTCCTGACTTGTTAGCAGAAGCTGATGACGATGCTGAGCAGTTAGAGCAGCAAGATGTGACGATTATTGGTGCAGGTCCAGCTGGCGTTGCCGCTGCGATTTATACCGCTCGTAAAGGCTTAAAAGTGACGATGGTTGCTGATCGTATCGGCGGACAGGTGAAAGACACGCAGGATATCGAAAACTTAATTTCTGTGCCTTTAACCACGGGTACTGAGCTATCAGCGAACTTTGAAAAGCATTTACGCGAATACGATATTACTTTAAAAGAGCACGTCAGCGTCAAAGAAATCAGTGAGACAGAAGATGAAAACTATCGCATTCATCTAAACACGGGTGAGACGTTTGAGACACGCAGTATTATCTTAGCGACGGGTGCTCAGTGGCGTAAACTTGGTGTTCCGGGTGAAGAAGAGAACATCGGTAAAGGTGTGGCTTTCTGTGCTCACTGTGATGGCCCATTCTTTAAGGGTAAAGACATTGCTGTCGTCGGTGGTGGTAACTCTGGTATCGAAGCGGCATTAGATCTTGCTGGTATCGTGAAGCATGTGACCGTGCTTGAGTTCGCGGATGATTTAAAAGCGGATCAGGTATTGATTAACAAAGCCAAAGAGAAAGCCAATATCGAATTTATCACTGGCGCAGCGACGCAAGAAATTAAAGCGACTGATGGTAAAGTGACTTCGATCGTTTATCAAGATCGCAGTACAGGTGATACTCATGAGCGTGACTTGGCAGGGGTGTTTGTACAGATCGGCTTAGTACCGAACTCTACGTTTGTCAAAGGCTTTGTTGATTTGAACCGTTTTGGCGAGATTGAGATTGATGAGCGCTGCCGTACTGATCGCAAAGGTATCTTTGCTTGTGGTGACGTGACCACTGTGCCATTTAAGCAAATTAATATTGCGATGGGTGAGGGTAGTAAAGCGGCGTTATCAGCGTTCGAGTACTTGGTTATGCAGTAAGTTATTTCACGCTAAATTTAGTCTAATAAGCCACCTCTTTTGAGGTGGTTTTTTTATGGGTGCTGATATACTACTTGTAAAAATTTATCAATTAACATATGTTCGTTAATATTTTATGAGAGCCTTAATAGTGAAAAATAAATATGCAGTTCGCAAAAATAGTCATTGGGTTAAATGTCTGGTTTTTATATCGTTTATATTTAGTGTAACCAATGCTTATGCAGGGCAAACCGTCGATGAGATTATTAAAGAATACTATCCTATCTATAATGAGGCTAAGCAGTGTCGAGGTATTATGGCTAATAATGGCTCATCAGATGGTGAAGGCGCACTTTATCAAAACGGTTACTGTATTAAAATTGATAGACAATTGAAGGTAGAAACTAGACAAGGCACAAGATTGTATGTATCGGTAACTGGCGACATAGGTTTTAATGAAGATGGTAGCGAAGCGTATGGAGTACACGTCTTTTCTGGTCTAGTAGGCATGTTTGTTCTAAAGCCACAAGGTTCAGGCTGGGAAGTATAATCTGCCAATCCAGCGATGAATGCAGGTGCTTCTGGTAAAGGTCTAAAAGACTGGAAGCTGATACAAGTTGCCCCTGATAAGTGGGGATTTATTAATATTCATAGTGACTCGCATTGGGTTCATTCAGGGTCAGCTTTTATTTTACTTACTCCAGACAAGAGTAATATTAGAAGAAGCTGGGTAGAAGCCAAGTATGAACATTCTAATGGAGGATCTGGGTCAGCAGGAGGTTGTAGCAATCCTGATGCCAGTACTTGTACACTTTTAAAGGCTAAGCTAGGCGTTGACGAGAAGACGATAATTAATGGTTTTTATCCATTAGAGATTACTCTAAACGGTTTTGAAGATGATAAGGTATATAAAAATCAAGTCTATCTTATTAAGTATCAACCCCGATTAGGGTATCAAGTACCTAATGATTATCCAATGAAAGATGTCAGTTTTTAAGTGTCGACTTTATTGTTTATATCGTAATGTACATCACGCTGCAGCTGTCGCAAAAAATAACCGTTAATCGTTTAGGAAAAGATAAAGTATGACAAACTTCAAACTATCACAAATAACTTTAAGCGTTGTTGGTGCGATTACGCTTATGAGCTTATCAAATGTTGCATCGGCAAAAAGCGTTAATGAGATTATTAAAGAATACTATCCTATCTATAATAAGGCTCAACAGTGCCAAGGTATCATTGCACCCTCAGGGCCTTATAATGGTTTAACTGGAGAACGGGAGTTTACGGGCTATTGTATTGAAATCGATAGACAACGAGTATTAGAGACTGATAAAGGTAAACGTTTATATATAGTGGTGAAAGGTAACGCTAGTTTTAATGAGGATGGTGAAGCGTTGGAGTATACCGACACTCGCTTTGACAGTGGTTTGGTCGGTATGCTTGTATTGAAACCACAAGGTAGTAGCTGGCAAGTAGAATCAGCAAATCCTACCATTAACGCTGGAAGTTTTGGTTTTGGTCTTTCTAAATGGCGTTTACAGAAGTTCGGACCGAATGCGTGGGGGTTTTTAAATAAGCATAGCAACGCAATCCAAGGGTACTACAACGATTACCTAGTCATATTAATACCCGATGGAGGAGGTATCAAAGAGAGTTGGATAGGCATGGATCATAACAACGAAGACGTTGGGAAATGTGAAGAGAATATGTCAGAGTGCGATAATACCAAAACTACTTTTGCCATCGATAGTCGTAAAACGGTTAATGGATTTTATCCTTTAGAAATAACACTCAATGGATTTGTGAAAGGCAAGAAATATCATAACGCTACTTATCGTATTCATTATCAAAAAAACAAAGGCTATATAGAGCCTAATGAATATCCTTTAAAAGATAATTATTAAGCTCGTTTTCAATGATTCACTTTTGGTCAGCCAACACCCCAACCACCGACAGTATCTCACCTGCTTCATCTTCTTTAATTACGCGAGTTTCTTTAAGTGCTGCCTCTCGCCAAGCTTGTATGTGAGGATTGTTTAACATCGTCTCACAATACTGTTTGGTCGTTGATTTCAATGCTATGTCAGAGGCATCGGCATACGTTTGCAAACGTAGAATAACTGGTGCAAAAAAAGCATCAGCAGCCGTAAATGAGCCAAACAAGTAGCTGTCCTTTGAGCGCTCTTTCAGGCAATCTTCGAATATTGTTTCTATACGCGCGATATCATTTAAGCAGGCATTGCTAGGTTGTATTTTTGCTTTAGCTCGAATGTTCATCGGCATCTCACTACGAATACCTATGAACCCTGAGTGCATCTCAGCGACGATGCTTTGGCAATAAGCGCTGTTTATTCTGTTGCTGGTATTGTTCTTAGCATCAGACTTCTTAAATCCTGTCCAAAGATCTAATTCTGTCAAATAATCATTGGCGTGAATGGCTATCGCTAAAGTATCCCAGACCGTGACTTTTTCATCACCTTCACCATAGACCAAAACTGGCACTTTGCCTGTTGGCGCATGCTCATTGAGAATGGGTGTCGCTGATGGATGAAACAGCTCAATCAGTTGCTCATTGAAGTCAACATTAAAGGCTTTGAGTAATAGCCAAGCTCGTAATGACCAAGAGGAATAGTTTTTATTACCGATGATGAGTAGCAGTTTTTGCATCATGAAATCCTATCAAATTATATAAATAAAATTTGATTATGTACCCAATGCTGAAAATTGACCAGTCTATAGTTTAGTAATTCCAATAAAAAACGCCCATCCAAAATTTGGACGGGCGTTTTTTCAGCAGTAGCGATTATATTTAAACCACTATCAGTCGTCTAATAAATCCATACGCTTAGCCGCTTCGTAGATACCCGTTGAGCGGTTGCCAGTACGGCAAAAAATTAGCATTGGCTGTTCAGCTTGATTGAAGAAATCAGCAAATTCTTCGACATGGTTTTGATTAAGCTCACTACCAGCGAAAGACACTTCTTTATAAGCAAGACCTGCTTTTTTAGCAGCAGCTTCAATCTCAGCGCTGGTCGGTTGGTTCGGCTCTTCACCATCTGGACGGTTGTTAATAATGGTTTTAAAACCATTTTCAGCAATCATAGGTACTTGATCAGGGGTGATTTGTCCAGTAATACTAATTTGATGGCTCATAAGAGCTCCTTTTTATTTTTTATACTAAATAAAGTGTGTGGCGTAAGATACAGAATCTTAGCCTAATCTTAATAGGCAACTTTCTAAAGAGACCGTATGTAAGCATTATCGATTTTTTATAGTAACGGTTATAACAAACCTTGCATCAATGCGCTTTGATATAACAATTTAGCACGTGCACCTGTCCCGCAAAACATCAATATCGGTTTAGGCATCGAGCGATAAAACGCCGCAAATTGCTCGACAGTCGCCATGCTCAAGCGCTCATCATCAAAGGGTAAATGATGATAAGTAAGGTTGGCTTTTGCCGTGGCACTGGTAAAGTCGCCGCTATTGGGCTGCGTTTCTGTCTCGGCATCAGGACGAATATTGAGCACGGAGCGGTAGCCAAGCTCAGCAATCTTGGTGCATTGGCTTGGATAAATTTGCTTATAAATAGTTAAATTATCGGTCATAAGTCGTTTCGGTCGCGTATATTAAAAGACGTTTGGAGGTATCGTATTGTAGCTAAGCGCCATTGTATAAAGGCTGTACTTTAGGTATCTCTTCTAAAGGCTGTATTTTTTAAGGGCTTATACCAATTTAGCATAACACAGCTTTTATCATATCTATATTTTGTCACAGCATAATAATAATTATGCTTGATTGAGCAACATATGTCTCACAGACCGATTAGATATCTGTTAGCGCATTTACCGCATCCATCGTGCTTAAATAAACTTGACCTGAGAGGGTGGTAATGACCGGAGTATGCTCGATGATGTCCATTACTGGTCCTTTAATAAAGCTAAAGTTTAAATGTTTATTTTGGTTCAACAGCTCTTGATTAAGACTGATAAGCATCTCTTGTCCGGTCAGGTCAATGTGATTGACTGCTGACATGATGAGTATGACCTCATGCGCTTCTGGATATTGCTGAGTGGCTTGTATGACCCTACGATGGACGGATTCACTATTGCCAAAAAATAAGCTCTCATCGATACGCAGCATCAATAAATTGCTAAAGGTCACCACATCGTGACGGTTTATATTGCGAAAATGCCCTGTGCCAGCTAGCTGCCCAACCACAGCGACGTGCGGTTTACTCGATTGCCAAATGAGGCTAGCAAACGACACCATCAAACCAATCACCAAGCCAGTATTTAATCCAAATATCAGCACACCAACGAATGCCGCCAAAAAGCTGGCCGCATCTAGACGGTCGCGTTGCCATGCCGATTTCAAGGTTGCCATATCAATGAGACCGATGATCGATGCCATGATGGTTGCGCCCAATAAAGCGTAGGGCAATGGTGCGAGTACATTGCCAAAAGCGATTAAAGCAGCAATCATGACCAGCACAGTTACTAAACTTGCAACTGGTGTTTTGGCACCTGAGTCGGCATTGATAGCGGTGCGCGAAAAGCCACCAGCGACGGTAAAGCCTTGAAAAAAGCCACCCGCCATATTGGCAAGTCCCAGTCCAGTCAGCTCACTATTGGCGTTAAAAGCCTCACCGCGCAGGCGTGCATAGTTGCTGGCGACGGAGCTGCTAGAGACAAAGATAATCAATGCCATCAAACCTGCGCTAGGTAATAGATTCAGCGCTTCATCGAAGTCTGGTGCATAGGGCAGGGTAAAGGTTGGTAAGCCTTGTGGAATACTCCCAATCGTCGCCACGCCGTTCGTTGTCCAGTGTAAGCTGATGCTCAAAACAATCGCAATACCGAGCAAAATAAGCGGAAATAGTCGCTCAGCCCATTTGGCATAAGACACTGATAACCAAGATTTCCATAGCCATTTGCTACCGTAGCGATTGGCCACCAACAGTGCAAAAGCAATGACGCCAATAACTAAGGTTAGCGGGTGTAGCTGGCGCGCATACATTTGCATGCTTGATAGATAACCGATTAAGTTATTTCCAGCAATAGGAATCGCGGTCAGGTATTTAAGCTGACTGACAAAAATCAATACGGCTGCACCACTGATAAAGCCTGCTGAAACGCCGCGACTGATAAACTGCATAATCCAGCCAAGCTTGAGCCGCCCTGCTAGCCATAACATCGTACCAACCATCAATGATAGCAAACTTGCCATCAATATATATTGCTGAGTGCCCTCTGTAGCATAAGGGTGCAGGCTGCTGGCTGTCATAATCGCAGTAATAGCGACAGGCCCTACTGCTTGCACATTACTCGAGCCTATCCATGCATAGACCAGCACGGGAACGATGGCCGCGTAGAGCCCATAGACGGGTGGCAATCCTGCCAATACCGCATAACCTAAGCTTTGCGGAATGACGAGCACCCCAACCACCAACCCAGCAACAACGTCAGTTGGCAAGGCAGACAGCTGGTATTGACGCAACCAAGCAGGAATCAGACGAGCGGTGATAGAAGGCATAGCAATATGTCATCACAATATATATTCAATCCTATATAAATCAGATACGGTGTCAGGCTCGCTTAGTCTACTATTTGTAGTACTTTCGCGTGCCTTCCTTGTATCTAAACTATATTGAACCGACTATAGTAGAAAAAATTGAATAAAAGAAAAGGTTAAATACAGCTAAGCGCTAAATTCATAAAGTTATGCTGAAAAATGACGCTAACAAGTGATGCTAAAAACTCAAGCCAACAAACTAGCTGTCGGTTTTGGCACAAAAGCGTTCATACAACAAATGTAACACCGCCAAGGCATCGTCGCTGGCAATACTATAATAAATTTGCTTGCCTTCGCGGCGGGTCGTCACCAGCGCATCTTTGCGCAGAATACCAAGCTGCTGTGACAAGCTTGGCTGACCAACACCGACTAAGCTTTCGAGCTCGCTGACGCAATATTCTCCTTGAGTCAACTGACATAATAGTAATAAGCGATCAGGATGTGAAAGCGACTTTAATAGTTGGCTGGCTTGCATGGACGCTTGCTGCATTTGCTCAGCAAGGTCTTTAGGGGCAAAGTCTGCTACGCTAGATGACGCATCATCAATGCTAGTAGTCGAGGTGCTCAATGCTGAAGTAGAAGTAGTCAGAGCAAGCTCCTTATATAAGACATAATAAAAAATTTAGGATTAATAGCTAAGATAGGATTAATTATCAATGATATTGCCACGGATAGCAAGTTATCATTATTTACATTATATAAATTGATAAAATGTTAAATCGTTGCTATATTGGTATGCATCGTTGATAAATATGTGGCGGTCAATACGATAAGCTGAAGCCGGTGCATATTATACTGAACAATTTATCAAAAAATAAAATATTCATCTAAAAGCAAAGAGGTAGCCATGCAAGTTCATTCATTCTTACATAGCGACACAGAAACTTATACTCACGTACTCGCGGACGTTCAACAACAAGTCTGTGCCATCATCGATCCTGTGTTGGATTTTGATGCTAAGTCAGGGCGCACGAGTACTACTAGCGTCGATGAGGTGATAGGGTTCGTCCGCGAGCATGGTTGGGAGCTGGTTTACATCATAGAGACTCATGCGCATGCTGACCATATATCCGCCGCGATACATGTCAAAGACACACTTGGCGGGCAGTTGGTAATCGGTCAACATATCACCGAAGTGCAAAAAATATTTAAGCAAATATTCAACTTTGATACCAGCTTTCGCACCGATGCCAGCCAGTTCGATATTCTAACGGATGAGGGCGATACTTTGGTGCTTGGCAATATTACTATTACGGTCATGTATGTACCAGGTCATACGCCCGCAGATATGGCCTATATTGCGACTGATGATGAAAAGACCGTGGTCTTTGTTGGTGATACTTTATTTGCTCCTGATGTCGGGACGGCTCGCTGTGACTTTCCAGGTGGGGATGCCAAGACGCTGTACCACTCAATCAAGAAGCTCCTTGCGCTCCCTGAAGATACGATAATATATCTGTGCCATGATTATCCAAGCAAGGGTCGTCAGCACTGTCCAACCACGACTGTCGCTGCACAGAAACTGGGCAATATCCATGTCAAAGATGGCATCAATGAAGCAGAGTTTGTGCAAATGCGTGAGCGCCGCGATGCCACTCTTGACATGCCGCGTCTCATTATTCCATCGGTACAAGTAAACATCGATGCAGGTCATTTCCCAGAGCCAGAAGACAATGGTACCCGTTATCTCAAAGTACCGATTAATGTACTTGGGCAATAAGACAGATATCAGGATAAGTAGACATCAGAAGAAGCAAACATTATAAACATGCATAACGTTACGTAAGCACAATACGAGTATAAGCCATCATAATGCTAGGGCGTGTCTTCAATTCACTCAATAGTCATCTAAATGGGCTAAAAATGGATAAATATTGCCAAACATCGTCAAATAGCTTGTTAATATCCCGATATTATCTACGCTATTTTTCTTGTTTGACGGCAATTTATCTCATTTTTATCTCCATTTTTGAAATGAAGACACGCCCTAGTCTTTACCGTAAACACATGGCTATATTACTCCTCTACCATTAAGCCTTCACACTTAAGGATTGAACCATGGAAATTAATATCGGCAGTACTGAGCGTTTACTACGTATTATCGCGGGTGTCGTGATTATCGGCTTGGGTTTGTATTTTCAAAGCTGGTGGGGTGTGATTGGCTTAGTGCCTTTACTCACAGGACTCTTCCGCTTTTGCCCTTTGTATAAAATGCTTGGGATGAATACCTGCAAGCGTTAAATAGTCGCTAGATTTATTGTCATAAATACATAATCAGGCATGGGTATTGGATACTTTGATTGACCAATACCCATGCTACTTGTATAGGAGTCTTATAATGAGTGAGCAAAACTCTCATCTGGTCTGCCCACATTGTCAGGCAACCAACCGCATACCAGCAGCCAAACTTAGTGCTGCGCCAAATTGCGGCAAATGTGGTCAGCCGTTATTAAAGGGGAGTCCTCATGAACTAAATGCCCAAACGGTTCGTAAAGTCATTCAAAAAAATGAGGTCTTGACCATAGTTGATTTTTGGGCGAGTTGGTGCCAGCCGTGTCTAATGATGGCACCGCAGTTCAAAGCCGCAGCGGCGCAACTGCCACAAGTGGTTTTTGCCAAAATACAAACCGATAAATATGAGCAAGCGGCGGCACCTTATAATATTCGCAGTTTGCCAACCATGGTGGCTTTCAAAAATGGTATAGAGATAGCACGGCAGTCAGGTGCGTTACCTAATGATCAAATTGTTCAGTGGGTACAAAGCTTACATTCTTGAGTTTTAACGGATTATGATTATAAAAAAGCCAGTATGCTTATTGCATGCTGGCTTTTTTATAACAAATACTATCTAAAGTCATCAAAGGATTGAACAGTTAAATATTACTTATCAAACTTAACTTATTAAATATAATCTATTAAACATAACCTATCATACATTACTCGCCATAAATCTTGACACCATTGGCAAAGCTACAACGCTGAATGCGGGCGGATTGAATGATGGCATCACGCTCGCCATAGAGTCGTGATAATTTTGCATCGCGCGCCTTAGTATTGTTGCTTTTGCCAACGCCAAAACTAATATTAGGGGAGATGCCCCAACGTCCCGCAGAAACCCCAACCCCGACACCTGAGGCGGATAAAGTTGATTGCTCGTTGCGCGCCGCATCGACATAGCGATTGACGCGGGTATATTCTTGACTAAGGGCTTGGCAATCGTAACTTTGATACGTGCTTGGCGGCACATATTGTGGCGTGACATTGCCCGTCGAGGCACAGCCTGAGAGACCAAAAAAGCCAGCTGTCGCCAGTAGTGTCGCTGCAGTAAGAGTTTTCATAGTGGCTCCATTAGGCTAGGTTAAGGCGATTGTATTTATGTAAGATAGCAAAAATAATGGGATTAAGATATTGAAAATGTAGCAATTATTAAATATTTTCAATGCTAGTAATATAAGTATTTGTGCAATCAAAATGTTATATGTTTATTAAAATAAGTTACCAGGTTTAGCAAAGGCTAGTACCACAATGCCCACATATGCCGCTCCAGCAATAAGAATACCGGTCTTTCTTTGGCTAGATGTGGCGTTATTATTGAACGCTTTAATACTGGCACTGATAGCCGCAACGAGTAAGATTACTTTTGCAAACACCCATTGTATGGGTGCATTGGCACTCATCAGCTGCATTAGCATGACTGCCCCTGACACAATAATGAGGGCATAGAGAATGTGCGAAGAGATTTTGACCACGCGTGGCGCTTGCTTGTTTGAGCTTAATACCAAATAGCTCTGATATAAAAACAGGGCAATGAGCAATACAGCCATGAGCATGTGTAGATGTTTCATGAGATATTATTTCCTTTAAAGGTGCAGTTTCAGCGCTTACTGGTTACATATAATGATGGTATGGAAAACACTATCTTCGCAATAGTTTGTTATTAGCTCTTGTTTTGTCCAGCACATAACGGACTATCAGGGCTTTGACCTTGCCATTCTATTGGGGTGTAAGCATGAATCGCTAAAGCATGGATTTGACCACCTTGCGAGGTTAATAAGGAGTTTGCCAGTCCATATACAAGCTGATGCCGTGCGACCAATCTTTTGCCTTCAAAAGCATCACTAACAATCGTAAGCTTAAAATGGCTTTCTTTACCATCAAAATAACCAGAATGATTCATTGACTCATTCAACAATTCTATATGTTGCGGCTGCAACGCTTGTAGCTCAGCATTGAGCGCATCAGCAGTCGGTGTTTTACTCATAATAATCTTTCCATATATTTTGCCTAATAGTACTTGGCGGTATCATACTTAGCAATTTGTGAATTGCAAATAATGCCCATTATAGCAGACGCTATTAGCGGTAAAGCCTGCTATTAAGTTGCGTGTGCCTGTAAGCGATTACACTTTTGAGCTATCCTGTTTTTAAAAAATATAGCAATGAAAGATATTCTTTTTAACATACTGTCTTTAATGACGATACATAATAGCTGGTCATGGCAAGTAGCGGTACCTGTTAGCTATCAGCATAAAAAAAGCAGAGCACGATTGATAACCTGTACTCTGCTTTTATAAGTAACAATTATTATAAGTAACAGCCATTTACTCAAAGCATGAAATCTAACAATCTCGTTAGCGGCGCGCTTTTTGATAAAGCGGCATCACTTTAGGCATTAACGATTGCAATTGAGCAATACGATTGCTGCTGGTCGGGTGAGTGCTTAAGAACTGCGGTGGCTCACCTTGGCTTGCGCTTTGCATTTTCTGCCATAAGGTAACCGCTGCTTGCGGATTATAGCCAGCACGTGCCATTAACTCTAGACCAATCTGATCGGCTTCAGCTTCTTGTGTGCGACTGTGTGGACGGCTCAGCCCCAAATCCCCAGCAACGTTTGCTAGTTCAGCTTGACCTTGTGACAGTCCAAAGATGCTAGCAGCCACGCCGATACCAGTCTGCGTCGCATACTGACGCGATAGGCGCTCACGTGAGTGCTCACGCAGCGCATGTGACATCTCATGACCCATAATAGCCGCAATCTCGTCATCGGTGAGATTCAGGCGGTCAATGATACCCGAGTAAAACATGATTTTGCCACCCGGCACCACAAAGGCATTCAGCTCATTAGATTTGATCGTATGAACTTCCCATTGCCATTTCGCCGCATCTGGACGGTAGACGCCGACCTGACCGACCAAACGATTAGCGATGTTCTTTAAGCGATTAAGCTGAGCTTTATTGGTATCTAGTACGCCGCGCGCTTTTGCTTCTTGCAACGTTTTGGCATAACTCTGTGCAGACAGCTGCAAAACTTGCTCACTAGAAACCAGTAATAGCTGCTGACGGTCAACGCCAACGGCCCCAGTACTGGTGGTGCTAGTACAGCCTGTCAGGGCTAGTGCCGACAATGAAGCGGCCATCACGGTGCTGGTCAGTAATTTTTTCATAATAAACATCCTCGCTGTAAATGATAAAAAGTAAAATAGAACAAAGTGGCGGTTAATAACAAAGTGGCTGTTATCAAAGCGGCTATTAATAGCAAAGCGACTATCGTTGAAACAATTATCATTCAAATGACTCGAATTAAATTTTTTGTGGAATAAAGAGTCAAAGCAGCAAGTAAGGCAATTTTTTATTAATGTTCTACCTATGCTTGCTACGTGACCTCAACAGTAAAATTTTACCCGAACTGTCATTAGGCATAAGTATAATAATGTTACTAAGGCAAAACCAATGCAGGAAAAGTAACAATACAGCGTAGGATTGTAAGTGAGAGGGACGTTGACACCAACAAATCTATTTTTCGCTATTAACGTCTATAAACTTGATAGGCGGCATAAATCTCAGTCAAAAAATAGTCTCATAGGTAATGAGATACTACCTACAAGGACAGAGCTTTAGATTTTTAACATTATTGTGAAAAATAATTGATATTATTTAAAATAAATAATTTTTTCTAAATCAATTATTTATGATAATTACATCAATAAATAGCGAGTTAAAGACATAATATTGGAAATAAACGTTAAAAATGAGGTTGACAGGGTTAGAATATCTGATAGAATAGCCAGCCTATCGAGACGGAGTTGTTGTTAACAACACTACAATTCGATAATCAGCGGGAATAGCTCAGTGGTAGAGCATAACCTTGCCAAGGTTGGGGTCGAGAGTTCGAATCTCTTTTCCCGCTCCAAATATGGCTTGAAAAAGCATCAAAGCCTCACTTTATTGTGAGGCTTTTTTTTGTCCTGATTTTAAGGATTGTCATTATTTCTTAAGAACATTTCGATGACATGCCAAGTTACTATCGACGGAATTCACGACATAGATTACTAAAAGTTGCAGCGCCAAAACTAAGTTACAAAAGGTGGTCAATTTGACACATTAGCCTCAGTTTAATCACGCATAATTATATAGATCGTTTAAACGAATATAACAACAAATAATCCATCTATAGACCATGATGATAATAAGGAATAATTATGCAAGAATTCAAACATAGAGCATTTAATGAATTATTTGATCTGTCAGGAAAAACCGCAATTGTGACAGGTGGTGCAAATGGTATTGGTAAAGCAACGGCGTTACGTCTAGCACAAGCTGGGGCAAATATCGCTATCGCTGATTTAAAACTAGAAGATGCAAAGGCTGCGGTCAAGGATATCGAAGTGTATGGTGTCAGAGGCTTGGCAGTCGAATGTAATATCTTAAAAGATGAAGATTTGGTCGCTATGGTAGATAAGGTCGTCGCTGAATTTGGCACTGTCAATATTTTAATCAATAATGCTGGTGGCGGCGGCGGTGGTCGTGAAAACCCAGCCACAGCATCGGTCGATGATATTCGCCGTGACTTTGAGTTGAATGTTTTTAGTGGCTGGCGCTTGTCGCAGTTATGCGTGCCACACATGAAAGCGTCGGGTTATGGCTCGATTGTATTTACCACTTCGATGTCGAGTATCAATAAAAGCCCGAACATGAGTGGTTATGCAGGATCAAAAGCGGCTGTCAATCATATGGTGGCGAACTTGGCACATGATTTTGGCCCTGAGGTACGTGTCAATGCGGTTGGCCCTGGTGCCACGCGTACTGATGCGTTAAAAACTGTACTAACACCAGAAATCGAAAAGAAAATGCTAGAGCATACGCCGATTCAACGTTTGGGTGAAGCCGATGATATCGCTGGTGCTATGCTGTATTTTGCCGCACCACTATCTGAGTGGGTCAGTGGTCAAACCATATTTGTGAATGGCGGCGGTGTGCAGACCTTAGACTAAGTTTATCTGCATATGAAAGTATTTAAACCATGATGTTAAAGCTATAGTAAATAGTAAAAAAGCCGTTATGAAAAGCGTCATCCAATGTATAGTTGGGTGACGCTTTTATCGTTTTAGACCTATGTTTTATGATAAAGATGCTGGCGCATTGATAGGCTGTATCTTTCAGTTGACTGAATGTGCTCAATTAAAGAGTATTCAAGTAACTCAAGTTATTAAAAGCAAATATGAGCAACCTCATTGCAAAAGGTTTGCTTGCCATTTTTAAAGCCTGCTATGGCTTGTGAATTGATTCTAATCGCTTCTACCGCGTCTTTCGCTTCTAATATGACTAAGGTAGCCGGTGCTCCTACTTTAATCTCCGTTTGCCGTGACAAAAGCTTCGCTGCATTTTTGCTAATCATATCGAATACCTCCGCTATCTGCTCATCTTTTGCTAATTGAGTGATATTGGCATACATATTTGCCATTCTAATCAGTGAGGCATCACCGTAAGGCGTGAAAGCATTTAAAATATTATTACTAGAAATAGTCGTATTGATGCCCATTGCTAATAGCTCATTGGCGTTGACCATGCCTCTAGGAATGAGCGCATCATAATCACGCCCATTCAAAAATATGTCGGTGGCTGGTAACACGGTCAAGGTAATGTCAGCGAATTTCAGTAAGGCAGCCATTTCTATACGTTTGTCTTTGTCCATCGCCGATAATTTAGTCACATGACCAATAGACACGCGACCTTGATAATGGCGCTTGATGGTTTCTTCAACCAATTTTGGAATGCTCGAGCCTTGTGGATCCAGATCAAAATCCAGATGAAAATCAACATCGACGTCAAACTGCTCAGCCAAATCAAACACCATTTCAATATGCTTGTGAGAATTCTCATCTTTGTATGGACACCCGCCAACCAAATCAGCGCCTTGCGACAATGCCAGTTTTAGTAGCTCATGAGTATGCAGGTCATTGGTCAATCCTGATTGCGCAAAGGCGCAAATCTCTATATCGATGGCAAATGCATAGGTGTCGCGGACTTTTTTGATGGCATTAAAGGCACGCATCTCTGTTTTTGAATCTGTTTCAACAAAGGTGCGCAGACCAACGGTGCCTTTTTTAATCGCCATCTCAATCACTCGTGAAGCACGATTAAACACATCTATTTCCGTAAAATCCTTTTTAGCCTTACCTGTTTCTTCAACAGCCTCGTTTAAATCACCTTGCTCTATAGTACAGCGATCAAGGATGCAGGCTTTATCAAGGTGAATGTGGCTCTCATAGAATCCTGCACAGACAAAGTAACCTTTAGCATCGTAAATTGCTTTTGGCGCATCATCATGTTCAGGTTTTTCCGAAATGTCGTCAATGCTCTCAATATAAGCGCCGTTTATACTGATATTGACCAAATTTTTATGATTGGGTAATTGGGCATTTTTTATAAGTAAATCGGGCATCGTTTTTCCTTATTTTTTTGCTTGAAATGACTTAATGATCAATGGCATTTTAGTGTCAAGAGTGGGGGTTTTAAACTTTAAATCCGCATGACTATTCGATGTTTTTATTTTTTCCTACTCAACGGTCGTTTTTTGTTCATGAGTGGTTAGGGGCAAGAAGCGTCATCGAGTCTAATATATGGAATATAATGACCACCGCTACGGTATGTAGACGTTGTTTATAAATAGACTATATCGTTTTTACCAAAAAACATACTTAGTTATTGATATTTTATTGTTATAATTATCTTATAAGTTTTTAGTGTACGTTAAGATATACTAATAATAAAAAGAGTAAATAATAAGCTAAATTTAGCTTCATACCTTTAAATTACGAAGGCACTTCTGTGATGGAATGACTTCATTTAAATACAATCAGATAAATAGGAAAAAGTATGTCAAATATCGATGAGTCGTCACAAGAATTAATGAATCTTGATGGTGCAATGGGTGGCTGTATCGTTGACTATATGTCAGGCATGGTACTTGGTATGGCTGGCGGCGGCGTTGACTTAGAACTTGCAGCAGCAGGTAACTCGCAAGTGGTAAAGGCGAAGGTAGCAACAATGAAGTCATTAGATATCAAAGGTGAAATCGAAGATATGTTGATCACCTTGGAGTCTCAACTGCACATCATTCGTCCTACAGCCAAGCATGAAGACTTGTTTATTTATTTGGTGCTTGATAAATCAAAAGCCAATCTTGCATTAGCCCGCCGTAAGGTACAAGCGGTAGAAAATAAACTAGAGGTATAATTCGGTTGGTCGTGTTCAAAAAATGAGTGATTTATCAAACTCTCCTTGTTGCTTATCGCGCCTTAAATAAGACAAGGCTGGCAACAAGGTCAAATTCGCTATGTACGTACTGTACATAGCGAATTATTATTTTATAGACAGTGGTAACAACTTAACGAGCGTGAGCCGTTTTATCAAGTGGTGGCAAAATGAAATGTATTGCATACGTCAGTAGAGTTCCAATCAGTGATCGCACTATTCGAATGCCTACTGGGTTATCAGACATCGTTAGCGTCTCTCGTAAGCATAATCCAAAATCGCAAATTACGGGTATCATCTCTTACCGTGAAGGTCAGTACCTGCAAGTGCTAGAAGGCCCTTATCTGGAAGTAGACAAGTTAATGAGTAAGATAGCTTCTGATCCTAGACATGAAGATCTTTGGGTGTTTTTGGATGTGCGCGTGATCAAACGCAGCTTTCATAATTGGGCTGTGAGCGTGTTTGATTTTGTGGATCAAGGCAACTTTTTTAATGCGTTCATTGAGAATAATAGCGCTGTGTTAAACAGCTTTAATGAGTCTCAACAAAGACGTATTCAACCGTTTATTGATATAAAAAAATCTGATACGGTGCCTGAAAAGTATTATGAAGGTAAGGATTTAAGATTGCTGGCATGGCCTGATCTCAACAATGAAAGCCAGCCGCAAATGATTATGAACCTGTGTATCAAATTGACTAAAAAGCCTTATTCGTTTAATGCACTAGCGGATAGTGGTGAGTTTGGCAGCCATCATCAAGTCACACAGATTGTCAGAGAGTTTGATCGTTTAGGTTTATTGAGTGTCACAGAGGCAGCACCGATACATGAGCAAACCGTAAATGAGAAAAAGCCTAACAAATTTTATGGTGCGATCAAAAAATTCTTAGGAATGAGGTAAAAAATTGAATTATCAGAAGCTAGCAATCATTGGTGAAGTAGGTGCTGGAAAAACTCAGTTGGTCAAAACCCTAAGCGAGATAAGCCCCATCGAAACAGAAGCAAAATCTAGTATTGATATCGGTAAAGAGTACACGACGGTCGGCATCGATTATGGGCGCATCACTCTGTCTGACGATATGGCGCTAGGTATTTACGGTGTGCCAGGTCAAGAGCGTTTTTCTTTTTTATGGGAATTCGTCAATCAGTCGCTATGGGGATTGCTCATTTTGATTAGATATGGCGAGACACCCGATTATGCCAATTTAGATAAGCTAT
The DNA here is from genome assembly GCF_904846525.1 of Psychrobacter sp. 1044. GTDB lineage: Bacteria > Pseudomonadota > Gammaproteobacteria > Pseudomonadales > Moraxellaceae > Psychrobacter. Next base: position 11,346 of record NZ_CAJHAZ010000009.1, on the reverse strand, counting down.
TACACTTTTTTGCACCAGAAAAAAATCAGACCACGTGTATCATTGGTATCACTCATTGCGAGGATGCTGACAAAGATAGTCTTTCAGCACTGGGACAAGAAATAAGAGTGATGTTGATGCAGCATAATGTGGTGGCACCCGTGCTCCATACAGATCCTAGAAATAGAGAGTCCGCCGTGTCTCTGTTGTCATTATTTAATACCCTTAATAATCAAGACTGATGCCAGATATGACTATGTTAAAAGAAAAATTAGACGAAAAATCACCAGCAAAAATAGCGTTATTAAGCCACATGAAAGCATTGTGTGACGCCAATAGAGAAGTCATATTGGTTAGCTTATGCACCACAGATGGCTTTCCCATTAGTTGCTTTTCGATCAGTGAATTGAGCAATCAAACGGACAAGTTTGCGGCGATGAGTAGCACGCTATCAGCGCTGAGCGATTCATCCGCGAGTCAAATGAAGCAGGGCAAGTGCGACATCACTATCGTCGAAGCCACTGCTGGGAATATGCTATTTGTCAAAACTGACTATATTGGTAAACCTTGTGTATTGACCGTGGTAGCGCAGAATAAGATGGCACTAGCAGAAGCAAGATATAAGACCAAAAAATTGATTGGTGTCATTTCTGCTATCACTGAGTAAGGCGCATAAGTAACTAAGATTGCTGGATTCGGCAGGCTATAAGCGACAATTCAACGTGATAGACATGTGATATTATTTGCGTTATCAAATATCGACATTGTATTCAGATATCGACCTTGTATAAAGGTAATGCCCTGACCTTTGACGGCCATATCTACCAAAAACTCACCATTAGTGGCGTTAATTTTGGCATGAATCCTGTGCTTCTGCTTTCTGCCTTCTTCATCGGTCAGCTTTAGGTTGCTTGTTATGCCAAAACCATCTTGTGAAAATTCATGATTCTCCAAATCTGCTAGCGTCTCAAGTAATCCCATCCTGCTCAGATAATCGGGACTGGCACAGAGCGAATAACGAATCAGCGCCAGCCGTTTTGTTTGGTCGCTGGAATCTTGCAGCTCTTAATACTCGACCAACTCATACCCTTCTTCGATCAAATCAATGTGTCGATCAGAAAAATCCAACTCAGCGTTTAGGACGGGACAGCCAGTGCTGTATCTGTCGGTGATGGCGCGTAGTGAAGAGTTTTTACAACACATTGCATAGAGGCTTGTCGCGTATTAACTATCGGGCGAATAGGCTTAATTTATGCTGTTGGCTCTATTCTAAAATGAATGGTTCGATTTTGAAGTAAACGGTTCTGCTGTGGTTATTTGACGCTATATTTACAGTGTTATTGTTCTGAAATTTAGAGGAGTTAATTACAGTCAATAAATTTTTTTGATAGCTTATTTTCTATAACTTGTTCTTTGATAGCGTAATATACAAAGCACCACTTAACGGATTGTTGAGCGGTGCTTTTTTGAGTCAAGATATCAGTTTTAGATAGTGGTTTTTTAGGTACTAATTCTAACGGTACTGAGCTTAAAGATACTAAGCTTAAAGATACTATCAAGGATAAATAGTTAGGCTTGGCTTTTTTTTCGACCCATCAAGCTATTAGCTACCCATGCTGGACCAATTAATAAGAATTGTAAGTCTTCAAAAAATGAGGGTTTTTTGCCTTCAATTTTATGACCGATGAACTGTCCAATCCAAGCAACCACAAAAATAGCCGCCCAAACCTTAAAGCCCCATGGTAATAATGCCATCACTGACAAACAAATAAGAATAAATATTCCCATCGCCAAGAATAACGGCGTGGATAGACGCATATAAAACAACAATACCAACGCGCTAAGTACCAAGGTAAACCAGACTGATAGCGACATGCCCATGCCTAACAGGCTGACAAATATAGTAGGAACGCATAGCCAATGGATTTTTTTATTGACTAGGTTTTGATGACTGACAGAATATTCACTAAGCCATTGCTCAAGTGTGCGTTTAGACAGGCGTTTTTGCTGAGTACGAGACATACTAACCTCCGTGTTAGTAGATGAATTGAAAAATCTCTCCTATCAGTTGTAGCACTAATTGAGCCAGTCCACCACATTATCTGATAGACGGCACAGTCAAAACCTATAGCGCTATCAATATATTTGTCAATATCTGCGAGCTCTTCGATTTTATTCTTTTGAGATATCAGCGCTTATGACCATACAAGATAACCGTTAACCTTGTTCACTGCGCTGCCATTCATACAAACCAATAAAAGCGTTTATTTGATATATCATGGTTTGAATGGCAAAAATGTAATTGCCCGACATTAGATTGACGATGAGCCAGACAAAGTTAACGATAATCCATAACCACCAGTTAAATGAATAGCGCAAAATCATTGCGGCTTGTGCAGTGATGGAGAGGACAAAAGCAATGACGTTGATCCAAAAGAAGGAGATAAATCCTAGGAATTTACTATTATCATTTTCAACCACTGCATAGCCATAGCTGGCGAGTAAATTATTTACCGTGGGGAAAAGTGCGAGACCAATAATAATAAAGGCGGCGGTAATTAACCAAACTGCTTTGCTCGCCGCCTTTGGTATCATGTCGCCATCAGGATCGGTATGTTTTGACCAATAAAAAATACCGTAGACATGGGTGAAAAAGTTGAAAAGTGGCGCGAGCATCAAACCGACTGCACCAGACGTCGCCTGCACGACGACTTCTCCCGCAGTCGCTGCCATTCCCAGCCCGTTGCCCATGACGTTTTTGCGAAATGATAGCGAAACCACACAGACCAAACCAACGAAAGACACGCCCAAATAAAACATATCAAGTGTGGTGTGTTCTGTCGTGAGCCAAAAACCTGCGGATAAGGCTATTACCCCGCAAATGAACCAAGTGACAATCCATTGCATCGCCCACTTTCCAGTAATATTATCTAATAGCTGAATACGCATAAAGCCTTTTTCCTTAAAGTATTAAAACTACAATGAGTTCTTATTTTATTTTTTAGTATCATATTATTTTTGTATTATCGCTATTCTTGCCATCGCTATTTTTACCATGTCGTCTATCTGCCATAAACATACTGATCGATAAGCAGCAGCGCTTGCTGATAGCGCGCATCGTAATCTGGCTGATCAACCATGTGTGGTTTGATATCATGACGAGCAAAAATATCGACGAGACGTCGCTCAAAGCGTCCACGTGCCTCAGGCGTGCCCAATGAGCGCATGCCATCATCAATCCACGGCGTATTGTTATCCAGCATAATGGTATGATCTAAGCGAAACTCATCGATACAAGCCGCCACAAAAGGATGGCTGCGACCTTCATATTCTTCACAAAATGCTTGAGTGGTCACAAAATCGGTATCAACGATGGTGACAGGAGCGGTCGCATTAGCCGCCGCATCTCTTATAGCTTGAGCATGCTGAAGGGCAATCGGACCATAGTCATTGTATTGTAGACCGACTTCACTACCGCCCAAATCTGTGCCGACATATAAGCGTCCCATCTCTAAAGCGAAGCTGGCGCCATAATAATTGGCCAGTTTATGTACCAATGTGGTCTTACCCGAACTTTCACCGCCAACAATCGCCACCGTTTTGGTATAGTCGCCGCGCGCTTGGGGATGAATAGCTGACCAATGCGCGACTGGGTTACGAGCGATGGCATAAGAATCAAACTCAGGCTGTAACGGGGTCGTGACGACTGGCATCGATAATCGCTCATAGACATCACTCTGCGCCAATGGGTGGTTTTCTGCGACAAACAAGACTGTATCTGCTGGTAAGTCGAGCGCTGTCGTCAAACGTTGTAGTTTGGCATTGCTGGTAGGAATGTCGATTGTCACATCAACGAAGCTATCATGTAGCGGCAGCTCAATCTCATGAGTGGTATGAATCTGGATAAATGGCAAATCAGCACACGCCATCTGTAGCCAACGTGCTTTGTCTTGCAAAGTAATCTCAAAGTCTGGATGCGGTGCTGGATGCGCCATAATGATAATATGCAAGGTTTTCACTTGTCCTGCCGCAGCCAATATACTGCGCATTTGACCTAAATGTAGTGGCTCAAAATGTCCAATCATCAATCCTGACTCGTACATAGCTTTCCTTAATTTTTAGTCATGCTTCATCACACTAATTTTATAGATAGACTGCTGGAATATCTGTTATTTACCAGCATGTTATAAAGGTTTAAGGCGATTTACAGGTAGGTTATTGTAAAGGGGTATCTTTTTATACGACTTTATACGACTTTTTTCTGATAAAAATATGACCAAGTTATTAATTTAACTGTAAGTGTTTGAGTATCTCACCATTTCTGAAGGTCCATCTACACAATATCTATGTGCTGAAAATGGCTAAATATTGGATTTGTAACAACATGTGTAATATGGCAGCAATAAAGCTAATCATGAAACATTTTGAAATAACTATTTAAAATCAGCAGTTTATGAGGTTTTATGACAGATTAGGGCAAGCTTGGTTAGCATAAACTCACAAAGTACGTCTATACGTTCAACAGATAAATATTAAATAGTTGCTATACTTATTCATAAGTTAAGAAGGCTAAGCAGCTTCCTAACTACAATCGGAAAAAAGCATAAAAACAGAAGAAAAAAAGCAGAATTTCAAATAACAATAGAAATGATAGAGAGGTATTTGATTTGGCTAAACTAGCAAAACTACATCGCTCACAGAACAATCGCATGATAGCAGGTGTGATGGGCGGCATTGCCGAATACGTTGGTTGGTCACCAACTTGGGTGAGAGTATTATTCGTGATTATCTCATCTTTGAGTGCAGCAGTACCTGGCATCTTAATTTATATAATTTTATGGATAATCATGCCAAAAGCGACTAGTGCGTCTTACCAATAAGATTTTTTTATATTTGCTCTTATCTTTTTAATAGCTTAATAGTAGTATCGTTTTGATAGCATCACTATCGAGATTATCTCAGATAGATTTTTACCAAAAAAAAGAATAGCAGTTCGACTAAAAAACAAAAAGCCTGACTCATCAGGATACCAAAGACATACTTTTCCTCCTGCCCAGATGCTCGCGCATTTGGGTATTTTTTTATCTGCTACTTTTGTGTCTCCTATATTGCAGCAGTTTGATTATAAATGAGCCCTATAACGACTCGTTTAGGTCTGCAGCATAAATTTAATTGATGTAAATATAGATAAAATGGTCAATTTTTAGTAAGGTGAGCAGGCAAATAGAGTCGTTGCCGAATAGGCTATACGAGTGCTATCAAAACTTTATTTATAAATATCCATTCCACAGTGGCTTTACTATGAAAACCCAAACTATGACATCCCAAGCGACAACTCCGATGATAGAAAATACAGACCCTCAACCGATGACGTTTCAGGATTTAATCCTAACCCTACAGAATTATTGGGCAGATAAGGGCTGTGTTATCTTGCAGCCTTATGATATGGAAGTCGGCGCGGGTACTTTTCACACCGCGACATTTTTACGCTCGTTAGGTCCTGAGCGTTGGAATGCTGCCTATGTGCAGCCGTCACGTCGTCCAACCGATGGTCGCTACGGTGACAACCCCAACCGCTTGCAGCATTACTATCAGTTTCAAGTGGTGCTAAAGCCAAATCCACCCAATATCCAAGAGCTGTATTTGGACTCGCTAAGAGCCATTGGTATTGATCCATTGGTGCACGATGTGCGTTTTGTTGAAGATAACTGGGAGTCGCCAACGCTGGGTGCGTGGGGACTAGGCTGGGAGATTTGGCTCAACGGTATGGAAGTAACGCAATTTACGTACTTCCAGCAAGTAGGCGGTCTTGAGTGCTTCCCAGTGACTGGTGAAATCACTTATGGACTTGAGCGCTTGGCAATGTACGTGCAGGGTGTTGACAGCGTTTACGATTTGGTCTGGGCAGATGGTGAGTTTGGTCGCGTCACTTATGGCGATGTCTTTCATCAAAACGAAGTTGAGCAGTCGACTTATAACTTTGAGCACGCTGATGTGCCAATGATGGGTCAGATGTTTGATTTTTATGAGCAGCAAGCAGATAAATTGGTTGCCGAAGGTTTGCCATTACCTGCTTATGAGATGGTACTAAAAGCTTCGCATGCCTTTAACTTGCTCGATGCGCGCGGTGCGATTTCAGTGACCGAACGTCAGCGTTTTATCTTACGTGTGCGTACGCTTGCCCGTAAGGTTGCCATTGGTTACGTTGAAGCACGAGCTAAGTTAGGCTTTCCATTAGCGGATGAGGCACATCGTCAAGCGGCGCTCGATAAGTATTTGCCAAAAGAAGAAGCCGCTGAGAATACAGAAAGCAATCAAACTATTGATAACAACCAATCTACTAATAACAATAAATAGGAGCATCCCATGAGTACTATTCTATTTGAACTGGGGTGTGAAGAGCTACCTCCAAAAAGCCTAAAACCTCTACGTGATGCGCTACAAGCAAGCGTGATAGCGCAGTTAACTGAAGCTGATATTACCTTTGATAGCATTAAAGCTTTTGCTGCGCCGCGTCGTTTGGCACTTCAGATTCAGGGTATTAGCGATAAGCAGCCGGATCGTAGCGAGCAAAAGCGCGGTCCTGCGATTAAAGCCGCGTTTGATGCAGAGGGTAATCTTTCAAAGGCTTTGAGAGGCTCAGTAAGTAGTAATATACCTTTCGAAAATTCACAAGTATTGGAGAATTTTTTTAGGGACTCGAAAGACGAAAAATCAAATCGTAATTTTAAAGAACTTATTGATAAAATAAATAAGCAAGGTTATAAAGAAGTCTTAGAAGAACTGAATCAGAAATCTATATCTTTTCTTACAAAGTACGGTATTAAAATTTCTGTATCAGGCACTAGCAAAGGTAGTTATATTAGTTTTGAGCAAACCATTCAGGGTCAAGCAACGACTGAATTGCTACCCGCTATTTTCCAAACAGCGCTTGATAACTTGCCGATTGCTAAGCGTATGCGCTCAGGCGCTAGCCGTAATGAATTCGTCCGTCCAGTACAATGGGCAGTATTGATGCAAGATAGTGCTGTGATTGACGCTACTATCCAAGGTCATCAGACTGCTAATCAAACGCGTGGTCATCGCTTCCATAGCCCTAATTACCATGAGATTGCTCATGCTGGTAATTATGAGCAATTGCTTGATGGCTTAAAAGTTGTGGCTGATTTTGATAAGCGTCAAATGCTGATCAAAAACCAAGTCAAAGCGCTAGCAGATGAAGTCAATGCTGATGCTATCGTGCCGCAAGATTTGTTGGATGAAGTCACCGCATTGGTTGATTTCCCCATTGCGCTACGAGCAAGCTTTGAGCCACGTTTTTTACAAGTGCCGCAAGAAGCGCTTATCTCGACCATGCAAGCGGATCAAAAGTATTTTTGCTTAACTGATAAAGCAGGCAAGTTGCAGCCTTACTTTATTTTTATTACCAACATTGAGTCAAAAGATCCCAATCAAATTATCGAAGGTAATGAGAAAGTCGTACGTCCACGTTTGGCCGATGCCGAGTTTTTCTTCTTACAAGATCAAAAACAGCCATTATTTGCGTTGACAGAAAGCCTCAAAACTCGCGTCTTCCAAGACAAGCTGGGTACGATTTGGGAAAAATCTGAGCGTATTGCCAAGCTTGCCGCCTTTATTGCCGCCTTGATGCAACAGCAAGGTCAGCAGATTGATATCGATGAAACGGTGCGTGCGGGTATTTTGTCAAAAGCCGATTTGGCAAGCTCGTTGGTCGGTGAATATCCTGAATTACAAGGTATTGCAGGCACTTATTATGCGCGTTTGAATAATGAGCCTGAAGCAGTCGCGGCAAGTTTAGAAGAGCAATATTTGCCCAAGTTCAGTGGCGACGTATTACCACAGACGCCAATTGGCATTTGCTTAGCATTAGCCGACCGTTTAGATACGCTTGTTGGTATTTTCGCCATTGACCAAGCACCGACGGGTTCAAAAGATCCGTTCAGTCTACGTCGTTCAGCCATCGGTATCTTGCGTATTTTGATTGAAAAGCAATTGCCAATTAATTTGGTAGCGCTCGTTGAGCAAGCGATTAAAGGCTATAGTGACGCTGAAGGCAGCAAGATTGAAAAAATGGGTGATACGTTTACTCAGGTCATGGCATTCTTAAACTCGCGCTATCGTGCGATGTATACCGAGCAGGGCGTGAGCGTCGATACCATTCAGGCAGTGCAAGCGATTAACCCGCATATGCCGCTTGATTTTGATCAGCGTATTCGCGCCGTACAAGCCTTTAGCGAATTGTCACAAGCCTCGATGCTTGCTGATTCAAACAAGCGTGTCGCCAATATATTGGCCAAGTCAGAAGTGAGTGTCGCTGATACTGTGGATGAAGCGCTATTGTCTGAATCTGCCGAGCAAAGTTTATATGCAAGTGTGCTGCAAGCGCAGATGGCGGTTAAACCGCTGCTAGAACAAGCTGATTACACACAAGTATTGCAAACGCTTGCCAGCTTAGATGAGCCGTTGACGCAATTCTTTGATAATGTGATGGTCAACAGTGAAGATGCCGCCCTTAAAAACAACCGCTTAGCGCTGCTTAAGCAAGTACGCGCATTGTTTTTAACCGTCGCTGATATCAGTGAGTTGCAGCTATAGTTTCACTAATATAAATCGCTCACTTGATTTTCTGTTTAATACAAAAACTGGCCCGCTATGGCCAGTTTTTTACACCGTATCATGGCATTTATTGATAAATTACCATGATAAATGGATGGACAATTAACTCGCTAAAGCATAGCACTATAGTCAAGGAGTTTTAGAATCGCTACAAGGCGACCGACCGCAGATAGTACACTGAGTACATCTAGGGCGGGTAACACCGTAGCGGTTTAAAAATGCTCTGACTATATCGTCAGTATTGCTGGTTAAGTTATACTGTTCAGACGTATTGAATAATCCGCCAAGCGGCTTTTATCATTCATAGCGCTTACTCATATTCAAAGGAGCACTGCCGTGTTTGCTGTTATCATTATCATCATCGTTATTTGGATAGTAATGTGGGGGTTTTATAAATTTATGTACCCGCGTGCGCCCAAAAGCATGATGCCAAAAAAAGGGGATGTGATTACACCGCGTCAGTGCAATTTTTGTGGCAACAGCTTGGCTGAATACCGAGGCGTCCTTGAAACCAAGCCCAACTTGGCTGCAAATAGTGAGAGTGCTATTGGCGAAAACCAAGCATTGTTTTTTTGCAATTATGAGCATCAAGCAGATTTTCATGCAGGTAAGGTTTATAACCCTGACGTATAAATAATTAGATTATGGCTTGGGCATAAAAAAGCGCTTGGCTCATCAGAGCGAAGCGCTTATTGTTTCGTCGCGTAATATGCGCTTATAAAACAGACTGTGCGTCTTTCATAATTTTATTTAATAGCGCTTCAGATTGTTTGTCTTGCTGTAGTCGATCTTCATCGCTTCTTTGATTGGTGTGTATTTTTTCATACAAATTCAAGCAGCACAGTACCAAGATACTTTCTTGACTGAGGCTTGGCGCATCTCGTTTGAGATCTAGTGCATGGTTATTGATATACGAGACAGCTGAGAGCAGCTCTTCTTGTTCGTGTACTGGGCAATAAATAGGATAGGTGACACCCGCAATTGCAATATCAACCTTTTTGATTTGTGGTTCAGGGATAGTGGTTTTCACAGTAGCACTCGACGTATTTGAACCAGTTGCAGCGACTGGTTGTGGTTTAGAAGAAATATTCTGCTGTTGGCCATTTTGTGGCTTTTCTTCTATAGAGTTTTTGTGGTCATCGGTCATGATAAATCCTACAATGTCTGGTCAGTAAAATGAGTAATATAAAATATTACCGTTTTGATTTTGTCGGTTTCATTAGCAAGTAGTGATGATCGGTCATCGTTTATTACCATCACTGATCAGCCTTCTACTTGATCGATGTGGGTTAAGCGTTTTAATACAACTTGTGTACGCTCTGCTGCCAATTGATTCTTTTTCTGCAGCTCACTGTTTTGCTGTTTAATATCGCTATATTGCTGCTTTAATTCATTATTTTGTTGCTGTAACTGGCTGTTTTGTTGTTGCAATTGGCTGACCTGTTTTTGCAATTTATCTTGCTCTTCGCCTATCATATGATGCGCTTCAGCCAAGCTTTGGTAGCGCTTGTCGAGATCGTTCAATTGTTTTTTGGCACCGTCGCGTTCGCTATGACTAGTGTTGAGCTTGGTCGTTAATGTTGCAAGCTCTTGAGGGTCGCTAACAGGATGCTGTTTGAGGCTGCTAAGTTCAGCACTGACAAGCTGATACTGTTTTTTTATGTCGAGTATCATTTTTTCTAATATTCTAAGTTGATCATACATAGTCAGTTTTTATCCTTAACAAGTAAGCGTGAATGAATTTTGTTCTCTGCGTTTAATAATGCCATAGGTGACCGCATAATATCTATATCAACAAAGTAATTACCTATATTAGGCGTTGTTTGTTTATTTTTATTAGCCATGGTTTGATTGATAATATCAAGCGATGTCTCAAACCTATTTTATCCGTCTGTTTTTATTTTTTAAGCAATATTTTTTAAGCAATAATCAATCACTAGGACCTCTATTATGAATGACAATATATCTGGCTGGAATACATGGCTGACGGCTTTTGATGACTGGACTGACGTATCTATCAGCGAGGTGCACGGCTTGATGACAGGGCTTATGACTGCTTGTAATGCGCCTGATGAGCAAGTATGGGCTAAGGTATTTGAGGAGCTCAGTTTTGCGCCTTTACCTGATGAGGCATTGACACTGTTAACAGAAGAAGCGGAAGACACGGTTTTTCAGCTTAAAGACAAAGACGATGCTTATTCTTACACGCCATTAGTACCAGATGATGAACATGATTTGTACGAGCGCGTGATGGCATTGAAACAGTGGGCAAATGGTTTTATGACGGGTTTTGGGATTACCGACTGTGGTCTAAGTGGTGACGAAAATGAGATGTTGTCTGATTTGGCTAAAATCGGTGGTATTCGCTTAGAAGATGACGAAAACTTTGAAGGTGGCGAAGAGTCTTATCTGCATATTTATGAGTTTGCGCGCATGGTGCCAGTGAGCTTTGCCACCCGCACGCGTAAACCTGTCAAAGATATTGCCCTGATTGCGGGACTGGCTATCGATGCCAAAACCACCAAAGAGCTGCAGGCAGAAGGCAAGTTACCAAAGCCAATGCCGCCAGTCGTTGATGCGATGAATCAAAACCGTCCTTCATAATAAAGACGCTATCGTAAATGCTTTGATATGAGTTGATATTCAACACGTCCTAGGGCGTGTCCCTAATCTGTAAAAGTAAGTATAAAGGCTTTAAAATAAAGAGACTATTTCAAACAGGGCTCTCTA
>NZ_CAJHAZ010000008.1 GCF_904846525.1 Psychrobacter sp. 1044 | reverse complement strand
TAGTCGGGGCTTTATCTCGCACTTTCTTAGGCTCTAAGTTCTGTCTCCAGCTATGTATAGTACTGGTGCTAAGCGCGCAAAAAGCAGCAGCTTCTCTAACAGTCAGACCATTATCGATGCTAGACAGCACTTGTTTACGATAGTCGATTGAATAAGTCATGGTTTATCTGAATAGTTGATTAGTTTTTATGTATTGTATCGGTTTTATCTGAACTCTACTATACAGACAATAGCAGAATTTTAGAAAAAATTAAAATATATAGAGCAGAAGAAGCAACCTTTATACCAGTGATTGACATGATGGAAAATTTGGTCAATCTAATTGGCAAATAATATTAGACCAAAATACTATCGATTAGCAGCTAAAAAGCAGCACCTTAAAAAATATAAGACACTGCTTTTTATCTAAAATACCTCCATTCTTAAGCACTCGTTATTTAACTATTATGCTTGGCTATCCAGTTTTGCATTTGCTCAATTTCAGGCTGCTGCGCGTCAATTACTTGTTGTGCCAATTGACGCATTTCTTCATTTTTGCCATACTTTAGCTGTATTTTTGCCATATCTACTGCGCCAATATGATGCGGCAACATACCGCGAGCAAATGCCATATCTGGGTTAGGGTCAGCGATACCTGCCATCATTTCACTATGCATCGTATCCATACCTTTAGCATAAGCTGTCTGCATGGCTTCAGTATCAGACGTTGGCTCAGCAGCATCAGGATGGTTGGCAAGCCAGTTCTGCATTTGCTCAATTTCAGCTTTCTGAGCGTCAATAATCTCTTGTGCCAACTGACGCATTTCTGCATCCGTACCATACTTTAGCTGAATCTCTGCCATATCAACAGCACCTATATGATGACCGAGCATTCCTTGGGCAAAGGCAGCATCGGGATCGTTGTATGCCATGCCTGCCATCATCTCATCATGCATCTTAGTCATAGAGTCATTATACTCTCCATGCATGCCCGTCATCGCATCGCCTGACATATCATGACCTGCATGAGCATCCATCGCGCTAGTATCTGTTGTAGCATTATTAACGGGAGCCGCCTCGTCTTTGACACTAGCCTCTGTTACATCATTCGTCGGCTGACAAGCGCCAAGCATCATCATGGCACTGACACTAACTGCAAGCATGGCAAGACGTGAGTTTCTTATCATTTTCATAGTAGATCCTTAATTACGATCGTTTGGTAGTTATGGTTCATATAAAAACTGGCAAATCAGCTAAGATCCACCAGTTGGAAAAATCATTTAATTTATGTACTAAAAGCAGTGCGTTTTAAGGCTATTTATTCTAATGCTTCGATTAGTGCCTGCATCTCTTTAATTTCACGTTTTTGTGCTTCGATGATGTCGTCAGCAAGTTGCTGTACTCTAGGGTCTTCTATATCGGCTCTTGAGCTGGTTAAGATCGCAATTGAATGATGCGGTATCATAGCCTGCATCCAATCCACTTGATCGACGGTTGCTTGAGATCTGACGCCCCAGATACCTACGGCAAACATCAGCACACTAAGACCATAAATCATTAAGTTGACCTTAGTTTTCTTGTACATATTGCTCATAAAGGCGAGCATAATCACTGCCATGCCTGCGCCCATATATAGCGCCATATAGGCTCTGGTCTCACTAAAATAAATATGATCCCACTCATAAGTATTGAAGTACATCATGATATACATCACCACGGTAGACGTCAGAATCATGAGGGTGAACTTTACATAAGGGTTCATCTGTTTTTGCTCTGTATGATTCATCAGTCAGTCTCCATCAATGCTGCTATCAGTACTACAATGAGTAGCTGAAATTTAAAAAATCTATCTAAAGTATTGGCTTATAGCTGCTGCTCTGCGGACTCAATCTCAGCGTATACTTGGTTTGTGCCATCTTTATTGATTTGCATAATTTGGTATGGCATAAACTTATCTTGATATTCCATACCAGGGCTACCGACGGGCATACCCGGTACCGCCAAACCAATGGCTTGCTTTGGTGGATTTTGCAAAAACTCAGCCACATACTTAGCAGGAACATGACCTTCGATGACATAACCATCACTAGTAACGGCGGTATGGCAAGAACGCATCTCAGCAGGTACACCGTAACGCTCTTTAAATAATGACAAGTCTGCAACATCATGGGCAGTTGCCGTTAACCCATTATCTTCTGCGTGCCCTATCCATTCTTTACAACAGCCACAATTGGCATCTTTATAGACAGTGGCTGACACGTTCTTGAGCAGGTCTGGATTGTTGGCTGGTGTCTCTGTTACTGTTTGCCTACTCTGTATAGCGTTTGCCTCACCACTGCTGGCGTTAGCGGCATTGGTAGTAGAGGGGCTAGCATTAGAAGCATTGCTGTCAGATTGCCCACATGCTGATAATATGGCAGCAGTTAATAAGACCGCTGACCCTCGAACAAACTTAACGGTAAAAGGAATCATAGAGGCTTCTCATAGTGTTGAATATTTCATGATGTTGAATATTAAAATTAGGATGTACTTAAGCCAAACTAGCATAGCCACTCTGACAGTCAGATGACGCCAAGATGACAATTTTGTCATCTTCTAGACTGAGCATAGGTTTATTACCAGTATTCCTCTATGATTGATAGCAATAGAGACATTTTATATTGATCTCATCCTAAATAATTGGCGCGAGTATGCTATGAAAGTATTGTTAGTCGAAGATGAGTTATCGCTTGGCGATTATATTAAAAAAGGTTTAAGCGAGGCAGGTTTTATCGTTGAGCATAGAACCACAGGTTTAGATGGTTATCATGCTCTGATGACTGAGGACTTCACTGTCGTGGTGATGGATGTGATGCTGCCTGATGTCAATGGTTTTGAGCTGGTCAGTAACTATCGCGCTGCTGGTAACACCACCCCTGTATTATTTTTGACCGCAAAAGATGACCTTGGCGACCGCATAAAAGGCTTTGAGATTGGCGGTGACGACTATCTCACCAAACCTTTTGCCTTCGCTGAGCTGTTGGTCAGAATCAAAAGCTTACTACGCCGTGCCAATCAAGCAGATTACGCCAGCACAGTGCTTCAAATCGCTGATTTAAAACTGGATATCGCCAAACGTAGTGTGCATCGAGATAAGGGTTCTATCAAATTGACGGCCAAAGAATTTGCGCTATTGCAGTTTTTACTTGAGCATCAAGGCGAAGTATTGCCCCGCTCTGTCATCGCTTCACAAGTATGGGATATGAATTTTGATAGCGATACCAATGTGATTGATGTGGCGATAAGACGCTTACGAAGTAAAATCGATGATGGCTTTGAAAATAAGCTCATTCATACCGTACGCGGTATGGGCTATAAACTAGAAGCGGACAATATCGCCGCTACAGTCAATAATGAAACTAGCATTGATATGAGTAATAAGGCTAATACGGTTTCTAAACTCAATCATGTTGAAGTAAAATAGCATGGCATATAAATCCGAGCATCGACGCTTGTCATTACTGTGGCGCACTACCCTAGTATTAACGGTATGTGTGCTGATATCTCAAGCTTTTTTGTACATATGGATACAGCGTTCGGTTAATGATCATTTTGAACAAATGGACTCAGAGATCCTGACTCATGCTGCGTTTAATTTACGACAGTACATGACAGAGGTGACATCGGATGATCAGCGCTCTAACAACCTTGCCGACCCTGCTCATCTCGCCAATACAGCATCATCCGTGATAGATATCTTTCGACCAGATTATGAAGTCAAAACAATTATCACTGACCATAATGGACATGTCATTAATAGTCAGCCAAAGGATTTTATTGATAAACTCAATGACTCCCAATTGGTCGAAAAACTATGGCAGCAGCACCGCGATCAACCCTTTGACTTGCAGCTTAATCATCGTCATTATCGCGCGCTGGTCATTGAGCACTCTAATCGCTTGGCATTAATCGCGCTACCGATTGATGTGCATCATCAATACCTTGCCCAGTTTAATCACCATCTTATTCTGATACTTATTGCGATTACTTTTATCTTGGTATCAGTGGCGGCTTTTAGCGTCTATTTAGGATTCGCCCCCTTAGCGACCATCAGTCAAAAAATGGCACGTATTAACGCCGAGCAGTTAGACGATAGAATCATCGTCTCTGAAATGCCAAGTGAGCTGCGACCCTTGGCTGACGCTTATAATGCCATGATGGATAAACTCGAACATAACTTTGCCTCATTATCACAGTTTTCAGATGACATTGCTCACGAACTGCGCACACCACTGGCAACGTTAAGCACCCAAACTCAAGTGATGCTTAGTAAACCTAGAGACCATCAAGAATATGTCGAGCAACTACATCATCAACACGACACGCTCAAGCAACTATCCCTGCTAATTAACAATATGCTATTGCTGGCAAAAACTCAAAAAGGTCTCTACGACTCACAACGTCATCTTGTCGATACTGACTCACTGATAATTAAGCTCATCGATTATTTTGAACTGATAGCCGAAGAGCGCGGTATCTCTTTTGAAAAAAAAGGTGAATTTGATGTGGTATTAGGAGATGAGAGCTTGTTACAAAGGCTATTTGCCAACCTGATATCCAATGCCGTTTACTACGCCGCCAGCGACAGTATCATTACTATTGCAGCCGTTTCTAAGACTGCTAGCCTCATAAAAAATAATGCTCATACTCTTAAAGAAACCGTTCAGCAGCCATCGCTAAGCATCACCATCACTAACCGCTTGCAGACGCCCCTAACTCAAGCGGAAGCAGATAGACTGTTTGAGCGCTTTTATCGTCATGACAAATCCAATAGCCAGCACTCGGGCACAGGGTTGGGATTGGCCATCGTACAAGCGATCGTCAATGCCCATAACGGCAAAGTCAGTATTACGATTAAGGATGAGTATTACTTTCAAGTTAATGTACAGTTATTAAAATAATCATAGGGCGTATTTTATCGAGAAATGGTCACCTTTTGGTCACCGAGCAGGTGGTCAGCAATTTTTAGAGAGTAAGATTTTCTCACTTGAATTTATCAAAGATATGATCGTAAAGAAAAAATAGCCAACCTTTATAAACAAAGACTTCAAGAGAAATTTTAGACACAAAAAAACCTCAAGTAAACTAATACTTGAGGCGAAACTTGCTTAAACTCGAGAGTTTAAATTCGTTTTAAATATGGCGCAGCGGACGGGACTCGAACCCGCGACCCCCGGCGTGACAGGCCGGTATTCTAACCAACTGAACTACCGCTGCTTAGGTCGTCTTAGCATCTTCTCTTATTACAGAGACACTCGCTAAAAAGAGTGGTGGGTGATGACGGATTCGAACCGCCGACATTCTGCGTGTAAGGCAGACGCTCTACCAACTGAGCTAATCACCCTGAGAAGCGTTAAAAAATTGCACTGCAATTTTAGCTTCGCAAATTAAAATTCCTTAAAGAGAATTTTATAGAAAGTTTAATCTTTAAAGTTGTCACGCTTTAAGTCAGTAAAAATCCTAACAACATTGAACTTAATTAAGTCCCCTTGCTGTGGGTGTGTATTATATAGATTTACACATAGCTGTCAAACAGTATTTTCAGTTTTTTAGCCTATTTTATAGGTTTTTATTTATTAATCTGACAAGCCTATGTTTTTATTGGATTTATATTTTCATAAAAAACCAATAAATTTTCAAGCATGATCCTATTTACTGGCTAATGCTTGTTCGATATCCATTTTTATGGCTTCTGGTTTGGTGGTTGGCGCATAGCGGTCAATGACCTGTCGATCTTTACCAATTAAAAACTTAGTGAAATTCCATTTGATACCGTCTGTTAATACGCCACCCTTTTGCTCTTTAAGCCAATCAAAAATAGGATGAGCGTCTTTGCCATTGACATCAACCTTCGCCATCATTGGAAAACTGACACCATAATTCTTTTGACAAAATGCGCCAATATCCTCATTACTGCCTGGATCTTGTCCGCCAAATTGATTACAAGGGAAACCAATAACGACCAATCCTTGATCTTTATATTGCTGATACAACGCCTCTAGGCCTTCAAATTGCGGGGTGAATCCACATTTGCTGGCGGTATTGACGATTAATAATACGTTATCTTTGTAATCAGAGAACGCTTGTGAAGTACCGTCCATACGTTCAGCGGTAAAATCATAAATAGTACTCATCATTTGTCCTTAAATTGATTAATTTATTATTTTGGTTTTTTTAAGCCGTGCTCATTTTTCAATAACAGTGAAAACGTTAATAATGCTAATCACTGGCAAGGCAGCATCTCGCGCTTCCCTGCCATGACTCTAAAATACTCTAAGCAATTTTTTTTAACAATTACTTTTCAGATTTATCTAAATCAATAGACACAGAATTGATGCAATAGCGCATCCCCGTCGTCTCGCTTGGGCCGTCAGGGAAGACATGACCTAAATGTGCGCCGCAGTTACTACAGGTGACTTCTGTCCGCGTCATGCCCAGCGAATTATCCACATGCTCCTCGATAGCGCTGTTATCAACTCCTTGGTCAAAACTTGGCCAACCACAGCTGGCATCAAATTTATTGCTTGAGTCAAATAAGCTCGCACCGCAGCCTTTGCAGCGATAAATACCGTCATCAGTCGCATCGTTATAGACGCCCGTAAATGGGCGTTCTGTACCCTTTTCACGCATCACGTGATATTCATCAGCACTTAAACGCTCTTTCCAATCAGCTTCTGTTAATTGGCTGATTTCTTCTTGGCTAAGTTGATTGTCTTGCATAATGTATCCTTAATTTGGGTATGTATTATCTCATCCATTAGCATTAGCTTTTATCTGCTATAAACTAACACTTTATCGCCATATTTTTATAAAAACGATGGGCCTTATCTATTGTTTATCCACTTAATATTCAAGGCATACATTACAAGAAAACCATCATAAACAAGTGATGGCGTAAGGTATTGAAAAAGCTATGATAAATAAAATACAGCAAATTTTCTTAACATATCAATGAATACAGATGTAGCCATGACAATAACTCTCTGAAAGAAGTTTGATATCTAAGGCCTGTCCTCAATTCAATCGATTATCTTCTAAATGGACTAAAATGGCTAAATTTTGCCAAACATCGTCAAATAGCTTATCAATATCTCGATATTATTTGCGCTACTTTCCTTGTTTAACGACAATTTATCTCATTTTTATTACCATTTTTAAAATAAGGACACGGCCTAGTAGAGCAGCAATGAGGCAACGATAATACTATCAATGCAAGTTATTCTTGCATTGATAAATATATCTTCCTTAAAAACAGCTTGCATTGATACTGATAATGCAATAATATCTTGCATTAAGGCTTAATTAAAACAAATGCCTGCTTTCCTTCTCTCCATTACCAACTAATGAATAAAGGCTTGAATGACTATGGCTGATGACAAAAATAAAAGCACACAAGCCGAAAGACTGGTACAGCTACGTCGTGATAAAGGGCTGACTGCTGAGCAATTAGCGCAAGCCATGACCGCAGCAGGCGCAAAAGTCAGTCGCGGTGCTATCTCGAATTGGGAGCGTGGCACCAATGGCATTGTGTCATCTAAACTACCAACGCTAGCACACATTTTAGGCTGCAGCGAAGGCTATCTGTTACGCGGCGAACTAAAAAACGACAGTGATAATAATAAAGAGGTGAGTAAGAGCGCTCATTCTCATAATAAGAATAGTCAAAACACGTCATCTGCTCAAACTGACAAGATACATGACTCCCAAGCCAATCACACTACTACAACTCCTTCTATAGATACAAACTCACAAAATAACCCTATGAGTGGTCACACTATGAACACAATAAAAAAATCGGATAAATTACAAAATGTTTGCTACGACATTCGCGGCCCGCTCCTACAAACAGCCAATAAGATGGAAGCAGAAGGCAAACGTATATTAAAGCTGAACGTCGGTAACCCAGCCCCCTTTGGTTTAGAAGCCCCGCATGAGATTTTGCGCGATGTGGCAATGAACTTACCAGACGCGACCGGTTATTCCGACTCGCAAGGGATTTTTTCAGCGCGTAAAGCTGTCCTACAGTACTATCAATCAAAGGGGTTGCTATCGGCAGTTGATGTCCGTGATGTCTATTTGGGCAACGGAGTTTCTGAGCTGATTGTAATGACCATGCAGGCCTTGATGAATGATGGTGACGAAGTGCTTATCCCAATGCCAGACTACCCGCTTTGGACGGCAGCGGCGAACCTAGCTGGTGGCACAGCTGTACATTATCGCTGTAATGAAGACGACAATTGGCATCCTGATATCGAAGACATTAAATCTAAAATCACCTCTAAAACCAAGGGTATCGTGGTGATTAACCCTAATAATCCAACGGGTTCACTTTATAGTGATGAATTACTCAAACAAATTATTGAGGTCGCTAAAGCGCATGATTTAATCATCATGGCCGATGAAATTTATGATCGTATTCTTTATGATGATATGGTACACACCCCAATGAGCACGTTGACTGATGATGTGCTGGTGCTCTCATACAATGGCTTATCTAAATCGCATCGTATCGCGGGATTCCGCGCAGGTTGGATGATGGTGTCTGGCAAAAAGCACCATGCCACTGACTTTATCGAAGGCTTGGACATGTTAGCGTCTATGCGCTTGTGTTCCAACGTCCAAGGTCAATACGCTATTCAAACCGCGATGGGCGGCTATCAAAGCATGAAAGAGCTCACGTCAGAGCGTGGGCGCTTATATAAGCAGCGTGAAATGGCTGTGTCACGGCTTAATGCGATCAAAGGCATCTCTTGTACCATGCCACAAGGCGCGTTTTATTGCTTTCCAAAGATGGATCCTGATGTTTACCCTATCGAAGATGATATGGCATTTATGATGGATTTGCTTGTTGAAGAAAATGTCTTAATGGTACAAGGAACAGGCTTTAACTGGGATAAGCCCGATCATTTCCGCTTGGTGTTTTTGCCAAACTTACATGATTTAGAAGACGCCATGGACCGCTTAGATCGCTTCTTTGCCAAAAAGCGCAAACAATTTGGTACCGAATAAACCTTAACTTGACATAAAAAAACGCTTATCGGCGTGATGCTGATAAGCGTTTTTTATTTGAAACGTGCTTATAAATAACGTTAAATAAGACTTAAACAAAAACTTTAATAAGCGTACGTGTTAAAAAATATTGACCAAAATGATATAACTGATTGCAGACATTGCCGCTGCTGCAGGAAGAGTAATGATCCATGCCAAACCGATAGGTTTCATCAACGCCCAATTGGTGTCTCTATTGACGATACCGATACCAAGTACCGCGCCAACTAGCGTATGCGTACTTGAGACGGGCAGACCCATGGTTGATGCGCCCATTACCACTGCAGCCGCAGCCAATTCAGCTGAAAAACCAGAAGCGGGATGCATTTTTGCCAAATTTGTACCAACCGTTTGAATGACTTCTTTACCAATGAACCAAAGACCAACGATAAGCGCAACACCAAAGGTCAGCATAACCGCAGGCGGTACAGCGGCTTCAGTCGCAATGCTATTGGTACGGATAACATCCATAATCGCGGCAAAAGGACCGACTGCATTGGCAATATCGTTTGAGCCATGGCTAAAGGCAAAAGCAGAGGCGGTAAAGACTTGCATCCAGCTAAACATAATAAACGTCGCTTTGGTCAAATCCTCTTTATGTTTACCGCGGATACTCTTGGTATAGATAAAGGTCGCAAGCCACACCAGCGCCGCGATCATACCCATGATTAAAAAGCCTTGCAGCGTCGTCATGCCATTATTGACATTCTTTAGCCCCTTAAAGATGACCAAAGAGGCCATGACCGCACCGCCTGCAGCCGCAATGATAGGCACCCATTGCTTCAACGCTTTTAGCGTATCAAGGTTGCTGCGTTCATTTTCAATCTCATAAAGCTGTTTATAGTAGTCAGTCTCTAAATCTTCAACATCGCAATCATCATCTTTATAGATTTCTTGATCACGTAACATCGCTGACGTATAGGCAAGTTGTTCTGATTCTGTTAAACCGTCCAAAAATTCTTTGTGGTTTTGTTTTAAGGTTTTTTTGTCGCCTTTCAAAGTCGCAATGTGCGCCTCTGTTCTATCATTATACTCAATGATGTTTTTCTTAATCTGTCCATATAATACATAGGACAAAACGCCGCCCAATAGCGGTGATAATACCCAAGAAATCGCGATGGTGCCAATCGTACTCCAATTCACCGTTGATAATGCCATTTCAGTACCACCTAACGTGATACCTAATACAACAGAGCTACCAACAACGCCGCCAATAATAGCGTGCGTGGTCGAAACGGGCAGACCCTTTTTGGTGGCAAATAACAGCCAAAATGCGGCAGCGATGAGCGCTGACAGCATGACATAAATGAATTGGTTGGGCGTTACTGAAAGACCATCTAAATCGACAATGCCGCTTCGAATGGTATCGGTGACTTCACCACCTGCCAGTACGGCTCCGGACACTTCAAATATCGCTGCGATACCCAGCGCCTGCGGGATAGTCAACGTCCCTGCACCCACTGAGGTACCAAAGGAGTTGGCGACATCATTACCACCAATATTGAATGCCATAAAGACACCAAAAGCGGTGGCCACAATAAATAGCGTCGTCTGTTGACGCATCGTGTAATCTAGACCCCACCACAAAAAGTAGGCGGTCATCGCAATCAGTAAAATGGCAAAAAATAGATTTATTCTCATAGAACCGACTGATTTGGCTGGCTCTGTAGAACTGTTGCTGATACCCATACGTTGATACGTCCTGCGTAAGCTGATTGAAATTATAGGCGGTTGATGACATTGCGCGGCTATTAATAATGTTCGTGATAGCTTCTGACATTAATATAACGTATATGAAACGCGCAATATGCTTGCTAAAAAACGGTTTTTCTTACTGCTATCTTGGTGCTCTACCCTAACGCTTATCTTTTATTTACTCGTATTTTATTTTACGTAAAGGCAGTAAATAAGGTAAAACACATCACTCAATATGTCACAAAGCCGCAAGGAATATTGCCAAATCGTCTGATTACAGCAGCTTGCGGCTTAGAGATGTCGTAGTAATAATTTTGGTGCTAATAACTGCTATTGTAAGAACCTTTGCCAAACTTATTAACCAGAGTGATTAAAATGTCTATTTCAAAGGATAAAACACGCTACTCACTCAGTGAGTTTCGTGCACAGCAGGAGCTATTACGCGCCTATTATATTAAATATAAGCGCATAATGCATGATGATATTGCAAGATTTGTAACTGCCAGCAGATGTGTTAGAAAACATCCTGCTGTAACGCCGCATTATACTCTCTTTCCCTGAATTTATTTAACGTTAAATATATAATTATGGCGCTTTGTAACCAGCTATCTAATTGAATGACCAATCACATATCAGCTGCCACACACCGCTGATAGTTGCTTAATCGCATGATCTAAAACATCCAAACGTGCTTGACGCTTCTCATTGGTCGCGATGACGCACCACGGTGCGTACTCTGTATCGGTACGTGCCAGCATATCCGCCGCAGACTGCACATAATCCGACCATTTATCACGGTTGCGCCAGTCATCGTCCGTCAGCTTAAACTGCTTGTGCGGTGTCTCCTGACGTGCCTCAAAACGTTTAAGCTGTTCTTTTTTATCGATAGCCAACCAGTATTTGATAACGATTGTCCCCGCCGCGGCTAAATCCGCCTCAAAGCGATTGATTTCATCGTAAGCACGCTGCCATTCCTCATCCGTGGCAAAACCCTCAATGCGCTCAACCAAAACGCGCCCATACCAAGTCCGATCAAAAATGGCAATACGGCTAATACGGTCGGTTTGCTCGTTCGGAAGTTTGGTCCAAAAACGCCATAGATAAGGATGTTGCAGCTCATATAGCATTGGCGCACTGATATTATAAATTTGATACTCGCGTGGGTCGAGCGGCGCCACCAATCTTTTGATCGCGCCACCTTTGCCAGCAGCGTCCATTCCTTCAAAGGCAAAAACGATATGACGCCCTTTGCGCGCACGCAGCAACTGGGCAAGGCGAACTTGTTTTTCTACCAACGCATCACGGTATTCCGACTTATCAATCTCTGCATCATCGATATTTTTTAGACATTTAGGAATTTTTACAGGTTCAAACTTTGCTGATTTGAGTGATTGCTGAGCTTGCTTCTTAGCCTTTGATTTATCAGAGGTGTTTACTGTATTGATTTTACTACTCATTAGCGCGGTTTGCATCGCTTGTAGCACTTCATGGCAAAAATGGTCAGCCGCATCTGACTTGTCATCACCATCAATGATGATCCAATCATCTTGCTGGCGTAGCAGAACGGTAGCCACTTGATTAAAGGTTTCGATAACTTTTTTACTATTCCAGTCAATTTGGTATAAAAACTGCGGATCGGCTTCATCGTCATTCAGTCGCGCTTGCAATGTTTCAATATCCACATGGAACCAGCATTTAAGCAGTCGGGTTTGATTGGCAGCTAGGTCTTGTTCGAACGCTTGTAGCTTAATAAGCTGCTGCTGTAAATATGCTTGCCATTGTGCAATCGGTAACGCTTTGTCGTTGTCAGACTTTTCTTTGGCAGACTTGTCATTGTCTGACGTTGCCATACGCATGACGTTATAAAGCAAGTCCGCATACCAGTTGCCAAAATAAACCATCACATCGCCATGACGGGGTAATGCCTTGGTATGTGCCTGCCAAATCGGCTGATACGCTAAGGGACAATCACCAACGGTTGCCTCAACTTTAAGTAGTCGAGGATCTACCCATTGGCGCAATTGCTTGACAGCAGTGCCCTTGCCTGCCTGCTCCATACCATTGACCAATACCAATAGCCCTGTTGGTTTATTGAGGATTGGCGGCGTCTGTTGCCGCGTTGCTCGTAGAGCATATTGGGCCGTGACCAGTGCCAATCTCAGGGTATCTTTGTCCATAGAAAACTGGCTCAGGGGATTGGGAGTTAAGCGTTCATCGATAACCTGCTCACTAAATTGTGCACTTAGCGCTTGTGGTGCGGTGGGTTCAGTCGTCTTATTATTTTTGCTCATAACTGTCATCATCCTATGATTGAAAGCGTGTTAGCGTCATCATAGCATTGCTGCAATTCGGTAAATAACGCTGCTATGTAACAGTTTGACATTTGTATTCTGCTTTATTTTCTTTTAAGGTGAACACAATCTCAGACATATGCTGTAATCACGCTCTATAAATACAAAAACCAAAAGTATAAAACATGGTTTATCCTGAGCTTTTTATTCGCAACCTTTTAACTCTCTTTACTTTTATGCAGGTTTACTAACCATGGCCTCTTTAGCCGATTTACAACAACATTTGAACCGTTTTTGGGCACTGCCTTATCATGAAGATTTGGCATTAAACGATAAACTTAGCGAGGTGCAAGCTTGGCAACGAGATCGTATTCAGAACACTCACAAAGACTTGTTTGAGCAACCTCAAAATCAGCTGATGGCAGATTATTTTTTGACCCAATTGTATGGCGGCGATGAGTTTAAATTGTTGGCCAAACAGTTAGAACGTATTGTGCCTAAAGCGCAAAAAGTCGAGCGTTTTGCGCCAGCAGCGGCTTTAGAGACTGGCAGCATGGCGATACAAGCGGCTATTTTAGCGATAGAGCTAGATTTACATTTAGCAGAATGGCTATTGTCTCAAGATTTAGTCGTTAACGAAGACAACATGCTGACCGCCTATCGCGTAGTCAACGAAGCCGACACCAGACGTATCCAAATCGGTCATTTAAAAGAGGTGTGCTATCGTACCGATAAATATATAAACTCTTTTATGTTGCAAAAAGCCTTTGCCTTGGCTAAAGGCACCGCCTACCGTTACAACTATCAGCCTTTGTATGAATTTATCGATTCAGGCTTTAAAGCGATGAAACCACTAAAAAGTGTCAGCGGCTTTATTGAACCGTTTTGTGAGCGTGAGCTTGAGATTATTGACCGTGTTCATGAGACGGATAATGGCGGTAAGCCAATGACGTTTGGTGTATGATAGACGCATCATTTGCTTGGTTAGCTGCTATTTTATACCTTGCAAACAAATAACCATAAAAGTGAATCACAGGATAATGCTATGACCGATAACACCCATAATAACAACGCTCATCTCGATCAAAAACCTATCATCAATGGTCATTTACAAGATAAATTGGTCAGAGACAGCATCACCCACAATCAAAATATTACGGCACAAGTGCAAGCACGTCAAAACTATGAAACTAATAGCACGCTTAATACGGGTATTGATGCTGGCGTCGAAAACAGCAAGAGAAATGACTTTACACAAGTCCAAGACCTACCAACGGGAACGCCACAAGGCCAACAAACCACTATGCCAAATAACAACACTAGCAGCAACACTGTAGACAATGCATCTGCACAAATACAAACCGCCAAACAAACACTTTTTAATCAGCGTGATGATATCAATAATCCGCATACGCCTGATACCGATGGTAATGAAGAAACGCATTTTGGCTACAAGACTGTCAATAAAGCTGAAAAACAAGCACGCGTTGCCGATGTTTTTACCTCAGTTGCCAAAAAATACGACATCATGAACGACTTAATGTCATTTGGTATTCATCGCCTATGGAAGCGTTATGCCATCAGCTTATCAGGCGTACGTGCGGGTCAACATGTGCTTGATATCGCTGGCGGTACGGGTGATTTAGCCAAAGTCTTTAGCCGTGAAGTCGGCAGAAATGGTCATGTGGTGTTATCAGATATCAATGCCGCCATGCTAGAAGTCGGTCGTGAACGCTTAATCAATGCTGGCTGCAATAACGTCGATTTTGTACTTGCCAATGCAGAAACACTCGCGCCATTCGATGACAATAGCTTTGATTTGGTCACTATCAGCTTTGGTCTACGTAATGTAACGGACAAAGACGCAGCGCTCAAATCGATGTATCGCGTGCTGAAGCCAGGTGGTCGTTTATTAATTTTGGAGTTCTCTAAGCCAGTATTTGAGCCATTGTCTAAAGCCTATGATTTATACTCATTTACCGCCTTACCTATTATGGGCAAGCTGATTGCCAATGATTCTGAGAGTTATCAATACTTGGCCGAATCGATTCGTATGCATCCTGATCAACAGACGCTAAAGCAGATGATGATGCAAGCGGGCTTTGAAAATTGTGATTATCATAACTTGACGGCTGGTATTGTCGCCGTCCACCGCGGCTTTAAAGCGTAAGATTAAGTTTTAAATTACATTAGGGCGTGTCTTCAATTCACTCAATAGTCATCTAAATGGGCTAAAAATGGATAAATATTGCCAAACATCGTCAAATAGCTTGTTAATATCCCGATATTATCTACGCTATTTTTCTTGTTTGACGGCAATTTATCTCATTTTTATCTCCATTTTTGAAATGAAGACACGCCCTACATAGTAATAGACATGCCATCACGTAAAGTGGTGGCAACTGACCTTTACAAACCCTGCGCTTTTCTAAAGGCGCTCAATTGAATATGCGAGAGCCTTATGCTGACTGTTCTACTTTTGGCGGGTGCCGAAAAGCTGATTAACCTTGCTATTGCGAGTGATGAAATTACCAAATCAGGATTGGCACCGCTTGCTGGCAAAGTATTGCGACTCAATATGGCCATGCCTGAGATTCGTTTGGATATTTTATTCACTCATGAGCGTTTGCGTTTTGAGCCGGTGACAACCGAGAGTGTGTTTGAGCAAAGTGGCGCGATGAACGAGCACCAACAAGCCAGTATGGAGCGCGCACGGATTGGTCATAGTCGTCCAGACTGTACCATTACTGTAGATAACCCAGCGCAACTGCTGAATCTGATGCGTGGTGCCGAAGGCAATTTACCTATCGCGGGTGATTACAAGGTACTAATGCAGCTCAAACAACTGGTCGCAGGTTTCGACCCAGATGTTGCAGGACAGCTTGAGCCATTTATTGGTAAGCCGATGGTCAGTCAGTTGCATCTGCTTATATCACAGCTAAAAGGTAGCTGGCGCCATAGTGCCAAACGCGCTTTTGATGACGTCAGCGACTGGGCTAAT
The DNA here is from genome assembly GCF_904846525.1 of Psychrobacter sp. 1044. Classification (GTDB taxonomy): domain Bacteria; phylum Pseudomonadota; class Gammaproteobacteria; order Pseudomonadales; family Moraxellaceae; genus Psychrobacter. The sequence continues at coordinate 157,105 of NZ_CAJHAZ010000008.1, read as the reverse complement.
GAGGTGGCTGGTAATAGTGCTCCTGATCCTATCGAGACAGCAGAAGTAAACGATCTTAAGCAGCAACTATTAAAGCTGCGGGCTGATGTCGAACGTGAAGAGGCCAAACTTGCTGCTATCAAAGATGAACAGGCACGCTTTCTCAATAACTCGTTTCATCAATAACTGTTGTCGTCGATGATCGCTAAATTCTATTATCGACAGCACTGTTTATAGATAAGTGCAATTTATAGATAAGCACAGTTTATAAATAAGTGCAGTGCCCACCCTATTTTGACTTTCTTTAGAGTACCCATACCTCATGCTATTATCTCATCGCGCCCGTTTACTTGAGCTTTGGCGTATCGCCGCAACTTATCGCATCGATACTCATCTTTCTATCGAAGACGCGCCACAGCTGCAACCTTTGGCACGTTTGATTCGCCTACATCCAGCGGCGTGGGGTAAAAAACACCAACCCAATGCGATTAAATATGCGCTTGAAGACATGGGCACGCTGTTTTTAAAGCTTGGCCAACTACTGTCAACGCGTCGCGATTTAGTGCCGCCTGAGATTATAGAGCAATTGGTTCAGCTACAAGACAAAGTCAAACCTTTCAATTCTGATGTGGCCATTACCCAAATCCAAGACCCCAAACACGGTCTTGGTCAATCGATTGGCACCTTGTTCGCACGCTTTGATGTCAAACCTCTAGCGGCGGCTTCTATTGCCCAAGTACATACTGCTGCATTGCATGATGGTCGTGAAGTGGTGGTAAAAGTGGTGCGTCCTGATATCCGTACCACCATCATTGCTGATTTTGAGCTACTACGTGAGCTGGCCAATTGGGCATCAGCGCGTATTGAAGCGGCACGTGCCATTCATATTATAGATATTGTCGAAGACTATCGCCAAGTGATGTTAAACGAGCTGGATTTGACCTTAGAGGCAGACAATACCACTCAGATGCGCAACAACTTCTTGGGCTCGGCATTGATGTATGTACCAGAAGTCTATGATTCTGCCAAAAATGTGATGGTCATGGAGCGTATCCAAGGCGTTCCTATCTCGCAAGTTGCAGTGTTTGATAAGATAGGTTATGACCGAGCAGCACTAGCAGAAAAAGGCTTAACGATATTTTTTACCCAAGTATTCCGCGATAACTTCTTCCATGCCGATATGCATCCGGGTAATGTGTTTGTAGAGACGCCGCCAGTTAAAACACTCACCGCAGATATGGCAGCGGTTGACTTAGGGCATGAACCACGCTATATCGGACTTGATTGCGCCATCATGGGTACGCTATCAAAAGACGATCAGCTTATCGTCGCGCGCATGCTGTTGGCGGTGATGAATAACAACTTTACGGCGATGGTTGATATCGTCAGCCGTGCCGGTTGGATTCCACCAAATACAGACAAGCATGCCCTGATGCGCGATATGAAACGCACGGTTGGTCCAATGCTACAAAAGTCTATCAATGATATCGACTTTGCTGGTGTCTTAATGCAAATTTTAGATATCGCACGTCGTCACCATATGAGTATTCCGCCGCAACTCATGCTGCTATTGAAGACCTTGGTTCATGTCGAAGGACTCGGTCGCGACTTGTATCCTGACCTTGATATCTGGTCACTTGCCAAGCCGATTTTAAGCAGTTGGATTAAAGAGCAGCTCGATCCGATGCGTAATTTACAACATTTACGCCAGCAGTTACCAGAGATTTTATTATCTACGACTGATATTCCAAAGCTACTGGATCAAGGCTTACAAAGCCTTGCCTCACAAGGATCACGCCAAGACAGTCAACTGCGAGAAATACAACAAATTCGTGCGGATATGCTTAATGATCGCCGCCGAGATTGGCTAGCACTGTCAGGTTTTGCCATTTTCATTGCCATTGCAACACAGGTTGTTGGCTGGCTCTCGCCTATCTTTTATATATTGGCTATTTTGGTTGTCGTTTGGCGTATTTTAGCCTAACGCTTTGTTACTTTTAATAAAAATAAGTATTGGTTAATAGCCATTACTATCTAATTTTTATTCAATAAACTCCCACTCACTTTCATTGCTTTCTAGCGACATTTAAAGTGAGTGAGAGCTTAGCTTTTACATTGCCTCATTTCTCATTGGCTCGGTAAAAAAGACACTCTGTATAGGAGTCACCCATGTCTACCTCTAAAATATCAAGTGCTAAAAAAGACCACAGTGATGCTATTGCTGCCTTACAAACCCGTTTCGGTAAACAACTTACTACAAATATAATGGTACGTGAGCAGCATGGGCATACGATGACGTGGCTTGCCAATCAGCCACCCGATGCCGTCTTGACAGTAACAGATAAGCACGAGGTAGCAACTGCGGTGGAGATTTGCAATCAGTATCAAATGCCAGTGATTGCATTTGGTATTGGCTCATCCTTAGAAGGGCAATTAAATGCGCCTTATGGCGGATTATGCATCGATATGCATGCGATGGATGCAATATTGCAGGTACATAATGAAGATCTGACAGTGACCGTACAACCAGGCGTCACACGTGAGCAGCTCAATCACTACTTACGTGATACTGGACTATTTTTTCCAATAGATCCGGGTGCCAATGCCAGTATCGGCGGTATGGTCGCCACTCGCGCTTCAGGCACCAATGCGGTACGTTATGGCACGATGAAAGATGTGGTACTCGCGCTTGAGATAGTCACCGCGAGTGGAGAGATTGTCCGCACTGGTACCCGTGCCAAAAAATCTGCAGCGGGTTATGACTTGACGAGATTAATGATCGGCTCAGAGGGGACACTTGGCATTGTTACTGAGGTGACGCTTAAACTATTCGGCATCAGCGAATGTATTGGTAGCGGTATTTGCCATTTCCCAACGATTGAGGATGCCTGTCAGGCAGTGATGCTGACCATTCAAATGTGCTTGCCGATTGCGCGCATTGAGCTACTTGATGCCATGCAAATTAAAGCCTGTAATCAATATGCCAATCTTGATCTGGATGAGACGCCTACCCTATTTGTAGAGTTTCATGGCACAGATGCCAGCGTCGCTGAACAAGCTCAAATGTTTACGGATATTATCGAAGAATTCGGCGGTCGTGACTTCGCTTGGGACACCAATGAAGCCGAGCGCAAGCGTCTGTGGCAAGCACGGCATAACGCTTATCATGCCAGCTCTGCTCTACGTCCTGAAGCCAGCGCCTTATCGACCGATGCCTGCGTGCCAATTTCACGATTAGCAGAATGCGTCAGTGCAACAGCAAAAGATATCGAAGCGTCAGGTATGATTGGACCTATCGTCGGTCACGTCGGCGATGGTAATTTTCATGTTTTGTTATTGGTCGATACCGATAACCCTGAAGAAGTTGCTACCGCTGACGGCATTATTAACCGCTTAGCTACCCGCGCTATTGAGATGAATGGCACTTGTACAGGTGAGCATGGCATCGGGCAAGGCAAACAAAAATATATGCAGCAAGAGCACGGTAATGCCTTAGTGCTTATGCAAGCGATTAAATCAGCCCTTGACCCTAAAAATATCTTAAATCCAGGTAAAATATGGCCTGAGCCTTTACCCACTGTTTAACTGTTGAATATTGCTTATAAGAAATCAAAGCCTAAAAAATGCGCCTACGTTTAATACTCTAGTTAAACGTAGGCGCATTTTTTAGGCTAATTTCATAACATCTGGTCAATTGCCATTTGGGTCAGTACACGTCCACGAGCGGTACGTAATACATAGCCTTGCTGAATAAGGTATGGCTCAATCACATCCTCAAGTGTACCGCGATCTTCAGCCATTGCTGCTGCTACCGCTTCAACGCCAGCTGGACCGCCATCAAAGCGTTCGTGCAATATCTCAATATAACGTCTGTCCAAATGATCAAGACCACGTCTATCAACTGCCAGCATATCGAGCGCACTGCCAGCAATCGCGCCATTGATACTACCGTCGCCTCTCACTTCAGCATAATCACGTACACGGCGTAATAAACGATTGGCAATCCTTGGCGTACCACGCGCGCGGCGAGCAATCTCCACCGCACCATCTTCACTCATCGGTACACGCATCAAGCGTGCGGCACGACTCACAATTGTGGTCAAATCAGCGATATTATAGAATTCGAGCCGCTGCACAATACCAAAACGATCACGGAGTGGCGACGTTAACAAGCCTGCTCGCGTGGTTGCCGCAACTAAGGTAAAAGGCGGCAAATCAAGCTTGATAGAGCGTGCCGCAGGTCCTTCACCAATCATAATATCCAGTTGAAAGTCTTCCATGGCGGGGTACAGTATCTCTTCAATAACGGAACTCAATCGATGAATTTCGTCGATAAATAGTACATCACCCTCTTCTAGATTGGTCAGCATGGCTGCCAAATCACCGGGGCGCTCAAGCACAGGTCCTGAGGTAGAACGCAAGTTACCACCCATTTCACGAGCAATAATATTGGCAAGCGTCGTTTTTCCAAGACCGGGCGGACCAAAAATCAAAGTATGATCTAATGCCTCGCCCCGACCACGTGCCGCGCCAATAAAAACCTCCATCTGCTCACGCACCACCGGCTGACCGATATATTCAGCCAGTAATGCCGGTCGAATATTAGAATCAGGCGCATCGCCTGCCCCTTCGAATGGATTAATCAAACGATCTTGCATCATAGGTTTTATCATTATATTAAATCATTATTTTTAAAGAATAGGTGTAAATAGCATAACCAAACGCTACGTATAAGTCATGCAAAACATCATAAGGCAGCGACTAAATAAAGCACAGCCTAAAACGAAAATAAGCGACAATGAATGTCGCTTATCTGTTTAAGATTTATTGATACTTATTAGGGCGTGTCCTCATTTTAAAAATGGAGATAAAAATGAGATAAATTGCCGTCAAACAAGGAAAGTAGCGCAAATAATATCGAGATAGTGATAAGCTATTTGACGATGTTTGGCAAAATTTAGCCATTGTTAGCCCATTTAGAGGATAATCGATTGAATTGAGGACACGCCCTAATAGTAGTGAGCTGAATGAATCAAAATCCTGACAACTGTTGCAGTGTGGCTTTTAACAATCCTTGCGTATCGACAAAGATATCACCGTTACTCTTAGCGGCTTTAATCGCTTGCTGTGCCTCTCTTTCTTTATAGCCCAAGCTAATCAACGCGCCTTCTACCTCAGCGATGATGCTGCCCTCGTGAGATACCTCAGCAGGTTGCATGGCAAACTCTAAATGACTGCTATCGACTTCGATATTTTTCAGCTTATCTTTTAGCTCAATCAATAAGCGCTGCGCTGTTTTTTTACCGATACCGGGAATACGGGTTAATGCCGTCTCTGACTCTTGCTCGACATGCATCTTTAGCTCAGCAGCTGACATCGCAGATAGCATTGCTAACGCCATTTTTGCGCCAACGCCATTGATCTTGATCAATTGCCGAAAGACATCACGCTCTTTGCGATCGATAAAACCATAAAGCAGCTGCGCATCTTCACGTACATGAAAATGCGTCCAAATACTCGCCTGTTCATTGAGACGCAACTGGCAAAATGACGGTAGCGGCAGCTCTATATCGTAGCCGACACCAGAGGTAGTCATGACACAGGCAGTCGGTGCCATCAAATACTGCACTTGACCACTAATCAATCCAATCATAATCCACTACCTTTATTAGAGCTGATATAAAAAATGAACTGAGCTGCTATTTAATGATAAATGCTATTAAATAAGCATATCTCACAGACATGCTTATTTATAAAAATCGACCATACCTTCAAGGCTGATTGGACGAATTTTATGCGCTTGCCCAGCTGAGCCAAAGGCTTCGAAACGATTGGTACAGATATCTGACATCGCAACCATAGAGGCTTTGAAGTATTTACGCGGATCAAATTCACTTGGGTTTTCTGCAAGGAATTTACGAATAGCGCCCGTTGATGCCAAACGCAAATCGGTATCGATATTTACCTTACGCACACCATGCTTAATCGCTTCAACGATTTGCTCAACCGGTACACCATAAGTCTCACCGATGTTGCCACCATTTTCATTGATGACTTTTAGCCACTCTTGCGGCACTGACGACGAGCCATGCATGACCAAATGCGTGTTAGGAATACGGGCATGAATCTCTTTTACGCGCTCAATCGATAGGATGTCGCCTGTCGGTGGACGGGTGAATTTATACGCACCATGACTGGTACCGATAGCAATGGCTAACGCATCGACGTTGGTGTCTTTAACGAACTGTTCTGCTTCATCAGCACTGGTCAATAGCTGCTCGTGATCTAATACGCCTTCTGCGCCAGAGCCGTCTTCTTCACCAGCCATACCAGTCTCAAGGCTACCTAAGCAACCAATTTCACCTTCTACTGAAACACCGCACGCATGTGCCATCTTGACAACTTCGCGAGTCACGCTGGCATTGTAATCATAATCCATTGGCGTTTTACCATCTTCACCGAGCGAGCCGTCCATCATTACTGATGAGAAGCCAAGCTGAATTGAGCGTTGGCAAATCGCTGGTGACATACCATGATCTTGATGCATAACGACTGGAATATGTGGCCACTCTTCGATAGCAGCAATAATCAGATGACGCAAAAACGCAGAGCCCGCATAACTGCGTGCACCAGCACTAGCCTGTACGATAACAGGAGAATCACAGGCGTCGGCTGCCATCATGATTGCACGCATCTGCTCTAAATTATTGACATTGTAAGCAGGGACACCGTAGTTATTTTCGGCGGCATGATCTAGAAGTTGACGTAACGATATTAAAGCCATAAGACGCTCTCTGATTAAATTTTGAATATGATATTAAGAAATCATTCTTAAAAATACGATGTTGCAACAATTGCCCTAAAACCCTAGCCTGATAATAGCCAGACCAGCAAAAAACTGGTGTTTTTTGATCGTAATTATTACGCCGTGATTATAGCAAAAATTGCTAGCGCTTCGTAGCGGTTAACCGACTATTTCTTTCTTTGCTTGATTCAACAAACAGAATGATAGCGAGTTTTATAAAGTAACTTGATAAGTTCCATATGATACGCAGCTAATTGAAAAAACGGATAAACCTTGTGCACCATATTTTTGACTGACTAGGGCCTACCCTCAATTCAATCAATGGATATTTAAATGGGCTAAAAATGAGGACACACCCTAACCTCTAGATTATAATTTTAAATACAAAAAAGCCTTGGCTATCACCAAAGCTTTTTAAATATTTTGAGGGCTTATACAGCAATCAATATCTGCAACCAACAGCTTAATAAGCTATTCATCAATCGATAAATTAGTAGCTCAATGGCTTAGGTTCAGTTGCTTATGTATTGATGATTAATACTGTTGTTCTGCTTCTACTGCGTTTTCACTGGCTTTATTCTCAACAGCAGATGCGCCATCGGCAACCACTTCAGCAGTTTTGGCAACGGCTTCATTTGCGCCTACCACAACTGCTTCACCAGTGTTTTTTAGTGCATCTGTAGCAGCAACACCGGCAGTTTCAGCACCTTCGGCAACTTCAGTACCAGCATTTTGTGCAGCAACTTCAGCTTCAGCAGCAGCGGCTTCTGTTTCAGCAGCGGCAGTATCAGCGTTAGCAGCAACATCATCACCAGCAGACTCAACAGCAGCTTCGGCGTTCTCTTCTGTTTGTTGGCTACATGCAGTGATTGCAAAAGTACCAGCAAGTACGCTAGCAAGTAATAAATGGCGTTTTAACATAATAAATCCCTCATAAATAAAGCATGTCAAATACATGATTTGCGCTATTTTATAGAGTGCAAATTAGACATGCAATCATAATTTTCAGTATAGAAACAAATAATTACTACTTAATAATAATGAGTGGCTACTGACTCTTATTTCTCTTAAAACAATAACATAAGAATAGTAGCCAAAATATTATTGATACAGCGTACATGAGATGGTGAGGCTAAATTGTACGGCTAATGTTACTCATCTGCTAAATATCGTTAAAGCGTTACGCATCAATCTGTAGAGCAGCAACCGCAGGCAATACCTTGCCTTCTACAAACTCTAAAAATGCGCCACCACCTGTTGACATGTAGCTCACGCCATCTGCCACTTGATATTTATCAATTGCAGCAAGCGTATCACCACCACCAGCAATCGAAAATCCTTCGCTGTTTTTAACGGCATTTGCTATGATTTGTGTGCCCTGACCAAAAGCATCGACTTCAAAAACACCGACCGGACCATTCCATAAAATGGTTTTTGCGTTGATAATAGCATCCGCTAATTGCTTAGCACTTTCTGGAGCGATGTCCAATATCATGTCATTTTCGCCAATCGCATCGACAGATTTGATGGTCGCAGTGGCTTGTTGTAATGAGCCTGTGAAGTCAGCAAAATCAATCTCATTTTTATCAGCAACGACAACATATTCAGGTAATAAAATCTCAGTCTTAGTCATAATGTCACGAGCTGTCTCAACCAAGTCCGCTTCATAAAGTGATGCACCAACGCTATGACCTTGCGCGGCTAGGAAGGTATTCGCAATACCGCCACCAACGATAATCTGCGAGCACAATTCAGACAAACTGTGCAGCACTTCTAGCTTTGTCGATACCTTGGAACCACCAACGATTGCCAACATTGGCTGCGCTGGGGTCTCAAGTGCCAAGCTTAACGCATCAAGCTCTGCCGCCAATAAAGGTCCTGCACAAGCTGTTTTTCCTGCTCGATGCATAGCTTGGGTAACGCCTTCTGTTGAGGCCTGCGCACGATGTGCAGTGCCAAATGCATCCATCACGAATACATCGCATAAGTCAGCGTATTTCTGTGCTAAATCCGCATCGTTTTTCTTTTCGCCCTGATTAAAGCGCACGTTTTCTAATAGCATGACCTCGCCTGCTTGAATTGCCACGCCTTCAGTAAGATAGTCATTGTTTAAGCTAACGGGCTTTGATAACTCTGTGGCTAATTTATCGCTTAAATACTCAGCAACTGGTGCTAGCGAATATATCGACTCAGGACTGCCTTCAGTTGGACGACCTAAGTGTGAACAAACTATAACGGCCGCGCCTTTTTCTAACGCCATCTTAATCGTAGGCAAACTGGCTTGCAGGCGTGCATCACTGGCGACTTTACCGTTTTTAATAGGCACATTGAGATCTTCACGAATCAACACCACTTTATCCGTTAAGCTCAGCTCACTCATACGCAAAAAATTCATTACCTGCTCCTATGCATCATCTTTTGTTAATCTATCGGTTGGCTTTTTACTCATTGCTGAAAATATTTATCAAATCGGCTGCTCTTGTCTGTGGCTGTATAAAAGCAACCAAGCAAGAATTTGAGGCGGTGTATTCTAGCAGTTTTCTAGCAAGTGCTCATAAAGAACGCACTATTAAATTTTACTCGGGCGTGTCCTTATTTTGAAAATAGGAATAAAAATAAGACAAATGGCTAAACTTTAATAAAAATCAGTAACATTTCGTGGTGGCACTTAGTAATAAGGCTGTTTAAGATGCTATTAGCACTGATAATAAATAATACCCACAATAAAAATAACCCATTAGGAGAACCCAATGAATATCGACCTTCAAGCTGCCAAACAAAACCTACTAACACTTAAAGAAGAATATGAAACTCGTATCGATAAAATCGAAGATCATATCCAAAACCCGCAAGACGACCTCAATGAGCATTGGGAAGACCAAGCCATCTCTTATCGTCAAAACGACATGCGTACAAATTTGATGGTTGAAGCCCGTCAAAGTTTGATCTATGTCGAAAATGCATTAAGCCGTATTGAAAATGGGACTTATGGTAAATGTGAAGTCTGCGGTGAGCAAATTGAAGAGCAACGCTTACAAGCTCTGCCTTACGCTACCCTATGTATGGAACATGCTGAATAACGACTCATTTTACTCTAAGACAGCCATTCTAAATTAAATTTCTAGTGATCAAGTAGGCATTTTCCATTGAGAGAATGCCTGCTGCCACTGTTGACAGCGCACAGCGATTTGATCCACGGGCAAATCCATAATATCCCCAACGACCGCCACGTAAGTAATGGGCAAACCTGCCAGCTCGGTGACATTTTCTGCCGTCAAGCCACCGATGACACATATCGCTATATTTTGCTGACAGCCATCTATAAGCTGCTGGCGCGAGATAATATTGGCGTTAGGTTTTGTATTTGAGGTAAAAATCGCACCCATAGCGGCATAGCTTACGCCCTCATTTTTTGCTTCTTCAACCAGTTCTATCTTGCCATGACAAGTGCGTCCGATCACTTGGTTTGGTTGTAGTTCGTGCTTAGCATCGGCAACTTCGCCATCTTGTTGACCCAAATGCACACCAACGCCGAGCTTGGCAGCCAGTTTAATATTGTCATTGATGACGACTGGTACGTTGTACGCTTTCGCCAACTCAACTATTTGTCTAGCCTCTTCGTATAGACGAGACTCACCATCAGGTAGCGCCAATATCTGCTTGCGACGAATTTGTAACAGCGCAATGAATCCTGTTGCTAGTGCTGCTTCTAATTTGCGATACAGCAGCGCAAACTCATCGTCATTGGTCAGTAAATATAGCTTTGGCGCTGATATAACAGTCGATATTTGAGTCATGTTATTTTTCCTAGAGTGTGTCCTCATTTTAAAAATGGAGATAAAAATGAGATAAATTTTTAGCCCTTGTAGAAGTCCATTGATTAAATTGAAGACACACCTTAAATTCAACACAATAAAAAGGCTGTTATATCGAATAACAGCCTTTTTATAAATGCTAAAACAGTAAAGTTATACCGTGCGGCGTGTCGCTAAACTGTTTAGAATATTTTTGGCATCACCCCAACGTGTGGCTGAGCTGTTTGCTCCTAAGATGACGATAATTGCTGGGCGGTTATTCACACGCGTTTCCATGACCACACAACGACCAGCTTCATTGATGAAACCTGTTTTTGAGATACCAATTGGATAATCACCGGCACGAACCAAGCTACTGGTATTATTGGCTTTATAAGTACGGTTACCACTTGAGTAGTTAGAAACATAAAAGTCATAGCTCTTGGTGGTCGAGAAACGACGAATTACGTCATAGTTACCCGCCGCGCGAACCATTTTAACCAAGTCATTTGATGAAGCGACGTTGCGCTTATCAAGACCCGTTGGATCACCAAAGAACGCCGTGGTCATACCCAGATCTTGAGCTTTACGATTCATGGCACGTATAAAGGCAGTATAGCCACCTGGATAATTACGCGCTAAACTCTTTGCTGCTGGATTTTCTGATTTCATCAATGCCATGAGCAACATCTCAGCACGATTTAAACGATCGCCTGATTTAAGGTTAGAGCTGGCTCGCTTAGGGCCGACGAAATCTTCTGGATCGAGTGTGAGCTCTTCACGCATATCGAGACCAGCATCCAATACGACCATGGCCGTCATCACTTTAGAGATACTGGCCATTGGACGTGCAATGTCAGCATCTTTTTCATAAATAGATTCGCCCGTTTCAGCATCGATGACCGCAACACTACGCGAATCAGTGCTGATCGGTATCATGTTACTGCTACCAAATGAGCCACGATACGTTGTATTGTAGCTATTACTGCTATTGTAACTGTTATTACTACTACCGAAGCTATTGGCGTTGGTGATACTGGTCGTACCATTGCCACTATCAACTTTCTTGATAGCTGAGCCTTTAGATTTGTACATAATATTGCGTGCTTCAGACAAACTATCGGCACCGCCCCAACTCATGCGAGCACTAGAGCTAGTGTCAGCGCTACCATTAATAGTAAGTGCCGCTTGTGCAACACTGCCCAAACTCAACGAAATCATAGCAGCGATTAATTGCTGTTTGGTTAATGGTAGTTGCTTCATTATGCCTCCTGCTGTCACGATGTTGTTAATTAGAGAATCAGTTACATACTAACCAATAGCAACAACGTACGTAGCGTTTATGAATGGGTTTATAAGTACTCGTATAGAGTTTTTGTATTTTTAGTGTATCATGGTTTGCATTTAAGTTTAATGTATCAAGCTGATTTAATAATTTATTTTGGTGTAATTCAAATTTTACTACAACCACTTTATATTACAGAAACATTGACTCACATTGCAGCAATATATCTTAACTTTGAACACTGTAATTATTCGTTTTTTGTTATATTAAACAATGGTATCTATCTAAAAGATTAGCAATATTTTATTTTTTTCAAAAACTAAAAAAACGACTCTAATGATTTTATTTTTTGTCATTTAGCGTCAATAAAAGCCTTCATTCTGACAAACAACAAAGAGTATCGTTATGATTAAAGTACTGGTAGTAGATGATCATGATTTGGTGAGAATGGGTATTAGCCGCATGTTGTCAGATAGTATCGATATCGAAGTAATCGGCGAAGCGGACAGCGGTGACATGGCCATCAAATTGGCCAAACAATTGCGCCCTGATGTGGTTTTGCTTGATGTCAATATGCCTAATATTGGTGGGCTTGAAGCAACCAAACGCTTAATTCAGCTGGATATGGGTATCAAAATATTGGCCGTCAGCAGTATGTCAGCGCAGCCTTACCCTTCTATGCTTATCAAAGCGGGGGTCAATGGCTATATTACGAAGGGCACGCCGCTCGATGAGATGATTCGCGCTGTCAAAAAAATCTATCAAGGTGGTCGTTATTTTAGCCAAGATGTCGCTGAGCAACTGGCTGATGTTTTGCTGTCAGATAATGCCAACTCACCTTTTGACTTACTGAGTGATCGCGAAAAACAGGTGGCAATGATGGTCGTTAACTGTCAAAGCCCGCAGCAAATCGCTGATCAGCTATTTGTGAGTGTCAAAACCATCAACACTTATCGCTATCGTATTTATGAAAAAGTTGGGGTTGATAGCGATGTGAAGTTAACACATCTGGCCATTCGTCATGGTCTAATTCAGCCATAACTCATTAGGGCGTGTCCTCAATTCAATTGAGGACATCTACATGGTCTGAAAATGGCTAAATTTTATCAAGTATCGTCAAATATCCCGATATTAATGGCGATATTTTTCTTGCTTGATTGTAATTTATCTCTATTTTAAAATGAGGACACGCCCCAGCAACTGTTCCCTTATTGCGGTCAATCTATGAAGCCTGCTACTAATATCGTCTCTGCTGTTACTCACTATTTGCATCGTGATGACACGCTATCTCTACCTCAATTGCGCAGGTTGGGGCTTATTTATAGCAGTTACCGCTTTGCTGTTAGTCTGTTTTCTCTACTGATGGTGTATATCACCGCTCACTCTGACAACAGCCTCTCTCTACCAAGCTTTTTACAACAAACAACGCTTAGCTTTTATTTCCTGCTTAGCCTTATTTTACTTGGCTTGTTTTATGTCGTTAATCAGCAAATGCGGCGACAGTTAGCCTTTGGTTTAGTATTAGACGTCATTATATTAAGCTTATTGCTATATACAGCGGGTGCGCCTGACTTACAGTTGACCATGCTATATATGGTGGTGGTCGCAGCGAGTTTTATGTTGCTACACGGCTCACAAGCCTTAATTATTACCCTACTCGCTATTATTTTTGTCATTTATCAGCAATTCTTTTATGCCATTGCTAATAGCATGAGCTTAGCAAATTTAGGGGACGCATTGCTCATGTCAGCCAGCTTTTTGGCGGTTGGTGGTTTGAGCTGGTCCATCTCACAGCGTTTGGTACAACTTGAGAAAGTAGCAGCGAGTCACGCTAAAGAAGTTGAACGATTAAACGTCATCAACCAAGAAGTCATCACGCAAATGGTTAATGGTGTCATCGTCATCGATAAACAGCATATCGTTTTAGCAAACCTTGCCGCTCACCAATTACTTAGCCTTTCGCCCACCCCTTCCGCATCATTGCACAACACTTCTATTGATACAAAAGATACTCGGAACAATACTCGCAGTGCACTCTTATCTAACTTTCAGCAGCAGCTTGGTCAACAACACACGCAGCTATTTAAAGCCTGTTTGTCAGTAGCGGCAGGCCAATCACGCACCTTTATTTATGATTTGCCTGCAGTCGCAAACGCTTCCATATTCGGTAAACTGCGCGTACAAATCATTCCATTGAAAGATGCCAGTAAATTGATAATGTTAGAGGATTTACGCCGCGAGCAAGCCAGCGCCCAACAATTGAAACTGGCTTCTTTAGGGCAATTGACGGCGAGCATCGCCCATGAAATAAGGAATCCTTTGGCAGCGATATCACAAGCCAGCCAATTATTAATGGAAGATGTTATAGAAGCCAATCTAGAAGTCGATACGGCAGATAATACGATAACGGCGACCATCTCAAATGATGATATGGCAGCGAATCATGAGCTTTATCAAATGATATTTTCACAAACAAAACGCGTGAATCGCATTATCGAAGATGTACTAAAATTGTCTCGCCAGCAAACCGCAAACCAGCAAGCGATTATACTGGCAGACTGGATGCCAACATTTTTAGAGAACTACTTTCAAGGACACGATGTTTTTCTACACGTAAAAACACAACCGACCATATCATTCGACACGCATCAACTAGAGCAAGTCTTAATCAATTTAATTAACAATGGCTTGCGCTACAGTAGCTACGCCCACCCTCATGCCTATGTGGAAATCGAGATTTATTGTGCGGATAACGATGTTATAATTGATATCTTGGATGCTGGTCGTGGGGTTAGTACCAAAGACTTAGAACATTTGTTCAATCCATTTTTTACGACAGACCAAGCAGGGACAGGCTTGGGACTGTATCTATCACAAGCTTTTTGTGAGGCCAACCAAACTCGTTTGCTTTATATTCCTGAACATGAAAAAACCTGTTTTCGCTTGATAGCACCTGCTATTGGCGCTGATACTTATGTAAATAAAACTGAACATAATGTTAATACCACTATTTTATAAATATTAACGTTACCAAGTATTAACATTACATAGAATACTTTGCCATTAAGGCCTCTTGGTTTTTACCATTTTATAGCTATTGAATACGATGAGATGATGTATGACAACAACCGCGCTAGTCGTTGATGACGAAGTGGATCTGTGCCGATTGATGCAAATTACTTTGACCAAAATGGGCATTAAAAGTGATGTAGCATATACTCTGTCGCAAGCAAGATCATACTGGCAAGACAATGATTACGATTTTTGCCTGACCGATTTAAAGCTGCCTGATGGGTCAGGACTAGAGTTAGTAAAAGAAATCAGCAATAGCTCTAGTACCCCCATTGCCGTTATTACTGCTCATGGCAGTATGGATCTCGCCATTGAGGCATTGAAGCTTGGTGCTTTCGACTTTGTGAATAAACCTCTTGAGTTACCGCGCCTACGTCAACTGGTGGAAAATGCTTTAAAAGTTATTCATCAAGATAATGAAGCAAAAACCACAGCTGAATGCTCACCTGAACAAAAACTGTTAGACAGTAGACTCATTGGTGATTCTGCGGTGATGCATCCGCTGAAAAATACTATTTTAAAATTGGCACGCTCACAAGCACCTGTATTTTTGTCAGGTGCTTCGGGTACTGGTAAAGAAGTGGTTGCCCGATTGATTCATGATTTAAGCCCACGCCGTGATGGTAGCTTTGTGCCAGTAAACTGTGGCGCAATACCATCAGAGCTAATGGAATCAGAGTTTTTTGGTCATAAAAAAGGTAGTTTTACAGGGGCTGTCGCTGACAAGCAAGGGCTGTTTCAACAGGCCAATGGCGGCACGTTATTTTTAGACGAGGTAGCAGACTTGCCTTTGGCCATGCAGGTAAAACTACTGCGTGCCATTCAAGAGAAAACGGTGAGAGCCATTGGTGATACCAAAGAGGTTCCTGTAGATATTCGTATCTTGTCCGCCACCCACAAAAATTTAAACCAACTGGTACAGGATGGGGCATTTCGACAAGATTTATACTACCGTATCAATGTGATTGAATTAAAACTGCCAACGCTCAATGCGCGTCGTGATGACATTCCTGTATTAGCAAAGCACTTTTTAGCATTAATTGCTGATGAATGGCAGTTAGAGAACCCTCCAACACTTACCATCGAGGCTTGTGAGCGTTTGCAAGATCATAACTTTGCGGGCAATGTCCGTGAACTACGTAACGTCCTTGAACGTGCCGTCACCCTAGCAGAGACGCCGTACATTGACATCAGCCATTTGGGTTTGCCTGATATTGATATGACTCATCACCGTGCAGCCTCTCAAGATCAGAGTGAGCCAGCAGTTATTGATAAAACTCAACATTCTGAACGTCAAATAAACAATCAAATGGTCGCTCAATCGATAGAAAGTAGAGAAAAAATCATTCAATCCATGGATGAGACCATAGCGCCACAAGCCAAGCAAGTGACGACCAATTTGCACCCTTATCGTACTAATGCTCAGCACTACCCTTCTATGATACAACGCTCGGCAAGTAATCATGCTGAAAGCTCAAACCATACAGCCCGTCACAATCACGAAGAATCTGTCACTAATCGATCTATTCTGCAAGAAAGTGATGAAAAAGCAATTCTAAGCAAATTAAAGGATGGTCAGTTACCCTCTCAAGGGTTGGAACACTACCTACAAGAACAAGAAAAACAGTTGATTATTACCGCGCTAAAAAAAACTGCTTGGAATAAAACGCAAGCAGCTGAACTACTAGGCACCACTTTTCGCTCTTTACGCTATCGCATGAAAAAACTAGAGATAGCTGAGGATCAATTCGAGCCATAGCATTCGCCATTTTTGAATAACGATAAATGATGATATTTTAACGTTGATATATCGCGATAGCCTGTCTTTAAGTGAGCCTTACTGAACCCTATTGCCTGCCACTGCTTGATCGACTTTGGTAGGTTTTCGGACAAAACGAATGCCCGAATCAAGTGCTTTTGTTTTTAGTAAAGCAAGCGCTTGCTGCTCCCATGTACTTTCACTTCCTGACAAGGTCATATCAGGCTCTACCCCGATTCCATCGATCTTATTGCCTGACGCTGTCATATAGTTAGCAACGGTGAGTTTAACAGCCTGCTCATCATTCAGTGGGATGACCGACTGTACAGACCCTTTACCATAGCTGACTTCACCAACGATTGTGGCACGTTTTTGTGCTTGTAAGCTGCTAGCAAGCACCTCTGCCGCTGACGCAGAATAGCGATTTTGCAACACCACCACTGGCAATGATTCAAGTATCGCCAGACCTTGAGTGGATAGCGTACGCGTATCACTTTGACGACCCTTTACTTGTACCACATTAGTGTCGCTCATAAACAAACTGGCCACACTCACCGCCGACGTTAGCACCCCGCCTGGATTATCACGCATATCTAGCAAGATACCTGTAATAGGTGCATCTAGATCTATCAAGCCTTCCAATAGTTTTTCACGGCTATTATTTTGAAAGGCAGGTAACTTGATAACAGCGATACCGTCAATGAGACTTGCCTCGACCGTTTGAGGGTGGCTGTTATTACGCTGCAAGGTCGTGGTATGTTTGCGGCGACCAGCTTTTGAGGTGACAACATCTACTTGCGTACCCGCAATCCCTGTCAAAAGCTGCTCGATATCGTTACTTTCTTTATCTTCATCAAGTTTGAAATCACCGACTTGATGTAAATAATCGCCAACCGCAATGCCCTTTTTATCTGCAGGCGATGCATCAATAACCTCTGTAATCACCCAGTAGCCATCTGTAGGCTGATAATTGACTTTAATACCGACGTCACCCACATCACCTTCGGTAAAGGCACGTAGGTTTTCATAAGCCTCAGCATCTAAAAATTCAGCATGACTATCTAGCTTAGTCAACATACCACTCAACGCATTATTGAACAGCTCTTCATCGTTGACCGCATCTACATATTCACGGCGCACCAAATCCACTACCGCAACAAACGTCTTGAGCGTTTCTGGAGAAATGGCATTCAATGATACTTGCGCAACCTCAGGTGGAATACTGACATCAATCTCGTTCGTGTCATCGGTCAAGGCACTCTCATCTGCGACACTGTCTATCGAGTCGTCAACTTGGTCGGCCGACTCAAGCATATCAGCGACATCTGATAAATTATTAGTGTCATCTTCTGTGGCTATCTCATCGGTATTTAAGCTAATCAGTTGTAGACTGGCGGTGGGATTATTGATAGTCGCATTAGCTGGTGACTTCGCTGCTTGTGCGTACATACTGGCAGTGCTGAGCCCAATCAGACCTATCATCAATGCAGGTTTAAAAATAGTCGGCGCAGTGAATACCTTCATTGCTTGTTTGCCCAATCGCTTCGTCACTGGTAAGCGCATAAAATAAATAGAACGCATAAGAGAACTCGTTTAATAATAGAATTATTTTTATAGATATATGGATGAATATTTATCTCATAAGATAGCATCAAGAGCCAGTCTAAGACTAGGAGAGTATTGCAAGTAACATTCACGACAACTCATATGAGTTCATCAAATGATGAGTAGCGGTGTCAAGTTTGTTTAGCAGACTAAATATCATGCTTGTCCTTATTTTTCTCACTATCCAAACATTTAAAGATAAATATCTCTTAAAAAACAGATCAAAAAAAGGAGAGACAATAAATATCTCTCCTCTTTCTATTAGTTCTAACAACGCTAGTAAGTTGTCAATTTAATAGTATTAAATGCCCAACTTACAACGCTGGAACCAGTAAGCTTTCACCCGTCATTTCAGTAGGCTGCTCAATATCCATCAGCGCCAAAATAGTTGGTGCGACATCGCTCAACTTACCACGACTACGTACTTGTAAGTTTTTCTCACCCACATAAATGAGTGGCACATGTTCAGTGGTATGTTGAGTATGTACTTGACCGCTTTCGTAATCTTGCATCTGCTCACAGTTGCCATGATCTGCTGTGATAAGCATATCACCGCCAGCAGCGCGTACTGCTGACTCAATACGGCCAACACAAACATCTAGTGCCTCTACTGCTTTTACAGCCGCATCAAAAATCCCTGTATGACCTACCATATCACCATTGGCATAGTTGACAATTAACACGTCATATTTGCCTGATTCAATGGCAGCCACTAATTTATCGGTCACTTCAGGCGCACTCATCTCTGGTTTCAGATCATAAGTCGCCACATCTGGAGAGGGTACGAGAATACGTGTTTCACCCTCATACTCTTCTTCACGACCACCGCTAAAGAAAAACGTCACATGTGCGTATTTTTCAGTTTCAGCGATACGCAGCTGAGTTTTACCATTGTCTTGCAAATACTCGCCAAGCGTATTGGTCAACGACGTAGGATAATAAGCAACGCTAGTTTTTGGATTGTCTGCTAAAACATCAGAATATTTGGTCAGCATCACAAATGCCGCAAGTTTTGGCTGCTTATTGCGGGCAAACCCTGAAAACTCATGATCTGGCAAGACAAAAGCTTGCGCCAACTCACGGGCACGGTCAGCACGGAAATTCATAAAGATAAGCGCGTCATTGTCATCAACGGTATATGGCACTTCATCACGGCCAATCACTACCGTTGGATTGATAAACTCATCGGTTTCGCGTGCCTTATAAGCAGCTTGTACTGCGCCATCTGCACGCGTAGACAGACGATCGGCTTTACCTTCAGTGATAAGCTCATAGGCTTTTTGGACGCGATCCCAGCGATTGTCACGATCCATTGCATAATAGCGCCCAATGATACTGGCAATCTGTACGCGGCCGCCTTCATAATGAGCATTAAGCTTATTGATATGGTCCCGCAGACGATTAATATACTTATCCGCCGATTTAGGTGGGGTGTCGCGTCCATCCAAGAAGCAATGTACAAAGACATTTTTGGCGCCGTGCACTAACGCCGAGTGGCACATTGCTTCGATGTGATCTTGATGCGAATGTACACCACCATCTGACAGCAAACCCATGATATGGACGTTACCACCCAACTCGTTCGCGGCTTTAACCGCCTTGACTAAAGCTTCGTTTTTATAAAACTCACGATTGGCCACTTCACTTGAGATACGAGTCGAATCTTGATACAGAACGCGACCCGCACCTAAGTTCATGTGCCCAACTTCTGAATTGCCAAACTGCCCATCTGGCAAACCAACGTCTTCTCCAGAAGCAGATATCAATCCATGCGGATATTGCTGATAAATCCTATCCAAATTTGGCATATTGGCGGCAGCAATCGCATTATCCTTATCGTCTTCACGATGCCCAAAACCATCTAATATCATTAAGACATGCGGCACTTTTTTATTTTGATCGCCATCCTGCTTACTATTGAGTTGAGCCTGATTATCATCGATAAATGCTGATTGTTGCTGGGTATTGGTCATGGATTACCGCTCCTCAAGTGAATGAACGCCTATAATGCTATATTAGGATGTTTAAAGCCCTCTATATTAACACACATCTTAAAATAGCTGAAAAATCGTCATTTTACGCCCACTCTCAAGCGTTTAAAGCATACTTATTTAAAGCACATCTATCAGTAGAAAAGGCGGTTAAAACTTAATAGCAATAATGCCACTCTCTAAATCTACGTATCAATCTGTAAATCATACTTGCAATCATTCAAACCATTCGTTAATATAATTATATTCTGAAGTGTTGGCTAGTAGATGTTTATTCCCTGAGCCGATAATGCTTTACCAGGATGTGGTACCTATTGCTTCATTGTGTATGCCTGCACCGCTTGCGGTGTATCAGGAAACCTGCAGAGGCAGTGACGCATCCGCCCTGAACTTCACGGTTCATGGGTCACCATCTTACAGCGGCACTTCGGTTGTTCTATTCGGTTAATTATTATTTTATTTATATTTGGTAGGTTTACTTATCACTTCATAAAGAATTAGTAATAACCATTAAAAACCCCCTTTTATCATTGATAAAAGGGGGTTTTTCTATGCTTGCCTATTAATTTAACTATTCGTCATTGGCAGATTTGGTGATTTTTTTCACATCCTTGGGAATGGTTTTTGCTGTCCCATCAATCGTTGTATGCTGTTTAAACCCATCACCAAACGGGTTTTGTTGTTGACCGAACGGATTTTGATTATTCATACCTCCTGCGCCGCCGAATGGGTTTTGACCGCCCATACCACCAAACGGATTTTGTCCGCCGCCCATCTGTCCACCCATTTGCTTGGCCATCATTTCCATCATTTTTTGCTGATTATTCATGACATAATTATTAGCAAAATCTTTAAGCTTCTTTTGCACGGGTGGCAATATCACCAATAATGCGAGCAAATCGCTCAGCACACCTGGAATGAGTAGCAAAATACCAGCCGCTGCCATGGCCACACTTTTCATCATGGTTGATTCTTGCGGACGCATCGATGGGTTCATCATGCCACCTGCTTTCATCTGCTGTGCCATTGGATTGAGGGCAGCCATCCCTTTACGCAAGAGGGAGATACCGATGACTGCGGCGATAATAAACCACATAAATACCCACCAACCACTCATAAACTGAGCAAGCAAATACCAAAGTAGCATTTCGATAATAAACCAAACAATGGCAATACCAACTATCTGACCCATAAAGTGTCGTCCTATAAAATAAAAACCAATAAATTGAGCGCCATGCAAATTAAGATGGCTAACATATGATGTATATGGGGATTGATTGCTATACTATCAAACTTACGGCTGATTTTTAAGCCATATAGTCGGTACAATATGATTTGAATACAAGTCAGGTAAGTAGAAATTCTACGAGTAGGAGGCTGAACGAGCCTGATACTGTATCCGATTTATATAGGCTTGACGATAAAATAAAATATAAGCAAGTATGGAATACTATGGCAATTATTATTGGAATTGATCCTGGTTCGCGGATGACTGGTTATGGCATCGTCCAACAGACAGGCGATAAGCTCACCTATATCGATGCAGGTACCATACGTACCGACACCAAAGAGATGCCTGAACGTCTAAAGCGGATTTTTAATGGCTTAACGCGCATCACACAGCATCATTTGAAATATGCAGATGAGCCTATTTATACAGCTATCGAGCAGGTGTTTATGGCAGAAAACCCTGACTCAGCGTTGAAACTTGGGCAAGCGCGAGGTGCTGCTATTGCCGCCATGGTTGCTCTAGACTTAGAAGTATCAGAATATACCGCTCGCCAGATTAAGCAAGCCGTTTGCGGTTATGGCGCAGCGGCAAAAGAGCAAGTGCAAGAGATGGTCTGCCGTATACTATCTTTGGATGTCGTGCCACAGCAAGATGCCGCCGATGGTCTTGCCTGCGCCATCTGTCATGCACATTCAAGCCATTCCATGAATAAATTAATATTAAACAGTGCCATGCGTGGGCGCGGTGTGTCTAAGAAAAAAGGCCGCTGGCGTTTGACAGAAGAAGATCTAGGGAACTTGCGTTAAGAACGCTTATAAAACAAGCATAAAAAAACACGCGTTCAAATGCCGCGTGTTTTTCAAACTGTCTAAGTTATTTACACTATCGCTTTACTATAAAATCGCTTTACTATAAAAATGCAACGGCTTAAACCGACTACTCTGCGACGGCACTTTCAATCACTGCATCCAACACATAAGCATATTCTTCGCCTTCTGTGCTATCGTCACTGTCTAGTGGGTAACGCTGTAGACGTAATACTTCATCATGCATGCCATCATGCTGATAACCATCAATTTCACCCGTAAAGACTGCCCACTTACCTTCGCTCGTTTTAATACCTTGGTCATCATAGGTAATGGGTTTCACTTGTATACACATCTCTGAGCCATTATCGGTGCAAGGTATCATTTTCGAGCTTACTGCCCAAAATACGGTCTCGCCTTTACTATTATACTTGGCTTGTGAGGTAAGCCTACCTTCCCAAACCAACGTTGCTCCATTACTGGTGACTTGGGTTAATATTGGCTTATCACTCTTGAGACTATCATCCTGAGAGTTATTGTCTTTAGCGTCGCCATCTTTGGTACTGTGAGCTTTCATTAATGTTAACTGGCTTCCACCTTGCATCAGCTGACTTAAACTATTTTCAGCCTTATCGAGCTCACCACAAGACATTTTCGTACTCATACCCTCTTCAATAGTCAAAGTATGACCTTGCAATTGGTAGCCGGCGCTCATGGTATTACAACCAACGCTATAACTTAACGTATTCTCACCTTGGTATTGATTAAAAGACAAACGCACTTGGTCTTTAATATCCGTCAGCCTATTTAATGGCTGTGCGCCTTTGTCCATTACAGACATCAATGTCCAACGATAACGTGAAAGATTGGCAATCATTTTCTCTTCATCACTCATCTTATCCATCTGAGTATCATCCGTTACTGCATCAGCATTCATATCTATGCCATCACCATTTATTGCATCAGCGCTTGTCTGAGTACCTTCTTGTACATCACTTTCATTGGGCAAAGCGGCATCTTGGCAGGCACTTAAAACCACGCTTAGTGCCAACAAACTTGGTAGTAAAGTGAATCGAATTGGCCGTTTTTTAACAGATGAGGTCATAGCAGTCATACCTTGTGGTTATCCCTTTTTGAAGTCAAAGTATTTAAAAAATCAGGTTAAATATTTAACAATAAGGGGCTGATGATATCCACTTTATTAAAGCGTCACAATTCACCACTATAGCGCCGTTGATTACCATGGTTGTAACAAAGTGTTTATTTTTATGGATTCATCGTAACTGCTATTTTAATATTTAAAAGCACCATAAAAAATCAATGGTCTCAGATAATTGAAAATTGCATCAATTATCCAAGACCATCAATGATGTCGCATTTTTAATTTTTCGCGCTAGTCTTACTCGTTTGTATGATCAATTTTGGCTTTTGCCATATTTTTAATACTGAAACGCTCATTCATCATTTGATAAAAACGCGCAAGATTTTCGCCCTGCTCATTCGGATTTACGTTAAGGACTTTACCAAAATCCAAACCGAGATATAAGACGATATCAGCAAAGCTTAATTGTTCACCGACCAAATACTCACGACCTTCTAAAATATTTTCAAAATAAGCGAGGGCTTTAACAGCCCGTGCAACAGATGGCGCGACGAACTCTGGGACTTGCTCAACGCGTTGGGCTTTGGACGGATGGCTGTGTTGAAAAGCCAGCATAAAGTTATATAATACCTCAAACTCAGCAATGCGGCGCATAGCGCACACTTGTGCGCGTTGTATGACATCATTACCCATCACCGAACGCTCACCATAGACACGGTCGAGATACTCACATACAGCCTGTGAATCATTGAGTACTGTGCCATCCCCTAGTGTTAGAACTGGCACGGTCTGCATTGGATTTATTTTGGTGAACTCGTCTGACATTTGCTCATTGGCCGCAAAATCAATGTCAATCACGTCAACGTCATCCATATCATCGATATCGATGCCTTTTGACGCTAACAAAATAAGGGCTTTACGTGGATTGGGCGCGGTACGAGTGACGTATAGTTTTTTCATGGAAAACTCCTTGTAAGATTGGGTAAAAGCGAGGCAACGCTATCTGGTTTTATTATGGTTATTACGCTGTTGATGATAAATGAAGACTGACCATCCTTTATACAACAGTTATATCCTACTCTGCTCATCATAGCAAAGCCTTATTAGGCTTGCTTTTTTGATCAGAGACTAAACAACAAAAAGCCCCACAACGTTACGTCATGAGGCTTCATTTCATTCATCCAATCATACTACTTATTTATTGGGTGCAGGCGTGGTACGTAAATAAGGCTTAATTTCTGTATAACCTTTAGGGTATTTAGCCGCGATATCTTCGTTTTTGACACTTGGTGGAATGATGACATCATCACCATCTTTCCAGTCAACTGGCGTCGCAATATTATATTCATCAGACAGTTGCAGAGCATCAATGACACGGATAATCTCGTCAAAATTACGACCACAGCTTGCAGGATAAGTCAGCGTTAAGCGGATTTTTTTATTTGGATCAATAATGAAGACACTGCGTACCGTATGCGTGCTATCTGCATTTGGATGCATCATGTCGTATAGCTCAGCGACTTCTTTGTTCGGATCAGCAATGATTGGAAAATTTAGTTCAGTGCCTTGAGTCTCACCAATGTCTTTTGCCCACGCATGATGGTCATCGATACCATCAACAGAGATACAGATTGGCTTGACACCACGCTTTTGAAATTCGCCATTCAGTGCCGCAGCACGACCAAGCTCAGTCGTACATACTGGCGTGAAATCAGCTGGATGGGAGAAAAAAACGACCCAATTATCGCCTGCCCACTC
This sequence comes from Psychrobacter sp. 1044, assembly GCF_904846525.1. GTDB lineage: Bacteria > Pseudomonadota > Gammaproteobacteria > Pseudomonadales > Moraxellaceae > Psychrobacter. The sequence goes on along the minus strand of NZ_CAJHAZ010000008.1, from coordinate 131,918 downwards.
GTGGAAATTGATATTACCCTCTGTGGTTGCAGCGTCAAAATTCGGTGCGGTATCGCCTAAACGTAAATGTGCCATGCTTAATTCCTTAGCTATGTTAGTGATGAGCACTAATATCCAAAGATATTCGCGTGCTCTATTATTATCAACGTACTTTTTATTATCAACGTGCCCTGTCAGATATTACACAATAACTCAAAGCACGTCAGCAAAAATTCTATTTTATCTTAGCAAACTGGTTATGACTGTCTTGTGAAGGATTGTAATGCGGTTATTCTGTTTATTACTAGGTAACTTAGCATAGACTTAACGAATGAATCAAATCACCATTCCAGAATCCCACAAACAGAAATCACCGAATTTACCTTTTTTACTGGTACCACCTGCTGCACGCCCAGCATCTGTTAATGTAAGCTCACCTTCTTGCTCTTGTAAATATCCCGCTGCAAGCAACTTATCATTTAACTCTTGTGTCTTAAAACCCAGCTCTTTGGCAAGTTTTGCTGTGGTCAGCTTAGAGTAATTAGGCGTTGCCGCTTCTGTAGCAGTAAGTGCGACCGTTGTATTAGCATTATTGCTGGGCATTGTATGACTGACAGTAGCAGTATTATCAGTCCTACCATCAGATTCAGTCACTTTTTCAAGCGACATGCGCACTTCATCGCTGATACGAATAATGCGCTGTGCCTCCTCATAAGTATCGGCATATAGTTTGGCATCTTCATTACGATAAATCAGCACACCCATTTCATTATTATTGACTTGGCTAAACTCATAAAGGTTCAAACTGGTAATAATGCATTCGTTTTCATTTAGATAGCACTTTGCATGCAAGTTTTTGCAAAAGCTGGTGCGAATAAAAGTCAGATTTTTGAGCCAGTTTATTTCTTCTGGGTGCAAATCATTCTTGCCATAAACGATTCTAATATCAATTTTTAGGCGATTACGGTCTTCTAATAGCTCTTTAATACGCTCATTCAGCTTTAGATAGGGACTGATGATAATCAACCTATCAGACGCACTTTTAATCAATTCTTCTAAATGGTAAGTCGTGCCACTGCTGTTTAAAAATTTTGCCATTATTATTTCCTCAAATCTTACGATCAATCACTTTATAATCATGCACAAAAAAGCCCATCCCTAGCGTACTAGAAATGGGCAAGCTTGCAAACTACTATTGTTCAGTAGTTTTTCAAATAAGCGCTAATGCCGCTAATAGTGATAAATTAAGCTGGCTTATAGCTATCACGCAAGCTGACTATTTGGTTAAAGACTGGTTTATCAGTGCTATGGTCTTCGCTATCAGAGATAAAGTAACCTTCACGCTCAAACTGGAAGCGTGTGCCAGCGTCCGCATTCACCAATGACGGTTCCACCACGGCATTGAGTTCAGTCAACGAGTTAGGATTCAATGCTTGATGGACGTCAGCGACGCCACTTGGGTCTTCAACACTAAATAACTGCTCATACATGCGCACCGTTGCTGGAATGCCTTGGCTAGCTGATACCCAATGAATCACGCCTTTAACCTTACGGCCTTCAGGATTTTGACCCAACGTCGTCGGATCAATCGTCGCTTTTAGTTCGACCACATTGCCCGCTTCATCCGTAATGTGCTCAGTCACTGCCAATACATAGGTATTACGCAAGCGGATTTCTGGCTTTTCTGGCGATAGACGCTTATACCCTGCTGGCGGCTCAATCTCGTAATCGCCTTGATCGATATAGATGGTCTCAGTGAAAGGAATTTCACGCTCGCCCATATCGACATTAGGATGATTTGGCTGCGTGAGCCATAAAGTCTGTGCATCATCGTCCCAACGCGCATTAACGCTATCAGCCTTTTGCGACTCCCAACTGCTGACCGCTTCAGCAAAGTTGGTAATGGTCACTTTTAATGGCTTAAGTACCGCCATACCACGACCTGTGGTCGTCTCTAATGATTGACGAATGCTAAATTCTAATAAGCGAAAGTCAACGACGCTGTCTACTTTGGTTACACCAACACGCTCACAAAAATCACGTAATCCCTCTGGTGTATAACCACGGCGACGCATGCCAGCGATCGTCGGCATACGCGGATCATCCCAACCACTAACGATATTTTCGTCAACCAACTCTTTAAGCTTACGCTTGCTGGTCAAGGTATGATCGACATTTAAGCGGCTAAATTCATACTGGTGCGGTGGTACATCAAAGCCAATTTTGTCAATGACCCAATCATAAAATGGACGATGATCTTCAAACTCCAGCGTACACAATGAATGGGTAATGCCTTCGAGTGCATCAGAGAGCGGATGGGCAAAATCATACATCGGATAAATGCACCATTTATCACCCGTTTGGTGATGCGCTTGATGCATGACGCGATAGATGACAGGGTCACGCATATTCATGTTTGGGCTTGCCATATCAATCTTGGCGCGCAACACCGCTTTACCTTCCGCAAACTTGCCTTCTTTCATGTCATTAAAGAGGGTCAAGTTTTCTTCAACACTGGCAGAACGATGTGGTGACGCCGTGCCTGCCTCATTGAATGAGCCTCGGTTTTCTTTAATTTGCTCAGGCGATTGCAAATCTACATAAGCGTCGCCTTGTTTGATAAGCTGAATCGCCCAAGCATGAAGTTGGTCAAAGTAGCCTGACGCATGGTGCGCCTCTCCTGCCCACTCAAATCCAAGCCATTTGACATCATTTTCGATATTGTCGATGAAGTCTTGCTTTTCTGCGGTTGGATTGGTGTCATCAAAACGTAGGTTACAAACACCACCAAACTCTTCGGCCACGCCAAAGTTTAAGCAGATAGATTTTACATGCCCCAAGTGCAAGTAACCGTTTGGCTCTGGCGGAAAACGCGTCACGATTTGTGGGTATTTTTGTGCCTTTACATCATCACGAATGATATTGCGAATAAAATCGTTTTTTTGTTCGTCTTTTTGTGCATTGTTGCTTGAGTGCTCACTCATCGGGCATTGCTCCTAACGCAAATTGTCAGTTCATGCTACGTGCCATCACGCAGCATGGAAAATTCAAACCAAATCATTAAAAACAAGTTATTAAAAATGATAATAAAAAGCTAAAGTTGCGTTATTCTATCAGCTTTTGCGAACGCATTAACAGCCTGATACATGACACGAGATAAAAAAGCCGTTAGACTAGCCATAACTTTTTAACCACCAACTTTTTAGCCACCACTTAACAGCGTCATTTTAGGCGTTGCAATCAAAGAGGAATATCACATGGTAGACATGCCACCAGTAGTAGAACTAGACACCAATATGGGTGCGATCGTTATCGAACTCAATGAAGAAAAAGCACCAAAAACCGTTGAAAACTTTTTAAACTATGTAAAATCTGGTCATTATGACGGTACGATTTTCCATCGCATCATTGACGGATTTATGATTCAAGGCGGCGGAATGGACGCTGAAATGAATGAAAAAGCGACCAATGCTCCAGTTGAAAACGAAGCAGACAACGGTCTAAAAAACGACGCTGGTACGATTGCGATGGCGCGTACGCAAGATCCGCATTCAGCAACCAGTCAGTTTTTCGTTAACGTAAAAGACAACGATTTCCTAAACCATTCTGGCAAAAACATGCAAGGTTGGGGCTACACCGTATTTGGTAAAGTAACAAGCGGCATGGATGTCATCGAAAAAATGCGCGGCGTACCTACTGGTCGTTTCGGCATGCATGCTGATGTACCAAAAGAGCCAGTGGTCATCAATTCAGCAACCATCATCACTCAGTAATCATTCTTCAATAGTTATTACTCAGTAGCGATGAGTCTGTAAAAGCTTATGAGTCGTTGCTGTTTAAAATTACGAGGATAAAGATAAATGCAAAGTTTTGACCACCTAATTACCACCCGCCCTCATGAGGTGCGGCAAGTATTGATTAGCGATTTGCATTTATCGCCTGAAGAGCCTGCCTTAGTGCAGGCTTTTTTGGTGCTGCTTGATGATTGCCTTGCTCTGCCTGCGCTCAAGCGCTTATTTATCTTAGGTGATTGGTTTGAAGTTTGGCTCGGTGATGATTTTTATTTGTCTTTATCCGACGAGGAACGACAAAGTCATTGGCTTACTCCGCTTATCGTTAAATTAAAAAAACTGCGCATAGCTGGCTGCGAGATTTTGGTCATGCATGGTAATCGTGACTTTTTGTTAGGTCAGCCATTCTGCAATCTATTTGGTGGCGAGCTTATTTATGAGCCGTATATTTTGACTGTCGGTCAGCAAAGCTATCGCTTAGAGCACGGTGATGCCTTGTGTACTGATGATAAAAAGTATCAGTTTTTTCGCAAAATAATGCGTAATCGTTTGACTCAGTGGTATTTGCTCAATAAATCATTAGAAAAACGCTTGGCTATCGCCGATAAAATGCGGCAAAGAAGCCAGCAGAATAATGCCAATAAAGCAGCACGCATCATGGATGTCAACGAGGATGCAGTGATACAAGCAGTGGCTGATAGCGATGCTTTACTGCACGGACATACTCATCGTTCAGCTATTCATCACGCGACTCATGATAAAAAACGCTACGTGCTCGGCGACTGGAGATTGTTAGATAAAGATACTCGCCAGCCAAAAGTAAGTGCGGTGATTGGCGCAGTGACAGGCGACGAGCATTCAAATGACAGTTTTAGTAGTAATGATGCTGAATTTAGATTGATTGAATTTAAATCGCTCATTTAATGTCATTTTTTTTGAGCGCCTCTGAACAATAAAAAAGGTCTGTTGATAATTCAACAGACCTTTTTTACTATAAATGACACTGCATGATTGACGCGAATTTAAATGTCAAACTATTGATCGCTCAACTCTTACTTTACGGTATTAATTTAAAGAAATGTTGGCGATAATGCTTCAATTCACGAATAGAATCACGAATATCATCTAACGCTAAGTGACTGCCGCCTTTTTCAAAGTTTCTGAGAATATCAGGACGCCATCGGAAGCAAAGTTCTTTAATTGACGACACATCCAGATTGCGATAATGGAAGAATTTTTCTAATTCTGGCATTTGACGCGCCATAAAACGGCGATCTTGACAGATGGAATTGCCACACATTGGCGACTTACCACTATCGACCCATTTATTGAGAAACTTAATGGTCTCGGCTTCGGCCTCTGCCAATGTCACGGTACTACGACGGACACGGTCGACCAATCCTGACTGACCATGCTGCTTGGTATTCCAATCATCCATTTTATTCAACGTTTGATCCGATACTTTTATAGCGAACACTGGCCCTTCGGCAAGGACATTCAAATCTTCATCAGTGACAACGGTAGCAATCTCGATAATCTCGTCATTCAAGGTATCCAGTCCGGTCATTTCTAGGTCAATCCATACCAGCCCTTTTTTGCCTTGGTTTCTGATTTTAATCTTGTTGGGGTGGTCACCGGTACTCATAAAATATCCTATGGTCAATAAAGTTTAGAACAACTTTGGAGCAATATTAATTAGATAAATCGCCTGTTAATGTTCATGCCTAAGTAGCAAACTGTAGCAAAACCTTGCATCTACTGATTTATAACCCTTAAAACGTTACAAAATCTCTGTCTGCAGCAGGCGCTTTAGGCTGTATGTTATCAAACTTTCACGCTACACTTAGCAATATTTTTTTAATAGGTTCAAAACCCATGGCATTAATTCGGCAACGCAAACTGACTAAGCAACAGATTCGTCGCATCGACAAACAACAGCTGGCAAGTCAAGACAGCATCGATGACAGTTTGATGGATGGCGTGGTCATGGCGCATTATGGCAAGCAGTTGGAAGTACAAGTGACCAGCCTGCCTGCGGTGATACCCGTGCAGCCGGAGATTGCACCCGATGATCCTGAACCGTTTTGGCAAGAGCTGGCATTAGGCGATATTTGGCGTTGTCATGTGCGTACCAACTTACCGATGCTAGCTGCTGGCGACCAAGTACGTTGGAGTGCTGATCCTAATACTGGCTTTGGACGTATTGAATCGGTCAAGCCGCGTACCTCTCTGGTCTCGCGTCCTGATCGTTATCATAAACTTAAACCTGTCGCCGCCAACGTCGATATTTTAGCCATTGTCTTCGCGCCGCTACCTGCTGCCGCGCCAACCCTCATCGATCGTTATTTGGTCGTCTGTCATCATGCTGGCGTAAAGCCGCTGTTGGTGCTTAATAAAGCCGATCTATTGGCAGAAGAAAACGGCGTCGATACCAAAGAGTTACTCGCACAATATGCTTCTCTCGGTTATGAGAGCGTTCTCACCTCAGTCGATTGCCCTGAAAACGTCGCGGATAGCGATGAGCAAGAAGGGCTGGATGAATTAAAACGTTATATCGATAAAAAACTGGTTATTTTTGCTGGGCAATCTGGTGTCGGTAAAAGCAGTCTCATCAATGCACTACTACCTGAGTCGGCACAAAGCGTCAATATCATCTCTGATAACTCAAAACTTGGTCAACACACCACCACCACCAGTCGCTTATTACCATTTAATCCAGCCGACTTGACCCAAGGCGGTATCGTCGATACGCCAGGTATCCGCGAGTACGGCATTTGGCATCTCACACCCGATGATATCATTTCAGGATTTGTGGAGCTTGCACCGTTATCTGGCAACTGTCAGTTCCGTGATTGTCGTCATACTCACAACAGCAAAGGCTGCGCACTATGGCAAGCGGTTGCTGACGGCGTGGTATTGCAGCGCCGTGTGGAAAACCTCGTTACCCTAAGAGAAGAGGCAGATACTAAGCCCTATTAATATTGGCATTATTAGTATCCGCCTTATTAATCGCTGCCTTATGGGTCGTTAATCGCTTGGTTGACCATCGCCCGTTTACTATGGATGGTCTAATCGGTATAATAGCGCCTTGTTCAGTATCGTTAGGCTGTCTTCTCAGCTTAACCGAACACTTATTTTTTTGGAGGTATGGTTTGGATCGTGCGCTGGAATTTGTGGGCAACCACCCGTTTTTATTTGGTATATTAGCCGTACTTGCCGTGCTATTTTTTACGATTGAAAACAAACGTAGTGGCAGAAAAATATCGCCCAATACCTTAGGTATGATGGTTAACTCGCAAAACGCGCAGCTAATCGATATTCGTGCCAAAAAGAAGTTTGAGACTGGTTACATCCAAGGCAGCCGTAACATACCGTTTACTGAGCTTAAAGACCGCTTAGAAGAAATCCGTGCAATTGAGCGACCAGTGATTATCATTTGTGATATGGGTGTGCAAGCAGGCGCGGCGATTCAGATGATCGGCAAGGACAGTGTTTATCGCTTAGAAGGTGGTATCGGCGGTTGGCAAGCAGCGGGCATGCCATTGGTCGGTTTAAAAGATGCAAAGCCTAAAAATAAAGGCAAAGCCAAACCAAGTCTACATAAATAGTTAGCTATACTGCTATTTAAAAGATATTTAGCTCGTATCAATTGATATATGACTGAGGGGCGTTGAATATTCACAAATAAAAAAGACACCTTATCGATAGGTGTTTTTTTGTTTGTGGCATTTGTGCTACCGTCAGCGCTTTTATACTCAAACATCTTGAATTTGCTCTGCTCATCCCCACTTTAATAACGAGCATTACCGAATCTATCTTCAATTTACTTGCTGGTAACGGATTATAAGAATTTTTATCAAATAATTATTTATAATACTTTTTATAATAAAACGGTTACCTTCTAAACTTATAAATAAGGATTTACCATGACTGTCGCTGTTAAAGTTTATACGACGCCTATCTGCCCATACTGCTCAAACGCCAAACAACTCTTAAAAACTAAAGGCGTTGACTACGAAGAAATTGGCATGCACGATATGAGCCGCGAAGAGCGTCAAGAATTAATGAAAAAAACCAATAACTATCGTACTGTACCGCAAATTTTCGTCGGTGAGACCTTTGTCGGTGGTTTTGATGAGCTCAATCAAATGAACCAACAAGGCAAACTTGACGAGCTATTAGCAGGTTAATCTGCTACTTTTCGTTGCTGTCTGTCTTTGCCTGTGCAATGATAGACAGCGGCAAAGATAAAGAGAGTAATAAAAACATCCAGATTTTGTCTCGATTTATATTACAATGAACTTTTATTAAAATGACAGTTTGTCCAACTACTTGATCAACTTTTAGAGGATTTATCATGGCTGAAGAACAAGCACAACCACAATTGGCACTAGAACGTATCTACGTAAAAGACATGTCACTTGAAGTCCCAGGCGCTAGTGTGTTCACCAAAGAGTGGAACCCAGAGCTTGATATCAATTTGTCTAGCAACGCTGAAAAACTGGATGACGATCATTATCAAGTCATCTTAACGGTGAGCGTTACAGCAAAAAATGCGGAAGAAGCGGCATTTATCGCTGAAGTGCATCAAGCAGGTATTTTCTTATTAAAAGACATCCCAGAAGACCAAATCGGTCAAATCTTAGGTGCATACTGCCCGAATGTTTTGTTCCCGTATGCTCGTGAAGTCATCAGCGACATCGTAACGCGTGGTAGCTTCCCGCAGTTATTGCTAGCCCCTGTCAACTTTGACCAAGCTTACGCGCAAAGCCAGCAACAAGCACAAGTTGATGCTGAAGGTAATGCATAAGTTTTAAGCAAAAATTTGCTAGCTTTATTCGCAGTATATTTTGATAAAAAAGCCGTTTACTCATTAGGAGTGAGCGGTTTTTTTTGTGAATGCTATTTAAGCGCTTACTCAATAGAATCGTTGAGTAACGAGAATTCTGCTTAGTAATATTGTAAGACAGACAGTTAAAACCATCAGACATAAAAAAACCCTGCTAATAAACAGGGTCTTCAATCGCGTCATCAATTATTCGAAATCGATGATTAGCCTTTTAACGCTGATAAAATTTGTTGCTTAACATCATCGATGCCTTGCGTACCATCAAACTTATCATAATTAGGGGCATCGGCACCTTCTTTGGCCTTGTCTTGATAAAAACCAACAAGCGCTGATGTTTGCTCATGATAAGTCGCTAGACGATCACGAATGGTAGATTCTTTATCATCTTCACGCTGGATTAGCGCTTCACCAGTCACATCGTCGATACCATCGACCTTGGGTGGATTGTGATCAACGTGATAAACGCGACCTGAACCAGGATGTTGGCGACGACCAGATAAACGCTTGACAATCTCGTCATCCGGCACGCTAATTTCGATTACATGATCGATAGCAACGTCAGCATCTGCAAGTGCTTGAGCCTGTGGAATCGTACGCGGAAAACCATCCAAAATACAACCATTGGCACAATCAGGCTTAGCGATACGTTCTTTCACTAGGTTAATAATGAGGTCATCAGAAACCAAACCACCAGCATTCATGATGTCTTTGGCTTTTTTGCCAAGCTCGCTGCCTTCTTTGATTGCTGCACGCAGCATATCGCCAGTTGAGATCTGCGGGATATCATATTCTTTAGAAATAAACTGGGCTTGGGTACCTTTACCGGCGCCTGGTGGACCTAGCAAAATAATACGCATCATTACACGATTCTCCTTAATAGATAGGATTTTGGGACTAATAAAACTCAGGGATTGGTTGTTTGCCAAGCTACCTTACCTTGTGGCTTGGCAAAGCTCAAGTATTTTCATTATTTGCAGTGATAAGTTGTCATGACTTATCTGTTCATATAATGCTGTTGCACGCTGCTGTATCGGACAACAGCGCTTACGTCAGAGGTGCTGACAACAACAGATATAAATACTATGGAATTTGTTGATTAATTTCAACATTGACCTGATTTTGTTCCGCACTAATCACCACTGGATTACCTGACAAATCCCCTGACTCTGCACTGGCAGTACCACTATGGCTGATACGAGCGATGACAGCCAACTGAACTTTATCCGCTCGAGCCGATTTCAAAGTACGTTCAGGCATCATGGCATCCAAATCGCTCAGGCTAATGCTGGCTTCACCTTGCTTGATAACACTGATCGGCAAACGTTTGGCAGCAAATGGTGGGCCACCATTGACATCACGTATGGCGACAAACAACACATCGTCGGCTTTGACTAATGGCAGCAGGCTAGCATTAATCGTAACAGTCACTTCAATACCTTCAGAGGCTTGCTGTTGCTGAGCGGTGACATTAGCACTTAGCTCATCTAGACTCACCAATGCCTTGGTGTGATCACCAGGTTTAGCCGCAATACTGTCACGTAGACGCTTAATCCAGCCTTGTGCTTGATCAAAATTACTACTCCGTGCCTCACCCATTGCCATGAGCATTTGCGCGCCCTCATGCTCTGGATTTTTAGCCAACACGTCTTGTAGCACTCGGCGACTATTAGCGTCTAATTGGCCTTTATTGGCAAAGAAGCTAATCTGTGCATAGGTGGTTGCAATCTCTTCATTGTCTGGTGACAAACGATAAGCACGCGACAAGGCTTCAATTGCGGAATCCGTCGCTTCTAATGATAAGAATAATTCTGATAAACGCATCCAGCGATCTGGATCATCAGCATGACGATAGACATTGGTCTGCATGGCACTAATCAGCTGTTGACCATCTTCAATCGCCCAAGCAGGCGGCTGATCAATCTTACCCGTTAACAAGTCATCAGCCACTTGACCCACTTTGTCTTCAGCTGTCCAAAGCTCGAACACAGGCGTACGATCGCCGACCATCAAATACGCCATCGCTGCCAAGACAGGCACCCAGACAGTAATGATCAGGCGGCTTTTGATACCAGGTGCGACCATCGGTGTGACTTCACGCTGAGCATCTAATAACTGACGTTCAAGCTCCAGTTTTTGGTTCTGGTAATGGCTGTCATCGATAGTGCCATTATCTTTATCTGTTTTTAGTTCTGCTAGACGCTCACGGAACACAGCAACGTTGATATCCAACAGCTGATTGTCCAGAGGTTTTTCTGGCGAGCGTGATGCTCGCAGCCAAGGCATGATGGTAATAACAGCGAGTATTAAGGCAATGAGTAAGCTTAGAGCAATAAATAAGCCCACAGTAGAGAATATGGTCATTTTTTGTCCTTGAGGCTTGTAATATCATGGTCGTTTTTGTCATCGCTCGAAGCACGTGATAACAGACGATCAATCTCGGCTTTTTCAGCAGCAGACAGAGCAGCAGCCGTACTATTGACCGTTACCCCGCTTTCACCACTAGCGACAAGCTGACGTCGTTTGCTTTGCCAGAACCAGCCTATGAGTAAACTGATGAGTAATAGTGGCGGAAAAAACCACAAAATCCACGTTGATGGACGGACAGGCGGCTTATAAGTGATGAAATCGCCATAACGTTCCTGCATATAAGCACGAATCTCGCCATCACTACGACCATCTTTTATCAAATCATACGTTTTTTGCTTTAGATCTTGAGCAATGGGCGCATCCGATCCTGCAAGATTTTGGTTTTGACATTTTGGGCAACGCAGCTCTTCGATGAGACCACGATATTGGGCTTCTTGCTGCACAGAATCAAAGTCATATACCTCAATAGCAGCATAGCTTGCCATACTTATTAGACAAGCTATCAATAAGCTCGAGACTTTTAACGTAACGGCTGTTATTTTATTGGCTATCATTTACACGCCTCCGCAACCTGAGTCGGATCTGGACTGACGTTGTTATTATTGGCTTCATTGAGCACCATCAAGCAAGGCGTAATACGGCTTTGCCAGTTGCTTTCATTGATCTCACCAATGATGTGCTGACGAATAATACCATTACCATCGACTACGAAAGTTTCAGGCGCACCCGTCAAACCTAAATCCAAAGCAAACTGACCAGATAAATCCTGAATAGACATCGAGAACGGATCGCCACCTCGGTTTAAGTAGCCTAGGGCATCGCCAATGTCATCTTTATAGTTGACCCCGACCAGATTGACACCGCGCTCCTCTAGTTGCATAAGAAAAGGATGCTCAATAATACAAGTTGGGCACCAAGAGCCCCAGATATTCATCAAAAAGGGCTTATCAGGCAGATTCTCATTGGTCATGATACGACTGGTATCTGATAATAAAGGCAACTCAAAAGCGGGCACTGGGCGCTCAAGTGCCGTATTGGTAACGATATCCGTCGGCTTACCCAAACGCAGATATAGCATGATGATTAAGCCAATGAAGACGATCAGTGGAATCAAAAACCATAGCTTAAGTTGCTTTTTGTTCATGGTTTTCGTGCCACCTACCTTATCTTGCTTTGCATTTTGATCAGGGGATTGCTTTGATGTGCTCATATTAATTATCCCCTGTCTTTAATGCTGACGCATCCAAATCGGCGACGGTGGTAAAGCCTGCTTTATTCGCCGCAATTTGTGCAGGTGTCTTGGTTTTTTTAATACGATACCGATGATCAAGAATACTCAGTACTGCACCAAACGCCATAATCAGAGCGCCTAGCCATATCCAGCGGATAAGCGGTTTCACATAAATACGTACTGCCCATTCGTTGCTATCTTCGGCGATAGGTTCGCCCAGTGCCACATAAACATCACGCATGAGGCTAGCATCAATCGCGGCTTCTGTGACTGGCATCATACTAATGATGTAATTACGTTTTTCAGGATACAGCGTAGTCACAGCACGGCCATCTTTGCTGATTTCAACCTCAGCTTGGGTGGCATCAAAGTTGCTGCCTTTGACTTCACGAAAGCCTTTAACGGTAAAGTCATAGCCTTGGACATGAACGCTATCGTTTGGTCCAAGCGCGACATCACGTTCAATACTTAACGTACTGGTAAATGCGACGCCGATGACAGCAATAATGACACCGATATGAGCGGTCTGTTGACCCCAATAGCTCAGACGTAACTGGCGTAACCCTTTAACAAAATTGGGTGCGTTTTTGGTTTTGTCTTTGAAATCAACCACCATCCATAGCAGTACCCAAAAACTGACCGCCAAGGTAACGCCAATATTAAGCATCGCAGACGGGCTCACAAAATACGTGATAACTGCTGCAAGCACTAAACTACTGGCTGCAATGACCATACCAGCGCCCAATAGCGGACGGCTGTCTTTTTTCCAGCGAATGTTCGAGCCCATACCCATTGCCACTAAGATCAGCCACGTTAGCGGTACAAATAGCGCATTAAAGTAAGGAGGGCCGACAGACACCTGACCTAAATTAAAGGAGTCAGCAATGATAGGATACAGCGTGCCGAGTAGTACGACCAAAGTCGAAATCAAAATAATAACGTTGTTAATGACTAAAAACGACTCGCGTGAGATCAGTTGATACTGACTTTCGACCGTTAAACGCCAACCACGTACCGCAAACATCAGCAAGCCACCGCCGATGATCACACCGAGAATGACTAGAATGACCAGACCACGCGTTGGGTCGGCGGCAAACGAATGCACCGAGGTAATAACGCCAGAACGCACGAGAAAGGTGCCCAATAGACTGAGTGCGAAAGCAAAAATCGCCAGCATAATCGTCCATGCTTTAAAGACACCACGTTTTTCTGTGACGGCAAGCGAATGTAACAGCGCAGTACCAGCCAGCCATGGCATCAATGAAGCGTTCTCTACTGGATCCCAGAACCACCAACCACCCCAGCCAAGCTCATAATAGGCCCACCATGAGCCAAGCGCGATACCAACGGTCAAAAAGCCCCAAGCCGCCAATGCCCACGGACGCGACCAGCGTGTCCACACTGCATCTAAACGACCTTCCCACAATGCCGCCATACAAAAGGCAAACGGCACGACCAAACCCACATAGCCCATATACAGCATCGGTGGATGAATAATCAAACCGAAATCTTGTAGCACAGGATTTAGATCCACACCATCAACAGGTAAGTTTGGTAATGTACGATCAAATGGCGACGAGGTAAAAATCAGCATCGCTAGCATCATCATCTGCACGCCGGCCAAAATTACTAACACTCGCGCACGCATAGACAGTGGCAAACCACGGCTAAAGTAAGAGACCAGCGCACACCAAGTAGCCATGATGGTCATCCAAAGCAGCAATGAACCCTCATGACCACCCCAAGTTGCCGACAGCTTATAATACCAAGGCAACAGCGTATTAGAATGCTGAGTGACATAGACGAGGCTGAAGTCATTGTAATAAAAGCCTGCCATCAGCGCGGCAAATGATGTGATCATGGCAGCAAATTGTGCCCACGCCAGACTTGGTGCCAAACGCTGCCACGCAACGTGGTCACGCATAATACCGACGGTTGGTAATACCACCTGCAAAATCGCCAATATAAAGGCGGCTAGCAAGGCAAAATAACCCAATTCTGTGATTAACATACGGTCTAACCTTGTTTACCTTAATACGGTCATTGTTTATTTTAGGGATTGGTTTTTTAGGATATTCGAAAGCATCCAGTAATCGTTACTACGAGTATTTATACTGCTGATCTTTATTAGTATTATTTATTATAAAAGCGCCATTAGCCATTGCAGCTGAGGGCGCTTACAGCAAGGTACATTAGCGTCAACTTGTCACGTTTCTGTATCCACTCTGTATGCGATGTGTATAAAGACCTAAAAAATGCGTCATTACTGAATCGCAGGAAAAAACACTAAAACCAGATGCAACCAGCCTGCTAAAAACCCTGTCAAACCACCCAACACGATTAACGTCATCTCATCTTCACGAAAAGCGGGACGTAATAAGTTCTGAAACTCATCTGGCGTCAGCGCGCGAATACGGTCACGAAACAGCCCAAAAATTTTACTGGCACGGCTCTCATTGAGCTCAGGATCTCGCAATGGCACCATTGTCGCAACAATTGACTTATCAATGATGGTGTTTTTTAGCTGTCCATATTCGCGGCGACCCAAGCCTAGGCGCAGTGTCGTACTAATCACTGGCGACTCTAGCACTTTATATAAATGCGACTTCATCAACTCACGCGTTTGCGCAGCACGGTCGCCATACATCATCTCATTCATGATGTTCTCAAGCGTCACCAAATCTTTTACGACAATCTCAGCAAAAACCTCAGAAACCTCCTCTTGGCGTTTCATAAAACCGCCTTGCAAACGGTACTGGGCGATATGTGGTAATTGCGGTCTAATAAAGGGAAAGCGACTCTGGACGGCAAAAAACTTCACATAAGGAATAAATCGCGGCTCTACAGGATTAAACACCATCCAAATAGCAATCCAATTGGTAAGAAAACCCCAAATAGCGGCAAAAAACGGCACTGTCCAATGCTGCGGCACCACCAAAAATATAAACATTTGGATAATACCGAAGACCAAACCAATCAAAGCACTGATATGCCAAATAAAATCGATCTCTTTTTGACCAACCTTCAAAAACATATTGACCATTAAACGACGATCACTTTCCATCGTGTTAACAATCATTTTGCGCATATCAACCAAGTCTTCGACGTTATGGGTCAAGTCAGTCACCAAAGACTGCATGATATTGGGCAGCTCTTGATGCGCTTGAGCGTAGACACGGCGCTTCAACGCATAAGGCAAATTACCCCACAGCGCTGGCGAATGATCCAACATAATTTCATCAATCAATGCTTCAAGGTTTTTGTCCACGGTATCCGTGATAAATACCGCCATCTGCTCAGGCTCCATCGCCTGAAAGAACTCATCAAGCGAGCCAAGCTTTGATAGCGTTTGATCCACGATAACGCCTGATATCTTGCCAGCCTTTCGTGGGACGATACCTTGCCAGCCAATACCCGGCAACCCAAAAAACGGGAAGTTTGGAATACGAATACCCCGAAACTTAATCGGATAGAACAGCATTTTAAGCGCCATCCACACGTGTATCCATGTGACAAATGCGGTCACAGGCGGAATAGTCAGCATGGCAAAAAACTCTGGGTGTTCAGCTATTGTCTGCCACAATGAAGTTGCATCCATGACTTATCTTGCCCCTGACAGGTTAATTGTCGTCGCTAATTAAAAAGGATTAGCAAATTAGAACGCTTAACAAAAAGCCGCTCTGCCCATGATAATTATTATCAAATAAATCGCCTGATTTTAGCATACTTGCCATTCATTAGCACACGTCGAGCCTAGGTAAGTTGTGACTAGGGATGACACGTTTTACTATTACTTTCGATAGTAACAATATTAATATCATCTACAGGCGCTTTAGATAATAACGACCACAAAATAAATGGCGGTGTACTGCGGCGGCTCATTTGTTCTGTTATAATTTGTGATTGTATGACCGCACATCGCTGTATATAGATTGAGGGATTATTATTTCAACTCATATCAGTCCATGTAATTGAAATTCTTATTATTATCCTTTATGCTCGCCGCACTTTGGTGAACGACCCTGCCCTTTTACTCTCTTTTATTGACTCACTGACCGTTTGGGCTCTTACTTTCTATGAATAAACCGCTAACCCCCAATACTGAACAGGTCAATCGTGTTTTCACCAGTCGTATTATTATCCTTGGAATTCTGATATTTATTGGATTGAGCGGCTTGATCGTGCGTTATGGTTACCTGCAAGTCTATGCGCACGATAAGTATACGACGCAAGCAGACAATAACCGTATTAAACTGATCTCTGCACCGCCCAGCCGCGGCTATATTTATGATCGCAATGGGATCATATTGGCAGACAACCAGCCCGTATTTACGGCCATGTTAAGCCCTGATGAAGTCGAAAATCCAGAGCGTACGCTAAATTTGCTTGCGCCTATTTTTGAGCTAACAGATGAAAATATTACCGATATTTTAGCGCGACTGAGTAAAAGCAAAAACGATCCTGTGACCATCAAAATTGACTTAACCGATGCCCAATTGGCGCAGTTTAGTGAGCGCAAACCCTTTTTTCGCGGTGTGACCATTCAAAGCAAGCTGACACGTTCATACCCTTATGACGAGCTATTTGCACACGTCATCGGCTATGTGGGGCGTATCAATGATAAAGAAACCAAACGCATTGACAAAGATCGCTACGCTGGCACTGACCTTATCGGTAAAATCGGTATCGAAGATTATTACGAGGATATATTGCTAGGGCAACCGGGTTATCAGTCGGTAGAAACCGATGCTCTTGGCAATATTTTGCGTCAATTAGACACTAAACCACCTGTAGCTGGTAATGACATTACGCTGAGCTTAGATTATGGCTTACAGCAAGTCGCCCAGCAGCAGCTAGACGGTCGTCGCGGCGCTATCGTAGCAATCGATCCAAAAAATGGTGATGTATTGGCGTTTGTCAGTAATCCAAGCTATGACCCCAATCCTTTTATCTCAGGCATCTCCTTTAAGGATTATGGCAATCTGCGTGAAGATCTGGATCAGCCGCTCTATAATCGTGCGCTACAAGGGACATACCCACCCGGCTCTACGATTAAACCTTTTGAAGGCTTAGGCGGCATTCATTATGGGCTGCGCAATTGGGAAACCACTATCTATGATCCCGGTTACTTTAGCTTACCAGGAGACTCACATCGATTCCGTGACTGGAAACGCGGTGGTCACGGTACGGTAGATCTCAAAAAATCTATCGTGATGTCAGTGGATACCTATTATTATAAATTGGCTTATGAGATGGGTATTCAGCGCCTACATGATTGGATGGCACGTTTTGGATTTGGTGAACCAACAGGTATTGATTTGCCCAATGAAAAATCAGGAATTATGCCGTCACCAAAATGGAAAAAAGACACCTATGATAAAGGCTGGTTACCGGGTGAAACCATCTCAGTCAGTATCGGGCAGGGTTATTTCTTAGCCACACCATTACAGATTGCCAATGCAACCGCCATGACAGCGAACAAAGGCTATCACATTACTCCGCATCTACTAAAAAGTAGCGATGGTGCAGCACAAGTTAACGTAATCACCAAACCCGATGGTAAAATCGAATATAACGGCAAACCGTCTGACTGGCTACGTATGCACGATGCGATGGAAGAAACCGTCAAGGCAGGTACCGGACGTGGGATTTATACGCCTCGCTATCGTATTGCGGGCAAAACGGGTACTGCGCAAGTCAAGTCCATTGCGCAAGGCAAACGCTATGATAAATCTGCCATAGACAAACGTCACTGGGATCACGCGTGGTTCAATGGTTTTGCACCCGTAGAAAATCCTGAGATTGCGCTTGCAGTACTGGTCGAAAACGGTGGCGGTGGTAGTGTGGTTGCAGCACCCATCGGTCGCGCACTATTTGACTACTGGATATTACAGCGCAAAAACGACCCTATCTTGCCACCAACGGCTGACCAATTAAAAGTCATCAAGCGCCAAAAAGCTTTTGAAAAATTGATGCGTGATGCCCAGCGTGAAAAAGAAGAAAAAGCGCTAGAAGAAAAGGCAGAGGTGGAAGCAGCCACAGTCACCACGACCTCTGAGTAAAAGTACGCTAAACCAGATACGGTAAATATAAATATTATGAAAAAATCTATAAGCAGCCGCGAGCATAGGAACAATTATAAGAGCAAAAATATAGCTGCGGGCGACGTGCGGATCATTGGTGGTCAATTTAAACGCCGTGTTGTACGTTTTATCGACGCAGAGGGTCTACGTCCGACCCCAGATCGCTTGCGAGAGACGCTGTTTAGCTGGCTACTTCCTGATATTCATGGCGCTTATGTGCTTGATAGCTGTGCTGGTAGCGGTGTCTTAGGTTTTGAAGCACTGTCTCGTGGTGCCGCGCACGCCACCTTTATCGAAATAAATCCTGCGCAAAGTAATATGCTGCGGCAAAGTGCTGAACAGTTGCATCTGAGCACTGATACCCATCAAATTATCCAAGGCACTGCAGAAAGAGTATTGATGCAAGAGCAGATTGTTCCGCGCCCTTTCAATATTGTATTTATCGATCCACCGTATGCTCAAGATCTGTGGCAACCTATTTTAATAGCACTGATTACCCAGTCGTTAATTGATAGTGCAACACTGATTTATCTAGAAGCGGATAAAGATTTAGAGAGCCAATTGAAGCAACTGGAAGAGACGCTTAATAAAAATCCAGATAGCCAATCAGGTACTATTCAGCAAATAATCCGCTTTGAATGTGTGAAGCAGACCAAGGTTGGACAAGTTGTTGCTGGACTTTATCGTTTATCATCGTCATAATTGTCGGGTTAATGCCTTCCATTAACAAATTTTACAAATGTTTAGAACCGCTAAAAACTGGCCAACGCTGCAGTTTAATGTATATAAGGCGAAAATAAACCCCAATGCAGCTTGCAAGCGTAGGCACTACTGCTTATAATGTGCAGTCTGTTTTTTGAGAGCCCCGTTCCCAGCTAAACTCTCAACGAATTCTAATTTTAAGGTTTTATCATGAAAACACTTAGTGCAAAACCAGCTGAAGTGACCCATGACTGGTATGTCGTAGATGCTGACGGCAAAACCCTTGGTCGCTTAGCCACTCAAATCGCTAGTCGCTTACGTGGCAAGCATAAGCCTTCTTTTACGCCGCACGTTGACACTGGTGACTTCATTGTTGTCATCAATGCTGATAAAATCACGGTAACGGGTAAAAAAGCGCAAGATAAAAAATACTATCGTCACAGTGGCTACCCAGGTGGTATCAAGGAAACCAACTTCAGTAAGTTGCTTGCACATAAGCCTGAAGATGTTCTACACAAAGCAGTTAAGGGTATGCTTCCAAAGGGCCCTCTTGGCTATGCGATGATCAAGAAGCTGAAGCTATATGCGGGTACTGAACATCCACATACTGCACAGCAACCTAAAGAACTAGACATCTAAGGATATACTTATGGAACGCAATTACGGAACTGGTCGCCGCAAGACGTCTACTGCTCGTGTCTTTTTAGCTAAAGGTACTGGTAGCATCGTTGTTAACGGTAAGCCACTTGATGAGTATTTTAGCCGTGAAACTTCACGTATGGTTGTTCGTCAGCCTCTAGAATTACTTGACTCACCTACTGCTTATGACCTTTACATCACTGTAAAAGGTGGCGGTATTAGTGGTCAAGCTGGCGCAATCCGTCACGGCATCACGCGTGCATTGATTGAGCTAAACGAAGCCAACAAACCTGCACTAAAAGCAGCTGGCTTTGTTACTCGTGACTCACGTCAAGTTGAACGTAAGAAATTGGGTCTACGTAAAGCACGTAAACGTCCACAATTCTCGAAACGTTAATCAAAGCTATCTCTTATCTTTTTGCGGCTGTTGTCTTTATCTCAGAGCGACAGTCACAATATTAAAGAAAAGAGTAGATTTGCAAAACCTTATAAGCTGTCCGCAGCTTATAAGGTTTTTTTATGGCTGATGACTTTTGCATTTGCTCGTGATTTTGTGCGTAAACTACCTTGCAAAGCAATGCTGACTACCCCATCATGATGATAACTTTTCATTATTAGTAACAATTTTATGAAAGCGCCTGAACAATACGACCCCAGCAAACCATCTGCCAAAAGCAGCCTGCCACCACCAAGTACACAGCAGCCTGCTAAGTCCCCAGCGATACCTGCTGGCATGCCAACGATTACCCAAAATCATAAGCGCACAGCACCCATAGAAAAAAAGCCTTTTCAATGGCAGTTTTTGTTGCCCAAATATTGGGGCATTTGGCTATTGGCAGCAATGATCTTACCCATCATATATTTGCCGCTACGTTGGCAGTTTTGGCTGGGACGTCAGCTTGGCATATTTATCTATAAAATAGCAGGCTCACGTCGGCGTGATACGCTTATCAACTTGAAACTGGCTTTTCCAGAAAAGCCAGACGTCGAGCGCGAATTGATGGCAAAACAAGTCTTTGTCAATCAGGGCATTGGCGTGTTTGAAACCTTATGTGCTTGGTATCGTCCAAATGTTTTTACTCGTACCGTTTCAATTTCGGGATTACAGCACGTTGTCAATGCACAGAATGAGGGTCGTCCTGTCATTTTACTGGGCGCTCATTATACGATGCTTGATCTGGGCGGCATGCTCTGTACGCAATTTTTTCCGATGGATGGGATGTATCGACCGCAGAATAACGCGCTACTTGATTGGTTTGTTTATAATGGTCGTGCCAGTATTCTTAGCAAGCAAATAGCCAGTCGTGACATGCGCAGTTTTGTTGAATCAATTAAAGCTGGTCATGTGATTTGGTACTCACCTGACCAAGATTATGGTCTAAAACAAGGCGTCATGGCACCATTCTTTGGTGTGCCAGCAGCGACTATTACAGCATCACGGCGCATGGCAAAATTGGGCGACAAGGCACATCCACCCGCATTAATGGCGCTGCATACTTACCGGCAGACACCAGACAGTTTACCCAAAGGCAAACGCCCGCACTATCATCTAACGATTACCCCAGAAATTCAAAACTATCCAAGTAACGATGAATTGGCTGATGCGACGCGAGTCAATGAGTTGCTAGAGGGATTGATTCGTATTGATCCCACTCAGTGGATGTGGTTCCATCGTCGTTTCAAAAATGGTCCTGATGGTCGTACTGATATCTATAAGTAAGCGTGTATTGCTACGGAAGATCGCCAGAAAATTTGCTATACTTTGCAGCTTATATTTTTTATATTACCTACATATAAATAACAATGAATTTATAACAAATTGAAAAACAAAACTTTTATAAATAAAACCTTGATGAACCAAATAATGGATTTACCATGAATAACACTCATATTTCTGATAACCAAAGTTCTGACAACCAAGCTCCTAATCACTCAACGCAAGCCAAACGCATTTTGACGGGCATCAAACCGACGGGTACCTTGCATTTAGGAAATTACGTTGGCGCGATTCGTCCAGCCATTCAGTCTATCCAAAACAGTGATGACGAAGCATTCTTTTTTTTAGCAGATTACCATGGCATTATCGGCTGTTATGATCCTGCTATTATTCACGAATCGACCAAAGCCATTGCAGCGACTTGGCTTGCCTGTGGACTTGATCCTGAGCGCGTCACTTTTTACCGTCAATCAGATGTGCCGGAAATACCAGAGCTTGCTTGGATTTTGAACTGCTCATGTGCCAAAGGTTTAATGAATCGTGCTCATGCTTATAAAGCCGCTGTTGATATTAATATGAAAAAAGAAGACGTCGATCCTGATCAAGGTATTAATATGGGGTTGTTTGGCTACCCTGTACTCATGGCAGCAGATATCTTGATGTTTAATGCCACACATGTACCTGTTGGTCGCGACCAAATTCAGCATGTCGAAATGGCGCGTGATATTGCTGGTACCTTTAATCATCGCTATAAAACGCTCTTTACCTTACCATCTGCCGTTGTAGATGACGATATCCCATTACTAACGGGTTTGGATGGTCGCAAGATGAGTAAGAGCTATGGCAATACCATTCCGCTATTTGGTGATTCTAATCCGCAAGTCAGTGCCGAAAAACAGATGCATAAAGCCATCATGAAAATTGTGACCAACTCACAACTGCCTTCCGAGCCAAAAGACCCTGATGACTCTGCTATTTTTGAGATTTATAAAGCCTTTG
Source organism: Psychrobacter sp. 1044 (assembly GCF_904846525.1). Lineage (GTDB taxonomy): Bacteria > Pseudomonadota > Gammaproteobacteria > Pseudomonadales > Moraxellaceae > Psychrobacter. The sequence continues at coordinate 109,561 of NZ_CAJHAZ010000008.1, read as the reverse complement.
CTACTCCTACAGAAATTGCCGATATGCGCGCGCAGTTCGCCGCTGGTATCGGCTGGGGCGATGCCAAACAAGCCCTGTTTGAGAAAATAAATACGGAAATAGCACCCTTCCGCGCGCGTTATGAGCATCTTATGGCCAACCCAAAAGAGTTAGAAGAAATCTTACAAATGGGGGCAGAAAAAGCCCGTCGTCATAGCCGTAAGCAACTAGACAAAACTCGTCGTGCCATTGGTATCCGTCCACTTGCCAAACTTAAATAATCATTTGATTATGTTAACCAAGATGGATACTAAGCGTGCAGACTGAGCTAAAAAATGAACAAGCGGCTTTACCAAAAGCCGCTCTTCTTCTAACTGTACCTCAAGCCTCTGATTCTTTAGATACTAAGCGCGCACACGACGGCTCAGTTATCAATGATATGTCTTTACGCATTTACCAGACATCCGTACAACATCTACCAGAAGATCTCTATGTGCCGCCGCAAGCCTTTGCCATTTGGCTTGAGCAGTTTGCTGGACCATTAGATTTCTTGCTATATTTGGTCAAAAAAAATAACGTTGATCTGACCCAAATGCCGATACTACCCATAACGGAGCAGTATTTGGCTTACATCAGCGAATTAGATACCGAGCATTTTGAATTGGCAGGTGATTATCTGTTGATGGCGTCCACGTTGATTGCCATTAAAACCGAGCTGTTGCTGCCCAAGCCTGAAACTCCCAGCGATGAGCGTGATCCAAAAGCAGAACTGATTGAGCGCCTTGAAGAATATGCGCAAATCAAAGTAGCAAGTCAACGCTTAGATAATCTGGTGCGTCTTGAGCGCGATGTGTTTTTGGCCATGGTCAGTATGCCCGGTCAAGACGTCATGAATGCGGAATTACCTAGCTATTCGCCAAACCTTTTGATTGACAGCTTATTTAAAATGCAACTGCAGCCCGATTATCAAATGCATACCATTAAAGTTGACGCTGTTCCCCTTGCTGATCGTATTGCCAGTATTAGCCGACAGCTCAGTACGGATGGTGAGCACTCTTTTTATGAGCTACTAGATAAAACACAAGGTAAAATAGGTGTGGTTGTCAGCTTCGTCGCCATACTAGAGCTGATAAAACGACAGTTGGTTGGTATCGTAAATACTGATTTAGAAAGTCGCCCTACCACTGACAATAATGATGCTGAAGACCGTCATATTAAACCCTTAACGTTGCAGTGGTTGGCATAGTTATTATCGACCTATCTATTCTTATAAATATCGATACACATTATCATTTAAAAAGAGTCGCTTTCTAATGACAGATACTGACAATACCAAGCAAGATTATGACAAACCATCCTCATTATCTACCGCTTTACTGTCATTGACCAATGAGCAGCGACAGCATCTAGAAGACTTAAGCAAGCATATCGAAGTGCTATTACATGCGTCAGAAGCGCCCCTCACCGCCACTGTCTTAAGAGAACACCTGTCTTTAACGGCTAAAGAGCTAACACAGGTTTTGGCGCTGCTAAGACAGCGCTTGGATATGGGTGTGCTAAGCTTGCACGAAACTGCCAGCGGTTATCGACTGCAAATCGCGAATAATTATAGTGCCTTAATTCAACGCGTCTTCCCGCAACGCCAAGAACGCCTGAGCCAAGCCTTACTTGAGACACTTAGTGTGATTGCTTACAAGCAGCCAGTGACTCGTAGCGACATAGAGCACGTGCGCGGTGTGACGCTATCAAGCAATATATTGCGTCAACTATTTGATAAAGGCTGGATTGAAGAGAAAGGTTACAAAGAAACCTTGGGTCGCCCAGCATTGCTACATACCACGCCACAATTTTTAGATGCCTTTGGACTAAGTGAGTTGGGCGAGTTACCACCGATGCCAGATATCAGCGCTATCAAAGCGATGTCTTAAGCCTTTAGAGCGTGAAGCCTTTAAAAATCATTAAGCATTTAAAACATGATATAGAAGAGATTTAGCATTATTTTCCAGAGAACCTTTATTCAAAAAAAGACAGACCGCATAGGATCTGTCTTTTCTATTTAATCAATAAAGTCTTTGATTGGTCTTTAATAATTGGCTCTTGATAACGGCCTGTTATTGATTAATAACATCAACGCCTTTTGGTGGCGTAAACTTAAACTGACTGCTACTAATGCTTGGGTTCAGTTTGATACCACTAAATTTGATGGAAGTGGTTTGACCAAGGCTATCATTTAGCACCATCATCACTGGCTTACCACCGCTAAAACTCATTGACAAGCTCTTAAAGCTAGCACTGTCTAATTTTGGGTACAGCACGTAGTAATTTTTATTGTCATATGGCTGGGTAATTTTAAAATTCTTGTCAATTTGGCTTGGGTCGCCTGATAACAGCAGTGCTGGTGTATTGCCAACTTGGCTGTCAACGTTTTGCTTGGTCGCTTGCTCTAAATCTTTGTCATAAACCCACATGGAGTTACCATTAGCGACGATCAGTTGCTGTGACGGCGACTTTGTTTCCCAGCGGAAATTATTTGGGCGTTGTACACTCATCGTACCTGTAAAAGTACCACTGTTGGCACCTTTGGTCGTTTGGCTAAAGTTAGCCGTCATGCTTTTGGTATTTGTCAGCAGCTTGTTTAAACGTTTGGCAGCGGTCAAATTATCAGCTGGTGCAGCAGTAGCTGATTGTGTCAATACCATCATTGGGGCTGCGACACCAAGCGATGTCATTAATACACCAGCTAAAGCACCGTTCATCATTTTTTGTTTTAAAGTTGTTTTGTTGGTTGATAAAGTCATCATAAATCCTCTCTAAAAATGCATAATCGCTTAAAAATTGTCGCTTTAAAATAAGACATCTTATTAAAATTTTTGTTTTCCATAAATGTTTATCTAGCAACCATAAAACGGGTGCTTATAAACAATGACAACAGTGTGCCAGTTTTTTTATTACACGCCTAGTCATGATTTGCAATCTTTACTACCGCTGCCATACACGCTTGTAACTACTCTTTTGACCATTTTTGTGATCATAAGTGGCTACACAATAATAAACCGCATGGATGGTGAGTTTTTTGACTATTCATTATTTCCTAACGTTATTTCGTAATGTTGTTTAGCAGCATAAAGCCAATTTAGCATCCTTAACCCCTACGAAAATAACTAAAAAAAAGCCCCTACTACCAAACGGTAATAGAGGCTTTTAGTCATCGGATCATTTTAGTCTTTGACTAAAACAACCTAGATGGGCAATTATGCGCTTTCAACCATTACATAACGACGGTTGAACTTACCTTTGGTCGCAAACTTTACCACACCGTCATTCAGTGCAAATAAAGTATGATCACGACCCATGCCAACGCCTTCGCCTGCGTGGAATTCTGTACCACGTTGACGAACGATGATGTTACCAGCTGTGATAGCTTGGCCACCAAAGATTTTAACGCCTAGCATTTTTGGGTTTGAATCACGACCATTACGGCTTGAACCGGCAGCTTTCTTATGTGCCATGGGAAAATCTCCTTGTTAATTTGACTTATCGCTGATGCGATAACTCTTAAGCGTTTAGTGCACTATTTAGCAGTAATTGCTAAGTGGATAATTAGGCATTAATGGCTTTGATTTTTAACAAGGTATACCATTGGCGGTGACCTTGCTCTTTGTGATAATGCTTACGACGGTTGTGCTTAACGATACGGATTTTTTCGCCGCGACCATGTTCAACCACTTCAACTTCAACGCTAGCACCTTCAACGATAGGCTGACCGATTTTGACAGTTTCGCCGTCAACAATCATCAATACATCTTCGAATTTGATTGTTGCGCCAGTTTCTGCTTTTAGTAGTTCAACTTTAAGCAACTCATCGACAACTACACGGTGCTGTTTACCACCAGTTTTGATTACTGCGTACATTGTATGACTCCGTTTAACCCGTGTGCCGTGGCTGATGTTATACCAACGCTTTTACGACGAACACGACAGGGAAAAATTAAAGGCAAGATTTTACGGCTTTTTGCTCATAAAAGCAAGCCGTCTATCTCACTTGTTTGACTGGTTTTTGTAAGGCAGTTACACGAATAACCACCTCACTTTTTATTATATCTACTGCTGATTAAGAGCGCATCCAAGATGCTACTCCAACAAAAAAACACTATATAATAATAGCGGCTATTATAACTTATATAATCAGCGACTTACAGCCTTTTATACATCTCTTAAATGAGCTTAAATGTCGCCGATAAATGACCATTAATTCTAGTGAAATTTCAGCCAACTTTTACAGTTTTTATGTCAATTTCTATATATAGTAAATCTTATTTAAAAGATAGGCGCGATGTTTTAGGCACGTTTTAACCCACAATCTAAAGGCATAGCTATGCTATTATAGAAAATAATGCCTTACCTATCTATAAAACTAAGGCTATAAAAAATTCTCTTTATTCTTATTAATATGACTATTTATTATGACCAGCATCCCTTCACATAAAACAGATTCAATGACTCAATCAACGCCTAATTATGCTTATATTCAAAGTATCGTGGCGGATGATTTTGAGATTATGGACAAGCAAGTATTCGGTAGTCTTAATTCCAAAGTTCAGCTGGTAATGAGCGTCTCACAGCATGTAATCAATGCTGGTGGTAAGCGCATGCGCCCGCTGATTACCTTGTTATGTGCACGCATGTTTGAGGACAAGCCCTCAGAAAAAGCCATGCATCTAGCCGCTATTACTGAAATGCTGCATACAGCGACCTTGGTTCATGACGATGTGATTGATGAGTCAGGACAGCGCCGTGGTAAGCCGACTGCTAATGCCACATGGGATAATGCCACCGCGGTACTGGTCGGTGACTATCTGATTGCTCGCGCCTTTAATTTATTAGTTGGCTTCCAAAGCTTACCACTGTTGCAAGTATTCTCAGATGGCACCTGCGATATCGCTGAAGGCGAAGTATTGCAGCTCCAGCATCAGCACAACCCTGCTGCGACAGAAGAGGATTACTTGCGCATTATTGATGGTAAAACCTCGCGGCTGTTTATGATGGCGACTCAAGGCGCTGCAATTTTACAAGACAGAATAGAGCATATGCAGGCTTTAGGCGATTTTGGTCAGCACTTTGGCAATGCTTTTCAAATTATCGATGATGTACTCGACTATAGTGGTGATAGTGAGCTAATGGGCAAAAATTTAGGAGACGACCTCGCTGAAGGCAAGCCAACCCTACCGACCATCAAAGCACTTGAGCTGCTAAAAGACAGCGACATCGAAGGCTATGAACAGTTGCGTGTGGCTGTACAAACTGGAAAGACACCGAACGCTGAGCAACTTATTGAGCTAGTGCGCCGCTCAGGATCATTAGATTACTGTAAGCAGCGGGCTTGGGAAGAAACCAAGCTGGCGCAACAAGCACTGAGTACGCTACCTGACAATCGTTATCGCACAGGCTTATATCAATTGACTGAATTGGCTAGCGCACGCTTGCTGTAGTCAGTATCGTCATAACAGCTGTCAATACTTGCGGCTAGCAGCCATTAGCTGTTGGTAAAGACCCTTAATGAGTAATTGTGTTAATGGTCACAGTTAATAGTTGCTAAAGTTTTTGTTTTGTTGGCAAACCTTATTTATCATTCATTAAAGACCTTACAATCTATATGGTTATGCTATTTTCACAAAAGTTTACAATTATTTCTCATTGACAGTTGTATGACTGTACATTAGCTGTTAATGAAGATGGCGCTTGCCATGACAGCATTTAATGCATTCACAAAAGCTGATATTACGATTTCTAACCATAAATCCTGCGCTCAACTACTTGACTGTGGGGTTATCCCGATAGTTTATAATTACTCGTTAACTTTACTAATCAAGGTTGTGGTTTGGCTACAGCTTTGATGCTTAAGATTCTTACACCGATACTTGATACTTATATCGCTATTAGAGGTTCTAATAGTGATGTTTGGCTAAATTCATATTATTAAGAACAAATTTAGCCAAGAAAGTAAAGATCATTAGAATCAATACTCATTTTTATATTCAATACGCTTAGATTTATTGATAAACTTTTTATACTGTCATTACTTATTTTATACCTATTGCCGAGGACATTGATGAAGCACTCTACTCTTGCGCTTGTAATAGCATCTGTACTATCTGGAGCTGTACTGATTGGCTGTGACAAAAACGAGGACGCCGCTGGCGCAGATGCCGCACAGCAGCAGATGCCGCCTGCGGTTGTTAACGTCCAGACTGTCACGCTCGATACTGTACCCCAAGTACAGACTTTTTCTGGACGTACCACGGCTTATCAGACTGCCGACGTCCGCCCACAAGTTAATGGCGTTATTGACGAAGTATTGTTCCGTGAAGGCGGCAACGTCAAAAAAGGCCAGCCACTTTATCGTATCAATACTGATAACTACGCTTCTTCTGTCACCAGTGGTCAAGCAGCAGTGCAACAAGCACAAGCAAATTACCAGACAGCACAAGCAAATAATGCCAATGCAAAAGCCGAGCTAGCCAGCCGTCAAGCATCATTAGCACAAGCGCAAAATGATTTACAGCGCTTACAAGGCTTGGTCAGCATCGACGCCATCTCAAAGCAGCAGTATGAGCAAGCACAAACACAAGTACGTACTGCACAAGCAGCGGTACAAAGTGCGGCCGCCGCTGTTGGACAGACACAAGCAGGCATCGAAAGTGCAAAAGCAGGCATTCAAACTGCTCAAGCGGGTTTAGATGCTAGTAACCTAGATCTTAACCGTACCATCGTACGTGCCCCGCTGGCAGGTCGTACTGACCGCTCTAGTGTCACCGCTGGTACTTTGGTCAGCGCAGGTCAAGCTGATCCGCTGGTGACTATCTCACGCTTAGATCCTATCTATGTTGATATCAGTCAATCATCCTCTGAGCTATTAAAGCTGCGTCAGCAAATCGCTGAAGGCAAAGCACAGCCGGGTATGAATTCGGTTGAGTTGGTATTAGAAGATGGCTCAGTCTACCCAGCACGCGGCAAGCTTGCTTTATCTGAAGCAAAGGTTGATGAATCAACAGGCGCTGTGACCTTGCGTGCTATTTTCCCAAACAGCAATAATATCTTGCTGCCTGGTATGTATGTGACGGCACGTTTGACACAGAGCGTGATTACCAATGCTGCATTGGTACCGCAAAGCGCCGTAATGCGTACACCGAAAAGTGAGACGCAAGTTTACATCGTTGATGAAAATAATAAAATCCAAGTACGTCCTGTCACTATTAATGGCACTTATAAAGGCCAGTGGGTTGTCACTGACGGCTTACAAGCAGGGGACAAGATAGTTGTTATCGGCGGCTCAAAAGTTAAGCCTGAACAAGAAGTGGTCGTTAAGCCATTAGAGAATCCAAACCCAGCACCAGCTAAAGAAGGTGCCCCTAATGCCCAGACGCCGCCGCAAGCTGCTAAAGCGATGGATAAGCCAGTTAGCAAAGATGCCACTGCTCAGAAACCAGCAGAGTCTACCGCTAACTAATTCCATTCAAAGATAGGAAGACTAGGAATATACTATGTCACGTTTTTTTATTAATCGCCCTATTTTTGCATGGGTTATGGCTATTTTAGTCATGCTCATCGGGGTGATATCGGTCATTAACTTACCGATTGAGCAGTATCCACGTATTGCACCACCGACGATTTCAGTCAGCGCAAGCTATCCTGGTGCTAATGCTCAGACGGTTGAAGATTCAGTCGTTCAGATTATTGAGCAACGCATGAAGGGTCTTGATGGGCTGATGTATATGTCGTCATCGAGCTCCTCGAATGGCGCTGCATCCATTACGCTCACTTTCGAAAATGGTACGGATTCTGATACTGCACAGGTACAGGTACAGAACAAACTCCAAGCCGCCATGAGCTCACTACCCGAGTCGGTACAGCGTCAAGGCGTCAACGTTAATAAATCCTCTAGCAGCTTTTTAATGGTGCAAGGTTTTATTTCTGAAGATGGCAGCATGGATCGTGCGGATATCGCCGATTATGTCAACTCAAACGTTGTTGACCAGTTAAGCCGTGTGGAAGGTGTTGGTGAAGTACAAGTTTTTGGTTCTGCTTATGCCATGCGCATTTGGTTAGATCCAGCGCGCTTACGTAGCTATAACATGGTGCCAGCTGATGTGGTTGAGGCAGTACGGGCACAAAACGCCCAAGTATCTGCCGGTCAGCTAGGTCAAGCACCTGCTGATACCAGTCAACAGGTTATCAATGCGACTGTCACGGTTCAAAGCTATCTACAAACGCCTGATGAATTTAAAAACATTCTATTAAAAACCGATACTGCTGGCGCAAAAGTGCGTTTAGGTGATGTGGCAGAGGTTGAGATTGGTAGTGCAGACTACGGCGTAGTGTCGCTATACAATGGTAAAGAAGCAGCCGGTCTTGGTATTTCATTGGCAGGTGGTGCAAATGCACTGGAAACTCGTGAAGCCGTTGGGGCTCGTATGGCAGAGCTGGAAGCAAACTTCCCAGCAGGTCTAACATCCGTTATCCCTTATGACACCACACCATTTGTGCGCTTGTCTATCGAACAAGTGGTTATGACACTGCTTGAGGCAATTGTTCTCGTATTTATCGTCATGTTCGTTTTCTTACAGAACTGGCGTGCGACCATCATTCCTACTCTTGCCGTACCTGTCGTACTACTTGGCACCTTCGCTGTACTTTACATCGCTGGTTTTAGTATTAACGTCTTGACCATGTTTGCCATGGTACTATCCATCGGTCTGTTGGTCGATGATGCGATCGTCGTCGTCGAAAACGTCGAGCGTATCTTGGAAGAAGATCCTGATATCTCTATTAAGGATGCTACCGTACAATCGATGGGCGAAATTAGTAAAATCGTTATTGGTATTGCGCTGATTCTATCTGCCGTATTCGTACCGATGGCATTCTTCGGTGGCTCAACAGGTGTGATTTATCGTCAGTTCTCTATCACCTTGATTACCAGCATGGTGCTATCAGCCTTAGTAGCGCTTATTTTTACCCCTGCCCTTTGTGTGACCTTACTCAAGCGTAGCAAGAGCCATGATAAAGGCAATACAGAAGAGCAAAAAGGCTTCTTTGGTTGGTTTAACCGCTCGTTTTATAAAGTCAGTCGTAGTTACGAGAATTTAGTTGGCAAAAGTTTCCGCTTGAAGTGGCTATACTTAATTCTTTATGCTGCCATTATCGGTATTATGGCAGTGGTATTCTTACGTATTCCCGGATCGTTCTTACCAGAAGAAGATCAAGGTATTATGTTTACCTTGGTTCAGTTACCTGCTGGTGCGACGCTTGATGAAACGCAAGAAGTGCTCGATAAAGTCAGTGATTATTACAGTACCCAAGAAGGCGATAATATCGCTTCAGTCTTTACGATCGCAGGTTTTAGTTTTGCAGGACAAGGGCAGAATATGGGACTGGCCTTTGTACGTTTATCGGATTGGGCTGATCGTCCCGGTGAAAAAAACACTGCACAGGCTGTCGCTGATCGCGCCATGGGTTACTTCTTTACCCAACTAAATGAAGCACAAGTATTTGCGATTGTACCGCCAGCCATTACCGAACTTGGTAACGCCAGTGGTTTTGACTTAATGATTCAAGACACCGGTAACCTTGGACATGAGGGTCTACTCGAAGCACGTAATATGCTGCTTGGCATGGCTGCGCAAAACGACAAAGTCGCAGGCGTTCGTCCAAATGGTCAAGAAGATGCACCGCAGTTAAAAGTGAATATTAATCAAGAGCAGGCCGCTGCTTATGGCTTGTCACTTGCTAGTATTAATAGCGTTATTTCTACCGCTTGGGGCTCAAGTTATATTAATGACTTCGTCGATCGCGGGCGTATTAAACGCGTCTTTGTTCAAGGTGAACCAAGCAGCCGTACTAATCCTGAAGATATTGCTAAATGGTATGTACGCAACGATGTAGGTGAAATGATTTCATTTGATGCGTTCTCTAGCAGCGAATGGCAATCTGGCTCACCGCGTCTGACCCGTTATAACAGCTTACCATCGATGAATATTCAAGGGAGTGCTGCACCTGGTCTAAGTACGGGTGAAGCGATGAGTTCGATGGAAGCAATGATGGAGAATCTGCCTGAAGGTGTGGGCTATGAGTGGACGGGTATGTCACTTGAAGAGCAAAAGTCAGGTGCACAAGCGCCGATGCTATACGCGCTTTCAATCTTGGTGGTATTCTTATGTCTAGCAGCCTTGTATGAAAGCTGGTCTATCCCCTTCTCTGTGCTATTGGTCATTCCACTTGGGGTATTAGGTGCAGTCATCTTTACTTGGCTACGTGGCTTTAATAACGATATTTATTTGCAGGTAGGTCTACTCACAGTCGTTGGTCTATCCGCTAAAAATGCTATCTTAATCATTGAGTTTGCAAAAGAGCACCAAGAGGAAGGCTATAGTCTGAGAGAAGCTGTCATGACAGCAGCGCGTCAACGTTTGCGCCCGATTATCATGACCTCGCTTGCCTTTGGACTGGGTGTTGTGCCATTATTTATCGCCACAGGTCCTGGTTCAGGCAGTCAAAATGCCATCGGTACCAGTGTACTAGGTGGCGTCGTGACCGCGACATTGTTAGGTATCTTCTTTATTCCCATGTTTTATATTTGGGTACGTAGTATGTTCCCGTACAAATACGAGAATAATAAACCAAACAATAAAGATGATGATAATAGTACGCCTGACCCGCAAAACCCAACGCCTTCTGAGAATTATCAGCCTGCAAGCTTTGGAGACAATACACAATGAGTGCTCAGAAAACATATAACACCAACTCAGCAGCGGTAGCAAATATTGCTATCACTGTGCAACCAGCGGGCTCACATATGCGCAGAAATGCTGGTCGCCTAATCGGCTTGACCGTTTTAGCGATGAGCATGGCTGCTTGTAACACGATTCCAAAAGCAGATATGCGCCCTGTGCTTGCTGAGCCAAATATCCCTATCGAACAAACCTACGGGGCATTCGATAAAGAAACAGTTAGTAGCGCTGATCAAGCAAGTATTGCGGGTCAACGCTGGCAGAATTTTTATAGCGATGAGCGTTTAAAGGGCTTGATTGCTTTAGGGTTAGAAAACAACAAAGATTTCGAAAGTGCTCGTTTAGCAATCGAGAAAGCACGTGCACAGTATCAAATTACCGATCTTAATGATCTACCAGCGATTAATGGTAGTGGTGGATACACGCGTCAAGCACAAAATAGAACTGACAAAAACCCCAATAGTAGCTATAACGTCAACCTAGGCTTGGCTAATTACGAGTTGGACTTTTGGGGCAAAATTGCTAGCTTAAAAGATCAAGCGCTACAGAATTTCTTAGCCACTACAGCGGCCAAAGATTCGACCCAAATCAGCTTGATTAGTAATATCGCTCAGAGCTATGCCAACTTGAGCTATAGCTTAGCGCAGTTAAAGCTGGCAGAAGCCACGGTTGAGAGTCGTGAAAAGTCCCTGTTTATCGCTGATAAACGCTTTGAAGCAGGCATTGATCCGAAGCTGCCATCTTTGCAAGCCAGTGCGTCATTAGAAAATGCCAAACTTGCTGTCCTACGGGCACAAAGCAGCATTTTAAAATCACGTAACGCCTTGCAGTTCTTGGTGGGTGGACCGATTCCAACCAATCTAATTCCAACACCAGCAGTCAGCAACATCACTAGCCAGCAGATATTTAGTGCAGGCTTACCAAGTGAGTTGCTACGTTATCGCCCAGATGTACTGCAAGCAGAATACAACCTAAAAGCCGCTGGTGCCAATATCGAAGTGGCACGCGCGTCTTATTTCCCGTCTATCAGCTTAGCCAGTAGCATTGGGGTTAGTAGCGGCAGTTTAGATGACTTATTCAAAAGCGGCGCTGTCGGTTGGTCGTTTGGTCCAAGCATTAGCGTGCCTATCTTTGACGCTGGTCGCCTAGATGCCAATTACGATGTGGCTAAAATTGAGCGTGAACAAACGCTCGCAGGCTACGAGAAATCTATCCAAACCGCATTCCGTGAAGTGTCAGACGTACTCGCGACACGAGCCACGCTGGGTGAGCAGCTTGAAGCACAATACCGTCTACAAGATAACTTTGAACAAACATTCCAGATAGCAGATGCACGCTTTAAAGCAGGTATCGCCAACTATCTAGATGTGCTAGATGCACAGCGTTCATTGTTCTCAACGCAGCAAGGTATTTTGGATTTAGAGCTACAAAAAATCGTGAGCCAAGTCGAGCTATACCAAGTGCTGGGTGGCGGTGCCAATCTGGATGTACCAACGGCGATTCCTGTACCACATAAAAACTTAGTGCAACTAGTGAATCTACCTGCCAATAGCAATAAAGCAAAAGCGGCAAATGCTATCGATGCGGCTAGCTCAGCGCGAGTTGCTTCTGCACAAGAAGCGAACGCCATTAAACAAGCGCAACCATCGGAAACGGCTACCTTTGAGCCGACCGCTGTCGTTGACGTCAATAATGATGGTAAAAAAGATGCTGCCGTAGGAGTCGTTACCAAACAGACGACGTATAACGAAACCAGCGTTGAGCAAGTACCGGTCACGCAGATCGTTGAGCCTTAAGCACTCATAAATAGTGTGAGGTAATTTCCTTCACATTGATAGTCGATAAGTACAAAAAGCCCTACCGACTTGGTAGGGCTTTTTGCTTTTGTAAGGCGCTTTTAGTTATAGTAGACAAATTAGCTTACACATACTTTTATCCACTTATTAATGTCCGTTCTATAAAAAAATATGCTTCAAAACAGCTTATTTAATCAAGCTGATAAATAACAATGACTAAAATCTAATGAGGACAAATCATGACTTATACCTTTAACCGTCAATTCCCTGAAACTCGTCTACGTCGACTACGCTACAACGATAACGTACGCGCGATGATTCGTGAAGTTGAGCTGCATCCTAAGCACTTTATCGCCCCTGTCTTCGTCTTAGAAGGCAAAAATAAGCGCGAAGCAATCGCTAGTATGCCAGGCGTTGAGCGCTTATCGATTGACCTACTGATCAACTATACCAAAGAATTATTAAGCGAGGGCGTCACCACTATCGACATCTTCCCTGTTATCGATAATTCCTTAAAAACACCCGACGGTAAATCAGCTTATGATGAAAATGCCCTTACTGCTCGTACCGTAAAAGCGATCAAAGATGCTGTGCCTGAAATGGTGGTAATGACCGATGTGGCGTTAGATCCTTATACCTCACACGGTCAAGATGGACTGCTGGATGATTCAGGCTATGTGATTAATGATGAAACGGTCGAAGTATTGGTCAAGCAAGCATTGGTACATGCCCGCGCTGGCGCTGATATCATCTCGCCTAGTGATATGATGGATGGCCGTATCAAAGCCATGCGTGACGCCTTTGAAGCCGAAGGCTTTGTGAATACCGCTATCATGGCTTACTCTGCCAAATACGCCTCTGCATACTATGGCCCGTTCCGTGATGCAGTCGGCAGTGCTGGCAACCTAAAAGGTGGACACAAGAAACAGTACCAGATGGATTTCGGTAATCGTGCTGAAGCGTTGCACGAAGTGGCGATGGACATAGCCGAGGGTGCAGACATGGTCATGATTAAGCCGGGTCAGCCGTATCTAGACCTTATTCGCGAAGTTAAAAATACCTTTGGCGTACCGACCTTTGCTTATCAAGTGTCTGGCGAATATGCCATGCACATGGCTGCGATTCAAAATGGTTGGCTAACCGACGCGGTGATTTTAGAATCGTTGATTGGTTTCCGCCGTGCTGGCGCTGATGGAATTTTGACGTATTTTGCGCTAGAAGCCGCTCGTCAGTTGAATAATGCCTAATATAAATTAAGCAGCTTTTTATTTATACCATCAATCTATCGCGCCAACTGTGATTAATCAGCTGGCGCGATTTTTATTATCTTATTTTAACATCTCAATAAAACTTATAAACGTTTACGCTCGTGTGGCTCATTAAAATCAAGCACTGGACCAACAGGAATGATACGCGTGGGATTGATATTGGCATGGCTAGTATAATAATGCTGCTTAATATGCTCGATGCTTACCGTCTCTGCAATACCTGGCACTTGATATAAATCACGCAAATAACCCCAAAGATTGGGATAATCAACAATACGGCGAATATTACATTTAAAGTGTCCGACATATACCGCATCAAAACGCACCAGCGTAGTAAAGAAGCGCCAGTCCGCCTCAGTTATCGTATTACCTAGCAAATAACGCTGGTCTGTCAAACGTGCCTCTAGCGTCTCTAATGCATCGAATAGCTCCGTCACTGCTTCTTCGTAAGCCTCTTGTGTGGTTGAAAATCCTGCTTTATAAACGCCATTATTAACCGCAGAATAAACCAGCTCATTAACTGCATTAATTTCTGCTAATAACTCGGTTGGTAAAAAATTACCTGCTAGTGCCCCAACCTCATCAAAAGCTGAGTTAAACATACGAATGATCTCAGAGGACTCATTACTGACGATGGTATTGGTTTTTTTGTCCCATAATACTGGCACCGTCACCCGTCCTGTATAGTCAGGCTTTGCCGCCGTATAAATCTCATATAAGTAATTAGCATTTACGATAGGATCAGCAATCACGCCATCGCCCTCTGCAAACGTCCAGCCCTTATCGCCCATAAATGGATGCACCACTGACAGCGAAATCAGGTCTTGCAAACCCTTTAGCTGACGGTAAATAATGGTACGATGTGCCCAAGGACATGCAAGCGAGATATATAAATGATAGCGATCAGCTTCGGCTTTAAAACCGCCAACACCTGATGGGCCTGCGCTGCCATCGACCGTGACCCAATTTCTAAAACCGGCATCTTCTCGCTCAAAGCGTCCACCGCTCGCCTCTGTGTCATACCATTTGTCTTGCCATTGACCATCAACCAATAAACCCATATCACTCTCCTCAACATTCTATTTTGATATAATTTTTTTGAACTATGAGTACTGTGAAACTATTATCATAATCCTCACTTTATTTTGAGAATGATACCAGTTATATACTGCCTAGCTATTAGGATTTGTAGTTCTACTGACAATAAAAAATAAACCAATTTCAATCACTATTTAATATAACTACATAAAAAAACATTAAAAGTCATTCAATATAAAGTGTGATAATCATTATTATGCTAATAAAAAAATTTATTAGAAATAAAGCTTGCAAAGTCTCAAAAACTTGATAAAATACTCAACCTAAATAGGCGTATAGCTCAGTTGGTTAGAGCGCTACCTTGACATGGTAGAGGTCAGCAGTTCGAGTCTGCTTATGCCTACCAAATATTTAGAAAGCCCCAATCTCACGATTGGGGCTTTTTTTGTCTGTAATATGTGGGCTGTCCACCCAATAAAAAGATCACCATGAATAGTATTAGATTTTGCAGTAGCGTCATGACGAAACCGCCCTTGATCCATGTAAGCAATCCAACGCCTCACCATTCTCCAGTTGCGCGGTAGAATATTAAATAAATACTTCCTGAGTAATGATCATAAGTCCATCACAGCGGTAGCACCAATACCGATTAATATTATAAAAACGACGTTATCCATGATGACTCTCTTACTGGTTTCAGTATCAATGTGATGATTGCATACAATTTTAAGTCCAGAGGGCATTATGGATATTTCGCAGGTTGCTAAACAGTCTGGTATTCCTGCTTCAACGTTACGATTTTATGAGAAAAAATGCCTAATTCGCTCTGTTGGTCGGCAAGGTATCCGCCGAGTTTTCAGCGAAGATGTATTAGAGCTTATGTCCTTGATTGCTTTAGGACGTGTTGCAGGGTTTTCACTGGATGAAATTACTGGGATATTAGGGTCTGAAAAAACTCTAGATGTTGATCGAGATTTGTTGCTGAATAAAGCCTCTGAACTGGATGAAATGATTCAAAAATTAGTCGCTATCCGTGATGGGCTACAACATACGGCAATTTACACAGCGCCTAGCCACTTGGAGTATCCGAGGTTTCGACGTCTAATGAATCTAGCAGCCACTGGCGCTATTAAAGGTAACACTTTGCATAAATAAGCAATAGAGCTGATTCTATTAGGTGATTAGGTCACTCAAATAATATTGAACTGATTAACAAATACAACTGCGATTATCCAAAAAACCTAGATTACTAGTATCACTTCACTTACCTACTTTCTCTCTATTCAATTGTGCCAAATGTATAGAGTAGCATTCGTAAATAAAGACAAACCTACTCTAAAGCCTGTCCCCTCATATAACGTTTGCTCTTAGCAACTGTCGTTAAAGCTAAACTAGCTATTTTTTATTCAAGTTATCACTCAAAGTTGGTTTTAAAATTCCAAAATATAACACCTTCAGCCATATGAAATCCTAAACTCTGGTGCTAAATTCCTGCAAACTGTCATTAGACCAGACGATCTATTGTTGATTTATTGCCTACCGTTCTTATTTTTTATTTCTTGTTTCTTCAGAGACTGGCTTACAAAATGCTCTATATTTCAGACGTGTCAATTCATTGACCAGAGATCTATAAGGCTTTTTATGATTGATATTCTCATGAACCATAGTTCTTAACACATTCATTTTTCTAACTTTCGACATACTCATTATTATTTCAGTACTAACACATTCATTGAATGACCGTCACATTTATCACTCACAAAGAAAGTCAAATATTGAAGTTACCTCGTGTAAGCGTAGCTAATATGCACACCTTGCTGAAATATAAAGTTTGTATATCTTTATGTTATATTATAACATAACGAAAATATTTACTCTTATCGTTATTTATCCCTATATAACTTCTTATTTTGGTAATCTCATGTCTCCAATTTTTCATATCAACAGATTAAGAGAACCTGATTATACTTCTGTATCTTCAGTTAATTTTAGTATTCGCCGGGTAACGACTGTATTCTCAGTAACGACAGCTTTAGGTATGGCAAGTTTGTCAGTAAATGCGAAGGATACGATGGTAGATATCAAACCTATGACATCCTCATCTTTTCACCTAAACTCTCCTGATACGACCCACCCTTCGGTGACTCTAGACACCATAGTGGTGACGTCTAACCCTTTATTGCCACAAGCGAATGAAATGGCAACCGCAACCAGTATTGTTACTGGCGATGCGCTCACTACTCAGACAAGCAGTACGCTTGGTGATGCACTAGCAAATGAAGTTGGCGTGTCTACTGATAGTTTTGGGCAAGGCGCAAGCCGACCAATTATTCGAGGGCAAAGCGCACCGCGTGTCCAAGTCATGCAAAATGGTTTGAGCGTACAAGATGCGTCACAAATCTCACCAGACCATCAAGTGGCGGTACCTGTCCTAGGTGCCAAACAAGTTGAAGTAATCAAAGGCACGTCAGCGTTGATGTATGGTGGCGGTGCTATCGGTGGTGTGGTCAATATTGTTAATGACACTATTCCTAAAGAAAAGCCTAAAAACAACATCAGCGGAAAATTGGCATTGATTGGTCAACAAGCCACAGACGGTTATTTAGGTTATGCAGAACTCAATGGCAGTATCGGTGAAAACTGGCTATGGAGTGGGTATTACCAAAAGACGGATAAAGGCAATATCCAAGTGCCACACTTAGATACCGATGAGATTGCCAACAGTTGGTACACGCAAGATAACGGTAGCATCGGCTTGTCTTATGTGACTGATATGGGCTATATCGGTGCATCATATCAGCGCCTGTCTTCAGAATATGGCTTGCCCTTTCATGTGCATAATGAATGCTCACCTGATAGCGTACTGACCAACCAACTGAGCTGTGAGGCGGATCACGAACATGACCACGATCATGGTGAAGCGCCCTATGTCGATATGACGTCAAACGTCTATCAGCTCCATGCAGAGCGAAAATTACCCATGATAGGCGTCGATAGCATCAATACGAAACTCAGCTATACCGATTATCGTCACGATGAAATAGATGAAGGTGCGGTGGGCACAACTTTTGAAAACAAAGCCATTAGTGCTCAAGCTCAAGCCACACATAGCACGTATAAAACAGGCAATCTAGGCTTTATGAAAGGTGTGGTCGGTCTAGATTACACAAACAGCCGGTTTTCTGCTGTTGGGCTAGAAGGTTATTTGCCGCAAACCGATCGTACACAAGTCGGTTTATTCTTCATTGAACGACTCACGCCTGATTATTTTGGCGCAAAAATACAGAATGCTGATAAATTTGCAGGACAACCATTATCTGCAAGTGATGCCCATGCTGGTCATAATCATGGTGAGACGACGAACTACGCTCCCCTCGATACGTCTAGTATTTTAAGAAAACAAGGCAAAAGTCCTTGGTATATTGAGTTTGGCGGTCGTCAAGATTTTCAAAATCTAATAGATAACGACAATAACATCGAAAAAACACATGCCGGAACGTCTGTCAGTTTAGAAGGTGGCAAATATCTTACGCCTAATACGCAGTTGTCAGCCAGAATCAGTCATTCTGAAAGATTGCCTTCTCCACAAGAGTTATTTTCTAATGGCGCCCATCTTGCAACCAATACTTGGGAGCGTGGCAATGGGCAATTAGAAGAAGAATCTACTGATGGCGTAGAGCTCACTTTGCGTTACGACAATGGCAATCGTTTTGATAGTAGTATTTCTGTCTTTTATAACGACAGTACAAATTATATTTATGCCAAAACTCAAGACATTGCCACTGAAGGAGAGTCTGCTGGTTTCCGTTTAGTGGATTATGTCCAAAGCGATGCCAAGCATTATGGTGGTGAAATTCAATCACGCTATTATCTTAATGACAATATTAGTATTGGCAGCTTTGCCGATATTGCGCTGATAACGCTAGATGATACAAGCCTTACACGGAAGTACGCACCTAGATTGGTAGCGCCCCGTATTGGTGGTGATATTACCTCTCAATTTGGTCAATTTGACTTGGTGCTGTCTGGATACCATCGTTTTGAGCAAGATCACATTGCTGATTTTGAAACCAATACGCCGAGCTACAACATGGTTGATGCCAAGCTTGTCTATCACAGTTCGAGCGCTCATGATTACACCGCTTTTTTTCAAGTCGAAAATATTCTGAACGAGCTTGCTTATAATCATGCCTCTTATTTGGCTGAACAAGTGCCAATGCCAGAACGCTCATTAAACGCAGGTATCACCTATAACTTCTAACAGCCTACTCTCTTTTCATTAGTCACTTGTAACTAGCAATCCTTAATCAATTGTCATAAGCCTCATAACTTATGACTGGAGTCCTTTATGAATCAAACAAATGCCTTAAGCCGTGCCATCGCGCTCGCCTTCTCTTCTTTAATCGCCGTTTCAGCACTTAGCGGCTGCGGGTCATCAGATGATAGGAAAACACCAATCATAGATTCAGAACATGACCACGACCATGGAGACGATCATGACCATGATGATGAATCTACTGTCAGCACTGAAATGGAACAAGGTCGTTTATTCATCACTGCAAAAGATGGCAGTCAAGCTTACATTTATAGCCTTGCTCAAGATAAAGTGATACAAACCCTACCTTTGACAGGTCAAGCCGATGCCGTACAAAGTAGTCCAGATGGTCATTACGCCGTCATCATGGATCGTACTAATAACACAGTCAATTTTTATCATAGTGGGCTTGAGATTGAAAACCATGGCGATCATGATCACCCATATGCTCGTGATGCGGCAAAAATGCCATTACAGCTCAACTATACCCGCCCAGTACATTTTCAAACGTTTGGTGAGCAAGCAGGGCTGTTTTTTGACGGCTTAGGTGCGACAGGAAATCCCATAGAAAACCCTGTACAAGAAGCTGGATTTGTACTTGTAACAGATACCGGTATAGCTGACGGTACACTGCATTATCAAAACCTTAATACCAGCATGCACGGTACAGCGGAACCTAGAGGCAATTATGTGATTGCCTCGCAGCGTTATCAAACAACTGGTAGCTCACTGGCTGATACGCTCTCTGTATTTGAACAGCATGGTGATCACTATCATATAAGCCAAACCTTTGAGACAAAATGCATGGGGTTGCATGGCAGTGGCAGCGTCACAGATTACAGTGTCTTTGCTTGTAGCGATGGCGTTTTAAGCGTCAAACAAACCGGAGACACATTCAGCGCCGAAAAAATTGCCTATCCCAGCAGCCTAACCAGTATTCGATGTGATAGTACAAGCAGTAGTCCTGCTCGAATTGGCTCATTCATCACTAACCACCATCACAATTATGCCATTGGCACTGCTTGCGGTCAGCCTTACCGTGTCGATCCTGTCAGTAAAAACATGACACCGATTGTCTGGACCACAGACAGCCGTCGCCATATTGTCAGCTATGATTTTGATGCCCATGGAGAGCATTTAATGCTACTCGATGATACCGGCAAGCTGTATATCCTTAATGTTACACAAAATTATAAGCAAACCGCCGTATTAAATGTTTTCCCTAATGGCATCGAAGGCAAAGCGGTTCCCTCATTTATTGTTAACCCAAACACGCAAATGGTTTATATGATGGATGACTCAAACCAGCAAATTATCGAGATTGATCCTCATGATGGTAAAATCGAGTCAAAAATAACACTGAATTTCACACCCTCTCATGTGACTTGGTTTGGTGTGAAAGCTGGGCATGATGATGAACATAGCCATTAGCGCTTAGCACCTCATCTAATAAAGATAGTTTAATGACTGCTGACAGTAACTGGCTATTAAATATATTTATAAACGCTAGTATTCAAGATAACCCTTAATCCGACGCTTCTTAAATTCCGAAGCATCCGATTAAAGCGCTCGATGATCTTGAATTCTTCTATAGGCATATCTTAAACAACTGGGCTAGTAGGATTTACTACATTAGTTATAGTCTGCTATAAAATCATATTATCCCAGTTTATAATTATAAAAAAACCAATGAAACCGCTACGATATTTTCATAGCAGTTTCATTGGTTATACGGTCTTTAACGCTAAAAATTATTAGCCGAATACTTTCATACGCTTGTCTAAAGGCTGAAACGCTTTGTCACCTGCTGGCTGCTCAATAGCGCCGAATACCATTTGAGCATTTAATTCCCAATCATCAGCGATGTCCCAAGCATCAGCAACTCTCTGATCGATGACAGGATTATAGTGCTGCAAATTAGCACCGACATCAATGCTTGCTAATGCCGTCCAAATCATATACTGATGCATAGCATTGGTTTGATGTGCCCAGATTGGGAATTTATCCGCATATAAAGGGGCGGCTTCTTGCATGTTTCTCACGACGCCTTTGTCCTCGAAGAACAATACTGTACCCGCACCCGCTCTAAAGCCTGCGATTTTTTCTTTAGTACCTTGGAACTTCTCGTCATCGCCGACGATAACCTTGAGTGTCTCTTCAGTGATGTCCCATAATTTTTTATGATCTTCACCGAATAACACCACGATACGCGTCGATTGTGAGTTAAAAGCGGATGGCGTATGCAAAACCGCATGCTCAACTAAATTAACGATTTCGTCATTTGATACTGGCAATTGATTACTCAATGCATAGATAGAGCGACGTTTTTCTGCCAATTGCTGTAATGTTTTTAGGTCTGACATTGTTTTCTCCAGTGATTATTGATAAATTTAATTAATTAAGAACTAAGTTATAAAGCTAAATGGTAATCAACCTTTAACCTTTAAAGCCTTGCGGTAATTCAGGTGCTGGCAAACGTTTCATATCAGAGTCGACATTACCGAAACGCTCATGACCATTATTCCAGTCGATAATAGATTGCTCAATCTCTGCTTTATTGTCCGCAACAAAGTTCCACCACAGTAGCACCTGGTTATTCAATGGTTCACCACCGATAAACATCACACGTGTGCCTTTTTTGGCGACCAGCTTGATGCTTTTGTTATTAGCAACATCGCTATCGTGGAAACGAAAGAGTTGATCTTGCTTACATACCTTTCCTTCAGATTCTATCTCACCCTCTGAGACTAAGATACCGTATTCAAAGCTTGGTTCTAAAGTCAGTGTAGCCTCGCCATCTTCGGTGAAGTACACGTCGATACCGACCAGCTTGGAGTATTGGATGGTAGGCGCTTCAAAGTGCTGACCTGACACATTGGTATAGCTACCAGTCGTCAAAATCATCTCAACACTATCTTCCGTCCACGTTGGTAGCTCAGGATAATGGTGAAAACCGCGCTCAATCTCTTGATCCGTCGGTAGTGCAATCCAGAGCTGTACCATACTGATAGCACGCGCCGCCTCTGACGAACCACCAGTGTCTGGAAAGACGCTTTGTTCCGTATGACTGATACCTTGATTCAGACCTGTACCTGCGTTCATGACGTTGACTTGGTTCTTAGTAATGACTTGCTCGTTACCTAAGCTATCTTTATGCAGTACTTCGCCATTTAACATCCAGCTAAAAGTTTGCAGATTGGTGTGCGGATGACGACCGACTTGCATACCGGTTTCATCTTCACCAAAGTCAGCAGGACCAGCGTGATCTAAAAAGCACCACGCACCGATAGGCTGTTTTCCTTTATTGGGTAATAATCGGGCAATCGGAATACCGCCAACATCAGCCAACCTTGGCTCTAGGGTTTGAATACTCATCATTCACCTCTTATTATAGATGGTTATAGATTATTGAATGCTTACTGGTAAATTAGTACTACTTTTTGTATGGATTGATACTGCTGTTGACTGTATAAGTGTTTAATATAGGATTATTCAATAAATAGGTACTGAATAATTAGTTACTTAATAAATAGGTACTGAATAATTAGTTACTTAATACATAGGTACTTCCATTAGTAGTACTCTTGCGTCCTCGGTCGCATCCATCGTGAAGCTTTTGGTATCTGAGATACCAAGGCCGTCACGAGTATCAAGTACATTACCGTTGATAGTCACTTTACCCTCTAGTACCAAGACATAAACACCGTTGTTGACATCTTTTAAATCATAAGTCTGAGTCACGCCTTTATTGAAATTACCCATATGGAACCAAGCGTTTTGGTGAATCCAAACCCCAGCGTCGTCCGCGTTTGGCGAGAGCACTTGGTTAAACTCATTAGCTTGCATGTGCTCATCCATACGTACTTGCTGATAACGCGGCGTCACACCCATTTTATTGGGAATCACCCAAATTTGTAAAAACTTGACAGGTTCATTGGCATCGCCATTCATCTCGCTATGAGTAATACCTGTGCCCGCTGACATGACCTGAATCTCACCCGTTTCGATGATACCTTCGTTACCGATATTATCGCCATGACCGAGCTTGCCAGATAATGGAATACTGATAATTTCCATGTCGCGGTGTGAGTGCTTGCCGAAACCTTGACCACCAATAACAAAGTCATCATTGATGACTCGTAGCGCGCCAAAACCCATACGCTCTGGATTATGATAATTGGCAAAGCTAAAGGTATGCTTGCTTTTGAGCCAGCCATGGTTAGCATCGCCACGAGAATCTGCTGCATGATAGATCGTTTTCATAAGTTATCCTTTATTTTTAATTGGCTTGTTTAAGCTATGGTCCTATTATAATTGTTGACCATATATAGATAAACAGTGCTTATTGCAAATGACTATTCTTATTTATAGAACAATAAGTGCTTAGAATTAACGTAATATAGTAGTCACGCCATCATTCGCGTTACCCATTAGTACCAATAAACAGGTGCAAAAAATATTAATGATAAAGAGAGAATAACAATGTCAAATCAGCATACAACGCATTACGATGTGATCGACAATAAAAGCCAAAATCGATTTGAGATTCATATTGATGATCAAATTGCCTTTGAAGACTATGAGTTTTTTACCACATCCACAGGTGAAGAAGGTATTGAATATAAGCACACATTTGTGCCTGATTCGCTTAGTGGTCGTGGTATTGCAGGCTACTTAGTCAAAATCATTTTAGATAACGCCGCTTCTAGAAATTTACGTGTTAAACCGACCTGTCCTTATGTGAAATCCTATATTGATAAGCATCCACAATACCAAGCCAATTCGGTGTTTCATGGTGCGAAAGCCTAAGAAAATATGAACCAAAAAAAAGCCATGATAAATCATCATGGCTTTTTACGATTAATGGCATTACTCAATAACGGTAGAGCTTTTATTAGCTAATATGCTGTAAGAACTCTGGATTACGCGCTAGTAGTGATAGGTACAGCACAGGAATGACAAACAAACCGACTGCCCAATAACTGAGATTGACGTACAGCACCGCCCCGAGTAGCGCGCCAATCACAAAGCTGATAACCAATGCCGCGCTATGCCCCAATTTTTTGGCATTATCAGCGCTACGGTTGGCAATATAATCTGACAGACCAATACCCATTTGGGTCGTATTGCCTGTCATTAATACCGTTGGACTCATGTGTTTGATGACTGTTTTACTAGCCGTATTACGAATAGCAAGTGCTGTTAAACCTAGACCACCAGTGATGGCGACAGTTATATCTCCAGCCTCAGTGAAAGGTTGGAAGGACAATCCTGCTATCATAAATACGGTCAAAAATAGCGCTTCTGCCAAAAACAAATGACTGAGTACTAATGTTTGCTTCCGACTTTTATCAATGTATATTTTGGTAATAACCACCGTTATTATAAAAAGTGGCACCGATGCCAGCTTGATCCATAAGCCATCTTCACCTTTAACCAAACCGCTACCAGCCAGTACTAAGTTACCCGTGACATGAGCGGTAAAAAAGCCAAATAAAGTGATGAAGCCAATGGTATCGATCGCTCCACCAACTATCGTTAATAGGATAGGCGCTTGATAGCGTTGCCAAAAGCTTGGTGGCTCATCATTGACAGGCGCAGTATTATTATTAGTTACCGTTTTACTCACTAGTCTGTCCAGCAAAATCTACAAAATCACTCACAAAGCGCTGTAAGAATTTCTGTGTGCGCTCGCTGACGCTGCCATCGTCATTTAAGCTGTCAATTGCACGACTTAAATGAATTTCAGGATCAATCATCATTTGTGCCGACAGCATTTGCATGCTTTTTCTGACATCAAGGCCACTATTGATACCGCCGAAACTGCCTGGCGAGGCCGTCACTACCGCAACTTTTTTATGGGTCCAAACGCTTTCTTTATAAGGACGTGAGGCGATATCTACGACATTTTTCAAGGCGGCAGGCATAGTGCGGTTATGCTCTGGCGTGACAATTAATACGGCATCAGCGCCTTTCAGCTGTTTACGGACACGCTCATAGCTGTCAATGGTCGTGTCATCATAATCTTGATTATAAACAGGCAAATCCGCAATGTGTACTTCTTCTATCACTACGCTCTCAGGCATTTGCGATACCATAAGCTCTGCAAATTTACGATTGATAGATTCTTTTCGCAAGCTGCCAATAATTAAGGCGATGTTTAGGGATGTGCTCATAGCGGCTCCTTGATTATTATGATGACAAGACGATGTTTTCTACGCCATTTACTCTACTATATTCTGCGATGATTACTGTTATCAATTGAATAAGCACCTGCTCCATGAGCAAATATCATCAAGAAACCACCCGCCATCGCAATGTTTTTCATGAAAGGGTTCATCTGTGATTCATCTATCCAGAATTGATGGAAAAGCAGCGCTGAGACAACGCTAAAACCAGCCATTAAAATCGCTACTAAGCGCGCTTTAAAGCCTAATAAAATAGCGATACCACCAAGCAGCTCAACAGCAATAACCAAAGGCAATAGCATCCCAGGCATACCCATTGCTTCCATATAACCTTGAGTAGCGGCATAACTGGTAATTTTGGTAAAGCCTGAAAAGATAAAGATCATTGATAACAATAGGCGTCCAATTGGCGCGCTTAACGCTTGCAGGTTGTCCATGGGTTTTCTCCAGTAATAGAATGTATTTTTAAGCTTTTATTTGATTATGCGATGGTACTATTGTATTCGTTGCTTATGCATAGATAAACCGTGATAATCACAAATATAAGTTCTTATTTAGAGAACAATTAAGAGGGGGTTCACATGGGACAATTAGAAGATATGGCAATGTTTGTGCGTGTTGTCGAAGCAGGCAGTATTACCAAGGCTGCCGAGCAACTGAATATTGCAAAATCTGCGGTAAGCCGGCGTTTAAAGGATTTAGAGACGCGCTTGGGCAGTCAACTGATTAGCCGAACCACGCGTCAATCAAACTTAACCCAAGCTGGTGAGCAGTATTATCAAAAGGTGCACCATATACTCAGTGAAGTGGATGCGCTGAATGAAGAAACGAGTGGTACTCCGACGCGTATCGAAGGAACATTAAAGATGACTGCACCATTGTCCTTTGGTTTGATGCATTTAAACGATGTTATTGATGAATACGCCAATCAGCATCCTGAGTTAAATTTTGAGCTGGATTTTTCTGATCGGCATACTGACTTGATTGAGGAAGGGTTTGAGCTAGCGATTCGTATTAGAGAGTTGCAAGATTCCAGTTATCAAGCCAAACGTCTAGCACTGATTCGTTATGCGTTATGCGCCAGTCCCGAATATTTAGAGAGAATGGGTACGCCAAAGACTTTTGACGATCTGACAGAACATGAGTTTGTACAATATGGTATGAGCAAATCTAGCACGATAGAATTGATAGATGAGCAAGGTAAGAAGCATCAAGTCGTAGTAAACGGTAAAATAAAAGCCAATAATGGGGACTTTTTGCGGGCGATGGCAGTTAAAGGTCATGGTATTGCTTTTCTGCCAACTTTTATTACGTATCAAGCCTTAATCAGCGGTGAGCTTGTGCCTATCCTGCAGCAGTATCAATTGCCCACTTTAAATGCTTATGCAGTCTATCCTAAAAATAGATTTTTATCGCAGCGTTGTCGTTATTTGATTGACTTTATTGCCGAGCGTTTTGGTGATAATCCGTACTGGGATAATTTTTGATAAGCACTTACGGCTCAACACTTAACGGACAAGCTTAAATGATCACTATACCTGCCATTAATACAATAAGCGCCCGCGATCCCAATGAACCAAATCGACCCTCAACAACGCTTGAGTTATTGACCTCTACCGTCAAATCCGTAGAAACAAAATTGGGATAATATTGATTTTAATAGGTACAAATACGATACTGGATATATTTCTAAGGTTTTGCCCTTCTCTCCCGAAATGGATATTGAATTTCCTATATAATGTGAACCATCTCTTTGTTGATAACCCCTTTAATTTAGGCTTTTTTCTTAGTAAAAAAATGCTGCTTATCAGGTAAAACGGTGCTTTATGTTTAACGCTTCCTCAACTCGTTTAAATAAATACATCAGCGAAAGCGGTATTTGCTCCAGGCGAGACGCTGACCGCTTTGTTGAACAAGGTAATGTATACATCAATGGTAAGCGCGCTCAAGTAGGCGATCAAGTGGTTGCTGGAGATACGGTAAAAGTCAACGGGCAACTCATTGAGCCGCGAGAGGCGGATGATTTTGTTTTTATTGTCTTGAATAAACCCGTGGGTATTGTGAGCACTACAGAAGCTTCAGAAAAAGATAATATCGTTGATTTCGTTCGACATAGTACACGTATTTTTCCAATTGGACGTCTGGATAAAGACTCTCAGGGTTTAATCTTTTTGACCAGTAATGGTGATCTGGTTAATAAGGTACTTCGTGCTGGTAATAACCACGAGAAAGAATATTTGGTGACGGTGAACAAGCCGATAACAGATAGTTTTATTGAGGGTTTAGCTGGTGGCGTGCCAATGCTTGGGAAGATGACCAAGAAATGTCCAGTTACTAAGGTGGCACCCACCGTGTTTAACATCACGCTAGTGCAGGGTTTAAACCGTCAAATTCGTCGTATGTGTGAGCATTTTGGCTATGAAGTCGTGAAGCTTGAGCGTACGCGGATTATGAATATCAGTCTTAAAGGTACTCCCGTTGGAGATTGGCGAGATTTAACCGAAAAAGAGTTGTCTGTTTTACTTAAGTCCATAGAAGGTTCTTCTTCAGATGCCAGTAATCCGGGCAAGAAATCTCGTAATGCGCCACGAAAAAATGCTCGTACTGATGATTCATCAAAGACAAAAACGTCTTCAAAATCAGCGGGGACAGCACAGGGCAATAAAAAACACGCCAAGGATGATGCGAGAAAACCAGCGGGTTCTAAAGGTAAAGATAGACGTCCTTTTGGTAATGGCAAGAAGGCTGTGGGCAATGGCAAACCTGCTACAAATGGTAAGCGCCCTGCAAAAGGTCGAAGTTCTAAGCGGTAGCAGTATCGCGACTATAGATTGATGGGTAAAGGTTAGCTAATTAGAACACTTGATAAGAAATACTGCACAAATAGCCAGACAATTTAAGTTGTCCGGCTTTTTTGTTGCCTGCAGACTCTCTCAACCAAATAATTTTTATTATAAAGCCAACTCATAACTCGTAATGCGCCCCGAAGCTTGAAATTCTTGCGGCATCCCCTGCTCTATTAATTTATTAATATCTCTTAATGCGGTATCGATAGAATATTTGGTCATAATTGCTGCGGTGCTGCCATACTATAAAATCGTTGGCGACTATCATCGCTTTTCGCCAATACTCTCTCAGTAATCTCTCAATAACTTTACGAAGTACCGTTGGTATGGGCGGACTAAAAATAGCAGAGTCTAAGACAGTTAGCAGATGTCATTGTTTAAAAATTCGATTATAGTAGATATCAAATCATACATTTAAAAGTTGAGGACAAAATAATGAAGACACTAAGTTTATGTATTTCAGCAGGACTGGGTTTAAGCGCCTGTGCTGGTGGAATGACAGGGAACACGGGTCAAAACAACAATGTCAATGGCATCGTCACTCAATACCCTGTTGAGACTGCCATGCTCAACATCTATACCAAACAACGCAGTGATACATTAGCTGCAGTTGTCGGCAGTCAAAGCGTGTCAGCAGAGATTCAAGTGACGCCTAAAGGCAGTATGGTATTTAATAATAAGTCTGTACTAGGTACCGAAATAAACACCATCAATAAGATGAATAATCAAATCACCAATCAATCAGTCGCTATCAATTACTTCACCCTGAATCCACTGATATTCCATGGTTTTACAGACGGTACAGGTAAATACTCACTATCTAACCAGACGACCACCATTCCTAAAATGGCGACAGTGGGCGCTTCTAGTAAACTACTGACGGAAAATGTCTATGCCAATAGCAGCATGCGTAACAAGATAGGGACTTATAACCAAGACTGGTCTTTATCGCGTGATACGAATAATACCGCATGGTTCTGTATAGAAACCTCAAGCAATCTATTACTCAGCTTTGACCCTGCAGGCACTTCATCAGAATGCTACAAGATCAATGCCAAAGGTGATATCTTAGCAAGCAAAGTGACACTGAGTCAGCCTAGTAGTAATGGTACTACTAAGACGGTTACTTTAAACAGTCAGTAGTGATTATCTTTGTGACATGCCCTTTATCATATAGCCTTGTTACATAGCTTTCGTCACATAGCATTTATTACATAACAACGAAACAAAAAAATAGCGCCTAATATGGGCGCTATTTTTATATCAGTCAGCTGAACGATTAAGAACGATGTCCATGAGTATGCTTAGCTTGATACTTGCTTTTTGCTTTGAGATGAGCCGCTGGTTTTTTTGATTGATGCTTTGACACTACTACCTTTTTCTTAACATGCTGATGTTTATTATCAAACTTTGCATTGACCTTTTGATGCTTCACTTTAACAACATGATGTTTAGCAATTTGCGGCGCAGCACTTGCTTGGCTAACCATTGTGAAGCAAGCAGTAATGGCTAGAATTGAACTTATCATTATTTTTTTCATTATTTTTTCTCGTATAAAGTCATATTAGTTATGAGTTGTGGTTGAAACTGCCTTACTCAATATCGAGTAAAGCATTCACGTGATAAAAAGCATCGTGATAAAAATTTGCTCTATCGACAACGAGAATGATAAATGATTCAAACGTTAAGTAGATTTATGAAGATTAAAGAAAGGTAACCTTAATGAGGGAAGGTTTCTTAAGTGGTACGCTATAAGCGTCATATTGGCGCTTTTCTAGACGGGCAAGTAATGGTAAATGAAAAGATATCTTATATATAGCTTAGGGTGACTGGCTTTGGCATATTTTTTATAAAGCGTAGACGTTGTCACGATACTTTCATTTCCACCCTATAAAATGCGTTGATTATTCAAAGCCATTAACGATATGCCGCATCACAATAAAGTCTTTTAAAGAGTAAAGACCAAACTAAGCAGACTAGATAAGTATTTTGCAAGAGTCGTTGGCGTTGGGATTTTTTTAAAGTAGCCAACTGATGGCTTTCTGAATAGCAATTTTTAAATAACTGAGAATCGATGTAATGAACCATTACTTATGTTTGACAGATTATGAAAAAAACTTGATTGATAGTGCTTTGCTCATTCTGATGAAAAAAAACATCCAGTATAGCGATCAATCAAAAGAAAACTCAGTGCAGCAATACTATCAAGATTTTAATCTCGCACTTTTTGAGCTATGTGCAAAAATAAAAGCACCTGATTTTGATAAACAAATGGATTTATCCTCGAAAGAAATCAAAACAATTAAAAAAGCCCTAACCTCACTGTACAACCGTATCTATCAAAGAACCCTTAAGGACATAGAGGGCAATCAAGAAGATCACTATAAGAGCTGTAAGTTACAGATTATAGAATTAGAGAGAAAAATCGATATTATCGAGAAAAACAATATAGAGAGCAATAGTTGTTAAATTGTTCTTTTTTACCGAAAAATTTCACTATTTTTAAGTCGCTAGCACCATCAATATTGGTCGCGTAAAACAAAAAATCGCACTCCGCATTACATTAGCCTATCTTTTCCGCTGGGTTTTATTAGCTCTTTCCCATTTACTTGGCTATCGTCTAGCTACTTCAGTCATCTAACCTTCTCAGTACAAGATGAATATAAGTACAGCAAAGTATAATACGGCAAATAGCAGGCTGAGCAAACATGACGACGCTGTGACCGACTTCTCTAGAATGCCCGATATATCTCTATACAAGACTTGTAAAGAGCATACCCCTTGTCTTAGAATGGCATTGTTAATGATAATGTCTATTTTGTTAAGTATTCTTTCTAAAATGCTTTAAACTGACGTTTTAAGTTAGCACACCTCCTTACTTATAAATGTTACCTATGCATCATCAGCATGCTGGTAATACGATGACCCTATCATGTCTACTAAGCGCCGTAAGCTTGTTTTACGATATTCATCACCGGTAACGATGTGGTTCGGCATGTTGGTCGCGTGTTTTGCTTGGATCATGCACATCACGCTGTTGCTCACACCTCTATGGGATGATAATGCCCACTTAGGTCATGGTATCTGTTCAGAGCTTGCACCGATTGTATCGGCAGCTAAGCAGTATGAGCAAATACAGACTGATATTGCGCAAACGAATCACAACATACCCATTGATAGTGCCGCTCGTCATTTACTTCATCATAATGCATCCTTATCTTTAACATCGCCTGCGACCGTTGAGCCAGTTATAACGGTTGACGCCGCACCTTCGCAGGAAGCCTTATATAGCAAAGATAAGGTTGCAAGCTCTGAATCTAACCCTGATACCGTAAAATACACTGGCTGTGACCTTTGCACTGCCATGTCTGCGGCACTATTGCCAGTCGCTTTTACACATACTGACTCGGCTTTGATTGAGCTGTCTACTGTCTCAGTTACGTTTTTGTATCGCTCACATACCTACTCTCCTAGTAATTTTTTACGACCCCTCGCACGCGCTCCTCCAGTCACACCCACATAACTATCTACATTTATAGTCCAATATTTTTAGGGCGTGTCCTCATTTTAAAAATGGTGATAAACATGAGATAAATTGCCGTCAAACAAGAAAAGTAGCGCAAATAATATCGAGATATTAATAAGCTATTTGACGATGTTTGGCAAAATTTAGCCATTTTTAGCCCATTTCGAAAGTAATCGATTGAATTGGGGACACGCCCTAGAGCATTAGTGACAAGGCTCTCAATCAACGCGCTCATTTGACGCTCTGATTGAGGCACTTGTATGCGTTTGCCTAAAACATTGCGCTCAAAACTGTGCTCATAATATTGTGCTCAAAATGCTATCTATTTATATCGGAAAATATTCAGTAAGCACCTAGTCTAAGTCCATAAATGGCTTGGCTTACCTTGGCTTACATTGCCTCTTAGTAAAAACTGAATAACCGATTTCATAAAATATTTTTGCGAATTTCTAGGAAAGTAAGATGTTATCTTCATCAATGAATGCTGTACCTATTTTAAAACTAAGTGTTTTAGCTTTGTCTTTATTGCATATCAGTAGCGCTTATGCGGATTCCACAACCGTAAAGGCGCACATGCCTACTACTGATGATGAGCCACATATTCAATTGCCAGAAATCGTCGTTTATGCGACAGCAGCGGATAAGCGCTCTAGTACCAATGCACTTGGGACAGCCGCCACCCTTGATCAAAAATTTATTAGCAGCAAACAAGTGGCAAGCAGTGATACAGCCACTATACTGACAAAAATACCCGGTCTAAATGTACAAAGTGCCGGTGGTATCTCAAACCTGCCCGTGATAAGAGGCTTGGCGGACAACCGTCTGCGTATCTTAGTGGATGGCGTTGACTCAATCGCCTCCTGTCCAAACAGTATGAACTCACCCTTGTCTTATATTGCGCCAAGCGCTATAGAGAAGACAACCGTCTATGCAGGTGTGACGCCTGTGAGTGTCGGTGGTAATAGTATTGGCGGTACTATCGTTGTCGAAACAGCAGAGCCTATGTTTTCAACGGATAGCGACATATTAACCTCAGGTGAAATTGGCACATTTTATCGTAGTAATGGTGACGCTTATGGTGCCAATGTATCTACCACAGCAGCAAACGAGCAGCTTAGCCTCACCTATAAAGGCAGCTTTGCGCAGGCGGATAATTATAAAGCTGGTGGTGATTTTAAATCTTATACAGAGACAGGGAACGCTGGTA
The DNA here is from genome assembly GCF_904846525.1 of Psychrobacter sp. 1044. Classification (GTDB taxonomy): domain Bacteria; phylum Pseudomonadota; class Gammaproteobacteria; order Pseudomonadales; family Moraxellaceae; genus Psychrobacter. The sequence continues at coordinate 76,614 of NZ_CAJHAZ010000008.1, read as the reverse complement.
AAACCTTAGCGAAAGACGAAGTTGGTTCAACCGCCTATGAAAGCAAAAACCAGTCAGTAGATGTGGCTTATAAGAACGGCAATCATCTGCTACAAGGAACTTATCTGTGGCAAAACGTCCCAAAAGAGTTATATCCAAATCAGCGGATGGACATGCTCGACAATCAGCTTGACCGCATTAATTTGCGCTACAAAAGCGAGTTAAATTGGGGGCAGCTAGAAGCACAGGCCTATCATGAAGATGTCGATCACTATATGAATTTTGGGGAAGACAAACAGTTCTTATATGGTAATGCCAAAGGTATGCCGATGTACACCAGTAGCGAGACCATCGGTGCCAATCTTAAAGGTATTATTGATTTAACCAACCAAGGCACGCTCAATATAGGTGCTGAATATCAAGACTACACTCTCGATGACACGTGGGCGGCATCTGGCGACGGTATGATGTCGCCAAACGACTTTCAAAATATCAACAATGGTCAGCGTCAGCGTATCGGTATCTATGGCGAATGGGAAAAAGACATCTCGCCTGACTGGAGCACCCAGCTTGGCGCTCGCTATGAAAACGTACGTACCAGTGCTGATGAAGTACATGGCTATCAAATCGATGGTCAAAACAATATGACCAATCAGCTGCGAGATAGCGCTAACTTTAATGCCAGTGACCGCCGAACCACCGATAACAACTTTGATATTACTGCACTCGCACGCTACGACATTGATTCACAAAAAAATCTAGCCTTAGGTCTATCGCACAAAGAGCGCACGCCAAGCTTATATGAACGCTATACCTGGTCCACTTGGAAAATGGCGGCCATCATGAATAATACCGTTGGTGACGGTAATGGCTATTTTGGTGATCCTAATCTGCGTTCTGAAAAATCCAACACCCTATCTGCCACCCTAGACTGGCGCGGTGCTGATGATAGCTGGGGCGTTAAAGCCACGCCTTACTATTCAAAAATTGATGACTATGTCGATGCCGTACAGTGGAACCCCATGGCAAACACAGCAGCTAGCACTCAAACAACGAATCAATATAATGTGCTGCGCTATACCAACCAAGATGCTGAGATATATGGCATAGATATCTCAGCCAATCGGCAGCTGGCAGCAAATGCTTGGGGGTACTGGAATATGGTAGGCTCCTTAAGCTATACCAAAGGGGAAAATAAAGACAGCGGCTCAGACTTATATAACATCATGCCATTCAATGGCAGTGTTGCCCTGAATCGGGAAAATAATGGTTGGACAAACCAAATTGAAGTGGTGGGTGTCGCGGCTAAAAATGATATCTCAACCCCTCGTAACGAAATTAAAACGGCGGGTTATGGTCTCTTAAATCTCAGTACAGGCTATCAGTTTAAAGAGGTAGCAATTGAGGCTGGTATCGATAACGTATTCGATAAAAACTATGCCCTACCTCTAGGGGGCGCATACATGGGACAAGGCAAAACCATGTCGATGAATGGCGAAATAGGCAACAGTTCTAACTGGGGTACTGCCGTTCCTGGCGCGGGTCGCTCATTCTATGTAGGTGTTAACTATAAGTTTTAGGTGTCATTAAGATAGATTGTTAACTGACTTTATTTCTCTTATACCATTTCCAAAAATTAGAATAATAAGGATAACTTTTTTGACTATGACCGCTAACAGGCTTAGCAAGTCTAATAAAGTTAATCGTATTTTTGGATTTGGTATTATATTATAGGAAGCACTTTCATGACTATGGCACTATTAATTGCAGCATTCTTAATGGGATTTTTTGGTTCGCCGCATTGCTTAGGTATGTGTGGCGGTATCGTCACCGCATTCGGACTATCGATGAAAGAAACCAGTCCAGCAAAAAAACGCGGCCTCATTGCGACTTACCATTTGGGACGCTTACTCAGTTATGCCCTATTGGGCTTAATTGCTGGAGTGATTGGCACTACGGTATTAACCCCTCTGATGGTTGGCAATAGCACACCTCGCATTCTACTAGGGTTGGTCTTGGTATTTGTCGGATTAACCATGCTAGGGTTGCCTTTTTTGAACAAGCTTGAACGTCTTGGTATGCATTTTTGGCAAGCTTTATCACCTCTTCGGCAGAAAGTATTCCCCTTAAACACCTTTCCTCGAGCATTGACGGCAGGTTTATTATGGGGATTTTTACCCTGTGGTCTCGTTTATGGCGCATTACTTATTGCGGTCGTCGGTCATGACCCGCTCACAGGTGCCGTATTAATGTTTGTCTTTGGTCTAGGAACCGTACCCATGCTCGTCGCCACGCACGAAACGGTCAACTGGATGCGCAATCAAATCGGGCGTTTACGCCTAAGGCAAGTGAATGGCGCAATCATGACGCTATCTGGCTTAGCCGTCATAGCGGTGCCGATGGTCATGGCCAATATGCATGGTGGACACGGGCAAATGAACCATGAGCAAATGAACCATGAGCAAATGAACCATGAGCAAATGAATCACGAGCAAATGAACCATGAGCAAATGAACCATGAGCAAATGAACCACGAGCAAATGAATCACGAGCAATAAAAACGTCTCTCATGTACATAGGAGGCAATGATATTTTAAATTATGGATAGGGCATTTTTAGCGTGCCCTATTTTTTCACCTACTAATGCGCCAACCCCTGAATTTAGCAAAGAAACCTTTTAGCCTTTCAGAAAAGTTGAAAGCTTCTGACTCCGGCACCTCTTCAACATGATGACGAGCTGCCAGTATCGGCTGCTGCACCAATCTTTCGTGATGATCAAAAGCCCGATCAAGACTGATACTCATGATAGAAAAGTTAGTCGGACGTGGTAGACAGCGATATACCTGACCCTTGTTAATTAAATCAATGACCATATGAGCATCTTTGAATTCAGTCAACATCAGAACCATCATATCTGGCTGGATATTTTTTAAGGCATAAACGATGGGCGTAATATTTTCTTTATTGAGCGTCGAATCTGTAATCGTGACACCAAAGCGTTTTTTTTGTAATAACTTTGCGGCCTGTTCAAGGTTACTCGCCCAGCTCACGGTATAAGCGCTCTTAAAATGACTTTTTATTTGTTGATAGACACTCTCATCATCGTCTAGTACCAATATATGGCGATTGCTAACCGTGCCACTATTAACACGGTTTTGAGTTGCATCATTTTTCATAGTGTTTTGTGTGATTTCTTGCGTTTGCTGAGCAATTTCTGTGGCTTTATTAACGATTTTTTTAAGTTCATCATTTTGCCATGGCTTAGTGATATAGCGATAAATTTCGCCCTCATTCACAGAATCCATCACGGCATTCAGATCCGCATAACCAGTTAACAAGATACGAATAGTATTTGGTGAAGCTGCTTTGATGTCACTCAATACTTCTATACCTTGCTTATCTGGCATGCGTTGGTCGCTGATGACCACTTGTACTTCATTCCGGCTAACATATTCCATTAGCTCAGTGGCATCGGTAGTAATAAATACATCATGTGACTGGCGAAAATGCATTTTTAAGCTGCGCAAGATACGCGGCTCATCATCGATAAAAGCGATTTTTGGTTTTTGCATGACGCTCTCTTTAAATAAATGGTTGGAAGTCTCTCAACTTTCAAATAAGACTTGCGCAGGTTTCTTTTCATGAACGATAGACTGTATCGGTAGCATGAGGGTAAACGTCGTGCCCGCGCCAACGATTGAGCTAACCTCAATGCGTCCACCATGTTGTTCGATGATTTGTGCCGTAATGGCCAATCCTAACCCTGTGCCATCGCCTGCTTTTTTGGTGGTAAAAAACGGCTCAAAGATATGCGTTAAAATATGCTCTGCGATACCGACACCATTATCTATAATGCGTACCACGATATATTGCTGCGCCGCATCGACAGACGAGCTGACTTGCAATGTCCCTTTATGATCTGGCGGCATGGCTTGCGCGGCATTATTAAATAGGTTTAGTAATACTTGGTTAATTTGTGAAGGATTACATTGAATCAGTGGCAACTCGGCTAGATTGGTATTGACGTCTAAGGTTTTTAAATTATTGCGAGCCATAATCAATGAGGTATTAATGCAATCATTGATATCGATATCTTTTACTTTGGATCCGTCTAGTCGAGAAAAGTCGCGCAAGCTGACGACCAGTTCAGCAATTTGGTCGACGCCATACAATCCATCTTTGATTAAATCTGCCAAATCTTCACTGACTTCATCTTCTTTAATCTCTTCACAGCATTGTAAAGTCTCTTCTATCAGTATCTTGACTTGCTCTTGATTGATAGTTGGCGCTTTTAACGCCTGCAATAATTGATCGGTATGCTGTAGCAATTCATCAAAACGCACGAGATTATCACCGACCAGCTCCATATTACTTCGCACGTAGCCCAGCGGTGTGTTGACCTCATGCGCCACGCCCGCCACCATTTGACCTAATGTCGCCATTTTTTCGGAACGTACCAGATGCACTTGTGAGGCTTTTAACTCATCCATGGCTTGCTGCAAGTCTTGCGTACGGGTGGCGACTTGCTTTTCTAGATGGACATTGATTTCGGCAAGCGCGCCTTCATTCTCGACGACGCGGTCAATCAATTGGTTGGTCTGCTCGCTGATGATTTGAATCTCGCTGACATTTGAGTGCGGCAGTTTAAGGGCGCTTAATTGTTGATATTTTTTTTGCTCAATTAATGCACCCATATCAGCCACTGCTAGTGCCATGTATTTTAGTGGTCGTGTAAAGTAGCGACGGAACACCCACGCGGTCAACAACAGGATAGGAATAAAACCCAGTAGCATGGTTTGAATCAGCTGGTTTGACAACGCATTTGCCACGCTCATCATGTCATTATTGGGCTTGACGATGACCATCTTCCAATAGGTAAATGGCATGCGAAACACAAAGGCGGTGGCGGGCTGCTGCAACACAAAATCATTGGGCACAGCGATGGTCTCAATCAAGTGACTGTCTACCAGATTAAACGTTTGGTCAATATTCAATAGCAGCAATGCTGACAGCAACTTGGATTCTTGTTCGCTGATTTTATTCAGATTGGTCGTACTCAAAATACTACGTGCCGCGAGCGTATAACGACTCTCATCTTTGGTAACAGCCTCATCGATGAGTGTTTGATTAATGCTATCTAGGCTATCCGCAATAGGGGCGAAGCTAGGGTTGTTTTCGGCCAATTGATGCGCGGTTACCATTTCTCCTTGGGGATTATCTTCAGTCGCTTGCGTGACCATAGATTGATCAGGAAAGGTCAAAAATCGATTGTCCAAGTCTACCAAAAAGACATAACCACCCAGCTTATCTTGCCACTTTTTCATAGCCTCATCGAGGTTATCTAATAGCAGATTAAAACTCACTACCCCATCAAAAGCCTGATTGCGACTGTCATACAATGCCTTGGCACACGTCATCATCGGCTGATTGCTTTGCGGATCAACATACGCACGGCTCCAGACACAGTGGTCATGGCGTGCGTACATCGCAGGAATGTACTACCACTCTCGATAATAAGGATTCGGCGTTTGGCGCACTTGATTATACTGCTCTAACGGCTGCATGTTGCCTGCGTCATCACGCGCCCACACAAACGACTGGCGCTCTCGGTTTTGAGCGTACATATTTGGATCAAACCACACGCCGCCGCCCACAATCCGTTGATCGGTTTGTTGCATAAGATTGCCAAAGGTTTCTCTATAAAGGCTGTCTTCTTTTGGCAAGCCGCCCGCCATCGCACTGGTTGCCTTTGCCAGTCCGTCGACATGGCTGATATTCGCCATAATGCTATTAATGGCTTCGTTACCCGTTTCAACTACTATCTCTGAGGTCATCTCCAGTATGCGCGGCTTAGCTTGGGTTTCGATGACCCAGTACACCATCAGGATAATTAGTAAAAAAGCCAATGCTAGAATAATCAGCATGCGTGTGGAAATACTACCAAGCCGACCAGCAACACTCATAGAGAAACCTTATATTGATGCATCTACCATCATCAATGCATCACTTAATAAATAAAGACATCAGTGATACGCAACCACCATTTATAGTGCGCTCAAGGATACGATGCCATCATGACAATATGATGACAAAAGTTTTGTTTTCTTATCTGTTGACCAGTACCTTTTAATTAACAACTATTAGCTTGCCGTTGATAGATACAACCTTGTACTCATTTAGCGCTGCTCTCTTTTTATCATCAATAACATCATGCAGCTTATTGAGCGCATAGCTGTACTATCAGCCATTGCAAGGTACAAAAAAGCCACTTATTTTTTTAAGTGGCTTCTTCATATTAAAGTCAGTCTCTAATTTTTCTATTTATGTCATCAATATCTCTATGATTATAGAGTCTGCCAAGTTTATATTGTTCTGTACTGTGAAATTTTATACATATGTTATATTAATAATACTAATATAGAGGGCGTGTTTGTATTTTATATAATGTCGCGGATCACCGTCACTTATCACTGATTGCAATGCCTGTCTGTTGTACACTCAGAGCTTGATATAACTCGCTCATACCGTTATTCAACTAACCCTAAAGAAAGGCGCTCACAAAGTCTTTCTCTTTTAAATATTAAAGGAAAAGCGATGCGCTCTTTGTTTTTTAGTACTTTGTGCTTAGCAAGCAGTCTTTCACTAATGGCTTGTAGTAGTCATCCACCAACCACGGCAAAAGAATCAACAGCTATCATTACCAACACGACAAAAGAGAACGCTGACGAACAGCTAAGCATGGAGAAGTCCAGCGCCGAAGAACCGTTATCAGCATTCACCGCTTTTGGTAATACAGAAAAAAGTTGGCGCACAGTAATTGATGGTAACCAACTTAGCATTGAAGCAGATTTTTTGAAACCAACGACCATCGTTGTCTCTCGTTCGACCTATGCCGAAGGTGTGGAATACGTGAGTACCGTTAGCGGCAAACCTATTATTATGAATATAAATAGCCAGATTTGTACCGATGATAATGGCTATCAAAATGAATTTACGGTGACGTTGACTTATGATAATAAAAGCTATCAAGGTTGCGCCGTTGCTGGAGCGTATGAAACAGCGCCTACGTAATTGCATAGAATTTATTGTGGTTAGCAACCATCATAAATAGTCAGCCATTAGCCAATGGATAACGCATAATTTGGCAAATAAGTACTTATATTACTTTCGATCGATGTCATTATTGTTTAATAAAAACACCCTATAGTCTGTCTATAAACCCTTCATTTTAGTCAAATAACCTTTTATATCAGTCTTACTAAATAAGGATGAACCTATGAAAATTATAAAGACTCAAATCAATAATCCGGTAGACCACGACACATTTATCCATCAGCCTGATGCCAGTAAAACTCGTGTAGCAAACATACCAGGCAAGCGCTTACCCTTCCCTGATCAAATTGGTAATTATCAGCGCAATATTGGGACGCCCACTGACGCTTATCAGGACAGTAAGGTTTATATTGTTGGGGGCGGTATTGCAGGTTTGGCCAGTGCTTATTACTGCATCCGAGATGGCAAAGTATCCGCTGAAAACATTACCATTTTAGAGCATCTTGACGTGGCAGGTGGCTCCTTAGATGGTAGCGGCAATCCTGAAACGGGATATATGGTGCGCGGCGGTCGTGAAATGGATTTCACCTACGAAAACTTTTGGGATTTATTCCAAGATATCCCCGCTCTTGAAATGCCTGCGCCTTATAGCACCTTGGATGAGTATCGCATAGCAAATGACACCGATCCCAATTACTCTATTGCACGCCTGATCCATAAGCAAGGCGAGATAAAAGACTTCAGTCAACTGGGATTGAGTAAAACCAACCAACTCGCTTTAATTCGTTTGCTATTAAAACCCAAGGAAGAGCTAGACGATATCACTATTGAAGATTATTTTGATGACAGCTTTTTGAGTAGTAACTTCTGGACATTTTGGCGAACCATGTTTGCTTTTGAAAACTGGCACAGCTTACTTGAGTTTAAGCTTTATACGCATCGATTTTTACACGCATTGGACGGTCTAAACGACATGTCTGCACTGGTATTCCCAAGATACAATCAATTTGATAGCTTTGTTAAGCCACTACAAAATTATTTAAAAGATAAAGGTGTGCAATTTCAGTATGACACGCTCGTTACCGATTTAGACATTGAATTTGAGCATGCTGATAAAGTAACAGGCACCAAAAAGGTCAAAGCCATCATCACGGAGAAAGCGAGTGAGCAAACCACTATTCCTATGGGTAGCAATGATTTCGTTATCGTGACGACTGGCTCCATGACCGAAGATACCCGCTATGGTGATGATAATACTGCGCCGACGCTAGATTTCACAAAAGACAGCATGGGGCAATCGTCTGGTTGGAAAGTATGGAATAATCTGGCTAAGCAATCTGCCGTCTTTGGTCACCCAGAAAAATTTAATCAGCATGTGGATAAATCTGCTTGGATGTCGGCGACGTTGACCTGCCAGCCGTCTGCCTTTATTGATAAGCTCAAAACTCTGTCTGTCAACGATCCTTATACGGGTAAAACAGTGACCGGTGGTATCATTACCATTACGGATTCAAACTGGTTGATGAGCTTTACTTGTAACCGTCAACCGCATTTCCCTGATCAGCCAAAAGACACGTTAGTCGTATGGCTATATGCCTTGTTTATGGATAAAGAAGGCAATTATGTCAAAAAACCCATCCCAGAATGTACAGGCAAAGAGATCTTGAGCGAACTCTGTCATCACCTTGGCATCCTCGATGATATAGAGAATATCATGGCCAATACCATCGTCAGAACGGCTTATATGCCCTACATCACCTCGATGTTTATGCCCCGTGCTAAAGGCGATCGTCCTGAGATAGTCCCTGATGGTTGTGTCAATATGGGTCTAGTCGGTCAGTTCGTCGAGACACATAATGATGTGGTATTTACCATGGAGAGCTCTGTTCGTACTGCTCGTGTCGCAGTTTATGAGCTAATAAATGTGCAAAAACAAGTCCCCGATATAAACCCATTACAATACGATATCCGTCAATTATTGAAAGCCGCGAATACACTCAATGATGGTAAAGGTTTCATCGGCGAAGGTCTATTAACTAAGCTTCTTAAAGGTACTTATTACGAGCACATATTGCCAAAAGCCAATCAATCCACCAACGGCAATGACTCAATATTTACTCAGCAATGGGAGGCAATCAAAGGGATTTGGCATAAGTAGTTCTGGCATCAGTAATGTTAGTTTTGATAAAAGCAGCTTTGATAAAAATGGCTTTAGTAAAACTAATGACGAAAAATAAAAGCGATAACGCTCTAGGGCATGTCCTCATTTTAAAAATGCAGATAGAAATGAGGTCATGCCCTAGTCAGACTTGGACAACTGCTGTAATTGCTCAATCAGCCAACGGTGTATACCACTGTGACTGGTACGTGGGTGCCATGCTGCTATCACCTTAAATGTGGGTGGCAGGGCTTCCACTTTGAGCTCTTTAACCCGACTGTTTGGTAATAAACGCGAGGGATAAAATGCAATCATATCGGTTGTATAAAGGATATCTGGCACCGCAGAAAAGCTAGGAACGGACATAACAATGTTTCGTTTAAGACCTTTTTCTGCAAACCACTGGTCATGAGAACCACGTAAGTTAGCGCGTGAAGGTGACACCACCAGCTGCGAGTGTGCGGCAATTTGCGACAGTGACAGCGGCTCTGTTGTAAAACTATTATTGCAACCAGTAATGCAGAAATGTTGTTCTTCAAGCAGCGTCACATAAGCCAAGTTATCAGGAATAAATTCTGGGAAAGTAATCAGCAGATCAAGCTCGCCTGCCGCAATAAGCTGATTGATATTGTCTGAGGCAAAATCACGTACGATTAACTTCAAATCAGGCGCGTCGCGGCGCGTTATATGAAACAACTGCGGTAATAATGCCTGCGTCGCATAGTCGGTCGCGCTAATCGTAAATACGCCTTTATAAGTCTGCGGCGAAAACACATCTGGCTCTAACAGTGCTTCTAACTGCTCTAATATGCGACTAATGGGTTGCTGCATCGATAGCGCTTTGGGGGTTGCCACCATGCTATTGCCTTGACGAATAAACAAACGATCATCAAACAAATCACGCAGCTTACGTAATTGTTCGCTGATTGCCTGTTGTGTCAGCCCCATTTTGCGCGCAACTTGTGAGAGATTTTTTAGATCAAGCAACGCATGTAGCACTCTCAGCTGCTTGATATCGAGTCGGTTAATTCCATTCATAACATATACCATTAATAATTGTATCTTAAACAACAAAACCTTGTTTCCAATTGTATCTATAAAACTCTATGCTTACCAACCTTACTTACGCAGTAATAAAGCATCAAAACAAGCTCAATGGTTTAAACAATAACCCCGTCCATTTGTTTTAAAAGAGAGTTTTATGGAACCATCTAATATCGATACCAGCCCATTATTTGCATCTGTCACACTTGGACCATATACGTTAAAAAACCGTATTGTCATGCCACCGTTGACACGCTCTCGCAGCACGCAACCGGACAATATTCCTAATGAATTAATGGCAAGCTACTATACACAGCGTGCCTCTGCAGGTTTTATGGTCACTGAAGGCACACAAATTGAGCCAAGGGGTCAAGGTTATGCGTGGACGCCAGGCATACATTCGCATGCCCAAATCGAAGGCTGGAAAAAGGTCACTCAAGCGGTACACGCAGCAGGTGGTATCATTTTTGCTCAGCTTTGGCATGTTGGTCGCGTGTCGCATACCAGCTTACAACCACAAGGCGCTCAGCCAATTGCACCATCAGCTATCACTGCTGACAATGTAAAAGTATTTATCGAAACAGCACCAGGTGCAGGCGCGTTAGCCGATCCTAGTGAGCCACGCGCACTCAGTACTGATGAAGTTAGTGAACTGGTCGCTATGTATGCGGCAGCCGCACGCAATGCATTGGAGGCAGGTTTTGATGGCGTCGAGCTGCATTGTGCCAATGGCTATTTGGTGAATCAGTTCATCTCTGAACATAGCAACACACGTGATGATCAGTATGGCGGTTCATTGACCAATCGCTTGCGTTTCTTAAAAGAAATCGTAGCTGCCGTCAGTGAAGTGGTTGGCGCTGATCGTTTAGGCGTACGTTTTGCACCGCTGTTTGCTAGCACAGATGAGACTCGCGTATATTTAGGGCTAGTGGAATCAGATCCACATCATACGTATATTGAAGCGATTAAAGTACTTGAACAAGCGGGCATCGCTTATTTATCTATTGCAGAAGCTGACTGGGACAATGCTCCTGATTTACCAGAGACTTTTTATCAGGCCGTCAGAGCTGAGTTTTCAGGACGCATTATCTATGCGGGTAAATACACGACGGAAAAATCGGTACATATGCTAGCTAAAGGTTATGGTGATTTATTTGCTTTTGGTCGTCCTTTTATTGCTAATCCCGATTTACCTGAGCGCATCGCCAATCATTGGCCACTCAACGAGGCAGATCCTACCACGATGTATGGTGGCACCGAAATTGGCTATAATGATTATCCTTACTATCAAAACTCTTAATACAATAAGGCCATTCGTGGCCTTATTTTTTTGCTTATAAATAGGATATTTTTAATAGCTGATGCATATATATAGCCCTTATGATTCATCCGACTGATCAAACAACTTTTTGATAGGCTTGCTGTGTATCTTTGAGCTATTGAACAGCGACTTATTACCAGTATCCGCTTCTGTCCAAAAATTAATATTGAATTGGGCATCATCACTTAATTCTACACGGTGCCAATATTGAGGCGGACTGACAGCGAACTGCCCTGCTTTAATAACAATGGTTTTTTCAGGTTCAGTGGCGGCTTCATCAGCAAAGCCATAAAAGGTAACCGTGCCTTGCATGACACAAATTTGGCCGTATACGCCCTCTGCCGTATTATGATGAGTCAACAAGGCTTTTGGGACTTTATCTTTAGTAAAAAAGTGGGTCGAACGCTTTATTTTCCAATGGCTGGGTATGACGGGGTTTGAGGCGACAGTATGACTCATGGTAACTCCTTGGCTAATTTGATGGGTGTATCCAATCCTTTTTATTAACAGCTTACTTGAGAATAAAATTTTATTGATAAACGAGAAAAGCACGCACAATAATAGTTATTATTACTATAGCGCATCATATTTTCAAATGTATTGCTATTCTCATATCATCTTAGTTAACCATCAATATATAGGATATTAAAGCCACTTTTTAATCCCCATTAAGTAGTATGTGAAATGACATTCATACTGCTTTCGCCTAATGGTTAGCGAGCTTACTTATTGCTACATTAACTCCATCTAAACTATCCAGTTCGACAGTGGAGAATACTTGTCATGCATGCAAAAGAGCTACTTGAGGTTGAACGCCGTGATATAAGAGCGCTCCACTATACGTGGATTGCTTTTTTTCTGACCTTTTATGTCTGGTTCAATATGGCACCACTAGCCACTTCTATGCTAGAGGCCGAAAGCTACTTAACTTCTGAACACATCAAATTATTTCTCATTGCCAACGTTGCTTTGACCATTCCAGGGCGAGTGGTAGTCGGCATGGCATTGGATCGCTTCGGTCCGCGTCGCGTGTTTTCCATACTGATGGTCGTCATGGCGATACCGACATGGTTCTTCGCTTTTGGTAATTCCGCGATGCAGCTTTTCGTCGCTCGCCTATTTATGTCTATCGTGGGCGCAGGGTTCGTCGTTGGCATTCACATGACTGCCCTTTGGTTTAAGCCAAAAGACATTGGCTTTGCCGAAGGATTTTATGCAGGCTGGGGTAATTTTGGTTCAGCTGCCGCAGCGATTACCATTCCCACGGTTGCGCTACAGTTCTTTGGTGGTGATGACGGTTGGCGCTGGGCAATTGCATTATCTGGCTTACTGATGGCCGCTTACGGGGTAGCCTATTGGTTTTTAATCACCGATGGTCCTACACAAGATACCCATAAAAAAGCACGTAAGGCAGGTGCTTTAGAGGTATCAAGTTGGAGAGATTTATTATTATATTGCCTATTTATTATTCCTTTATATGGCGTATTAGGTGTATTGGTTTATCGCACTAAAAACATGGGATTCCTGAGCGAAACAGGCGCTTGGGGGTTTTATACTCTCATCGCTGTGGTGGTTATTTATCAAATTTATAAAGCCATCAGTGTCAACGTACCCATGCTCAAAGCGGGTATCCCTGAGGATGACAAATACCCCTTTACCTCTGTTGCCGCCCTAAATGTCACCTACTTTGCTAACTTTGGCGCAGAGCTGGCGGTCGTCTCTATGCTACCGATGTTCTTTGCCGCAACGTGGAAGCTCGACCCTACCGTCGCAGGGTTAGTCGCATCGACCTTTGCTTTTGTTAACTTATGGGCGCGACCACTTGGCGGCTATATCTCTGACAAGGTTGGCAATCGTCGCTTGGTGATGTTGGTATACATGTTCGGTATCGGTATCGGCTTTGGATTGATGGGATTGCTGAATGCAGAGTGGCCATTGTTTATCGCGGTCGTCTTTACGATTCTATGCTCAGTCTTTGTGCAAGGGGCAGAAGGTGCGACTTTTGGTATTATCCCCTCAATTAAGCGGCGCTTAACGGGTCAAATTTCTGGTATGGCGGGGGCTTATGGCAACGTGGGCGCTGTGTTCTATCTATTCATATTTACCTTGGTCGAACCAAATCAGTTCTTTTTTATCATTGCGATAGGTGCATTTATCGCTTGGGTACTTTGTTTCTTCTGGTTAAAAGAGCCTGAAGATGCCTTTGGTGACGAATACAAGATGTCCTCGGTCGATCGTCAAATTGCCGCTGAAGAAGGCTAATTTGGTTAGCTTATAAAATAAAAAAGCCACCCAGCATCACTGCTCGGTGGCTTTTTGACTGATATAGAGAACTATCTAGACATGTAATAGGGGTTATTCAGATGACCCATGATTTTTTTATAAAAAGTAACGCTTTCAAAAAGTAGCATTTTCAAAAAACAACTACTTCGATAAATAACCATTTTGACAAACGACTACTTTGATAAATGATTCACGGTCCATACTGCTGCCTCTACCCGTGTACGTAGTCCAGTTTTGTTCAGAATATGCTTAACATGCACTTTTACTGTGGATTCTGCGATATCCAGTTTGTTGGCGATCATTTTATTACTTAAGCCTTCCGCAATCATTTGAATCACTTGCAACTCTCTAGTGGTGAGATTGCCAGCGATATCTTCAATGCTTGGTGTACGTAATGTTTGTGCCAAGATTGAGGCCAAATTGGGACTGATAACCAGCTCACCGCGCAACACTTTTCTAATATCGACGATGATTAACTCAGGCTCCATATCTTTTAGCAAATATCCGTCCACCCCTAATTTCAACGCTTCTTGCACGTCTTCTCCGCTGTCAGAAACTGTAAATAGCAAGGTAGCCACGTCAATATTTCTGGCCTTGATTTCTCTTAAGGTTTCGATACCAGTCAACACTGGCATTTTATGATCTAGAATGACCAGATCGACCGGATTGTTTGCCAAAAAATCCAACGCTTCTTGTCCGTTATTCGCCTCACCAACGACCGTTACATCACTTTCGAGACTGAGCAGTTCTGCGACACCGCGGCGCAGCATAGGATGATCATCAACCAATAGTAGCCGAGCCGGAGAAGCAGACGTATAAACTTTAGTAGTCATAAAATACTCACAAATTGAAAAATGGTACAAAAAATACAATGCAGTAATGCAGTGGTTAAGAGCGTTTACTAAGCCTATTCACTTAGTTTTGCTCAGCCATATAATCCGTAAAGAAACTGGGTACAAACCTGACGATGACGCTGGTACCTGCGGGTACATTATTAGAGATGATCAAATCACCGCCTAATTTATAGGCACGCTCTTTCATAATCATTAGACCATGATGCTGGGTCTGATTGACAGTCCCTGATATGCCGATGCCGTCATCATTGACCATCATCGCTACATAATTACTTTCATCGTCATAAACCAAATCGATAGTGACGCTGTTAGCATGGGCATGGCGACTGATATTCGACAGTGCCTCCCTTATAATTTGAATGAGATGTACTTGTTCGGTTGCCGTTAGATTCAAGGATAGGATTTGATTGTTGACCTTTATGTCAAACTGCCCTTTTACAGCAAACTCATCAGCCGCCTCATATAAAGCTTCATCAAAATTGCCGCTATCAATCGTCAAGCGAAAAGTCGTCAATAAGTCTCGCAGCTCATGATAAGCAGAGTTCAGACCCATTTTTATTTGACCGATATGCTGCCCAACCTTGATTTGACTTTGCTCATCAAATACCACCAGCCCACTGTCTTTATCAGCAGACAGTTGCAGATGTTTTTCGAGCACGCTGACTTGTATTTTTAGATAAGACAATGACTGTGCTAAAGAATCATGCAACTCCCTAGCAATGGTCGAGCGCTCTTCAAGTAGAATAAGCTGATGGTCTTGCTGCCTTTGTCTGCGTAGGGATAAGGCGGTGCTGACGAGATTGGTCAGCACAACGATCAACTCATTATTTTTAGCAGTTAAATAACTACTATCCACCTCTACTACCTTGATACGTGTTGAATCTTCCTCGCTTTTTTTCTTATCTTCTGCATAAGCTTGATTGGTCATTAAGACAGATTTCGGTCTGACCTTTAGCTCACCAAATTCTATATCTTGATGAATGATCGGAAAAGTTTTGGTATAAACGTCTTCTTTAATAGAGCAGCTTTCACAAGTGAGTTTGGTACATAGCTCCTTCATCCTATCATCGTGCAGGGCTATAGAGTTTTTATTGGTGAGAATATTGCTTTGAATACACAGCGTAAAATCTAAATATGGGAATATACACCCAAAGCCAGTAATCAATTCATCAAGCCGATGTAAGCTCACAGGACTACTGGTCAATTGCTTTGAGAAATCATAAAACAACGATAAGGCTTGGTTGGCTTTTACCAGATGCTGAGTCTTTGTCTGTACCTCACTCTCAAGTGAGCGCTGATACCTCTCAATGGTACTGGCCATACCGTTAAAAGAATTGCCAAGCGCTTCAAATTCTCTATAACCGCTGATAGACACTCTCGTATCATATTTGCCTTGTTTAAACGCCCGATTGGCTTTAATGAGTTGTTGAATAGGCGTTAGCACTAAGTTCTGTAATCTCCGTACGCCTATCAGCATAATAATCATGCTCAGTATCAGTGATAGTATTTGTAGGTTTTGCTGCCATGTCTGACGCTGCTCATTTCTATCCTGTAACGCGCCAACAAAACGATTAACATCGTCAATATACTTGGTTGAATTACTATAAAAGCCTTGCTTGTCTTGTGCCAACAATGCTGGTTTTAAATCACGAAACCATTGTGATTTTATCTGGCTCCATTGATCACTGATGACCTTATCTCTGTTGGCACTGGTCAGTTGATACGCTTGTAATTTGTTGAGACGACTCTCCATGTCTTCAACCAGTATGTCTATTTTTTCAGACTCACTTTTATTGGAGAAATCCAGTCTGTCTTGCTTTTCTACCTGCGGCGCATTGTCACTAGCTAAGCCATCTTGTTTGATATTTAGACTTGAGCTAAAGGGATGGTTATCCGCAAAATCAGTCGCTAGCTGAAAGCTAATACGATACGTTGCCATGCGTATCGAGCCTGCGGTATTAATCGCCTCAGCATCAGACTTTGCGACCCAAGCGAGCGCACCGCTGCCTATCGCTGACATCAAGAACAAAGTAGCGATGATCGTAATAGCAATCCAAGTATGAAGGAACAAAGACTGCCGTCGTAGATTAGACATGATTAATAGCGCTCCCATCAAACACTTTCTGCACAAAAGATTTGAGACCTTAAAATTGAACGTCGCAAAAGCAAAAAACATACAGCATAAAAAATACTACAGCGCACTTATCATTCCATCGACAAGCAAAATTTTAGTGATAAACCTACCCGCAATATACCCCTTTTAGTCATCAGTATACCACTATGTATGAATACTACTCACCGTGATAACACAGTACCGTGAGTTATCATTTTTTGATAGAGCAAGTGATTCATAGCGCTCATAAGCCAGTACGGCGGCTCTTTGTCATCAACAATAACAGGAGTAAGCGCTACGGTTTACTTTAAGTTTAGACAGCCATTTGATGATAAAAAATACTGAACATAACTAGGCATAGCTGATACTAAGTGAGGAATAACATGGGCAATAATTACAACTTCAAAGGTGGTAAGCTCATCACTGACTGGCGACCTGAAGTAGAAGAATTTTGGGAAGGAGGCGGCAAAAAAGTCGCTCGTAGAAATTTATGGATATCCATTCCATCGTTGCTATTGGCATTTGCAGTATGGATGGTATGGAGTGCCGTCATCGTCCGTCTGCCAGAGATTGGTTTTGATTTTGATGATGGGCAGTTGTTTTGGCTCGCCGCGCTGCCCGGACTATCAGGGGCAACGCTGCGAATTTTTTATTCTTTTATGGTGCCTATCTTTGGTGGGCGACGTTGGACAGCGATATCTACCTTATCCCTGTTAATTCCAGCATTATGGATGGGCTTTGCGGTTCAGAACCCTGATACGCCATTTATGATATTTGCCATCATTGCCCTACTTTGTGGCTTCGGTGGTGGTAACTTTGCCTCCTCCATGTCCAATATCTCGTTCTTCTTTCCAAAAGCAGAACAGGGCACTGCGCTTGGGCTAAACGCGGGTTTGGGTAACCTTGGCGTGTCGGTCATGCAGTTCGTTGTACCGATGATTATATTAGTAGCAGCCTTTGGCAGCTTAGGCGGCGACCCACAAGTCTCTGCAAGCGGTCAGCTGTTTTATCTACAAAATGCAGGCTTTATTTGGGTACCCTTTATTCTGCTATTTTCAGCACTGGCATGGTTTGGCATGAACGATATTGCCACTGCTAAAGCTTCCTTTAAAGACCAATCCGTCATCTTTAAACGCAAACATAACTGGATCATGTGTATCCTATATATGGCAACCTTTGGCTCGTTCATTGGCTTTTCAGCCGCGTTTCCGATGCTGATTAAAAACTCATTTCCTGCCATTGATGCGCTTAAGTTTGCCTTCTTGGGTCCTTTAGTTGGTGCGCTATTTCGCCCCTTAGGTGGTTGGATATCTGACAAAACCAGTGGTGCAAAAGTGACTTTTTGGAACTATATCGTGATGGTATTGGCGGTATTGGCGGTGATGTATTTCCTGCCTAGCGAGACTCATGAGGGCAGCTTTGTCGGATACTTCATCTCCTTTATGGTGCTGTTTATTACCACGGGTATCGGTAACGGCTCTACCTTTACCATGATTCCCGTTATCTTCAGAACCTTTCATGAACGCCTTGAACCTCAAAAAGCAGGTACAGAGGGCTTGTTTGTCGAGATACGTAAAGAATCAGCAGCAGTGGTTGGCTTTACCTCAGCGATAGCAGCCTATGGCGCATTCTTTGTCCCAAAAATGTTTGGTTCAGGACTGGGTGTTGATGGTACTTTTATCGCTTTAATTGTCTTTTATGTTCTCTGTATTGTGTTGACATGGTGGTATTACAGTCGCCCTAATGCTGAGATTCCTTGCTAAAGCAGCCTTGTATAAATCATTCTTTGGAAACAGATTTTTAAATTAAAAACATCTCTCTTTATAGTGCTACTTGCCAGCGTAAGTAGCACTTTTTTTATTTTTACCAATCCATATTCTGCTTGTAAATAAGCCCTACCTATAAATACTTAACGATTTTTTAAGCACATTTTATCATTTACCGCTACTACTAAGGTGGTAGTGCTCTGCTCATGTTAGCGGATAGCAAGAGGGCGATGGCTTACTTAAAATAATACCATCGAAAAACATTTACAGCTTGGGCAATGGGTTGTTTTTACCACGCCATTCAGCTTTAGATACCCCATAGGCAATAATACAGAGGATAGCGAAATGAGCCATTTACTCGACCAATTCCGTTTTTTTAAACGTAAAAAGGGCGAATTCTCCGATGGGCATGGTGAGACGCGCGATGAGTCTCGTGACTGGGAAAATGTGTATCGTAGCCGTTGGCAGTATGACAAAGTCGTGCGTTCAACGCATGGCGTCAACTGTACTGGCTCTTGCTCATGGAAAATTTACGTAAAAAACGGCTTGGTCACGTGGGAAACGCAGCAAACTGACTATCCTGAAACCCGTCCAGACTTACCAAACCACGAACCGCGTGGCTGTCCTCGTGGCGCAAGCTACAGCTGGTACATGTATTCAGCGAACCGTGTGAAATACCCTAAAGTACGTAAGCCGCTTCTAAAATTATGGCGTGAAGCCAAAGCGCAGTATCCTGATCCAGTCGATGCGTGGGGCAGCATTGTCCAAGACCCTATCAAAGCAGAACAGTATAAATCCAAGCGCGGTTTGGGCGGTTTTATTCGCTCAACGTGGGCAGAAGTCAATGAAATTATCGCTGCCAGTAATGTCTATACCGCCAAAACTTTTGGTCCTGACCGTATCGTTGGTTTCTCTCCGATTCCTGCGATGTCGATGGTCAGTTACGCCGCAGGTAGTCGTTATTTATCGTTGATTGGGGGTGTTTGCTTGTCATTCTATGACTGGTATTGTGACCTGCCACCAGCCTCGCCAATGGTTTGGGGCGAGCAGACTGACGTGCCAGAATCCGCCGATTGGTACAACTCTGATTATATTATTGCGTGGGGTTCAAACGTTCCGCAAACGCGTACACCTGATGCGCATTTTTTTACCGAAGTTCGTTATAAAGGCACTAAGACCGTTTCTATCACCCCTGACTATGCTGAGGTTTCTAAGTTAACTGACTTATGGCTAAATCCAAAACAGGGTACTGACGCTGCTGTGGCGCAAGCATTCTGTCATGTCATTATCAAAGAATTTTATCTTAAGCAGCCAAGTGACTATTTCTTAGATTACGCCAAACGCTATACCGATTTACCAGTGCTCGTGATGCTAGAAGGTGAAGAAGGCGCACGCCGTGCTGGTCGCTACCTGCGCGCTTCTGACTTAATCGATAATTTAGGTCAAGAAAACAATCCTGAATGGAAAACCATCGGTCTAAATAGTGATGGTGAACTGGTTTCTCCACTCGGCTCGATTGGCTATCGTTGGGGCGAAAAAGGCAAATGGAACCTTGAGCAAAAAAATGGTACGACAGGCGCAGAAATTGACCTAACATTGACTTTAAAAGACAGCAATGAGACCTGCAAAGTCGGCTTTGATTACTTTGGTCATGTGGATCATCCACATTTCACCTCCGTACCGGGCGAAGCGATACAGCAAAAAACCGTTCCTTGTAAAACCATTACCCTTGCCGATGGCAGCACCGCTATCGTTGCGACCGTCTTTGATCTAACCGTTGCCAACCTTGGCGTGGATAATGGTGTTGGCGGCGAGCATGTCACCGATGACTATAACGATGCCACCGTACCGGGTACGCCTGCTTGGCAAGAAGTCATCACCGGTCTAAGCCGTGAGCGCGTCATTCAAGTCGCGCGTGAATTCGCTGAAAATGCCCATAAGACTCATGGTAAATCGATGATTATCATCGGCGCGGGTATGAACCACTGGTATCACCTCGATATGAACTATCGCGGCGTGATTAACATGCTCATGCTATGTGGCTGTATCGGCAAATCTGGCGGCGGCTGGGCACATTATGTTGGTCAAGAAAAACTGCGTCCTCAAACGGGCTGGCTGCCATTGGCCTTTGCGCTTGATTGGCATCGTCCGCCGCGTCATATGAACGGCACGAGCTTCTTCTACAATCACAGCTCACAGTGGCGTCACGAAACCATTTCTGCCCATGAGATACTCTCGCCTCTCGTTGATAAAAAGTTTTTCCCTGAGCATATGCTTGATTACAACATTCAAGCAGAACGCGCAGGCTGGTTGCCTTCAGCACCACAACTCAACCGTAACCCACTGACCATTGCTGCCAAAGCCGCCGATTGCGGTAAAGGCGTGGAAGAATATGTGGTCGATTCTCTCGAAGATGGCAGCTTACGCTTTGCTTGTGAATCACCTGATAACCCAGCCAACTTCCCTCGCAACATGTTTATCTGGCGCTCAAACCTATTGGGCTCGTCCGGTAAAGGTCATGAATATATGCTGCATTATTTCTTGGGCACCAAAAACGGCTTGCTCAATAAAGAAAACGCCGAGGGTCACCTGCAACCAAAAGAAGTCGATTGGGTAGAAAAAGGCCCAACTGGTAAATTAGACTTGGTTGTCACATTAGACTTCCGTATGTCTTCTACCTGTTTGTATTCTGACATCGTGCTACCGACTGCAACTTGGTACGAAAAAGATGATATGAATACCTCAGACATGCATCCATTCATTCACCCATTAACCGCCGCGACTGACCCTGCGTGGGAATCTAAGACCGATTGGGAAATTTATAAAGGCATTGCCAAGAGCTTCTCTGAAGTATCAAAAGGTCATTTAGGTGTTGAAACTGACGTTGTCACCTTGCCAATGCAACATGACACCCCAGGTGAATTAGCACAGCCATTTGGTGGCACTGACTGGAAAACGGCTGGCGAAAAACCTATACCGGGTAAAAACTGTCCCATGATTAAAGTGGTTGAGCGTGACTATCCGAGCACTTATAAAAAGTTCACTTCTATGGGTCCTGCCTTAGAAAAACTGGGCAATGGCTCAAAAGGCTTGAATTGGGATATGAAAACCGAGGTCAAACAGCTTGGTGATTTAAACCACCGCGTGACTGAAACGGGTATCTCTGAAGGCAGACCACGTCTCGATACAGCCATTAATGCTTCTGAGATGATCTTGATGCTCGCGCCTGAGACCAATGGTCATGTCGCCGTAAAAGGCTGGGCCGCACTCTCTGAATTTACTGGTCGCGACCATACTCATCTTGCCAAATCTAGCGAGCATGAAAAAATCCGCTTTAAAGATATCGTCGCACAGCCCCGCAAAATCATCTCAAGCCCGACATGGTCAGGCATTGAGTCGGATCAGGTCAGTTATAACGCGGGCTATACCAACGTCCATGAGCTGATTCCATGGCGTACGATTACTGGTCGCCAGCAGTTTTATCAAGACCATCCTTGGATGCAGGCGTTTGGTGAGCAAATGCAGCAGTATCGTCCACCTATCGATACCAAGACCACTGAGCTGCTCAAAGACGCCAAACCAAATGGCAATAAAGAGATTGTACTGAACTTCTTAACCCCGCACCAAAAATGGGGCATCCACAGTACCTACTCTGAAAACTTGCTGATGCTGACCCTAAGTCGCGGTGGACCTTGTGTCTGGATGTCAGAAGTCGATGCGCAAAAAGCCGGCATCGTCGATAACGACTGGATTGAGCTGTTCAATGCTAATGGGGCAATCACTGCCCGTGCCATCGTCAGCCAAAGGGTGAAAGAAGGCATGACCATGATGTATCACGCCCAAGAGAAATTGGTCAACATTCCAGGCTCTGAGCAAACAGGCACGCGTGGCGGTATCCATAACTCGGTCACTCGGACGATTTTGAAACCGACGCATATGATTGGCAGCTACGCCCAGCAGTCTTATGGCTTTAACTATTATGGCACCGTCGGTTGTAACCGTGATGAATTTGTCGTGATTCGTAAAATGTCAAAAATCGACTGGCTAGAAGATAAGCCAGATAACGAATTGCCACGTCCGTTACCAACCAGCATTGAAGGGTAAAGCTGTTTCTTCTATCGAAAAGATATCCTGATTTCAGGATATCTAGGAAGAACATAAAGCTGCTTTTTTACTATTATTTGGAGCACAGATCCATGAAAATTCGTTCGCAAGTCGGCATGGTGCTTAACCTTGATAAATGTATCGGTTGTCACACCTGCTCAGTCACCTGTAAAAACGTCTGGACCAGCCGCGAAGGTATGGAGTATGCGTGGTTTAACAACGTTGAATCAAAACCCGGTATCGGCTACCCCAAAGAGTGGGAGAACCAAACCAAATGGAAAGGCGGTTGGATACGCAATGCCAATGGCACCATCAATCCGCGTATCGGCGGTAAATTCAGAGTATTGGCAAATATCTTTGCTAACCCTGACCTGCCTGAGATTGATGACTATTACGAGCCGTTTGATTTCGATTATCAACATTTACATACTGCGCCTATCAGTAATCATCAACCTATCGCCCGCCCGCGCTCAGCCATCACTGGCAAGCGGATGCAAAAGATTGAATGGGGTCCTAACTGGGAAGAAATCCTCGGCTCAGAGTTTGAAAAACGTCGCAAAGATAAAAACTTTGACAACATCCAAGCGGAGATTTATGGCGAGTACGAAAACACCTTTATGATGTATTTGCCACGTCTGTGCGAGCATTGCTTGAACCCTACTTGTGTGGCGTCATGCCCAAGTGGTGCGATTTATAAGCGTGAAGAAGACGGCATTGTCTTGATTGACCAAGAAAAATGTCGCGGCTGGCGCATGTGTATTTCAGGCTGCCCGTATAAAAAGATTTACTACAACTGGAAGTCGGGGAAATCTGAAAAATGCATCTTCTGTTATCCCCGTATCGAAGCCGGATTGCCGACCGTTTGTTCAGAAACCTGTGTTGGTCGTATCCGCTACTTGGGCGTACTGCTTTATGATGCTGACAAAATCGCTGAAGCAGCAAGCACACCTAACGAGCAAGACCTTTATCAAGCACAGTTAGACGTATTTTTAGATCCAAATGACCCTGCGGTTATCGCCCAAGCATTAAAAGACGGTGTACCGCAATCGGTCATTGATTCAGCCCAGCGCTCACCAGTTTATAAGCTAGCGATGGATTGGAAGCTTGCGCTACCACTACATCCTGAATACCGCACGCTGCCGATGGTTTGGTATGTACCGCCATTATCACCGATTCAAAATGCTGCTGAAGCAGGCAAAGTCGGTATGGATGGTTTGATTCCAGATGTCGACAGCTTACGTATTCCACTGCGTTATTTAGCAAACATGCTTACCGCAGGCGATGAAGAGCCAGTTCGTCTAGCATTGAAGCGCCTACTTGCTATGCGTAGCTACAAGCGTATGCAATTGGTCGAAAAACAAGAAGTCCAAAGTATCTTGGATGATGTGGGTTTGACCAAGCTGCAAGTGGAAGAGATGTACCGCTACTTGGCTATCGCCAACTACGAGGATCGCTTTGTAATTCCAACGGCGCATCGTGAAGAAGCATTGAGTGACGCTTTTGCTGAACGCAATGGTTGCGGATTCACCTTTGGCGAAGGCTGTTCAGGACATTCGGACAATAGCATGTTTGGACAACGCAAAACCAATCGCCGCGATTTCATCGATACTGTCCAAAAGTGGGAGTCATAAGATGCAAACTACTCAACTTAATAACAGCACTTCAGTGCATGAGCCAATTACCCAACCAACCATCGGCCATTCAGACTTAAAGCTACTCAAGGTACTCAGCCTACTTATCGATTATCCAAGTAATGAGCTGTTTCTCGGTGATACGCTTGCCGATTGCACAGAGATTGTTGCCAGATCAACGCTGATTAGCCCAGAAGTACGCACGCAAATCATCGACTTGATCGAAGATTTAATCGATACCGGCTCTCTTGAGGCGCAAGCGCGTTATGACGGTCTGTTTGAGCGCGGGCGTTCTTTATCACTATGGTTGTTTGAGCATGTACATGGCGAATCGCGCGACCGTGGTCAAGCGATGGTCGATTTGATGGGTCAATATCAAGAAGCGGGCTTTGAGATTAGCGTCAAAGAGCTGCCTGATTATCTGCCTTTATATCTCGAATTTTTAGCGTATCAAGCAACCATTATTGAAGACGACATTCAAATTCGTATGGATATCGCTGATGTGAGCCATATCCTCGCTTTGCTTGCCGCCAGATTAGAAGGTCGCGGTAGCTTGTATAAAGGCTGCTTCAATGCGCTATTGCAAATCGCTGGTAAACCGCTCGATATCGTTGAAGAGTACCAAGAAAAAATCAGCAAAGAAAAGCGTGATGACAGCTTTGAGGCATTAGACAAAGAATGGGAAGAAGAAGTGGTGACGTTTTTGGATGCGCAACAAGAAGAGCGCTGCCCGTCACAAACAAGTACCCAAAATCTTGCAGCAAAAGCTGGTATAAAAAATACCTCTGCTACAAATGCGGTCGATGCTCCAGTGCACTGGGTAGATTTTAAAACCAACCAACCGGTTAAATCATAATAAGGAGAAAGGACATGAATATCGCAGATCCTAGTGTGCAGTCTTTAGCCAACTTAAACTGGCTACAAATTTTCCTTTTTGGCGTTTATCCGTATGTGGCATTGACCATCGCTATTATTGGTACTTGGGTACGTTTTGATTTATCTCAGTATTCATGGAAGACAGGCTCGACGCAAATGCTCAGAAGCAAAAACATGCGCCTTGCCAGCAACTTATTCCACGTTGGCATTATCGTGGTGCTCCTCGGTCATTTATTTGGTATGTTGACACCGCATTTTCTTTATGATCGATTTATCAGCGCCGGACATAAGCAGATCCTAGCGGTGGTCGTTGGGGGTATCGCAGGGGTGTTTTGTTGGTTTGGCTTAGTCATGCTCATGTGGCGACGCTTTACCGATGACCGTATCTCAAACACCTCATCGTTCTCAGACAAGCTGGTACTGGTGCTGTTATTTATCCAGCTGAACTTAGGTCTGCTGTCCATCTTTACGTCAGTGAAGCATTTAGATGGCTATACCATGATGAATTTGGCAGGCTGGGCACAGGACATCACAATCTTAAGACCTTTGCAGGCAGCGGCGCGCATTGAGCAAACTGACTTAATTTATCAGCTGCACATGGCGCTAGGCATCACCCTGATTGCGATATTTCCGTTTACACGGCTTATTCATATCATCAGCGCGCCAATTTGGTATTTCGGCCGTCGCTATCAAATTGTCAGACAAAAGAACTCTCAGTAAGGCTGTAGAGCAGTCTCTAAATGGAATGGCATTTTTAACCCTATCCTCACCTAGATACTGCTCTTGACCCTGCCTTTAACGATGAATCAACACGCCCTATATTTTAGAATTTTTATTACCAGAATCCTTAGTGGAGCAAAGCCATGACTGTCAGTACCTACAATCCAGCCGACCATGCGACCAACCAAAACGCTCATGTGCACAGTGGTAATCATCACAGCCATGATAATGACAATCACAGTCACAGTCACAGTCACAGTCACAGTCACAGTCACAGTCACAGTCACAGTCACAGTCACAGTCATGCCGATCACACCCCTACTGGTCGCGGTGATGATATTCTTAGAGTAATGCCAACCTTGTCTGATTTGCAAAAACCGCATTCTGACCAAGAGTTCATCGAAAAAGCAATGGCAGAAGAGCGCAGCAACCATAAAAACCTGATTGCCTCTAGCCGTGATGAGCTGCCTTCAGTGACGGTCAATGGGGTGATGATAGATAGAACCAATATCGCTCAAGAGCTGCAATATCATCCAGCAGAAAACAAAGAAGACTCCGTCTTTTTAGCGACGCAAGCCTTAGTAGTGCGCGAATTACTGAGATTGGCGGTTTTAGATGAGCCAAGCCTTGGTGAAGCGGCATGGGAAAACGACGAAGAGCAAGCTATCTCTACTTTAATAGACAAAAACGTTCAAGAAACGATGCCAGATATGGCAACTTGTGAGCGCTATTATAAGCAAAATATAACTGACTTTAAGACTGATCCCATCATGACTGTACGCCATATTTTATTGGCATGCCCGCCTGAAGATGGTGATGAGCGCTTAAAGCTTAAAAAGACCGCGTATGAGTTTATCGAACAAATCAAAAATAACGCCAATCCTGATGCTGAGTTTATCCAGTTAGCACGCCAGCATTCTGCTTGCCCTTCAAAAGAGCAAGGTGGCGAACTAGGTGTGATTAGCAAAGGTCAAACCGTACCAGAATTTGAAGGTGTATTATTTAAGCTCGATAAAGGACTTGCGCCAAGCCCTATCGAAAGCCGTTACGGTTTTCATATCGTTGAGGTGCTCAATAAAGAACCTGGGATACAGATGACTTATGAGCAAGTCAGCCCTGCGATCCATAATAAATTGAGCCAACAAGCCTTTCACCAATCATTATGCGATTACTTGTTTACCTTAGCGCATGAAGCTGATATCCAAGGTATCGAGATGACGCTTGAGCAAGAGAATATATTCCGCGGCTAAGCAGTCCGCTGTCGGTCACTTAATTCTTATGTTATAAAGTAGCTGCTATGGTATAAAGGTTCTGGTGATACAACACCCTTTTTATGCTATGTGTCGTTCAATATCAATAACACAGTTCAATATTAATAAAATGAGTAGACGTTTATGATTACGGTTGCAGGACTTATCTCTGAAATACAGCAGCGCATAGAAGCTTATAATACTAACGACTATCCGCTACATAAAAGAGCGGTCGCAAGCTACGATTTATTAGACAGCCGTCATCATATATTGGCAGAAGATATTGTCTCGCCTTTTGCCATACCAAGACAAAATCTATCGGCGATGGATGGTTATGCGATCGCTAAAGACAGCATACTCTCAGCAGATAGCACGATTGATATCGTGGGTGAATCACAAGCGGGCAGTCCTTATAGTGGCGACATTTCAGCAGGACAAGGGGTGCGTATCTTTACCGGTGCGGTCGTTCCTGATAGCTGTGATACGGTCATCATGCAAGAAAACACCAACTTTGCCGCCATAAAAGGCAGCATTGATAAATCGCAGCTTTACGCTATTACCCTCAGTCAAGACGCTAAGCATGATGACAATATCCGTAAACAAGGCGAAGAGATTGAAGCTGGTGAAGCGGTTTTATTAACAGGTAAACGCCTAAATCCTGCTGATATTAGCTTATTGGCTAATTTGGGCTTTGGTCAAGTGACGGTCTATCAGCCTTTAACCGTTGGTGTACTCGCAACCGGTGATGAGCTAGTTGCCATTGGCAATGAGCTTACGAGTTTGGCGCAAATCTATAACTCGAACACGCCTACCCTAAAAAGCTTACTCGCTGATTTACCCATTACTATTCGTGATTATGGCATTATCCCAGATGATTTAGATAGAACCACCGCCGCCGTAACCCAAGCCATGCAAGAGTGTGACGTCCTTATCTCTACCGCTGGTGTATCGGTTGGCGACTATGACTTTTTAACCACTGTCATTGGGCAGCTTGGACAGATTAACCACTATAAAGTCGCGATGAAGCCCGGTAAGCCATTTGTCTTTGGCGAGCTAACCAAAGATCTTGCCAAGCCCGTGCTATATTTTGGCTTACCCGGCAATCCGCTATCGACCATCGTTGGTAGTCTGCAATTTGTCATTCCAGCCTTGTGGCAAATGGCAGGCGCTGCGCCACAAGAGCGACCTATGCAGTTAAGTCTCACTGCAACGCTTAAAAATGATATCAAAAAATCAGCGGGACGGATGGATTTTCAAAGAGGTATATTGTCCCAAAACGAACTTGGCGATTTCCAAGTTGAAAGCTTTACCAAGCAACAATCGCACCGTATCAAACAACTAAGCCACGCCAATTGTTTTATTGTCTTGGCACAAGATTCTGGCAATGTAGCCGCTGGTGAAACCGTAAAAGTGAAACCTTTCCCTTGGTTGCATCGCTGAATAATAGCTAAACAACAGCTAAATAATTGAATCATTAATAACGGTATAGCTAAAAAACTGCATGGCTAATCAAGGGTGTAAAGCGTTACACAGTTAATAACTCTTTATACTGTTGATTAGCCATAAATCATGAGAAACTGCTTAGGGCGTATGTTGATTTTAAAAATCATAATCAAGTAGCATCTACTACTTTAGTGGTAGTTTTTGGGTCACTTACGGTGAATAGTTATTTACTTGCAAACTGTCATAATCGTGTTTAAATAGAACTTCCCACTCACAACCTGAGGCAACGCCTAAAAGTACACACTATACTTAATATTAATGGTAATCATCTATGAACCATCTTGCCCCTACCCTAGGTAATGCGCAATTGTATTCGCCTGCCGCTGCACCCGTTATTTTTGATGGTGACTCATCATCGAACGTTACAACGCAAGCTGCTAGCACGTCGACGTATTTTCCGGTCACGCTCTCTCAACCATTAACCGATGGTTTCGCACGACGTCTCACCTATTTGCGTCTATCGATTACTGATTTCTGTAATTTTCGCTGTGAATATTGCCTGCCAGATGGCTATCAAGGCAAACCACCACAAAACGAGCTTAGCGTCACTGAAATTGCCACGTTAATCCGCGGCTTTGCCCAAGTTGGCACCAAAAAAGTCAGGATTACGGGCGGTGAACCCTCTATACGCCGTGATGTGGTAGATATTATTAAAACCATCAAAAATACCGAAGGTATAGAAACCGTTGCCATGACCAGCAATGGTTATAAACTTGGCAAGCACTTAGCTAGCTGGCAAGCGGCTGGACTGAATCAGCTTAATATCAGTATGGATAGCTTTGATGCCGCAACCTTCCATAAGATGACTGGCTTTGATATGTTGCCGCAGCTCTTGGCTGATATGGATACTTTACTGGCAACCACAGATATTAAGCTGAAAATAAACAGTATCTTAATGGCAGAAACCGCCTTTGAAAATTTGATGAATGCCATCGAATACATCAAAAACAGAGCGGTCACTTATCGCTTTATTGAATTTATGCAGACCAGTGATAATAGCGATTTATTTTTTGCGCAGCATGCACAGTCCGATATTATTACCAATTACTTATTAAAAAATGGCTGGCAAACTCATATACGTGGCAGCAACGATGGTCCAGCGATAGAATACAGCCATCCAGATTATCAAGGGCGTATCGGCATGATTGCCCCTTATGCCGCTCATTTTTGTGACAGCTGCAATCGTTTGCGGGTAAGTAGTCAAGGCAAGGTGCATCTGTGTCTATTCGACCAAGGTAATTACGATATTCGTCAGCATCTAGCACACGATGATGTCACAGGACTCGTTAATACCCTTCATAGCTTTATGCCCATCAAACCTGAACATCATCATCTTCACGAATCAAACAGCGGCATGATGAATAATTTGTCGATGATTGGTGGATAAAATCAATAATGTATCAATAATAAAAACTTTTATTTCCATAACAAGCGTATTTATTAAGGATTATTCATGAGTAAGCTGCAAGCACCCTTTACCCCGCTTAATATCGCCATCTTAACGGTTTCTGATAGTCGTACTCTTGCAGAGGATACCTCAGGGCAGTATTTAGTTGACCAGCTGACCACAGCAGGACACCAACTTGCCGATCGTCAGTTGATTATTGATGATATTTACAAAATCAGAGCCGTCATCAGCGGTTGGATTGCCGACCCAAATGTGCACGCTATTATCACCACTGGCGGTACTGGCTTTTATATCCGCGACAGTATGCCAGAAGCGGTCGGCGTATTATTTGATAAATCGGTTGATGGTTTTGGTGAGATGTTCCGCTTAATCTCAAAAGACGATATCGGCATGTCTACCATCCAATCTCGCGCTGTGGCTGGCATGGCAAATGGCACGGGCATTTTTTGCTTACCCGGCTCATCAGGCGCTTGCCGCACTGCGTGGGAAGGTATCTTACAAGAGCAGCTCGATAGCCGCACGCGTCCTTGTAATTTTGTCCCGCACTTTATGCGCACCAATCCAGGTCACGATTAATTCATGCTTGAAGTTGCGGATAGCTTAATAAAGATAGATAAATGCAATCTCTTAGCAGGTATCGTAATTTTGGCGGGCGGTGCGTCCAAACGTATGGGATCGCCAAAAGCTGAGCTTATCTTGCCAACAGGTGAGCGTTTGCTTGATTACCATGTTAGAAAAGCGCTTGAATTGAGTGCTGCGATCATAAGCAATCTACCTATCATGATTGCGGATAATGGACGCGGCTTTAGCATCAATCCAGATTTGATTAAGAATTCGCCATCGCCGGTCTTTCATATTACTGATTATCTATCTGCTAACGATCTTTCTAACAAGATTCTGTCAAGCAATGATGATAAGCCGATTGAAACAGGTGGCGCGTTGGTAGCGATTGAAGCAGCGCTGCAATCATTAAAGAGTTTGGTAAGTTCAAACCAATTAACAAAAGACGCAAGCTGGCAGCAATCTTGGTTGATGGTTATCAGCTGTGACAGCTTAATTCCTGTCACCGATTTATGGCAAAAACTGCAACCTTATATGACGAAAAATCCTGATAAAACTGTTATTTGCCTGACCGATGACAGTCATTTATATCCATTATTAGGTTTATATCGTTTAAGTATTGAGCCTGATTTAAAGGATTATATTGACGATGGACAGCGGCAAGTGATGAAGTTTATTAAACCGATTGTGCAGCCCGTCCCTTTTGCAAAAAACTGGCAGTATTTGACCAATTTCAATACGCCTAAAGATTTTGAGCATGCCTATTTAGCTTTAAACGACTTACAAACTAAACGACTTATAAAAAGGTTTATTGAGAGAAACTAGCTTTCAGAAAAACTGACCATTTAAGAGAAATAAAAATGAATAGCGACCAAGTGAACAACAATAATAAAAACAATCAATCTGGCTTATCCCATTTAGACAGCGACGGTGATATTACCATGGTCGATGTGAGTGGCAAAACAGCTAGCACCAGAGAAGCACATGCAAGCGGACAAGTGGTTTTTCCCGCGGACATTTATAAGCAAATCAAAGCCGCGGACGGTATGACCAAAAAAGGCAGCATCACTCAGACTGCTCATATTGCCGGTATCATGGCAGCCAAACGCACCCACGACTTGATTCCACTTTGCCATCCTCTGCCCTTAGATAAAATCAGCTTAAGCTTTGCATACGATGATGCAAAGCATAGCATTGCCGTGACTGCCACGGTTAAAGTCACCCATAAAACTGGGGTAGAAATGGAAGCATTAACCGCCGTCAGTGTCGCTTGCTTGACCATTTATGACATGACAAAAGCCATCTCGCATGACATTGTGATTGATAATATTCATTTAATGAAAAAAACGGGCGGTAAGTCCGACTATCAACATGCTTAAATTAGCTTTATGAATATCACCTACAAAAAGCTTAGTAATGAATAAATAAAGGAGATTTCTATGAGCACTTTAGTAGAAAGCAATACAAATTCAGAGATAGATGCCACGATGAATATTAATATTTTATACTTTGCTAGCTTAGCTGACGAAGCCAATTGTCACGAAGAAACAGTCACTGTGCCCCAGTCGACTTCATTGACCGAACTGTATGAACAGCTGAGCCAAAAGCATCGCTTTAGTCGTCCGCAGTCGGAGCTACGCGTGGCAGTAAATGACTATTTTGCCAAATGGACAGATGAGATTTATGAGGGTGATAGTGTGGTTTTTATCACCCCAGTAGCTGGTGGTTAAAACCATTTAACTATCATCTATATCACTAAGAATCTTAAAAACAATAAGAGAAAATGGTTATGACAGACAATGTACACGGTCAATCGATGAGCATTAAACGTACCATTGATGAGGCGTACCTCATCGCTGAACGTGATGGTTTTGCGCTGTTAGATACCTATATTGATGAAAATCGGCTTAAAAGCACCCTTGATAATGACAGTTGCGGCGCGTTTGTCTGCTTTGAAGGACGAGTACGCAATCATAATAATGCCAGTAGCGTCAATCGTTTGACTTATTATGGCTACGAAGATCTTGCCATTAATCAAGGTCGCGCCATTATCGAAGAGGCCAAAAAGCGCTTTGAGATTACCCATGCCATTGCCATCCATCGTATCGGTGCATTAGAGATTGGTGATGTCGCTATTTGGGTTGGCGTGGTTTCTGCCCATCGCTATCCTGCCTTTGATGCTTGTCGCTGGATATTAGATACTATTAAAGCCGACATTCCAGTTTGGAAGCAAGAATATTACCAAGACGATTCATCTAAGTGGCTTAGTAATAATGGGTAATAATGCGCTTCAAATGACTACTTAAAGCGATAGCTAACCTTTAGCAATAACAGTGAGCGACACTGGAGAGCAATAATAAGAAGGTTTTATAATAATGATTAAAATAATAACGATATCATCAGCTTGCTTAGCGTTAACGCTCACCGCTTGTAGCAAAGAGCAAACCGCTGAGCTTGTTCAATCGGACGCCAACAATGCCACTGAGCAGAGTCAAACACTGCGCATCGCAGCGGCTGCCAACTTATCAGATGTATTGCCTGAGATTATTGCGGGTTATAAAATGGATAAGAATTTGCCTGCACAAGCGATTGACGTGACTTATGCCTCTTCAGGTAAGCTATATGCGCAGATTACCTCTGGCGCACCTTACGATATATTTTTATCCGCCAATCAAGAATTTCCTGCCAAGCTTGCCAAAGAAAAACTAGATAACGCAAAATCTGCTGACGAAGCAACCCACGAGCCCTTTACTTATACCCA
Source organism: Psychrobacter sp. 1044 (assembly GCF_904846525.1). Classification (GTDB taxonomy): domain Bacteria; phylum Pseudomonadota; class Gammaproteobacteria; order Pseudomonadales; family Moraxellaceae; genus Psychrobacter. The sequence continues at coordinate 43,229 of NZ_CAJHAZ010000008.1, read as the reverse complement.
AGGTCAGCTGGCACTTTATAGTGTTAACAAATCCCTTAAAGGACTCAATACGACTACTTTAAATGCATTATTGATGTCTGAATCTGATAGCAAAATCACCATTGCCAATCCAGAACTCGCCCCTTATGGCAAGTCGGCACAAGCGTACCTGCAATCACAAAATATCTTTGACACTCTCACTGAGCAAAGTCGCATTATTCAAGCTGAAAATATCGGGCAAGCGTTTCAATATGCGCACACTGGCAATGTCGATTATGGCTTTGTCGCTCAATCACAACTGACAGCGATTAAAGCCACGCCTGAGCAGTTCTATACGTTAGCGCCAGAGTCTTACCCCCCTATTTTGCAAGACGGGTTGGTGATTAGTGAGACTGCTGCCGCGACAGATTTTTCAAACTATCTTCGCTCGCCTGCTGGACAGCAGTATTTTTCTGACGCAGGATATCTCGCTATAGATTAAAAAAATTTTGATAAAAAATGCGCTTTAGCGGTTCTCATCGGAGCGTTTGATACTGTCTGGACTGGCATCATAAATAGCCTCTAATTCTTCTGTTGTCAGATAGCGCTCAACGATAGGAAATAATTCTCGTTCTTCAAAACGAATATGATCGTATAGCAAGGTGGCGAGTTCTTTGACTTGTCCAACGGTGACGTGATTGCTTTGAGAGTGCGGCAAATCTTGAACCTCTGCCATGAGTGCATGCAGGGACTTGTGCTGCGCATCAAGTGTATTTAGTACCGATGCCACCTCAGGATTGGAGCTGCTATGAGGCTGTAAGGCATGAGCCATTAGATTGTCTTCAATCTGAAAATGCTGTTGCATCTCGTTAATATAAGACGTGATATTTAGCCAATGCTCGGCAATTGCGTTAGGTTCATCAGCACACTCTTTAGCATGGCGAGATAGATTCAGACCTAGATGATGTTGACGAGATAATGGTTGTAATTGTGCGACGCGTTTCATGATTAAGTACCTCAGTTAATCGACATAAAGCCCTATGTCAGTGGCATTTAAGGATTGTTATCTATGCTTAACTATATACTCATACTACACTTGTTAGGCGCTACTGTCTGGACAGGTGGTCATCTGATTTTGACCTTGGTGGTCTTACCAAAAGCGCTATCATCCCGAAATATTGATGGCCTGATGCAATTTGAGCAGCTGTTTGAAAGGGTTGGGATGCCAGCTTTGGTGCTGCAAATAATCACTGGACTTTGGATGGCCTACCAGCTATTACCCAACATTGCTGCATGGTTTAAACTTGATAATGATTTTAGTATTCTTATTAGTCTCAAATTACTATTATTACTAATGACTGTTCTGGTTGCCTTGCACGCTCGTTTCTATCGAATACCCAGATTGTCTATTCACACCCTGAAAGGATTTTCAATCAATATCATATTGGTCACTTTGTTTTCTGTCGCCTTTGTTGTCGTTGGCACGCTCTTTCGCACAGGTTTAAATTAGGATGTGTCATCGTTTAGGTTATTAGGGTCTGTTGAACATTCGACTACGGCACTGACAGTGACTATTTTTTAGTCGATTTTAGATTAAAAATATCTAGTTTAGTCGTTCTAAGCGGATGTTTTTAATGACGAAGCGGCAAAAAAGAGTCCTGTCTCTTTGAGCTGATGTTAAAATCGCTTCATACTGTGTTGCAAGTCTAGCTAAGGCACGAGCATTATCTTCAATTTGCGCCTTGTCTGAAACGATTTGATCAATCAGCAGTGCCTATTTGTGAATGTTCAACAGACCCTAATATGTCCTAATATCTTATTGAATTCAACTACCTTAACATCTTCTTAACAGCGTACTTGTTACTGTAAGGCATTACACTCCTTACCATCCTGTTGAGAAGTACTTGTATGTCAATATCTCAAGCCGCCAAAATCAATGCGCCCAAAGCTAATAAAAAAAGCCGCTCACTAAGCAAGCTCTATGATCGTGAGATCAATCTCAACCATCTGATCATAGCCGTTGCTCTGTACTTAGTAGCGACGGCGAATATTGGCTTTTTTGAGCAAGTACTCAGCGTTTATCCATTGAGCACAAACACGAGCTTTATTTTTTCCATCACAGGCTTATTATTTGGGCTGATGTGGTTGGTGTTGTCACTGCTGTGTCATCGCTCAACAGCAAAAGTAGTACTTATCATAATGGTGCTGATTGCAGCTATCTGTGGTTACTTTACCGACGCCTACGGGACGATATTTAATCGTGATATGCTCATTAACGGCTTACAAACCGATCAAGCAGAAGCCATGGGATTGATGGCACCCAGTCTATTTATTCGCCTGTTTTTACTAGGTATAGTGCCTGCTTTCATGATTGGTAACATTCGTCTAAAGCGATTGTCTTGGCAACAAGCAACCCTTCAAAAATCAGTCACCCTATTATTACCTATCGTATTGGTAGCGGTGTGTCTAGTGCCATTTGGTGACCAATACGCCAGCTTTTTTCGCCAGCACAAAATAGTCCGTAGTTATGTCAATCCTATTACCCCTGTTTATTCTGTTATCAAACTGGGTACTGATTATATCGCTGAGCGCCGTCGTCCCGATACGCTAATCCCCCATGCCACAGATGCAAAACGCAGCATTTCTTTTAACACTAGCAACAGCGCTGTAAAACCTAAGTTGATGGTATTTGTAGTAGGAGAAACCGTCCGCGCTGACCATATTGGCTTAAACGGTTATGAGCGCAACACCACGCCTTTGCTTTCAAAACAATCAGACATTTACAGCTTTAAAGACGCCTCGTCATGCGGCACATCCACCGCCTATTCAGTACCTTGCATGTTTAGCTACGCCAATAGAGAAAATTATGACCCTGATAGCGCTAGCTATAATGAAAACGTGCTCGATACACTACACAAGCAAGGCGTCAAGGTCGTTTGGCGAGACAATAACTCTAGCGCCAAAGGGGTGGCTGACCGCGTAACTTTTGAGGATTATAAAACAGCCGCGCTCAATCCAGATTGTGATATTGAGTGTCGAGACATAGGCATGCTTGATGGTTTTGATAAACTGGTTAAGTCAGGCAGCTCACAGAAAGAGACACCTAAAGACACACTTATTTTGCTGCATCAAATGGGCAATCATGGACCCGCTTATTTTAAGCGTTACCCTAAAGATTTTGCAGAATATCAGCCCGTCTGTATGACCAATGAGCTATCAAAATGCGACAACCAATCGGTTATCAATGGTTATGACAATGCCATTCGTTATACAGATTATTTTTTAAATAGCGTGATCGACATCTTAAAACCTTATGAGCAAGATTATGAGGTGGTGATGGTATATATTAGTGATCATGGAGAAAGTTTGGGCGAAAACAATATTTACTTGCATGGTCTGCCATACGCTATTGCGCCAAATGCTCAAAAGCACGTGCCAGTGATTATTTGGTCACCGAATGGCAACGGCATTGATAGCAGCACTATTGCTAAGACTAGCCTAGCTAACATGATTGATCAGCCCGTATCACATGATTTTATTACGCCAACCTTGCTTCAGTTTTTTGGTATCACCACTGACGAAACCAAAGCAGCACCCACCTTTTTTAAAGTGGCTAATTGAATTCTTTATCATCGCTCCGCCTTTTTAGGTAATAATACTCATGTACAAGATACTCATCATTGAAGACAATCCCGATATCGTCGCCAATATTTATGCTTTTTTTGAGCCGAAAGGCTTTGAGCTAGACAATGCCCATAATGGCATTAGTGGCTTAACGCTCGCATCAAATAATCGATATGACGTCATCTTGTTAGATGTCATGCTGCCGGGTATGGACGGCACTAAACTGTGCAAAAAGCTCAGGGAAGAGCTGCATGACAAAACGCCAGTATTGATGCTGACCGCTCGCGATACGATTTTAGATAAAGTGGCAGGATTCGATAGTGGCGCTGACGATTATCTAGTTAAGCCTTTCTCATTGGTGGAATTAGAATCTCGTATTAAGGCTCTCATACGCCGACATAAAGATGATCATTTTGAGCATGGTTTAACTGTTGGCACATTGTCTTTAAACCATAGTGAGCATACGATTACACGTGAAGGTAAGTCGCTAAAACTCACACCCACAGGCTTCAAAATACTACATACCTTAATGAGCGCCGCGCCGCGCGTGGTTAGCAAAACCGAGCTGGAAGAAAAGGTATGGGGCGAAGACATACCAAGCAGTGATGCACTGCGCACTCACATGCATGGGGTCCGTGCGCAGGTAGATAAGCCGTTCGATAAAATCATGATAGTCACGTTGCCCGGTGTCGGTTACCAGATTATCGATCCAGATAAAGCCTAAAAAACCATCGTCTGATGTCCTTATTTGACTCTCAACGTCTTTCACAACGAAGTAAATATCATGTTTAATATCGACTCCATCGCCAATAAGTTTCGACTCTCCTACTTGTTATTTGCCCTATTACTGTGTGCCACTTTCGTCAGTATTTTCATGTATGCCGAAGTCAGAATGGAGCAACAGCTGGTCAAAGCTCGCTTATTACAACAGTTAGAGCTTAGCCAAGAAAAAGAAGGCGATCAGCCTATTTATACCGCTGAACCGGGTATTAAAATTTATCGCTTCGATAATGCACCGAGCAATCTGCAAAAACTGGCCACCCAAACCGTACAAGAGATGCCCGTCACTGTCACCACTGAAAACGGTCAATCGACAACAGAGTTACATTTTTTTAATTATAAAAAAGACAAAGAAAACTACATTTTAACCTACTTAGAAAACACTGAAATGGTGATGGGGAATTACCCTGTTCTGGTTATATTTGAGCATTTAGAAGACATATTTGCCAACGCCCTAAAAGTAGCGGTCATTTTGAGCTTATTGATTGCAGCGATATTTTCATCGCTGTCCTCCAAGCAAATCATTAAACCTTTATTAGACTTAAAGCAAGCCGTAGAAACAGATCATCGCAACTTGACGGAATTGACGCATCTGCCCTCCGAGGTTGGCGTGTTAGCACGCGCAATCGATGAAAAAAACCACAAACTTGAGCAGTACCTCAAACGCGAGCAGCTATTTACTGGTGATGTCAGTCACGAGCTACGCACGCCTTTGACGATTATCATGGGGGCATCAGAAGTATTGTCCTCACAACTAGAAAACGATCCTCACTTGAGCGCATTTGCCACTCGTATCAGTACGACCGCCAAAGAAACCTCGGAGATTATCAGCGCCTTATTATTGCTGTCTCGTGCTCCTGAAAAACTGGATGCACCGCCAACGTCTATCAATGACATCGCGTTAAATGAAGTACAGCGCTTAAATTACTTGCTTCGCCATAAGTCAGTCACCTGTAAAGTAGTCGCAGAACAGCTGTATGTCGCACACGTACGACCTGAACTACTAAAAATGGCACTGGGTAATTTGATAAAAAATGCGTTTCAGTACACCGATGAGGGTGAGGTCATCATCACTATCGATGCTGAAAAAATCACCGTCACTGATACTGGTCTAGGTATTCCTGAGGTGATGATGCCGCTGCTATATGAGAGATTTGAGCGTCTAGAGCAGCAGTATAAAGACATCTCATTGGATACAGAATCGTCATCGGCAGCTGACGCCCATTATCCAGCAGAAGGCACAGGCTTGGGACTCAGTATCGTACAGCGCATCATGACACATATGGGCTGGCAGCTTACTCATCAAGTCAATCCGTTAGGTGGCAGTACCTTTATCATCAATTATCATTAGAGCAGATCTCTATTTTAAAAAAGCTTAACGTTTTCTTAATGCCTACCCGCTTATACTTAGGGCATATTGAACATTCGACCATGGTTAAATGATTAATATTTATCGCATACCTTGATATTAATAGACTGTGAAGCATTTGATATGAATAAAGCAAATCCTATTAATCTTGAAAACCAGTCGACGAGTCGTGGGGGTTTAAGCCCAATAGCAGGCAAAAAACAACTGCTACCTCATAGCTATGCCAGTGAGGCCAAGGGTAAAACAGGATTTTACCGTATTATAAAAGCCGCTGGTTACTCTCTGGACGGCTTTAAAGCAGCTTACAAATTTGAGGCGGCTTTTCGACAAGTATTTTGGCTCAATCTCATATTATTCACGGCTATTATATTGTGCCCTTTCACTATCAGCGTCAAAATGCTGCTGGTCGTTGCTTCTTTCTTATCGTTAATTGTCGAACTCATTAACACGGGAATCGAAACCAGTGTCGATCACACATCGACCGCCAAGCATCCATTGGCAAAGATAGCCAAAGATGTTGGCTCTGCGGCACAATTTTTGGCATTACTACTGCTATTTATCTTGTGGATGATGGCATTATTGAGTGTTGTATTTTGAAAATATATTCAGCCAATGGAGTCTGGCTTAAACTCCTATGTTTGACCATCATAGCGACACTGTTGTTTGAGCACAGCCAATTAGACATTCATATTAGTGAGCTTTTTTACACTAATGGACACTGGCTACTAGAAAAAGGCACACAACCTTTTGCCTTTATTTTTTATGACTTGCCTAAATTGCTACTCATCTTGCTTGGCATTTATCTCATAGCCGTTCTAATTCTGAGACATAAACAGAATTCAGACATCAATCTGGTAATAAAAAATGCTCAGTACGATAAACGGCTCACGCCTTTATCCACGCGTGAAATAGGTTATCTACTGCTTGTTTTAATTGCCGTTCCCAGTATGATTGCGCTACTCAAAGGTGTGACTCATGTCAGTTGCCCCAATCATTTAATACTGTTTGGTGGCGACTTGCCTTATCTAAATATTTGGCAAAATATAGTCGCTAACACGCCTGCCAAGTGCTTCCCAGCAGCTCATGCCAGTGCCGGATTTTCTCTATATGGCTTGGCATTTTTACCCACTCTCCATCAGTATCGCTATAGAATATTTGAAATAGTCACGGTCGTAGGATGGACAATGGGACTGTATAAAATGCTGTTTGGTGATCACTTTTTTAGTCATACATTAGTATCGATGCTTCTGTCATTGACCATAACCTGCGCGCTTGCAACGCTATTTTTTAAATACCCAGTAGCGAATAAAGCCAACAGTATCAATGCTAATGGCAAAAAAACTGATGCGGCAAGCTTTCAAAAATCGTCGAAAACCCAATTTTAGCTGTTAAATAATAGCCAAATTAACAATGATACTCTTATAAAAATAAAGCTACTAAGCATTTGATAAGTAATGTATAAATAGTTATGACTGCCTGACTTAATATTGAGTAACAGCATGGATTGCGCTCGTCGACGACGTTCTTTATTTATCAATAGCCCGCAAAGGAATGTAGCTATGAGCATCCTATCTTTTATTCTAAAAAAATCAAATATCTACCCTTTACTGACATTGACACTGCCATTATTAATAATAAGCGCTGCACATAGCAGCCATGCCGCCAGTTATACCATCAATCCTGCTGGCACCCATGTGCGCTTTGCCATTGAACGCTTCCAATCCCCTGCCACTGCGGGCGGCTTTTATAATGTCCAAGGTCAACTGCAATATGACTCAAGTCTAAAAACTGGCAATATCTCCTTGGTCATTCCGATCAGCTCTCTAAATACGGGGAATAAAGCATTTAACCAGACTTTGATAGGCCCTAGCTTCTTTGATATGCAGCGCTTTCCATTGGCACGTTTTGATTCTAACAAATGGTATTTTAGCCAAGACAAATCACGCCCAATGGTCACAAAAGTAGACGGTCATCTAACGCTGCATGGCGAAACCCACCCTATTAGCTTAACAGCGACTAAGTTTGACTGTTATCTACACCCTACGCTCAAAAAAGATATTTGTGGTGGGGATTTTACGGCGATGATTGATCGCACCAAATGGAATATCGATAAATATGCGTGGTTTGGCGTTACTAAAAACCTTCACTTAAACATTCAGGTCGAGGCAACCAAACAGTAGCAGTCCTTATCAGTATTAATTTTATGACATTAATTTTTATAGAACTGCTTTTTTAGAGCCTATCCTCATTTTAAAAATGGGCTAAAAATAGCTAAACGTGCTGAGGCGGTACGGAATACGTACCAACCACATGAGCCACCATGTCGCGAGAGCCTTCAGAATAAAGCGCAACCTCGCCAACGATTAGCGTGCGCCCAACTTTCATCAACGTACACTCAGCGATAATACGTGCTTCTGCTGAGGGTTTACGCAAGAAGTTAATGGTCAAGCTCGTCGTCACCGTTAATGGCACAATACCTATTTTACCAAGTATCGCCACATAGAGAGCCACATCAGCGATGCTCATCAATACTGGTCCAGAGACCGTACCACCGGGACGCAATTCATTGTTACCAATATCGTGTGATAAGGTCGAGCGATTGTCACCGACTGCCTCGATGACACATTTGGTTTGTGGAAACTCTAACGCCATAAAGGCGACAATTTCTTCTTTGGTTGCAGACATATCCCTTCCTTGGATTTTATTATCCTTAATCAATGCACCACTGGCGTACCTTCTGTACTAAATGCAAAGCCTTTATTGCTAAAATTACCGATCATCACCGCCTCAATGACAGGCTTGACCGTCTCGTCTATCCCTTCGACTTCGATGATAAAGTTGGCGCCCGATCCGCCTTTATCCTCTTCTTTTTCGACGATATAATTGAGCGTGGCCATTGCTGGAAGCTCAATCGGTTTGTTTAAATAGGATTTTATAAAGGTTCCATCAGTGCCATAGTAGTCAATTTTATTGATGTATAGTGATCTTTTTAGCGTGGTATTGCGTACACTCAGAGTCGCTGATAGCAAGACTTTACGATTGTCTCTGTCAGTATAAATGTCAGAATAAATGGGCACATAAAAGGTTTGTTTATAGGAAAACTGGCTACGATCAACCGCTGTTGTCATCTCCAGCTCTTGAATGGGGTCTTGATGTTTTTCTGAATATAACACGTTCGGGTCTTGCGGCGTCTGATCACAGCCTGACAACAATGCCATCGTCGCAAGCAACAAAATGGATATAGTGCGCTTACTCATAAGTTTCCCCTTTACCTTTTCATGTCACGGCTGTTGCAAATGTTTATTTGATTTTCACACCGACACTACGCAGAAACTCGTTGATATGCTTGTTAGCACCGTAGATGACCAATACGTCTTTATCTTGCAATACTTGCTCAGGCGCCGCCAAACCTTTAATACTAGGCTTACTTTGCGTACGACCAAAGCTGTCTTCATAATACTCATAGCGCAGGGTACTAAGCAATCGAATATTGAACTTTTGCTCCAACTGCAAGTCATCAACGGTCTGACCAATCAACGACTTGGGAATGCTAATCTCTACCATACTGAAATGATCACTCAGCTCAAACGAGTCGACGAAATAACGTAGCGACAGCCGTTTGGCCCAGCGATTGGCCGCCTCTTTTTCAGGGTGAATAAGGTCGTCCACACCGATAGCTTGCAACACTTTTTCGTGCAGTGGATTGATACTACGGCTGATCAAACGTTTTGCTTTTAGGGTTTTAAATAATGCCGTCGCCATGACGTTTGCGCCTTGGTCTTCACCGATTGCGACAATAACGATATCGGTGTCGATAATCGGTAAACCATTGACAGTATATTCATCCGTGGCATCCATACAGATGGTATGAGAGATGACTTCCTTATACGCCTCAACCTTTTGCATGCTACTGTCAATGGCAATCACTTCGTGCCCCTGACGGGTCAACGCCATGCCTAGCGATGAGCCAAAGTTCCCTAACCCTACGATGATATATTTCATAACCTTATTAACCTTTTTCAGTATTTTTTAATGATGAAATGGCTTATTTACGACCATTTAATTGATCGTGATTTCTTCAGTTGGATAGCGATAATTGCGCTGGCGTCTATTTTTAAGTAGGGCAATAAAGATGGTCAACATGCTGACACGCCCAACAAACATAATGACAGACACCACTATTTTGCTAAAATCTGATAAATCTGCCGTCAAATTCAGACTTAATCCCACCGTGCTGTAAGCTGAAAAACACTCAAAAACCACCTTGATTAAATCAAGCTCTGGTTGATCATAGCTGATGAGCGTCACCCCCATACCGATGACCAATAAAGACAGCCACATAATAGAAAATGCACGGCGAATTGAGATGTCAGCAATCTGCCGCTTAAAGACCTCAACATTGGTCTGACCACGTGCCAAACTCAAAGTATTTAACAGTGCAATCGCAAACGTACTGGTTTTGATACCACCGCCCGTCGAGTTTGGCGAGGCACCAATCCACATCAAAAATATCGTCAACATAATCGTGGGAAACGCGAGTTCACCCATGTCGATGGTATTAAATCCTGCGGTTCGCGGCGTGGCAGCAGTAAACAGCCCTGTGACAAGCTTACCGAAAAAACTGCGATGGTCTGCCAGCACATTATTATATTCAAATATCATCACACCGATGAGACCTACCAGCAATAAAGCGCCCGTCGTAATCAAGGTTATGCGGCTATTAATATTGAGCAACCATGGTCGATAAATATAACGCTGATCATGGCGATATATCAGGCGCTCGGCACGATCACGCAAATAACGCAGCACATTGACCACAATGACAAAACCCATGCCGCCAAAGATAAAGGTCGTGGCGATAATCAGTTGTAATGGGTAATTAAAACGTAGCGCGTCATCATACATGCCAGCGCTAAATGTAGAAAATCCAGCATTACAGAACGCAGAAATCGCATGGAAAACAGAGAAGAATAACTGCTCAGACCAATCCATATCTGGTATGTCATAAATGCTAATATAAATGAGTGCCGCAGCCACTGCCTCAACGGCAAATGTCACATATAAGATGGATTTGAGGGTCGATACCACATCACCCATGCCGCGCATGTAAGACATCTCACTGATGCTCGCCTGCGTCTCATAACTGACCCCGCCCTTAAAGAAATAACTAAAATACGTCACAAAAGTCAAAATACCCAAGCCGCCGATCTGTATCAGCCCCATGATAATGACTTGCCCAAAAGTTGTGAAATAAGTCGCCGTATCTACCACGATGAGACCAGTCACACAGACGGCACTGGTCGCGGTAAAGAGCGCATCAATGAAAGACAGCGGCTGCGTCGTTGCATTGGGCATCATCAGTAGCAATGCACCGACCAATACCAATGACAGGAAGCTTAAGATAAAAAACTGTGCAGGGTTTAGAAAGGTACGATTAAGATTAAAATCATGGTCAGATATTTCACGAATAAAGGTCACAAAGACGGCAATTTTGATGGCAACGAAGCCATCAACAGCGACCGACATCCCAGAGCGCACCAAATCAGTGAAATGCGCTACCAGTAAAATGACAATCGCGATACTGGTCAGTAAGTCAAAGACCGCGACTTTATTTAGAGTCAGCGGCTTTTTGCTATAGAAGTAACGCCCTGCCGTCACAACAAAGCCTAAAAAAATAATCGCCAGATAAAAAATATGGAAAACCTGTTGTAGCCACATCGGCAGCGTGAAACCACTGTCTAATAAAGCAATGGCTACGCCGATAATACTAATGACAATCGTGACATTATTTAACAATCGATAACGCTTGGCTGCATGCATCGCCCTAATCCATGATAGGAATAACCACGATATTTATACTCCTTTTTTATGTTACTCACAAAAACTGATTTGAGATAATCGTAACCAATTATGATGCGCTGTTGAACACTCATACTTAGCCATGCTGATTGCTAAAATGGCTGTAGATAAATTATAGATTGGCAGTGACGGTAATATTTACGTTCTAACGAGGTTTTGTGAGGTTAGATTAGATAAAAAATGATTATTGTGAGGGTTGCATAGCGGCATTTCTACATAGTGACATTTTTAAATAGTGACATTTCTACATGGCTACACTTTTGGATAGTTACAGTGCAAACATATGCTCTAGTAGGGTCATTAGTTTATAGGTTGGCGTATTGAGCGCTATATCCTAATGGTCATCTTTACGTAGTTTCTATCGATGTGGTCGCCATTTTCACCCCGCCCCATGTCACCAAACCAACGCCCAGTGCGATCAATGAAGCACCCAAAAACAGCCCTTCTGGCGGCATCTCACCCTGCAAAAAAATAGCCACTGGCACACCGACAATTGCGCCGACCGATCCTAATAAACTTAATAAAACAGGACCGCCGGTTTTTTGTAGTAAAAACAACAATAAGAATTGACCTGCAAATACGGCGGCTTGTATGCCAATCAAACCTAGCGGCACCCAGTCTAGTGGCATATTAACTGAAAAATTAGGCAATACACTGAATGACAGCAGCAACAGCGACGCCGCGATTAGCATACCTGGCGCGAGTGCGCTAGGTGATGCCTTATCAGGCCAACGTAAGGTGCGATATATATTACCAATAGCCAGTAATACTGGCCCGCAAAGCGCGATCAAAATCCAAAAAACACTGGCGTCTGGCGTCAAAAACTTACGCGCTGCCAATACTCCTGCGCCAAGAAGCGCCGCGGCCACACCCAAAGCGCGGACGATATTAAATCGCTCCATCCGCAGTGCCAATGCGCCAAGATAAGTCAACAATGGTGGAAGCGAGATAATGAGCGCGACGAAACCTGCACCCACATGTGGGATAGCCGAAAACAGTAGTAAATTAGAACCTGCAACACTGATGAGCGCCGCCACAAAATAGTATTCAAAGCTACGCGCATTTAAGGGAGGTAATTCGTGGCGTATTAATGCAACGATCAATAAAATAACAGCAGCGCCCGTGATGGACCAAAAGAGAAATGCCAGTGGTGTAACACCTATCTCACCAGCATATTTTGCCAAATTGGTAGAAATACCAATCAGACCTCCTCCGCCTAACAAGCAAGCAAAAGGGATGAGCCATGTGCTGGTGTTGCGAGAAGCTGGCTGTTCTAAAGACTCACTCATCAACTATCCCATTGGATGGTGACGCTGATGACGATAGCCCATCAGACAAACCTAAATCTAAACCCTGTACTGCCTTATTTGCCGCGTCGATAGCACCAGCAATATAACCAGGAAACGCCTCTGACCATTCGCTTGCGCTACCCGTTAGGCAGTTTTGCCATACCCCTGTATTTGGCTTAGCGTTCGGTGCGACAGCATGTTGACCTGCGCCACTGGCATCAGCAGGCGTCGCGGTCAATGAATCTTGCGCCCAGTCTTTCAGATACTCAGCCGTTGGCGTCTCTGCCTGTGCGCCAAATAAACGTACCAACTGCGCTCGGCAATGGGCTTTTAGCTCTGTTTCAGAGACGCTTTGACGGACGTGAGCAGGAACCCCAAAGAAGCCAAATAATGCACCTTCGCCATCTACCAAGGACGCATCATGAATCTCAGTAAGTGGCCCTATTGCACTGCGCGCTGAACCCGATAGTCCTTGATTGCGCCAAAATGGCGAATCATAAACCGCCACATATTTGGCATGTGGCGCCATCCATGTCGCGGTCTCTTGCCATTCTGTTATCAACGCCTGTGGTAAAGCAGGTTCAAACTTGATGTTACTCGCCGCCAAACGAGGCGGTAGCGCAAGGAGCACATGCTGCGCTTGATAAGTATTTATTTGACCAGCTGTTATCTTTTCAGAGCTGCTCTCGCTCTCTATGCTGATACAGCGCTCAGTCTTGGTTACATGCTTTACAATTTGCCCCGTGATAATGCGCGCAGGATTTAAGCACACATACAGAGCATCAATGAGCGCTGCCATACCACCGACGAGGCGCATAGACGGTGGCGAGCTTTGATAGCCTTGGGTACGGATAGGTAACTGATTGGCAGCACGTTCAACCATCATGTCGCCGTCCTCGAATTGCGCAAAACGTGGTAAATCTAATGCCTCGATAAGACTGCTCAAATGCGGCTGATACTCTGGCCAAAACCACGATGGCCCTAAGTCGAAGCCATCGTTTGATTTTTCATTATCGACACTTTGACTACTAGCATTCTGATCTACTGATGATTTCGCAACAGCGATGCGCCCGCCCAATCTATCACGCGCCTCAAGCAATATATAATCGATGCCTCGTTGATCTAATAAAAATGCTGCATATAAGCCACTCAAGCCACCACCGATAATTACAATAGGTAGGTTTTGCATAACAAATCGTTCCTGCTTAGTTGAAGCTTTTTCAGTACTCAGTATCGAAGTTATTCAGCCAACAACTTGGTAAGCAGCTCGTCTATCTCAACCTTAAACTCTTTATCTTCAATCTTATTAGCCGTAATTTTGGCATTCTGTAGACTTTGAATAGCCGCTTCTTTGTTACCTGTCTCAAGCTGTAGAACCGCCATAGAAAAAGCAATCGACGACAGATGATCTTTTGAATTAATCGCAGTCGCTTTCGCTAAGGCCTTGTCATAAATAACTAAGGCTTCGTCTAAATCTTCGGTAAAGTCAGCCAATGTTTCCCACTGTTCTGGATGGTCTTTATCGGTATTTTCATTATCGTTACAAATGGCTTCTAATTCAGCATAAAACCCATCAAATGCTGCTTGATTGCCTATACGATCAGCTTCCAATAACTCTTCAGCTAAAGTATAAATTGCTTTATAAATTTTGGTATTAATCATTGCTCATAACCTTTTATGAATTAGGATCTATGGTACTTGTTTTTCAGCCAAGAGTACTTGGCGAATATTACTTGGTAAACAGTGCTTAGCTGGGATTATAACGCAATTCCACTAGCCAAAATGACTGACACAAAAAAAGGATGCGATAACTGATATCACACCCTTTCTATTCATCAAACTACTAATTATTTTTTATCTGCCTAAAAGCTCATTATCTTGGTGGTTTGATCGACCATTAGCGCCCCGATGTCAGCAGGATCAGCAGCACTCACGCCGTCAATCAGTGCCGATTGGTCAATACCCTTACCCGGTAGATAAAGCGCACAAACCTCAACCTTGGTATTGGTATTCTTCATGACCATTTGCATCAAACCCTGTGGGCTCATATTTTTAGGCGGTTGTGCTGTGGTCACACTTTTGGGTGCGTCACGGAGCGCCATATCACCGGCTGGACCGCAGAGCAATACTCGAGTATTGGCACCTTGCTGCGCTGATTGCATGGTCAGTACCATCGACATCAGCTGCACTTGAGCATCCTCTGATGTCACATTTATCAACACCGATGGCGTCGGTTTTTTATTCTCTGGAATGACGTCACTCTTTTGTGACATGGCATTGGTCGCTGTACAGCCAACCATCAGTGAGGCGGCGCTTATAGCAAGTGCAGTTGCAACTATCCGTTTCATCATCTTCTCCATTTATCAACCATCATTAAAATCATCGTTATTAAATTATACACTAAAATATATTAATAAAAGGTATAATATTATTTATGATAAGAAAGTTATGATAAGAAAGTTATGATAAGAAATACAATCTGTGGCGTGTCCTCATTTTGAGAAGAGAAGAAAAGAATACAGCACTGCGATCAACTCAGTTCGCGCCAGTGCAGCCACAACCGCGTATCAAGCTCAAACTGATGATACTCAGGCTCCATATGACAGCATAATTGATAAAAAGCTTTGTTGTGCTCATGCTCTTTAAAATGCGCCAACTCATGCACAACAATCATGCGCAAAAACTCAGGCGGCGCTTCTTGAAATAAGCTGGCCACGGTGATGCTGTTGTGCGATTTGAGCTTGCTGCCCTGTATGCGAGACTGGGTGGTATGAATACCTAGCGCATGTTTGAGAACCGTTAATTTACTGCTATAGCTGACATTCGATAACTGTCCCACTTTGCGCATATATTGGTTTTTTATCTCATTGATATACTGATAAAGCGCCTTATCACTTTTTATTTGGTGCTGAGTGGGATACTTTTTTTCTAGATATGCGCCCAATTTACCATCGCTAATCAGCAATGCCGCTTGGGTTTGAACTTGCTCAGAATAATGAGCGATGTACTTTAATGTGGTCACAAACTTATCCTTTGCTAATATTTCGAAACTGATAATCCGAAACGTATCTTTATATATTTTACCCTATATCTACTGATTTTATTTTTCATAAAACAACCCCATAAGCTGCATTCAACTTATGGGGTTGTTTGTTACGATGTTTTTACTTAAGTGTTTTTACTTAAATATTCAGGACGTGTTGATAAATCAATTAACGCTCTAAATGTAGATACTGCAAATGGCGCTCGTACTGATTTAAGATATCGACCAATACTTGCTCTTTGGAGTAACCTACCAAGTCATACTCTTGTGAGCCTTCACTCAAGAACACTTCGGCACGATAATAGTACTCTGCATTCTTAGTTGAGGTGCTCAATGTAAAGTTAGGACGCTCAGCTTTAATCAAATTAACTTCATAAATAAAGTCATCTTCATCGCCATGTCCAACTCGCAATTTTAGACCATCTATTTGACCGCTACTTTCATCCATGCCTTCATCTATATCTTGTCCGATATGTTCAGGGTTACGGATGTCCAAAGAGGTTTTTAGACCGCCTGCCGCAAATTCTTTTTCAACTTCCGTCATGGCAGGTCTAACCACATTTTGTAAAAAGCGTTCAACTTGTGCATGTCTAGGGAAACTGACGATACGTTGCAAGCGTGCTTTCCAACTCTTACCACTATCCAGCACATTAGCCGTACCAATCGTACTTGCCTTACGTTTATTACCTTCTTCTTTTAATGATCTCCACATCGACACCATATAGAGCACAAGGATGAGTGAGAATGGCAAACCTGCAATAACGGATACTGACTGTAATGAGGCAAAACCACCAGCAAATAATAATCCTAAAGTGATAAGACCCGTTGCTGCTGCCCAAAACAAGCGCAACCAAACAGGAGCGTCCGTGTCATTGGTCATGCCGCGTGAGCTCAAATTCGCTAATACTAACGCGCCTGAGTCCGCTGAGGTCACAAAGAATACTAAACCAATGACCACACCAGCGAATGATAAAACGTCACTGTAAGGAAAATACTCAAACAAGGCAAACATACCCATGGCGGCGTCATTAACAGCGATTTCACCAAGCTCAGTGGCACCATTAGCAACCAAATCTATCGCTGAATTACCAAAGATAGAGAACCAGGCAAAAATGAAACCAAGCGGAATAAACATCACACCAAAGACAAACTCACGCAAGGTACGACCACGGCTAATACGTGCGATAAATAGACCAACAAACGGTGCCCAAGCGACCCACCATGCCCAGAAAAAAATTGTCCAGCCTGATTTCCAGTCGGCACCAGCAGTACCGTCATAGGCATATACATCAAAAGTTTTAAAGAGAATGGTTTGGAAATATTGACCGATATTTTGGGTAAAGGTATTCAGCAAATACACCGTATTACCCATCACCAATATGGCGATTAATAGTAATATCGACGATAGCATATTAAATTCAGATAAGCGGCGGACGCCCTTTTCCACACCTGTCATCGCCGAAATAGCTGCAGCAGCAACGACACCTACAATAATAAGCGTCTGGACTGTTTTGCTAGATTCAATACCGAAAACATGGGTCAATCCAGCATTGGCCTGCAATACCCCAATGCCTAAGCTGGTGGCGATACCCATCAAGGTACAAACAACACCAAAGGTATCAATACCATCACCAAGCCAGCCCTTGATTAAACGCTCGCCAAAGATAGGCGTCAGTGGTGAACGCAGCGCCAATGGCATGTTTTTACGATACGCAAAGTACGCCAATGCCATACCGATGAGTGCATAAATACCCCAACCATGTAGACCCCAATGTAAAAAGGTTTGCGCAAGTGCTTCGCGCATGGCTTCTGCACTGGCAGGCTCCAGCCCCGTATGCGGCGTTAAATAATGCATCAATGGCTCAGAGGCACCAAAAAACAGTAAATCAATACCGATACCCGCAGAGAACAGCATCGCGGCCCATGCTAGGAAAGGAAACTGGGCTTTTTCGTGATCTTGCCCAAGCTTGATATCGCCGTATTTAGAAAAACCAACAAATAGTGCAAATATACTGTAAGCGGCAACCACCAGCATGTAATACCAGCCAAAACTCTCTGATACCCATGCCATGCTTGAGCTTAACAATGTCTCACTATAATCTGGAAACGCAATCGTCCAGATAATTAATAAAATAGAAATAATAGCTGAACCTAAAAAAACCGTCTTGTTTAGAGTCAGGGGTTTCGTCGCATCTTTTGATGGCGAGCTGTACATAAAAGACCTCAATAGGTAAATTAAACAGGGTCTGATATTGATTTGTCCGTCATAATTTGAGGACTGTATGACGCACAAAGCAGTACCAATAAATAAAAATTGCGATGTAAATAAAAATTTAAATGACAATCAAAGGCAGCCATAACAGTATTAAAAATACTTAATACGTTAGCGCTGATGAAAAAGACCTTTGCGTGGAAAGGTCTTCTTATTGAAATTGCTTATATATTTCATTGCCTAATAGCTCATATAGCTCTTTAGACAGTAGAGCGGTAAGCGCGCATCGGCTCAGTTCTAAGCGGTGCACCATTGGCAACGTAATAGTCTACCGTCGAGCGTGGCAACTGCTTACCACGCATCTTATCGACGATTTTTTCGGCAAGCATAATGGTGGTGGCGTTTAGATTACCACTGATGATATTTGGCATAATCGACGCATCAACGACGCGCAAGCCATCGATGCCGTGTACGAGTCCTTCGCCATTGACGACCGAATCATTACCTTCACCCATCGCACAAGTACACGAAGGATGGTAAGCGGTCTCGCTATGATTACGAACATATTCGTCTAGCTGCGCATCGGTCACCAAGTCATCGGTTGGCGCAATCGAGCGACCACGATAAGGGTCGAGCGCTGGCTGATGCATAATCTCACGGGTGATACGCATGGCAGCGCGGAACTCTTGCCAATCTTGCTCGTGAGACATATAGTTAAACAAGATGCTCGGATGCGCGCTTGGATCTTTTGAGGTCAGCTTGACGCGACCACGACTTGGCGAGCGCAATGAGCCCACATGCGCTTGGAAACTGTGCGACTTCACGGCACTACGACCATCGTAGCGCACTGCTAACGGTAGGAAATGATACTGAATATTAGGATGGGTAAACTTCTCATCGGTACGAATAAAACCGCCACCTTCGAACTGATTTGACGCGCCAAGTCCTGTGCCATTGAACAACCACTCGGCACCGATGGCAGGCTTATTCCACCATTTATTGGCAGGCGCAATCGACACTGGCAGCTTACATTCGTACTGCATATACAACTCTAAATGGTCTTGTAGATTATTACCAACACCCGGTAAATCTAAAATCTCATTGATACCCAAATCTTTAAGCCATTGACCAGGACCAATACCAGAGCGCTGCAATAATTGCGGCGAGGCAATCGCACCTGATGAAACAATCACCTCACGAGACGCGTAAAAATTCTTGGTTTGACCTTGATGCGCGACTTTAACGCCGACAGCGCGCTTACCGTCGAATAAGATTACGTCAGTCAATGCACCCGTTAAAATGGTGATATTGCTACGCGGTTTGGCGCGGTCGAGATAACCGCGAGCAGTCGAAGCGCGGCGACCATTAGGCGTCACAAAGCGATCCATCGGCCCAAAGCCTTCTTGTTGATAGCCATTTAAATCATCCGTGCTTGGATAGCCTGCTTGCACGCCTGCTTCGATCATCGCTTCAAATAAAGGATTGACCCCAGGTTTGGAGGTGGTCATCTCAACCGGACCGCCCACACCATGATAGTCATTCTCGCCAGCATCACGATTTTCTAACTTTTTGAAATACGGCAAGCAATCCAAATAGGTCCAATCTTCTAGGCCTTTGATCTCAGACCAGTCATCAAAATCTAAGGCATTACCACGGATATAGCACATCCCATTAATCAGAGACGAGCCGCCCAGTCCTTTACCGCGACCGCAATCCATGACGCGGTTATTCATATAGGGCTCAGGATCGGTTTTATAACCCCAGTTATAAGTAGTACCTTGCAACGGCATAGCGAGCGCTGCTGGCATCTGCGTGCGAAAGTCTAAGCGATGGTCTGGGCGACCCGCTTCTAACAGCAACACCTTAATGTTGGCATCTTCGGTCAAACGGGTGGCCAGCACATTGCCTGCTGAGCCTGCGCCAACGATGATGTAGTCATATTCAGGTGTGGTTGATGTCATAAAACGCTCCATAATATTAAAAAATCCATCATTTCATATCAGTAAGGCGGTGCCAAAAGGACAAATTAGTCCTAATAATTCAGCCTTACCGTTTTAAAAATTTCACAGAAAAAGTGATTAAAATACCGATTCAAACTTACCAAGCTCTACTTGGATAGACTTGGTCTGCGTATAATGCTCAAGGGCTTCAATGCCGTTTTCGCGGCCGATACCTGAGTGCTTATAACCGCCCACTGGCATTTGTGCAGCCGACTCGCCCCACGTATTTAACCAGCAAATACCCGCTTCAATTTGAGCGATGACTCGATGCGCTCGGGTCAAGTCAGCAGTCACGACCCCAGCTGCCAAACCATACTCGGTATCATTGGCACGGCGAATCACTTCTTCTTCAGTCTCATAAGTCAATATTGACATCACTGGACCAAAGATTTCTTCGCGCACGATAGTCATTTCATCGGTGCAATCAGTGAATACCGTCGGTGCGACGAATGCGCCATTTGCCAATTTGCCTGTTGTCACACGGTCACCGCCTGTTAGCAGACGAGCACCACTCGCTTTTCCTTGCTCGATATAGCCAAGTACTCGCTCCATATGTGGGAAGCTGACCAATGGACCCATATTAATACTCTCATCCATTGGATCGCCCAATTTAATACGCTCGACGCGCAATAATATGGCTTCTTCAAACTTGGCTTGTAAGGCTTTAGGGATAAACACGCGCGTGCCATTGGTACAAACTTGACCACTGCTATAGAAATTCGCCATCATCGCAATATCAGCGGCGGTATCGATGTCCGCATCATCAAATATAATCAAGGGCGACTTACCGCCAAGCTCCAAGGTTACGTCTTTAAGCGACGAAGATGCGGCACTTTCCATCACTTTTTTACCAGTGGGTACACCACCGGTAAACGAGACTTTGGCGATATCAGGATGCTGAGTTAACGCTTCGCCGACTTTATAATCCCCTTGCACAACATTAAAGACGCCATCTGGTAAGCCCGCTTCTGTCAATATTTCTGCCAGTTTTAGCGCAGTTAGAGGCGTGACTTCAGAAGGTTTAAAAATCATCGCATTGCCAGCGGCTAACGCTGGTGCTGCTTTCCACATCGCGATTTGAATAGGATAGTTCCACGCACCGATACCTGCGACGACGCCAAGTGGCTCGCGGCGAGTATAGACAAAGCTAGTATCACGCAATGGAATCTGACGACCTTCAATCATCGACGCAAGCCCTGCATAATACTCAACGACATCAGCACCAGTCACGATATCGACATATTTGGTTTCAGAGAGCGCTTTGCCCGTGTCTTTGGTTTCAAGTAACGCGAGTACATCGTTGCGCTCACGTAATATCGCAACCGCCTTTAGTAAAATACGACTGCGCTCAACCGCCGTCATCGCCGCCCAAACTTTTTGACCTTTTTGTGCTGCTTTTACCGCTTCATTAATCTGCTCACTGGTCGTTTGCTGAACGGTAGTTAACACTTCACCCGTGGCTGGATTGATGTCTTCAAAAGTAGCAAGCGATTCGTCGATTGCTAAGTAACGACCATTAATATAAGCAGTTTGTATTTGTTTTAAATCAATGGTGTCTGTTAAGTTGTTTAGGTCTGTTTTTGAATCTGTCATGCGGTGCTCCTATTAACGACTGGCACAAGCCTTATAAACAAGCTAATGCTAAATAATGTCGTCATGGGTTAAATGTTTAAAATAAATTTATATAGCCTATTGCTACAAGCCTGTCTTTCAATGCTTTTTTAATAAAAAATCTTCTTTGATCAATCACTTAAGAACAGTATTTTATTCATTCTCAGGTTGCGTCATTTTTATCAAACGCTTATGAATAGAGGTTTTATCTGAGATACTAATGCCTGAAAAATCAGAGAGCCAAATGCCATCAGCCACAAGACGCACCATACATAATGTTTCGGTATTGTCAGTTGCTTGATGTTTCTTTAATTGTGCATTTGCCCACTTGGCCCACAACTCACGTAACTCACTATCGCCTAGCATCAATGCATATAAGGTTGCTTGACTATCGAGCTCTTCCTGCCCTTTTTCGCCTAAGCTAATTGTGGCATTGATATAGGCACGAGTAAAAGAGCCATAACGCACAGGGTCTTCTGCCATGGCTTGATTGACTTCTGCCTCAAATCTAGCCATCGCATCATGAAACACTTCAAGAATGAGTGCATTTTTAGTGGTGAAATGATGCATCACCCCGCCTTTGGTCACTCCGACCGCATCAGCGACCGCCTGAAAGGTCACTTTTGATAAGCCCTGCTCTAACGTGATTCGCGCTGCCTGATCTAGT
Source organism: Psychrobacter sp. 1044 (assembly GCF_904846525.1). GTDB lineage: Bacteria > Pseudomonadota > Gammaproteobacteria > Pseudomonadales > Moraxellaceae > Psychrobacter. Next base: position 20,817 of record NZ_CAJHAZ010000008.1, on the reverse strand, counting down.
AGCGCACGACGGACAACTTCGGGCTGTTTTTTACGTTTGTAAGCGTTTTCCATTTCCATATCAGTGCACCACAGAATTAGAGAATAAGTTCATCACCACGACACCGCCCACAATCATAGCGATACCAACCACAGCTGCCGTATCAAGACTTTGCTTAAAAAAAATCAAGCCAACGAGCGATGTCAGCACAATCCCCAACCCGCCCCATAGTGCATAAGCAATACCAAGCGGTATGGTTTTGATGGTTTGAGTTAATAAGTAAAACGAGATGGCATAAAGCACACCCATAATCAGGGTCGGTACCAAACGCGTAAACTGCTCTGACTTGACTAAAAAGGTCGTGCCAACCACTTCGCAAATGATGGCGATGGCTAGATAACCGTAAGCAATAGTGGTGGGACTCATAATTAGGTTACCTGTCTCAGATTGATCACATATTAATAATGTATATACATTAAAGAAACCATACGGTCGGTATTCTATAGAAATATTCTAGCAATGTGAAGGGCTGTTTCTGATTTTTTTGTTTCGAGGGAGGTACAGATTGTTTTACTATTCAAAAAGATAGGCGACTTGTCTAATCAAATTACCGCTAGATTTTATATACAACTTACATAAATAAGGGTTTTGACCATTTTTAGCCCATTTAGAGATTTATCGATTGAATTGAAGACACGCCCTAGTCAAAAAATAATATTTTAGCGGTCAAAATTTGCCAAAACAGCCCGCTTTATAAGTGATTGCTGGTTATTTTTGATAGATAACAACAATATTTATAATTAATGGCATAATAAGGTTGACAGCCTATAACAACTTGGCTAAAATGTGCCCCACATAACGCAAACAAGACAAGCAATAGCGCTTATCTAACTTATCGTTATACCAACTTATTCTCCAATAGCTCAGTTGGTAGAGCAACGGACTGTTAATCCGTGTGTCCCTGGTTCGAGCCCAGGTTGGAGAGCCATATACTAAAAACCTTCATCATTATTTGATGAAGGTTTTTTTATGGTTGCCGTTTTCAATTAAGAAGATAGTCGCAATCTTAGGGCGTGTCCTCATTTTAAAAGTGGTGACAAAAATGAGATAAATTGCCGTCAAACAAGGACAGTAGCACAAATAATGTCGAGATATTAATAAGCTATTTTACGATGTTTGGCAAAATTTAGCCATTTTTATCCCATTTAGAGGTTAATAGATTGGATTGAGGACATGACCTAGTGCGATTGGCATGGCTACGGTGTTCTTTTAGGCGTTTTTGTTGTATGGTAAGGATAGTTTTGATTGGGTTAGTTTTTGTCTGAGTGCTTTACTCCTACTCACTAAAAATAATGGTTTATTATGATACCTGTACGTGTGAAAAATAAGTTTTCTGATCATCCGCAAAAAATCATGCGCCCGATCAGTATTCGTTTGTCTGAAGAGATGATTTCGCTATTAGAAGCCACTTCAAAAGAGTTGGGGTTTAAACGCATCCAAGGGCTTATTCGTTTATATATTCGCCAAGGACTTGACCGCGATCATCAAGACTACACCCTAGCCCATGATGAGGTGTTCATCGAAAGCCTGCGTAAACGCGGGGTCAGCCAGCATATTATTGATGAGGCCATTGTTGTGACCCACAATAATAATATTACTCACTCACTATCTGAGCTGCAAGAAAATGACCAAGCTCATGACTAACTATTCAAACAGTCGTTAGCTGTTACTGCTGTCAATAAAAAAGACTGAGTTTGCTTAACGGCACTCAGTCTTTTTTTTGTGGGCGTAATAAAAATAGCTATTGTGAATAAAAATACCGATCATGATTGCTTGTCAGAACTTATTATAAATAGTACGTCTCCTGCCCTTTTTTGCTGTCATATAACAAAAATATGCCTATTTTGCTTGCGATACAGCATTTAGCGATAATTAAACACAACCTCTCATCAAACGAGGTATATTAAGAAAACGCTCATTATTTTGTTGTCATTCTTTATTATCCATAAAGATTTTTAAGGAGGTGTACGATGGCGAGTTTACATCAACGCTTGAATAAAGCTTTGTTATTGACGATTGCCTTAGCGATACTACCAATCGTTTCTGGTTGCTCACAGCCAACCGCGGATCCAACCAAAAAAACCATACCGACCAACTCAGATCAGTGGCAGAAAAAACTCGGCACCACTTTTGAGCAGTTGCCTCAATCTGAGCAGCAATTACTCAGCCGCTACATGTTGCGAATGAAACTCAGCGGTGCCTATGAGTCGGGGGCGATGCCGCGTACCACTATCAAGCAAGCCCTTGTGCAACAGCGTGAATACGAACGATTACATCCAAACAATCCAACAGGTAAAAAAAGCCCCATCGTCAGCAGCCAGCCAGCTTATAGTGCCAATGCGCAGAACTACCCTGTCGCTCTACTACCAGTCAAAACCAGCGATAGTGACAGCTTAAATCAAGTAAAACTGCAGTTTATGCTCTCTAATCACGGCAAGGTCGCCATTCAAAGCTTTAAGGGCACACTGACCATGCAAGATGCTAACTTGGCGCAGGGCAAAAGCTTTAACGTACCACTAACACAGTTTGACCCGCCTATTAAACCAGAGCAGTCTGGCAAGATCATCATCGAGAGCAGTATTGAAGACATCAACGTTATGCGTGCCATTAAAAACACCAAAGACTTGACCATCATGATCAGTAAAGGCACATTGATATTGGAGAATGGGCAGGAAATTAAATTTGATGAGTCGCTAATGAGATAAAAAAGTGCTGCAGAGTATTTATAAAATTATAGGATAAATAACCAGCATAAAAAAAGCCCCTATCATCACTGATTAGGGCTTTTTTTGAATTTGGAGGAGACGGAGAGATTCGAACTCTCGAAGGGCTACAAACCCTTGTCGGTTTTCAAGACCGGTGCATTCAACCACTCTGCCACGTCTCCATTTGTGCGTTATTATAGCGATATAACATAAGAATGCAAGCAATTAATTGCACGAATTTAAATTATTTTGATGCTATCGTTGATTCAGTTTAAAAGAGAGTCAAAGCAACTGCGTGCAGATGTATATATGATACTTGCAGCGAGGTTAACGCGGTCACTTTTTTATAGATAACTGACGATAGGTTTTTTATAAGATGCCAGATGTAGACACATATCTAGTAATCTATTGGCATAACCCCATTCGTTGTCATACCATGCAAAAACCTTGTACTGGCTACCCACTTGCATGAGCTGCTGACCATCAATGATCAAAGACTCAGTCTGATGGATAAAATCACTGGATACCAGTGGCTCATCCGTATAAGCCATGATGTCACGCAAATGTGCCTGACTGGCAGATTTGAGTGCCTCGCGGACTGCCTCGACAGACACATCGGGCTTATCAAAAACAAAGGTCACATCAATAGCCGCTACATCAATGGTAGGTACGCGTATCGAATGCCCATTTATCTTGCCTACCATAGCAGGTAGGACACGCTCTGTCGCCGCGATACTGCTAGAGGTGGTTGGAATGATGTTATAACCAGACGCGCGCGCGCGTCTTGGGTCACGGTGCGCTTGATCGAGCACTGTCTGATCAGCGGTGACAGCATGAATCTCCGTCATCATCGCTGACTTTACCCCAAATGCGGTATCAAGCGTCGCAATCAAAGGAACCAAGGCCTGCGTGGTACAAGAGACACTCGATATAATCGGCAGCTCACGTGTTAGCTCATCAGTATTAACGCCCATAACGATACAAGCATCGACATCATCGAATGGTGCAGCACCGATAATCACCTGCTGCGCGCCAGCCTCTATGTGCAGTTGCGCTTGCTCATAAGAGCGAAAATGTCCGGTACACTCTAACACCACATCGATACCCAGCGCCTGCCAAGGCAACTGCGCAGGGTTAGGTTCCGAGAATAAATTGATACAGTAGGTATAATTGTTTTTTGTGAGACAAAGCTGTGTGGCGCTTTTATTGTTACCGTCATCGCTAGCGTCATCCGCACCACTCTCTACAATCTCTGCATTGACCCCAAGGCGACTTAGGCGACCATGCGTGCTGTCAAACTTTAATAAATGCAGCAAAATATCCGCTGGGGCTAAATCATTAATTGCCACGACATGGATCGCACGGCCTAATACCTCAAAACGCTCTAGCAATGCCCGCAAAACGTTGCGCCCTATACGTCCAAAACCATTGATAGCAATCCTCAGTGGCTGTGTGTGCTCACTAGATGCATGAAACGCCGCTGCTGCTACTGGGTCAGACGTTAATTGATAAGTGGCGCTCGAAAAATCAGGCATAAAAAGATATCGCTATAAAAGGATAAAAAATTGAGCGCTATAAAGTCAGCGCTACAATGAAATAAAACCAACAAGTTGTCAATCGGCTCTAAGGATTGTTATATAACAGCTAAATGGCTTTGGTGAATGCTTGAACCCTGAATTGTCATACTCAGTATCAAGACACCATTGGGCATTAAGGCGTTATAAAAATCAGTGCCAAACGAATGGCATTGTAATCAATACTTTGCTTAAGATGATCGAATATTGGACGCAATTTAATACTGCCATCATCATTGAAATCATTTGGATTATTGGCGACTTTAATCGCGACGTAGGCATTACCAACCGCCGTCATCACCTCATCCTCTGGCCGCAAATGATCACAAGCAAGGCTTGGATCTTGTGATTTTAGGTCAGCAATATGACGCATAATCGTTGATTGTGAAAGCTGACGGGCTTGCGAGATTTCTGCAATCGACAAGCTTTCCTCTAATAATAATCGCGTCGCAAGCAAGGTACTGTCCGACTTATCAGAAACTTGATTGCCCAGTTTCTGTTTTTTGTCTATTTGCGCTTGTTGTTGCTCGCGGCGCTTTTTTTGCAAAGTGGCATAAGCATCAATCACTGATTTACTCAGTGTACCGCCCGATTTTAGAATAAATTTTTCATGTGCCTGCGTCATGCTCTCTTCATCAAGCATCGCATAATTGGCATCGGCTTCTTCTGACAGCACCAAAAACCGTTTGTCCGCGCCGCGTGCTAGCGGATCAAGCTGCAAACTCATGTCGTTCATACCCAGCAACTGCAGACCTGCCAGCGATTTTAATCGTGACAATGCCACATAGCCCTGCCCCAACTCAAAAGTACATGATAAGTCAATCTCTGCAGCATCGAGGGTCATGCCTTGTGACTTATGAATGGTAATCGCCCATGCTAGACAAAGCGGTACTTGCTCATAGCTTGCCAGCACATCTCCTGTCTCATCTTCGATGATCCATTCTTCAGGCTCAGCGACAACTTCACGCCCTGAATTGAGCCGAACCACGGGCATTTTTTGCGTCGTTGGCTTTTTGGCTTTGGGTTTCTCTTTTATGGCTTTTTTACTTTTGCCTTTTACAGTCTTATCAGTCTCACTTTCAGCACTGTCGTCATCGTCTTCGATTAAATCATCACTGCTGTCTTTGCTATCATCATTAATTTTAACAGCAGCAAAGCCAATCAGCTCACCCATCGTACCGTTGGACACGCCAAGTTCAGTATTGTTTTTGATAAACATCACCTTGGCACCGACTTTTAGTACCAAATCATCTTGGGTACGTACCGTTTTTTTAAGGGTCTCAACCAATTTACTGTCACCCGTGGACGTTGCAGTAAAGCGCATCATCTCACCCTCTAACGCGGCAAGCTCTTTATCATTGATGCTATTAACGTTGAGATTGTGCGTATAAAGACGGGTACGTTTGATATCGACATTTTGGTCAAAAGTCGCCTCCAGCGCGGCAATCGATTCAAAAGTGACTTCCTGACGACGAATTTGGTTGAGAATATCGTCCAAATCAAGCCCGCCATTTGCCGCTTCACTAACCTGCCTGTGTTGCTCAGACAGATAACAAATATGGAACTTGGCATCAAGCCACGCTTCAGACATAAAGGCAAATTTTTCACGATTGGTTTCACCCTTACTACCAATCGGTGGCAGCTGAAAAAAGTCCCCTGCCACGACCACTTGGATACCACCAAAGGCTTTGTCATTTTTGCGGATATGCTTGAGTACTTGGCTGACCAAATTGAGCTGCTTAGCATGCAACATCGATATCTCATCAATGACCAATACCGCGGTGTCTTTTAGTCGGTCTGCCAAAAACTGCTTGCGTGATAACGTAGTCAAGTCGCGGTCGCTTAACTCATCTTTGATACCGATGCCGGACCAGCTATGAATCGTTGTGCCATTCATGTGTGTGGCAGCAATACCGGTACTCGCAGTGACGGCGACAGGCACACGGCGCGCGCGCAGATAGTCAATATATTGATTGAGAGTATAAGTCTTACCTGAACCTGCTGAGCCAGTCAAAAAGACATTTTGACCCGTTTTTAAGATATCAAGAGCAGAAGATTGACGCATATATCTAAACCAATTAAGTTAATAGTAATAAGAAAAACAGCTTAAGAGCAAATAATAAGAGAAAAAGCTGCCAACAATTATAACAGCTACATCCGTTTCGCGGACGACTTTAACCCTGATAAGCCACATAACTTAAAGTTATACGATACGAAATATATCATTATAAAAAGTCATTATCGCTCATCGCTAAAGCTCAGTACGATAGGGTCATAGCTTGGTCAGGATGGCCAAATATTTATGCTTAAGTCGTTTGTTCTTAACTAGCCATAATACACAACAAGGAGTCGTTAATGTTATACGCCTATCCCAATACTGAAAATAGTCCTGTTCAATTCCGCAAAAAATATGACAACTTCATCAATGGTGAGTGGGTCGCGCCAATCGATGGTGAATACTTTGACAACTCAAGTCCAATCGATGGTAAAACCTTCTGTCAGATTGCGCGCTCTAAAGCTGCCGATGTTGAAGCTGCGCTAGATGCGGCTCATGCCGCAAAAGACGCATGGGGCAAAACCAGTGTCACTGATCGCTCTAATATGTTGCTCAAACTTGCTGACGGTATCGAAGCCAATTTAGAGGCAATCGCTATCGCTGAAAGCTATGAAAACGGTAAACCAGTTCGCGAAACTCTCGCCGCTGATATCCCAATCGCCATCGACCATTTGCGTTATTTTGCGGGCGTTATCCGCGCACAAGAAGGCGGCATTAGTCAAATTGATGAAGATACCGTTGCCTATCATTTCCATGAGCCTCTAGGCGTCGTCGGTCAAATAATTCCTTGGAACTTCCCTATTCTAATGGCGATTTGGAAAATTGCCCCCGCCCTTGCTGCGGGTAACTGTATCGTCCTCAAGCCTGCCGAGCAAACTCCAGCTTCTGTTTTATACATGCTTGACGTCATAGGCGCGGCGGATATTTTACCGAAAGGCGTACTAAACGTCATTAACGGCTTTGGCGTTGAAGCCGGTAAGCCAATCGCTTCCAACCCACGTATCGATAAAGTATCCTTTACGGGTGAAACCACCACTGGTCGCTTAATTATGCAATACGCCAGTGAAAATATCATTCCAGTCACGCTAGAGCTGGGCGGTAAAAGTCCGAATATCTTCTTTGCCGATATCATGGATGAAGACGATGACTTCTTAGATAAAGCAGTCGAAGGCTTGGTCATGTTTGCGCTAAACCAAGGTGAAGTTTGTACTTGCCCATCACGCGCCCTCGTACACGAAAGCATCTATGATGAATTTATGAAACGCTGTATCGCTCGCGTGAAAGCCATTAAAATGGGCAACCCGCTCGATACTGATACTATGATTGGCGCGCAAGCCAGCTCAGATCAGTTAGAAAAAATCCTATCTTATCTTGATATTGGTAAAAAAGAAGGTGCAAAAGTCTTGGTCGGTGGTGAACTTGCCAAGCATGATGGCGATATGGCAAACGGTTATTATGTGCAGCCGACTATCTTTGAAGGCACGAATGATATGCGCGTGTTCCAAGAAGAAATCTTTGGTCCTGTGCTTGCTGTCACCACGTTTAAAGACGATGAAGAAGCGATGGCGCTTGCCAATGATACTTTATACGGTCTTGGTGCTGGTGTCTGGACGCGTAACGGTACTCGTGCTTATCGTTTCGGTCGTGGCATTAAAGCTGGCCGCGTTTGGACGAATTGCTATCACCTTTATCCTGCGCATTCAGCGTTTGGTGGTTATAAGCAATCTGGTATCGGCCGCGAAAACCATCTGATGATGCTTGATCATTATCAACAAACCAAAAACATGCTGGTCTCTTATAGTCCTAAAGCGATGGGCTTCTTTTAATTCTGTTTTTCAAAGCACTTTATGGCAGAACTGTAAAGTGCGACCTCGATGCTCGCCGAGCATCTTAATGTAAAGAACGATGACAAGGAGTTACAACGTGAGTAATAAAATGAAAGCGGCCGTGCTGCATGAATTCGGACAACCCTTAGAAATTGAAGAAGTAGATATTCCAACCGCAGGTGCTGGTCAAATCGTTGTAAAAATGCAGGCATCAGGTGTCTGTCATACCGATTTGCATGCCATTGAGGGCGATTGGCCAGTCAAACCTAGCCCACCGTTTATCCCAGGTCACGAAGGCGTTGGTCTTATCACCGCCGTTGGTGAAAATGTCCACCATGTCAAAGAAGGCGACCGAGTCGGTATCCCTTGGCTCTACTCTGCTTGTGGCCACTGTACCCATTGCTTAGGTGGTTGGGAAACTTTATGTGAAAGCCAACAAAACTCTGGTTACTCGGTAAACGGCAGCTTTGCAGAATACGTGCTAGCAGATGCCAACTATGTCGGTATCATTCCTGAAAGCGTTGACTCTATTGAAATTGCACCAGTGTTATGTGCAGGTGTTACGGTCTACAAAGGTCTCAAAATGACCGACACCAAGCCAGGCGATTGGGTCGTCATTTCAGGTATCGGCGGTTTGGGGCATATGGCAGTTCAGTATGCCATTGCGATGGGATTGAACGTTGCTGCTGTAGATATTGATGACGAAAAACTGGCATTCGCTAAAAAACTGGGTGCTAAAGTCACTGTCAATGCGAAAAATACTGACCCTGCTGAATATCTACAAAAAGAAATCGGCGGTGCTCACGGTGCGCTCGTGACAGCGGTATCTTCAAAAGCCTTTGATCAAGCGTTGGGCATGTTACGACGCGGTGGTACTTTGGTCTGTAACGGTCTACCAACGGGCGAATTCCCAGTATCCATTTTTGATACTGTTTTAAACGGTATTACCATTCGTGGCTCAATCGTTGGTACGCGTCTCGACTTGCAAGAATCGCTAGACATGGCAGCAGCAGGCAAAGTAAAAGCCACCGTTGCCGCTGAGCCACTAGAAAATATCAATGATATCTTCGATCGTATGCGTGATGGCAAAATCGAAGGTCGCATTGTCATTGACTATAGTCTGTAGCAACCATTATCTAGCCATATGCTTTATGATATTTTGAAATTCGTAACACCGTCTCAATGACTGGCTAGAGTAATCATCAGTAAAGGGTCGTATCGTTTTCAACCACATATGATAAATCATGTGAGTGAATATGATGCGACCCTTTATTTTCTATTCAGTATGATTATGAAAGACATTCGTTCGGGTCTAACGATAAGGAAATCATTATGAAAGTCACAGCGACAGAGTCCTGCAAAGCATTAATCGACTTACTAAAATCTAAGCACGGTGAGCTGATGTTTCATCAATCAGGCGGCTGCTGCGATGGCAGTTCACCCATGTGTTATCCATTGGGCGAATTTAAAGTAGGCGGACAAGACGTACTCATCGGCGAGCTGGTTGGCTGTCCATTTTATATGGGTAAAGCTCAGCATAAGCTCTGGCAACATACCGATCTAACGATAGATGTGGTCGATGGACGCGGAGCCAGTTTTTCGCTTGAAATACCAGAAGGTAAGCGCTTTATCGTACGTTCAGAGGTATGTGCTATATAATTTTAAACAGCCTATACCAGCGTTTTAACGACCTAGTATTGTTTTGCCATGCCATATGTTGATCGATAAACACCCCTTAGTCATTTTTATTTTATTATTCCAGCAAAATAATAGATACTGTAATGCGTACCCTATTTCAATAAACGCGTTTTAACGAGCACGTTTTACTCAGCATGGATGCTAGAAGGAATATAAAATGGAATTTGATAAAAAATTTGATTACGTCATCGTGGGTGGTGGTTCAGCTGGCTGCGTACTTGCTAGCCGATTAACAGAAAACCCAGACATTAGTGTCTGCTTATTAGAATATGGCGGTGAAGGCAAAGACCTTGCTGTCCGTGTCCCTGCTGGACTGATTTTGATGGTGCCAGGCAAGCCGCTGAAACTGAATAATTGGTGCTTTCACACCACGCCGCAGACGCACCTGAATGACCGCCGTGGCTTCCAACCACGTGGTCAATGCTTAGGCGGTTCATCCGCTATCAATGCCATGATTTATACCCGTGGTAGTGCGCTCGATTATGAACGTTGGGTAGAACAAGGCTGTACTGGCTGGGGATTTGATGATGTACTGCCCTACTTTATCAAAGCAGAAAATAATATTCATGGTAGCGGCGAGCTGCATGGTGATAGCGGACCGCTGCATGTCAGCGACTTACTGAGTCCGCGTGATATCTCCAAAGCATTCGTAGAAGCCGCCATCACCAATGGTTTAGATCATAATCAAGATTTTAATGGCGAAAAGCAAGACGGTACAGGGCTATATCAAGTCACCCACTTTCATGGCGAAAAACAAGGTCAACGCTGCTCTGCGGCGGCCGCTTATCTACATCCAGTACAAAACCGATCAAATTTGACCGTCATCACCCACGCCCAAGCCAACCGCGTCATTTTTGAAGACAAACAAGCCGTTGGCGTCGCTTATGAAAAAGATGGCGTCGAGCATGCGGTTATGGCGCGTCATGAAGTGATATTATCTGGGGGCACTTTTGGCTCACCCAAAGTCCTGATGTTGTCAGGTATTGGACCTGCTGAGCATCTACAATCGCATGGCATAGACGTCATGGTAGATGCGCCCGATGTTGGTGGTAATCTACAAGATCATTTGGACGTCGTTTTTGATTACGAGGTCAATACCACTGACGTCATCGGTATTGGTATGGCGACGATTTCGACATTGACCAAAAGTATTCGGCAGTGGAGAAAGGATGGTACAGGCCTCTTGTCTACCAACTATGCTGAAGCGGGCGCGTTCTTTAGTGTCGGTGATGATCCAAAAGAGTGGCCAAATACCCAACTGCACTTTGTCATATCCCGCGTAATTGAGCACGGTCGTGATCTCAGACGTGGCTTTGCGGTCTCTTGTCACAGTTGCTACCTACGCCCTGAAAGCCGCGGTACGGTCAGACTGGACTCCGCCGACCCCTCAGACACGGTATTGATTGATCCAAACTACCTCTCGCACCCAAAAGATGTGGAATATATGATTGCAGGCGCGGAGCGTACGCGCGCCATCATGCAAGAATCACCCATCGCCAAATATATTACTGAAGACTACCCTGCCCCCTATATCGAAAAAGACGGTATGCTCGGCTATATTCGCAACAAGTCAGATACCATTTATCATCCTGTCGGCACTTGCCGTATGGGCTCAGACAGCAATTCAGTCGTCGATTTGCAATTAAAAGTACGCGGTGTAAATGGATTAAGGGTCATCGATGCCTCAATCATGCCGACTTTAATCAGCGGTAATACCAATGCGCCAACGATTATGATTGCCGAAAAACTCGCAGATCTTATCAAAGCAAATCACGGTCATATCGAATGATATCACGCCATAAAACATGGGAAGATATGCGTCTTATAATTAGTATTTTTATTTAAGAAACTTATTTACTGAAACTTTATATTCAATAAAATGAAAATAAGCGAATTATATAAAAGTTTAACCTTTGTTTTTTCGTGATTATTTTATCAGCATTTCTAAAATAAGGAGGAACTCTAACAAATTCGGCAATAAAGATATTAAAACAGAACGTTTTCTATCAAATTAGCTTATGGATGTCTTGCATTACCACTGTTGAACAGAGTATATTTAAACCACTTATTTATATCGGTATTTTTTGCAAATCTGAATAATGGTTAATACAACCTGAAATATTTTTTATTTTGCATATTAGAAACACGATATAAACAATTGCTTTAAAGGGAATTAAAAGCACGCTCATTATATTTGTAGGTCAAAAACGATCTTATAAATATATTGACGACTATTTATCATTACATAGGATGTAATAATGCAAAAATCACTCTTCAAACTGACGATGTTGGCGACAGTTATTCTAGGCATCAGTGCCTGTAGCGGCGACAACAAAACCACCGATGAATCTGCTGCCAGCTCAGATGCTAAAGCAGCCAAAACCTTACTTTATTGCTCAGAAGGTAGTCCGGCTGGATTCGATCCAGCACAATACACTGCAGGTACAGATTTTGATGCGAGCGCCTTTCCCATCTACAACGGCTTAGTGGAATTCAAAAGAGATGGTACTGAGATTCAGCCAGCCTTAGCCGAAAGCTGGGATATTAGTGAAGACGGCAAGACTTATACCTTTAACCTACGTAGAGGGGTTAAATATGGTAAGACCGATTACTTTACCCCAACCCGTGATTTCAACGCAGATGACATTGTCTTTACCCTGGAGCGTATCACCAATCCAGACTTTGAATTTAATAAAGCCTATCCTGCTGAGTTCCCCTATTCGGTCGGTATGGGGCTACCTGATATTATCTCCAATATCGAAAAGGTTGATGACTCTACCGTCAAAATCACGCTCAGCGAGACCAACGCGCCATTTTTACAGAACCTAGCGATGCCCTTCGCTTATATCGATTCTGCTGAGTATGCAGAAAAGTTAATGGCTTCTGGTAATGCTGCTGATATCAACACCAAACCCGTTGGTACAGGACCTTTCGTCTTTACTTCTTATCAAAAAGACGCGCAAATTCGTTATACCAAAAATCCAGACTACTGGAACAAAGACGATATTCATATCGATAATCTCGTGTTTGTTATCACCAAAGATTCGGCGGTTCGTGCGCAAAAAGTGCAAGCAGGCGAATGTCATGTGTCCGCTTATCCAAAACCTGCCGAAATTGACTCTGTCAAAAAATCTGGTAAGGTCACCGTTCTCGATCAACCTGGCTTTAACGTCGGTTATGTGGGCTATAACGTTGAAAAACCGAAGCTTAGCGACCTTAAAGTTCGCCAAGCATTAGATATGGCCATTAATAAAGACGCTATTATCAATGCGGTTTATCAAAGCGAAGGATTAAAAGCCACCAATCCAATGCCACCCACACAATGGGGTTACGACAAATCTATCAAAGATGCGCCTTATGATGTGGAAAAGGCCAAGTCCCTTATAAAAGAAGCAGGCGCGGACAAACTTGCCATTAATCTATGGTATATGCCCGTTCAGCGACCATACAATCCTAATGCTAAACTCATGGCTGAAATGCTACAAGCAGATTGGGCAAAAATTGGTGTCGATACCAAGCTTGTGACGTATGAATGGGGCGAGTATCTAAACCGCGCTGCTAAAGGTGAACCTGATGTCATTCTAGCGGGTTGGACTGGTGACAATGGGGATCCTGATAACTGGCTTGGTACATTACTATCTTGTGATGCGGTCGGTGGTAACAACTACTCACGCTGGTGTAATAAAGACTTTGACACTTTGGTGACTAACGCCCGTCAGATTACCAATCAAGATGAGCGCGTCAACGACTATGTACAAGCTCAGCAGATATTCAAAGAGCAGCTGCCTTGGACGACAATGGCGCATTCGGTGGTCACGGTATTCACCGCACCAAACGTCGTCGATTATAAAATTAGTCCGCTTGGCTCAATACGCTTCGATGGTGTAAAGGTTGAATAACCTGAGCTGATGACGTCCGGTAAGACATGCATGATTGTTTAATTTATATTCGGCTGGGTCAGACACTTTGCTCCAGCCGTATTTATATGAGTTAAGCGCCTTATTAAGCATTTTGTCACCGACTCTCTCATCTCTGCCAACATTCTACTCATCGATCTCAAACGATTGAACCACAACTATTGAATTGAGCAGCCCATGCTACTTTATATTTTGCGTCGCATTGCCATTCTAATTCCTGTCTATCTTGGCTTAACACTATCGACATTTACCCTAATTCGGCTCGTCCCTGGAGATGCCGTCGAGATTATGATGGGTGAGCGTATGGTCGATCCAGAGCTACATGCTCGAGCGTTAGAAAGACTTGGCTTAGACAAACCCCTCATTGTCCAATATTGGGATTACTTAACTGGAATATTGACCGGTGATTTTGGTCAATCCTTTCGTACTCGTACTCCGGTATTACAAGACTTCTTTGCTCATTTTGTACCAACCTTAGAGCTGGCTTTGTGTGCCATTGTCATTGCCAGTGTTGTCGGTGTGAGCTTAGGTATCTTTGCCGCGCTACGACGTGGTACATGGATTGACTACACTCTAATGTCAGGGGCGCTGGCTGGCTACTCTATGCCCATCTATTTATTGGGGCCTATCCTCACGGGTATATTCGCCCATTATCTCGGCCTGTTGCCCGTCGCTGGTGTCATATCTGTCGCGCAGTTTTTAGACGTCAAACCTTTATATGGATCATGGCTACTTGGCTCTTTAACATCAGGAGAACCTGGCGCATTTTGGGATGTGGTCAAACACTTTATCCTACCGTCTATTGCCTTATCGACCATACCACTCGCAATGATTGCACGGATGACACGCTCGGCGATGCTAGAGGTGTTAGATGAGGACTACGTGCGTACAGCGCGCGCCAAAGGCCTATCGCCGCGCCGCGTGATATTGGTACACGTCATGCGCAATGCCCTTATAACTGTGGTGACGGTGATTGGCTTACAGATGGCGACCTTGCTCGCGGGGGCTATTATCACTGAGACTATCTTTAGTTGGCCAGGTGTTGGTAATTGGCTGCTCGATGGGTTTTTCACTCGTGATTATCCTATCGTGCAAAACGGTATTTTATTGGTCGCCACCGCCCTGATTTTGGTTAGTTTATTTATTGATATTTTGTATGGTCTTATCAATCCGCGTATTCGACATACTTCTTAATTTAACATTGATAAATACTCATATTATAAATAGTGGTTATTGGTGTTTGTATGGTCTTGAGTGAGTTTTAGCACATTTTAAATTATTGCTAGAAATGGAACTCTACATACTTTCAACGCGTTAGCCACTATAGGAACTGCTCATGAAGCCTTCTGTTCTTCCCTCTGATGTCAATCTTATGGCCGCCACACCGCCGTCATCTTGGCAGCTATTTTTATCGACATTCTGCCGAAATAAAGGCGCGGTGCTTGGTTTTATTGTGCTGGCATTGATGGTCATTATTGCCATCCTTGCGCCTGCCATTGCGCCCCATGACCCTTACGAGTTGTTTACTGGTCAAGAGCAGTTGCCGCCTGCCTTTCTAGATGGCGGCAATACAATGTTTTGGCTAGGCACGGATGATGCTGGACGAGACACCTTGTCTCGGGTGATGTATGGCGCGCGTTATTCTCTATTTATCGGTCTGAGCGCGACGACTCTTGCCATGTTAGTCGGTGTTTCATTAGGACTTAGTGCTGCATTTTGGCCCAAGGTTTGGGGCAAAGCGGTCATGCTGGTCAACGATATTTTGATGTCTTATCCGAGCTTACTATTGGCCATCATCATTGCCGCTATCTTAGGACCTTCTATGACCAATACGATTATTACCATCGCCTTGGTCTGTACGCCACCTTTTATTCGTCTGACTCGTGCTACCGCGATGGTAGAGCTACAGCGTGAGTATTTTATCGCTTCGCAAGTGATGGGCGCTGGTGTGCTTAGATTGTTATTTATCACCATTTTGCCCAACTGTATGGCACCGCTTATCGTACAGGCGACGATGATTTTCTCGTCTGCTATTTTGGAAGCAGGTGCAATTGGTTTCTTAGGCTTTGGTGTACAGCCACCCGATGCTGAATGGGGTGCAATGCTTGGTACGGCGCGTCAATATATTCAAAGTAATGTTTGGCTAGCGATTTGGCCCGGTGTCGCCATTTTCTTAGCCGCATTGTCGATTAACTTGACTGGTGATGGCCTACGCGATGCGCTAGATCCCAAATTAAAGCAGGTGACCTAAGATGACTGAACCATTAATTAAAACGCCTATCACTCACACTTCTATGAATGACGCATCAAAAAAAGAATCACCATTGCTGTTAGATATTGAAAATCTTTCGGTCACTTTCGGTCAAGGTGTACGGGCTTTTCGTGCAGTCGATGATGTGTCGTTAAAGATTACACAAGGCGAAGTCATCGCAGTCGTCGGTGAATCTGGCTCGGGTAAGTCGGTCACTATGATGGCACTGATGGGGCTACTACCACCCTCTGCAACTGTACGTTCCAAGCGTGTTATGTTCGATAATAAAGACATGCTCAGTATGTCAGCAAAAGAAAAACGCGGCATCATTGGCAAAGACATCTCAATGATCTTTCAAAATGCCATGTCTTGTCTAAATCCAAGCTTCACGGTTGAGATGCAACTGGGCGAAGTACTACGCAAGCATCTAGGCTTGCGTGGTTCAGCAGTACAGACACGTCTCTTACAGCTGTTAGAGCTGGTCGAAATGCCCGATGCCAAAAATCGACTCAAGGTTTATCCACATCAGTTATCAGGCGGTATGAGTCAGCGGGTCATGATTGCGATGGCAATTGCTTGTGAGCCAAAACTACTCATCGCTGATGAGCCTACCACCGCGCTCGATGTCACGGTACAAGCACAAATCATGGACTTGCTAAGCCGATTGCAACGCGAAAAACAGATGGCAATGATACTGATTACCCATGACTTGGGTTTGGTCGCGCAAAACTCGCGTGATGTCGCGGTCATGTATGCCGGACAAGTGGTCGAAACCAGTACCGTGCCGGAGATTTTCCAAAAGCCTGCTCACCCTTATACGGAGGCCTTGCTGCAAGCTATCCCTGAACTGGCTATTGGTCAAGATAGATTGAACAGCTTACCCGGTGTAGTACCCAGCCAATATGATCGCCCGAGTGGTTGCTTATTGTCTCCTCGCTGCCCGTACAAAGAGCCTGCCTGTGAGGTGCCACCGCCCATTTTAGATACGCCCAATGGCAAAGTGCGCTGTATTCACTCAGAATTACCCAGCTTGCCTTCTCACCTATCTACCTCTCACGCTGCTACCTTGGAGTCACAAGTATGAGTAATAAAGTGGTCCTAAAAGCAGACAATCTACATAAACACTACCCAGTATCGCAAGGGTTGGGTAAAGCAAAAGCTTACGTTAAAGCATTAAATGGTGTGTCGTTTGAGCTTGAGGCTGGCAAGACGCTAGCCGTCGTCGGTGAATCAGGCTGCGGTAAATCTACCCTTGCCCGCCAGCTCACACTCATCGAAGAGCCTACTGATGGCGAGCTATTTATCAATGATGAAGCCACCACTGGCTATAGCAGAAAAGCGCTCAAAGAGCTGCGTACCGAGATTCAAATGGTGTTTCAAAACCCTTATGGTAGCTTAAATCCGCGCCATACTATTGGCTATCAGTTGACTGAGCCATTAGATATCCATACCAAACTCTCTAAAGACGACAAGCGTGACAAAATCAACGAGATGATGCGAAATGTGGGTCTGCGTCCCGAACATGCTGGCCGCTATCCGCATATGTTTTCAGGGGGTCAGCGCCAACGTATTGCCCTCGCCCGTGCCATGATGCTCAATCCTAAAATTGTCGTCGCTGATGAGCCTACCTCCGCACTCGATGTATCGATTCAAGCGCAAGTTCTAAATCTATTCATGGATTTGCAGGATGAGTATCGTACTGCTTACGTTTTTATCTCACACAATCTGTCGGTCGTACGTCATGTCGCTGATGATGTGATGGTGATGTATTTAGGTCAGGCAGTTGAGCATGGCCCGAAAGAAGCAATTTATAACGCGCCAAAACATCCATATACTATCGCTCTGTTGGCTGCCGCGCCAACGGTAAATGGTCATAAGAACGATTTAACGCTACAAGGTGAGCTACCAAGCCCGCTCAATCCACCAAGTGGCTGCGCCCTGCACAAACGCTGCCCATATGCCAAGCATCAATGCAGCGAGATAGAGCCGCAACTGCGCGAGTGGGACGGTCGATTGGTGGCTTGTTTACGCTTGGAAGAAATCTATGGTTAAGGTGACTAACGATTAATCAATATTCACCATACCCCAACATTTAGGAAATTTGCTACAACCAAAAAAGGTCTGACCTTGCTGCTGACCTTTTTTGCAACGCGTTATATATATTTAGCTTTACTCAAATTAAGCATGTTAAATCGAAACATCATACCAATTAATTATCGATATGATATATTACAAAACATAATTTCGTTCTATTGAGATAACAGAATGCTACAATCAATTAGACTCAGAAACTTACGTAGTTTTGCAGACACTGATAACTCACCTTATATCGATCTAAAGCCTATCACAGTGCTAATAGGTAAAAACAGTAGCGGCAAAAGTACCTTTTTGCGTAGTTTGCCATTACTAAGGCAGTCAGTTGAGGCCAATACTACTGGCCCTATATTATGGTATAGCTCCTATGTAGACTTTGGGGCTTTTTCTGAGGCAAAGAAATTTGATGTTAAAGATAATATCATTTACTTTGACTTTAAAATTCAACTCAGTCCTAATACTCCTAATTATTTTTCCTCATACTACTATCACTTGAAAAGAAAGATATTAAGCTCTAAAGATATTAATACGGTGGTAGAGGTTGGTGTTACAGAAATCAATAATAAAACTATTTTAAAGAAATTGAGTTTGCAACTCTACAACCATAAATATCTTTTTGTTTTTAATAATGATAAAAAGTGTGATTTGTATATAGATGGCACTCTAAATAAAATATCAGAAGATTTGGGTTATTTAAATTTAAATCAATTTCTACCTTTAATAGGATTTTGGACAAAAGATAATCAAAGATTTGATGATGAAGGAGCAAACGAATATTTCTACGATATATTACATTCAAAAATAAAGAAGTATTTTGGAAATACAAATGACTCCACAATAAAAGATGGATTAGTTCGTATTGGTTTGAATGAAAGAGATGACATCAAAGGTGTTTTAACTAAGATATTTAAAAACAATAGAACATTTATCAAAAATTTAGAGAAAAAAGAAAAAGATATCTGTGACATGGTCTACCAACTTTCTCTATCTGCTAGTATTAGCAGTCTATTAGTAACTATAAATAATGAGATAGTAAATACTTTTAAAAATATTAAATATATAGCACCTCTTCGATCTACGGCTGAAAGATATTATAGACATCAAGATCTACAAGTTAAAGAAATTGATCATACAGGTTCAAATCTAGCAATGCTTCTAAGGTCACTTCCTAAAAAAGAAAATGAACTATTTACTCAATGGACAAATGAAAATTTTGGATTCCAAGTCAAAGTTGAAGAACAGGGTTTACATTATGCTTTGAAAATAAAAGCTGGAAGTGACCCGAGAGAATATAACATTAACGATATGGGTTTTGGTTTTTCACAAATACTTCCTATTGTCGCATCTATATGGATGGAGACGTCAAGAAATAAGAAGCTAACTTTGAGACAAAAAAAATCTGATATTATATTTGCAATTGAACAGCCTGAACTACATCTTCACCCTGAGTATCAAGCGCGTCTTGCTAGAATGTTTGTATCTGTCATTAACGCAGCAAAAGAAAGAGAACTATCACTTAAAATAATTTTTGAAACTCATAGTCAAACTATGGTAGATACTCTTGGTGACTGTATCGAAGATGAATTATTAAGCTCACAAGATGTTAATATAGTGCTTTTTGAGAAAGAGCTAGACAGTAGCACTACTAAAGTAAAGTTCTCTTATTTTAATAGTGAGGGACTTTTAGAACAATGGCCTATTGGTTTCTTTTCAGGTCGAAAATAATGCTATTTAAAATCAAAAACTGCCTTCCTGACCAATACGCACATGATAGTGATAGACAACATGCCTTAGAAAATTTAATTATGAGTAGTGCCTTTAGACATAATATTATTATATTGGACACCAAGACTATTGAAAGCATATTGATATGTGACATGTATAATACTAATATTAAAAATTATACTCATGATATACGTTCGTACAGAAGAGAGTATGCTGGAATCGCCAATACTCTTTCTACTCATGCTGTTGTTGACTTCAACTACGAAGGAGATATCTGTGCTTTTGAGAAAGACAAGCCTATCATTAAAGTTAGCTATAAATATTTTATAGATCCTAAAAATTTGGGACCTATAACCCTACTAACTGAAAATCTTGAGGATTTTAAACTATATAACATTATTACTGAGTACTACTCTCATTCTATATCGGATCATAAATTAAACTTTTCTTTTGATTTCTCACTTGGGGGTGGAAGCCAAATAAAAACGATGTTTGATAATATAAAGAATTCTAAAAAGTTAGTACTTTGTATTGTTGATAGTGATAAATATCATCCAAATATGGCAGAAGGTTCAACTTCATCGCCTTTTTCCAAAGAAGATAGAGAAAATATTGATGGAAGTTTAGCTTATATTATTGATATGAGAGAAATTGAGACACTCATACCTACAAACATTATTCAAAAAATAGCTATAGAAAAAAAGCTAGATGAACAAATCGAATCATTAGATGATATTACTACTTTTACATCTATTGAAGGTCAATTTAGAAAGTTTTTTGATCATAAGAAAGGTCTTACTTTAAAAGAAGCTATACATATAGATAATACATATAGTAGCTTTTGGCTAGATATATTAGGGTGTGTATAGAATTCAAATCAAGGGCAACCAGATAAAGACACAAGCGAGCATTACCGCCGCTGCAAAGCTATC
>NZ_CAJHAZ010000007.1 GCF_904846525.1 Psychrobacter sp. 1044 | reverse complement strand
CAAGAATGGATGGAAAATAATCTGCCTAAACTATTTCATGATATGGGCTGTATCGATTTTATATTAAACTTACTATAGTTAATAAATTTGATTCTTTAATACCCAGTTTGACAAATTCTTCATACATTAATAATAAAGGTTCACCAGTACAATTATTTTCAATACTAGATTCAATAAAAGTAGTTTCACTTTTTGCGATATTAGGCACGTCTTCAATAGCACTACTTTCTACTGAACACCCTAAAGGTGCAAAAAATAGAAACAGAATAAACTTTTTCATATGGAACCTCTTGATTTTGTAATGCACCATTATTTTTATGACCAAGCATACTAAGGAAGGACTAATGTCCTTCCTCTGATTATGGGACGTACTGAGCTATGCTGAAGAAACCATACACCTAAACTTGGTAAACTAGCGACTTGACAAGGAGTTTACCATGACCAAGAAAATCAGAACTTATAGCACAGAATTCAAAGCAGAAGCCGTCAAGAAGATAGCGGACAACGATGGGAATATTTCAGCGACTGCAAAGCAGCTTGGTATCGCCATGCAGACCTTATCTAATTGGCACAATAAAACCAATCAAGGCAAACTTGCAGGAACAGCTCAATATGATCCTGAACTCATGGCGGTGATCGAAGAAAACAAGCGTCTTAAACGACAGCTCAAAGTTGCTGAAGAGGAACGAGAGATCCTAAATGAGGAGGGATAAAGCGAAGCACTACTTCGCCCCGACGCAAGGGGAGAGCTATGCTCGAGTGAGGCAACGTCGTACTTTGCAAAGCACAGTTAGTCAGGTACGCCTTTATCAAAAATAACCAGCACTTCTTTAGCATCACCACTATGTGCCGCGTGCTAAAGGTTAAGCCATCAAGCTATTACGACTGGATAAATCGCGATATTAGTGAGCAACAGATACATCGTAACCAGTCTGAGCTACTGGTTAGAGCTGCTCACAGTGAAACTCGTGAGCGCTATGGTGCTGATCGACTGCACGCAAAGCTGATAGAGCAAGGGCACGATATTAGCTTGTATATGGTCAGAAGCATTAAAGAAGAACATGGCATCAAATGCCGTCGTCACAAACGTTTTAAAGTCACCACGAACTCCGATCACAATAAGCTTGTCTATCCAAACATATTAAATCAGCAATTTGATGCTAAGCGTCCTAATGAATCGTGGGTCAGTGATATTACTTATATCTGGACCAATGAGGGCTGGTTGTATTTAGCTGGAGTCAAAGATTTATACACCAAAGAGCTGGTCGGCTATGCTATTAATAAACGCATGACCGCAGATTTAGTATGCCGTGCACTCAATATGGCAATTAAGAATAAACGCCCAAGCCAAGGATTAATTGTGCACTCTGACAGAGGCAGTCAGTATTGTAGTCATGCCTATCACAAAATCATCAAGCAGCATCATTTCAAAGGCTCAATGAGTGGTAAAGGCAATTGTTTCGACAACGCACCCATAGAAAGCTTCTGGGGCACATTAAAGAATGAGCTAGTGTATCACCAAGACTATAAAACAAGGTTTACAGCGACCAACGAGATCACACAGTATATCGAGCTGTACTATAACCAAACGAGGATTCAAAAGAGTTTGGCCTATAAATCGGCAAGGCAGGTGTGGTTTGATTATCATCGTCAGGCTGCGTAACTAAAATCTCCCAAGTTTAACTGTACGGATTTGACGGCAGGGGTCAGGGTGCTTCACCAGACTTAATATTGATTTGCGCAGTGGTAGTGGCACTAATACCTTGGCGCTTAGCACCATCTGTAGCAGGATTGATAATACCCATTTTTAGACTGGCAGCGACTTGTCCATCAGCGACGTTGAGCTGTGAGTAAGCTTGTTCTTTGCGATGATCAGTAATCCATTCTGCTAAGCCGTTATCCGTGTTGCGATAACCGCTCTCAATCGCTTGTTCGTTGTCCGTGGCAAATAGGCTAGGGCGAGTCGATGACAGCAGACTACCTGTATTAATCAGATGTTCGCTATCACCGATAGACTGCATGAGGGTTTGATCGTCGTATCAATAGTAGACCTCTTTCAAAATTGATATTTTGTTGACTCTTAATAACGAAGATTCTACAGATAGCGCTGACTTATGCAAGAGGTCTAGTTACTGCTTGAACATTATTTACAAAGTTGGTTTAACTGTATTTTCAAAATAGCTATCGGCTTGGTCAGTGGGAATAGCACATGTAGGATTAAAGGTTAAACTTTGACCTGTTGATTCGCAATTATTAACGTTATATACAGTCTCTTCATCACAATATCGATGTCTAGCATTATTTGCAAGCTTGATATTATATACGAAATATACATCATCATTGTATTGCATTTTATATGCATGGTTTGGAACTAGAGCATTATTATCATCAAAATAAATAACTGTATAGCCATCAAAATCAATAATATATTCTAGTTTAAAGCTGTTAATTTTTTTTCCATTTTTATCGAGCGTATGGAAAAGAGCTTTATCGTTTTTAGTCAGCCTCTGAAAGTCTTGTAATTCGATTGTTGGTTGAATAGATGGTGAACAGACGTTAGTTTTAGCAATACAACCCGTTAATAAAATGGATATGAATATTGTAAAATTAATATTTTTCATTAATAGACCTCTATGTAACCATAATAGTTAGTTGAAAAGTTAGTGACGCTAATACCTCTTCTCGGTAGATCTCTTGGAGAGTTGTTGGGCTCTTCACCCCAAGTAAATATGTTGAATTTTACACGTCCAATATGTAAAGAATCAGTTAATACATTACGTCCATCGCCATCAAAAAGTTGTAAACCGCCTTCATAAACTATCCAGTGAATTGAGTTAATATCTCTATCGCCTTTATTGTTACTAATCATTTTTGGCTGTATCATCATTATTATTTTTTTACCAGATTTATATTTCTTATCCATTTCAAATAATTTATCTATACTAAAATTTCTCTTATTAATTATTGTCTTTCCAACATCTAATAAACCCAAATCATGACTTTTTGTACTGCTATAGCTTGCCACCTCTTTACACATGCGAGTAAGCATTCCCATCCAGTTTACAGCGCCTAATTGGTCAAATGACCCAGTTTCGATACCATCGTATCTTAGATTGCTTTCACTACTACGTGTAGAGGCTAGCACTATCCAATCAACTTCATCCATTTTCATGTTTTTGTAGTCAGAATCGTCAGGCTTTATGTCATACATTGAGCTTTTAGGCCTAATACTATAGCCATTACTTAGTTCGTAAATACCTGTTCTATGCAGCTCTACCGCTATTTTTTTGTATAAGCTACTACTACGTTGTATTAAAATATAGTATAGGCAGGCCATGCCGCAGAGTGAGGATTGTGCCTGATCAATTAACCAAGGTTTAGACATTCTTTGCTGTGCTTGAGTCAAGACTTTTTTGCCATCAAAATATCTAAAGCGGTTATGTACAAAGTATTTATTACTAACAGATTTTTTCGGTCGTGCTTGCATATGGCAACTTATTTCGATTTCACAACCTGCCATATCTTTATACTTGTCTTTCAACTCTAGCGTAAACTCAGGTCCTACAGTTATTGCCTTTAACGTTATAAACTTATTCCTAGAGGTACTAGGGCTCATATATTTAATAACCCAAACTATCTTCGTACTTTCGATACCCTTCTTCGAGCCTGCTAACTTAGCTAAGAACTTATAAGTTTTATTAAATACTAAGCCCTTTTTGTCAATTACGCCCGTTCCTTTATTATTTGCACCTATTGTAAGATCGGTTGTTAATTCAAAATTTACTAGCGTCGGTACGCTAATGCTTTGATTGTAGAGATTAAGCGTTCCTAATCTTGAAGAGGCTTTTGTAGTTGTTTTACCCATTCTTTTGTCCTAAATGCTATCGTCAGTTATTTCATGCAACTCAACTACGTTATCGTCTTCATCAAGCTTTAAATAAACTTCAATTTCTTCAGGGTTATTTGAAGAAAAACGTTCAGTTATTCCATGTTCATCAGTCTTTCCCGATATTTGCTCACCAGTAGTAAGATTAGTAGCTTCGTATTCAACAAATGCTAATGGGTTTCCATCATCATCTGTAAACTTGTATGCGATACTATAAAGAGTGCTTAATATTTTCTCATCAGGCAACCCCGCCAACCCCAACCCATCTACACCACCCCCAAACTTATTATGCTTACCAGCCTTCTCCGTAAACTGCTTTGCCGCTATCGTAATATTTGCGCCATCTAAAGTGATACTCGCACCACCAGCCATCAGCGTAATTTTATTCGTCGCTACTATCTCAACCTCTTTGGTCGAGGAAGCGATGTTTATATCCTGCTTAGCCGTGGCTTCAAGCTTACCCGTATGGGCGGAGAGGGTGATATTCTCTTTGGCATTGGTCATGCTAAATTGACCATCGGCTATGATATTTAGAGACTCGCTACCGATCTGGCTATGACTCTCTCCACTACTGATCATCATATCTTGCTGCGTGGTGGAGACCATCTCACCCATGCTTCTGTGAATCAGCGTATCGTCACTGGCATAAGCACTGTCTGCTGCGCTATCGATCAGCGCGAATGGCATTGTTTGATGGGTTTTGGTTTGCTGTTCCTCTGCGATAGTCTCAAGCTGCGTCTTAATCGCTTTGTGGTCATTGACATGACGTCCAAGCCCTGTCGCCAGTTGCGTTAACCGCTCAGTTAAGTGCTGACCTCCAAGACCAGCTTGAGTCAGAGTCGGGGTGTGCTGCTGGTAGTTATGCTGTCCAGATTGCGTATGAGTTTGCGGTTGAGTGGAAAGGACGAGGGCTTCGCCTGATTTTATATTGATTTGAGCGTTAGTAGTCGCATTGATGCCTTCGCGTTTGGCGGTGTCTGATGGATTGATGACCCCCATCTTTAGACTGGCAGATATCCCAGCACTGTCTATTTTTATCTGAGAGTAAGCTTTTTCTGTACGGTGGTCAGTCACCCATTCAGACAGGCCGTTGCCCGTGTTGCGATAACCGCTTTCAATCGCTTGTTCGTTGTCCGTGGCAAATAGGCTAGGGCGACTCGATGACAATAAACTGCCAGTGTTAATTAGATGCTCGCTATCGCCGATAGACTGCATCAGGGTTTGGTCGTCCGTTCTATGGGTGAAGTGGGTGCCGTAGTTCGCGCCAGATTGCGCCTCCAATCGGTTGATAGGCTGAGCTGGACTATCCAGTAAATAGCTGCGCGTGGGCGTCATATGGTTACGGCTATCGATATCGCTTTGCGCTTCGGTGATACCTGTCATCGGCGGTAGGGCATGTCTGCTATATAGGTGACCGACCCATGGGGTATCAGCGGTAATGAGGCACAGCTGAGTTAAATGAATGCCAGATGCTAATGTCGACGCATGACGCTGTTGGTGGCGTGTGCTTTGGGTCAGCCCTGTGACATGCGCCAGACTATTGCGTGCCAAATGAATGATATGAGTAGCACGGTAGTGCTGATTGAGCGCACTGTGATCGACAAGCATAAAAGTATCAGCAACACTCAAATCCGTAGCATGGGCTATGGCATGATAGATGCTATATCGATTTTGATGACTGTTTGCCACGATGGTTGCTTCGTCTATGGTTTCAGTATCTGTTACTGGCGCAAAAGCAGCTGGTGTGTCTAATGTGAGAGTGTGGTTATTCGAATGGCTTACTTCATCAGAGTTACTGCTCATCGCAACGTCAGCGGACTGCGTTGGGTGTGCAACACTGCTGCTATTAAAACGCTGCATCGTTACTGAATTTGGTTGGGTGATGACCTGCTCACTCAATGCCAATACAGGTGCATGGACACGGTCATGTAACACTTGCTGGTAACGCAGCCCGCCAATATTTAGGCTGATTCCATCGCTATCACTTGGATCTGCGGTGGTAATAATGAGCTTTGGTGGACTGTGCTCATTCGTTTGCTCATGGCGCAGATAGGCTGTGAGTCCTTGACGCGCAAGCCGCTCGCAAATATGTGTCCAGTCGCTTATTTGCCACTGGGTCATGCGTGCTGGTGACCAGTTAGCATCTTCACCATTGTTGCTGTCATCGATGATTTCTATATCCAGCGTAGCCGTGCGCTCTGCTACCATCGCTTGTACAGTCAAATGAGTATCAATGTGACCGCGTATATGCTGATGCAGACGATAAGTGATGGGCTGGGCGAGCAGGCGATAATAGCCGTAGCTGCCATCATGATCTAGCTGATGCACAGCCGTTATATAAAGATGACGAAAGCTTAGGCCACTTGGAATATCAAAGCTCAAGGTCAGAGGGCTACCGATGAGATTGGTTAATGGCGTAAAAGGAGGGTGATGCCGCTCATGGATATAAACGTGTAGCACATAAGTGTCGATACCGTGCTGCTGGTGTTGGCGATTACCATTGGGGTTTAGTTGAGCAATGATATCGGCTTCATCAGCGCTATGCATGAGCTTATCTTGCCACGCACCATGAGCATTGATGTCTTGGCGAGCGCTCGGATAGGGCGCTTGAGTGCTGCCTTCACTGGCATAGAGCCGATCAGGGTGCATAGGCAGCACGGTATTGGTCAAGCGTAGCATAGTTATGTCCCTATTTTTTTAGCAGTGGCTCTCTTTTAGCATTGGTGTTTTTTGTAGCATCGATATCTCTAGTAGCAATGACAGTATGTTTTTCAGCATTATCAAACCAGCTATCAGCACTTAACCGTCATTGCTTAGTGACCATTATCGTCATACGTTCTACATAGCGATGTTATTCATTAAGGGTAAATTCGATACGGCGATTGCGAGTGCGACCTTCTTCGTTGTCGTTACTAGCGATAGGGTCTGAGTCTCCTTTACCAGTAGTACTGAGACGAGTCGCATTTATATTTCGACCGATCAAGTATTGTTTGACGGCTTCTGCACGCTTATTTGATAGGGCAAGATTGGCAGTAGAATTGCCGACATTATCGGTATGACCGGTGATAAGAACAGGCTTATCACCGACCCGCTGTAACACCCCTGCCATATCGTCTAAGATACCAAGACCCATCGGCGTTAGATTGGTGCTACCAGACTCGAACTCGACGATACGGTTGCCTAAAGTCTCGTCTATGAGGCGTTGTTCACCTTCTACCACGACCAGCTGGTTTTCTAATTGATAGAGATCAGTTAGGCGCGAGTGAATACGGTTTTGAATGGCTTGCTTTTGCTCAAGGCTGCTTACCTTGCCATGTAAGC
Source organism: Psychrobacter sp. 1044 (assembly GCF_904846525.1). GTDB lineage: Bacteria > Pseudomonadota > Gammaproteobacteria > Pseudomonadales > Moraxellaceae > Psychrobacter. The sequence goes on along the minus strand of NZ_CAJHAZ010000007.1, from coordinate 183,641 downwards.
TAATGGTCGTCCCATGAATGTCGATACGCCCCTGACGAATGTTAGAGATATCGCTATCAATGATAGTCGTGGCTATCTGTTGCCAGTTGGTTGGTATACTGATGTTCGAACGTACTTCGATTTCATCTCTGACAGGTTTATCAGGATACTGTGCTTTTAGTTTGTCGAGCAGTTGCTGTTTGTCTGAACTGGTAGCGACCACACCTTTGATGACCACTGGCACATTTTGTGAATTATTTGTCACATGAGTGTCGTTATGTTCCGCAAATACAACGGCGCTCATAGGTAGTGTGATAGCAGCGGCTAATAGCAGGTTTTTCGTGTGATTTGTTCGCTTGGATTTTGTTATTCTAGAGAGGACTTTCATTCAAGTACCTTTTTAATCTGTCTATTGTTGAGCAGTGACTAATTGCAGGGGTATGATGCATGGCGGCTACTATCAGCTGTTACGAATCAGCAGTTATCGTGAGCTATTATTTATTGTGCTAAAAAAGTTTTTTTAAACAATTGCCTGGTATCATACAGATATAAATTGTCTTGTAACAATACTTTATTAAACCGTGTCAATCCAATGTCTTCATCGATATAGCCTTGAGTCCAGTCGCTATGAGCGATGACTACCCAATCTTCAGGATAAGTTCTTTCACTTTCTGATATTTGCTTGAGTATACGTCCATCGGGTTTAGTAAAACTCATGAGCAGGCGATAGCAATTAGCGACACGATATAAGTAGGTATTCAAGTAGAGCTGGTGTGGCTGATAAAAACCATTGATGAGATCGTGCCAAAAAGTGGCCATGTGTATCGAGTTCTCTCTATCAGAGGTAAGTGACCAGCAGATGGCTTTATTCAAGCCATGGAAACCCTTAGTAAAGGTGGGTAAAAATAACAGGCCAGTGGCAATGATTTGCTGTATCAGCTGCGCTTTATCGATGTTCATTAAGATCGCTATATCATGCAACGTAGTGGTATTGATAAAATCATAGTAGTAAGTACTGGCATTATTATCGATGCTGAGTTGGCTATGATTGAGATGCTCCATCAGATCGCTATTGTCAGTTTTGGATTTAGCCATACTTAAAACTTCATAAGTGTCATTCCAAAGCGCTGATGACTTGACGGGCAGATAGTTCATCCAGTTTTTCGGTTTATCGAGATGAAGCACGCCAAAACCTATCAATGGGTAATTTCTATAGCTACTATCGTGACTAGGGATCAAAACACCGGTAATAATCTCATTAGCTCTAGTATCGATATGACTGAAATTTAAAAAGGCAAAGTTATGATTACTGACATTGTCTATCGGAATTCCGCTAAATACACTTTCCGACACGGCTAGCGCTTCGCTGACCCATTCATCAATGGCATTGGTCTCAGAGATATGAGCGCGCGCCCGTACAAAGTCCCCGCGAGCAGGCAATTTTCCAAAATATACTAAAGGCAAGGAGTCTGGAGTCATGGCGTTTGCTCCTGCTGTTCAGTCACGGCTGAACGATCATCAGTAGCCGTCGTGGTATCAGTAGGCAGTTGCACTGGTGGACTATTTTCACTATTGGTATTAGGGGCTACAGTAGATACGCGGGCGGGCGGCGTGACATTGCTTGTATTTTGCTCGCCAGTCGGTACTGGCTGATTGGTGCCGGAACCCGCATTAGGAGTGTCGCCATCAACAGCATTATTATCAGAAATTGGCCTTGCTGTACGTGTGACACCAAGGGCAATAATCTCCTCTGGTAGTTTCATGCCGGTAAAGGGATTGGTAGAGCGACCTTGACCGGTAGTGGTACTACTACCACTGCCGCTGATGATTCTAAAGCGTACAGAGATAGTGATACCGTCACCAGACCATGCCATCTCAAAGACATCATTGCCAAGTTCAGTACGGCGTGCACTGTTAATCAGCTTTTCTACCCCAAAGCTACCTGCTTCTTCAAAGACAGTAAAGTCTCTGCCATCATAGTCTTTGGCTCGAATACTGGCCCCAGGTTGGCTACTTGGGTTCGGCCATACAAACGTTGTCCACGCTTGAGTACCCATGCGATAACGCAACTGCTGACCATCGACCACAATGGTATATTCAGTCAAACCGCTGACGGGTAGAGGCATGATTTGGAACGTGGTTTGATTGGGAGCGCCACCAGTATTATTCGCACCAGCAGCACCTGAACTATTACTACCCGTATAATTGGTAAAGTAACGGCCAAAATCAGCGACAAACTGCGGATTGAGACCCAAACCTGCACCATTCCAGATTTTACTGGAGATTTGATCGCCGCGGCGAATGATAAAGGGCGATAACGTTTCGTTGACGAATCGCGCCACATAGCCATCTTCGCCGAAGAATTGACCGATCTCTGCAGGCGTCGCTTCTAAGTTTGCATTGGCCGTAAAGGGGTACTTACTGCCTAAATTATCGAGAAAAGGCTTATAGACCTGCGCTTTCCAAACTTTATTAATCTCTGCTTTAGTGGGCGTCAGCAGCATGTTAAATGAACGAGTCAGTGGCTCACTCAACAACGGACGAACCAGTTGTTTTATTTCAGAGTTGGCTTGACTCAGGATCTGCTCATCTAATATCTGTAGAGATTTGGTTAACTCTGAGCCTTCGGGGCTGAGGGTTTGTGAGGCAAACAACAAAGCATCAGGGCCGATGTCGTCACTACGAGCGATATTGTTAAAACGGGTTCTGATATCGCCTAAGCTGACTAAATAGCTGTCTAATAATGACAGATCCTGATTTTCTTCTCTTGGCGTTACTAGCGCATGTATAGAGGAGAATTCTTGCGCAATCTCACCTGAGCTTGCTTGTGCTACAGGCGCGGCGTTACTAGAGCTACCACCATTATTCATCGCTGCTTCTGCTTGCCGCAGCTCAGCAGGGCTTTGACGCAGGATGGTTTGCTTAAACCAGTTGACAAATGAGCGACGAGATTCGCCACCATTGCCAGCTGCTTGATTGGCTGCTTTATTGTCCCATTGAGTTTGGCGATCTACTGTCTCAAACAGAGTTTTTAACGGTGACTCTGTGGCATTGGACAGCTGGTTTAATAAGACCGCATGATCATCGAAGCCTGTGCTATCCCGAACATACACTTGAGATAAAAAACGTTTCCATTCACTGATATATTCTTGCTTATAGCGATTGACCAGATATTGTCGTATCTGTTCAGGACTACCCGTCAAGGTAAGATCATCTTGGCTGCTGGTGGCCAACACCCAATCATCGGCGACCACTCTCGTAGTGGCAGCTTTATCAATCTCATCACTGACGAAAGCATCCCATGCCTCTTTAGTAAAAGTGCCTGAAATGACATAACTACCAAGCAGTGTTTCATTAGCATTGTTTTGCGTAATCTGTGCAACCGTGACCGATGGAAAGCGGGCAGATGCACGCATTTTAATCTCAGAGTAAACCCGCTCACGAGCAGGTTGACCTTTGCTAACCTTGGATAAATTGCTACGGGTTTTGTCTATCAGCCCTAAGTCATTTTGGATCAATGGAAAGGCGGGGTCGTCGACATGAGCCAAGGTGAAACTCAAGATACGCTCAGCTTGGCGAATCATCTTGTCACGCAGCATGTCAGCGCGATTGGCTTCGAGCCAGTTGCGCCAAAAACGGGTCATCTGATCACTCAAATGACTGGCCTCTAAATTGTCATGATTGCCAAGCATGAGATAAGCTTTGAGCGCGTTATAAGCATCTTCAACGTCTGTGGGGTCCGACTGGATATAAGCATCATTAACGGCAGCATCAGAGGTGTCATCAGTGTTTGAGTCTTCTGTACGGACTTCTAATTGATCGGCATTGGTATTTACTTCGGTCAAAAACGTTTCGATATTTTGTTTGGTTGGCGCTAAGACGATGATGCTGATGCCGTTATAATATTCTGCTAGCAATTTTTGCTTAAGCTTATCGCCTTGATAGAGGCCAAAACTTAAAGACAGCGGCTTGTCGTCTTCATAGCCTTCAAGCTGCTCGATTCGACTTTGTAGAATATTGAGCGACTCGAGCTGGGATTGTAAATCACCGTTAGAATTTTTTTGTAGCGCTGCGACTTGCTGTAAGTCAGCCACGACACGCTCAGTGAGCTGTTTATTATTGGCATAAGACCATGTCCACAGACCGACAGCCGCACACAAAGTCACGACAGCAGCTAGCGTCGCAAGCGCACGATGACTGCGCTTGTGTCGGTTTTTATGCTGCCTGACCAAATGCTTGTCTTTTAAAATGACTTTAGAAAATAGATCTTGTAAAAAATAGGGCTTGTCTGCGGCTTCTTGCTGCGCATTGAGCGGCATCGCAGGTGGGTGCAAATCGTAATTTTGTACCATTTGTAACGTCATTTGGCTGCTAACTTGCCCGTCTTGCAAGGCGCTGGTAAAGTAAAAGCCACGCAATATGGGCTTAAATTGGAAAGGGTTGTCCTCAAACAACGCATGCATCAGCGTCCGTATCATGGGACGTAACGACTGAAATTCCATTGGGAAAGTCATTAGACTGGGAGATACCGTGCGCTGATGACGTAAGGATAGCTTAGTGGTGCTCAAGTCTTTTAGACCATTGACCAAGACACCAAAATGCTCTTCGAATACGTCCGTGATATTGATATTTTCTGGGTCTTCAGGATAGGGAATGGTCGCGCCCCATACTTGGCTGCGCTCTTCTTGCTCATAGTCATTAAAGAAGTCACGGAAGCCTGAAATCAAATCCATTTTAGTAAAGACCACATAGACAGGCGCATAAACTTCTAACTGTTCCGTTAAGTCTTGCACACGGCTGCGCAGATTCTTGGCCAAATCCAACGCATAGTTTGGATCGTTTTTGGTGAGTTCGGCGATACTGACCGCGATGATGATGCCATTGATCGGTGCTTTAGGTCGATTCTTTTTGAGTAGGCTTAAAAACGACAACCATTCTGAGCGATCTTCTTCATAAACGGAGTAACGTCCTGCGGTGTCGAGCAAAATACCTTCAGTCGAAAAAAACCAATCGCAGTTACGTGTACCGCCGACGCCTTTAACGGATAGCTTGTTACCTTGCTCCATAAAGGGGAATTTTAAGCCAGAGTGTAGCACTGCAGAGCTTTTGCCTGCGGCTGGATTACCAATGACCATATACCACGGCAGCTCATATAACGCCGCTTTGCCTGTTTGATCGCCTATCTTTGATTTGCGAATGGTTTTAATGGCATCTTGCATTTGCTGACGTAGCGCCTGCACTTCTTGAGCGTTTTCATCTTTGGCCACATGAGGGCTATTGTCACCTTGGCTCTCGTTGCCATTATCCTCCACTAAGTTTGCCAGCTCATCTGAGGCAAGCTTACGTTTTTTCCACAGGTAATAGCCAAGCGCCCCCAGCACCGTACATGTGATTAGGACGCCAATGATTATAACAAAGGTTTTAATAGTCACATAATCATAAAGTAAGACTAGGGCGACTATGAGCCCCAGCGCCAATAATACTCTTGGGTTATAGATAAGATGAAAAAACCTTGAAAACATGCGTGCTACCTAGTGTGAACTTAAGACAATAAAACGAGTATTTACCACGACAAAACACCATTAAAACTACGACTCAGATGTTTGAGAAGAGTCTAGCAACCAAAGCATATTGCAGTGCTTATGTTGAGTAATTAGAAATGATCTATCTGACTCTTGTTGGTCTTCTTTGGCTAAGTCAATGAATAACGATAAGCTGATAAATGGCTTCAACCAATTATTCAATGGCATATAATGCCCTAAATGATGTTCGTTTACCAGAGCGCCTTGTGCTATAAATGCTTCAAGAAAGCTCATATACGTTGATAAGTCATAGGGCTGCTTTAATGGATTAATGTCAGACATAGCGGTAATGGTCATGTCTGTTATAGCAACATTAGTCTTGTTTTTTCCTTTGCTATTGATATCAGACGATTTTTTTGTGGACTTTACTGTCTGTTTATCAGTGGTTTTTAGCGTGGTCGTATCGGTCGGTGACAGTGAAAGCATATTGTCTATTAATAGACTTTTGATAGTCGTTAAATGATTCAAATAGCGACGTTTATCACTCAAAAGCTCAGTGCGATGAGCTGTACCTATCTCCGTTAATAAAATACGGGTATTAGCGTCAATATTGAGTAGCTCTTGAGCCGCTTGATTCGAGAATAGCAACAGCGCACCCGCCTCAGTTGGAATGACATTGGTCATTTGCTCAGCATACAAATGAGTGTCTAACCATTCTTCACTTATCTGTGAATCTGCAATGAGAATTAAGCAAAGATCCGGCGCAGTTGATTTAGATAAAGGCAGCAGATGTCTATTAATGAAATCTGCAGGTGTGGCAATTAGGGTATTGTTAGCGCTATTATCTGCTATGGTGTTTGCGATGTCAGTGCTGTCAGTTATGATGGTCGTAATAGCAAGCCGTGTATCAGGAATACCGTAAGTTGCTAACTGTTCTTTTATGGTCGCGATTAAAAATGCTGAATCGGCGCTGGCAGGTAAGCATAGATAGATAGGAAGATTGGTTAAATGACCAGCAGAGGCTGCTGTCATTTTGTCATCACCGTTCTCTTTACGGCTGTTATTTTCACTATTTACTTCGTTGGCACTCACCAAATAATGTTGCTGCCATTCGGGATGAATATGAATGGCTGCGTTGGACTGAGTCGTATCTTGTTGGTGATGTTGGTAAAAGTATTCGGCAAGGCTAGACAGCATCTCCTCGCTCAAGACTAGCTGCTCATAAATTAATGCCTGTAAACGCAAGGTAGTATCATTTAACGCGGCTTTACGTTCGGTAAATCTCTCATCATCGAGATGGCTGTCTAAACTATTGTCTAAATCACTGTTCGAATCTAAATAATGGTCTGAATAGCTGTCGTCAAACTCTGAATCTGCTGAATAGGCATCAGAGATATTAGGATATGGTAGGGCGGCTGCATCAGGGAGTCTTGCAATCGGTTTGACCAACATTGGCATACCATCAATATCTGTCAAATCCTCGCTCAATACGGTTAGGTCTGCATCATTGTCCACCACTTCAGACCAACAGTCTCCTTCTGGTAGGCAGACACGGCTATAGATAAATAACGGATAAGTATTGGGCGGCTTAATAGCGTCTGTTTTATCTGCTGTTCCATCAAGTATCTCTGGTGAATCGGTTGTTTGTTTATCCAGTTTTTTTTGCCACCATGAGAGCGCCATGATAGAGCCAAGAAACAATAAAGGGATGGTAACAAACCATAGCAATAAGCCAGATGAGGTCAGCTGTCGCGCATTGTCTTTAAAGTACATCCAGACCAAAATGAGATACAACACCAAAATCATGACTAAAATAGATCGTCCGTATGACAGTATTTTTTTTGCGCCCACTTATTTAAACTCCCTATTTGTTGGGTTGTTCTTATGATTATTACCATGTAGACAAGCTTTGCGATTCAAATTTTATGATATCTATAAGCTTATTTTTACTATACTAGTTAACTTTATTTGTCTTTTTTATGATTCGATTGTAATGATAGGAATCGCTTTGAAAACGTTGTTAAACTATAAAATCGATAACCAGTGAGGGTTTTAGGAATTATTAAGTAAATTTTTATAATGAAATGGTATTTTTAAGCTGTCTATAAATAAGCTAATGGATAGCAATAAATAAAAATTAGTGTAATTAAGTTAGCTTTGTTTTAAAAGGAGATGATTTGTCTATATAATACTGACGAAATCATAATTATCAACGCCTGTTTATTATTATTTTGTTTTTATCGTCTCAACTGTCGCTGACTCTTGCCTATGATTTACTTGACTGTATCGGTCTTTACATTGCTCTCTATCCTTATGATGGTCATGCTTTTTGATCGGCAGCTATGTGGGCGACTATTAGATAAAGTAATGGTGTTTTTTCATCGATTGCCTAGCCTAAAATTCAAGCGTCCATCAATAAAGACACCAAAGAAGGTATTTCATTATCGTATCAAGCAGTTTATTCGTTTTATTTCGGATATAGATGTTTCTCGTATTCCAGTGATATCGGCATTGTCTTTTTTGATTGTCATGGCAACGGTTGGATTGTGTTATGCCCTGATTACCAATCATTCTCTGGAGGTTTATCATGCCAACGATACCGTGGCTAGCACGACAAATTTGCAAATCAGTCAACTACTCATAGGAGAGCGTCTGCGTCCGCCGTCGCCTCCGCCAGAGGAGCTGTTTGCTGAACTAGAAGCCGAGGTTGCAAGCTATCGAGCTGACAAGACAGAGGAAGGGTATTGGCCAGATAATCAGACAAATATACCTCAGATTGATAGGCCGCTAATGCTCCCTGAGCCTGACTTGTCTGACTTAAACACGCAAGATCATAGCACTGGCTATTCAGGTGATATGTTGGCTACACATCTAAACAATGGTCATATCAATATCAAAAATGCTGACCGTAATTGGCAAAAAATGAACTCGGATTTTGTTCAACGGCTGTTGACTGTGTATAAAGTAATGAGTGACCAATATGGCTATGACATGGTGCTGTTAGAAGGCTATCGTAGCCCTGCAAGGCAAGCAAGACTATTGAAAAAAGGCACTCATGTAACGAAGGCAGGATCATACAAGAGCTATCATCAGTTTGGTTTGGCAGGCGATAGCGCCTTTATCAGAAATGGTAAAATTATCATAAGCGAAAAGGATCCTTGGGCAATGCGAGGCTATAAATTATATGGTAAAGTAGCCAAATCTGCCGGACTTGTGTGGGGTGGTGATTGGCGTATGATGGATCTTGGGCATGTCGAGCTGCGCAAAAAAGGCGTGCTCGGTCGCCCAGAAATGGCTGAGATTTTGACCAGTCAATAATGATAATAAAAAGCTAAGGTAAACTGAAAGTATGAATAAATGTATGATATTGCCAGTATCATTAATCGCTGCTACTTGCTTGCTAAGTGGTGCGATCGCCGGATGCAGCACTGATAAATTGAGCAAGTCAAATGGCAAGGTATCGGCATTGGCAGGCGAGCCTCCTACTATAGATGCCATGAGCCATATCGTTGATAATGGCAAAAATAGTGCTGATCTGCAAAGTCTAAAAGCACAGCTAGAACTGCAGCAACAGCAGCTGGCGACCATGAGTGCTGAGCAGCAAGCATTACAAGAAAAACTGAAGCGTCAGCAGATTACTCTAAATATCAAACCCACCACTAATGCCAATGCAGGGCGTACCAAAGTAGGCACAGCAAGTACTGCCTATATCGCATTTTTGGAAGAAGAGAGTCAGTTTACGGATATTGAAGCACTGGCGGCCAAAGAGATCAGTATTATCCCAAATCGTGAGAGCAGTCTGACTGTGAACATTCCACAAGACGCGCGCTTTATCGCTATTAAAGTGGGGCTGAGATATACCAAAAAGCGCTCACAGTTTCTTATCCCACTTGCCAGTCTCAATTTTGATACGCCACTGGCGATCAATATTGGTGGATGCGATGTCAGCATTACTGAGGGTGTTGACCCAGCACTGGCACCTACATTTACCACCAAACTTAAATATTATCAGCAGCCACTAGTCAGCTGTTCTTAGGAGATTGTCTTGAGTAAACACAGGGTATTATGGGGAGAAGGGTTGTTTTTGCGACCCCAACATTTTCAGATTCAAGACACTTATCATGACTCGCAACGCGCTTTGAGTATGATGCTGGTGCATCCTTATGCTTATGGCGTATCTGATGTTCAGATTGATAAGCAACTTTTGGAAAGCAATTTACTAAGCTTTCAAAGTATTTATGCGGTATTGCCAGATGGCACGATATATCATGCACCTCGTACCGACACTTTACCCAAAGCCATTACCTTAGATACCCCAGACAATGGCGATGAAGTTTTCGTATTTTTGAGTTTAGAGATTGTCCATAGTGGCGGCAGCAATATACAGACGGATCGTAGTGACAACCCAGCACGCTATGCAAGGGGCGCTATTGAGGCACAAGATCTATATAGCCAAGCGGCTGAAGCAGTCATTGACGTGATTAAACTGTCGCCAAGTTTGCAATTAAGCCATTCTGCGCAAGCGCCTAGTCAAGATACCGTGTCCTTATTGGTAGCCAAGCTCGTGCGTACCACTCAAGGCATCTATCAAGTAGATGATGATTATATCGTCCCAAGTGTGCATATTACGAGTAACCCTGCGCTTATTGGTCACGTATATCGTTTGATGACGATGATTAATACCAAGTCTACGTCACTGTATGACCATCATCGTCAGTCTAACAATGACTTACTGGAGTTTCGCTCCTCAGATATTGCCTCTTTTTGGCTATTGCATACGCTAAATACCGCATACTCTCAGCTCAGTCATTTATATAATAATGCCAAACTACATCCAGAGCGCCTTTATGAAGCATTATTAAATGTCGCCAGCCAATTGGCTACTTTTAGCTCATTATATAAGGTGGGCGACTTACCTTCTTATAATCACGATAATGCCAATGACTCATTTGTCAGTATCATTCTAATCATTCGTGAGCTACTCAATACCGTCATTGCCAGTAACTTTATCTCGATTCCATTACGTCAAAATAAGCCATCTTATTATACAGGCGAGCTAAGTAGTGACAAGATCACGCGTGGCTCACAGCTGTATCTGTCTGTTAGCTCATCATTGCCGATGCACGAGCTCATCGACATCGTACCACGTCGATTTAAAATTGCGACGCCTGACTCAGTAGAGAAACGTGTGTTGTCAGCGCTGCCAGGCTCTTCTATTTCACATGTCAGCCAAGTACCCAGTGCGATACCAGTGAGACCAGGTTTTAGCTACTTCACCATCGAACCGGTAGGCGAGCTATATGACGAAATGCTCAAATCTGAATCTATCTGTATTTATGTGCCAAATGGCTTTGATGATTTAAAAATAGAGCTGATGGCTATCGTACAGTAGTTCTTTGTGTCTAGAGATGCTGAGGTTGCAAGATGAGTATGCACTATATGGCGCGCCCTCAATAGTATTTGAAATAATAAGCATTAGGAATAATCATGTCAGGGAATAATTCAATGGGTTCTGCACCTTCGTTGTTAGATTCAGGCGAGGTGGCTTCAAAGGTCTCAGCAACGGGTCTAGATAAGCGTATCAGTAGTCAGTCGCTGGTAGACATCATGTATGACGGCTTTTACTTGGTGTTTTTATTGCGTAATCATTATTTCAGTACAGAGCCGCGACAATTTCGTCAAAAAATATATGATTTCTTAGATAAATTCGAGATGAATGCGCGCAAAAAAGGATTTCTGTCAGAAGATATCCATGAAGCCAAGTATGCGTATTGTGCGTTGATTGATGAGACCATCATGACCTCGCAAGAGCCAGAGTTTCAAACCCTCAAAGATGCTTGGGAGCTAAATCCTTTACAGTTGGATTTATTTGGCTCACAAATTGCTGGTAATGAGTTCTTTGAGCGTTTAGATGGGCTACGCGAGCAAGGAGAGAGGCGTCTACCTGCTCTGGAGGTCTATCACTATGCGATGCTACTTGGCTTTCAAGGGAAGTATCGTTTAGAAGCGCCAGAGAAAATTCGTTATCTTATCTCACGTTTAGGGGATGAAATTGAGCATCTACGGGGTAATAAGAACGAGTTTTCGCCATTTTGGGCGATACCGGACCAAATCAAGCACACGCTCACGAGCGAAACGCCACTATGGGTCATACTCACGGTCATGGCAGTGTTGTTGACCGCGATATTTGCTACCATGTGGCAGTTTACCAATAGTTTCTCGAATGAGCAGCTGTCAGCATACGACAATGTGATTCAAGAAAACAAAGAGCAAGCCCATATCTCAATTTTTCTACCTTAATTATTTTCCTTACTTTAAATGCTAACTTCTTTAACAGTTTTTATTTCAGCTGCATACGTTGTGCTGAAATAAAAACTGTTAGGACAGCAAGGTAATAATTGTTATATCGTTGGCTACTTATTTTTCTACTGAGTTTTATATAAATTTCTTCATGCCAATAAAAATAGTAGCCATAAAAAAACCCTCATCAAAGAGATGAGGGTTTTGGCAAATGCCATAATTGAATCAAAAATAATTCAAGAAATTTACAACTAAAATGTGGCTCTCCAACCTGGGCTCGAACCAGGGACACACGGATTAACAGTCCGTTGCTCTACCAACTGAGCTATTGGAGAATAAGCTGCAAGTGTTTAAAACCTTACAACGAGCCTTAGAAGCCTCTAACGAGTTCTTGCTAAGTGGGGCGTATTCTAGCAAAAATAAAAAATACGTCAAGCCTTTTTTGCATAATTATCAAAGATAATTATTTTAATAAGGGGATAAGGCGTCTTTTGAGGTTTTTTGCCAAAAAATCCAACAATTATGAGATAAATAAAAAAGACGCCACATAGAGGATAGGTGGCGTCTTCGTTTATAAGCACATTTCTAAGCACATACTTAAGCGTAGTAATTTTAAGACAGTGGCTGTTTAGTCTTTATTCAGCAACGTCTAGATCAGCCACCGCTTTTTCGATACGTGATAAGGCATCTTTTAGCGTCGCTTCATCAGTTGCGTAAGAGATGCGCATATAGCCACCAAGACCAAAGGCGTCACCAGGCACCACTGCAACGCCAACTTTCTCTAACAACCATGCTGAAAATTCAGTACATGATGACAGACCAGCGGCTTTGATGAGTGGTTTGATATCAGGATATACGTAGAAAGCGCCATCAGGACGCAGGCAGGTAATACCTTTAATCGCGTTCAAACCATCAACGACTAGATCACAACGCTTCTCAAATGCTTCTACCATCGGCGTGAGCACGCTTTGATCGCCACTGATAGCGGCTTCGGCAGCAACTTGGCTGATCGATGTTGGGCATGAGGTTGACTGTGATTGTACTTTTTTCATCGCCCCAATCAGCTTGGCAGGGCCACCAGCGTAACCAATACGCCAGCCAGTCATCGCATATGCTTTTGACACGCCATTTAAAATAATCGCCCGCTCTTTTAGCTCAGGTGCTGCATTCAGAATATTGTAGAACTTATCGCCCGTCCAGCGGATGTGCTCATACATGTCATCTGACACAACATAAATTTGTGGGTGCTTTTTCAGCACGTCAGCGATGGCTTTTAGCTCATCCAACGTGTAAATCATACCGGTTGGGTTAGAGGGGCTGTTTAGTACCAGCATTTTAGTTTTGTCAGTGATAGCGTCTTCTAATTGCTCAGCGGTGATTTTGAAATCTTGCTCAGCGGGGCATTTGACGATGACTGGTACGCCTTCTGCAATGATGACCATGTCAGGATAGCTGACCCAGTAAGGTGCTGGAATGATGACTTCATCACCTGGATTGATAAAGGCTTGCGCAAGATTAAAAAATGATTGTTTACCACCGACCGATACTAGGATTTCATTGGGCTCATAGCTGATGTTGTTGTCACGTTTGAACTTCTCAATGATGGCTTGTTTGAGCTCTGGCGTACCATCGACAGCGGTGTATTTGGTAAAACCATCATTAATGGCATCGATTGCTGCTTTTTTGATGTGCTCTGGCGTATCAAAATCAGGTTCACCCGCACCCAGACCGATTATGTCTTTACCAGCTGCTTTTAGCTCTTTGGCTTTATTGGTAATCGCTAGCGTAGGCGATGGCTTGATGTTGTTGACGCGGTCAGAGAGTTGCAATTCGCTCATGAGAGATCCTTTTTATAGTGGAGTGGGATTGGTGAAGCACTATCATTAATTGTATAACGTTTGAGATGTCATTAGGACACGATATCAGGCAGTTTCAAAAACTGCCGCAACGGAAGTTGATTTTTGAAAATAAATAACCGTTAATAAACATAAGCGCTTTTAACAGGTTGGATATTTTCATGATAAATACGCTGACTAATCAGCCCTTTAATGTAAAGCTAATTTCGATTTTTAGTATTGTAGCATGCCGTAATTAGGCTGTCTTATAAGGCTAGTAACATAAAACGACAGACCTAAGAGCAATTTTTCCAGTGCGCGAGAGTAGACAGGTTCAGTCAATTAAGAGACGCATTGATTGCGAAACCACAACAATAAATCGATAGCCGTGCGCTATGATTGTTTAGATTTAATAAATAAAATGGATGATACCTTAATAAAAAAAGGTTAATGCCATCAGCTGACTAAAGATGATAAGCAAGTATTTGACACCTGAATGCATGGGAAGTTGTGTACTATCAGCATACATAAAAGGACGTTTACGATGACTGACTCTACTAAGAAATTACATATACTTATTACTGGCGCGACGTCTGGTATTGGCAATCAATTGGCAAAAGACTATCTACTAGACGGTCATCATGTCTATGCCGTTGGTCGAGACGATAGCGCATTGGCTGAGCTTGAGTCATTAGGCGCAGAAACGGTTGACTTAGATCTCATGGATCGGGATAAAGTTATCGACGCTTTTGAAAAAATTGAAGAGGTTGATTTGGCGATTTGTGGCGCTGGCATGTGCGAATATCTGGACATGCCAAACTTCGATAGCGCCTCGTTTATGAAAGTGATGTCGGTAAATATGGGTACGTTGTCACATGCTATCGAAGGGATATTGCCAAAATTAATCGCCTCAAAAGGTCGCTTGGTTGGCATTGGTTCAGCATCTGCTTATGTGCCATTTGCTCGTGCCGAAGCTTATGGCAGCTCAAAGGCTGCCATCCATTATCTAATGAAAACTTTGCAAATTAGCCTTGCACCGCATGATGTGTCGGTAAGCTTGGTCGTGCCTGGTTTTGTCGAGACGCCAATGACTAAGCAAAATGATTTTCCCATGCCCTTTATCCAAACAACAGCGCAGGCAAGCAAAGCTATTCGTGATGGTATCGTGAGTGGTCACGATGTGATTGAATTTCCCAAGAAGCTTACATTACCGCTGAAGGTATTGGGGACGTTGCCAGATTTGGTGTGGCAGCAAGTCAGTGAAAAAATTAATAAAAAATAGTTTATATTGAAAAATTGCAAAAAATAAATTACTAAAAATATGGAAAGGAACGCATCAATGCTGTTTAACCGCCGTAAACGTAAGAACCTAGAGACAGTCTCTCATGAAGCCAGCAGCCTCTCAAAGCAGATGACTAACGCTCAAGCTAAAAAACGTATTGCTATCATTGGCTCAGGTGTATCAGGATTGACTTGCGCTCATTATCTGGTGGCGCAACATGAAGTGACAGTGTTCGAGGCTAATGATTATATTGGCGGCCATGTAAATACCATCGATGTGTCGCTACAAGACGGCAAAAAAGCAAAGAGCAGCAATGTGGAAAACAGTGCCATAGATACTGGCTTTATCGTCTTTAATGAGCGTACTTATCCCAATTTCTTTCGTCTACTGCATGAGCTACAAGTGCCGTTTCAATCGACTGACATGAGCTTTTCGGTAAAGAATACAGCGCGCCATTTTGAATACAATGGTCACACGCTCAATACTTTATTATCGCAGCGTAAGAATGCCTTCAATCCAAAGTTTTGGCAATTTATCAAAGATATTTTACAATTCAATAAACATATCAAGCAGCTACGCCAAGACTACGAAATGACACGTGCTAACGGGCAAGATGTTAGTATTTTTACTGAGCAAACGCTGGGCAGCTATCTCACAGAAAAAAGCTATGGCAAGCTGTTTATAGACAACTATCTGCTGCCAATGGTTTCTGCCATTTGGTCAACCAGTCTGCATGAAGTACAAGACTTCCCACTGGTGTTTTTTGCACAGTTCTTTGACAATCATGGCTTGCTCGATGTGGTTAATCGTCCGCAGTGGTTTACGATCAAAGGTGGCTCAAAACAGTACGTCAATAAGTTAATTCCACGCTTCATCAAAGCGGGCGGTAAGGTGAGAGTAAACAGTCCCGTACAGTCTGTGGTTCGCGATGGTGAGCAAGTATTATTGACGGTTCAAAATAAAAGCATTACTGACAACAATATCGAAAGCTTGAACGAAAAATTGGTATTTGACGAAGTTATCTTTGCTTGTCATGCAGACACCGCGCTCAAAATTTTAACAGACGCCAGTAAGGATGAAAATGAGGTGCTCAGACATTTTCGCTTTACCAAAAATACCGCCGTACTGCATACCGATGTCAGTGTCCTACCGAACAAGCCATTGGCGTGGGCCAGCTGGAATTATCTGATTGATGAGAATCTCGAAAATAAAACTGCGCGACAATCAGGACAATCAGTTACTGAAAACCATATTAAAAAAGCGCAAACATCAGCAAAACCAGTGCTGACTTATCACATGAATATTTTGCAACGCCTGACCAAAAAGCACAATTATTTGGTTACGCTGAATCCAGAAACCGCTCATGAAAATATTGATGAGAAGCACGTCATTAAGCGTATCGATTATAGCCATCCTGTGTTTGATAAAGCGATGATTAAGGCGCAAAGCAGATGGTCGAGTATCTCTGGTAACGACATGCATACACATTTTTGCGGTGCCTATTGGTTTAATGGTTTTCATGAAGATGGCGTACG
This sequence comes from Psychrobacter sp. 1044, assembly GCF_904846525.1. Lineage (GTDB taxonomy): Bacteria > Pseudomonadota > Gammaproteobacteria > Pseudomonadales > Moraxellaceae > Psychrobacter. Next base: position 167,188 of record NZ_CAJHAZ010000007.1, on the reverse strand, counting down.
TAGTGGTCTACGTGTCTGTCAGGCGCTCGGTCATGATATTGTCATAAAAGACGAGGTTGATCCGACTCATCTGCCTGATGCCGAGAGCGCACATACGCCGTTTCGTTATAAGGACCTACCGGTAAAGGCAGATACCAAATTGCGCACACTTAATAAGCGTGAGGTTGTCACGGCGCTTACTAATCAGGAGCTGATTGAGTACATTGAACGTTTACAACCGACTGTTAAAAGTGATGAACCAAAGCGAAAGCGTCGCTTATTTGGCCGTCATAAAATGCAGTGATTTTGGCAGTGAGATTAACGAACACTATTTAAGAGAGTGCTATGTCTATTGAAACCGACACGCCTAATAACCTGTTACCCCATCAGTTGTTCCATGGGACGACTTGGCACAGTCGGTTACTGCCAAGTGTGCATAAATTTGCGTACCCATACCGTTATTGGGGCATCAATATCAGCGCATTGGCTAAAGGGCTGGAGCTTCCTGAAGTAAGTACAGGTATTAGTAGCAAAAATAAGCTTTTAAAAAAGTTGCTTTCAAAAGGGCGGCTGGTCAAAGGATTACCATTATTTTCAGCAAAGAAAAAAGCATTGCAGCAGTTTTGTCCTGATGATTACTTACAAGGTCTACCTCTACAAGAGGTAAATAGCCTAAGTAATTGCTCAATGAGTGACAAGCATGGTAATTGTCGTTCAAATTCTGTTCAAGCACTTAATCATCGCTTAAATCAAGCGTTTACTGAGCAAACGGGTAGTGCGCCAACAGGCGATATTATTGGGATGCTCGTTTGCCGCAATGCAGGCATATATTTTAGTCCAGTCAATTTTTACTTAGGTTTCGATGAGCAACAGATACCGTCGCATGTATTGGCTGAAGTCTCTAATACACCATGGGATAAGCGCCATTATTATGGGTTTACACTCAATGGTGCGAATACTGAATTTTGTCATAATAAAGATTTTCATGTCTCACCTTTTAACCCGATCGATCAGCTATATCGTTGGCAAGTTAAGGTAAAAAAGCAGCCGGATAATTGCTTGCAAGTTCATATTGCTATTGATATCAGCGATGAGCGCGGTGAGGTATTAAAAACGGGTATAAAAATGGCTGGCGTTCCAATGACCGCCACAACGATTCGCAATAGTTTGCGAAAAAACCCGCTAATGAACATGACCTCTGTAACCCGTATTTATTGGCATGCTTTCAAGCTTTATGCGATTAAAAAAGTGCCTTATATTCATTATGATGAAAAACTGGCCGATAGCCAACAGAACAAAGCACCGACTCCAAAAGATATTCTTTGATAGCTACAGGGCTAACGATCAGCCAAAGAAATTTATCAGCTTAACGCTTAAGCATAGAGCATTTAAACAAGGATGAATATACGATGTCAGCACGACCAACCGACCGAGCACCCGTTTCGACATTAGGAAAATTGACCGCACAGATGAGTAAGGTCGTCAATGAGAGCGCCATTTTTCAGCCCGTCAGTGCGGGAATGAATCAATTGGCAAGAAAACTCATCTTTCGCGCATTAGCGCATATCCAGTTTGGTAGCCTGACTATAGTCGAAGCATTCGATGAGCAAGCACCTAATACCGTTAGCTTCGGTAAAGTATCCGATAGTGTCGCGAGCAGCTCGGCAGTGGGTCGCCATTCACTACACGTTACCTTGATGATTCATGATCCTACTGTCTATCGGCAGCTGTTGCTTGGCGGCTCTATTGCGCTAGCAGACAGCTATATCAATGGTGAGTGGGATACGGACGATTTGACAGGGCTGATTCGGTTGGCAGCGCGTAACTTGGCGGTGTTGAATAAATTAGAAAATCGCTTTGCAGGTGTGAGTAAGGCGTTTGAAAAAGCGAAGCATCGGCTACGCAGCAATGATCAGTCTGGTGCCAAGTCCAATATTTTAGCGCATTATGACTTGGGCAATGATATGTATCAGCGGTTTTTGGACGATACGATGATGTATTCAGCGGCAGTCTATCGTACGCCTGATGTATCACTGAGCGCAGCGCAGCAGCATAAACTGGCGCTCATTTGCCAGCGATTACAATTGACGCCTGATGATCATGTGATAGAAATTGGCACAGGGTGGGGCGGTTTTGCTATTTATGCCGCCACACATTATGGCTGTCACATAACGACGACGACCATCTCTGATGCCCAGTATGATGAGGCGCAGCGCCGAGTCGATGCGGCAGGACTGTCTGATAACATTACCCTGCTGAAGCAAGACTATCGTGAGCTGACAGGGCAGTACGACAAGCTAGTCAGTATCGAGATGATTGAAGCCGTTGGGCACGAGTACTTACCGACGTTTTTTGCCAAATGTAATAGCTTACTCAAACCCACAGGGCTGATGGTGCTGCAAGCGATCACCTTTAACGATCAAAACTACCAAGATTATGTTAATTCAGTCGATTTTATCCAGACGCACATTTTCCCTGGTGGTTGTTTGCTCTCCAATCAAGAGCTAAATACACAGTTTACGGAACAAACCGACATGGTCATCAAGCAGCTACATGATTACGGTTTTGACTATGCTCATACCTTGCGTGATTGGCGTGCGGCGTTCATGGCACAGCGTGAAGAAATTAAGGGGCTTGGTTATGATGATGCCTTTATTCGCTTGTGGGATTTTTACTTTTGCTATTGTGAAGGTGGGTTTTTAGAGCGCACCATCGGCGTGGTACAGTTGACCGCAGTGAAGCCAGACAATATTGATGTGATGCATTTCTCTGATTTGTCTTCTCATGATACTCTCACCGATGAGCAAAGCAGCCGCCTGATTCACGATATTATGAATTTTGATGAAAGCGGTAATGCCAACAACGGTGATGGCCAAGACGCCTCCAAACGAAACATAGCGTCTTAACAAGTTGCGTTTCAACAGGTAGTGTCTTAACAAGCGATGCTGGATACAAGCAGTTATGGAAACAAGCTGGGATTAAAAAACGCTAATTAAAAGGATGTGGTTATGGGTTATGTATTTATATATCTGGCTGCTGTGCTTATATTTTTGGGTATTGACGCAGTTTGGCTCAAGACTATGACTGGCTTATTTTATGAAAAGCGTATCGGGCATCTGCTTGCCGATGAGCCAAACATGATTGCTGCTGGCGTGTTCTATATGTTTTATCTACTGGCTCTCTGTGTCTTGATTTTATATCCACAAATCAAAGCAGGCGCTTCGATTGGTCATATATTCTTGCTTGGTGGCTTAATAGGGCTGATGGCCTACGGTACTTATGACTTTACCAGTTTAGCGTTGTACAAAGGTTTTACACTGGATACAGCGTTGGTTGATTTTGCTTGGGGTGGTATCTTGACAGGTTCAGTGAGCGCCATTGTTGCTTGGCTTGCTTATCGTTTTCATTGGTTGAGCTAAAGTTAAATAGCTTAAGATTTACATAACCTAGACCATTCAATGACAGAGTGCCGTTTGTGCTCTCTTGTGAGCTGCTGTATAAATGATACTTACTATCAACACGCCCTAAATCATTCAAGGATTTTTATGCCGCAATACAATACCAGCTCGACTGCCAAAAAAGCCCCATTAAATCATGAGCTATATATGTCGATACTCATGACGCCTGATATGGCGAATTTTATTGGCAATGTGCATGGTGGTGATTTGCTTAAGATGCTAGATCAAGTCGCTTACGCTTGCGCCAGTCGCTATAGCGGCAATTATGTGGTGACGCTGTCTGTCGACCAAGTGATGTTTCGTGAGCCTATATATGTTGGCGAATTGGTTACCTTTGCGGCAAGTGTCAACTATGTAGGGAATACTTCGATGGAGATTGGCATTCGTGTCGAATCAGAAGACGTTCGAGCCCGCACTGTACGCCATACCAACAGCTGCTATTTTACGATGGTCGCTATCGATGATAATGGCAAGCCCACACCTGCGCCGCCACTTGATATCAAAAATCCCATGCAGCAATGCCGCGCTGATGCCGCACTAGAGCGTAAAAACCTGCGTCTGGAAAGTTCACATCGACCCAGTTGTGATATCGGGGATATGGTTGGTGAGCTGGCTAATCTTCATGATCGTTAAGAGGAATAGACCCTGTATAGTCAGTTAAAATGCTTTCAATATACGGTCTATTGATCTGGTTAAATATATACATATCTGCGTTCAAAAAGCCTATATCGAGATTATTATGAGCTTAAAACCATCGGAAGCCGAGTCACACGCTCCTATTTCTCATCAGCCAGCGCCGCATAATAGTCGTGCTCGAGGCGCTGGTAATCTCATTACAGCCGCCACTTCTGATGGTAATTCTCATTCTGTATTAGACGATTCTGCTCAGTCAGCAACCAATCAAGACCAGCAACATTCCGCTTCATTGGTAACGGTATTAATTGCCGTTGGAGCCAATCTCATCATTGCGATTGCCAAAACGGTAGCAGCATTTATGACGGGTTCTGCTTCTATGATCGCAGAGTCAGCGCATTCGTGGGCAGATGCAGGTAACGGTACTTTATTAATTGTCGCCGAGAAAAAGGCGATCAAACCTGCTGATGAGAGCCATCCGCTCGGCTATGGCAAAGAAGCTTATGTCTGGTCGATGATAGCCGCTTTTGGTGTCTTTATGGCAGGTTCGATTGTCTCCATTTATACCGGTATCACCGAGTGGAATGCTGCGGAAAGCGAGACCAACTATACCATCGGCTTTATTGTATTGGCGATTGCGTTTGTGCTCGAAGGGTTTTCATTAGGACAAGCTTACTTACAAAGCAAGAAGCATGGTGAAGCGATAAATGTCAGCGCCATTGGCTATGTGGTCGATACGTCAAACCCAACTTTACGTGGTGTATTCTTTGAAGACTTGGCAGCTGTCATTGGCTTGGTTGTCGCTGCTGCTGCCATGGGTATGCATGCTTACACGGGACAGCCGTTTTGGGATGCGCTCGGCTCTATCATTGTCGGAATATTATTGGGTGCGGTAGCCATTTTTTTAATTAGCCGTAACCGTGACTTTTTGGTCGGTTATAAAGTATCAGAGAGGATACATGGTTATGCATTGAGCGAATTACTCAATCATCCAGATATCGATAGTGTGTCGTACTTACATTTGGAGTGGGTGGGACCCAAAAAGATATTTATGGTGGCAGCAGTCGATATTGCTGGTAATCAAAAAGAAAAAGAGATTGCCCAAAAATTCGAAATTATTGAAAGTCAGTTCCGTGCCAATCCTTTATTTCAGGAAGCTATCCTGACATTATCTGTACCCAATGCTAAAACTTTGAGCTTACCCGATAGTTATAATCAAGATGCCTGATAAAGAGAAACTAATATGAAACTAAGTCTTCAGTCTGCTATAGAGAGCCCTGTTGGGCGTTCAATCATGGTTCGCCCATTAAGTATGGCCGTTGTCACTATTAGCGCATTAGCCAGTCTGAGTCAAGCATATGCTGAGCTGGTAATTCATAGTGAGCCTGCTCAACAGCAGACAGTAAGTATCAATAGAATAAGTGCGAATAGCGCTTCTATTAACAATACCGCTTTTATGAATAATAATATCTCCCCAACAGATACGTCTATCGTTAAGCTGATGGAAGTGATGCATATTGATGAGCAAATAGAATCTATCGTTAACGGGCAACAAGCGGCTATCGATGCTATCAATGTACAAACGCAAAATCGTACTGAGTCAGTAGGTGATGGTAACTTAAATAAACGTCAACAGGCGCTACAAGAGCAGATTCAAAAAGTGCTAGGTCAATATGCCAAGATAATGACCAATGGTATAGGCGATACCACTAACAAGCAGACGTTGACGAAAGCATATATTAACGCAGCAAAAACTTACTATACGCAAGCGGAAGTTGATGCTCAAATTGATTTTTATGATACGGTGATGGGTCAAAGTATCTTGTCGAAACAGCCACAGATTACAGCAGCATTTCTAAAGCAATCTTTGCCTGACGATACCAGTGAGACAGAAGCACAACTGGATGAGCTTTTACCGCAGATGCAACAAATAATCCAAGGTGTTTTTTAACTGACAGCTAATAACTGACAATTTAGCTACTTTGAAGCCCGTCTCTGAGCGCGAGTCTTAAAGTTATTACACATGAAATTATTACACATAAATTCGTACACACAAAAAAGGTCACTATAAAAGTGACCTTTTTTGCTGATATAGACTGTCTTATTGATATGCCTATTTTATTGGTCTAACTGATTTAGATATAAAGGTATTATTTCTTTGGTGCATTGGCACCGATGAACCATGCATCTTTATCGACCGTACGGCTTATTTCCGTTAATAGGTCAGCGGTATCTTCGTCACCCGCATCACCGGCAGCATCAATCCCTTCACGCAATGATGCCGCAATGGTCTTATAACGATTGGTAAGCTCACGAACATGCTGATCGACTTCAGTAATATCAGTAGGGTAAGTCTCGAGGATAGAGTCCTCAACGACGCGTTTAGAGATACCATTGGCTTTACCGCCAAGGATAACAATACGCTCAGCAACCGTATCATAAGCTTCAGTCAAGCGACCATAGGTATCATCTAATAACTGATGCACACCGATAAAGCCAGTACCTTGCAAATTCCAATGACATTGCTTACTGTCCATACTCAAATCAATGAGATTCGCTAGATTAGCATTCAATAAGTCGATCATTTTCTTTGCGGTTGCATCATCTATTCCACTTGCGTAACGTTCTCTCATGTTCTACTCCGTTATGTGTATTATTTTAATGAAAATCTCATTTGTTGTTATTGGTATCTTACTAATGAACTACTTGTTGATTCGTTATAAATAATAGCAGCTTAAATGAAGATTGAAAGCCTCAAGCGTTAGGCTTTATTAGGTGGTCGTGTAATGAGTTTGTTAATCATGAAAAGCTTTGTAAATTTAGCGGATGCTGTGTGCGTTTTTTATAACGAAGGTACTATTTATTCGTTATAAATAGGGCGCGTGACGTTATGTCTAGATGCTAGTATTGTAAGAGGAGATGACAACATAAAACCCTTAATTACCTTTAAAAACCCTAGCTTAGACCCCACATTGTTATAAACCTTCAGAAGAAGAAAGCCATTATGCGAATGCCTGAACCGCGCTCGTCGCGTCAGTTAAACCAATTGGCCACTCAGCTCCAAGGTGAAGCTGAAATTAGTGGTGTCAACGCGTCTGGGACGCAAATATCAAGTCGTGCTTTTGAGATGATCACAGAATTTGAGCCAGCAGGTGATCAACCGCAAGCGATTAAAAAACTCGTCAACGGTATTAATTCTGGCATGGATGAGCAGTTACTACTGGGTGTAACGGGCTCGGGTAAGACCTATACCATGGCAAAGGTCATCTCTGAGACACAGCGTCCAACCATTATCATGGCACATAACAAAACGCTTGCCGCGCAGTTATATGGAGAGTTTAAGTCATTTTTTCCAAACAATGCCGTTGAGTACTTTGTCAGCTATTATGACTATTATCAGCCGGAAGCCTATGTCGCGGCAAGTGATACCTTTATCGAAAAAGACAGCGCTATTAATGATCATATCGATCAGATGCGCCTGTCAGCGACGCGAGCACTCCTAGAGCGCCGTGATGCAATTATCGTCGCCTCGGTCTCGTGCATTTATGGTTTGGGTGATCCAGAAAGTTATCTAAAAATGCTGCTGCACGTCGTGGTTGGTGACAAAATCGATCGCACTGCTACCATTAAGCGTCTCGTTGAGATGCAATATACGCGCAATGAGCTGGACTTTGGACGCGGTACGTATCGGTTGCGTGGCGAGCTGCTAGATATTTATCCTGCTGAGTCTGAGCAATTAGCCGTTCGCGTGCATTTATTTGACAATGAAGTGGAAAAAATCACGTGGTTTGATCCTTTAACAGGTAAGACGGTGCGTAGTGTGCCGCGTATTACTATTTATCCAAAATCACACTATGTGACGCCGCGCAATAAGTTAGAAGCGGCCAGTCATACCATTCGTGCTGAGCTTGAGCCGCGTCTAGAATATTTCCGCGATAATAATAAATTGATTGAAGCACAGCGTCTCAAAGAGCGTACCCAGTATGACCTTGAGATGATTCAACAGCTTGGCTACTGTAACGGTATCGAAAACTATTCGCAGCATCTCTCTGGTCGTCCGTCAGGGGAAGCGCCACCGACCTTATTTGATTATATTCCAGAAGATGCGCTACTGTTCCTCGATGAGTCGCACGTCACCGTATCGCAAATTGGCGCGATGTATAAAGGTGACAGATCACGTAAAGAAAACTTGGTCAATTACGGCTTTCGTCTGCCAAGTGCCATGAATAATCGCCCGATGAAGTTTGAAGAGTGGGAGCGCATCAAGCCTAAGACCATTTATGTGAGTGCCACACCAGCATTGTATGAGCTTGAGCACAGCGAGCAAGTCGTTGAGCAAGTCGTGCGCCCAACGGGGCTGATTGATCCAGAGATTGAGATTCGTCCAGTATTAACGCAGGTCGATGATGTGCTGTCGGAAATTACCAAACGTCGTGAAAAGGACGAGCGGGTTTTGATTACGACGTTGACCAAGCGTATGTCCGAGGATTTGACCAGTTATCTAAAAGAATACGATGTCAAAGTTGCTTATCTGCATTCGGACATCGATACCGTTGAGCGTATGCAAATCATTCATGAACTGCGGACTGGCGTGCATGATGTGTTGGTCGGCATTAATCTATTGCGTGAAGGGTTAGATATGCCAGAAGTGTCATTGGTCGCAATATTTGATGCTGATAAAGAAGGTTTCTTGCGGTCTGAGCGCGCACTTATTCAGACCATTGGGCGCGCTGCACGTCATATCAATGGTAAAGCTATTCTGTATGCCGATCGCATCACTAATAGTATGCAAAAGGCGATAGACGAGACCGATCGTCGCCGTGAAAAACAAGTGGCATTTAACCTTGAGCATAACATCACCCCAAAAGGCGCGCGTCGCAGTATCACGGATAAAATCGATACAGGTGACGATCAGAATGCCAATGACAATCAAGTGATTCCAATCAAGAGCAATCTGCCTGATGTCGATATTAGCATCTTACGCAGTCCTGATTTGCTGGCGAAAGAAATCAATCGTCTTGAAAAGCTTATGAAGCAGATGTCGCGTGACTTGAAATTTGAGGATGCAGCGAAAACGCGTGATAAAGTGCTAGAGTTAAAGGCGCATTTGATCTAAGAGGTTATTTGAACTGCCGTTAATATCAGTTTGTATATAACAAAAAGGTGAGTTGCTAATGGCGCAGCTCACCTTTTTTATGGTCTTCTTATGACCAAGATAGCCTCGCTTTTGTTCGAGATTATTAATAACTAATAATTGGTTGTATCAAAACTTGTGTTTATACCAAATGCCCCTTAATATGATATCAATGAGCAATATGAACTTATAACAACGGACGTTGAGGCACATAATCCATCATGCAAAATAATAAATTCTTAGAATTAAATGCGAATGAAAACTCACTAGGGATGGCAGATTCTGCTAAACAAGCCATTATAGAATCTTTAGGTGAGGGCTTTCGTTATCCAGATAATCCACGCGCGGCGCTCATTAGCAAAATTGCCACCATCCATGGTGTGGCAGAAAACCAAATCTCCTTAGGCAATGGCTCGACTGAAAATATTCGAGCGACCTTACAAATGTTGCAAAATAAAGCATTAAAAGAGGGTAGACAGTTTCAAATGGTGATTCCTGTGCCAACGTTTGATTGTGCAGAGATGTATGCAAATTCCATTGGCGTGCCTGTGGTCAAGATACCACTAACCGCTGAAAACTATGATTATGATTTTGATGAACTACAAAGGGCCGCTGACGATTTTGATGGCATCAGCCTACTTTATATTTGTAATCCAAATAACCCAACTGGCATCATTACATCAACGTCAAAGCTTAAAACTTGGATAAGTAATGCACCAGATAGCCATTACTTTTTATTGGATCAAGCTTACTTGGAGTATGTGTCATATCCAAGCTTTGAGAGCGGTATTGAGTGGGTAAAACAAGGGTTATCAGACAACCTGATCGTTATCCATACTTTCTCAAAGTTATGTGCCTTAGCAGGTATGCGAGTGGGCTACGCGGTTTCTAACCCGCAAGCTATTGAGAGTGTCGAAGCGTTTATGTCTATGGACAACACCAACTTGTCAGGTGCGGTTGCTGCTATTGCGACGTTAAATGATGCCAAGTTTTTAGCGCTAAGTTTGCGCAATACCAATCAGTCGCGCCAGATGATTGAGACAGTATTAGATGACCTTGGATTGCGTTATTTACCTTCACAGACCAATTTTATTTTTCATGAGATAAAAGGTGATTTAAAAACTTATATCGATAGAATGCGCGACCATGGCATCAAGGTTGGTCGCGAGTTTCCACCTGTTACAGGTTTCAACCGTCTAACACTTGGCACACCTGACGAGATGGCAGCATTTATTAAAGTATTAAAGCTGTTCCGTGAAAAAGGCTGGGTCTAAGTAGTGCATTAAAAAATTGCTAATTTGAAATATCGATAAACTAGCAAGACTAGCGCGTGTCCTCAATTCAATCGATTACTTGCTAAATGGGCTAAAAATGGCTAAATTTTGCCAAACATCGTCAAATAGTTTCTTAATATCTCGATATTATTTGCGCTACTTTCCTTGTTTGACGGCAATTTATCTCATGTTTATCACCATTTTTAAAATGAGGACACGGCCTAGTATTAGCAAAAATGCTAAGAGTTTTACAAAGTGAGTTGCCTATAGGGTGGCTCTTTTTTATTTAACGGACACTATCAATAAGTGAGCATCTTACTCATAACAGCTGCTAACGAGTTTCATCGCTCAGAGCGCTTGTAATCAGGGTAAATGCCCCTTACCATAACCATTATTATCCGAATGCATCTCACCATCCATATATAAACCCTACTAAATAAGCAGAGTAGCAAAAAAGACGAGCGCAAGTGCTACGTCCGCTGGCTGAGCGCGTTTGACATTGTTCATCGCGTATTTGGTATGGGTATCAATTAGGCGTATTACTATTGTGCTTACCAATCCATTAATAGAATTAAACTCTAACGAAAACTCATTGGGCATGGCAAACTCTGCCAAAAAAGTGGTTATCGATGCTTTAGACATCGGCTTTCGTTATCCAGATAACCAGCGTGCAGCCTTAATCACTAAAGTTGCGAAAATTAATGACGTGACTGAAAGTCAAATATCTCTAGGTAGCGGCTCCAGTGAGAATATCCGCACCGTCGTACAAATGCTGCAAAACAAAGCGTTAAGAGAAGGCAGAAATTTTCAAGTAATTGTGCCGCACCCAACCTTTGCTTATGCGGAACTATATGCAACCTCTATCAATGTGCCCGTGGTAAAAGTAGCACTGATGCCTGAAAGCTATTCTTTTGATTTACAAAATATGCAAAAAGTGGCTGATGATTTTGATGGTATAAGCTTGTTTTATCTCTGCAATCCTAATAATCCAACAGCGACGATTACTGATACAGATGAGTTAAAAGCGTGGGTAGGAACGGCACCAGACCATCATTATTTCTTGCTAGATGAAGCCTACTCAGAATATGTCACTGACCCAAGTTTTGAGAGTGGGATTGCGTGGATAAGAGAGCAGCGCTCAGACAATATTATCGTGGTTCGGACTTTCTCCAAACTGTGTGCGCTAGCGGGTATGCGTGTCGGCTATGCAGTTGCCAGTCCGCAAATGATCACTGAGCTAGAGGCGTTTATCTCAGTAGATAATACCAATCTGTCTGGTGCTGTCGCTGCGATAGCAACTTTGGATGATGAGGCGTTTTTGGCGTTGAGTTTGCATACTGCCAATCAATCGCGTCAGCTGGTTGAGCAGACATTGGATGAGCTTGGACTACGCTACTTACCATCACAAGCCAGCTTTATATTTCACGAAATCAAAGGCGATGTACAAACCTATATCGATAGAATGTGCGACCATGGCATCGCTGTCGGTCGCGAGTTTGCGCCTATCACTGGCTTTAATCGTTTGACGCTTGGCAGACCTGATGAGATGGCAGTGTTTGTTGAGGTGTTGAAATCGTTTCGTGAGAAAGGCTGGGTGTGATTAAGCCAGATAGAGTAGTTTCATCATTAGAAAAGGGGAGTTGCCTAGTTTGCCATTTCCTTTGTTTATTGCAATAGGATAAAGAAGCCACAGCTAACATTCTATTTTTACCAACATCAAACGCAGTTTTACATATCCTGTCTTAAAAAATATCACGTCATCTTATAGTATTGATTCATAAAGCACGAACGAACAAGCAGCAGATTACATGCTGGACAGTGGCTGTAAAATCAGGCGTGCTAACGTATATTATAATTTTAAGGTCAGGGATATATCCATGTTTGATATCAAATCATTTTTTAAGAGAGAAGTAGAAAAAAAACTCATCAATGTAGATGATTATATTTTTATGCCTGAGCGAGTAGAGATGGAGCTGGAGGGCGGAGTATTGAACTGTGTACTCAACAGTGATGGACGAGTCGATATTTTTTATAGTAAGCAAGGCGTGACAGAGGTCGGCTCGGCATCACGTAAGCATCCCTTTACGGCATTCGAAACTGAACTATATCATGGTGTTTATGATGACGTTATTAATGATTTGATCAAAGAAGTAGACAAGATTATCGATGGCTCTTCTAAGTATTTTAGCCGCAGTAAAATACTGCCTTTTACAGCAGCTTTGTCACAGAATCCAGTTGACAAAAACAAGTTCTAAGCTAAGTTAATAAGATAAGTGGATGGTACAAAGACTTAGCGATAAAAAGGGTGCGTTATTTATAACGCACCCTTTTTATGGTTTTATTTTAATGTCTTAAAACTTGAATGTTGTACAACTATATCTACTGTACATCAGTAGATATATCATATTTTATTTCATAAAGCTGGTATAGCAACTTTGTAAAGATTTTGCGACGACTTTCGTGACCAACTGTGTGCGATATTGCGAATCTATAGCAGCATTGCCCAATTCAACGAGTGTCACTTGCTGCGGCGCTTGCTCACTGACACAGCCACAAACATTACTTTTTACAGCTTCTTGTTGTGTGTCGGTCATAGCCACGCTAGCCACACGCCAAGCAGTTTGCTTTTCAATCTGACTGCGGCATTGGTTATCAATCGCTGATTTAAAGACATTCATACCAATCTCATTGGCAGTACCGATAGCAGTACCTGCATTATTATTCATGCCATCAGTCGTTGTGCATCCAGATAGAGCAAGGGTAGCGAGCATAGCCGTTGATATTAAGATTTTTTTCATGGGTCTGATCCTTTAAGATTTTTATAGGTTTTAAGGTTTATGCTTAATAAAAACTGGCATTTGATACGAGTTGATGTTTGCTAGTTGACATGTATTTTTTCCAAGCAGGTCGTATATTATCAGCAAAACTTATCAATAACACCACCAACTATTATTAGTATTGAATAAAGCTTTTTTTTATCAAAGCTTGACGTTATTAATCCAGCCACGCATAGGGGTGATAATATGCATAGGCTTTATAACCAATATAGCCGACAATCATCAATAAACCACCGACGATAAATAACCAAGTGGTGAGGTGTTCCCACGAACAATCATCAAAACGGTCATTAAATGCCGCCGAAATACTGGCGATGAAAAGAATGATGCAACCCAATAGCAATATCAGTGTTGACGTGAGCTCATAACTATCTACGCTAAAGTGCAGCATACAAGAATCCATGAATAAAATTTATCTTACTTTAACGAGTTCATTAACCGAGAGAGGTGAAATATTCATGAAGTATTGCTATATTTGGTGGTGATTTTTGCCATTTTCCACTGTTAATGCTATGCATCGAGATATCATGAAACATACATGGACAGGAATATTTATTTCATCAAAATAGGTTTCCTAAATTCAATTAGAGATGCAATGAATAAAAATCTATCAATACCCTGTCTTTTAATTGCTTTGATACTCAGCCTTTTTTTTATAAGAAGTGTATATGTGATGTCTGATTATCACGTACAGCAGTGTCATTGGAAAGGCTCTACATCAAAAGTCATGGGAGATGGATTTAGTTTTGATAACGATGTTCGGCTCAAAGATGGCTTAATTCTCATAAAGAACAAACCAGCGGCAAAAATAATAGTTAGAAAGTATCGTCCTTATGCAGATAACATTATTATAATTAGTGACATAGAGTATTCTGCGTTAGAGATGTATTATGAAAAAGGCTGTTATTAAATTGAAAAATTAAACCCATATATATGTAGCTCAGCACTAAAAAACCAGCTAAGGCAATGGCTCTTAGCTGGTTTTATTTTATAAAGTTAATGTCGGTTTTTTAACTGTTTTAGACATTTTTACCGTGTTGCTTTTGCTGAATGTCTTTTGCGAGCTTGTAGCACTCATTGATGTGGTCATTGGCGATTTTTTTGAAAATCATGTAGCCCATTGTAGCAGCAACCATTTGACCCCCTAGTGGGATAAATTTCGTTACTTGCTTGGCAGCAATACGACCACCAAAGCCTTGTACTGTCTTTTTAACAATACCACGTGTCGCCATCAACCCTGCAAAATCGACAGTACGATCTTTTAATGCGCCCCAATGAATGGCTCGTGATTCTAAATCAACTGCCGCCTTACGGTCTTCAAGTAAGCCAAATCGTTCGCTAATGTCAGGTAATAGTTGAGTAAGCATACCAGCGTCTACTGCGACATCAAAAAATGGCACAGGAACGATGGCAACACCAGCAGAATATTTGGCACGTTTTTTGACCAACTTTTGACATTCCTTTTTTACTTGTTCGAGATCCAAGCTAGGGTCAATGGTATTTGGTAGTTTTTCAGCCAGTGGTGTAGTTTTCATAAAGCATCCTTATAAATGGTTAAAATAAAAAATCAAATAAAAAATCTCAATAGATAGCAAGTATCTCAGTTGTTTACCATTTTATGGATTTCTGAGCGGCATACAATCATTGCTTTGTAGCAAAATGCAGAAAAATGCAGTCGCTATGCACCGTTTTTGTAAATGAAATATTATGTATATTATATGCACAGAGTATGAATTATTTGCTCCATGCTAGTATTCAAATATGGCTTATCACAATGTACTGCAACAAAAAACGATAAACCAAGCCGCCAAAAATTGTCATTGTGACCCTCTGCTAAAGCCAGTAGAATATGCACATGCTAAATTTAACCCCCCGTTATACCAGCACTCGTATCGACGAGTTGCCCGCCGCGCTGCAACCACTTGCCGCCCAATCATTGACGCTTGCCCGCCTGTATGCAGGTCGCGGTATTACTCAGCCTGATGAGCTAGAGACGCAACTCTCTGCGCTATTGCCAGCCGAAATGCTGCATGGTGTCACCGAAGCAGTGCGTCTATTAGACGTCGGCATCGATGACGGTCAGCGCATCCTTATCGTGGGTGATTTTGACTGTGATGGTGCGACCAGTACCGCATTAATGATGCGTGCGCTCACAAAAATGGGCGCAGTCGTTGACTTTTTAGTGCCCGACCGTTTTAAGTACGGCTATGGTTTGACACCAGAAATTGTTGAATTGGGTATTGAGAAGTATCATCCTGAGGTGATAGTGACCGTCGATAACGGTATCTCAAGCCATGAAGGCGTGGCACGTGCGCAAGCCGATGGCATCACCGTGATTATTACTGATCATCATTTGACGACTAAAGAAACACCGCCTGCGGAGGCTGTGGTTAATCCCAATCAGCTCGATTGTCACTTTAGCAGTAAAGCGCTCGTAGGGGTGGGTGTGGCATTTTATGTGCTGGGACGCTTGGCCAAGCTGCGCCGCGAAGCTGGTAAATCTACCGTGCAAGTGAGTCAATATTTGGATTTGGTGGCATTAGGGACGATTGCTGACGTTGGGGTGCTTGATAAAAACAATCGCATTTTAGTGCATCATGGACTGGCGGCTATCCGCCAAGGGCGCTGCTCGCTCGGTATCTTGGCACTCCTTGAACAAGCAGGGCGAGATCCTAAGCAGTTGCAGGCACAAGATTTTGGGTTTGTCTTAGGACCTCGTATCAATGCCGCTGGTCGTATGGACAATATGCGCATCGGTATTGAGTGTTTGTTGACCGAGGACTGGAGTACGGCGCAGCGTTTGGCGCAAGAGCTTGAGCAGTTAAACCGGACGCGTCGGCAGGTAGAAGGCGAGATGCGCGCGCAAGCGGATAGCATCGTACAGACATTAGCCGCTGCGGATACAGACATGGACGATGAGGCTACGGCGGATAACCGTGAAAGCGGCGATATCATTGTTCAAAATAGATCTGAGAAAAAGACGAATAATAATCATAAACGCAGTATCGTTTTATACCAAGATGATTGGCATCAAGGCGTCATCGGCATCGTCGCTGGACGGTTAAAAGAAAGTCATTATTTGCCAAGTATCGTCTTTGCGCCCGCGGACACAAAGCGTACCGGTGACGATGACCCTATCAAAGGCTCGGCGCGTTCTATCGCTGGCGTGCACATTCGTGATGCGATTGAGCAGGTTGCCGAGCGCCATCCTGATTTAATCAGTCATTTTGGTGGTCATGCGATGGCAGCAGGCTTAACGATCAAACGCCGTAACTTTGATGGGTTTGTTATGGCTTTTAATGACGTCATGGCACAGATGGATAATGAAGTGTTTGCTGAGCAAAAATTCACTGATGGCGCGTTGCAGGCGAGTGACTTTAGCTTGTGGTTTGCTGAACACTTAGCTGATGCCAGTATTTGGGGTCATGGATTTGCACCGCCAATATTTGACGGGGTCTTTGAAGTGTTAAGCTTTAAGATATTAAAAGACAAGCACCTTAAGCTTTCGCTGCGTTACCCTGATGTGCAATATCCGATTGAAGCAATTTATTTTAACTTTGATAGCGAGATATGGGATTATCGTGCAGAAAAAGTGCATGTATTATTTCAGCTAGACATCAACGAGTGGAACGGCAAACAAAGTCTACAGTTGATGGTAAGGGATTTAGCAGTCATAAAGGAATGATGGCATTATCTTATTATAAGATACTCAACCAGTAGCAAATATAGCGTCGACTTTGTTTAAGGTTGACGCTTTTTTAGTATTTCCATTCGATGGTTGGAAACTGCCAGTCATAACGAATGGCGAGCATGCGTAAGGTAAAAATCGTACTCATAGTAGCGATGTCAGCAATCCAAGCTGTCACACCCAGATTGTGTAGTGCAAAATAGAGGATGCCGCCAGCCAAAGCTGCCGAAATATAAATCTCTTGCTGCAACACCAGCGGAATCTCATTGCAGATCATATCGCGGATGATACCGCCGACAATAATGGTGATCACCCCAAGTAATAACGCCACGGGCACATTTGCACCCATACTATCGGCAACCTTGATACCGATTAAGGTAAAAACTGACAGTCCAATAGTATCTGAGAGTTTGAGGAACTTATTAACGCGTTTAGAGTTGGGATGAAAGAATATTTGCATCACTAATGAAGAGAGGGTGATAACAGTCAGGTAGCTCATATCCACCATCCAAAATAGTGGATGGCGATCTAAAATGACATCACGCACAGTGCCGCCACCTATAGCGGTGACAATAGACACCAGTAAACAACCAAAAACATCGAAATTTTTGTGTTTTGCCAGTATCGTGCCTGAAATACTACAAGCGATAATACCAATCATATCAAAAAGGTAAATGAGAGAGCGTGGGTCAAACGTAGTGATTAGTGCTGAAGGGTTCAATCCGATAGCCAGCATGAGCAAGTCTCACTAAGTTTGTATTATGATTGTCTGATTATTATAAGCCAATGCAGTAGAGTTATGGCGTGTCCTCATTTTAAAAATGGTGATAAAAATGAGATAAATTGCCGTCAAACAAGGAAAGTAGCGCAAATAATATCGAGATATTAAGAAGCTATTTGACGATGTTTGGCAAAATTTAGCTATTTTCAGCCCATTTAGAAAGTAAACGATAGAATTGAGGACACGCCCTAGTGTTTATACCGTATATATATCAGTCTTATTTCACTAAACGTATAGAAGGCAGGTGCCAATCAAAACGCAATGCTAGCATCCGTACAGCAAAGATAACGCCCAGCATAATAAATTCATTCAATCCAGCATTTACACCCAAACGATCAAGCAGCAGATAAGTGATCGAACCTACAATACTAGCAGAGATATAAATCTCGCGTTGAAGTAACAGTGGTATCTCATTACAGATGATATCGCGTAGCAGACCACCAATAATAGCCGTCCAAACCCCCATCATAATAGCGATAATAGCTGACATATCTTGTGTCAATGCTATCTTAAAACCAATCACGCTAAAAGCCGCTAACCCAATGGCATCGAACAGCTTCAATGCCTTATCAATCTTATGATACAGATGAAAGAATATTTGTAAAATAAGCGATGTGACTGTAATGACGATCACATAATTGAGGTCAGTCATCCAAAAGAGCGGATGACGGTCTAGCGCCATATCACGTAGTGTACCGCCGCCGATAGCATTGACCATCGCAACCAAGATACAGCCAGCAATATCAAAGCCTTTGTGCTGTGCCAGCAGTGTACCTGCGATCGCACAAGCAATCACACCAACCATATCTAATAAATATAATAAAATATCAGGAAAAATTAAATCATTAACCATGATTATATTACCAATATAATGGCCATCAAAATAGATTGGCTGGGCTGGTTTTGAAGTTGTTTATATCAATAATTTAAATAGAGTTAACCTAATTTTAGGTAGTAGTTTAGCCATCTTTGGCAAATAAAATAAGCCCAATGATAATCAGAGCAATACCTATTAAGCCCATCGCTGATGGCAAAGTATTATTGAGTAATAGCATACCGCCAATTAAGGCAAATATCACTTCACTTGCCTGAGTGGCATCAACCCCAGCCACTTCGCTTGAAGTTTCCGCTTTTTCACGGGCATATAAAAAGATACTGGTTGCCGCCACGCCTGCCAATAGAGCCACAAGTAAGGTATTGAATACCTGCTTAGTATCAGGCAAATCCGGATGAACGACAAGACCCAAAACCAACCAAAATGGCAGACTGCCCAAGGTCATTAACCATACTTTGTTAAAGGCATTTTGTAGGAGGGTGGTTTTGATAGCAGGTATACGTGCGATTAAAGTTTGCAGCAAAGAGCTCGGTAAGGTTTGAGCAGAGTGGTTAAGGTTTAAGGAATCGACCGCGTCCGCCGTATAAGTCATATCAGCTGACAACGCAGGTGCTTCTGTAATAAGTGAGGTTGTTTTTTTACTAATCTCGTTGGCTTGAATATCACTTTTTTGAGTGCTGGTAGGCTCGGCACTACGCTTGCGCGCATTGTAAGATACCTGCCAAACCAACTGGTTACCAATGGGATAGCTAAAGGCGGCTATTAGGGCAGGCACGGCACCATAAAGCAGCATATCTTTCATAGGCACTGCATCAGCATCTAGCAAAGAAGCGGCATGCAGTCCTTCACTGATATTGACCAGTACCACACCAGCAAATACTAATAACGCATATGCAATGAATTTTTTATCAAAACGTTGTCCGAATGCTAGCAAAACGAGTAGACTTGCGACCACGGTAAACATAAAGGTCGCAGCGACTACCCAGCCTGCGACATGATCAGCCGCGTAGCATATTCCTGTATAAAAAATTCCAAAACCAATACTGCCCGTAATACACCAAAAGCCCCAATGTTGACGGAATATAGTCATCAGCTCTGTAATACGCCCAAAACCATGCTGCATAATTATAATAGCCGTGAGTATTAGCCACATAAATGCATAGCGAAGGCTAGCTGACCAAAACCAATGCCCACCAGCAGCACTCATAACTTCGTTTAAGACAAACGTCGAGCTAAAAAATGCCCCCGATAATAAGCCCAATAAAATGAGTTTGACCATACCTATATTCCTATCCTTGGGTCGCTATTTATATTGAATATCCGTTTAGATAATTAGACTATTATTTGCCTTTAGCATCTGCCCAGATGATTTTATGCAGTTGCAATTGGAAGCGTACGGGCAGCGCGTCAGCCAACATCCATTCTGCAAGTTCGCGCGCCAACACAGGTACATCGGGGCTGACTTCTTCGTCGATATCCTCTGCGACATTAAACATCGGAGAGAACCAAACCGTTCCGACCAAATCGTTTAGCTCATGCTCGATCAACATGGCTTTTGCCCAGTCGTAATCAGTACGGTTCATGATGACAAACTTGATTTGGTCATGCTGAGTGAGGTGAGTTAGGTTTGACCATAGATTCTTATCGACTTCACCTGAGCTTGGCGTTTTGAGATCCATGACTTTACTGACGGCTTTTGGCACGTTTGCTACCGTGAGCGCGCCTGCGGTTTCAAGCGAGATTTCATAACCGTCGCTCAGTAAGCGCTTCATTAGTTCAATGGCGTTCGGCTGAGCTAAAGGCTCGCCGCCAGTCAGACAAATACGCTTGCAAGGATAGCTTTTGATGGTCTCTATAATGGTTTCTAGCGACTGCCGCTCGCCGCCAGTAAAGGCGTATTCAGTATCGCAATAGACACAGCGAAGTGGACAGCCAGTCAAGCGTACAAATATCGTTGGCAAGCCTGAGGTCAGCGCTTCACCTTGCAAAGAATAAAAGATTTCTGTCAAACGTAGACCGGCTTCAGGGTCAGTGACAGGAATGGCGGCGGTGCGTAATAGTGATTCACTCATAATATGTCAAATACAGTTAAAGATTGCTAATGGGATGAGGCATTTATCAATCGTAATAAAAAGGCAGGTTCTGGTATGGGCGTTTTGCGTTTGGATAAAGCCAAACCAAAAAAAGGGATTATAACGCACCACCCTCTATTAAGCTGCAAAAAAGACGCTGAAGTTTTCTTCAGCGTCTTTAATAAGGAGGATCTGTCGCTGTCCGTACGGTTTGGGTACGAGACTCTAAGTATTAAAAATACTAAGCTAAACGTAATAACTCATTGACTGATGTTTTAGCGCGGGTTTGTGCATCGACTTTTTTGACGATGATAGCAGCATATAAGCTATGCGTACCATCTTCTGATGGCAAGCTACCCGGTACGACAACAGAGCCTGCTGGTACACGGCCACGATGAATCTCACCCGTTTCGCGATCATAAATGCGCGTTGATTGACCAATAAATACCCCCATCGAGATAACAGCGCCTTCTTCGACGATTACGCCTTCAACGATTTCAGAACGTGCACCGATGAAGCAGTTGTCTTCGATGATAGTTGGATTCGCTTGTAATGGCTCTAATACACCGCCGATACCAACGCCACCTGATAAATGCACATTTTTACCAATTTGGGCACATGAACCCACGGTCGCCCACGTATCTACCATCGCGCCTTGATCGACATACGCGCCGATGTTGACATACGACGGCATCAATACCGCACCTGCTGCGATGAACGAGCCTTTACGAGCAACAGCAGGTGGTACAACACGTACGCCTGATTCTTTGAACTGTGCTTCGGTCCAGTTGGCAAACTTAGTCGGCACTTTGTCATAGAATTGCACATGCTCGCCAGCAGCTTGGACGTAGTTGTCGTTCAGACGGAAAGACAGTAGTACCGCTTTTTTTGCCCACTGATTGACGACCCATTCGCCATCCTTTTTTTCTGCAACGCGCAATGTACCATTATCTAATTGCTCAAGCACTTGATTAATAGCATCACGCACGTTCTGTGGCATCGTGCTTGGGCTGTATTCGTTGCGTTTTTCAAAGGCTTGTTCGATGGTTTGTTGTAATGACATAAAGGTTCCTAAAGTTAGTGGAAGGTAAAGCATATATTATCGTTAAATAACTCGCATGACTTGGCGTAAAAACTTGCTTGCCGTATTGTCGCTAATTTGGCGACTTTTAGCAAACGAGTTAACCGCCAAGATGAGCGCTGCTGTTAATTGTCTGAGCTATGGCTTTCTATCCATTCTAAGATATCTTCATAAACGGTTTGGTGGTCTTTTTCATGCAAAGGCTCATGACGCATGTTTGGGTAGAGCTGGATATCTACTTGACTGAAGTTTTGCTTGTTTAAGCGCGTGACAATTTTGCGGATGCCGTTGCCCATATCTCCAATAGGATCATCTTCGCCGCTGATAAATAGCATCGGGAAGTTTTTTGGAATAGTCATTGCCCAGCCTTTGTTTAAGCCAGTTTCCATCAGAAAGAATAATGTCATAAAGCCATTATTGGTGAAATCAAAGCCCGTTAAGGGATCTGCTTCATAGGCTTCAATGGCAGCAGGATTTTCAGTTAACCATGCAAATTCTGATGAAGAGATGCGATCTTCAAGCTTACTATTCAAGACTTTATTCATCACCTTGGCAAACATTGCATTTGGTTTTTTAGGGGCTACTTTTGCCAGTACTTTATTGACTGGCAGTA
This sequence comes from Psychrobacter sp. 1044, assembly GCF_904846525.1. Classification (GTDB taxonomy): domain Bacteria; phylum Pseudomonadota; class Gammaproteobacteria; order Pseudomonadales; family Moraxellaceae; genus Psychrobacter. The sequence goes on along the minus strand of NZ_CAJHAZ010000007.1, from coordinate 144,803 downwards.
GTACTTTAGTCAAGGGATTGGCATCTGCTGTACCCATCAAAATAGCACCTGTAAAATTGTGTGCATGGTGCTTTAGGACATTACGCACAATAAACGAGCCCATAGAGTGACCCATTACAAAGTGTGGCACGTCAGGATGGCGGTTTTTTAAGCTATCTGCCATGACAATGACGTCTTTTAGCAGGGACTGTACTGGATGCTCTTCACCAAAAAAACCTAAATCGGCTGATGTTTTGACGGTCTTTCCATGTCCCAAATGGTCATAAGTTGCCACTGCGATACCATGATCCGCTAAAAACTGAGCGAAGTCTGCGTAACGTCCGCTATGCTCTGCCATACCGTGGACAATCAGTAACGTGGCTTTTACCGCTGTGTTTTCATGGCTTGGTTCGAAAAAATTATGATGCAAGTAATGAATATTATCGGAGGAGAGAATGTGGTCGCTACCTGTATCGGTGTTGGTACTCATATAGGATTCCTTAAACAGTTTTAATGAATGTTTTTAATAAATGGCTTTAATGGTTCATCATCTTAATGAATAGCAGGCATGATAATTTGAAATCGCCTGCTAAAATTTGGCTTATTATACGGCGCTTACCATGAACTATTGTACTGGACGTTGGTAAATCGTTTGACCTTCTTTAATGGTTGTGATGACTTTGATGTCTTTGAGCTTGCTTGCCTCTATGGTTAACGGGTTGGCATCTAAGATAACCAAATCAGCCAGTTTCCCTGGCGTCAAGGTGCCTTTACTGTCCTCTTCAAAATACTCATAAGCGGCATTGCTGGTAATGGCTTTTAACGCTTGATACGGCGTCGCTCGCTCATTTTTACCAATGATTTTACCTGAGCGCGAAGTGCGATTGATTGCTGACCAGACTGTAAATAGCGGGTCAACAGGTGTCACTGTGTCATCAGAGTGATTGGTATATTTAAGTCCCATTCTATCAGCAGTGGCAATCGGGCTTGAAAAGTCGGCACGTTTTTTACCTAAGTTTTTAACGTGTATGTCTCCCCAAAAGTAAGTATGGTTGGTAAAGAAGGACGGCACCATATTGTATTTTTTGAATGCGGCTAGCTGATCAGGTCGGGCAAATTGAGCATGAATGGGCACAGTACGGCGATCTTTATCAGCTGCTTGACCAGTCTTTTTGACCGCATACTCGTGTGCCTTGATGAGCATATCGGTTGCGCCATCACCATTATTATGGATAAAGAGTTGATTGTCACGAGCATAGGCTTTGACAAACATCTCGTTCAGCTGATCTTGGCTGACACTTGGTAGACCGCGGCAGTCCTTTTCACAATCTGGAACTGGCGTGAGATAAGGTTGGCTAAAATAGGCGGTCTTGCCTTGTGGCGAGCCATCTGCAACGATTTTGGTACCCTGTACTTTAAAACCATTTTGATAGGTTTTCCATACGAAGTTTTTATCAGACAAATTCTCATCTAAGTCACTCACTCCTGCCAGTGCGACCAAGTCAATTTTGAGCTTACCTGCATCGGCTTGTTTTTGAAAAAACTGAATGGTGTTTCGAGCCGTTGAGCCATTTTGTGCCGTCGTTATGCCATTCTTTGCATAATAATCTTGCGTCTGCTCAAAGAATTTGCCTTGATTCGGCGCTAACACTTCTAGCATATTGCGCACGAACGGATACATCGCCGTTTCTTGTACGAGACCGTTTGGTTCATTAGAGCCTTTAATTCGAGCAATATTACCGCCTGCTGGATTTTTACTGTCAGCAGTGATATTCATCATGGCAAGCGCCTTGCTGTTTGCGACGCCCATGTGACCACTTGTGTGTTGTAAATACACTGGATTGTTTGGCAGTACTTTATCAATCTCGCTTTTGGTCGGATGACGCCCCTCGGCGAGCTGAGTTTCATCATAACCCCAACCAAATATCCAGTCGCCATCAGCAATGTTATTGTCCACTTTATAATCTTTTAGCGTTTGCATCATTTTGGGAATACTATCGACTTGACCGATGGGCGGCGGGTTGAGATTGACCTGACCCATGGTGTTTGACACCATATCAAAATGACTGTGCGGATCGATAAAGCTGGGTAATAAGGTTTTATCTTGTAGATTAATCTGTGCGGCATTTTTATACTTCGATTGCGCCTCTTGTAAATTGCCCACATAGGCAATCTTGCCCGCTTGGGTGACTAAGGCTTCGGCCATTTGTGGCTGATCGCCCTCCATCGTGATGATGTTGCCATTGTAATAGACAGTTGCTGAGTTGCTCATATCCTTGGGCGCGGTCTGCATGGTAGTGCAACCTATGACACTCATTAATCCAATGCTCAGTACAGTTGGTTTTAGTAATGTGCTCATATTCATTACGTTATCCTTAAAGGTGATTTGATGCTTACATCCGTGTGTCATAAGCATTGGTACGTGGTGGGCTTTCTATATTCTAAAAGTATTCATATTTTATCAGTGCATGTTGTTTTAAAAGATATGAATGTTGCAACCAATTTAGCGATAAAGCCTTGTGCGGTCAATGCTATTTAAGAGTTTTGCACTGACAACTGTGGCATTGCCAATTGGAGGAGAAGGTCGATCTATAAATCTGCTGAATATAATATCTTAAAAGCCAAATTGAAAAGTGCTGTATGACATCCTACGAGACGTCATGCTCATTTGGCATAAAAGATGAAAATCACGATATTAGTTGTCAATACCGTTCCACAATCAGGTATGATTAATTAGATAAAACGTAAAGTGACAAGGCTGGAAATGAGATGATAATTTTATGAAATAGTCATAAAAAGCAATTGCTTGCGTGTGAATTTTTCTTTTTTTAACCTTTTATTTTTGCGTCATCCTTTTTGCTTTAGAGGTGCTACCAACGGGGTTTTATACCATTATGAAATCAACTATCGAATTACTCGAGCACACGGATTTCCCAGCGATCAAACGTCGTGAGTTAACCACGCTACAGGTCAATATGGGTTACTTATGCAATATGTCTTGTGTGCATTGTCATGTGGCTGCCAGTCCTTACCGCACAGAGATGATGTCGCGTGAGTTGGTTGAGTTGATTCTAGAAGTCTTGCAAGCACAAAATATTGAGACGCTCGATTTAACGGGCGGTGCGCCTGAGATGCATGAAGACTTTAAGTATTTAGTCACAGCCGCGCGCGCCTTGGGTGTAAAAGTAATTGATCGCTGTAATCTGACTATCCTGATGGAAGAAGGCTTTGAGGACATGGCACAGTTTTTGGCAGACAATGCGGTCGAAGTAGTGGCTTCTCTGCCATGTTATTCATTAGAAAATGTCGATAAGCAGCGCGGTAAAGGCGCATTTGATAGCAGTATATTGGGATTGCATAAACTCAATGCGCTTGGCTACGGCAAGAAAGGGTCAGAGCTCACGCTTAATCTCGTCTATAATCCGCAAGGTGCCACGCTGCCGCCCAATCAACAGCAGCTTGAAGCAGATTATAAGCACGAGTTAAAAGAACATTTCGATATCGAATTCCATCAGTTATTTGCCTTGACCAATATGCCGATTCAGCGCTTTGGTGCGGTGCTATTGGCTAAAAACCAATTTCACCCCTATATGGATTTGCTCAAAGCCAATTATGTGGCCGCTAATTTGACCGAAGTCATGTGCCGATCGACCATCAGTGTCAATTGGTTAGGAGAATTGTTTGATTGTGATTTTAACCAGCAATTAGAGATTCCGGTGCCCAACAAATCCCGTCGTCATCTAAGCGATTTGTTAACGCAAAATTCTGCTGGCGATGACATTGCCATTGCAGACCATTGCTATGGCTGTACGGCAGGGCAAGGAAGTAGCTGCGGTGGTGCGCTAGAAGAAGAGACAACAGATCGGACGATAGAAGAAATATCCTCGATTTAACCGGAGTCAATCATGTCAGTATTTAATAGTACAAGACTTAATAGTAAAAGCCTTTTTTTAAGCAGTGGTTTATTAATCAAAACGGCAGTGACCACTTCTATCCTGTTAGCCAGTATGGCAAGTTATGCGGATTTTAATCACAGCACTTGGGATAGTTTACTGAATAAAAACGTCACCATGACCAATGGTGGCAAAGCCTCAGTCGTTAATTACAACGGTATGAAAGCGGATCAAAGCAAACTTGATAGCTACATGGCGGCGACTGGTAAAGTCAGCCAGTCGGAATTTAACGCTTGGAGTAAAGATGAGCAATTGGCATTTTTGATCAACGTCTATAACGCTGGCACTGTAGAGCTAGTCTTGACTAAATATCCTAACATCAAGTCGATTAAAGATATTGGCGGTATATTTGGTTCGCCATGGAAACAGGATTTCGTCATGCTATTAGACAAGAAGCGTTCGCTTGATGACATCGAGCACAATCTAATCCGTGGCTCTAAACGCTATAACGAACCACGTATTCACTTTGCAGTGAACTGTGCGAGCATCGGCTGTCCTGCGCTATTAAATGATGCTTTTACAGGGAGTAAATTAGATAAACAATTAGAGCAAGTGACGAGTAAATTCCTCGCGGATAGCAGTCGCAACCGTCTCAAAGGTAATACGTTAGAGATATCGCCAATTTTTAAATGGTATAAAGAAGACTTTGAAACTAACTGGCGCGGTACTAACGATTTAGAAGGGTTTTTGGCTCGTTACAGCTCGTCTTTAGGGCTTAACAAGTCGCAAACGGCTGAGCTAAAAGCAGGAAAAATGAAGATTGGCTATACCGATTATAATTGGAGCCTTAATAAGAAATAATGGTAACAACAAGTAAGAGTACTGCTAACTATGACAGCTATTGCGACGATTTCTATCATTATTCCAGTACTCAATGAGGCAAATAATTTGCCTTTATTGCTTGATAATATCAACAAGCTAAAGCCAAACCCGCAGCAAGTGATATTGGTCGATGGTGGTTCAAACGATGATTCTATTGGCATAATCCGCAGTTTTATTAATAAATTAATACCCGATAATGATCGTAAAATTGATTGGCAAATGACTGAGTCTAAAGCAGGGCGCGCGCTGCAAATGAATACAGGCGCAGCGTTAGCAACTAGCGATGTATTACTATTTTTGCACGCCGATACGAAATTGCCAATGGATGCTATAGAGAGTGTTTCTGAAGCGATGAAACGGGCAGAGTGGGGACGTTTTGATGTGCAAATAGATAGTCGTCAACCGACACTGCGATTGGTCAGTCAAATGATTAATTGGCGCTCACGGTTGAGCGGAATCGCGACAGGTGACCAAGCTATTTTTATTAGCCAGTTTTTATTTGAGCGAATTGGTAATTATCCTAACCAAGCGTTGATGGAAGATGTCGAGCTTTGCAAACAGCTAAAAGTTATTGCTAAACCTGCTTGTTTAAAAAGTAAAGTCATCACATCGGCAAGACGTTGGCAACAGCATGGCACTTGGCGGACGATTATTTTGATGTGGCATCTACGTTTTGATTATTGGCGCGGCGTATCAGCTGATAATATCAAAGCGCGTTATTATAAATAAAAGAATAAGCTCTTACAAAGAATAAGCTCTTACCATGAATCAAAACCAACAAACTTGCATTATTCTTTTCGCCAAGTTCCCCGCACAGGGCATGGCAAAAACGCGCTTGCAGCCAGCTCTTGGTATTGAAGGTGCCGCGCAAATAGCGCATAAACTACTATTGCATAGTATAGAGCAAGCCGTCGCTACCGGCTTTACGGTTGAGTTATGTGTCAGTCCTGCGCCAACTGATCCATGCTGGCAACTGCTTAATTTGCCTGACTCACTGCATTGTTCAGCGCAAGCAGAGGGAGACTTGGGTTTGCGTATGTTAACCGCCAGTCAGCAAGCATTAGCACATTTCGAGCACGTTATCTTGATAGGTACGGACTGTCCTAGTCTTACAACCATTCGTATTCGACAGGCTGCCCAGCAGTTAGAAACACAAGATAGCGTCATGATTCCCGCTTTTGATGGTGGCTATGCACTGTTTGGTTTTAAGCAAGTTGCTGCTCGCTTATTTAGCAATATCGAATGGAGTACGGCGAGCGTCGCAAAGGTTACTCAACAGCGTTTGGCAGAATTGAGCTGGTCTGTAGCGTTGTTAGCGCCTTTGCCTGATATCGATGAGCCTGAAGATTTACAGTACCTGCCAAATGGCTGGCTTGATGGTTATAAAGTTATTAAGAATTGAGAATGCCTTATCATTCGAGGTTTTTAGGTATGAAAAAGCCATCGAGCTATTTTGTTGACCCTATTAGGTTGATTATAGTTTGATGGCTTTTTTGTTGACCATAAATGCATACTGCTAAGGCAATAATGCTGAAAGTCTATTTTTAGTCTCTTCACTCATCGCCTTTACTGGCGTGACTAACGCTTGAGCTAAAGCCGTATGGGCAATAGAGTCGGGCTGTTCTACAGCGAGTATGGCGACCGCCTGCTTAATCACTGCTTGAGCGTTTTCAGCATTTTTCATTAGATTTCTTATGGCATAATCGGCGCTGACATCCTCTTCGGTAGGATGCCAACTATCAAAATCTGTGACCAATGCTAGCGTCGCGTAAGCCATACTCGCTTCACGAGCAAGCTTAGCCTCTGGCATATTGGTCATACCGATGATGTCAGCATTCATTTGGCGATACCAGTGTGACTCTGCACGAGTGGAAAACTGTGGCCCTTCGATACAGACATACGTGGCTTTTGCATGACATTGACCTTCAGCTATCTGCGCCTGAGTATAAGCACGCGTTAGAATATCCGCGACTTTAGGACATAAAGGATCCGCCATCGCGACGTGTGCTACTGCACCTTCCCCAAAAAAACTGCTGTTTCGATGCTTAGTCATGTCGATCATTTGATCGGGAATGACAATATCTAAAGGCTTAAGCGATTCTCTTAGCGACCCCACTGCCGATACCGAAATGACATAGCGTACGCCCAAAGTTTTGAGTGCATAAATATTGGCACGATAAGGCACTTCGGAAGGGGTGAATTTGTGACTTTGACCATGACGAGTTAGAAAGGCGACCGTCACGCCATTTAATTCACCTAAGACAATATCGTCAGAAGGCGTACCGTAAGGCGTCGATATGCTGACACTACGTTTATTGGTTAAATCTTGCATCTGATAAAGACCACTACCGCCAATGATGGCGATATCAGCAGATACCGATACTGCCGCTGACTTTTCTACACTAGATATTGTCATAAAGGTTTTCCCTATTTTTAGAGTAACAGATAACGTTGCCAATATATGTGGTGACGAATTTGCAAATTTAGACGGGCTCTACTTTAAGTCAGCTGACTTACAAGACAACCGCTTAGGGTTTATATATAAAATATAATCAAGCCTACAGTATGGTAAAAATGCATTAAGAGCTACCATCTAGTCATTTTATATCAGTATTTTTTGGTCAAATAACCTCGTTTGTATTTAGATGATTATAAAGGTTTACAATAGACACAGACTTTGGTTAAATGAATTGTCTAATGAAACATTGTTCCGCATAGCAAAACTTTATTTGGCTGTTGATTCATTATAAGAACGGCTGCTCCTTTACTTAAATAGCTTCGCATACAAAGTGTGAGTGTAGAGGGAATCTGGATGGCAGTTTATTTATAGCAAGAATTGCTATATTATTACAGGTCTGTAACGCATCACTATTGATATATTGATGTCGTTAAGTGTACTAACTCGATTATTTCAAGGATGAATTCAATGCTCAAATCTCTAAAATCTCCGTTACTTTTATCAGCAATGTTAAGCGCCACTTTAGGTCTGACAGCATGCTCATCACCAAGTTCAGAAAGTACAGACAGTACGGCAACAGATAGCGCTGCTACTGACACTGCCGCCGACAAGCTGGACACCAAGTTTCTTACCATCGCCACTGGCGGAGCATCTGGCCCTTATAACATCATCGGCACTTCATTATCAGAAGTCTATGTCAAAACCTTTGGGGTCAACTCAAAAACACAAACTACTGGGGCTTCAGTCGAAAATGTCAATCTATTGACCCAAGGTAAAGTCGATATGGTATTGGCGCTTAGTGATGTAGTCACCGACGCGGTCGAAGGCAAAAACAACTTTGATAAGCCAATAACCAACATCCAACAGATTGCAGTCTTGTACCCTAATGTGGTGCAAATTGTCACCACCAAAAAATCTGGCATCAAAAATATTGAAGACTTACGTGGTAAGCGCATCGCTGTGGGCGATCAAGGCTCTGGCACAGAAGTAAATGCTCGGACGCTATTAGAAGGGTTTGGTATCACATATGATGACGTTACCGTTGATTATTTAGGCTTTTCGGAAGCAGCGGACGGTATGAAAGCGGGTAAAATTGAAGCGGCTTTCTTTAGTAGTGGCCTGCCAAACTCTTCATTGATGGAGCTAGAGCAGGGTCTAGACTTACAGTTAATCACCATCAATCAAGACAAGCTAAAAGAAATCATCGCAACCAAGCCTTACTTTAAGACCTTTGAGATTCCTGCTGGCACTTATGGCAATGACGCCGCGATTCCAACCGCAGCAATCATGAATGCTCTATTGGTTAGCTCTGAGTTGTCTGAAGCAGATGGTTACAAGCTGACCAAAGCATTATTTGACAATTTAGACGGTCTAAAAACAGCGCACCAAGCGGCCAATGATATTAGCTTAGCAACCGCTCGTGAAGGTATGGTCGCTCCTATCCATCCTGGCGCTAAAAAGTACTATGATGAGCAAGCAGCTAAATAAGCGATTAGGGTTATTAATTGGCGTGGCAGGCATTGCCGCGCTGGTTTTTTTTACGCTATGGCATCTCTTTGTCCGTCAGCCTGTGGTGGAAGTGCGTGTCGCAGGCGTTGATGGTGCTAATGATAAAGTTTGCTACTTTGTCGAGCCAAATTTTCAATTGCGCTGGATACACTCTGTAGAAAAACAATGGTGGGAAGAGCAATACCAACGTATAGACAGCAGCAGTACAGAAGACGCTGAATTGCTGCTGACCACCACTTATTTTGAAGCTTTTGGGGCGGGCACACCCTCAACCGAAGCGCTTGCTACGATACAAAAACCTGACTATCTGGGTTATCAAATCAATGAGAAATTGCCTAAGCTTAATTGGGTGGTCTCACGGCTTACCAAAGGTGAGATTGACTATGGTAACTACCAGATGCTCATTCATCGCTGGGTGCCAGACTATTCTGAAGTAACGATCATGCCGAAAACGTATGGTTTCATTGATAGATTTAACAAGGATTTGTGTCATGAACTCCCAAGTGATGGATCACAATAATGTGACAACGATGTCAGATAACCATATCAATAACGACTTGCCTATACATTCCAACACGGATGCTGATACTCAGGTCGACGCTGAACTCGAGGCGCAAGCCCACAATAAAGCCATATTAGAAAAGTATGATAGAGAATCCATTACACGGCACATCACTCAAGGACCAGTGAAGTATTTTATCGCTGGACTTTGCATTTTATATTCACTGTTTCATTTATATATCACCTTTAATCCCATGCCAGCGCTGCTACAGCGCTCTGTACACGTGGGTATTGGTTTTGCCTTAATTTTCTTAATTTTTCCAGCGAGCAAAAAAAGCAGCCGTCAGCGCGTCGCATGGTATGACTGGATATGGTTTGCCCTGTCATTGTCTGGAATGGGCTATCTGATATATGAATATCAAGATATCGTGACCTCACGTGGCGGTATGGCCAATCAGATGGATGTGATATTTTCGCTGATTACAGTGGTCTGCGTATTAGAAGGCAGTCGCCGTATCACAGGTTGGATTTTACCGATATTGGCAGGGATATTTTTGGCGTATCCGTTTGTCAGCCATTTGGATTTTATGCCAGACCGGTTACTAACGCGTCCTTATGACATGGGTGATATCTTTGGTCAATTATTCCTAAAAACCGAAGGCTTATACTCTGTTGCGATTGGTGCATCGGTCACTTTTATCTTCTTATTCATTCTTTTTGGTGCATTCTTAGCCCGCTCGGGAATGGGACAACTGTTTAATGATTTGGCATTGGCCATCGCTGGTCATAAAAAGGGAGGTCCGGCAAAAGTAGCGGTGATTTCTAGTGGTTTTATGGGCAGTATTAATGGCTCTGCTTTGTCAAACGTCGTCAGTACTGGTGCCTTTACCATTCCGCTCATGAAAAAGGTTGGTTACCACAAAGATTTTGCCGGTGCCGTTGAGGCAAGTGCCTCTGTTGGCGGGCAAATATTACCGCCGATTATGGGTGCGAGTGCCTTTATCATGGCGGAGACAACAGGCTTGCCGTATAGCACAATTGCGTTGGCCGCCTTATTGCCAGCGATATTGTATTATCTGGGCGTCATTGCTCAGGTGCATTTTCGCGCTGGTCGTCGTGATCTAAAAGGTATCGCTAAAGAAAGCTTGCCAGCCGTGAAAGAAGTGTTAAAAGCCCGAGGTCATATGCTGCTACCGATTGTATTTTTGATTTTCTTATTAATCAGAAACGTGCCCGTCGGATATGCAGCGGCTTATACCATTGGTTTTACTGTCTTGGTCAGTATGCTGCGTAAAGAGACTAGGATGGGTTTCTCTGACATTTTGGGTGCATTAGAAGATGGCGCACGCCAGTCGCTCGCGGTAATGGCTGCCTGTGCAGTCGTCGGTATTATCATCGGAGTCGTGAGTCTAACCAGCTTTGGAACAGTGATGACCTCATCAATTGTCACACTTGGTGCAGGGTCATTATTTTTCACGCTCATTTTGACCATGCTTGCCTCGATGGTATTGGGCATGGGACTGCCGTCTATTCCTGCCTATATTATTACAGCAACGATGGCAGCACCAGCCTTAGCTGGCTTTGATATTCCAATTTTATCAGCGCATATGTTTGTTTTTTACTTTGGTATCTTTGCCAATATTACACCGCCTGTGTGTCTGGCAGCTTTTGCTGGTGCGGGTATATCTGGTGGCGATCCGATGAAGACAGGATTTTTATCGCTGAAACTAGCTTTGGCTGGATTCATCGTGCCGTTTATGTTTATCTATAGTCCAGCGATGTTAATGATTGATCCTACTGGGCTTGCGGTAACTGCTAAGGACTTCCCGCTACCACCTATTATCGATATTATCACGGTAGTATTGACGTCAATTACGGGTGTTCTCGCACTTAGTGCAGCATTAGAGGGTTATTTTAAAAGCGATATGAGCCCAGTAACACGCGTTGTTTTAGCAGTCGGAGCTTTGCTGTTAATCTATCCTGGAATAACGACTGGTCTAGTGGGTGGCGTGATCGTTATTGCTATCGCCATCCTTAATACTAGAAACAGTGGCGAGCCAACGCCAACTTTAACCATTTAAGGCGTTGCGGTTAAAGGTTTTAATAATTCGTTAAAGTCATAAAAAAGGGTGAATAACAGTTTATGTTATTCACCCTTTTTACATGCTCAGCTTAAGTTTTAAGTATTAGCTCATTAAAATCTGACACTTAGCAGCCAAGTTTGCCTTCTGCTGCCAATGCTTTTTTGCTACGAATTGGTGCAGGGCAGTCTTCACCGTAATATTGACGATCGGCAAAATAGCTTGAGCGTACCATTGGGCCTGCCCAAATGTTAAAGAAGCCAATTTTTTTACCATAATCCATATAACGCTGGAACTCGTCTGGATGGACGTAACGATCGACAGGCGCGTGGTTTTTACTGGGTTGCAGATACTGACCAACCGTAATCATATCCACATTATGCGCTTTTAGATCATCAAGCAGTGCATAAATCTCTTCTTCAGTCTCACCAAGGCCAACCATAAAACCGCACTTGGTCGCGATATCAGGGCGACGCTCTTTATAGAGTTTGAGCAAATCTAACGAATGCTGATAGTCAGAACCTGGACGGAAGGCTTTATATAAACGAGGCACGGTTTCGATGTTATGGTTAAAGACATCTGGCGGTGTTTCAGTTAACAAGTCTAATGCTACTTCCATACGACCACGGAAATCTGGTACCAATATTTCAATGAGGCAATTCGGGCTAAGTGCGCGAGATTCATTGAGAACTTCTACGAAATGCGCCGCGCCGCCATCTTTTAGATCGTCACGATCCACAGAGGTGATTACCGCATACTTAAGCTGCAAACCTAAAATAGTCTCGGCAGTGTGGCGCGGCTCATCTGCATCTAGCTCATTAGGACGACCATGACCGACGTCACAGAACGGACAGCGACGGGTACAGATATCGCCCATAATCATAAAGGTCGCGGTGCCATCAGCGAAGCACTGCGGCAGGTTAGGGCAGGCCGCTTCCTCACAGACCGTGTATAGCTTCTGCTCACGCAAGGTGGCTTTGATACGAGCTACTTCAGCGGGCGAGGACATTTTAACCCGAATCCAATCTGGCTTTTTCTTTGCCTCGATGGTCGGAATCACTTTAATTGGGATGCGGGCAACTTTATCGTAGCCACGTAGTTTTTCGCCTTGAATGGCTTTTTTAGGTTTGACCTTAGCAGCAGGCACATGTGTTTGTACGGCAGTTGTCATAATAAAGTATCTCTTAACCCTTTATAGCATAAGGGTTTATGGAATTATTAGAATGTGTTGTGAGTGAGGACATTATAGCAGAAACTTAGGGGCTAATTTTCAATGAATAATGTTTAACTGATCATTTTGAGGTGGATCATTAAGGCTACTATGGTTTGTCTCGCAACCATAGTTTTAAATATCTATATCAATATCCAACTCATTCAGTACATCTATGGCAGCACGAAACGCTTCTTGAGTGGCAGGTGCCCCGCAATAAGGCAAGCTGTGCATTAATACTTCTCGAATCTCAGCGACACTTGCGCCATTATTGATAGCACCTCGAATGTGCCCTTTTAGTTCAGTGGGGCTTTTTTGCGCAATTAAAAAAGCGATGGTGATTAATGAGCGATATTTGCGTGGCAATACTGAGTCATCTTGCCATGTGCTGCCCCAAGCGTGTTCGATAATCCAGTCTTGTAATGGTTGGGTAAATCCAGTCGCGCTACCGAGTGAGCGTTTGACGTGCTCTGCACCCATGACCTCGGTGCGAACTTTGAGACCATTTTGATAATTAGCGTTACTCTTTATATCGCTGTTCTCCATATCGCTGTTATCCCTATTTTTGTTTTCCATTGCACTACTATCCATATCATTATCCTTAATATTTATTCATTTAGTATATGGCTAATAAAAGCTGTTTCTTCAAGCGCTATTTTTTTAAGTGATATTTTCTCTAAGCTATCGTATCAAGATGATATTTTATCAAATAATCTCTTACGAAATGTCTAGCAATCACACTGTATTTATTTGATAACAAATCGAACGGTGCTTGACGAAAGTGGCAAGCCGTATATCGATTGTGTAAGGGTACTCAATCATATTATTGATGGTACTATTTTTATAATAAATGTCCAATATGGCTCTATTATGAGCCTTTTAAAGGCTCAGCCATTAACATTTAGAGCGTTTTAAGCTATGATTGCACGGATAATTATTCCATCTAGTATATTGACGCAGGCGGTCATGTCGACTACCCACGTAATGTGCTAATACTCCCAACTGACGAGGACGACTATTGTGTTAGAAGCTTATCGTAAACATGTCGAAGAACGTGCTGAGCTAGGAACGGTTCCGCTACCATTGAATGAAAAACAAGTAGCAGAGTTGGTTGAATTACTAAAGAACCCACCAGCAGGCGAAGACGCATTCTTAATGAATCTGCTAGAAAACCGTATTCCTGCTGGCGTTGACCAAGCGGCTTATGTTAAAGCGGCATTTTTAGCAGCGATCCTTAAGGGTGAAACCTCTTCACCACTTATCAGCAAGCAAAAAGCCGTTCAAATACTAGGCACAATGCAAGGTGGCTATAACGTTCAGCCATTGGTTGCTGCACTGGATGACGCCGATGTTGCACAAGACGCTGCTGAAGCATTGAAAAAGACATTGCTGGTGTTTGACGCGTTCAATGACGTGACTGAAAAAGCAGAAGCGGGCAATACTATCGCTAAAGAAGTGGTTCAATCTTGGGCTGATGCTGAATGGTTCTTGAACCGTGCTGCTGTACCAGAAAAGACGACTTACACGACGTTTAAAGTGACTGGCGAAACCAACACCGATGATTTGTCGCCTGCGCAAGATGCGTGGAGCCGTCCTGATATCCCATTGCATTCATTAGCCATGCACAAAAACTCTCGCGACGGCATTACTGCTGACGAAGAGGGCGTTGTCGGTCCAATGAAGCAAATCGAAGCGCTAAAAGAAAAAGGCCATCCATTGGCTTATGTTGGTGACGTGGTAGGTACAGGCTCTAGCCGTAAATCTGCGACCAACTCTGTATTGTGGCTCATGGGCGATGATATCCCTAACGTGCCAAACAAACGTGGCGGCGGTCTAGTGCTAGGTAACAATATTGCTCCTATCTTCTTTAACACGATGGAAGATTCTGGCGCATTGCCAATCGAAAAAGTAGCCGTTGATAACCTAAACATGGGTGATGTATTTGACATCTATCCGTATGAAGGCAAAATCACTAAGCATGATTCAGATGAAGTGTTGTCTACGTTCAAATTGAACTCACCAACATTGCTTGATGAAGTTCGTGCTGGCGGTCGTATTCCATTGATCGTTGGTCGTGGTTTGACCAATCGTGCCCGCGCATACATGGGTCTTGGACATTCAGATATCTTTGCTAAGCCAGAAGAGCCAGTTGATACGGGTAAAGGCTTTACTCTAGCGCAAAAAATGGTCGGTAAAGCTTGTGGTCTAGAGGGCGTACGTCCGGGCATGTACTGTGAGCCTAAAATGACGACTGTAGGATCGCAGGATACGACTGGTCCGATGACTCGTGATGAGCTAAAAGATTTGGCTTGCCTAGGTTTCCAAGCAGACTTAGTAATGCAGTCATTCTGTCACACTGCCGCTTATCCAAAGCCAGTCGACGTTGAAACTCAGCACACACTACCTGACTTTATCATGAACCGTGGCGGCGTAAGCTTACGTCCAGGTGATGGTATTATTCACTCGTGGTTGAACCGTATGCTACTTCCAGATACCGTTGGTACTGGCGGTGACTCGCATACGCGTTTCCCAATGGGTATCTCATTCCCAGCAGGTTCTGGTTTAGTAGCATTCGCAGCAGCGACTGGTGTTATGCCACTTGATATGCCTGAATCTGTCCGTGTACGCTTCGTTGGCGAACGTCAGGCTGGTATCACGCTACGTGACCTAGTACATGCGATTCCTTATCAAGCGATCAAAGAAGGTCTATTGACCGTTGATAAGAAAGGCAAAATCAACGAGTTTAATGGTCGTATCTTAGAGATCGAAGGTCTAGAAGATTTGACCGCTGAGCAAGCGTTTGAGCTATCTGATGCCTCAGCTGAGCGTAGTGCTGCTGGTTGTACCATCACTTTGTCTGAAGCGTCGGTGACTGAGTATTTAAACTCAAACATTACACTACTTAAATGGATGATCTCAGAAGGCTATGGCGATGCGCGTACTATCAGCCGTCGTATCGAGCAGATGCAAGAATGGTTAGCGAACCCAAGCCTATTACGTGCTGATGCTGATGCAGAATACGCCATCGATATGACTATCGATATGAGCACTATCAAAGAGCCTATCCTTTGCTGCCCGAACGATCCAGACGATGCAAAAACATTGGCTGATGTCGCTGGCGATACCATTGATGAAGTGTTCATTGGTTCATGTATGACCAACATCGGTCATTTCCGCGCTGCGGGTAAACTGCTACAAGACGTACCAGCAGGTAGTTTGAAAACTCGTCTATGGATTGCGCCACCTACTAAGATGGATGCGCGTCAGTTGATGGAAGAAGGTTACTACAACATTTACGCTCAAGCCGGCGCTCGTACTGAAATGCCAGGTTGTTCGCTATGTATGGGTAACCAAGCACGTATCGCACCGAAGTCTACGGCGGTATCGACGTCTACTCGTAACTTCCCGAACCGTTTGGGTCAAGGCGCTAACGTATATCTAGCTTCTGCCGAGCTTGCAGCCGTCGCAGCGGTACTTGGTAAATTGCCAACCAACGAAGAATATCAGCAGTACGCTGGTATGCTTGATAGCATGGGCGAGGAAGTGTATCAGTACATGAACTTCGATCGTATGGATTCTTATACTGAAGAAGCCGACAAAATTAACGTTGCTCAATTGACCTAATTTTGGTTTAAAAATTTAGATTATTTAAAACGAACCTCGTGTCTTATGATGCGAGGTTTTTTGTTGAGTGTGATAAATTAACACGTCATTGGTTGACGCTTAAATATAATACCCAGTTGTAAACTGTCATTTGTTGGTTAATAATTAACTAAACTAATTTAACAAGGAGTTTTTATGGCGGGTTCTAGTGGTGGTCAAAATCAAGATGAAAAAGTATATGAAATAGTTAATAAATACTATTATGATATTGAGTCTATTACAGTATATTTTAAAAGGTATTGTATATTTTCTAAAAGATTTGAGCATAAAGGAATTGCTTGGCTCATGTTATTTTTGATGCTGTCTATAAGCTACCATGCAATTATGGTAATTGTTATGGAGTCATCGATTTTACAAAGTGTGTTCCCAATTTATATTTATAAGAGTAAAATTTTAGGTTGGATATTTTATCTTGCATCTTTAGCTGTATACGTAGCAGTCTTACTATTTATAAATAGCAGAAAAACAGATATTCTAGAAAGTAAATATGGCAGTAAGGATATCCAAATAATACAAGATAAGTGGTTAAAAAATAATCTTCCTGAGAACATGAATTCTTTTAGTTTAGTAAGTAAAAGCACTGAATGGTTTCAGAGTTATCATAAGGTAAATCATAATGAATTTTTATCTACTGGAAAATTACTCCAAAATTCAAAAATTAACATAATTATGAAAAATTTTTTGGCTGTTATAGGCTTGTCCATATCAGCTAAGTTTTTAGGTGGAGTCGAAGTCTCTGAGATAGCAAGTAAATACCCTAATGAGACAGTACTAATAGCCTTTAATTTATTTATTTTAATTTTATTATGCTTATTTTTATATAGTCTTTTTCAGATTTTTGCTAGAAGGTTCATCTCTGCTATAGATGGCAGAAATAGCAAAAGTTCATATAGATTTAATATTTTTAATAGAATGTTGTTACATCATGTGACTCTAAAAGACTTTAAAGACTAAAAAAATCACTAACGCAGTTAAATACTTAACTAAATTTATTGCTAGCTTTATGAACGATAGAGCTGAAATACTCTTTATGGGGTTTAACTTCTATGCTCAAAGTAAGCTGACACAAATCTTAGGTAAACACCCAAAAAATTACTATCTTATTCAAAACTAATCTATTAGAAAAAGCAGGTGAAGGTATCTTATTAATTAGAAATTGGCAACTTAGCAATTCCGAAATGACTCGGATGTGTTTGACATAAGTACTAACTGATTTTCCTGATTATCTTAGGTATAATATAGCAGCAGGCGGAAACCGTGGCTCTGCACTCAATCTATCTTTTCTATCTCGGGACGGACCGATACTTTGATAGGCACTTTTTTGTTGACGCTCAAGTGCTCTGGAGTCTTGGTTGATTACTTTATCCCCACTCAAACGTCGTCTGACATATGTGATTATCTTTGAGATTATCGCTATCATTTCTTCTACTTTTGTATTGATGAAAATCAGTGGTAGCGACGCGGCAGAATCCTTACTAGTTGCTGTGATGGTGTCATTGGCAGCAGTGATTTGGAACTTCTTATACAATACAGCTTTTGAAGCGTGGGAACGTCGCAAGCATGTGGCAAAGCGCACCTTACTCATTCGCAGTGCGCATGCATTAGGATTTGAAGGCGGATTGGTGTTGATTTGCTTACCACTTTATATGATTTGGTATGACGTTGGCTTAATCAAAGCTTTTATGATGGAGGCGGCGTTACTGCTATTTTTCTTGGTTTATACCTTTATTTTTACCTTGGGTTTTGACAAGATATTTACCTTACCGCATCACTATAAGACAGCCTCTGATTCTTAAGAGTTAAAAGTGTTACTTAAAGATATGCTTAATACAGAATTTTCTTGATACTGTATGACCCAAAAATAAAAGGCTGCCATTAGGCAGCCTTTTTGATGATAGTGCAAAACAGAGTGTGATCAGGTTATTATTTACCTTGATAAACCGGCTTACGTTTTTCCATAAAGGCGGTAATACCTTCTTTAAAATCATCCGTTTTAGCAAGCATGGTCTGTTGATCCACTTCCATATCGAGCGCTTCATTGAGACCCATATAAGCGTGCGTGTTAATCATATGCTTCATTGATGCCAATGCTTTTCCGGGCAGATTGCTCAGGCGCGTTGCCAATGCCAGTACGCTAGCATCCAGCTCGTCGCTACTGACCACATCATTAACCAAGTTTAAGCGTGCCATATCTTCCGCTTTGAGTTTATCGCCAAGCATGACCATCTCAGTGGTTTTTGCCACACCGATCAATTGATTCAGTAAATAAATGCCGCCAGCATCTGGTATTAGACCGATATTGACAAAGGCTTGCACAAATTTGGCATTATCAGCGGCTATGCGAAAATCACAAGTCAGTGCCAAGTTCATGCCAGCACCTGCCACTGCGCCTTCTAATTTAGCGATAATAGGCTTATGAATATTACGCAACTTTAAGCTAATCTCAGCGACTTCGCCAACCATAAAGTTTAGCTTATTCGACAGCGCCTCGCTTTCCATGCCGTTTTCTAACATCTCACCGATATGCCCGCCACTTGAAAAGTTATTGCCTGCGCCTTGCAGGATGATGACTCTGACGTCTTTATCTTCATCTGCGTTCGTCAGTGAATTCATCATGGCATCTTTGAGCACTGTGCTAAAGGCATTCAGTGTTTTGGGATCGTTCATCGTGATGGTTGCGATATGGTTTTCTACTTGATATTCGACGAGAGGGTGTGACATGGCTGATATCCTTAATTGAGTTTTCTATAAAACATTTTTGGTAACACTAGCTATTGGCAGTAAATGTGACAAATAATGCAATGCCAAATACTATAGCAGTTTGAGCTTATTATAAAAGCAGGATCTGTGCGCGCTTAAGACATGATTCAGGTATGGTGTTTTTTGCTGCTATCATATTGCTAAAGCTATTAAACCTACCATTCAAAAATAAGGCTACTATCTGTAGAAAGGTTGAATTATGCTAGGGTATGTCCTCAATTCAATCGAGCATTCTCTACATGGGCTAAAAATGGCTAAATTTTGCCAAACTGCGTCAAATAGCTGATGAATATCTCGATATTATTTGTGCTATTTTCCTTGTTTGGTGGCAATCTATCTTATTTTTTTCGCCATTTTTAAAATGAAGACACGCCCTAGAAGGCAGGTTCTAAAAGACTGATTTTTTATTTATTAAACCAACAAGGAAGTGGTTATGCCAATTATTCATGTCAATAATGTTGAACTTTATTACGAAGACAGCGCGCCAAACGATAAGCAAAAACCCGTCATGGTATTTGCCCACGGTCTGCTGTGGAATACGCACCTATTTGACAAGCAAGTCGATTATTTTAAAGCCGGTTATCGCTGTATTACGTTTGATTTTCGAGGACAAGGTCAGTCTGAAATAACCAAGTCTGGCTATGATATGGAAACCTTAACCGAGGATACATTGGCATTATTAGAGGCACTAGATATTCATAAGTGCCATTTGTTAGGGTTGTCGATGGGCGGGTTTGTCGCCCAGCGTGTCGCACTCAAACGCCCTGAGCTATTGCTGTCGCTTACCCTGTTAGAGACTTCTGCTGATCCTGAAGATCCCAAAAACGTGCCGCAGTATCGTAAGCTGGTCAAAGCCATTCGTTGGCTGGGTCTCAAACGCGTGAGTAACAAGGTCATGCCTATTATGTTTGGTAATACTTTTTTGACAGATAAGTTGCGTAAGTCTGATCGTAAGCAGTGGTTAACGATGCTACAAGGCAATCGCAAAGGTGGAGTCATTAAGGCAACGATGGGCGTCATTGAGCGGTCAGGCACCTACGATCAGCTAGGAAGTATTACGGTGCCGACATTAATCGTGGTCGGTGATGAGGACACAGCAACCCCTTATTCGAAGGCTGAACGTATGCATTTTGCGATTGCAGGGTCTAAATTGGCAGTAATCAAGGGCGCTGGTCATACCGCCACCGTAGAAGAGCCTGAGCAGGTCAATCGAGTGATTAACACCTTTTTAGCGGACTGTGTCTAGTTTTGAGTTGGTCTTGAAATAGCCTTAAATAAGGCATCGTTTTAATAATAATAGAGTAATGAAATCTTTGTGCTAAAAAAAGCCGTTATCTTGAATGTGATAACGGCTTTTTTATTGAGCGCATGTAAAAGAGTGCATTTAAAATATTGATTTGAAACTTAGGCGCTTTCGTTCAGATTGAGGACATGCCCTATTAACCTTAAGGTTTTTATTTATAACCGTGCCGTATAGTCATTATTGCCGTCATCAAGAGTGCCACATGCCTCGGCACGATTGACGATTTCTGTTGCCCACGCGCGATGGGTAGCAGGCTCTAGCATAGTATTGTTATATTTAAAAACCGCTTTTGCCTCGATATGCAAGATTGCTTGTGCTTCATCTAAAATGCTCAATGGTACGCAATAGGCTTGTTGCACCAGCGCAATTTGGCTTGGATGAATGACCGTTTTGCCGACCAATCCTAAGCTAACATCGCGGGTTAGCTCTTGCATAAATAGCGTTGGCTGATCCAAATATTCAAAGACAGGCGCTGTTAAATAAAAGCCATGCGGCACAAAGCAGCCGAGCAGCTGATAGGCAAGGGTGCCGATAGGAGTATCATAAACGATGCTGTTTTTGGGACGGCGCAAACGCAATGCTGCAAATAAATCATTGCCGCCGATACGTAAGGCAAAAACAGGCTGGCTAAAGGCTTCTTTAAAACCAATGGCCAATTCCTGATTATGATGCGGATTAAATAGCGCTGCGGTTTCAAGCGTCGGCATCAATAGTTGCTCAGTGCTCAGATTTTGACAGGCCATACGCCAATTAGACAGACTATACATATCGACTTTTGGCATGACAAAGCCATCAATCAAATCGATATGGGCAAAACCTGATAGCTGCTCTAACATCGCTGGATGACGCGGGCGTATAAATACCAGCGGGCGTGTTGGTTGCTCAATCTGAATATCGGCATGTTTTGATGGGTCATTGATGCTATCGACATGCGTCGCCCATGTATGCAGCAACGTTTGCAAGCGCTCAAGTGCCAGCTCAACATCATTATGGCTAACCGCATCTTCTAAACAGATGATAATGCTATTAATCGTTGGTAATTTATCACGCTTAATGACTTGCCAAATATCTTGGCGAGTTGCTGGCATGTATAGGCTAGCCCCCAACTGATACGGGTGATGCGCATGTGGTTTGAGCATCGCATGACGCTCAGTAATAAGGTGAGCGTAAGACTGGGTGTTTTGATAAAGAGTAGACTCGTTGTTTTGCATATCTGACATAATTGGCATCATCAATAGTGATAAGTGAATGGTTATAAAATCTAAGAAGTATCATCAAGTGGCATGGCTCAGCAGCAATGACCGCAAACCCAAAAATACGTTTGGTAATGTCAAATTCGTTTAGCCGACAAGAAGGAGTAGTTTTACTTTTTTCTTTCGCTGCTTTGATTTTGAGATGGGTCTGGTTTATAAAAACCGCGAGTGTGGCAATGATTAATGGTCTTCGCTACGTTGCTTGATAAGCGTGATGGCTTGATAGGGATGTATTTTATCACCTAATACACTAACAATGATATTTCGCTGGGCACATAAATGTCTTAGCAGTATGGTATCAGGATGATCAGCGCTGGCTAATAGTATGCGTTCAGGGTCACGGCGCAATATCGCCCGTGTTGCCTCTGCAATCGTTGGCTTAATGCGATTACGATTGGTGATATCGTAGTCTGCTGCCAGCTTGTCGATTAAAGCAGCTGTCTGATAGCGCGGCTGCTGAAACGTCGGCAAGCATTGCAAAGATGGGGCTAATGCACGGCGCGCTGCATCGATATGAGTGATGAAAGCTAAGCTATGGTCGACCTCAATTAAGTTATCATAAAACACGCTGCGGTGTAGTCCCAATGCTGGCTCGGTATATAAACTTCGTGAAATCAGTCCGGATACCGTGCTATTTAATAGCCCTGACGGAATTAGCCAGTCATCGATACTAGCTGCAAGCCAAGCAACACCAGCTGGATCAGCCAGCGTTAATAAGGGAATAACACCTACCCCTTGATGAAAGATATTGGCAAAGTTTGCATGGCTAGGATCGCTAAATTTTTCTAAACTATGAGCAAGCTCTTGATAAATCGCGCCTTTGCCTGTCCAGCCATCAACAAATACGATAGGACTGTCTGGATGAGCATTCAATATCATTTGTAACGCAACTGGATCAAGTCCGCGGTCGCGAATGATGCTGATACCATAATGTACGCTCGGCAAAGCATAGCTGCTATTAACGTCTGCTAACGCACGCTGCAACAAAACGCCAACTGGCAAACCTGCGCGCACCAAGCTGACTAAAACTAATGGACGTTCAGTATTAACGATATTTTCATTTCGAAATTTTTGAAAAATATGATGTAGCGTATAAGCCAAATTAGCAATGTCAGTGGCAGTCCTCTCAGCTCCTTGCTCTAATGCTTGCGTATATAGCTGCTCATGCATAGCAGTAGGCGCTTGCTCCAAGGTCAACATATCAGAATAATGACGTTGCCCACTTTGAATAAGTGCTTCTTTTTGACTGACTGGCACATCGGCGACCGCGTTTTTAGCGACGATATCGAGCAGTACGGTCACATCACTGGCAAGATAGCTGCCTGAGCCATATGCTTCTAATTTTTGAATATTAGGGTTTGTTATATGATGGGTCATAAAATAATTTCTACTTCTATAAACGGCGGCGATTATTGTTTTTATTTAGGAGAGATTAAGTGTTTAGAATGATTGAGAGCTAAGTCGTTCATGTAACTGACCATGATTGGGCATACCATACCAGTCAAGCAGCTGTAAAAATGGTAAATCAGCCAGACTGTCACCAAAGCCAAAGCTTGGTCGCTGAATATCTAAATGATTAGCTAACAAGAACTGTACCGCATGGCGCTTATGAACTGCGTGCGGCAATATCGCTAGGTTATTCGCATTCACGTGCACATAAAAATCCTGCTCAAAGTCTCGTATTAACGTTGGCAGTTTTGCAGCGAGATCTACTAATGCTTGATGGTCTTTTTGCGCATGTTTGATAGCCAGATAAATAGTTAATTCTTTATTATCAGCGCTATTACTAAAGCTATCGATATGTGGTGTAAAGACCAGCTGGCTATTGTCATTTTTGCTGTGATTCGCGAATAGCTGGCTCAGCTGCTGCAATTTTTCTTGCAATGGCGCAAGCTTATTATACATATGCTGTTGCCACTGGGCTTGTAACATACCGTCTTTGTCAAGAATAATCGCGCCATGAGTCAAAACTTGCCAGCTATCAAAAGGCAGCTTAACGCGCTGGATTTCACTACGGTCACGTGCCGTCACTACGATTAGATCAGTGCTAGCAAGTAGCCAGTTAAAAAATGTGGCTTGGCGCTGACTCATAAAACTTAATGGCTCGCCTTGTTTGTTAACGGTTGCGCAAATCAATTTTTCAGCTTCAGTGGTGGGTAAGTCCCATGCGTCAATTTTACGCTGAGTTTGAAAGAGCGTATCGTCCAAATCCATTAGCGCGTAAGGCTTGAGAATATCAGGATTGGCTTGAAAGAATGGGCTGGTCATAAAGGTGTCCGTAAGGGTTGAATGTGAAAAGCAGAGCGGGATTTAGAGGATAGTTGTAAGAGGACAGTTCTTATAAAATAATTTACAGCGTCGGACTCACCACCAATACATTCTCTAAACCTTTCCACATAGCATCAACGCTATCAGCGGACGTTTCCACACACAAGACAATCAAATCCCAATCGCTAGGTGTAACGTTATATGCAAAGTTGGTCATACCAAGCCCATAATTATCATTAAAACTTAGCATCGAGGTAATTGCGCCACCAAGCGCAATCGGTGAGCGGGTTAACGCACTAAAATTAACCGTATTCTTACTATTCTCTACATGCGTATGTTGCGCAAGCCATTCCGCCAATAAAAACGGTAACCAAACAAACTCATTACTGCCCAACACTAAGATACGCTGTGGCAACTGTTCTTTATCAAACGGCTCTTTCTCAGGTTGAGCTTGCTTGTTAAAAACGTTAAAGGCAGTTTGAAACCTCAAAAGATAATGATCAAACCCATCGGTGCTATCTAGAGTGGGGAAACGTCCCCAATTGCCAGTATTACCTAGAGACTGACTGCCTGCTTCAGTTGTATCAACCGATGGCATCGTTATCGGTTCAGGATTGGGCGCATCTGTCCAAGTCCATGCACCAGACAGTAGATGATGACGTTGAAAGTGGATATTGGGCAGGCGTTTTGCGATTTGGTCAGACACAGCTTCATTTACATCGGCTGCATTCTGATTCTGGTTTAAAGACCAATCAACCAAAGTGGTAAGATGTACTTGCTCTAGTTGGTCAAGTCCTGCGTTACGAAGGGCAGTGACGACATTGACGCAAGTATTGCCCGTCGATGCTTCATCATCTACCATAATCAAGGTTTTGCTCGCTAGCAGCTGCGCTTGGGTCACTGTATCTGCACTTTGATAAATGAGATGCTGGCTGGCATGACTGTGGTCTTCGCTGAAAGTGGTTAATAAAGAGTCGCTGCTACTGTCCTTATTGTCATCATGTTGCGCATGACGCGTAGAGTTCAATAGTAAGGCATTGGGGTAACGCGTTTGTAGCGCTTGATGTACCCCCGCAGATAAGCCAACGGCTGTCTCTGCCATACCGATGACTAAAATCGGCTCAGGCAAATCGCTAGGAACCAAATTCGCCAAGTCAGTAAAAGCATGACGCATGATGCTAGGAGCCACTGGAATATGACGACCTAATACTTTTGAGACAAACAAAAAGGCACGTTTTGGGTTAATGCGTTGTGCAAAGCCAAGCAAGTCTTCTAATTGATAATCGTTACTTGGTTCTGCCCCATTTCTCGTAGTGGCTGAATTGGTTTGATAGGTTAAATCAAGATTGCCGCGTGGTAGGGTAATGGTCGTGCTGTGTTGCTTATTTAACATTCATATTCCTTTGGACTTTCTTTTATATATAGTTACGTGTATTTCCTAACTCTGACAACCTACTAACCACAAAGCACCACGGCTTTTTTTACTTAATTGCGGTGTGGTCAACGCGGCAGCTGTCGTGCGTAACATGCCAGATGAGTCAGATAAATTATCTAAACTGATTCCAGCGCTCGCGAGTAGGGCGGATAATAACTGAAATTTCACCGCATAGTTCATATTTTGTGCATGTTCATGGACGAGGCTGGACGTTACCATGCCGATAACTTCACCAGTCGGCAGTAATAAAGGGCTGCCACTAGAGCCTGGCTGAATAGGCGCAGTAAATTGCAGATACCGAATATCATCGCCAAACCCTGTCAGTCCTGAGATGCAGCCTTGCGTTACTTGTAATTGGCTACTCAATCCTGATAACGGAAATCCCAAGGCGGTGATGGTCTCACCTAAATTATCAGTACAACGCTGTGCTAAGGGTAAATAACTTGGCAGCGGCTCACTTACTTTAATAATGGCTGAATCACTACCGATATCGCTGAGCACCACTTGCGCTTCACGATCAGGCTGTCCTTGCTGACGCACACCAATCATCGCCGCCGATTCAATGACATGATAACAAGTCAGTAAATGATAGGGATCGATAGCAAACGCTGTCCCTGTCCAAGTTTCACCAGACTGAACGTGTCTTGGCGGGCGCGTATCACTGTTAGGATAACCTTGCTGCTGTGCGCGCTGGGCATCTTGGATAAGGGCATGCGTATCTGGCGGACGCATATCAAGGCTCACTTGTACATGATGCTCAAGACTTACCAGTCCTTGGGTGGAGCTTTCACCAAGGGCACGGCATTTAAATTGTCCATTGCGTCGGTATATCTCTAATATGATCGCCGCCTTGACATGGCGCTCACTTGCGGTAAATTCATAACGAATATCGCCCTCATTGAGGGTTAAGTTTACCTTGCTCAATTCAACAGCAGGTAAGTTTAGGCTTGGCTCATGATAAACATAAGCAATCAGTTGTAAAAAGCTTGCACCTTGTTTATCAAACAATGCAGGCAAATCCAATTGCCATGCATTTGGATCATCTTTGCTATTGAGCTGCGCCCATTCCTTCGGTTCATGAAGATAAGCAGGACTACAGGCGGCTTTGCGATGCTCATCCAAAGGTAGCCATAATAGCCCAAGCTGCTCGCCAAACTTTGACTGATCTGTCGTTGCAAAGGCGACCGAACAATTCGCTGTCGCGATGACCGTATTTGCCCCTAACACTAACGTGGTTTGTGCTGTCATCGTTTGCCTCTTATTGAATATATTCGGTTGTCATGGATGTATTATTGTCGATTCATTGCCGTCAGCTTTTTATATTATTATTTTGACTTATTCAGTGATGTCTTCTTCAACCTTTACACCGACCATAATAGAGCGTACTTGGCAGGGGGTTATTTGTTGCGCGATATCAGCCAGTATCGGTTTATCGGTTAAGCCTAGCCAATAAGCAAATCCAACTTGGGTCAAATCCACACCGCTATGGGTGGTGTAATCAATGCCACCAGAAGGGCGGCTATTAATCTCAAGCACACGGTGCTGACCGTCATCATCGGCTTTGGTTTGGACACTGACGATGCCATCGCAGCCAAAGGCTTTTATGAGTGGAATGACGACATCCATGACCGCTTGCTCGTAGCCGATATGCTGAATTTTCCCCGTTTTATAACGGGTGACAGCAGCCAGCACTTCGCCATATTCACAGACGACATCGATAGAGTACTCTTGCCCTGACAAGTAAGGCATTAGCAGCATGGGAATTGGGCGTTCCTGCACCATGACACTGTTTGCATAGGCATTAATAAATTGCGCTGTATTTATTTTTTTCTCTTCGGTAAAGTATAAATGCTCAAAGCTATCGTATTGCTCGTCTGTTTCTGTTTCTGTAGCTGCTTCTCGACCCATCTCTTTAACTTTGCCCAGTCGCCAAAATCCTTGAGCAAAAATACCCGTAACCGGTTTGACGCATAACGGCTGATCACCATATATGTCAAGTAACGCCTCAAGCTCTGCGACATTATCAAAGCGCCACGCCTCGGCAACGGGAATATCATGCTCATGACATTGCTGCATAAAGGCAAACTTATCATCTATCACTTCTAACGCTGCCACACTCGTTGCACCCGTCAATAAACGAATACCAGCCGCGTCAAAAGCCTCACGGTGGGCTTCGTAATCAATACCATTGCGCCCAGCGAGCAACACTTTTACGTTGTTTTTCTGCGCTTGTTCTAACACAAACTGCCAACGCGGCATCAATGGCTCAACAGATTCGAGCACTGTTTGCTCATCGTTATCTGCGGTGCTAGTAGAAGGCTCGCGGTAAACGCTGTCAGCAAATTCAAAAATCTCAGGCCTATTGTGGCGGTGTGAAGCGATAATGTTGAACGGAGTATCAGCATGATTTTTTAGGGTTTGCAGGCTAGCTAACATATCACGCTGGCTTGACTGACCTTCAGCTAACCAAACGGCAGGTGACGCGGCAGTTGATGTTTTATGGTCATTATCGTTAGCAGGGGTTTTCATAATTCTCTCAGCATTATCGTAGGTTTTAGATATAATTGAATAATTCACTATCGTCATCGCAACACCATCAGGAATATAAGCAAGCCTCAAACAGCAATAAAAAAACAAGCCGCAATATTGCTAATAGTAGGGGCTATTATATACAAATGCTAAGCGTTATAAATGCTGCTGACAAAATAGCATGAAGGATTTGTAAAAATATTTTTTAGGGTCATTGGCATGTTATTGAACGGTCGTACGCTTTAAAAGTCAGCGGCCATCCATGCTACTATATGACAGTTATTAGCATAACAAACACACGCACATAATAAATAATTCAAAGGATGTATGATGAGCCAAATCCAACCTCAACAACTGATTGCTGGTGCCAATGCGCCACTGCCAACAGATCATATTAGCATTCGTATTTTAAGCCAAAGTGCAGTCGATTGCGCGGCATATCGCCTGACAACTGACGGTAAAGTACGCGGCGATGGCGACATGATATTTTATGGGCAGACACGTAGCGATGATGGCAGTGTGAGTTTCCGTGGTCATGATAGCGATGGGTTTTTTGATATTAATTTACCTGCGCAGCCAGCCAATATTGAGAAGATAGCCCTCGCGTTTTCTAGCTCACAGACGCTTACGCAAGTTGGCGATGTCGATATTCAGGTATTGCAAGGCAGCCAAGTGCTGATGACTTGTCAGTTAAGTGCAGCTGGACGTAATGAAAAAGCGATTATTTTAGCGGAATGTTATCGCCGCCAAGGTAGCTGGAAGTTCCGTTTTATTGCCCAAGGTTTCGAAGGAGGGCTGAAGCCTTTGTCTGAGCATTTTGGTGTTGAAATTGCTGATGAAGCGCCCGCTCAAAGCCCTGTACAAGACCAGTCACAAGGCCAAGCTCAGCCCATCAATACGCAGAAAGCAGGTAGTGCACCTCAAACAAGCACGCCGCCGCCAATTCCTACAGCTTCTCCAAATCCGTCAATTAACCTAAGCAAAATCACTTTAACCAAAAATCAGTCTAGCATCAACCTAAAGAAACGTGATGACTTTGGTAAAATCTCTGTTAACTTAAACTGGAATCAAAATCCGACTGCTAATCAGCAAGCACCCAAAAAAGGCTTGTTAGGCGATCTTTTCAAACAACATAAAGCGGGCGGTATTGACCTTGATGTTGGGGCGATGATTCATCTGAAAAATGGTGAAAAAACCTTGATTCAGGCATTGGGTAATCGCTTTGGTAGCTTAACATCAGCGCCTTACGTGTGTTTGCGTGCTGATGATAGAACGGGACAGGTGAGCGGCGGTGAATGGCTAGATATCAACGGTCAGCAGTGGTCGCAGATAGAAGAGGTGTTTATTTTTGCTTTCATTTATGAAGGTGCACCAAACTGGGCGCAGACCGATGGTGTCGTGACCATTCATGTGCCCGACCAACCCCCGATTGAGACACGTTTGACAGAAGGGACAGGTAATCTACCAATGTGTGCGATTGCGCGTCTGGTCAATCAGCAAGGTAGTATTAACGTTGAACGTATTAACCAATATTTCAAAGGGCATCAAGAGATGGATAAAGCCTTTAACTGGGGCTTTAGCTGGAAGCGAGGGAGTAAATAACAGCTTTAAAAATGTTCTTTAGCACACGTAAAAAAACAGCCGATCTAATTATAGATGGGCTGTTTTTTATCAATAACGTTGCTTCAAGAGCTCATTTTAACGGATGAACGCTAATCCAACTCAAGCTTTGAATCCTTTACGCATGCGGCGTGATGGCAGGCATCAAGTCATGGAAAGTACGACCAGAAGCCGTTTCACCAATCGCATGCATTTTCCACTCGTTATTATGACGATATACTTTTGCCATAATCATCGCGGTATGCCCACCTTGCGCTGATAAATTGTAGCGCGCGACTTCCTGATTGTTATTGGCATTGACGATACGACAAAATGCATTTTCTACCGTTTCAAACGTTTGACCAGTGAAACTATTGACCGTAAATACTAGAGAGACGACATTGGCAGGGATTTTTGAAAGATCGACATTGATAACTTCGTCGTCACCATCGCCGTCGCCAGTGCGGTTATCACCAGTATGGACGATACTGCCATCTTTTGATTTCAGCTGACTGAACCAAATCGCATCGATGGCTTGTTTATTGGTATCAAACATAATGCACGAAGCATCTAAGTCAATCGAGTCGCCGCCGCTACCACCACCGAATAATTTGCCCAAGAACCCACCTTTTTTGTCTTGAGGGTTTTGAGCAACGTCCCAGCCTAAACCCAGTTTTACTTGGGTAAGCTCGCCGCCCGCTTCTTTGCTTAGGGAGATTTTCTGACCTTTTTGTAAACTAACTGCCATGTGATATTCCTTATACTACAGTGTTATAGTAATTGTGAGTAGAGGGTTAAATAAAGTCCATGATGACGAGGAGTCGTTGTAACATACAGCTTTAAAAACATAATAATAGCTATAAGATATTGCCAAGCAAACTGTTACTGCCACCTCGACCGCCTGAGCTAGTCCCTAAGACGCTTTGTAGCCAGCCTTGGTAACTATCACGATTACGAGAGCAGATAATGACTTTGCCTGAGCCTGAGAAGTTTAAAACCATACCTTCGCCACTGGTGACCGAATTGATAATATTGCCCATGAAGCCTTTTTTCTTACTGGTGGCGACTGAGAGTTTATATTCCAAACGCGAGTCCCAACAGACCACATGACCGTTATCAATGATGACGTCTTTACCAGGTTCGACATCAATCTCAAACAATGAGCCGAAACCCGATACCACTACCTGACCTTGACCTTGCGTCTGCATCACCATAAAGCCGCCAGTATCACCAAAGACGGCGCCACCTAGATTACGTTGAATCTTAGCCTTCACATCGACACCCGTTTGCGCCGCGACAAATGCGCCATCGCTTAAAGTATATTGCTGCGCACCGCAATCAATGATTTGCATATCACCGTCGAGCGTTGGCGCAAGTAAACAATCGCCTTCACCATTGACTGCTTCGATTTGCTGTTGAAATAGTGACTCGTCGTTGGCAAAACGACGCATAAGTGACTGCATCAGACCGCCTTGTAGCTTGCCTTTTAGCTCAAGGTTTGATTCCATCATCACCATTGCATTGGCTTCACAATAGATGGAGTCGCCTTTTTTGAGGTTACAATGAAGAAATGGTTCAATGGTACCGATCAAGCTAAACGTGGCGGTCATAGAGTGCGAATCCTTATATCAGTATTCTATATATTTGTAAGTTATGTCTGTAAGTCGGCTTAACCATAGATTTTCGCTAGCCTATTACTTTTAAAGCCATCAAATGCGATAGTAGGGCACACTTGATGGCTTTTGGGGCTTATATTATTAGCGCTAAATGTTAGTCAGCTCTTAAACATTAACGCCATAAGAAGCCGCTAATGGTCCAAGACCACCGCTGAAGCCTTGACCGACGGCACGGAATTTCCAGTCACCACTATGACGATATAATTCACCAAAAATCATCGCGGTTTCGGTGCTACCGTCTTCTGATAAGTCATAACGTGCGATTTCAGCATCGCCATTATCGTTAATGACACGGATGTAAGCGTCACCCACTTGACCAAAGTTTTGATTGCGGCTTTGACCTTCATAAATAATCGCACAGATAGCGACTTTGCTCACGTCAGCTGGAATGCTAGCAAGATTGATTTTGATTTTTTCATCATCGCCGTCGCCTTCACCAGTACGGTTATCGCCTGTGTGCTCAACCGCGCCATTGTCTGACTTTAAGTTGTTAAAAAAGATGAAATCTTGGTCATTACGTACTTTGCCTGCTTCATTGACCAAAAAGCCAATCGCATCTAAATCAAACTCTTGACCATCAGTAGCACGTGGATCCCAGCCAAGACCGACTGTAATATTGGTTAAACCCGGCGCTTCTTTTGATAAGTTTACGTTGCCGCCTTTTGTTAAGCTAATAGCCATATAAATATCCTTTTGATTAATAATTGAGTGGATTGAATGATAAAAAAAATAAACTAAAATAGTGCAGTGGTCGATATATAAATGCAAACAATGAATAAATTTACTCGTATGCCACGCCCTGCATATCATTACGATTTACTATACTAAGCGATTGCTTACTAAGCAAGGCGTATTTTGTGTGATTACGATATGATTACTAAGGGACATATCAATGCTGCAAGTCTGATACTTTTTAACCGTCCGAGCAACAGTCGTTAAGGTGTTGTTATCAAAAAGTAAATTAGATCGTCAGGCAGTACAACATAAAAAAGCACTTATTCAACGGGTGTCAAATAAGTGCTTTAAAGCAAAAACGGGTCATACCAACTGCTTTGGTACAACCCGTCTATTTTTAAACTAACTTTATCTACCCACTTTATACTGTTTGATATTAAAAATTTTTGCTTGGGTTTTTAACATCGAACGAGCATCAAGTAATTGATTTGGCTTCTCGCTTACGATAATTGAGTGAAGCGACAAACGCCCAACCAATAAAGGTAATACCAATCAGACCAGTGATAAGCTCTGGTACATGGAATTTCACTGATAGCAGCATGATGATAGCTAAAGCACCGATAGCATAATGCGCGCCATGCTCAAGATAGACATATTCATCAAGGGTGCCTTTATCGACTAAGAAGATAGTCATCGAACGTACGAACATCGCACCAATAGCCAGACCTAGCATAATAACGATTACGTCATTAGTAATCGCAAATGCGCCAATCACGCCATCGAAACTGAATGAAGCATCAAGGACTTCTAGATATAAGAAACCGATAATACCACCTTTCATAATCGCGCTAGTTGCAGCACCAGTACTGTTACCTTGAGCGTCTAGTTCTTCTTCAAGATCACCCTCTAACATACCAGAGACCACTTGTACGCCAAGGTAAACTAAGATGCCCCATACGCCAGCGATTAGGACCGCAGCTGATTGCTCAGGCTGGGCAAATGATACGGCAATCATCAAGACGATAAGCGCAACGAAGACGCTCATGGCATCGACTTTACCTAATTTTGCCAGACGGCTCTCAAGCCAATCGAACCAGTGTACTTCTTTTTCATCAAAGATGAAGTTTAAGAAGACGAGCAACAAGAAAATACCACCAAATGCTGAGATTTCGGCATGATGCGCTAATAGTCTGGCTGAGTATTCTTTAGGATCATTCAATGCCAGATCGATTACTTGCATCATACCAAGGTCGGCAGTAACAGCGACGATAACAATAGGGAATACCAAGCGCATACCAAAGACGGCGATTAAAATACCTACCGTTAAAAATATCTTTTTCCAAAACTCGTCCCAGCCCT
The DNA here is from genome assembly GCF_904846525.1 of Psychrobacter sp. 1044. Lineage (GTDB taxonomy): Bacteria > Pseudomonadota > Gammaproteobacteria > Pseudomonadales > Moraxellaceae > Psychrobacter. The sequence goes on along the minus strand of NZ_CAJHAZ010000007.1, from coordinate 111,770 downwards.
TAAGGACTGAGGCGTTGACCACCGCATTATCAAACGATAATGAAATCTCCATGACGGCCAAAATAGCGGTAATAGATAGGGTGGTTATCATACCGCCCATACCGCCATGTGAATATCCCCACCATGCCGCGACCGCTAGGGCGATGGCGGTGAAAATAAAGTCTAAATAAAAATGTCTCATGACACATCCTGTCTGGTTGCATAAAGCTAAGGTCGGCCTACTATAGGCACAAACCACAAAAAAAGCGGTTATCGCTAACCACTTTTTTTGCATAATTCTAAACGAAACATAAAGCATTACTAGTCATTTAGCTATGAATAATTGTGACTATTTTGCAACCATATTTTACAGCCATTATCATTGCTAATGGTGAGTAAAAATAGAGCGCTAATACTTGCTTTATATTTTGAGTTTAATTGTCATATAGTAGTCTAAGCATGAATAAGTTATCACATTAGATAACAACGCCATACTGTTGACACATGGCTTGCAAGCCGCCTGAATAGCCTTGACCAACGGCGCGGAATTTCCATTCACCGTTGTGACGATAGACTTCGCCAAATACCATTGCTGTTTCCACAGAGTAATCTTCTGCCAAATCAAAACGTACCACTTCAGTGCCTGTCTCTTCATTCACGACACGAATGAAGGCATTGGCAACTTGACCAAAGTTTTGACTACGAGCCGCCGCATCATGAATAGTAACAGTGACGACAATTTTATCCACATCAGCAGGTACTTGAGTCAGGTTTACTTTGACGACTTCATCATCGCCATCACCTTCGCCAGTGCGGTTATCACCAGTATGCTCAACCGCGCCATTATCAGACTTAAGCTGGTTATAGAAAATGAAGTCATGGTCGCCGCGTACTTTACCTGCCGTATTCAGTAAAAACACACTGGCATCAAGATCAAACTCAGCACCAGAAGTTGCGCGTTCATCCCAGCCAAGACCGATAAGTAACTTCGTTAAATTTGGGTCAGTTTTGGTAAGCGATAAGTTACCGCCTTTATTAAGTGATAAAGCCATGGTGTTATCCTTGTTATTAGAGTGATTAAGGGTTTGATAGTTAAGTTATATAAATAAAAACAATCGCAATAGTGGGATTAAAGCGCTCGTAAATATACGCTTCACGGTTGCTTAGCTATTACTTAGCTAGTATTTAGTGACGCTCTATCATAGCAACAAAAAATGACCCAATCAAAGCCGATTGGGTCATTGTTATGTGTACGACAAGACTGACTATAAAAGATGGCGTCTAAATGCGGTGGTTAACCTTCATATCCATCCATAAACCTAAATTATCAGCCCTGACGATGACGAATCTCAAAGCTTTGATGAATAGGCTTTTTAATATCAAAATCAAAACCAATGGTTTTTTGCGTGATATCGACAATATCATAACGCTCGGTTAACTGCTCATCGAGCTCAAAGCGGGTAAAGTTATTTGAAAAATATAAAATCCCGTCAGAGGTCAAGCGGTTCATCGCGCGATTAATGAGGGCAGAGTGGTCGCGCTGCACATCAAAGGTACCTTGGAACTTTTTCGAATTTGAAAAAGTCGGTGGATCGATAAAGATGACATCAAATTGTTCAGTGTTGTCTTTAATCCACTCAAAGATATCGGCTGCGACGAATTGATATTTATTGCGGCTAACGTCCAGACCATTTAATACAAAGTTTTGCTTGCCCCAGTCTAGATAGTTCTGTGACAAGTCAACGCTGGTGACTTTTTTCGCGCCAGCCAATGCTGCATGGACACTTGCCGTACAGGTATAAGCAAATAAGTTCAGTACGGATTTATTACGACTGTTGTCTTTGATACGGGCACGCATATTACGGTGATCAATGAACAAACCCGTATCTAAATAGTCCGTAAAGTTGACGTAAAAATAAGCACCATCTTCACGTGCAACATGAAATTTACCACGCTTTTCTGTGGTGTTCTGTTTGCTATATTGGTCATTACCAGACTGGCGTGCACGGGTTTTGATAAATATTTGTTCACGGTTAATACCAAAAACTTCACGAATACCCATTAGTGCCAAGTTGAAGCGTTTTTTAGCCGTCTCAGGTGGAATGGTTTTTGGTGGCGCATATTCTTGCACGTGCACATAGTCGCCATATAAGTCGACGGCGACTTTGAAGTCGGGCAAATCCGCATTGTAAACGCGCAAATTACTAACCTTGTCTTTTTTAGCCAACTTCTTCAGCTTGGACAGGTTTTTCTGCAAGCGGTTGATAAAGTCTTGTCCCTCTTCCACTTCAATTTCACGTTTTTCGAAGCGACTAACGAGATTGCCCGTTTGTCCAGCAATCAACGTACCATAGCGGAAATAAACCGTGATAGCACCATTATGACAGCGTAAGGTTTTTGGTTCTTTAATCGGTAAGATATCAACTTGCTCAACATTAGATGCCAATATGCCAAGCATCGGGTCGATGCCGCTACCAGCAAAGCTGTCTTGCAAAATAAGCCCAATCGCCTGATATAACGGCTTAATCATCTCTTCATCACCCAAACGCTCACCATAAGGTGGGTTGGTGATGACTAGAGGGTTGCTCAATCGACCGTCATCGACCAATGGCTTCAAAATAGTGCTCAGCTGGTCAAGCGCCCGCGTCTCAAGATCAAGTAATGGCAGTAAATCTTGCAACCCTGCGGCAATCAGGTTTTTCTCTGTTGCTAAAATCGCGCCGCTATCGGCATCAAAGCCCAAAATCAGTGGTAATGTATCTGGTTGCTCATTAGCAATTGCTAAGGCTTCGCGGAAGCGTGTTTGGGCATCATCGATCATCTGTTGCCATAAGGCATCGTCATGATGCTGCCATTGGTAAAAACCAAATTGATTGGCGGCTTTATCGATACCCACGGCATAATCGCAATGCATGAGTAGTGCTTCAATAATAAAGGTGCCAGACCCACACATTGGATCAATTAGCGCATTATAAAAAGGTGCATTGCCAGCTTCATTTTTCTTGTGCCAGCCTGCACTATATAGTAGAGCCGCTGCCAAGTTTTCTTTGAGTGGTGCTTCAGTCATTGCCACACGATACCCACGGCGATGCAAACTGGTACCTGATAAATCTAAATACAGCTCAGCTTGCTTATCATTCACGGTTGCAAATATAGAAAAGTCTGGATTTTTACTATCGACGTTAGGACGGCTGTCATAAACTTCATTGAATGTATCTGCAATCGCATCTTTGATACGTAGCATCGCAAACTGTTGACTGACGGCGACACGCTTGTCGACCGACAGACGAATGGCAAAGGTTTGTTCTAAACTAAACTGCTCAATCCAATTGACCGATTTTGCCAAGCCATAAAGTTGCTCAGCCACATCGTATTCGGCATTGATGTTTTTGCGTTTAATGAGCATTAATACCCGCGAGGCGACACGTGACCACAAACAAATACTATATAAGTCACGCAAAGTACCAGTAACTGCCAGACGGCCTGTACTTTTGATTTCGCTTGCAATACCAAAACTTGTCAGCTCAGTTTGGAGTGGTGCCTCAAGCCCATCGGCACAGGTGATAATAAGGTCAAGCGACAATTCTGGTGAAGCTGCTGTTAGAGATGCGGGTGCGGTTGTTTCGGTCATACGGATACCTGTGGGCTAAATTGATAAGTAATGCACATCATAAAATAAGATGTTTAACCGCCAATTTTACCATAATTCAGGGCAGGATGGTTTAAAGTGGTGGTGTTTATCAAAGAGAGATTCAGCAACGCTACCTTTCACAAAATCATGCTTACCATACTGAGGATGAAAACCTTAAGCCTAAAAATTGTGGGATAAATTGCTCAAGAGATAAATAATATAATGAGCTTATTTATCCGCTTTGCTCAGTGGTGGTGTTTCTGACACGACCTGCGTTGTAGTCGCAAAAGGTTTAGTGGCAATAGGATAATCCACATCCTTTGGCATAAGCAGACGCATATGAGGATAAGGAGTAGAAATATTAGCGGCATCAAAGGCACGCTTGATATCTTCTTTTAGACCTTCTTTAATTTTGGGCATGCGCGCGACAGCAGCAGGCTTGACCCAAAAACGCACGATAAAGAACACTCCGTATTCACCAATTTCATCCACGGTGGCGGAGGTTTCAGGACGGCTGAGTACCACATCGGTGTCAGTAAGCACCTGCAAAATTTCCTTGCGAGCAGTATCGACATCATCTTCAAAGGCGATACGCACACGAATATCGAAACGTATGAAGTTCTTGGAGGTTAAATTGGTCACCTCAGAGGAGGCAACGTTAGAGTTGGGAATAATGACGGTGATGTTGTCTCGCGTCAAAATATGGGTGGTGCGTAACGCAATGAGTACGACGCGACCCTCATTGTCATTGATATGAATCCAGTCGCCAACCTGAAAAGATTGTTCGAGTAAAATGGTAATACCTGCAATGAAATTAGCAAGCGTTGATTGGGCAGCAAAACCGACTGCCAAGCCCACAATCCCTAAACCTGCGACCAATGAGACGATATCGAAACCAAATTGCGCCATGACGCTGGCAAGTCCGAGTACCAATAGCAGCACTGACAAGATGTTTTGAAGCAGCTGCTCTATAGAAGCATTGAGACCATAATGCTGTAACACCTTATGGATAATCTGTCCAGATGACGCCCAAAGTACATAATAAATCCCCGCCCATGTACTGGCTTTTGCAGTGGCTTTGATAGTCTCTGGCTCAAAGTAAATCTGGCTCATAATGGCAATCAAGCTGGCAACTATCCAGATATAACGCAAGACTGAACGGACAATCTTAGTACGGCGCTCATTCAGGCGGATTTTTGTCCTACTTTGCTTAAGGATATAAATGGCAAGCCAATAAAAAAATCCCAACACTGCCAGCAGTATTAGGATTTTGATGGCAGTACTAGCGAGCTCTACCGCTTGAGACGACCAATCAAGTGACTCTTCATCGACAGAGCCACCAAGCGCAAGGTAGAGGCTAGTATGCAGGTCACGAACAATCTCTTTAAAAAAATCAGTAATACTAGCGATTGCCATTTTTTGGTCCATGCAGAGTTTTTAAAATACCTCAAGTCGTCAGTGCTACCAAATACAACATGAGTGATGATTAATACGACACATCCTTGTTTTGAAAGTGTAGCTGAGCTGATGCTTAAAAGCTATCTTCCTGTGTGTCTTGGTACTGATAAGGTATTGCCATTTTGTGTTGAACATCGCGTAACGCGGTACGTAAGCCTTCTAATATCGTAGGATGATAAAAAGGCGTATCGAGCATGGCTTTAACACTCAAATCATTGGTAATCGCTGCCGCTAAAATGTGTCCAATATACTCGGCATCAGGACCCACCATACTAGCGCCTAAGATTCTATCAGTTTTTTTACAGCCATAGATATGTAGCAGGCCACAGTTGACGCCCATCACGCGACTACGTCCTTGGTTGTCGAAGCTGACACTACCGATGACATATTCTAAGCTTATATCCTGCTGAATGTCTGGTAGAGACATGCCGACGTTAACGATTTGTGGTGAACAAAACACAATAGAGAAGGGCGTGGCGGGCGGGCGAATATGAGCGGCGTCTTCATTCTCGCAGACCATACTTCCAGCGCTATAGCCTTCATCGCTGGCCACATGCAATAGTGGAAGGTTGGCGTTGGCATCACCAACGATATAGACATCTAAATCACCAATCTGACCTGTTTTTTTATTCAAGTGCTTTGGACGGTCTTTGTCGTCAAGCTCAACGCCTAAATGTTCAACTCCTAGCGGTTTGATATTATTGCGGCGACCAGTGGCAACCAGTACATACTCACCTTGCCATTGTTGCGACTCTCCAGCACTGTCTTCATAATCAATGAACGCGGCTGAATGGTCATTATCCGTGGCTGTTTGCACGCCGACATCACTGATTTTGCTACCCAAATGCATGGTCAATTCGCGGCTTAAGCAATCGATAGCTTTGTTATTGATATCATCGTCTTTGAGACCTGCAACACGTTTGACACGATTAAACAAAGTTACTTCTACGCCTAAGCGTTTAAAGGCTTGCGCAAGCTCTAATCCGATAGCACCTGTACCGACGACGGCCATTGTTTTTGGTAAATTTGTGAGCTCAAAGATCGTATCAGAGGTGAGCATGGCGTCACCAAGCTTATCTGCCCAGCCATCTGGGATAAATGGAGAGCTGCCCGTGGCGATAATGATTTTGTCAGCGGCAATCAGCGCATCATTGACTTCAATGAATCCTCGGTTATTGATATGAGCGCGTCCTGAGATTTTTTTGTGATCAGGCCAGCTATCTACTTGAGCTTTGATGTAGCTAGCAAAATGAGCACGCTCGTCCCGAACGCGCTGCATGACTTGCTTGCCATCTATCTGGACAGTGGCATGGACGCCAAATTCAGCAGAGTGATTGGCTTCATAGGCCCGATCAGCGGCGGCAATCAATAGTTTGCTTGGCATACAGCCGACCGCAATACAAGTGGTCGTCCAGAATCCGTCATTAATAATAACAACATCATCATGGGTTTTACTGGCTTGACGAAAAGCATTTTGCCCAGCAGTACCTGCACCGATAATGGCAACAGATACTTTGCGAGTAGCTTTGGATACTGTGTTATCCGCTGCTGTATCGGATTGTTTATTCATATTATTCTCAAGTTATAAGATGTTTATTATTCAGGGCTGTTTTTTAGATAATTTTTTTAAGAGATTCCTCTGATAAGAGATTGCTCTAAAAGATAGTCATTCAAAAACGACTTTCAGCCTCTGATATCCAGCGTTTATCGTAATGATTATTAGCGTCTATTTTAAAATGCTTTTTTATGACTCTTAGTTTTATTGGTTAAGGTGCTAAGGTTTCAAGCAAACGTTCAGTGTAGCCTTTGGCACGTAAATTTCGCTGAGCATGGGTCAGCTCGCCATCTTTGTTAAAAACGAACGCTGAGCGGACCAGCCCTAATGTTATTTTGCCGTACATATTTTTTTCTTTAATAACGTCAAAGTATTGGCATAGTTTTTCATCAGTATCGCTGATAAGGGCAATGTTTAAATCATATTTGGTGATGAATTTCTCGTGAGATTCAACACTATCACGTGAGACGCCGATAATGTCATAGCCTAAATCATCAAACTCATGGAGATGAGCAGTAAATTCGGTTGCTTGAGTGGTACAGCCTGGCGTACTGTCTTTTGGATAAAAGTACAGAATAAGCCCTTTATCAGTATTGGCAATCATCTCTTGGAGATTGATTTCATCATGGATAAAGTTGCCGGCAAGCTTTCGTACTATCGTCACTGGAAAGTCAGGTAAGGTTAGGTTTTCTGTGGTTGGTTTTGCCATTATAAAATCCTTATTCGTTTTTGTTTGTGTCAGTACTTATATCAGTGCTTATGTCGATTGATAATCTATGCTGTGTGCTTATTATAAGCAGATTAGCAGCGATTCATAATCAGTTTTACACTTTGCGCCTGTATTGACAACAAAAAAGACTGGCAATAGCCAGTCTTTTTTATATCAAATGAGATGTGTATTATGCTGGTTTTTGTGGCTGTTTTAAATCTAAGCCAACAGTGCATTGCTGCAAATCTTTTTGCATTTTTTTGACGTAAGGCAGTCCAGACGGATCTTTTTTGTCTTGGGCATAGCTCTCAATTTCCCACATCTGACCGATGGTCATGTTGCTACGCACGCCAATAGTGCAATTGCATAGTTTGGTCGCATCGCCTTTGTCAGCGACTTTATATTTGACCGCACCATTAACGCAGGTATTGATGTTATTTTGCTTAATATCGGCAGCGTTTGCTTGTGGCATCACAAAAATGGCAGCTAAAGCTAGGGGTAATAATGGCAACAACTTCATAAATATCCTCTTACGGGTAACATCAATTTTCTAAATTTTGTACTCAAAGTCAAGCAAAAGTACTCATAGTTCGTTGACTAATATGGTTACTTATATCTTGTGATAAATGCAATCGCTCATACCATAACAAGTATGTGAGTTAAAATACAACGGCGGCGTGCTGTGTTAATGCAAGCGAATGTTTCGCTAATGTTGATTGCTATCACGCTTTCATGCAAGTGCAATCCCATCATTAACTAAGATTGATAATGGGTTGGGTCAGTGATGCCCGCCTGAGCAAATCCTTGACGGCGTAGGGCACAGCTGTCACATACACCGCAAGCAAGACCTTGTGCATCGGCTTGGTAGCAAGATATGGTTTGCCCATAATCGACGCCCAATGACAATCCAAGCTCAATGGTTTTTGCTTTTGACAGTTGCTGTAATGGCGTTTGAATGGATAAGTGATGACCGGTAACGCCCGCTTTGGTGGCAAGATTGGCCATATGCTCGAAGGCGGCAATATACTCTGGACGACAGTCAGGGTAGCCTGAGTAATCGACTGAGCTGACGCCAATGACGATATGATTGGCATCGGTCACTTCAGCAACGGCTAGCGCATAAGACAAAAATATCGTATTACGCGCAGGCACATAGGTGTTGGGAATAGCGTCGTTATCGATCTCATCACGCTTTTTATTGGGGAACTTATCCGTATCGCCATCAGGAACAATCATACTGTGATCTGTCAGCGAAGAGCCACCAAGCTGAGCGATATCAATATCGATGATTCTATGATTGACCTCGGCAGTCTCAGCGATGGCTTTTGCCGCGACCAGCTCACTATTGTGGCGTTGACCATAATTAAAACTGACCGCAGTCACCGACGCATAACGTGCCTTGGCCCAATACAAACAAGTCACCGAATCAAGCCCGCCTGACAGCAGCACAACGGCATTTTGGCTTTTATGCAGAGCATTTAAGTCAGTATCGAAGGCTTGATTATTAGAGGTACTTTGCGAAGTAACATTAGTCATAGTGGTATCTATTATTGGTTTGCGAAATGGGTTTGCGAAAAACGACTATTTTAGCAAAAATACGCTCATTACAGAACCACGAAGCCATTATAAATACGATATGAAACCTTAATCAGCTCAAATGAGAAGTTTGTTTATAAAAGTGTGGAGCTATCAGCAGTGCTGGTCGAATGTTCAGCATTCTCTAAGCTAAGCCATAAAAAAGACTGAATATTTAATCTGATAGTTTAATCTCATCTTTTCAATCTGTTAGCAAATTTTGTTATAATCGCTGCTTTTAGAGCCACTGTACTATTAACTCCTTGCTAAAGGCTTTATTCTTCCATTTTTTAGCAAAATTCCTTTGTAAAGATATTGAGTAACTTATGACCGCAGCAACCTTGTTTACGCCACAAATTACGCCTGAAATCGATGATATGTCAGCTGATACAGGTTTGGATAATCATGCTTGGGACACTGATGGTGATAGCATGGAATATGAGGATGTTGCTGACGATCATACAAATGAAGAAGACAGTATCGCTACTGCACCGTCAGCGTCTACTGAATCAGCAGAGTTCCGTAAACTACAAAAGAAGCTGCGTAGACAAGTCTCTTGGGCGATTCGTGACTTTAATATGATCGAAGACGGCGATGTGGTGATGGTCTGTGTTTCAGGTGGTAAAGACAGCTATACTTTGCTGGATATTTTACTATTACTCAAGCGTATCGCCCCGATTAACTTTGATATCGTCGCGGTCAATCTCGATCAAAAGCAACCCGGTTACCCTGAGGATATTTTGCCAGCGTATCTAAACGAGCAGGGCATTGCTCACTATATCTTAGAAAAAGACACTTATAGTATCGTTAAGAGCGTGGTGCCAGAAGGCAAAACTTATTGCTCGGCGTGTTCACGTCTCCGCCGCGGCTCGTTATACGGTTTTGCTAAGCAGATTGGCGCAACCAAAATTGCGCTGGGTCATCATCGCGATGATATGTTGGCGACTTTCTTTTTGAATTTATTTCATGGCGGTACTCTTAAATCGATGCCACCGAAATTGCTCAGTGATGACAAGCAAAATCTACTTATTCGCCCATTGGCTTATGTCGAAGAAAAAGACATCATCGAATATGCTCGCTTAAAAGAATTTCCAATTATTCCGTGCAACTTATGTGGCAGCCAAACCAACTTACAAAGAGCCATTATCAACGATATGTTGCGGGAATGGGATAATGCTCATCCGCAGCGTTTGGCCTCTATTTTTAAAGCCATGCAAAACGTCGCACCGTCGCAACTAGCAGACCGTGAATTGTTTGATTTTGAGCAGTTAAGTCTTGATCGTGATGAAAATGAGCGTTTGTTTGAAGGAGATAACATTCAAGCTGGGCAGACCGAGAGCTTGGCTGAAATTGGCTTACCTGTATCGCCAACAACCCAAGCGTTCAATCCGAAGTTTGATCGTAAGCTGCTTTCGACAGAGTCGGATAATTCAGCAGAAAATAAGCATACGAATCAGAAAATTCCAACAATAAATCCTGTTATTTAACGATTCGCTTATTCGATAATATTAAGTGACATTTATAAAAAATAGCATAAACCGTTAGTGTAAAAAACCAGCTCATTATTGATAAATGGCTGGTTTTTTATGTGTTAATAAATTGAATATTAACCATGCTTATAATAGCAAGATTGGTAAAATCAACTTTCTGCAAAAACAGGTAATGGGTCAAAGCTAACTTTTGAACGTGGTAATTTCGCTACATCTTGCATACGCCAGTCATCTTTACCATCACTACTTACTTGTAGATAATATTTTGCTTTTAAAGGATCTATATCTACCTGCGCACTGTATTTATTGCCCTCGACATGTTGAAGTACGACATCGTGATCTTTTTTGATGTCGGTTGCATGCGAGATAGACAGATCTAGTTTTTCAGGATAAGCCAGAGGATTGCCATTCAGCAGTTTACCTGATTGCAGACTCTGTTCAGGATAATTTAGATAGAATACAACATCACCATTATCTGCAAACTGCATTTCGCCGTGCAAATCTAAGTCATAAGTCAATTTGTCACGTGACACATCATGATAAAGCGTCTTACCATCCATATACCAGTCGTCACGTACCACGCTATCCCGAATTTGATAAGAGTAATAAACAAAAAAGATACAGGCCACTACGACAAATGCTGGCATGCCAATAACAAAAATAACCACCATGTAATTCTTATACCATGGCTGAGTATCTTGATGCTTAAAATTTGATGCTGGAGTAGACATAAAATACCTATTAATCAGATATCTGTTTATCAGATATCTATAAACTGTATCAATGGATAAGCTGACAGCGAAACAGCTGCCAGTTTAATGATAAATCGTCCACCTGCTAGCCACTGACTCACAGGTGAAATATAGAATTATATACTAGGGCGTGTCTTCAATCTGAATGAAAGCACCTAAACGGATTAAAAATGGTTAAATTTTGCCAAACTATATCAAACAGTTGGTTAATAGTACGATATTATCTGTACTATTTTCCCAGTTTAGCTGCCATTTATCTCATTTTTATTACCACTTTTAAAATGAGGACCCGCACTAGCTAAGCTATTAATTGCTTATAAAAACTTACTGCCCTTGAGTAGTAAATACGTTTTGTTTACTGACTTTATACTGACCATCTTCACTGGTCACATTTAGGGTCACTGATGTTTGTTCAAAATCGATAACCTTAGGGTCGCCATAAATACTCACAGGCATATCAAAGCTTTCACCTGCTTCTAATGGTACATCGTTGAATCGCAGCTCCAAGCTCAAACCTTCTTGTGGAGCAAGGGTTATTGTATAGGTATGCGGCTCTTGTGTTTTATTAGTCAGCTTGACGATATAGCTGTTTTCAATCATGCCTTGATTATTCACTGAGGACAACTGGTTACGGTCACGGCGAATATCAATCTCTAAGGGTACACGGTCCGTCAACGCATAAATAACGCCACCACATAAAATAGTAATAACGGCTAAATAAGCAAATAGACGTGGACTGATGACGCGGGTATTTTCTTTTTCTGACAACTGTCGTTCTGTCGTATAACGAATGAGCCCACGTGGATAGCCGACTTTATCCATAATTTCATTACAAGCGTCAACACAAGCCGCGCACTGTATACAAGCAACTTGCAAGCCATCTCGAATATCAATGCCAGTCGGGCATACCTGCACGCACATGGTGCATTCAATACAGTCGCCTAAATGTTCAGGATGCGTGCCTTTTTTGCGTGCCCCGCGAGGCTCTCCGCGCTCATAATCATAAGATACGACCAAGGTATCCTTATCAAACATGACACTTTGAAAACGACCGTATGGGCAGATTTGGATACACATCTGCTCACGCATATAACCTGCATTGACGTAGGTAGCAAAGGTGAAAATAAACATCGACACCCATACCCATGTTGGCCAATCAGGAATAGGAATAAAACCAATGGTTTGCCAGCTTTGATATAAATAATCTGTTCCAGCGACATAACTGACAAAGGTTGCCGCGGTAATCACTGAAAATACCAACCAAATAAAATATACCAAAGAACGTTTAAAGGCTTTTTTTGCGCTCATCGGTTCTTTGTCAAACTTGATACGCTTGTTGCGATCGCCAATCACCCATTTTTCAACATATTGATAAAGATGTGTCCAAATCGTCTGAGGGCAGGCATAGCCACACCAAACACGCCCTGCATACACAGTCACCATGAATAAAGTGAATGCGGCAATAATCGCAAAGGCGGCAATGAAGTAAAAATCTTGGGTCAAAAAAGTCATGCCAAAAATATAGTAATGCTGCGAGGGAACATCAAGCCATATTGCTTGCCTACCATTATAACGTAACCATGGCAACAGCAGAAAAGCGGCTAAAAGCGCATACATCGTGACGACACGAATGTTTTGATAAAAACCGGTGACAAACCTAGGGTGAACTCGATGCTTGGTTGCATCAAGGTCAATTTGCTGTACAGGGATTTTATTGGGTTGTGGTGCTGACATAAACGTGCCTCTTTTAAAAAAGAATCAGTTTGCTGGCATGATGAACAAACATCTTTAATCATCAGATGTATGAGTGTGTGATGTTATCAATGTCAGTAAGTAGCGGATAAAATATTGAACAGAAAAATATTTTAACCCATCTACCAAATGATCGATTGCAAATAGCTTAATGAGAATGGATGAATATCTTCTAAATTCGCCACTAATAAGTGGTTTTTAGGTATTATCATTTTAGCATTCTCCCTATTATAAATGGGGTAATAATCTTAAAAACCAATCAATATATCAGCATAATGATCGATATATTGGTCGTGCTCTATGCAGTATTAAACCGCGTTTCATTTACCACTCAAATTTTGACAATGCGGTAGCAGTTAATAAATTCTCATCAAAGAATTTATAAAAAAAGGAGAACTGCAATAACAGTTCTCCCTTTATCAAATCTTATCCACTGATGCTATGACAACCATCTTTAAATATTAGTTAGCCGTCGTTTCTACAGTGGTTGCTACTTGAGTAGCAGGTTGAGGGGTTTTATCTGATAATGAGTAAACATAAGCTGCAAGCAGCATAATACGCTCATTACCCAGTTTGGTTTCCCACTCAGGCATCACACCAGCACGACCATAACGTAAGGTTTCGCGGATGGTCTCACGATCACCACCATATAACCAAATGTTATCTGTCAAGTTTGGCGCGCCAGTAGAAGTCATACCTTTGGCATCTGCACCATGACAAAGTACACAGTTAGTCGGCTCATTGAAGATGGCCTCACCTTGAGCGACTTGAGCTTTATCAAGCTCGTAACCAGGTTGGTTGCCAGATATTGACAGCACGTATTCAGATACCGCACGTACCCCATCTTCACCGATTTGGTCACGCCATGCAGCCATACCACCAACTCGACCTTTATGTAGCGTGGTCAAAATGTTTGACGCTTCTCCGCCATATAACCAGTCATTGTCAGTTAGATTTGGATAGCCTACCGCACCTTTGGCGTTAGAGCCATGACAGACCGCACAGTTCTGTAAGAACAAACGACTACCAACTTTTAAAGCATTCGGGTTTTCTGAAAGCTTTTCTACATAAGGTGATAGTTCTGCAGTTTTCTCATCAATTTGAGCTTGCAGATCTGCTGGTGGTGTTTCACTGCGACGCATCGTTGCCTGTAACTCAGCAAGTGCCGCTAAGGTCTCTGTTGCACCACTAGCATCCGCTTTTGCTAAAATGTTTTTCTCAAAGTTATCCGTAAATACTTTGTTATTACTCTCAAGCTCGCTATATAGCTCGTTCTTAGAGGTCCACGGTACCGTTTCGCCATCGACTTCTACAGTGGCAATACCTTCCCATTTTGATGGGAAAATACCTGGGAAAAATACCCAATAGGCAACACCCCAAGCGATAGAGCCAAAAAATATTACGAGCCACCATTTAGGTAATGGCTTGTCGTACTCTTTGATACCATCATAAGCGTGGCCTGTCGTACCGTCATCTTCTAGTTCTGGCTTGTACTTCAATACCATTAGTAAGACACCGAGGATAGCAGCCCAACACATGATACTTAGTATGGTAATCCAAGAACTCCAAAAAAATGTCATCGTTTATCCTTATTGCGCTGCTCTTCAGACAGAGATTTTATATCCTCGTCATCAAGCGCAAGTTGTGCATCTTCTTCGAAGCGTTTTTTGTTTTTTGGCGAATACGCCCACCATGCAACACCTACGAAGGCAACAAAGGCAGAAACGGTCGCAATTGTTTGTAATTCACCAATACCCATTAGCGCTGTCCTTCCATCGCGGTGCCCAGTTGCTGTAGATAAGCAACCAAAGCATCAAGTTCAGTGGCACCAAGTACAGCATCTGGTGCTCCTTCGATATCTTCTTCAGTGTAAGGTACACCAAAGCGATCACGGAATAGACGCATTTTAGTTTGAACGTTTTCACCATTCACTTCGTTGGTAGCAAGCCACGGGAAGCCAGGCATTACTGATTCAGGTACTAGTGAACGTGGCGCAATTAAATGCTGCTTTTGCCAGTCTTCAGAATAACGACCGCCAACACGTGCTAGATCAGGTCCAGTACGTTTTGAACCCCATAAGAATGGGTGATCCCACGTAGATTCAGCAGCACGTGAGTAAGGTCCATAACGTTCAACTTCAGCACGTAGTGGACGAATCATCTGAGTATGACAAACGTGACAACCTTCACGAATATAGATGTCACGACCCTCAAATTCTAGTGCAGTCCATGGCTCCATAGAGGGCAGGGGAGCATTCACCCCACCTTCTTCAGGACCCTTGTTGTCATATATCAATGGTACGATTTCAACTAGCGTTGCAAAGCTAATAGCAATAACGATACCGATAACCAACAAGCCTGTATTTTTTTCAATAATTTCATGCGGTGTACCAGACATGATCGCTCCTTATACGTTAGCTGCTGAAGGTTTATCAACACTAGGTTCATGATCAGTAGGATCTGCGATATCGACAGGTTTACCTTCTGGCATTTTAAGTGTTTTATAAACGTTATATGCCATCACAAACATACCCGATACATACAATAGGCCACCAAAAGCACGACCAATATATGGGAAATGTGAGAACTCAACTGTATCAACGAAGCTATATACCAATGTACCGTCTGGATTAGTAGCCAGCCACATCATGCCTTGGCCAATACCTGAAATCCACATAGATACGATATAGAAAATAGTACCCGCTGTCGCCAACCAAAAATGCGTGGTGATTAAGCTGATAGAATACATCTTAGGTTTGTTATAAATACGTGGTAACAGTACATATAGCGAACCAATGGTAATCATACCTACCCAACCAAGTGCACCTGAGTGTACGTGACCGACTGTCCAATCCGTATTATGCGATAACGCATTCACTGTCTTAATCGACATCATTGGACCTTCAAAGGTCGACATCGCATAGAACGACAATGCCACAATCATAAAGCGAATGATCGGATCGGTACGCAGCTTATCCCAACTACCTGATAGTGTTAGTACACCGTTAATCATACCACCCCAAGATGGCGCAAACAGGATGATTGAGAATACCATTGCTAGAGACTGCGTCCAATCTGGAAGCGCTGAATAATGCAAATGGTGACCACCAGCCCACATATATGACGCAATCAATGCCCAAAAGTGAACGATAGACAAACGGTAAGAATAAATAGGACGACCAATTTGTACTGGAACGAAGTAATACATCATTCCTAAGAAAGCTGCCGTTAGATAAAAACCTACCGCGTTATGTCCGTACCACCACTGCACCATCGCATCAGTCGCACCGCCAAATAACGAGTAAGACTTAAATGCGCTAACAGGAATCGCCATGCTGTTTACGATATGCAGTAATGCAATCGTAATAATAAAGGCTGCAAAGAACCAGTTAGCCACATAAATATGTGAGGTTTTACGTTTGATGAGCGTACCGAAGAAAACAATGGCATAAGAGATCCATACCAAGGCAATCAAAATATCGATTGGCCACTCAAGCTCAGCGTATTCCTTGGTCGATGTTAAACCTAAAGGTAGGGTAATAACCGCTGATACGATAACGGCTTGCCAACCCCAAAAGGTAAACCAAGCTAAATAAGGCGCAAATAACCTTGTCTTACAGGTACGCTGAACAATATAGTAAGACGTTGCGAACAGGGCAGAGCCACCGAACGCAAAAATGACCGCATTGGTATGTAGCGGTCTTAAACGACTAAATGTCAGCCATGGAATGTCAAAGTTAAGTGATGGCCATGCTAACTGTGAAGCAATGAACACACCAATACTCATGCCGACGATGCCCCATACCACGGCCATTATCGTAAAGAATCTTACGATAGTAATTTCGTACTCACGGTCAACTGGGGCGACTGCTGTGTTTTGTAAACTCATTGGATGATTCCTTTACAGCCCGAATTATCAACAGAATTAACTAACTCTCCGCGCTATCTGCATCATAAAAGTAATAGTCAGATAAAAATAGAATCGCGGCACATGCTGTTTTTTGGCTCGCTTATCACCATAATATTATTAACTATCAATCTAAGCTTTCGCTTTATATCCGCTGGTATTGAGGCATAAAGGCGTTTTAACCGCACGACACTCACAGCTGGTCGATAGTAGGATTGTTAATAAATCATTAAGGTGAATAAGAAGATGCGCCGTTTTTGAGCATCAAACATCTAAAGAGGTGAAGTATTTATCTTAATTATTACCAAAAATTCTGTACTAATGAAGATAGATACCAATATCCATAGGGCCATAAAAAGGTACTGACCATAGACGTATGCTAGCGGCGGCTGACAAAAAAACATGTTCGCGTAATGTTTAGTTAAAACTCCCGACTCTGTTTAAGGGTATTGTAACGCAATCCTAATCAAATATCATCAGAACTATGCGGCAAAATACAAACTCTTTGGTAAAAATCTTAGCAAGCAACTTATTATAGCTATGCAATTTGTCTATTTTATACCCAATTTTAGCACGATTCTAGGAATACATTTTGGCGATAGAGGGACAGTAATTACTACGCTTAGATATCATGATCAGCAGCATTTTTGTAACAATGGCCGCATAAGCACTCTAAATAAGTTTTACTTATCATCAAGTCGACCCTTATAATGAGGCTAAATATAAGTGATGATAGCAGTTTTTGTACTGCTATTATGAGCAACTATTTTATCACTTGATACCCAGTCAGGCGAGTGAGCCAAACAACGGTAGCCTGGAATAACACCAATTAAGGACAATAATATGGCAGTTTTTTTGACAGATGAGTGGTTTGAGCAAGTTGAGCAAATGGGTAATGAGGCAGGCGAGCTAAATTTGCCGCCAGCACTGGCGAATATGATCGTCAACCTAAAAGTCTCTGATACTGAGCAAGACATCGAAGCAAACTTTGCAAACGGTTTATTGCATCGCGGCTTGAACGATGCAGCGACAACCACATTGTTGCTTGACCGCAGTATCTTGCAATCAATCATCACTGATTTCGATACCAATGAAATTATGGGTGCTTTTATGGGTGGTAAAATTCGTGTTGAAGGCGATATGTCACAACTGATGGCAGTACAAACGGCACGCCCAAGTGCTGAACAAAAAGAGCTATATACTCGTATCAAATCAATGACGACCATGGCTTAATTTTATATTTGTAGGGTTTTATCCCGATGATTGTAAGAAGACAAAAAGCCCCTAATGCTTATTAGGGGCTTTTTATTTGATGATACATTTAATGGTCATTATTAAAAGTAGCGGATGACTCGTAAAGTAGTTAACTGGCTTTTGATTGCTGCGCCGCACTTTGCTGGTTTTCTTTATAGATGGCAGCTTGTAGCCAGACGTTCGCTTGTACGTAGTCATGCACTTTAATAGAAGCCGTCTCTGGCGTATTGAGCGCGCCGATACGAATCACGAAAGGATCGGCATCTTGTTCGCGTAGTATCACGACATCAAACAGAATAATGGATTTATCATTAAACACTGTTTCTTGCTTGCCGAGCACCTGACCTTGGCACCATGCTTCATCTTCTTGTCCCAAAGTATCACCAAATAGATAGGCACACATGTGACCTAAGTTGATCTCAACTGGCGCCATTTGCGCTTTGGTCTCTGGTTTCCATTCTTTGATTTGCTCTTGTAGATCATCGGGTATTTTTCCATCATTGGCGGCAACGATGTCGTTAAATGCACGGTGATAGCGGATAGCTTCTTGATCTTCAACCATGATGACTTCGTTTTGCTCACTTAGCTTAATCTCATGTGCCCAAGCGCTAAAGTTCACAAAGTAAGACGTGTCTCGCTGATATAAATGGCGATTGGTGGTGTAGAGCTGGTCAAAGGCGTAAATAATACTGCCATCAGCGGTACGCAAGCGTAATACAGCATCGTGTGAATTGTCATTGGCAATGATGCGCTCAATCTTACAATTGAGTCCATACGGGCTATCGACACAAGGATAAGCATTGATAAAGCATTCAGGCTTGCCATTTTTCATGGCTAATACTTGATTGATATGACAAGGCTGATTTTCAGACAGCAATAGGCAACTGTCTTGAGCGCTGACATTGCTATTGAGACCTTTAGGCATGGCCGCCTTTTCGATCATTTTTTGTAGCCATTCTGGCACGTCATGACTCATGTCATCGGTCAGAATACGCCAATGATCGGCGTGACCTGCAGATTGCTCATCAGTCATGGTAATTTTGGTGGGAGATTGGACGTTTTTATATTGATAATTAATGGTCATGAAGATACTCAAAATTAGTCAGCGTGAGGTTTGGACCTGAAACGGCTATTGCTGGCTATCATAAGGCTCTATTTAACACGATAGATTTATGATAGTTGGCAACGTTGTTATCAGTAAAGGGTCAACAAACCACAATGAATGGTTAATGACAATTGTCCTTAGCATATAATATATAGGTATTGACGCAAGTAATAGCAAGCCCCTCATAAAAAATAGTAACAAAAGCCAGTATTTTTATTAAAAAATACGCCCAGTTTTTGCTAATGACTGGCACATATCAGCCAAATTGTGTCAAACTAGCTCCCTTTTGACGGCTGTCTTTGGCTCGTCTGAAACCCTGTTTTTGTGTTCGATTTATATGTGACTATGGCAAGTGCAGGTGTGAGATGCATTTGCTGTTGCTCGTTGTATAGTATATATAAAGTCGCACGTAGATAAGATAAAGAGTTTGAATATGTTTCGTCCTTTAGCGTTGTTTATCGGCTTACGATACACCCGAGCAGAGCGTAGTAATGGTTTTATCTCCTTTATCTCGCTTATCTCGATGATTGGTTTGACTCTTGGGGTTGCCGTATTGATCACGGTGCTATCAGTCATGAATGGTTTTGATCGGGAGTTAAAAACCCGTATTTTGGGTATGGTCCCGCAAGCAACGGTCGTTTCCACCGAGATTATCAGTGATTGGAAGCAATTGGCTGATAAAATTAAAGAAGATCCTGAAGTGGCAGCTGTAGCGCCCTTTATTCAACTGCAAGGGATGTTGACGTCAAACGGTCAGGTTGCAGGGATTATGGTTACTGGTGTCGATCCTGAATACGAAAAAGATGTCTCTATTATCAATGAACATATGGTTCAAGGCAGTATTGATACTTTACAAAGTGGTGAGTTCAATATTGTGCTAGGTGAAGAGATGGTACAGTCTCTAGGGCTGCAACTGGGTGATAAAGTGACGCTAGTGCTGCCAGAGGCATCGCCTTCACCAGCTGGCGTGATACCACGATTCAAGCGCTTTACCTTGACAGGTATTTTTACCATCAGTCCAGAAGTGGATAGCCTCATGGCATTTATCCCGATGGGTGATGCGGCAAAACTGTTGCGTCTGCCAGATGGCGCGCAGGGTGTGCGTATGAAGCTCAATGACATCTTTACCGCTCCGATGGCAGCAGAAAAAGCCGCCGCTATTGCCCCTCAGCAATTGTATCCTAATGATTGGACACAAACGCATGGCAACCTATTTGGTGCGATTCAAATGGAAAAAGCTATGGTCGGCTTGCTGCTATTTTTAATTATCTTAGTAGCAGCTTTTAATATTGTCTCCAGCCTAGTGATGCTCGTAACTGATAAAAAAGCGGATATTGCGATTCTAAAAACTTTTGGTGCATCTCCTCGTTTGATTACCCAAGTGTTTATGGTGCAAGGCGTGGTCATCGGTGTGATTGGTACGATTGCTGGCACGATACTGGGCGTGATATTTGCGCTTACAGTGAGTGATATTTTAGGCTTTATTAATCAAGTCTTTAATTTGAACTTGTTTGATGCGTATTTTGTTAATTATTTACCATCAGAGTTGCGTGTACTAGATGTGGTATTGATTACAGGTGCGTCTTTCGTACTGAGCTTTTTGGCAACCATTTATCCGGCACGCCGAGCGGCTAAGATTCAGCCAGCACAGACGTTGCGTTATGAATAAATGATTTTATATGCCGCTTAAGTTTTTATATACAGCTTAAGTTATTACCAATGCTTGTTAGGTAAAATTAATTTTAATGCAAGTTTAGGCTGATAAATTGTTTGTAGCGCTGAATACAGCATCAATACCAGTATAAATAGAATAAAGGAAAAGCCATGTCTGCCATTTTAGAGGCGAAAAATATCAACAAGATATATGATGAAGGGGCAGTTAGTACGCAAGTACTGACTGGCTTGGATTTGACCGTCCATGCTGGCGAGCGCATCGCCATCGTTGGCACCAGTGGTTCAGGCAAGAGCACTTTGCTACACTTGCTTGGTGGTCTTGATACGCCAACCAGCGGTGAGGTCTGGCTACATGGTCAATTGTTAAATAGCATGAATGAAACTGAGCGCGGTGCCATGCGTAACAAGCATTTGGGATTTATTTATCAGTTTCACCATTTATTAGCCGAATTTACTGCCATTGAAAACGTTGCAATGCCGTTACTGATGCGACCAGAAGTCTCAACGACTTCAGCAAGAGAGCAAGCAATTGCGATACTAGAAAGTGTCGGACTTGAGCACCGTCTGGCGCATAGACCTGGTGAGCTATCGGGCGGCGAGCGTCAGCGTGTGGCTATTGCCCGTGCTTTGGTTACGAAGCCGTCGCTTATTTTGGCAGATGAGCCAACTGGTAATTTGGACTATGACAATGCACAAAGCGTGTTTGGATTATTATCAGAGCTGCAAAATACGATGCAGACGGCACTATTAATGGTGACACATGATCGCAATCTCGCGGCGCTGGCGGATCGTCAGTTATTGCTACGTAATGGTCATTGGGAGCAGTATTAACTGTTTTTTAACGCTGTATTTTTTAGCGCTTTAAGTTTAATAGCGTAAATGGTTATGGTTGCTAACTAGTAGGGTGTGTCCTGATTTAAGTCAATTGATATCTACATGGGCTAAACTTTATCAAACGTCGTTGAACTGAACTGCTGATTAATATTTACTATGATCTGTGTTATTTCTCTTGTTTAACGGCAATTTGTCTTGCTTTTATCATCATTATTAAATGAGGATATACCCTAGAACGACAAGATTATGTTCAACAGACACTAAGTTTTTAATAAAAATAAACGCAAAATGGGGCTGAAAAATGCCGCCAATTTATTAAAGAAGAAATATTATGATGGATAGAGATGACGACCCAATCGCTGCTTTTGGCAGTGCCGAAGAAGGCAATGAACCGTTAAAACCCTATATGGATGTGACGTTATTCGAGACAATTGATAAACAGGCACAAATAGATCTATTAACACCCGTTTTTGATGCCATTACTTTGGCTGGCGTTGATTATGATCTAAAAGCTCAAGACAGTGCAACGGGCAAACGCTACACATTACTTAAAGATGAAAAAGTGGTTGAAGTTTTCGTGATGGACACTAGCCTTACGGACAACATCCTTGCGGCCATAGAAAAGAATAAAGAAGCAGAGTGATGGGTATCAATAAAGAAAATGGCTTTTGTTTTTAAGTCATAGCCAGCTTATGGTGATATCGAGACATAGCATAGAATAATCGAGGATAGATGGTGACCTAGATTGCTATCGTTAGTGAATGGTTAGCAGTAAAAGGTGGTTCGCTACGTTATGGTTACCATGACTTGGTAACAGCAGTATATATTAGGTTTTAGGCGGTTTATCAGAAGGTTCTTGCTGACGTTTTTGCCAGCTCACGACGGTTTTGTAGCGCCAAACCGCCTTAAATGCCAGTCCACAAACGATGCTGGTCACAATCGCTAAGATCGTCAAGCCTATGCAAAAAGCAGCAATCGATACCGTGCCGCGATAAGTAATAAATGGATTTGCACCATCTGACAGTGCCCATAAGCTAAAATCAGCAATCATCCTGCCGATAAGCCGCAGACTAATCATCGGTACGTCAAGGATTTTGGCGCCGACATAATAACCTGCATAAAAGATGGGCAAGCTCGTGAGTGGATTGGTAATCCAAGTCAAGCCGAGTGCCATGGGAACATTGGCACGAAAAATTAATGAGCCAACTAGAGCCAGTAGCATCTGCCCTGGTAATGGGAAAAACGCACTAAGCACCCCAATATAGACCGCTTTATTTAAGCTATGTCGATTAAAGTGCCATAATCGTGGATCAGCCAAATGCGGTGCGAACAGTTTCAAGGTGCGACTTTCTAAAATTTTCTCTGGCGTGGGAAGCAGGTCTTTCAGACGTTTTTGGGGCACAGGATCGCCTTTTGTAATCGTTAGCTACAGTCCGCTCAATCGCATTGATGGTCTGCTATAAAGTAATATTATTCATAAAGTGTACAGCTGAGAATATAGAGGATAATGATATCAGATTATCATCATCGCAATATGTCAGTCAGTATAGGGTAATAGTTATATAAATGCTATTGCATGACGTATCAGTTGTTGTTGCTGGTTTAAGTATCAATCTGTGTTTTGGTGTTCCGATACATTTTCGTCATATTAAGTGGCTATTTATCATAATAAATGGCTTTATTTAGGCAAAAACTAATATTCACCTCATCAAGCAAGGAGCGCTGGTGTACTGGTTGATTGGTAGCTTGATTATTATCGCCATGATGGGCGTTTTGGCAGTCGCAGATAGTATGGCGATACCCACTAGTTCATCGTTAATGGATATATTGAATACTCCTATCTTATCTTTGTTGCTCATTATTTTTGCTATTATCCTGATGGTTATTGCCCAGTTTAATGTAACTTCTGCAAAACCCAGCCATTTATCGCAACATACTGCTGGTCTCTCTTCACGTAATCCTTCATATAATACTTCACATAAATCTAAACTCTTCTTTCGTATTTTGACTCATGTTTTAGTTGCTGTATTGGCAATTGGATTAATCATTGGCAGTGGGCTGCAAGCCCTGATTAGCCATCAAAAAGCAGAATTAACAGAAATCACTGAGCCAATGCGTGTACAAGCATTAGTCACCATCGAAGGAATAAGTGACAGCGTTTATGACGTCGCCACGGACAGTGGCTATCGACAAGTTGCTGTCATTAGTGATATATCACCCTTGGTGTCGGCGTTGGCGGTTGAAGATTTAGATGCCATGACCAGTAACTTTCAAATAGATAAAAATAATAGCCTAAGCAATAGCAACTTATACGAAAATAACTCAAATAACAGTAAGGATGTCACGTACCGTGTATTGCTCAATGGTTATCCAAAAAATTCATCAAAACAATCATCCAAGAAAAATTTGGATAATAATCCGTTTGACCGTTTAAATTACTTACAACCTGGCGATCAGCTGTTTATGAGTTTAGCCCTTGCACCACTGGTGACCTCTGAGCAAGCGTTGAGCAATCCATCTGGTTTTGACAGTTATCGCTGGCTGCGAGGTCGTCATATTGATGGAGTCGCTAATATATTGACCGTTGGTACATCAAATTTCACCAATATTGAGGTATCAAAGCCAGCGTTTGCCTCTTTTTCATATCTGCAGCGTTTTCAGACTTATATCAACCAAGGACGTTGGCAATTACGCCAGCATTTTCATCAAGATTGGTCAACACAGACCACAGCAGCGCAACAGGCAAAAGCGGTCACTTTAAGTTTGCTCACAGGTGATCGCAGTTTAATCAATCGTGAGACCAAAGATCTATATCAACTGGCTGGTATTTCACATTTGCTGGCTATCTCTGGCACTCATGTGTTGTTTTTAGCGATTATGCTGGCGGGTGCGGCGGTTTTGCTTTTTGATCGGCTATGGCCAAGGATTTATCGTTATGTACCGCGTTGGCAAGTGCGCTGGTGGGTGATGATCGCTGCTGCTTTTATTTATGCGCTATTTACTGGTTTTGATGTACCCGCTGCTCGTACCGCATGGATGTTATTCGCGATAGGTTTGGTACGTTTAACATTATTGCCGGTTAGTACGATGCGGGTGTTGTTTGCATTGGCAGTGTTGATGGCATGGCTTCATCCCTACGTATTATGGCAGGCAGGGTACTGGCTATCTTTTATCGCAGTGGCATTACTCCTTAAGTATGATGATGCATCACATACGCAATCAGCTGTCGTATCAGAAACGGCATCTGCTCATAATGCCAGTGTAGTAGAGACTGCGTTCAAGCATATTTGGATAATAGGCAAACGTGTATTCAAATTACAATTTTGGCTATTTATTACTTTACTGCCTATTACATTACTATTATTTGGTAAGGCGTCGCTGTGGGGTCTTATCATCAATCTGTTTGCTATCGGTTTATTTGGTTGGGTGATTGTGCCGCTTAATCTATTGGCAGGGCTTTGCTATCTTTTATCACCTGCTATTGCTGATAGTATTTGGCGGCTCGTTAGCGCCATTGTCGCGAAATTGCATGAACTGATAACGTGGTTAACTTCATTACCAGCATTGTCAGAAGCATGGCTTTATACCCCTGTGAATGTCGCCATATTGCTGATGGTACTATTAAGTATGTTGCCATGGCTACTACCACGAGGATTTATCAGTCGTTGGCTGGCACTGCCGCCGCTCACCTTATTAATGATGACGGTATATGCCAATCAGCAATCACTAACGACGATACCGACCTTGTATATCTTACCAACGGGTGATCCCTATATAAGCGCTGCTTTGTTGCAATATCCTGTTGTCAATAATGAGCAGTCATCCACAACAGATACGCATAAGAAAAACATCAGCTGGCTATTTTTATCTGACCACAGACCCAATGCTGCACGAACGATGCCAAGTAATCTAACGGCGAATAAGCTGTCGATGACATTGGCGCAGCAGCTGGGTAGCTTGTCAGTTGATACACTAGAGGGTATGGTTGTGCAGAGTAGTAGTGCTGGATTGACGGATACGCTTGCTACTGATAAGACGTATTTAGCTTCTAATGCTTCTGCTTCTACTAATGCTAATGCTTCTGCGCTGTTACCTTTGACGGTTTTTCAGCTTAATCAGCGTTTACCTATTAGTCAGTATTGGCAAGCAGGGCGCTCTGATCATTGGTCTGCATTTCAGCAAGCCTATAAAGTCACTAGCCAATCCAAGGACATTACGAATATTAGTGTGCAACGTTGTGAACAAGGCAAAACGTGGCAGTTGGGCAATGGTGATTTGTCCATACAAGCATTGACAGGGTGGAGTAAAATAGACAGTCTCAGTGTTTGGGATTGTACGGTGGCTATAGATGCCAGCTTGCCCATAAGGGTGTTAAAGTATAATGCGGCTGATCCACTCAAATCAACACCTGCCACTGCGCAGATACTCACATCAAGTAGCCATCCATCGACTCATCAAGCCAATATGCCTCAGGCACGTGTGATATTAAATGCAGATACCCATCAGCGTATTTGGCAAATGTGGGCATTGTTATGTTCAGTCGGGCCACCTGAGCAACCACGCACTTTTTATAATGTGACATGGCTAGGACATAGCACATCACAGATAACTGCTGAGGTGATAAATCGTCAAACCATCAATGAAATGATCACTTATGATGGCAAAATGCCAGAAGCAACGTTGTCTCTCAACCCGGCAGTAGATACGACCAATACGACGCCATAAAAATATCGCTTATCTAATCAATGTTACAATATAGTGATATTTCCCAGTTATACTATTGAACCATGATTGAAATACCACCATACTTAGCAGCCTATGAATATAGATGACTGTGACCGTATTTGGAGTGAGAAGCAGCTCCTTATTACTGACTGTATTTCTATCTTCTCTTTTTATTGCTTTAGACTGTTTCTGACTTAGGAAGTTATATGCCCAACTGGCCACCAGACCCTAACAAACGTCCTGACAATTCGGCAAATCAGCCAGTACCGATGTCGCCGCCAAGCCAGCCGAGTGGACAAGAATGGCGATTGCTTGAAAACACTTTATTGGCTAGTGTGGTCGAGCAACGCCGCGCCCGTCGCTGGAGTATCTTTTTTAAACTATTGACCTTTGGTTATATTTTACTGATATTTCTGACGCTTGGTCGTAGTTGCAGCAGCAGCGCGCCAACGGGTTTAGATGGTGTTGACACGAGCAAGCCGCATTTAGCTGTGGTTGAGCTACAAGGTGTCATTAGTAGTGGCGATGTGGCCAACGCTTATGATGTCAATGAAGCATTGACTCGTGCTTTTGAAAATAGCAATTCAAAGGCGGTAGCATTGGATATCAATTCACCTGGTGGCTCACCAGTACAGTCTGATGAGATTTGGCAGACTATGATGGATTTGCGTAAAGAATATCCAGACAAAAAACTCTATGCAGTGATTGGTGATATGGGTGCTTCTGGCGCATATTATATTGCTTCTGCGGCGGATGAGATTTATGTGAACCCATCAAGTTTGGTTGGCTCTATCGGCGTGATTATGCCAAGCTATAACATCAAAGGTTTGATGGATAAAGTCGGCGTAGAAGATCGTACGATTACTGCTGGTGAATACAAAGACATCTTAAGTTTGTCACGTCCGTTAACGGATTATGAAGAAAAACATGTCGAAAAAGTATTGGACAACACTCACAAGCATTTCATTAATGCAGTGAAAGAAGGGCGCGGTGATCGTCTCAAAAATCCTGAACAAAATAAGCTGTTCTCAGGATTATTCTGGACAGGCGAGCAGTCGATTGAGCTTGGCTTAGCCGATAAGAAAGGCAGCATCGCTAGCTTAGAAAAGCAGTTAGAGCTGGATAATGTCATCAATTATAGCCCAACAGATCCGTTCCAATTATTCATGGACCGCTTTGCTGTTAAATTGGGTGCGGGCATTGGCTCTAGTGTCAGCCTTGATGTTTTACCGCAAGAAGAAGGTAATGCGCAGATGCGTTAAGCGTGTTATGTTTGAAATTTACTGTGTATGATTGTTGAGGCTGAGCGTATGATTATGCTCAGCCTTAATTGTATATGAGATTCAATGATTATAAAAAATACCCTAAATAGCGACTTAAATCGAAGAGAGCTTGTCATGAGTGATAAAATTAATTTGCCAACTTTTACTGCTTTACCTGTCTCTACAATAACCAACAAACCTGTCCTGCATTTTGCTCATGCTAATGGGATGCCAAGTGCGGTTTATCAACCATTTTTTGAGAAGTTAGCAGAATTTTTTACCATTGAATATATTGCCATGCTGGGTGCAACGCCTGATTATCCAGTCGATGACCATTGGCGCAGCCTTACACAGCAGATTATTGATAGTGTCAAAAATACCTGTGAGAAGCATGGCGTGACGCAAGTAGTGGCAGTGGGTCATTCGCTGGGTGCGATGTGTACCTTGCAGGCATTGTATCGTGCGCCGCAGTACTTTGCCCAAGCGGTACTAATGGATCCACCTTGGATTTATGGCAAAGTGAGTTTGCTATGGCATTTGGCAAAGACGGCGGATAGATTGCCGATGATGAATAACCGCCTGATGGATAAATTGTCACCAGCTGGCGTGTCTAAGCATCGCCGTGATGTCTGGGAGAGCCGCGCAGATGCGTACGATAAGATGCGGCATAAAGGCTTTTTCAAAAACTTTGATGAACGCAGTTTTCAAGGCTATATCGAGCATGGGCTATACGAACGTGCGGATGGCAAAGTGACATTGGCGATTCCGAAAGCCAGTGAGGTCGCTGTCTTTCGCACCAATCCATCTTGGTATTGGCTGGCACCAAATCATGGACCAAAGCCGCCTGTTACTTTGATTATCGGTCAAGACAGTATCTTTTTAAAACGCCGATTTCCGCAACAAATAAAGTCGCGTTTGAATATTTCTTATGAGACCCATGCCGGTGGTCATATGTTCCCACTTGAGTATCCAGAGTCGGTCTCTCAGCAAGTATTATCATTGATTGAGCAGCAATTACCAACATAATCGCTGATGACTATTTCTGCTCATTATTGCTTATGCTAGGGCGTGTCCTCATTTTAAAAATGGTGATAAAAATGAGATAAATTGCCGTCAAACAAGGAAAGTAGCACAAATAATATCGAGATATTGATAAGCTATTTAACGATGTTTGGCAAAATTTAGCCATTTTTAACTCATTTAGAGGATAATCGATTGAATTGAGGACACGCCCTAGATGCGAGCTAACAAAATATCCGTTTGAGTAATGACTTTATGCTAAAAAATGCTACTGGTTCGCACAATCTTAATACGCCGCCTAAGCGCACGCCGCTATTTTCACGATTGGGTGTATTGCTACTGACTGTTGGTATGCTGATGGCATTTTTTATCAGTCAGCTGCTAGGCGTATATATCGCTGGCAAGCTGGTCTTACCGGCTTCTAAAAATTCAACCATGGCTGATATCTTCTTTTTTGGTAGTAACGATGGCACTGTGGTTAGCCTCTCTATTATCATAGGCTGCGTGCTATTGATTGCTATTAGCTTTTTAGTGATCCGTGTAAGAGGCGGCGATAGTCGGCAGTATTTAGCGCTAAAGCCGTTCTCATTTGCGGTGGGTATGGGATTGCTTGGGCTGCTATTGATATTTATGATTGGCAGTCAGGCATTGACTTATTTACTTGATAAATCGCCATTGCTCTTCGTCGACCCTTTATATCAGTCTGTCAGCTCAGTATGGCTGTTGATATTTGCAATGGTCATTGTCGCGCCAATCTATGAAGAGCTGATATTTCGTGGTCTATTATGGTCAGCGATCGCAGAGCAATTTACCTCGTCAACTTATTCAAAGCATCGAGGGGCGATCGTAGCAAGTGTCGTCACCAGCTTGATATTTGCGGTGATCCATGTGCAGTATGGTATTTATGAAATCAGTACCATTGTGGTACTGGCATTGATATTTTGCTACGCGCGTATCAAGTCAGGCTCGCTGTTACTGCCGATATTATTGCATATTGTGAATAATGGGGCGGCGATGTGGCAATATATTGCACAAACCGCCTAAATAAATAATGGCTATTTCGGCATCATTGCACTTTTATAACTATCATAATAATGAATTTTCTTAAGCATCAGGATTTAGTAGTAATACCTCATCCGCTGCCCGTTTGATATCGTCGATTGTTAGCTGAGGTTTACCACTTAATGCCTGTCGCCATTTGCGCGCACCCGTCAGTCCTTGAAACAACCCTAAATAATGTCTTGTCATCGTTGGCAGTGCTTCACCTTTAGCAATCTGCGCCTCCATATACGGATACAGCTGCGCTAGAATATCTGAGCGCTTAGGTGCTGGTTCGTTCCATAAGCTATTGGTTTCTGCTAATAGGTAGGGATTGTGATAAAACGCGCGACCAATCATCACGCCATCCACATGCTGCAAATGTGCTTCGATGTCTTTAACGGTATCGATGCCGCCATTAATCTCGATATCAAGCTGTGGAAAGTCTTGTTTGAGACGATAGACATCCTCATAACGTAGCGGTGGTATCTCGCGATTTTGCTTGGGGCTAAGCCCCTGTAGCCATGCAGTACGTGCATGGACAATAAAGCGTGTACAACCCGCTGCTGCCACTTTTTCTACAAAATCCACCATAAACTCATAACTGTCAAAATCATCGATACCAATACGATGCTTCACGGTTACTGGGATATCGACCGCTGCTTGCATGTGTTTGACCAAATCGGCAACCGTGTGCGGCTCTGCCATGAGGCAAGCACCAATCTTATTATGCTGTACGCGATCAGAGGGACAACCAACATTGATATTGACCTCATCATAACCATGCTGCTGCGCAAATTCAGCACATTGCGTCATCTCGCTAATATCTGCGCCGCCCAGCTGTAGTACCAGCGGATGCTCAAGCGTATCAAAGCGCAGATGCCGTGCTCGATTGCCATGTATCAGCGCGCCCGTACTGATCATCTCGGTGTACAAATAAACATGCGGATTAAAAAGCCGAGCAAAATAACGATAATCCGTCGTTGTCCAGTCGATCATGGGTGCAACGGAAAGACGTTTGTTGGTCATATCAACCATGGTTTTGAGCCTTAATGTTTTATAATATTGGTGTCTTAAATAAATGAACAAGGTGCAATGTATGAGACATACGATTGCACCTTAATTTTTAATTTCAATCGTTAAGCAGATAATAGGCAGCTATTAACTAGCTAAATAATGTGGTCGATTTTTTTAAATTCAGGCAAATTATAAAAATAAATACCCATTATTATGCCGATAAAACCGATAAATGCAATGTAGAGCGCTGGTGAGAAACTCACATACAGAGTGGCATAACCTAGTCCAAAAGGCACAAGCACTCCAACAATACCGTAGGCGATATTATAACAAAAAGCCATTCCTGTTAGTCTTACATTGGTCGGAAATAACTGTACAAGGATGGCAGGTATCATCCCAACGATGCCAGCACAAAAGCCTAAAAGCGCATACATAATAAGGATGTAGTCACCGCTGGCTTGCAGATGGTAAAAAAAGGCAAACATCTGAGCGATCAAAAGAATAGAGCCAACCGTCAGAATCTTACCGAAGTTTTGGTGGTTGGATATTATCCCATAAAAAATACAACCAAAAACCATGAACACAATACCCAGACTGTGTGAGAATCCAAATAAATCGCTGTCTAAGGTAAAACGTAATTCAATCAAATCGGGTAGCAATAGCACAACCACGGTCGTGATGCTAGAAATAATAAGCGTGAGAACCATGCCGATAAATAGCGAATGTTTGCAATGCTTAAAGAGTAAATTGAAGGGTTTGGCAACATAATCGCTTGGTTTTGAGTTTTTCATTTCCAGAAAAAAGGGTGACTCATCTATCCATCGCCACGCCAGTAATGGTAATAAACTCAGAATAGCCGCGATGAAAAATGGCAAGCGCCAGCCGTAATTAGCCAATTGCTCAGTCGTCATAGAATTGGTTAACCAAAGAAAAAAGGCATTAGAAAACAACACGCCTACATAAAAACTGGCGGTGACATAGCTACAAGATACTGACGAATATTGGCGCGGTACATGCTCTGCCACAAAAACCCAAGCGAGTGGCACATAAAGACCAAATGCCATGCCTTGTATTAGCCTCAAGACTATAAATAAGGTTGGTGCAATCAACCCCCACTGTCCATAGGTCGGTAAGCAAGCCATCGCCAACAAGCTGACCGCCGTCACTAATATACTAATCAATAGTATGGGTTTTCGGCCTTTGATATCACCATAACGACCAAAGATGATACCGCCAAGTGGGCGTGCCAAATAGCCAATTGCAAATAGACCAAGCCCTTGCACCTTTGTAATAGCTGGGTCGATATTAGCAGGGAAAAAAGCGGTCGCCATGATATCTGCTAGATATAAATAAATCAAAAAATCAAAAAACGCGACTGCGCTGCTAAAGCAGATAAACAGTACGGTGTTTCTGTCTTTAGAAGACATCATTGCATATTGAGAACGAGAAGGCATAATAGGTCGCGCATCCACATATAATAGTATTCGTTAAGCCGATTATTATCTGGATAACCGGCTATAATAAAAAACGACAAATCAATATGAGAAATAATGATTTGCCGAAAAAATAAAGACGTTTGAGCTAACAGTTATTGAGCAATAAGCATCGGAGTTAAAAGCACTTGAATGAATAGTGCTTAAATGAAAAGCACTCAAATTAAAAAGTATTCAAACTAAAAAAATTGGGTCAAAGAATCACTCGATAACGCTGTTATTATTTAAATATGACTAGGTTTTAGAGTGCTTTTGATGGTGGCAGCTATAGCAACCAATCAATAGGTAGCCATGACATGATAGTCAGCCAGACATGATCGCTGATATCGACGCGTGGCTCTGAATCGTAAA
Organism: Psychrobacter sp. 1044; assembly: GCF_904846525.1. Classification (GTDB taxonomy): domain Bacteria; phylum Pseudomonadota; class Gammaproteobacteria; order Pseudomonadales; family Moraxellaceae; genus Psychrobacter. Next base: position 79,190 of record NZ_CAJHAZ010000007.1, on the reverse strand, counting down.
CCACTTTTTTATCGTCTTCCATAGTATGCCACTGTAGCTTACCATTATCTGATAGTTTGACTTCATAAGCTTGGTTTAGCAGGTCATCGCTCAGCGCACCATGCAATTGTTTTGCCAGCTCATCATCATTGATGATCACACCCATCTCTGTATTGATATTGGCAGAGCGAGGGTCGACATTATAGGAGCCAATGAATACTTGATAGTCATCAACGGCAAACGTTTTTGCATGTAAACTGGTTGAGGATTGACTACGAGCTTTCCAAAGCTTGTTTTCGCGTTTTTCCTCAGAGGCGGTGGATTTTAGCTCGTAGATTTTGACACCAGCGCGCAGCAAGTTAGGTCGCCATTGACTATAGCCAGAATGCACAGCAGTCACGTCGGTCGCATCAAATGAGTTGGTCAAAATCTTAATCTCGATACCAGCTTCAGCCAATTGCACTAAAGTATTGACACCATCTTTGGTGGGTACAAAGTAAGAGGAAATGATGGTTAGCTTTTTGGTTGGGCTGCCTAATAAGGTACGTAATTGATGCACCAAATTGGTATCCGCTGGTACTGTTTTGGTCAGCTTGCCCACATCATCACTCAAAAACTGCATATCTGTCCAGCGAAAAGGCACGCGTTTATTGACCAAGTCACTGTCTATCGTTGACTCTTCTAGCGCTTCTTTATACACCGTCAAATTATTGTCGCTACCTTTTTCGCCCTGACCGAGCTTGTCCAGTGCCGCTAGGAAATCAGGCGCTGTATTGTTGTCAGGCTTCACTAAAGTTTCGATGTCAAATGACAAAGGTGATGACCAATAGCTTGAAAAACTGTTGTCAATATCTGCGACGACTTTACCGATGAGTAAAACATCCAAATCCGCAAATTGACTATTTTGGTCATTGCTTAAATATTCATTGCCAATATTACGTCCCCCAATAATGGTAATCTGCTTATCAAAAGTCATGCTTTTATTGTGCATGCGGCGATTGATACGTGGCAGACCTGTGACGTAGTTTAATGTTTGAAACTTACGGTGCATCAGCGGATTGATGATTCGTACCGCAATATTCGGGTGACTGGAAAAACGTAATAAATGCTGATCGAAGGTGGCATCATTATTAAAATCATCTAATAATAAACGTACAATGATGCCGCGTTCAGCCGCTTCCCACAGATCTTTCAGTAATAGCTGACCAGCTTGGTCATTATGCCAAATATAATACTGCGCATCGATATTACGTGTGGACATGTCCGTTAATATACTGCGAGAAGCAAAAGCATTGGCACCAGTTACAATGGGGTGATAGCCGGATAAATCTGGGTGAATATCATTCTGTTCACTAATCGATGCTACCAAATCAACGTCATTGGTTGCTACTATGTCACTGCGTCCAGTTTCTTGATTGTCTTCTTGTTGATATAAGTCATGTACTCGTGCTGATAATGCTTGGCTCTCAGGTAAGTGCGGCTGTTTTGGCAAAACCTGACATCCACTAAGACCTAAGGTTAGTCCGAGTGTTAGACTCAACGATAAGTTGCTTGGTTCTATACTGAACATCGACATAAATGAATTACCTTAGTGAGCCTTACATAAAGAAGTATTTGTTAGAAAGTAAGCGTGAGGGCATGTCCTCATTTTTAGCCCATTAAAAAGACTATCAATTGAATGAAGGACATGCGCTAGTGCATCGTTTATTTTACCGATGATAGCACTGATTACGAAGCGTATAACAATATCGCCCAAGGCAAAAATTAAATCGCCGCTAAGCTTATCAGCTGTCGTCATCTATGCCTATTATAAATACGTTATTTTTGTTAGATTCAGCGACTTATCCAGTCATTATTTACTTATCGTCTCTCTTTCATCTGTTGTTAAGAAAGAGGTAGATGTGTATTCAAAAATAATATTTAACCATCGCTTGAAACCAGCTGTGTGGAATAAGTTGACATGATATGATAACGCTGATGCATTCGGTCGATAATCAGAAGAATAAGCAGTCATTTTATATCAATGAAAATACCAATCAAAGCAACGGAATATTTATGAGTCAGTCGCAAGCCCATGATGATAAAAATGTAGATAAATTAGATCCAAACTGGCGCAGTGACGCGCTCAATTTAGATCTCGATTATGGTATGCAAACCATTGCTGTACGGGCAGGGCAACATCGTACCGATGAGGGTGAGCACTCAGAGGCTATCTTTACTACCAGCTCGTACGTTTATACCTCAGCGGCAGATGCCGCGGCACATTTTGATGGAGACAAGACTGGCAACGTGTACTCACGCCATACCAATCCGAGTGTGCGTACCTTTGAGCGTCGTTTGGCAGCGCTTGAAAACGGTGAGCGCGCAGTGGCGACAGCCTCTGGCATGGGCGCGATTTTGACCATGTGCTTGGCATATCTGAAAGCGGGCGATCATTTGCTTGCTGCCAATCAATTATTTGGCTCATCGATTGGTCTATTTAATAATTATATGGCAAAGTTCGGTGTGGAAGTCAGTTATGTCGATTGCTTCGATAATGAGGCGTGGGCAAACGCCGTTCAACCAAACACCAAAGTCATTTATTGCGAAAGCCCTAGCAATCCATTAGCACAGATTTGTGATATTGGATTTTTAAGCCAGCTGTGTAAAGCCAATGATATCCTACTAGTTGTGGATAATTGTTTTGCTACCCCAGCTTTGCAGCGTCCGCTTGATTTGGGTGCCGATGTGGTGATTCATTCTGCCACTAAATATTTAGACGGTCAGGGGCGAGTACTTGGCGGCGCACTAGTTGGTAGCGATAAGCTGATGCAAGAGGCGTTTACTGTGGTACGTTCAGGCGGTATCAGTATGAGTCCGTTTAATGCTTGGGTATTTACCAAAGGGTTAGAGACGCTGAAACTGCGTATGCAAGCGCATTGTCAAAATGCCAATCAAGTAGCAGAGTTTTTGGTCAATCATCCCAATGTTAGTGCCGTACATTTCTCAGGTTTGAGTGATCATCCCGCTCATGAGCTTGCGACGCGTCAACATCATATGACAGGTGGCTATGGTGCTATCATGGGTTTTGAGGTAAAGGCTTCTGACAGCACTGATTCAAAAGCTGCCGCTTGGCATGTCATTGATTCCACCCAAATGGTTTCTATCACCAATAACTTGGGTGATGCTAAAACCACCATTACCCATCCTGCAACCACCACTCATTTTCGCTTGAGTGCAAAAGAGCGCGCAGAAGCGGGCGTCAAAGATGGTCTTATTCGTTTGTCAGTAGGCTTAGAAGATGTAGAAGATATCATCAAAGATTTGGCGCGTGGTTTAGACAGTTTGTAAAGATAACGGTATAATCGCGGTTAGCACTTTATATTAGTAAAATATCAATCATTTATGATTAAAAAACAAAAGAGGCAACTATGAATATTCAAGCATTAATGCAACAAGCACAAACGATGCAAAAGAAAGTCGAAGCAAACGTTGAAAATGCTAAGAAAGAGCTTGCGAATAAAGAAGTACAAGCTGAAGCGGGCAGTGGTCTGGTAAAAGTCACCATGACGGGTCGCCATGTGGTTAAGCGTTTAACCATCGATCCAAGCTTGCTAGAAGATGAGCCAGATATGATCGAAGATCTTATTGCTGCTGCTATCAATGACGCCGTTCGTCAAGCAGATGCGCTATACGAAGAAACCATGGCAGGCGCGACCTCAGGCATGGGTCTACCACCTGGTATGCAAGGTATGTTCTAAGTCGTTATTTTTTAAGCCAAACACGACATATTAAAGACAAAATGGGGTTGTTATCGACATGATACGACCCCATTTTCATAGCTACGATTTATAAATTAAGTTAAATAAAGGAAGATGCTTTGCTGACAGCCAAATTTGATCAGCTGGTTAAACAGCTGCGTATTTTGCCGGGTGTGGGTCAAAAAAGTGCCCAACGTATGGCGCTGCATTTGCTTACCAAAAAACGTCCACAAGGCATGGCACTTGCCCAAGCGCTTGATGAGGCGATGCGCGATATCGTCGAATGCCAGCGTTGTCACAGCTTTAGTGATGATCACATCTGTCCGCTGTGCCAAGATCAGCGCCGTGATGATGCCTTGCTATGTGTGGTCGAAACGGCAGCAGACGTGATGGCTATCGAACAAACCGCAGGCTACCGTGGCCGCTACTTTGTGTTAGGTGGTCATTTATCACCGATTGATGGCATTAGCGCTGATGATTTGAATATTGAACAACTGGTCTGGCGGGTTAAGCAAGAGCCTGTTGAAGAGTTGATATTGGCGACTGGTACGACTGTCGAAGGGCAGACCACCGCGCACTTTATCAGTGCAGCGGTTAGTCGTCATGTTAATAAGGTCACACGTTTAGCACAAGGTGTGCCAATGGGCGGCGAGCTTGAATATCTTGATAGCATGACCCTTGGACAAGCGATACAAAATCGTTCATTTTTATAGCACACTGACATTTTTTCTATAACTTCTTTATAAAAACCAAGTCTTGTCCATTTTATTTCATGAAATTGTTATAATTGATTCACTAGGGCGTGTCCTCAATTCAATCGATAGTTATCTAAATGGGTTAAAAATGGCTAAATCTTGCTAAACGGCGTCAAATATCTCGATATTATCTGCGCTATTTTCCTTGTTTAACTGCAATTTATCTCATTTTTATCACCATTTTTAAAATGAGGACACGCCCTAGTATTTTATTATTTACTTTTATTGAGACGCCCTTTAGCGTTTTATTTTTTCCTATTTATGCAGGTATCTGCCCGTGTCCAACCATGCTCCAACAGCTTCGACTGCTGCCATCCAATCAAACCTTGCAGACAATATTAACATTGCTGTTTCTGATGATTTATTAGCACCATCAATTAATTCTAAAATAGAGTCAGCAGATCTACCTTCAGAGCCAGATATTGATGCGCTGCTAGATAGTGCCGACGAAGCTGCTGTCACGTGGGTGCGTGAGCAAAATGGTTTGGCTGAAGTTATCGATGCATTGGCAACTTGTGGTCGGGTGGCGTTAGATACTGAGTTTATCAAACGTGATACTTACTATCCGCGCTTGGCATTGGTGCAGCTCAACACCGGTAATCATGTTTATTTATTAGATGCCCCGCAGTTGCAACTGACCGAACTGTGGCATGCACTGGCCAAAGTTGATGTGGCGATTTGGCATGCCTGTGGTGAGGATTTAGGGATTTTTTATCTACTCTCTGGTTGTCCGCCATTGACCAATATATTTGATACGCAAATTGCGTTGTCTTACTTAACCGGTCAATTGCAAATGGGCTATCAGCAAGCGCTTGACGACCAGCTAGACATGCACATTGATAAAGAACAAAGCCAGTCTGACTGGCTGCAACGTCCATTATCAGATGAGCAAGAGCAATATGCGATTGATGATGTACGCTTTTTGCCAGCGCTTTATTTAAGTCTTGAATATGCGCTAAAAAAGCAAGGTTTATACGATTATGTATGGGCAGATTGCCAGCTTTATGCCAGTGATTTGTATGATGCTCAGCATGTTGAAGACAATGCAATGTACCTAACAATGGCAGATTATCGTTATACTTCACAGCAGATGGCGATACTGCAAGCGGTTGCAACATGGCGCGAGGAGCTGGCGCGTTCGACCAATCAGCCACGTACGTTTGTGATTAAAAAACAAGCAGTACGTGAGATCATCACTGAAAAACCAAGCAATATGCGAGAGCTTGCGCACAAAACCACGATGCATCGCAGTATGTTGCGCTTATACGGTGAAGAGCTGCTAAAAGTGATAAATCAAGCAAAAAACCTGCACCCTGCTGAATATCCTGACTGCCTATTACCGCCGTATCGCTCAAAAAATAAAGTACTGTCAAAAGCAGTGCAGCAAGCGATCGATGATCACGCACGAGCTATCGGCGTACCTGACAATGTATTGATGCGTAAGAAGTGGCTCGGACAATTGTATGAAGTAATTGCTTTTGATAAGGAATTAAGTGAGCTGCCAGAGGGCTTAAAAGGCTGGAGGAATGACTGGGTCATAAACACCCTGATTCCAGTCATCAAAAAACATAAAATTGAGTTGCAGCAGGGTATGGGTATCAATGTTCGATAAGCCATAAGATTCTATCATTGATAAAAGATGATGCTTTTCTCAAGAGGTAAGTTTGTTATGCTCGAACTGTCCATGTTGTAAAAAGTACTTGGTTTGCGCGGCTACTGTTTTATCGACCAGCATCCCAGTATGCGAGACTAGTAAAACTATGTGATCCGTGGTAGCCTCTATTTTGGTTTCTTCTATATATACTGTGCCATCGTGTAGTAGATGTTCTACTGATGGCATATTATTTGTCTTACGCAATTTTCGATTATGATACTGTAAAAAAAGCTGACCCAAACCGTAGGGGCGATTACCCGCAATCACCCCAAGGGTAATATGCTCCGGTAAAGGTGCTACGCTGCCATCTAACGCATCGATGTATGAGCGACCCACTACAGCTGGGGTCAAGCGCCAAATGTAGTCAGCACATACACTGCCTACATGCGGTGTCCCAAGTGTCACGCAGCGTCCTATCTGCCACTGCGGATATGCAGTGACAAAATCACGAATAATCAGACCGCCCAAACTATGGCCAACCAAATCTATCGGCTCATCAGGCTCGTGATTTTCTTCAAGCCATTTATTAAGCCGCTGACTATTGGTTTGAATACCGTCTCGCATACTACGATAACCGAATTGATGAGTATCAAATCCTGCTGCTTGCGAGCGTTTGGCCAGTGGTCGCATGATCCAAGCGGTTTGGTGCAGTCCATGGATGAGAATGACAAGATTGTTTTTCTGCATAGTTAATTTTAACCAAGTAAATAATGTGAATAGATTTAGATTGATAGTCATTTTATTATAGCGCTAAATATTAGCTGCAAAATAAAAACCTCCAAGTCAGCTGCTGACTTGGAGGTTTATTTTTATATCAACTGTTCATGCTTATTTGAAGACTACATATAGTTTTCGATACTTGGGCAAGAACACATGAGGTTCTTATCACCATAGGCGTCATCGACACGTGCTACGCTTGGCCAGAACTTATGGGCGCGGATATAAGGCAGTGGGAATGCTGCTGTGTCACGGCTGTATGGGTGCGTCCATTCGCTGTTGGTGACCATCGCAGCGGTATGCGGTGCGTTGACTAGTGGGTTGTCTTCTAACGTCCAACCCTCTTCGCCAGCTTTGGCTTTCATTGCTTCGGCTTTGATAGATTTTAGGGCACTGATGAAACGATCTAATTCTTCTTTAGATTCAGACTCAGTTGGTTCAATCATCAACGTACCCGCAACTGGGAAGCTCATCGTTGGTGAGTGGAAACCGTAATCCATCAAGCGCTTAGCGATATCACTTTCACTGATGCCCGTCTCTTCTTTCAATGGACGAATATCGATGATACATTCGTGTGCGACGCGACCGTTTTTGCCCGTATAAAGGACAGGATAGTGGTCTTTTAATTGAGCAGCGACATAGTTAGCATTTAATAGCGCAAGCTCAGTGGCTTTTAGCAGACCATCACGGCCCATCATGGCAATGTACATCCATGAAATTGGTAAAATGCTTGCTGAACCATAAGGGGCTGCCGATACGGCCGAGCAGTCTTTTTGCGCATTATGCACAGGGCTCAATGTATGATTGGCCATAAAGGGTGCTAAATGCGATTTCATGCCGATAGGGCCCATGCCTGGACCACCGCCGCCATGCGGGATGCAGAAGGTTTTATGCAAGTTCATGTGCAATACATCAGCGCCAACGTCAGCCGGTTGCATCATGCCAACCTGTGCATTCATATTGGCACCATCCATATAAACCTGACCGCCATGTTTATGGATAAGGTCACAGATTTTACGGATGCCTTCTTCAAACACGCCATGCGTTGATGGATAAGTAATCATCAATGCACCTAGATTGGCACTGTTTTCTTCACACTTAGCAGTTAGATCATCGATATCAACGTTACCATTGTCATCGGTTTTAACCACGATTACTTTCATACCCATCATCATAGCTGTCGCAGGGTTGGTACCGTGCGCTGACTGAGGGATTAAACAAACATCACGGTCAGTTTCACCCAATGATTCGTGATAACGGCGAATCGCTAGCAGACCAGCATATTCACCTGAAGCGCCAGAGTTTGGCTGCATAGACACATCATCAAAACCAGTAATGGCTTTCAACTGGTCTTGCAAGCTATCAATCATGGCAACATAACCTGTGACTTGGTCACGTGGTGCAAAAGGATGCACATTAGCAAATTCAGGCCAAGTAATCGGTAGCATCTCACTGGTGGCATTCAATTTCATGGTACAACTACCCAATGAGATCATGCTGCGGTTCATTGCCAAATCTTTGTCTTCAAGCGATTTTAAATAACGTAGCATTTCATGTTCGGTATGATGCGAGTTAAATACTGGATGCGTCAAGATAGCGTCAGTACGCAAGTGCGCACTATCAAGAGAAACGCGAGCGTCTTCTGGTAGGTCATGTGCTTTACTAACAAACAGTTGAGTTAATACATTAAAGTCATGCTGATCGCTGGTTTCACTAAACGCGACGCTTAATTTGGTTTCACCGAGACGCCATAAGTTATAGCCTACATTGTCGGCGTTTTCGAAAATTTGAGTGGCCAGTTTTTCTGAGCCACAATCAATCACAATGCTGTCAAAGAATTGGTCATGTACCACGTTTAAATTGCTGTCATTAGCATTTTTAATGACATCAGCAAAGGCAGTGGCAAACGCGTGAATACGAGTTGCAATACGCTTTACGCCACCTGGACCATGATAAACGGCATACATACCGGCTAGGTTAGCAAGCAATACTTGTGAGGTACAGATGTTTGAGTTGGCTTTTTCGCGGCGGATATGCTGCTCACGAGTTTGTAGTGCCATACGGAGGGCAGTATTGCCTTGTGAATCTTTAGAGACGCCGATGATACGACCAGGAGCTGAGCGTTTGGCTTTATCAGAGAAGGCAAAGTAAGCAGCATGTGGACCGCCAAAGCCCATTGGAATACCAAAACGCTGCGTGCTACCTAAAGCGACGTCTGCGCCCATATCGGCTGGTGATTTTAATAATACCAAGCTCATGATGTCACTGACGACACTCACGTAGGTTTTGTTTTTCTTCACAGCGGTGATGACGTCGGTTAAGTCTTTAACATCGCCTTCAACACCGACGTATTGGAATAGCGCACCGAAATAATCACCTGATTTAGCCAGTTCAAAATCACCAACCACCACTTCCCAACCAAAGTACTTGGCACGGGTATTAATAACATCTAAGGTTTGTGGATAGATACGGTCATCAACAAAAAACTGCGTTGATTTGCTTTTGCTGACACGCTTTGACATTGCCATGGCTTCTGCGGCTGCGGTTGCTTCATCAAGCAATGACGCGCCAGCGAGCTCAAGACCAGTCAAATCAATACATACTTGTTGGAAGTTAAGCAAGGCTTCTAAGCGACCTTGGGCAATCTCTGCCTGATAAGGTGTGTAAGCTGTGTACCAGCCCGGATTTTCAAGGACATTACGCTGAATGACCGCTGGCATACGTACTGGCGAGTAGCCTTGTCCGATATAGCTCTTATTAACAGTGATGTCATCTGCCATGGTACGCAATTTGGCAAGCGCGGCATGCTCACTCATCGCCACTGGCAAATCTAGCTCTTTATGCAAGCGCACTGGCTCAGGCACGGTATCGTTGATGAAGCTCGCCATGTCTTGATAACCAACGGCACTGAGCAGGTCAGCTTGCTTGGTCTCATTAGAGCCTAGATGACGATAGACAAATTCAGCTTCGTTGAATAAACCTTTAAAGGTATCAAACGTTGGGTTTTGCGAGATAGTCATGACAATCCTTGGTTAAGGGAGTAATAAAGGGATGGCTAAAATAACTAGTAATAATAACTAATGACGGTTTAAGATTTTATACGTAATGAACAAATTGCTTTTGGTCAAAGCGGAACTGGCTGTTGTAAACACCATTATCAGCGCGCTCACCAGCACCAATCATCATAATGATATGTTGATCATCACTTAAATTTAATAAGCGCTTCATGGCAGGCTCATCAAAGCCGCCCATCGGACAGCTGTCAAAGCCATGCGCGCGTAGTGCAAGCATTAGGTTTTCAGCCGCAAGGGCGGTATTGTTGGTTGCCCAGTTTTTGGTGTCTTCAAAAGTATAGTAAGGTGATTTAATCGGACCTTTTACCCGTCTGACCACTTGAGTCGCACCCCATTTAGCCGCTGATACCACATTGGCAGGTCCTCGTAAGAAGTCCATGGCAACGACTTTGGTATAATAGTCTTTGACCTTTTTGGGTACTGGCTTATCAGGGTATTCGCGCAATATTTGCTTGGCATGGTCATGCCACACATCGGTGCGAGCAACGACTGCGATTAAACGCGCGGCGGTTTTCGCTGCATTTTGATTCATGCAGTTTTTCACCGCACGTTTGCGCTTGTCCGCATCATCAATCACATAAAATTCCCACGGCTGTAGATTGCTAGAGTTTGGTGCAAGCATGGCCAAACGCAAACAGTCTGCTAACACATCATCAGGTATCGGTGTGTCGGTAAAGCGGCGCACTGAACGACGTGATTCAACCACTTCGCGAAACGCTTGCAGCTGCGGTGTATTATCAGGCGTGGCAAATTTTTCTTGAGAACTTGCTTGAGCGTTTGCTTGATTATCAGTGTCAGGGGTCATATGAGAATCCATGCTGGAGATTAAGTGATCAACTTGGGGCAGTATTGAGTACGTCTCTTTAATAGCGCCTGACAAGTAATTGATATGAATAAATCAGATAGCGATTGGACGCAATAAATTGAGCGATAAGCATTCTAAGAAAAAGTGTACAGATATCAGCTGACGCCAATATCTGTCATAACAAGCTATGTTTTTTAAGGTTATAAGTAGCGGCATGTAAATAAAACACCGCTTTTAAGCGAGAGAGTGAAGCTGATATTACAGCTCGTTTTCGTATTCATCAGCAGTTAGCAGTGCTTCATAGTCAGCGATGTTGTCAGGCTTCATTCTAAAGAACCAACCTTCGCCATATGGGTCAGAGTTAATGATTTCTGGATCGTCTTCTAGGGCTTCGTTGATGGCAACGACTTCACCTGAGATAGGTGCATAAACGTCAGAAGCAGCTTTTACTGATTCAACTACAGAGATTTCGTCATCAACAGCGATGATGTCGCCCACGTCTGGCAATTCAACAAACACCACGTCACCCAATAGGTCTTGAGCATGGTCAGTGATACCAACAGTGATAGTACCGTCGTCTTCTAAGCGTAACCACTCGTGGCTGGCGATGTATTTTAGTTCTGCTGGGATATTGCTCATGGTCTCTCTCCTAAATGATAGAGGATGGTTAACAAAAATAGTGGACGTTAATAATAGGGTTTATAATGCCTACGAGTCAAACTGCTGTTTGCCATTACGGACAAACGGTAGCTTAAGAACACGCACATCAACGAACTTGCCTTTGCCGCGCAGATCGACCTGAACGCTATCATCATCTGATACGCTGGCAGGTACACGGGCAATCGCAATTGAATTTTTTAGACTAGGGGAGAATGTACCACTGGTGATAATGCCAGTTTGTTCATTGTCAGTGCCTTGATTGATGGTGACGGTCATGCCTTCACGCAATACGCCGCGTGTCGTTAGCAGCAAGCCAACTTGCTTCATGGCAGAGCTATCGTCTTTTGACTGTTGGCGTTTACTAACTAAAGCATCACGACCGACAAAATCACGCTCGTCTTTTAACGCGAGTGTCCAGCCCATGTTGCACTCGTAAGGACTGACGTTGTCGTCCATGTCATGGCCATAGAGGTTCATGCCAGCTTCCATACGCAAGGTATCACGCGCGCCAAGACCGGCAGGTTTAATGCCATTGGCTTTTAATTGTTCAAAAAACGCTGGTGCATCATCACCATGCATAATGACTTCGACGCCATCTTCACCGGTATAGCCAGTCCGAGCGACGAACCAATCTTTGCCTTCGATGTCTGTTAAATCAGCACCAACGAAAGGCTTAAGACCAGCTAAAGTATCTGCCCAGCTAGGTTTGGTTTGCGCGAGTTTTTCAACAGCGTTTGGTCCTTGCACGGCAATCATGGCAAGCTCTGGACGCTCAGTGATGCTGATGTCAAAACCTTCGGCGACTTTATCAAATTGTGCCATGTCTTTATCACGAGTAGCAGCGTTTGAGACGATACGATATTCAGTAGCGTCTTCGTTCATTAGGTAAACGATTAAGTCATCGATGACGCCACCTTGCTCGTTGAGCATGCCAGAATATAACGCTTTACCGACGGTTTTGAGTTTATCGACATCATTGGCCAGTAGCTTTTGTAGCCATGCTTTGGTATCGCTACCTGTGACATCAGCGACGACCATATGTGAGACATCAAACATACCAGCATCAGTACGTACCGCTTCGTGCTCTTCGATTTGCGAACCATAATGGATTGGTAATTCCCAACCAGAAAAATCCACTAGCTTGCCGTCACTATCAACGTGAGACTGATAAAGAGGTGTGCGTTTAGGGGCTGAAGTGTTGGCGCTTTGAGCAGTATTATCTTGAGTAGTGGTCATAACAAATCCTTATGTGGACATCAGCTGCATTCGATAACCAGTCGTAAAAACAAGTATCAAAGTATGAGGGCTGATGTGCCTTATCATAGTAGCGAGAAGCAATATTGCAAGGTGCAAACATTGCAACCAAGGGTAGCACAGAAAAATAGCGCAATCCGCCAAACAAACGCTGAACGTCGGTTTAAGCAAAAGCCCTATCTGTCCTGTAACCTGAGATTTTCAACACGAACCATCATTGCATGTTTTTAAAAGCACCAGCCTTAAAAAACCAAATTAAATGATGTCGCATTTTCTCCCCTTCGGTGGGTAAGGCGTCGTCCGTCCTTACCGCTCTCCAGATTTGTTATGCCTTATGTTTGGGTGTGCTACGCAATTGACGGTAGACAGCGAAACAGTCGTGACATGTGTTTTTTCAGTCCTTTTACCTGAGCGATTGGCAGGGTGGATGCGCCTTCGGTGGTCAAGTAGCAATTATCAGCGCCAGCTCATTAATATGAACGCACCTGATATCGTGCTCAAGACTCTCTCCTGAAAAACGCTTTTATTATGAAAGGTTCACCGCGCTTTTACAAGTCATCTAGGCGATTAAAGTGAATAATTTTGGCAAAAATGATTTTTTGTGAGAATAATCAATACCGTATCGATAAGTAAAGCGTTTTACGTTTGGTAGGTAGTGGTCAATTTAGCATGAATGCCCATCGTAAAACGTAAAGCGACTACTGATATTCACCCAAAATATGCTAATCTATGGCGATAGTTTCTGATAGGTCATTATTATGCATTGTGATATTTATAAATTCCCCAAACATAACGATATGTATGTCTATATTGCCCGTCCTGATTATCCTGACGATACCGACGAGCTTAAAGATTGGCTTGGCGTATTACCAAAAGATTTTCGTGCCAGTTTAGGGCGCAGTAAATTTGTGATGCACTTGGACTTAGCCAATACACCGACGCTTGCGCGCGTTGATAAAGCAGAAGTACTGGCAAAATTACGGTCGCAAGGGTATTTTGTACAAATGCCACCGCAAGATGTGATGCGCCGCCAAGCGGAATTACGTGCGCGCGAAGCACAAGACAATATTTATGATTAATGGGTATTTTTGAAGCGAGTTTTTAATCAGCCTCTTTTGGCTATGTTGCATGACAGCCAGCAAGAAAAAGTTTACGACACATTTGCGCTCATGCATTTTGGTAGAAAGTCGTGATAAACTAGCAGGCTATATGAGTGACAAGACAAAAAATACGTGGCGAGGCAAAAGGTCGTGTTTCAAGTGCTTATGTCTTAATTGCTTTTGACGATAATGTATTCGATATTATGGTTCGTTAAAACAGCACACTGTCTATCGTTAAGCGCGTAAACGCGCTGCACAATTTATAAACGCAGGTAACTACACACGCATGGACTGGTTAAAAGGTATTATAAACAGCTTACCGCTGGAAGCCATTAGTGATATTCTCGGCGAAATTGCTATTTGGTGGGGACAGCTGGTAAAAGACGTGCCACCCGCAGACTTACCGATGTATGCGTATCTGGGTGGTGTCGTTATTGTGTTGGTATTGTGGTTGCTGGTCGCTCGTATGCTGCCGCGGCCGTTGGGCGGTATGAGTTGGATGATATTATTTGCTGTGTTATTGGCACCAGGTACTGCCCTCGGCGACCCAAGTGTGATTGCCCCCGCTAGTATCGCCGTGGTTTATGCGATTATGATGAAGGACACGGCTGGCGCGATTACCAATATGCTGCCGATACTCGTCGTGTTAGTGGTTGGCTTGTTTGTGGGCTTCGTCTGGCAGCTTATTCGCGGTGCTTTTGAGTCAAGTCTAGACAAAGCGCGTAGCCGTACTGCAGAAGATACACAATCTACCATGCAACTGACGACTGGCAATTATTTGACAGAAGGCACGACTTTAACCGATCAAGCCACTGTTGCTGAACCGTCTAATAAAACGCCTTTAGCGGCTAATCCTAAAGCAGACATTAGCTTAAAAAAAGACAGTAGTTTAGCTAAAAAGCCTAATATGGAAAAGCTTGATAAGTAGTAAAGTAACATTAATAAAGCGACGTCAGTAAAATGATATTAAAATTTTGCTAGCGATGATTGGATCTGTGCTTTGGGTTTATGGTGGCTACATAAAAGATGCTATCAATAAAAATACTGTGAATGAAAAGCACCATAGAAAAGACACCATGCGTGTCTTTTTTTATGAAAAAACGTTTTATAACTGTGCCGACCAACCGTCAAAAGGCATTCAAGGTATCTATTATTTTTCAACAACTGCGAACGCATGAGTATTTTGGCAATCAATCATGCTGTGCTAATCTAAATGATTATTTATTTGCCATCAATTGCCTTTAAGCCTTTTCTGGCTCTTGATAGCCCTAATCTATAACAATAACTGAGACTTGATTATGAGCACGACTGATAAAACGAAAAAAAGCTTTACTGGTACGCAAAATTATATTGCCACTGACGATTTGCAGTTGGCGGTCAACGCCGCGATGACGCTACAAAAACCGCTATTGATTAAAGGCGAGCCAGGCACCGGTAAGACATTATTGGCGGAGGAGGTCGCTGAAAGCTTAGGGATGCCGCTGATTACGTGGCACATTAAGTCAACCACCAAAGCGGAGCAAGGGTTGTATGAGTACGATGCCGTATCGCGCTTGCGTGACTCGCAACTGGGTGATGATAAGGTTTATGAGATTGGCAACTATATCAAGCCCGGTAAGCTATGGGAGGCATTTACCAGTAACGAGCGCAGTGTGTTGCTGATTGATGAAATTGATAAAGCTGATATCGAGTTCCCAAATGACTTGCTACATGAGCTTGATAAAATGTCTTTTTATGTCTATGAGACAGGCGAGACCATCACCGCCGAGCAGCGTCCAGTGGTCATTATCACCTCAAACAATGAAAAAGAGTTGCCCGATGCTTTCTTGCGTCGTTGCTTCTTCCATTATATTGACTTCCCAGAAGAAGAGACCATGCGTCAAATCATTGACGTGCATTTCCCTAATATCCAAGAAAAACTGGTCAATGATGCGCTGGATATTTTTTATAAGCTGCGTAATGTCCAAGGGCTTAAAAAGCCACCATCAACCTCAGAATTGGTCGATTGGTTAACGTTGCTACTGGCTGATGATATGGCGCAAGCAGAGCTAGAAGAAAACTTGCGCGGTGAGAAGTCCATTCCACCGTTATATGGCGCGCTGCTCAAAAATGAAGCCGATGTGAGCTTGTTGCAACGCTTTGCTAATATAATGCGCCGTTAAGCAATAGACTATTTTCAAAATGACGACACGCCCTAATAAAATGGTTTCACTCGTTACCATATCAGCCAATAAGCGATGCGACTCTTATGTTTATCAAATTGTTCTATACCTTACGTACTTATGGTGTGCCAGTCAGTACGCGTGAGCTGCTTGACCTAAATGCCGCGTTAGATCAAGGGCTGATGATGCAGCCGCATCCTGAAAATCCAGAGCTGTCTACCTTTGCCAGTCGTGAGGATATGTACCGGTTGATTCGGCTTTGTATGGTCAAAGACGAACGCCATTTTGATAAATTCGATCGAGCAATGGCAGATTATTTCGAAGGCGTCGACAGTCTAGATATGGATGAGCTATTGGCTAAATTGACGGACATTCCTAAAGAGTGGCTTGACTTAAAATTAGATCCAAAAAACCTAACCGAAGAGCAGCGGCGCTTGCTGAAAAAATACGGCTCATTAGAGGAGCTGATGAAAGCGCTTGAAGAGCGTCTCAAAGAGCAAAAAGAGCGTCATCAAGGCGGTAGTAAGTGGGTTGGTACAGGCGGTACATCGCCATTTGGGGCTTATGGTGATCATCCAGAAGGGGTGCGCGTTGGCGGTGAATCGCGTAAACGTAGCGCCGCAAAAGTCTGGGAGCAGCGTAAATACCGCAACCTTGATGATGACAGTCAGCTTGGTACCCGTCAAATTCAAATGGCACTACGAAACTTGCGCCAGTTTGCTCGTACCGGTAGCGCCGATGAGCTAGACATTCATGAGACTATTAAACGCACAGCAAAAAAAGGCGTGCTCGATATCCATATGCAAGCTGAGCGTCGTAATCGTGTCAAAGTATTGATGCTGTTTGATGTGGGTGGCAGTATGGATGTCCATGTTGAAGCCTTAGAAAAGCTATTTTCAGCGGCTAGAAATGAATTTAAAACCTTAGAGTTTTTTTACTTTCATAACTGTTTGTATGACTATGTTTGGAAGGACAATAATCGTCGCCATAGTGCGCCGATGCCTACCTTTGAGCTGCTCAATAAATACGGTCGTGAATATCGCGTTATCTTCGTCGGCGATGCGTCAATGTCGCCATATGAGCTGATGACAGTTGGTGGTAGCGTTGAATATATGAACAATGAGGCGGGTATTGTTTGGTTAAAAAGGGTATTGGCGCATTTTGATAAAGTCGCTTGGCTCAATCCTGAAGATCCCGCATATTGGCAATATACGCAAACCATCGTTGAAATTAAGAAACTATTCGACAATAAAATGTATCCGATGACCTTACATGGGGTAGAAGAGATGACCAATTATCTAGCGCGTTAGTTTTGACGTTTGAATAAAGATACGCCCTAACTTAGAAAACCTGTTAATCCTCATGTTTTTTGATAAAAGCAGCCGTTATGACAGCATAGCGGCTGCTTTTTTGTCGAAAATAATCAGTTTTGCAGTCACACGGCATTGGTATGCTAAGTAAAGTGTGATAACATTCATTTAAAATGAATGTTATAGAAGCATTTTGACTGGTTCGGCGAAAAATTTGATGACAAGAATTTGATAATCGTTTGTAAAAATCAGTCGTCGTTGCTTATTTAAGCACTTCATTTTTCATATGTTAATCAACCAATCAATGTAATGAACTTATGCCATTTTCAACCATTTTAGTAGCAAAAAAGCGCGTGCAAGTACTATATTCAGTAGACTAAACGAGTTTGACATCGCTCCTCACATGTTTTGGAATTGGTACTAATAAGAGAGACAGTATGGCCTCACCAAAGACTTTAGAAATCGTCACCGCAACTGTTCCCGTCCTTGAAGAGCATGGAACGGCAATCACCACGGTGTTTTATAAAAATATGTTTGAAGAGCATCCCGAGCTGTTGGACATATTTAACGAAACCAATCAAAAATTGGGTCGTCAACAGACGGCTCTAGCAACGACCGTGTTAGCTGCTGCTAAGCACTTGGATAAATTGGCGACGTTATTGCCACAAGTCACGCAAATCAGCCACAAGCATCGTGCTTTACAAATTTTGCCTGAGCATTATCCTATCGTTGGTAAGCATTTAATCGGTGCAATCAAGGAAGTGCTGGGCGAGGCTGCCAATGACGATATCATCGATGCTTGGACTGAAGCTTATGATGAGATTGCCTCAGTATTTATCCAGATTGAACATGGCATGTATGAGGAGGCGATGTGGCAGGGTTTTGCGCCTTTTGTAGTGACTAAAAAGATAGCAGCTGCTACGGATATTGCGGCTTTTACAGTTGTACCAGCCAAGGATAATGCAGAAAGTCATCAAGAGATCGACCTGAGCAAATTGACTTTAACCGCAGGTCAGTACATCACAGTGAAAACAGATCCAAAAGACAGTGACCATGTTGCGCTACGTCATTACTCTTTGTACTCTGCTAGTACCGATGCAGGCATTCAGTTTGCGGTCAGACGCGATAACCGCAATGAGCATCATGGTTTGGTCTCTAACTATATGCACGACCAATTAGAAGTGGGTGACACGGTTTTATTATCGGCACCAGCAGGTGACTTTGCGCTCAATCAAGACTTGGTACAGCAAAATGAGATTCCGCTAGGATTGATGAGTGCTGGTGTTGGTGTAACTCCTGTGCTATCTATGTTGGAAGCACAAGTATTAGCCAATCCAAAACGACCTATTATCTGGGTTTATGCTTGCCAAAATGATGCGCATCACGCTTTCAATACTGAAGTGGAGATGCTGTTAGAAAAGGCTGAGACTGTAGAGAAGTATGTCTTCTATTTTGAGTCTGGACAACTATTAGATGAGGCGTGGCTTGCTCAATTACCTAAGCCTGCTGATATTTATGTCTGTGGCTCGATGCCATTTATGGAAAGCATGATCGATGGGCTAGTGACGCTAGATCACGGTGTTGATAGCGTTCATTATGAACCGTTTGGTCCCAAGATGAGTTTGGGCGGTTAATTTTAGCTATTGTTAGCCATTAACTGTTGCTATTAATAAAAAAAGCACTTGGATGACAAAGTCGTCTCAAGTGCTTTTTATTCAGTGCAATTTATCTTATTTTTATCACTATTTTAAAAATGGATACATCGCCTAATCTTTATTTTCAACCAATCCAACCATCACACCCATCTCTTTTTTATCATGATTATCAATGCTGGGCGCATATAATGCCGACGCAATCCCGCCATCTAAAAACAGAGCATTCGGACAGTTTAAGTCATTCTTAAACAACGATGCAAATTGATAAAATGTCACCGGCTCATCACTATTAACAAATTTTATGTGGCCGTCATCACAAACACCTGCGCCATTACGAATCTTGAGTGAGGTGCTATCAGGATTAAACTGTGGATGTATCTCGTTATTGATAACCAACATAGGACCTGATTGGGTGGCGTACCAAGGCTTCGCTTCGCCGCTGTTAAGCTGCTCGTTTAAGGCGTTGCTTTCTGTGATATGTACTTTTCCAACTTTATCCCACCACAGCACACCATTGGGCAATAAATGGAAATTGCCACCGCCTTCTTTGAGATTTAGCGATTTGATCTCTTCACCGTCAATGATGGTATAGCCAATCGGTGCATAGTTCTCATTGTACATGCCGGCATTCATGGCAAAGTTAAGTGCTTGATTTTTTGGTAATGTCGCTAATAAAGTCTCGAAGGTGAGTAACGATTTCGTACTGTCAGGCTGCTGCCAAAACAATTTCAATGAATAGCGGCCATCCATCAACGCTTGAGCGTCAATGCTACAAACACTATAAGAAAATGGTGCATCCTGAGTCTGGCACGACCAGTTTTGTGTCTCGCTGTCAGCAGCATCAGTGCTTATCGGTTGGCAAGCACTGACACTTAGCAAGAGTAGGGCGACTGCTCCTAAAGGTAAGGGAAGAGCGAAATTTGGCATCAATGATATATCTTTTATAGTATGGAGTGAGATATAAATAGTCAGGGCTCACGGATTTTTGATCGCTAAATCTCAATCACTGCTAGGCGGAAATTCGCGAAAAGTATTGTTGACGTTGCCGATTAACTGCCCACCGCCAGTGATACTCGCAAAGTTACCAAGGCTCTGTTCCACCGATGTGGTGGTTTCTCTGCCTTTATCCCGTGAGTCTTTATTATAAGCAATGAGAGCGTCATCATTGGCTAAAAAGCTATCCGGGTTCGCCATGACCCACATCTGATTAAACACATCTGCGCGGGCGCTATTATTGAGTAGCGCTCCCTTATCGGTAAAATAAAAGAACTTCGATAATAGTTTTATCTGCCCATCATCGAGGCGGCGCGCGATATGATACGGTTGTAATTGGCTTGGGTGTTGTAAGCCGACCGCACCGACGATACTGGCTAGGGATTTCAGAGTGTTTTTATGGAAGCTTGCGACACGCTCAGCTTTGCTTGGTACATCCAGCGCTTTTTGACGATACGGGTCTTGGGTGGCAACGCCAGTCGGGCAAGTGTTGGTATGGCACGAACGTGATTGAATACAGCCAACAGCAAACATAAAGCCGCGCGCTGAATTACACCAGTCTGCACCCAAGGCAATCATACGGGCAATATCGAAACCAGAGACGATTTTCCCGCTCACGCCAAGTTTGATCTTATCGCGAATGCCTGCGCCGACCAAAGTATTGTGTATTAATAAAAATCCTTCAACCATAGGCATGCCGACGTTGTCCATAAATTCGACAGGAGCCGCGCCAGTACCGCCTTCTGCGCCATCGATGACGATAAAATCAGGATAGTTATCGGTTTCAATCATGGCTTTCACAATGGCCATAAACTGCCAAGGCTGACCAACACAAAGTTTGAAGCCAACAGGTTTGCCGCCTGACAACTCACGCAGTTGTTGCCAAAAAGCCACCAATTCTCGCGGGGTACTAAAGGCTGTATGCGATGAGGGCGACACACAATCTTGACCTGTCAATACTTGACGGGTATCAGCGATTTCTTGGGTGATTTTCTCCGCGGGTAGCACGCCACCTTTACCAGGTTTTGCCCCTTGAGATAATTTGATTTCAATCATTTTTACTTGTGGATCAACCGCTTTTTCGGCAAAAGACTGCGGGTCAAAATTGCCACTATCATCACGGCAACCAAAATACCCTGTACCTAGCTCCCAAATCAAATCACCACCGAACTTGCGATGATAAGGGCTGATAGCCCCTTCACCCGTATCATGAGTAAAGCCGCCCATTTTTGCGCCTTGATTGAGCGCCATAATCGCGTTAGCCGATAAGCTGCCAAAGCTCATCGCCGAGATATTAAATACCGACATATCATGCGGCTGCTGACAACGCTCACCGCCAACCATAATACGAAAATCTTTGTTTTCTAGAGGTTGGCTAATCGCTGATTGTAAAAACCATTCTTTACCATTGGTGTATAAATTATCTAGCGTACCAAAGGCGTTAGTGTCACTGACATTCTTAGCACGTTGGTAGATTAGCGCTCGCTGCTGGCGTGAAAACGGTACTTGTTCTTTGTCATTTTCTAGTAAATATTGACGAATTTCAGGACGAAAGTCTTCAAGTACATAACGGATATGTCCGGCAACAGGATAGTTTTTCAAAATAGCATGCTTTGATTGTATGACGTCATAAATTCCCAAGCATACCCCAAACCCACCGAGAATAATTAACCACCAATTTAGCAATAGTAGACCTGCTAAAAATATTAAGATGGCAGCGCCAAAGGTGCTATAACGCAGCAATAAGCCGACCAAATACGGAGAGTTGGTTTTAGGTTCAGGATTTAGATTGGTACGAGATTGGGGCATGGCTACACTCAACAGTAATACATAAATATTAAAAAGGTGACAATGATTTAAAGAGAGAATAGGGTAAAACCACCCTCTTATGACCATTATTGTTAGATACTGACAAAGCGCTCAGATTTATCGCCTACATCATACACATATGATATCACTGCATAGCAGTAATTGGGTAACAGAGTGCTACTGTTGATGTTGCTAGTGGCGTGATTTTAACAGACAACTTGTACCAAATTTTTCTGCTCATCGATCACTTTAAGCTGAATCTCAACGGGCAAAAATTGCTGAATGAGCCATGCTTGGGTTTCAGTGTGCTTACTAACGACACGCGCGGTAAACTCGCCACCGCCTGCTAACGCCACCGGTAAGAGTAATTGGTCTGTTAAGTACTCATCAACCAATGCATCGGTTTTAAAGAGATAACGTTTAACCAAACCTGCTAAGCGATTGCCCATCTTCTCCGCTGATGTGCGTTTTTCACCCAATAGCGTAAATATTTCGTGATGCAGACAATCGCCCCATTCATGAGTAACCTGTGCATAGCAAGTATTACCTTCACCGATACCGTTCAGCTTATTGGTTTTGGTGGTAATGAGCGTGTCATTCATTCCAGTTTCGAGCAGTTCTACTTTAGCGCTTGCAAGCTCACGTTTGCAGATATCGTATTCGAGATTTAGATTACTCGCGACTAGCTCTATACCGACCAACGCTCCGCGTTCAGTTAGCGTCAATGGTCGTGAGTCAGCACGGCGCATAAACGGTGTGATGACAGCACAAATCGAGCCGCCACCAATGGGCGCAAAGCCTGCTTGCACGCATTCGATACCCACGTGCATGCCTAATTTCGCTAATGCAGGGACGAACGCTTGCTGCAAAAAGTCCGTGGTTGGCGCGAGTGGATTGTGCGTGCTGCCTTTTATTGTTACGGTTGATACCGTTTGCGTGTTGGTATTGGCAAACAATAATGCTGGAAATAGTGTTTGTAGCACCAAACTGGTACTGCCAGCTGAGCCGATATCAAACGTATAATCGCCCGATTTCACTGTGCTTGGCGTAAAGGTGAACGCCATACTGCCCAAAACTGCACCTGTCACGGTGGCATTTGATATTTGCTGCGAGGCTTGTACACACATCAAGTGCTGACGCATCAATCCTGATTTGGCTCGCCCAGCGCGAATATTGGTAATCTCGATTGGTGTGCCTGTGAGCATGGATAGAGACAGTGCCGTGCGAATGATTTGCCCGCCACCTTCGCCTGTGCTGCCGTCGATTTTTAGCGGTTTGGTTTTTGTTTTAGTCATGAGTATTTATTATCTTTATTAGCAAATGAGTAAGGCTTCTGCGAGTTTCATTTTGGTTCTCTCTTATTTTTCATTTTCTAAGTATATTTTTTTTGTTCGAGAAATTTATTTTGAATTAAAATATCAGGGATATTGTTAAGAGCTTCCTTCTCGGCTTTGATTCTAACTGCAAAGACGAAGGAAAAAATAGCTGAACGCGTCAATTGCAAAACATGTTCTGCACTTTCAATAAATTCGGACTCAGAAATAAAAACTGGTTCTTCATAATATGTTGAGACTTCAGTGCTTTCAGGTTTTTCATTCTCATAAACAAATACGAAGCTATGTTCCAAAGCGTTTCGCCACTGTTTGTAGAAACTAAGCTCGCCTTCCAACTTATGGTTTAAATCATAAGCTATACTATATAAACCAATCAAACCTTCATTATCATAAGCTTCGAACTTTTGAAGTCTGTCTTCGTTTTCAAGTTCCCAGAAAGTATGAAAAGATGAATGTCTGACTTTACCTTTATTGTTTTTAGACTGTAAATCAAACAATAAGGCTACAGCATTACCTATCTTGTCTAAAATACCAAAGCAAACTCTAAAAGCAGTACGGAGCTTTTCGATGTTTGTTCCTAGTAGCTCGTTGTCATATAGCTCTGCATAGCAAGCATCATCCTCGATATCGTTGTCTCTTTTAGCAAATTTATATTCATATAACATTAATCTGGCAAGACCAAATTCAGATTTAAGCCTATTTAGTACCTTTTCCATTGGTAATATGAAATCCCCAGAAATTGCTCTAGTAGGCATTGGAATATGTAAGTTATCACTTGCACTTCCATAGCATTTACAATATAAACCGTGTTCACTAAGGCTGAGAAAATTATCTAAACACCATCTGCGAAATTCTGATAATGATTGGTATTCCTGCTTATCTAAATGGCTATCATCTTCTATAGCTATTCCCATATCCAAACAATCTTTTTCAATATCACTATCTATTTTCTTAGCTCTTACGAGATAGGATTTCGCCCAATCAGGAGGTATACATTTTGATTCGCTTGCTTTTCTGTAACCTAAAGCTATTTCTTTACCCTGCTGAACACTATGCATTTTAGTAATACTATTCAGTGAAATTAAACATTCGCTACGGTTTACCCAAGCTTGAGCGATATCCAAATTCATTGCAATAACTTGATCATATAAAGCTAAAGCCTCAGAAAATCTATATTGCTGTTTAAGATTATTTGCTAAATTCACTAAGTATTGCGGTTGAACATCTGTTCTTTCTACTCTACAAGTTAATATAGCCTTCAAAAATAGAGAGCTAACTTCTGAGAGCTGCTTTATTAGCTTTACATTATTATGGCCCTGCTTATCAGAGGGTCTCTGAATCAAATTGCTCTTCGCATTTCCCAAGTTATAGTAATAACTATTGCGAGTTAAACAGCTTTCAAAGCTATCAGATTCCATTATTTCTAAACCTACATAGCTAGCTTCATTTTTTGAAGCCATGTGGCCTATATCGACAAACAACATTCCTAGCTTATAAAGTAAGTAAGAATATTGAATATCATCTTTGTTCACCGTAGTACGTAAAGTTGTATGTATATCTAAACATAGCTCAAAACTTTTTGTAAAATTTCCTAGGTCAATCATTCTTGAAGCACTTTCTATCTGAAAATTTATTTTTTCAAAATCATTTTTATCGTGATATTCCATGGAATTATCTCCAGTTCCTTGAACTATATATATATATATATATGCTTGATCTAACCCTTAACACAAACCACCTGACGCAGTGTATGTACCACTTCTACCAAATCGCTTTGTGCTTGCATCACGTCATCAATATTTTTATAAGCCGCTGGAATTTCATCGATCACATCCGCGTCCTTTCGGCATTCTACGCCCTCGGTCTGCGCAATTTGATCGGCGACCGTAAATACCCTTTTTGCCTCAGTACGTGACATCACCCGACCTGCACCGTGCGAGCAAGAGCAAAACGATTCTTCGTTCCCTTTACCGCGTACGATGAATGATTTGGCACCCATCGACCCCGGAATGATTCCGTATTCACCAACGCGGGCACGTACCGCACCTTTGCGGGTTACAAATACTTCTTCGCCGTAATGTTGCTCTTTTTCTACATAGTTATGATGACAGTTCACTGCTTTTACGGCTGCATCAAACGGCTTGGGTATGATGTGGCGTAGTGCCTTGATGGCTTTTTCCATCATGATTTCACGGTTTTTAAAGGCAAAACGCTGCGCCCAACCAACCGCAAACCAATAATCATCAAAATGTTCTGTACCCTCGGCAAAGTAGGCTAAATCTTTATCTGGCAAATTGATAAACCACTTGCGCATGTCCTCACGTGCCAGCTCAATAAAGTAGCGACCGATGGCATTACCCACACCGCGTGAGCCTGAGTGCAGCATGATCCAAACTTGATTGGTCTCATCAAGGCACACCTCGACGAAATGGTTCCCCGTACCCAGAGTACCCAAATGATTAAGGTTATTGGTGTTTTTAAGTTTAGGATGCTTTTGGGTTATATAGTTAAAATCATCAACCAGTGTTCCCCAACCGTTCATTACGGTGTCGTCAGGGTTTGCCCATGCGCCGACATCACGGCGTGACCCGCGACCACGCGTTTTACTACGGCCATGTGGAATTGCTTTTTCAAGCTCCGTACGTAGACCAAGCAAACTGTCTGGCAAATCGTTCGCGGTTAGGGTGGTTTGTACTGCCATCATTCCGCAGCCAATATCGACGCCAACGGCAGCCGGAATAATCGCTTCTTTGGTTGGCAATACCGTACCGATAGTCGCGCCAATCCCAACGTGTACATCGGGCATCACCGCAAGCCATTTATATACAAACGGCATTTTTGATGCTTTGATCAATTGGTCGTGCGCTTTTGGATCAACAGGCACGCCCTTGGTCCAAAGTCTAATTGGCGTTCCACCGTCTTGAATAACGTTATGAGTAGTTGGTTGCATGTTGTATTCCTTAGCGTTGCAAAGTTTGTTTATTATGAAAGATGATTCTTACTTTATATAATGCTAAGGGCGTGCCAAGTTTTTAGAATATTTGATGTTTATTTATAAGTATCTGATATTATTAATTAATTTAAAAAATAAAAGTGGCTATCAATATGAGATATAATGAAAATAATTTCTAAAAATATGATATTTTATAAAAATATAGAAAGTTAACTATAAAAGGTCGTCGTATATGGATAAGAGATACCAAGTATTTGTGAGTTCTACATTTGCAGACTTACAAGATGAGAGAAGCAATGTTATTCAAACACTTATGGAAATGGACTGTATACCAGCTGGGATGGAGTTGTTTCCTGCTCTAGATGAAGAGCAGTTTGAATTCATAAAAAAGGTTATTGATGATAGTGATTACTACCTACTTATCGTAGGTGGTCGATACGGCAGTTTGTCTGAAAAAGGTATTAGCTATACAGAAATGGAGTATGACTACGCAATTAAACAAGGCATTAAGGTTGTTGCGTTAGTTCACGGTAGTCCTGAAAAATTAGCGGTTGAAAAAGTCGAAATGGATTCTGAAGCACGACAAAAACTACAAATTTTTAGAGAGAAGGTAACGACTAATCGTTTGGTAAAATTTTGGGATGATGCAAAAGAGTTATCTGGTTTAGTTGCGCTTAGTTTGCCCAAAACGATTAAAACTTATCCAGCTGTTGGATGGATAAGAGGAAATGAAGCAACTGATAATACTGATTTATTAAAGCAACTGAATAAACTTAGACAAGAAAAAGATGAGCTTGAAAAACAGGTTCAGGTTTTACAAGCAAATAATACTGAAATATTAGACTTAGCTCAAGGTGAGGATATTTTGACTATTAGTATTAGACATAACGTTAATAGAGGAGGTAAAAGAGAAAAAGTAAAGTTAGAGTACTATATTTCATGGAATGAAATACTAAAGTTTATTGTTCCTAAAGTTTTACAGCCTTATCCTGAAAGAGCTATTCATGCAAATTTCACAAGTTATATAGCTTCTAAATATCCGGATGATTTTGATATTGTTTCAATAGATATAATAGACTTTGAGAATATTAAAATTCAATTATTAGCTCTTGAATATATAAGATTATTAGGCGATCCGATGGATATATTCTGGGAGATTATGCCTAGTGCGCGAAAAAAAATAGTCAGGTCATTGGCTTTAAAAAGATATGAGAGTGACCTAACTAATGATGAATAAAACCGCCGTCATCGGCTTCCTCGGCACTACTTTAGACAATGGTTTTAATGATAAGCGTTGGCAAAGATGGCGTCCAACAGTGAGTCTAGGGTTGCATGATGAGCTGCTCGTTGATGAGCTGCATATCTTATATAGCAAGCGCGATAAGCGCCTGTTTAAAATAATTGTCGATGACGTGGCACAAGTTAGTCCGAACACTACCGTTATTGGTCATCATGTGGCTTTGACCAGTCCATGGGATTTTGCCGATGTTTATGCTGAGCTGTATGACTTTGCAGCAGGGTTTGATTTTCAGGACAGTACCGACTACTTGCTGCATCTGACCACAGGTACGCATGTGGCGCAGATTTGCTGGTTCTTGTTGGTAGAAGCAGGCTTTATACCAGCTGATTTGATTCAGACCTCGCCTTGCCCAAGACCTGACCAAGCCGATCCGCAAGGGCGCTATCAAGTGATCGATCTAGACGTCTCGCGCTACGATGGCTTGCGCGAGCGTTTTGAGGCAGAAAAGCAGCAACATTGGCAGACCTTGCAAGCCAACCTAGTCACCCAAAACGCCGCTTATCAAAAGCTCATCTCCGATATTGAAAAAGTCGCCACCCGATCAACCGCACCCATATTATTAATGGGCGCAACAGGGGCGGGCAAGTCGCAACTGGCAGGCCAAATCTACGCGCTCAAAAAAGCCAAAGCTAACAGTACACAAGGCAAAAACACGCTTGAACAATTCGTCGAGGTCAACTGCGCCACGCTACGTGGTGACACTGCCATGAGTGTGCTATTCGGTCATGTCAAAGGTGCATTTACGGGAGCTGCGACGAGCCGTGATGGCCTGCTAAAATCAGCCGATGGTGGATTATTATTCTTAGATGAAATCGGCGAATTAGGGCTTGATGAGCAAGCAATGCTATTGACCGCACTTGAGGAACAATGCTTTTACCCGCTCGGTAGTGATACGCCGATTAGCGTATCGTTTCAGCTAATGGCAGGCACCAATAAAGACTTGCGGCAAGCGGTCGCTAATGGCGAGTTTCGAGCGGATTTGTTTGCGCGTCTTAATACATGGACGTTCTTTTTGCCATCACTCAAAGACAGGTTAGAGGACTTACCTGCCAATATCGATTATGAGCTAGCGCGCTTGGGTAACGAGCAACAGCAGCACTATCGATTTACCCCAGAAGCAAGGCAGTTGTATGAATCTTTTGCGATGAGTGCGGATGCGACATGGCAAGGCAATTTTCGTGATTTGACTGCCAGTATGATTCGTCTGACTACACTTGCTGAGAGTAAAGTTATTCGCAATGATGATGTGCAAGCGGAGATTGAACGCTTAACGCATCTTTGGGCGTTACCTGATAGTTTGAATGGCTCTGATAGCTTAAATGGCGGTAATGGCAGGACTAAAAATAGCCCAAGCAATAATAGCCCCGATACTACTCTAGATAGTGAAACCATCGAGCAGGGTAGCCATAACGTTTTACGCCAATATCTTGATGAAGATATGCTGGCGACTATTGATCCGTTTGATGCAGTGCAACTGGCGTATGTGATTGAGGTGTGTATTAACCATAAAAATCAAGCGGCGGCTGGGCGCTATCTGTATGCCAACTCACGCGATAAGCTAAAAAGCCCGAACGATAGCGATAGATTGCGTAAGTATCTGCTGAAGTTTGGTTTGAAGTTTGATGAGCTAAAATAAAGCATCTTTCATAAGACAAAACCCATCGACTAAGCCAAGATGCTTGTACTATAGATTTATCATTTGTTCTCTTTTAAACCCCACCACCAATCCGCTCAGCCAACGCCTGCAATTTTGGCACAATCATCGCTGCATATTCTTCTGATTCCCAGTTGGCACTCGGCACACTGGCATTGAGCGAATAAGCATATTGCCCAGTCGCAACATCAAAGACTCCAACGGCCACTGCCAATATATCTGTAGAGAATTCACCATCTGATACCGTATAGCCATGCGCTTTATAATGCTCTGCTGCTTTAGATAGAGCAGACTGCGCATGCTTATAATCCTCTGTAGATAAATGCTCTTTTAAATTACTGTCAATGACAGCCTGTCTCGCTGGCGAGCTAGACGCATAAAAAGCGCGTCCAATAGCGGTGCGAGCGACGGGTACTGCTGAGCCAACTTGCAAATTGACCGATAGGCGAGCAGGGCTACGACAGCAAGCATGATAGCGCATTTCTCCTTCGACCTCGGTTGCCAAGTTTACTGATACCTGATTATTACTCGCAAACTGTCGCAGTAACGGCTCAGCTGCTGCGACCATATCGTGACGACTCCATGCAGTGGCGCTAAGTCGCACCGCACTACTGCCCAATTGATACTGTCCGTGTTCCGTAATGCGCAAAAATCCAAGTGTCATCAAGGTATGAATCAGACGCGTGATGGTCGCTTTTGGCAGTCCGGTCATTTGACATAACTGTTGATGACTCAGCTGCTCATGATGCTCAAATGCTGATAACAGAGTCAGTCCACGCCCCAATGCAGTGACGAATTGTCTGTCATTATCATCTTTACTCTTCTCAAGGATGCTATTCATTCGAGTCAGTAATGGTAGAGCTGCTGATATATTTTTTGTCATTTTATGCTCATTTTATTTGATAAAGGTTTACAGCGACCCGAAACTTTGGTTTAATGGATTTAAATTATGAAACTAAGTTTCGCACAGCGGAATTGGTAAGTCAATAACCTATTAAGTCAATTTACTCATTAATTACTACTCGTCGGTCAGGATGACTGATATCAAGGAGATCCACATGGCAACATCTACGCGTCCAAGTTTTGACTGGGAAGATCCTTTTTTATTGCGCGATCAGCTGACTGACGAAGAGCGTATGGTAACGGACAGCGCTCGCCAGTTTTTTCAAAAAGAGCTGATGCCTGGTATTGTTGAAGCCAATCGCAATGAGAATTTTGACCGTAATATCATGCGTCAAATGGGTGAAATGGGTTTGCTTGGCATGACCATTGAAGGTTATGGCTGCGCTGGATTATCACATGTTGCCTACGGTTTAGTTGCTAAGGAAATAGAAGCCGTTGACTCAGGCTACCGCTCAGCGATGAGTGTGCAATCAAGCTTGGTCATGCATCCTATT
Organism: Psychrobacter sp. 1044; assembly: GCF_904846525.1. Classification (GTDB taxonomy): domain Bacteria; phylum Pseudomonadota; class Gammaproteobacteria; order Pseudomonadales; family Moraxellaceae; genus Psychrobacter. The sequence goes on along the minus strand of NZ_CAJHAZ010000007.1, from coordinate 48,885 downwards.
TGGGCGTACGGTACTGAGGAACAAAGAGAGAGATATTTGCCCAAGCTTGCAACTGGCGAATATGTTGGCTGTTTTGGTCTGACGGAGCCAGATTCAGGCTCAGATCCTGCGTCGATGTCGACACGAGCGCGTGCAGTTGACGGCGGTTATGAGCTGACGGGTAATAAGATGTGGATTACCAACAGTCCTATCGCTGATGTGTTTGTCGTTTGGGCAAAAGATGATGCTGGTGAGATTCGTGGTTTTATCTTAGATAAAGGTATAAAAGGGCTGTCCGCACCGAAAATTGAAGGCAAATTCTCATTACGTGCATCAGTCACGGGTGAGATTGTCATGGACAAAGTATTCGTCCCTGAAGCCAATGCTTTCCCAGATATCCGTGGTCTAAAAGGACCGTTTGGCTGCTTAAATAAAGCCCGTTACGGTATCGCATGGGGCGCGATGGGGGCAGCTGAATTCTGCTGGAAAGCAGCACGCCAGTACACGCTAGACCGTAAGCAATTTGGTCGTCCGTTAGCTGCGACGCAATTGGTACAGCTGAAACTTGCCAATATGCAAACAGAAATCGCTTTGGGTCTGCAAGCAGCGCTACGTGTTGGTCGTCTGATGGATGAAGACAATGCGGCGCCTGAGATGATCTCACTTATTAAGCGTAATAACTGTGGTAAAGCGCTAGATATCGCACGTGTTTCTCGTGATATGCATGGTGGTAATGGTATCTCTGATGAGTTCCACATTATTCGTCATGTTATGAACCTAGAGGCGGTGAACACCTATGAAGGGACGCACGATATTCATGCGCTCATCTTAGGACGTGCGCAGACTGGCATTCAAGCGTTTTATTAATTGTTGTTAATTAATAAGCATTAGCTAATAGATATTAGCTAGTTTCTACACCATAAACGTACGTTACTGTTTGGCTTTTTAATAAGCTGTTATAGACAGTAGCGTGCGTTTCTGATTTTTATACATCGTTGTTATGCATTGTTGTTATCCATCATTTATCCATCATTTATTTATCATTGTCTATTATTTAAAGCATTTAAAGCATTAAAAGATAAATGATGCATAGCAATTTTTTATCAAACAATAGGTTACATAATAAGGGAGTATTATGACTGACATGGCAAAAGGCGCATTACAAGGTATCAAAGTGCTCGACTTATCGAGAGTATTAGCCGGTCCTTCTTGCACTCAAATACTCGCCGATTTGGGTGCCGACGTTATCAAGGTTGAGCGTCCAGATATCGGTGATGAAACACGTCATTGGGCACCGCCAACATTCAGCGATGACACCTCCGCTTATTACGCCACCATTAACCGCAATAAAAAATCCCTCACCGTCGATATTAATACCCCTGCAGGGCAAACCATTATCAAGCAGCTTATCGCTAACAGCGATATTGTGGTTGAGAACTTTAAAGTTGGCGGTCTTAAGAAGTACGGCTTAGATTATGACAGTCTGAAACAAGACAATCCGCGCCTAATTTATGCCTCATTGACGGGTTTTGGTCAGACAGGACCAGATGCCAAGCGCCCCGGTTATGACTATATTATTCAAGGTCTATCAGGCTTGATGAGTATTACGGGTCCGAGCGATGGCGAACCGCATAAGGTTGGCGTGGCAGTTGTTGATTTGTTTGCAGGTTTACAGCTGACCATTGGTATTCAAGCAGCATTAATAGCTCGACAGCATACTGGAGTTGGGCAACATGTCGATGTGGCATTGCTTGATAGTGCGCTTGCCATGCTGGCTAATGTTGGTATGAATCATTTGGCATCAGGCAGGGTACCGCCAAGACTCGGTAACCAGCATCCTAATATCGTGCCTTATCAAGTGTTTGCTGGCGAGGGCGAGCAGCATTTTATTTTAGCTTGCGGCAATGACAGTCAGTTTGCCAAACTGTGCAATGTGCTTGCAGTTGATTGGCATATCGACAAGTGTTTTATGACCAATCCACAACGCGTTGCCAATCGTGAGCTACTGTGCGCTGAGCTGAGTAAGAAATTTGTCGAGCAACCACGTACTTATTGGTTGGAGGTGTTAGATCAAGCAGGTATCCCATGCGGAGCGATTCATAATGTCGCTGAAGCCTTGGCAATGCCGCAAGCGCTGGCACGTGAGATGGTGGTTGATTTTGCCACGCAAGGCAGTCCGGTAAGAGCACTTGGTAGTCCAATCAAACTATCTGCATCACCCGTCACTTATCGGTCACCGCCACCGAAGTTGAGCGAGCATACCGATAGTACGCTTGCTGATTTGGGCTATGACAGCGACATGATAGCCAAGCTTAAAGCCGATGGAATTGTTTAGTTAAGCATCAAAAAAAGCGCCATTGGAAAAAATGTTAAACAAAGGAATGTTGAGCATGAAAATATATAGCCATGAAAACCTAAGCCTGCACAGACCACTCCCTTATTTTTCTTATGGAAAGATGCATGAGCCGTTAGAGATACCAGAGCGTATGGTTGAGTTCTTAAAAGCACCAGCAGCGTTAGGGTTAGAGGTGACGACCGTTACCGATATTGGCATTGGGCCTATATTAGCGGTTCACGATTTTGGTTACGTTGAGTTTCTCAAACATGGCTATGATGACTGGATAGCAGTCGAGGAAGACTTGGGCGCGCAGGTACAGACGGGGATTTTTTTGCCGTATGACAATCCCGGTATCGGTATCATGGCAAAAGCAGCAAAGTATCAAGCGGATGATAGCGCGCCTATCAGCGAGCATTCTTGGACATCTATTTATTGGTCTGCGCAGACTGCACTCAATGCGGCTGAAGCATTGCTGAACGATGATTTGTCAGATACCGAGCGTGCCGAAAGTCATATACAGCTTTGCTTCTCACGGCCTCCTGGTCATCATGCTCGCAAAAGCGCCGCTGGCGGATTTTGCTATCTAAATAATGCAGCCATCATCGCTGAACATCTGCGGCAAAAATACGAAAAAATCGCCATCATAGACACCGACATGCACCACGGACAAGGTATTCAAGAGATATTTTATGATCGCAGCGATGTTCTTTATACCTCGGTTCACGGTGACCCCGTTAACTTCTATCCCGCCGTGACAGGGCATGCGTTTGAAAGAGGCGTGGGCGAGGGTGAAGGCTATAACATTAACTTCCCGATGCCACATGGCACCGATGAAGCTGGGTTTTTTGAGTATGTTGATAAATCTATCGAAGCGATGACGCTATTTGACCCTGATGTCATTGTGCATGTCTTAGGTTTTGATGTTTATGAGAACGACCCAGAAGCGAGATGTGCGGTGAGTACGAAAGGATTTAAGGTACTAGCACAAAAGATGAAAGCGCTAAATAAACCACTGATTGTTTTAGTCGAGGGCGGTTATTACTTGCAAAAGCTCAATGACAATTTGCAAGCATTTTTATCAGGGCTTATTTCAGAAGATTAACAGTTATCACCAAAATAACTGAAAGAGTTTGAAGTAAGCAAGAAACTAGCAGCGTTTTAACTTTATTTATTATCGATAAAACCCAAACGCTGCTCAATTTGCTGCGCCAATTCAATCAATACTGCGCTGACCTCAGCACGCTTGGACTCATATTCGCCTTGCAAAAAGCTAACCGCCATACCCGCAACGGCATTGCCTGACGCATTGCGAATATAAGTACCCAAACAATACATCCCTTCGCGAAGTTGCCCATCATCGAGTGAGATGCGACTGTTTTGAATGGCGGTCAACTCGGTGGACAAATCGCTAAAGTTATCAACACCGTGTTGGGTAATAGGTGCGGGGAAACCGGTAGCGTAGATAGATTTTATACTGTCCATAGAGAAGGTTGAAAGCATGGCTTTGCCCGTGGCAGAGAATACCGCTGGTACGCGAACGCCAGCGCGAAAGGTAAAGCCAAGCGGGGCAGGCGCTTCATGACAGGCTAAAAACACCACTTCACCTAAATCAAGCTTAGATAAGGTGACTGTATGCTGAAGAAGAATCGGATACTGGACAATAAGGTCTTTAAATAACTGGATGACGCCTTGCTGCTGCTCATACTTACCCGCCCAATACATCAAATAAGAGCCTAAATGAAAGCGGCTATCGCTGTCTTTATAGATGACATGCTTGGTCAAAAGACTTTGCAAAATATTGTGGGTTGAGCTACGTGGTAGATTGAGCTCTTTCGCAATATGAGCTGCCGTTAAAGGCTGTGAGCTATCAGTAATTAAATCTAAAATCTGAAAGGTTTTGTCCAAGGCAGGAACGGCAGTTGAGCTCATAAGGAACCTATAAAAGTCAGTAGAATTGAGACAATATAAAAATAACGCGATAAATTATCATTAAAATGAGAATAGGGGTTGCAAATGGCTGGCTATCATTCTTATAATGATGTCTCATATGTAGAATAGAAGTTCAGTATATTGAACACTTAGCAAGTTATCAATAATTATTTAAATCATAACCTTCTATTTATTGTTATTCACTTATCGCTATAAATCTGCGAATCCTATTTGCAAACCTCAATTGACAAGGAGCGTCACAATGTCACAACTGTCACAGTCTACGCTACAGCTATCGAACCCAGATCTACTTAAACAGCAGTGTTTCATCAAAGATGGCTGGCATGCCGCTAGTGATGACTCGACTATTGATGTGAGCAATCCTTTCAACGGCGATATCATCGGTACGGTACCAAGCCTAACGACCGACGATGTGAACGACACGGTTACCGCCTCTCATGAAGCCCAGATCCTTTGGGCAGCCAAAACCCCGAAAGAGCGTGCTGAGCTACTACAAAAGTGGGCAGACCTCATCGATGCCAATAAAGAAGACTTGGCTATCATTATGACCGCTGAGCAAGGCAAACCTCTAAACGAGTCGCGCGGTGAAGTGGGCTATGCCAATAGCTTTATCCGCTGGTTTGCCGAAGAAGGCAAGCGTGTTTATGGCGATGTTATCCCTGCCAATCAGTCACAACTGCGCCATGTGGTACTCAAGCAGCCCGTTGGTGTCTGTGCGGCGATCACGCCTTGGAATTTCCCAGCAGCGATGATTACCCGTAAAGCCGCACCAGCATTGGCAGCAGGCTGTACCATGATTATTAAACCTGCGACTGAAACGCCATTTTCTGCGTTAGCACTTGCTGCACTGGCTGAGCAAGCAGGTATTCCAGCAGGCGTTATCCAAGTAGTGACCGGCAAATCATCAACTATCGGCGATATCCTAACGGGCGATGCACGCATTCATAAGCTTTCATTCACAGGCTCTACCGAAGTCGGTCGTACCTTGATGGCTCAATGTGCGACAACCATCAAAAAACTGTCATTAGAGCTGGGCGGTAATGCGCCATTTATCGTCTTTGATGACGCTGATCTAGAAAAAGCGGCTGAAGGCTTAATTGCTTCTAAATATCGTAACGCTGGTCAAACTTGTGTTTGTGCCAACCGTGTCTATGTGCAAGACAGCATTAAAGATGAATTCTTAGATGTGTTTGTGAAAAAAGTCGCTGAACTAAATGTCGGTAACGGTATGGATGAAGGCGTGGATATTGGTCCTTTGATTAATCAAAAGGCGCTAGAAAAAGTGCAAGCGCTACTTAAAGATGCTTTAGACAAAGGCGCGACGCTTATCGCTGGCGGCAGCACCAATGACGCCTCAGAGCTTACTTACAATCCAACGGTCATTACCGATATCAGTGCTGAGATGGATATCGCGCACGAAGAAATCTTTGGCCCTATTGCCACTATCTTTACCTTTAAAGACGAAGCAGACGTTATTCGTCAAGCCAACGACACGATTTATGGCTTAGCGGCTTACTTCTATAGTGGCAGTTATGCGCGCTCATGGCGCGTTACCGAAGGTCTTGAGTACGGCATTATTGGTCATAATACTGGTCTGATTTCTACCGAGGTCGCCCCATTTGGCGGTGTCAAGCAGTCTGGCTTTGGCCGCGAAGGCTCAAAATACGGCATTGAAGAATATGTCGTGACCAAATACTGGTGCTCTGACGTCAGCTAACCGTTTAGCGACATACGCTCTCTTTTAAGGTTTTAATTGTCACACCGTATCGAACGGGATTCAGCACCATGAATCCCCTCTATAGCTAGCAATTAATAATTGTTAACTATTAGATAAACCATTCCTCAAAACCGCCATTCAATCATTGGCACTTATGTTAAAAATAAAGAAAAGGACATTCCCATGACGACTACCAATAAATCACTACTTGAGCGCCGTAAAGCTGTGTTACCAACAGGACTTGGCGTTGCCTATCCTATCTTTGCAGAAAAAGCCAAAAACTCAGAAGTTTGGGATGTTGAAGGCAATCGTTATATTGACTTCGTTGGTGGTATCTCAGTACTGAATACTGGTCACAGCCATCCAAAAATTACCCAGCGCGTGCATGAGCAACTTGACAAGTTTACCCATACTGCGGCACAAATGATCAACTACGAATGCTATGTGGATCTTGCTGAAAAACTTTGTGAAAAAGCACCTATCAGCGGTGAGAAAAAAGCCTTCTTTTTAACGACTGGTGCAGAAGCGGTCGAAAACTGTATTAAGATTGCTCGTGCGAAAACTGGTCGCCCAGGTATCATCTCTTTCGTTGGTGGTTGGCACGGTCGTACTTTAATGTGCATGAGTTTGACGGGTAAAGTGCTGCCGTACAAAAAGAACTTTGGTCCAATGCCAGGCCCTGTATTCCATGCGCTATTCCCAGCTGAAGAGTTGAATGTCACAGAAGCACAAGCGCTGCATAGCCTTGAGATGATTTTCCAAGCGGATATCGATCCTAGCGAAGTGGCGGCGATGATTATCGAGCCAGTACAAGGCGAGGGTGGTTTTCATCAAGTCACCCCATCATTTGCCAAATCTCTACGCGATATCTGCGACGAACATGGTATTGTCTTGATTTTTGATGAAGTGCAGTGTGGTTTTGCCCGTACGGGTACGTTGTTTGCCACCGAGCAGTTGGGCGTTGAGCCTGATTTAATGACCAGTGCCAAGAGCTTGGCGGGTGGTTATCCTATCTCTGCGGTTATCGGTCGCGCCGATATCATGGATGCACCGCAGGTAGGCGGTTTGGGCGGTACATACTCTGGTAATCCACTGGCTTGTGTGGCTGCACTCGCTGTCATGGAAGTCATCGAAGAAGAAAACCTACTTGAGCGCAGTATTGAGATTGGCGACAAAATCGAAGCTTTCTTAAAGGGCTTAAACTTAAGTAGTATCGGTCATATTCGCCATAAAGGCGCGATGCTCGCGTTTGAATTAATCGATAGTGATGGCAAGCCTGATGTGGAAGCGACGACTAACCTAAAAGCAAAATCATTTGAGCAAGGTTTATTATTAGCGTCTTGCGGTATGTATGGCAATGCCATTCGCGTGATGGTGCCATTGACGGTTGAAGATGAAGTGCTCCAAGAAGGTCTAGATATTATCAAAGGTATCCTAACTGCTTAATAAGTATTCAGTATTTATTTATAGTGAAATACATCACTTTTAATCAAGCCTCGATCTTGGTTAGAAGGTTATCTTTAATAGCACAGCAAGATTGCCCATATGGCACTCGCTTTGAGTACATTTTTTACAACGGCGCCTTGCAAGTCAAGACGCCGTTGCTGTTTGTACTATTTGAATAGTAAACAAGTAGTGCCGAACAGCTTCGATCAAAAGGTATATATGATAATTATGATGGGTACTATCCCACTAAACAAAAGATAGTGTGACCGTCAAGGGTTAACACGGATGACACACAGACAAGGAGCAGGTTATGTCTGAATTAAAAAAATCGTTAGGGACGCTAGATATTATCGCCTTAGCATTCGGTGCTATGGTTGGTTGGGGCTGGGTAGTCTTGGCTGGTGGTTGGATTTTATCTGCGGGGACGTGGGGCGCAATGCTGGCGTTCTTGATAGGCGGCTTGGCAGTGATACTTATTGGTGTGACTTATGCCGAGCTTGCCGCATCGATGCCGATTACGGGCGGCGAGCATACCTATACGCATAGAGCACTGGGGGTAAATGTCTCCTTTATCTGCTCATGGAGTATTCTATTTGGGTATTTTTCGGTGGTCGCGTTTGAGGCGGTTGCCTTGCCGACAGTCGTAGAGTATTTTATCCCCAATTACAATCAAGGATATCTCTGGACCATCGCTGGTTGGGATGTTTACGCCACTTGGGTGGGCGTTGGGATGCTGGGCTCAGTCATCGTCACTTGGCTAAACATCCGCGGTATGGAGGTCAGTGCGTGGTTCCAAAAGACGGCCGTATTGGGCATCTTATTTGTTGGTACGTTGCTGTTCATTGGCGCAGTCATGTTTAATCCTGAAGGCTCAAACTCAGTACAAGCGCCTGCATTTATCGGTGGTATTGGCGGTATGATGGCCGTTATTGTCATGGTGCCGTTTATGTTTGTCGGCTTTGACGTTATTCCGCAAGCGGCAGAAGAAATTGATCTGACTCGTCCTAATATTGGTAAATTTTTGATTTTATCGATTGTCGTTGCGGTAATGTGGTATGTGGGTATCGCTTGGAGTGTTGGCACGACCTTGCCACTCTTACAAGCCGAAAACTCAACGCTCGCCACTGCGGATGCGATGACCAATGCTTGGCATGGCAAGTGGGCAGGTATTTTATTAGTCATTGGCGGTGTGCTGGGTATTTTATCAAGCTGGAACGCCTTTTTGATTGGTGGTAGCCGACTACTCTATGCCATGTCAAAAGCACGTATGTTGCCCGCATTTTTGAGCAAGCTGCATCCAAAGTATAAGACGCCGTCGAATGCCATTTTATTGATCGGTGGTTTGGCGACACTAGCACCTTTGTTTGGTCGTAAAATGCTGGTGTGGATCGTAGATGCTGGTGGTTTTGGTATCGTTATTGCTTATACCTGTGTCGCTATCTCATTCTTAGTACTTCGCTACCGCGAGCCTGATATGGTACGCCCATTTAGAATACCAGCAGGTAAGCTCGTTGGCATAGTCACGATTGCGCTAAGTTTTGGAATACTCATGCTGTATATGCCAGGTATGCCATCCGCACTAACCCCTATCGAGTGGTGGATTTTCTTTGGTTGGACGGTCTTAGGCATTGCGTTATATGGCTATGCAAGGGTGAAGTATCCAGGTATTAGCGAGTCAATTATGGCAGAAGAACTACGTGAATTAAAAATCGTCAATCAATTATGGTTAAAAGACAATCCACCTAAGCAATAGTTTTTTCGATGGGTTATTTTTTAATAACATCAACTTTCAAAAAAAGCCTAACAGTCAATGTTAGGCTTTTTTTATTCTAAAAATGACTCTGTCGATTACGACTTATCACGAATCAATTTATAATTTAAAAACTCAGTGATACCAAGGGTGCCAAGCTCGCGACCAAAGCCTGAGCGTTTAACGCCGCCAAACGGGGTATTGGCTTCGCTACCAGAAGGCGCATTGATAGTGACCATACCGACTTCTAATTTGTCAGCAATCTCAGCGGCTAGCGCAGCATCTTGTGTTTGGATAGAAGCACCAAGTCCAAAGGGTACGTCGTTAGCGATTTTAATAGCATGCTCGATATCACAAGCCTTATAAACGACCGCCACAGGACCAAATAGCTCTTCACGGTAGACAGCCATGGACTCAGTTACATCTGTCAATACCGCAGGCTTAAACCACGCACCCGGCTTGTCTTTGATCATGCCACCTTCGACCAATACGGTCGCGCCTGCTTGAATGGCGCTATCGAGCTGTTCTTGCAAGTTAACTGCGGCTGCCTTTGAAGACATTGGACCAATGAAAGTACCTTCATCAAGTGGATCAGCGAGTGTCATGTTACTGACGGCATTAGTAAACCCTTCAACGAATTTATCATAAACAGATTCGACGACGATAAGGCGTTTGGCAGCATTACACGCTTGTCCTGTATTGCCAAAACGACCAGAAATAGCCCCTTTTATAGCTTGTTCGATATCCGCATCAGCTGCAACGATAAAGGCGTCTGAACCGCCAAGCTCTAGCACGACTTTTTTCAGCGCGCCGCCTGCTATTTTAGCAACTGCTTGCCCAGCTCGCTCAGAGCCTGTTAGCGAAACGCCTTGTACGCGGCTGTCTTCGATGATTGTTGCCGCTTGCTCATTGGTAGCAAACACATTGTTATAGACACCCTCAGGTAAGCCGGCATCTTTTAGGATATCAGCGATGGCTTCTGCAGTCTTAGGACATTGCGGCGCATGCTTTAGAATAACGGTATTACCTGCCATAAAGTTTGGCGCGACAAAACGTGCCACTTGATAGTGCGGGTAGTTCCACGGCATGATACCTAACAGAGCGCCCACAGGACGTTTTTCTACCGAAGCTGACCCTGAATCAACATCAATGGTACTAGGTGCTAGTAGCTGCTCAGCGTTGTCTGCATAATAGCGATAGATATCGGCAACTAGACCGATTTCACCTTTCGCTTGAGCAACGGGCTTGCCCATCTCATTGGCAACGACGCGGGCCAGCTCGTCTTGACGTTCAAGATAGATATCGGCAATTTTATGAAGTATGGTACTGCGCTCATCCAATGAAACCTGACGCCAGTCTTGATAAGCGGTATCGGCTTGTGCAATAGCGTTCTGGATGTCCTGCTCAGTTGCCGTAGGGTAGGTGGCTTCTACTTCGCCAGTGGCTGGGTTATTAACTTGATAATCGCTCATAGCTATGTCCTTTTTTAAAATATTATTGGGTTCAAAATCCATTTGGGTCTATATTTTTATGCGCGTGCTTTTAATTGATGATGTTAGTTAATGCTTTTAATTGATGATTTTGGCTGCTGCTGAGTAATACAGTGAATATTACCACCGCCAAAGACAATCTCCTTTGTACGTACTCCCACTACTTGATGCTGAGGAAATACTTTTTCAAGCTGCTCGATGGCTAATGAATCATTTTCATCATCATATTGCGGTACGATGATAGCCTCATTACAAATTAAAAAATTGGCATACGAAGCGATACAAACATCACCAGTCTGACGCGCCTTGGCATCATCAGACTGCTCAATATCATAGTTCTCAGGTAAAGTAATAGGTTGCTTGGTACAGCAAAGCTTATGGACTTTTAGGCGGCGACCTTTGGCATCGGTCATATTTGAGAGCTGCTCATAGGCTTTTTGTGTTGCTTTATAAAATGGATGCTCAGAATCATCAGTGTATAAACAAACCACTTCACCAGGGCGCGCAAAGCAGGCAATATCATCAATATGACCAGTGGTTTCGTCAGGATCGATACCGTCATCAATCCACAGTACTTTTTGCACATTGAGATAGGCTTTTAACTTGTCTTCAATTTGATCTTCGGTTAGGTGTGGGTTACGTCCAGGACTGAGCAAACACATACGTGTGGTCAGAACGGTGCCTTCACCATCGACATGAAATGCACCGCCTTCCATCACAAAGTCATCCGTTCGATAGCGTTTGATATCTAGATGGTCACATAAGCGTTCAGCCAGCTTATCATCGTCATCCCATGGCGAGTATAGTCCGTCATAGTCGCCGCCCCATGCATTGAATGTCCAATCACAAGCGCGTAGCTCGCCTTTATCATTGATTAAAAATGTCGGGACAGTATCACGCGCCCAAGCATCGTTGCTGGGCACGGATATGACGTCGATGTCAGCAGGTAGACTATCGCGGCATGATTGATAATTATCAGGATTGACCAGTACGCCAACCTCACAAAATCTGTTGATTGCCAATGCAACATCAGCATAAGATTTCTGAGCAGGAGCGGCTTGCTGTCGCCAGTTATCAGCACGGTAAGGCCATACCATCCATATTTTTTGTATCGGCTCAAATTCTGCTGGCATGTAAAAGCCGTCTTGTTGTGGTGTTGAGCCAGTGATTGATTGGTTCGGTAATAATGACATATAGAGCACCTTATTTGACGATAGCGCGAGTGAGCTTGCTTGTTAACAAACTTTATCCATGAGTCAGCAACGTGCCATACATCGATGGACGACGATCACGGAAAATGCCCCATTGCTGACGTTCGATAGCCAGTTGTTCTAAGTCAAAAGTCGTACTAAGTATCTGTTCTTTATCTTTAGATGCTTCTTGGATGATCTCACCGCGGCCATCAGTAATAAACGAGCTACCATAGAACGCCATGACGCTATCGTTTCCGTTTTGAGTAATTGTCTCAGTGCCAATACGATTGGCTGCTACGACTGGCATGAGATTAGCAGCAGCATGACCTTGCATACAGCGCAGCCAATGACCTTTTGAGTCGATGTCCAATATTGGCTCATCACCAATCGCAGTCGGATAAAACAGTATTTCTGCACCCATCAATGCCATGCTACGAGCGCATTCAGGGAACCATTGATCCCAGCAAATACCGACACCGATTTTGGCATACTTGGTTTGCCAAACCTTGAATCCAGTATCGCCAGGGGTAAAGTAGAATTTTTCGGCATAAGGAATGCCATCTGGTATATGCGTTTTACGATAAGTGCCGAGTATCTCGCCATCGGCATCAATCACGGTCACGCTATTAAAAAAGGTATTGCCTGATTTTTCATAAAAGCTAATCGGTAATACCACTTCTAAGTCTTTAGCCAACCGTTTGAAGTGATTGATGGCCGCATTATCCTCAACTGCGGTCGCAAGGGCAAAGTAATCAAAGTCATGAACTTGGCAGAAGTAAGGCGTCTCAAACAACTCTTGTAGCAAAATGATATTGGCACCCGCTTTGGCGGCTTTGGTGACCAAGTCAGTCGCAGTGGCAATATTTTGTTGTATATCCCAACCACATGCCATTTGAGTCGTAGCAACGGTAACATTTCGCATGATCTAAATCCTTGTCGTATTTATTAGTGACTACCACATAAAAGGGCTGTTTTTATTGATTAACGAACAATCTCTCATTGCCCGTTAGTCAATGATTACAATAATAGCGTTAAGATTGGCTTAAGCCATCATATAACCCAATCCTAAGAAGGTGACGACGGATAAACCCGCGCCGAGCATGGCATAGGGGAACTGGGTAAAAGCATGCTGCATGGGGGAGCAGCCAGCACCTTGCGCGGCAAGTAGCGATGAATCACTAAAGAAGCAAGCATGGCTACCAAATGATGATGCTGATAACAATGCGCCAATCATAAGGGGAGTGCTAACGCCTAGTGCAATAGAGATTGGAAAGACAATCGGCATAGCAAGGACATACAGCCCCCAGCTTGATGATGTGGCAAAAGTTAAGAAAGCCATGACGGCAAAGATGACGGCAGGGAAAATAATAATGGTCATATAAGGCGTGATAGCCTCAATCACATATGAGGTCATACCAAGCTCATCATTGATGGCTTTTAAGAAAAAACCGCCGATGACGGTTGAGAGCGGATAAAGCATGACTTTAAAGCCTTTAAAGATGGCTTCAACTTGCGTCTCAAAACTTAAAATGCCTTGCATCCAATAGACAACGACGGTCACAAAACAGGTCAATAATGCACCGCGTAATAGATCGATTTCGAAGTAGACCGTCGAGACAATTAACAAAATCATTGGGAAAGCGAAGTTTGCGATATTGGCTTTGAACGATAGTTTACGCTTGGCTTGGACGTTTGAGACCAGTTGCTCTTCGACAAAGGCTTCAGGAACAGGATTACCCGCTTTGGCGCGTGCCTCGGCTTTTTTCATCGGACCCCAGTCACCTAAAATGCCATACGCGACCAAGAATACAATCAAAAGTGCAAACCAAGCATATGCCATATAAGGAATCGCGCTGATATAAAGCCCAATACCTTCACCATCGCCAGCCACGCCGTTTTCTTCTAAAAGACCGGCAAAGTAGACCGCCCAAGTAGAAATAGGCACGATAATACACATCGGTGCGGCGGTTGAATCGACAATATAAGCAAGCTTCTCACGAGAAACGTTATAGACGTCAGTGAGTTTTTTGACGGAGGTTGATACGGCTAGACAGTTCAAATAGTCATCAATGAAAACCACCACGCCCAAAGCAAAGGTGGCCAACAATGACTGACGGCGCGACTTAATGATTTTTTGTAGCCATTCACTAAAGCCATCTAGACACCCACTAATCTCAAGCAGTTGAATGAGACCACCCATCAGACCGCAGACCAGAACAATCCAAATAATGGTCTCATTACCCAGCACCATCGACATGTTGTCTGCAAAAGGGGAGACCAAATCAAAAGGGTTGAGCATCACAAGGCCAGCGACACAGCCTGCGATCATGGATTCAAATGGTCGCCTAGAGACAATGGCAGTGACTAATACTAGTAATGTTGGTAGTAAAGATAAGGCGCCCCAAGATTGGTCTGGGGCACGGCTGGTAGATAGCCAAGCAAAAGCCAGATAGATGACGACGGCTACTATGACGGTGAGAAATACTCGCTTATTATGATACTGTCCTTCGACAGCATCATTGAGCTTCATGTTCATATTTACGCTCCCTGTAAAACCTCATTGTTTTTTTAAACAAGCTCTATTCTATGGTTGACGCGCGACAGACAGTAGCGAATCAACTGTCTATCGCGCCCTATCACAACAATCCGTTGCTATGATAGGTCACTGTAACGACCGCATTTAAAATAAAAACACCTTATTCAATGTTTATTATTCAAAGTTTTTATGCGTTTACATGCCAGTGGTATCTTTTAGCGCATACCACCATGAGCCCATGACAGAGTAAGGGACTCGCAGCGCTCGACCACCTGGGAACGGAATCCAAGGAATCTGTGCAAAAGCATCGAACTCTTTGGTTTTACCATTGATGGCATCGGCTAATATTTGTCCAAATAGATGCGATCCTGTCACGCCATGACCACTATAACCATGGGCGAAATATACTCGCTCATGTAGCTTGCCCATTTGTGGTACGCGAGAAAAAGACAACGCAAAGTTCCCACTCCACGCATAGTCAATTTTGACATCACGTAACTCTGGAAAAATCTTATTCATATTTGGTCTAATTTTAGCTGTGATGTCGGCGGGGTCTTGACCACCGTAGACTGTACCACCGCCGAATAACATGCGCTTGTCTGCTGAGAGGCGATAGTAATCCAAAATGTAGCGGACATCTTCGACACAAACATCGGTTGGCAGTAACTGGTCTGCTAAATCACCCAGCGGCTCGGTGGCGATAATTTGCGTCGATACCGGCATAACACGGTCAGTCAGTTTAGGGATCACTTTATTGAGATAGGCATTGCCGCATAGCACCGCTTGCTTACAAGTTACGGTGCCAAACTCGGTAATGACTTTGATAGCATCGTCAGCATACTCAATATCAACCACTAAGGTGTTTTCGTAAATAGTGCCGCCGCCTTGCTCAATGGCCGCTGCCTCACCTAGAGCAAGATTCAATGGATGGAAGTGTCCACCGGAGTGATCGATGACTCCGCCCACATAGGCATCTGATTTTATATGCTCTTGGATACCGCGCTTATCGAGCATTTCTCGATCATGCATACCATGGCTCTCCCATAGTGCATGCGTTTCTTGCAAGTCTTTTAGCTGTCCATTATTTAATGCCGCAAAGATATTTTTTTCTTTGAGATCACAGCTGATATCGTAGTCTCTAACAAAACGACGAATAATTTTGCCACCGCGGGTCACGAGCTGACCGACGAAGTCTGCATTTTCTTGACCATAAGACTTTTTGATTTTTTGTAGGCTCGCATTTAGACCATTGACAATTTGACCGCCATTACGCCCTGATGCGCCCCAACCAATTTGCGCGCCTTCCAGTACCACGACTTCATGGTCGGTTTCAATGAGATGCAGGGCCGTGGATAAACCGCTATAGCCGCCGCCAACCACACATATTTCCACTTGGATGTCATTCTTTAGTGTTGGTCTATCCGGCTTAGGATTACGACTGGCTGCATAATAGCTATCAGGATATTGTCCTTTGTCTGAATAATGCGGAATATTACGCGTATTATTCGACGATAAGTTTTGGTTCGTTGCTGCATTGCTATTTGAGTTATTTGACATATCAAACATCCTGTAAATAGGTGAGGTATTCAAGGTTGGTCACTTGCTGAGCAAAGCGTTTGGCTTCTTGCTTTTTGACCGCGATCAACAGCTCAATCATCTCGCTTGGGAACAGCGAATCAATCACATCACTGCTTTCAAATTTGCGGATGGCGGACAGCCAGTCTAATGGCAAGGTCTTAAGTTCGGCTTCGTCGTAAGTAATGCTATTAATGGGTTCTGGCGCTTCCAGCTTGTTCTCGATGCCATACAGCATACCTGCCAGTACCGCACTACAGACCAGATAAGGATTGGCGTCAGCGCCAGAGACACGGTGCTCGATACGGCGCGCTTTTGAGTCACCACCAGGGATACGTACTGCCGCCGTGCGGTTTTCATAACCCCATGACACATTGTTTGGCGCTAGCGTACCGGGTGTAAAGCGGCGATAAGAATTCACATGTGGGGCAAATAACAATGTGCAATCTGACATGGTCTTTAACAATCCAGCGACTGCATGGCGCAAGATATCTGAGCCTTCATCTGACCCATCATCAAAGACATTATTGCCGTTTTTATCTAATAAGCTGCAATGCACATGAAAACCATTACCCGACTGCAGACCAAAAGGCTTTGCCATGAATGTCGCGGTGAGTTTACGGCGAGCAGCGACGGCTTTGACGACCTGTTTGAACAAAATCGCATCGTCAGCGGCTTTTAGTGGATCGTCTACGTGTAATAAATTAATCTCAAACTGGCCACAGCCATTCTCTGCCAACGCGGCATCTGCTGGGATATCGAGCTTTTTGCACTGTGCATAAACTTCGTCTAAAAATTCATCGAATTGTAATAGATCATTGATACTCAAAATTGAGGTTTTATTCAGTCTTAGCCCGCTTTTGGGGCGGATAGGTGGTCTTGGGGTTTCGCCTTCAGTATAGTCAACCAAATAAAATTCCAGCTCAGTGGCCATCACTGGAGTCAAACCAAGCGCTTTGAATTTTTTGCTGATGTAATCCAAAACGTGTCTGGCATCACCGTAATAAGGCTCGTTATTTTCTGTATAAAGCCAAACGGGCAATAGCGATGAAGGCGCACTGGTATTGAGAAGTGGATAGGCGGCACGACCCGTAGGACGGGCAATGGCATCTATATCGCCATTACATTGAGAAGACTCGATGACATCAGCACCCCAAATATCAACGCCTAAGATAGATAAAGGCAATCGTATCGCACCGTTTTCTGCTTTTTCCATTTGATTGAAAGGGATGCGCTTACCACGAAGTAAGCCATTAATATCACCTGCCGCAACATAAACGTATTCTGTGTTGTTTGCAGATTCGACCATTCCATTGGTTGTCGTCATGTCTATTCTTCCTATGAATTTTTAGAATTACTGGGATTATTGTCAATACGGATACTGCTGGCGCATCGTCTTTTAGTGATATTTCTGACCAATACTTGGTAAAACAGCGATTGATTACCTCTTATTTAAACAGTCTTTATGTGTCTCTTTATGTTTCTCAAAACAGATTTTATTAATAATATGAATTCTTTAGATTTCGCTGTTCTTAGCCCTTAACATCGAGATATAAACGTCAACCCTTGTTTAATGTCTCGCTGATGACTTCCAATATATGTGTGAAAAATATAGTTGTCAATTTTTATTTAAAATTATCTTAAATTAATACATTTTTCCAATTTTATTATTAATATCGGCAATATTGAAATTTATAGTTTACATTTTATGGGGTGCTGTGTTAAATTTTAGCTAAATAAAGGATTGAGCAATATAGACGATGAGGTCTATTTGTTATAACTAGGGAAGACGGTATGAAAAATTCTAGACCTATTATTGCTATTGTTTCTTGTCATAAGATGGTTGATGGGCAGCCAGCACAAGCGGTGTATCAAAAATATATCGATGCCGTGAATTTTTATGGTGGCAATCCCATACTGCTGCCAAACACTGCTGCCGATAGCGAAAACTTTGAGGCGCTACTGAATATCGCAGATGGGATTTTGTTAACGGGCAGTTATAGTAACGTGGCACCAACGCGTTATGGCACGACGCATATCGAAGCGAAACAAGACTTGGGTCGTGATGAGCTGAGCTTTAAATTGTTGGATTATGCAGACAAGACTGGCACTCCGCTATTGGCGGTTTGCCGAGGTTTGCAAGAGATGAATGTGCATTTTGGTGGCACGCTACATCCTGATTGGCGGGAAGTAGAGGGGTTTTATGAGCCACATTTAGAGGACAATACTCAGCCACTTGAAGTGCAGTATCAGCCAGTTCATGACGTGATTATCCAACCTGCGGGTCGACTGGCGGCGTTTGGTGAAAAATGGCACGTTAACTCGCTACATAAACAAGCAATCAATAAAGTAGGCGCGCGTTTATTGGTTGAGGCTCTAGCGCCTGATGGTTTGGTCGAAGCTATCAGCTTGTTGCAACATCCATTTATGATTGGTGTACAATGGCATCCTGAGTTAAATTATGCACAAGACGACTTGTCCAAATTTCTATTCACGGAATTCATTCACTATGCCAGCAAAACCCAAACTGAATAGCACTACTGAAGGCAATGTAGACAATGCCAGCACTGACATTGATATTAATAGCAGCATTGACGCTGATGTCGCCAGCGATAAGGCGGCTGATATCGATAAAGATGACGACACCAGTGGTGATGATGAAGATGAGCTGACAGACTCTGAGACAGCGATGTCAACCGAAAATGACGAGTCGCCAGAAGAGGATATCGGTAAAAAGATCAATCAGCTGCGCCTCGCAAAGGGCTACTCGCAACGTAAGCTTGCGAAATTGTCGGGATTAACCAATACTTCTATCAGCTCCATTGAGCGCAATAAAGTCAGTCCAGCAGTGAATACGCTAAAGGCAATTTTGGCGGTATTGGGTTCTGATTTAACCACGTTTTTTAGTGATGAATGGAAGGAACCAAAGGCGAGAGTCGTGGTAACGCCAAAGGATTTGTTGGAGTTGAGCGAACCGAGTAGCAGAGTGTCGCTAAGACAGGTATATAACTGTAGTACCACCAAGAATTTGGGTTTTTTGATTGAGGTGTATCAACCGAACAGCTCAACGGAAGAAAAAATCGCCCACGAAGGTGAAGAGATTGGCACCGTTATTGAAGGCAAGATTCTTATCCGTATCGATGAGACGACGTATCTATTAAACCAAGGGGATAGCTACGTGATTGATACCATTCGCCCGCATACTTTTATCAACCCTACTGATGGCGTGACTCGCATTGTTAGTGCGCACACCCCGACGACTTATTAGGTGAGCATTTTAATAGCCATTTAAGTTGATGTTTAAATAGCCATAGTGATTTCCCGCGCGGCTTCTAAAAATAGAAGCCGCGTTTTTTTGTATGAAATAATTCATTGTGAAAACATGCCCCAGCAAGCTGTTAGATATTAGCCTAAGTAATAAAGTGGTAGGCTTACGGGTCTTTATGATTTTGAAGCGTTTCTGAGTCAGTAAGCGGATTTGATGGGTTCATCGCTTTAGGTTTTTCTTTGATAAGCTTTACTTTGGTTTGTTTATCGGCTGGTGCAAGCGCGACATAAGCAGACTCAGGCTTCTTACTAGTGGGTTTAGAGGATTTTTTTAGCGTCTTGTTAATTCTTTTAACAGCAGCGGCATCGCTTGCAGCTTGTTCCTCTGCGAGCGAGTCGTCGTATAAACCTTGATAGACAGCAAGGGTTTCTTCAATCATCTCACGCATGGTGAATTTATTGGTCATTTCAGGCCGTGTGATGCTTTCTAATTGATTTCTCACGGCTTTACATAGCGCATTGGCATTGTATTTTTTGACCAGCCCTTGAGGATATAGCGGTTGTAAAATCTCACTAAATGCGGCCTGATCCCAACCAATAACGGGCGTACCTAAATGAATCGCTTGTAAGGCGTTGATGCCGATTGATTCAGGCTCATTAGCAAGCGCCATGACGATATTGGCGGCTGAGAGCCATTCACGCATGTCATTACGTTTGCTACCTACATAAGTAATTCGATCAGCCAACCCTAATGTATTGGTGCGTTGGCGGAAATCTTCGTGCGCGACATCACCATCTCTATAATCATCATCCATGATAATGACGTGGATGTTAGGGAACTGCTCTTGCAAGTTGCCCAAAATATCAATCAGCCATTCCTGACCATATTCGTTGCCAATAATGGTTGGAAATACCAGCCATTTTTTATGCTCAAGCTCAGGATATTCAGCAAAAGTATGCCGTAACCAATAAACAGATGGATTATGACGATAAGGATAGCGGCGCGTATCGATACCACGGTAGATGCGTTTGATGACTTTAGGGTCTGCATCTTCTCGGCGCAGGCCTTTTTTTAGATAATTGGTCACACTATCGGAGACGGTAATGATGGTATCGACATCGAGT
The DNA here is from genome assembly GCF_904846525.1 of Psychrobacter sp. 1044. Taxonomy (GTDB): domain Bacteria; phylum Pseudomonadota; class Gammaproteobacteria; order Pseudomonadales; family Moraxellaceae; genus Psychrobacter. The sequence goes on along the minus strand of NZ_CAJHAZ010000007.1, from coordinate 28,519 downwards.
AAGGCTTGAGAGTACTTATTGATCGGATAAAAACCATACATGGTTGACACTAGCTTTGGTATCCGCTTGACGCGGGCGCGGCGCAATGCCAAATGCAGTATCCATGCAGGTGTGCGTGAGTGCACATGGATCACGTCAGGATCGTACTCTTCAATCAAACGCCGCAGCGCCGTGACTTGTAGTAACGATAGCCAAGACTTTTTATTCATATATAGCTGATGATAGTTATTGCCATCACGCTTGAGGCGTTTGACCAGATCATTATCTTCGTCGGCGCTAGAGACGATGATGGAGGTATGGCCATTTTTGACCAATGCGCGCCCAAGATGAAAAATACCGCGCTCGGATTCATCATGCTTTAAAGACGATAATAAGCGCATAACTTTCATAATGGCATTGGTGACCAGTTGATAATAACAAGTGGCTATTGTCAGTTAAAAGCCGCCAAAACTCAACCATCAAGATAAAAAGATAAGGTTATATGGTCGAGTTTCTAAGGGAGATACGCATAAAGGCTTGAATCGAAGGATAAAAGTCATTAGCGACGTTTCTGTAAATGCTCAGCATTGGGCAGTACTTGCTTTTCGCTTAAGTATTTCCAATAGCGCTGCGGCAAGTATTGCTTATGCAAACGGGGGTTTTTACGCTCTTTGATGTTGACGTTGGTAAAGTAACCTTGCCAAAATTTTTGATAGCGCTGCTCATCCTCGCTATGAATACTGGCAGGATTGCGCAGCACGGCATTATCTAGATTAGTGATGGTTTGTAGGGCAGCGGGGCATTTAGGCGTACTTTTGCTTTTATCATAATAAATGCCATAGCCACGGGATAAATCATAAATCGCCCAGTGTTGGTCTTGGTAGCGCTGCCGAAAATGCTCGCCAATCAGAGGCAATACATTAAAATCAGGCTCCACTCGCGCAAAATAGATATCGTCAGTGGTATGCTCAAAACGTACAAAGGCTTCCATACGATGTTTCTCACGACCGACCGATTTGACAGTTTGCACCAGCTCTAAGACATTGAGGTTACCCAAGTCTTCCATAATATGGCGGCTAGGATAATCGATGGCATATTTGACCACTTGAAATAGAGTCGTACCGATATTGTCTTTTTCGGATAAAAATCCCCAGAGAATATTGCGCATACCCGAGCGACCTAAGAGCTTATTCAGCTTTATCAGTACGCGTTCGGCATTGTCTTCATCGGTAGTAACGCTAGTCGCTTGTGCGATTAATGAAGGTACATAGCAGTCTTGAGCGATTAACTGTAGAGAATCATCGTTTTGCAATTTATTGGCATAGACATAAAATACCGCACTCAGCCAACCCTCAAAACTTGGTTCGTAAAGCACGATGCTGGGTGTTAAGTGACCGACAGTATAGTCGTGGCTTTGCAGCAGTTGTGACATCTACACTCCTATTTATAATAGTAATCACTGAAACAATGCTAATTACAACAGTGCTATTTAAAACAAAGCCATTTGCCCATTACGCTGGTCTTTATACTTGGTCTGCGTCTGTGCCAATACATATTGTCGGAAGTTATCACGCGTTAAATGCGCTAAATGTTCGTTTTTTCCGGTAGTTGCGATAAAGTATTTGGCGCGATTGACCGCCGCGCCCATTTTTTTGAGATGATAAAGCGTCAACTGATTAAACTTGCGCGCCTTTACTATCTTTTTAGCCGTCTTAGTACCAATGCCCGGGATACGCACAATCATCTTATAAGTGGCGGTTTGAATATTAACCGGAAAATGCTCACGGTGGCGGATTGCCCAAGCAAGCTTTGGGTCGCAGTCCAAATCCAAAAATGGCGAGTCTGGTTCAACGATTTCATGGGCACCAAAACCATAAAAACGCATCAGCCAGTCCGCTTGATAAAGGCGATTTTCACGTATCATTGGCACGGGCGTTCCAATAGCTGGTAAGCGGCTGTCGGACAACATCGGTACATAGCCAGAGTAGTAAACGCGCTTAAGATCGTACTGTTTATAAAAATGACTCGATAACTGAATTACTTGCAAGTCAGTCTCGTTACTCGCGCCAACAATCATTTGACTGGTTTGACCTGCTGGCACAAATTTCGGTGCTTTTTTATGGATTTTACGGCTCTCTTTGATCGTAATAATTTCAGTTTTAACCGTTTCCATCGGTGCTTTTAATTCATCATGTGATTTTTCTGGGGCGAGCAGTGCTAGACCTGATTTGGTCGGAATCTCAATATTAACGCTGAGACGATCGGCGTATAATCCCGCTTCTAACAGCAACTCTTTTGATGCACCCGGAATGGTCTTTAAATGGATATAGCCATTAAAGCGTTCACGTGTCCGCAATATCTTAGCGACCTCAACCAGTCGCTCCATCGTATAATCGCCACTTTTAAAAATACCTGAGCTAAGAAACAGCCCTTCGATATAGTTACGGCGATAAAACTGCATGGTTAAATCAACCACTTCCTCGACGCTAAAAGCAGCGCGCGGCGTGTCATTGCTTTTGCGTGAGGTGCAATAAGCGCAATCGTATATACAGTGATTGGTTAAGAGGATTTTTAACAAGCTGACGCAGCGACCATCTTCGGTATAGCTGTGGCAAATACCAGTAGCGGAGGCATCGCCAAGACTACCACCTTGGTTTTTGCGCGTACCAGCGGAGGAGGAGCAAGAAACATCATACTTAGCAGCGTCCGCTAAAATATTGAGCTTGCCTTGTAGTCGTTCGTAATTGATGGTTGCCATAAGCGGTACTGACCAATACATTAATGAATAACTATTTTAACAAATTTAGCCTTAAGTCATTGTATTTATGAGTGAAATAGTAATTTTATACGACAACTGTTGTCGTGCTATTTATGAGATTTTTAATTAAAGGAGCAGGGATTAGGTAATGTTTGAACCACTTCCTCTGAGAAGTGGTTTTTGATAATCAGACGTCCTTTTTTATCGAACTCAGCATCGTACTTGGGATAAATCGCAGATTCACTATTGCCATGAGTTGAAGGTAAAGCTACCTCTTTATCGGAGAAAAAATGACGGGCAACCCAGAGTTTTTGGTCATTGTTATACTCAACACTACACTGACTTTTTGTATCAAAGTCAAAGTATAGGTCAAAATTTTGTTTTTTATCCCCACGACCAAATAGTATATTAGTGCCGCACGGACTACCACAGCCGATATAGACATGATAAGTATCTTTATCGATTCTTTTGAGCGAAGTATGGTTCCAGCCGTAGCCACCCATGTCATCCATAAGCACGGTTTCTATTACTTCGCCATTATTTAAGGTTTCGCTTTTAAGGATATAACCATCATCGCAATATTCATGACCGTCTTTACTCATATATACAGTACAAATTTTCGACATATAAAAGCTAGCATCAAATTTTGGTTCGGCAGCTTCAGCCCAAGATATAGAACTCAAAATACAGCTATAAATGATAAAAATCAATGAATAGAGAGCAGTAAATTTATACATGCGAATAATGACCAGATATTTGTTTTAAGTTAATAGCACTATAGCAAAAGGTTGGTTGTTAAGAAATAAAGTACAGGCATAAAAAAGGTCTTGCTGACTAGGAAATTAGCCGGCAAGACCTTTTATTAATTTTAAGATTAATTAAATAACAATACTTTTCAAATCTAAACTTTCAAATTTAATTTTTACTGAACCTTCGCACGTATAACAACCGTTTGCGGTGCGTTAGCAGGAAGATCTACCAAGTTCCATTTGAGTCCAGAGTAATTTTCTGTGATGACTACAGTGTTGCCAACTTGTTGGATAGTCTGATAACTGTCGCCACCTGTTGTCGCAAGCGTGGGTAGTGGGCTATTCAATGATACCAATTGCACGCCATTTGGTAGTGACACCATGGCATTGATGTCAGTGACGGGTTGTGCCGTGGTATTGGTATAAGTGGTGTGGTATTCGATGATGTCGCCAGGTGCGATATGGTTCGCAGGGACAGCCACTTCGCGACCATCTTTGTTTTTTAATATTTTCATCACTTTGGTTTGTGCATTCACCACATCAGGCGTACTAAAGGTCGGGGTCAGTTGCAGAGCATCTAAAGACGTAGATACTATTTGCGTCGTTGCAGGTTGGTTCGTCACTATGGTTGTCGTTGGCGTATTGATGACTGGCAATTGGGTAGCCGTCGTCACAGGCAATACTTGTGTCACGCTAGTCGTCGGCACGGCTATGACATCAACGTTGCTTGTTTGATTGGTCATCTGGTTAGTCACAGGTACGCTCGTAACCGTGGTGCTGCCTTGGGTGACGACCGTACTGCTCGCACCATTACTGGCTACTTGGCGAACCGTATAGCGAGGAACGTTAGTTACTTGAGTCACCGCATAAGGCATGCCGTCTTGCATAGTGATGCCGTGTGGTGTCGCTGTAATGGTCGCGGTTTTACCGTCAGAATACTGCTCAACGACGGTAGTGCTACTACCAGCAGACGAAGTGATGGCGATCTCAGGCGCAGCATGTGCGGTAGATACCGTCAATAAAGCGCCTGCTAAGATTGTTGGAATAGCAGTGCTTATCACACTTTTTTTGACGAGGCTGTGCTGGGTAAACACCTTCTTATTTATAGTCAGTAACGCTGGCATATCGATGTGTATGGTCATAATAGATTCCTTTAAAATAACAGTAAATAAAGCCGCTAATGTAGTAGCAGAAAGCAAAGCGTAAAAAATAACGCTTAGAAAACAACACCTAGAAAACAACACCTAGAAAACAACACCTAGAAAAGAAAAACCCCCGTCAAATGAGCATGTAAACCATGTCAAATAACGAGGGTAAAGATACTAATGATAGCCAACGTTCGCTATCTCTCCATCATTATTTTAGTCAGTTGCTAAGCACTTATGTCTAATGCTTAGAATAAGACAGTTGTAATAGGCACAAGGCTCAGCATCTATACTCGAGCAATTATGCGCTAAAACAAACAGACTAAAAAAGCAGCGTTGTGTAAGTTCTGCTCTATTCATAATGAGGTTGTGTACTGCTTTCTACGCTCATTTGCTAGGCGAATTGCCAGCTGATTCACGTTAAAATACTGCTGTCATCAAAAGCTTTTTATTTATCAAAGAATTGCTATCAAAGGCTTTCTATTCAGATATTTCTCAAATCGGGAAAATTAATCGTAAATCACTTTCATGATTTCGTATTCGACCACGCCTTTTGGCGTTTCAATACGCGCTTCATCGCCTTCAGACTTACCAATCAAACCACGTGCGATCGGTGAATTGACTGAGATTTTACCCGCTTTAAAGTCTGCTTCGTCATCACCAACGATTTTGTATTGTTTTTCTTCTCCGGTGTCCATGTTTTCGATAACGACGCTCACGCCGAATATCACACGACCATCTTTTGGTAATGTTGCAGGATCAATCACTTGCGCGCCGCCAAGTTTGGCTTCGATATCACGGATACGCGCTTCACAAAAACCTTGCTGTTCGCGAGCTGCATGATATTCAGCATTTTCTTTTAAATCGCCATGTTCACGAGCTTCAGCGATAGAAGCAGTGATGCGTGGACGGTCGATACTTTTTAACTGTTTTAATTCGGCTTCTAGAGCCGCATGTCCTTGCGGAGTCATGGGATAACGTTGCATGTTTTTTCCTTAAACCAATAACACCACACCATCTCCTACTCTTAGTGAATAGTGAGATGGTGTCAGTGTTATTGCAATGAATATGTGAAGATATAAAAAGAATGAGGTTTAGACTGCGTAACAACTAAACACGCGCTTATCTGTGAGCATGGATACACTGACAAACAAGGCACTTTAACCTTACGTAATAAAAAGCATAGTCGCAGTTTAGCCACTATGCTTTTTAGGTCTATCTTTTTAAAACTTTATTTTTTTGAAGTACTGCTTTTTTAAGCCGTACGTTTTTTAAAGCACTACTGTTATATAAAAATCGATAACAAGTTTTGCATCCGCTGTTAAACGAGCGTTGCCGTTATGCTTAATCTACTGAAATTATGCTGCTAAGTCAATAGAGCTAAGCAATAGTCTTTGCTTGTTCGTGCAAATCTTGTAGCTTATAGACCTCAAACGGTAGGTCAATGGCATAAGATTTACAAACCGCGTCTGCCGCCCCTAAAGTCGTCACATAAAACACTTTACCTTGCAGGGCGCTACGGCGGATAGAGAATGAATCCTCTTGTGCTTGTTTGCCTTCAGTGGTATTGATAATAAGGTCGATTTTACCATTTTTCAAGGCATCGACGATGTGCGGGCGACCTTCGGTAACTTTATTGATTTGCTTGCACTCAATACCGGCGTCGCTCAATATTTTTTGCGTACCAGTGGTTGATACAATGTTAAAACCAAAGTCAACAAGCTGGCGAGCGATAGGGGCGATTTGTGCTTTGTCACTATCACGTACTGAGATAAAGACAGTTTTGGTTTCGCCTTCGGTCGGTAGACCTGGCAGACGCTCATTACTACCGATAATGGCTTTATAAAATGCTTCGCCAAAGGTTTTACCGACGCCCATCACTTCACCGGTTGATTTCATCTCAGGGCTCAAGATTGGATCAACGCCAGGGAACTTCGCAAACGGGAATACCGCTTCTTTGACCGCAAAAAATGCCGGAACGATTTCAGTGGTAAAGCCTTGGTCTTTTAATGAGGTGCCAGCCATACAGCGCGCCGCGATTTGCGCTAAAGAAGTACCAATACATTTAGAGACAAACGGCACGGTACGGGCAGCGCGAGGGTTCACTTCTAAGATATAAATCGTTTCACCTTTTACGGCAAACTGTACGTTCATTAAACCTACAACACCAAGCTCTTTTGCCATGGCGACCGTTTGCGCGCGCATCACATCGCACAGCTCATCAGACAATGAGTAAGGTGGCAATGAACACGCGGAGTCACCAGAGTGCACGCCAGCTTGTTCGATATGCTGCATGATACCGCCAATCACGACGTCAGTACCATCGCTAACGCAGTCGACATCGACTTCGATCGCATCGTCTAAGAAGCGATCTAGTAGGACGGGCGCTTCGTTCGATGCTTGAACCGCCGTACGCAAATAGTGTCTTAACTCGTCTTCGTTATAGACAATTTCCATCGCGCGACCACCAAGTACATATGATGGGCGTACTACCAACGGATAGCCAACGTCTTTTGCCTTGACCAAACCATCTTCTAAGCTCGTCGCTAAAGCATTGGTTGGTTGGATAAGGTTCAATTGCTGAATCATATGCTGGAAGCGTTCGCGGTCTTCTGCGCGGTCAATCGCATCTGGGCTAGTACCAATGATTTTTACGCCAGCAGCTTCAAGAGCGCGAGCAAGTTTCAATGGTGTTTGACCACCAAACTGTACAATCACACCATCAGGATTTTCGATACGGACGATTTCTAACACGTCCTCTAACGTGATTGGCTCAAAATATAAACGGTCAGAGGTGTCATAATCGGTCGAAACCGTTTCAGGGTTACAGTTGACCATGATGGTCTCGTAGCCGTCTTCGCGCATCGCAAGTGCTGCATGAACGCAGCAATAGTCAAACTCGATACCTTGACCGATACGGTTAGGACCGCCACCGATAACCATGATTTTCTTGTTATTCGTTGGATTGGCTTCACATTCGCTATCGTACGTTGAGTACATATAAGCGGTACTGGTAGCAAATTCTGCTGCGCAGGTATCGACGCGCTTATACACGGGATAAACGTTTAAGTCCCAACGCTTTTTACGTAGCTGCTTTTGTGAGACACCAAGGAGTTTTGCTAAACGCAAATCTGATAAACCTTTACGTTTAAAGCTGCGTAAGTTCTTCTCAGTTAAACCACCAAAACCTAACGCTTTGACTTGAGCTTCAGTTTTCACGATATCTTCGATTTGTACCAAGAACCATGGATCGATTTTGGTTAAGTTGAATACTTCATCGACGCTCATACCGATACGGAAAGCATCGGCAATATAATAAATGCGTTCAGGCGTTGGAATGGTTAAGCGATTGGTGATTTCGCTACGTGCCTTTTCAATGCTAACTTTCGATAAGTCAATTTGCTCATCAAAACCATCATTGCCAGTTTCCATACCACGTAATGCTTTTTGCATCGACTCTTGAAAGTTACGACCAATCGCCATGACTTCACCAACCGATTTCATTTGGGTTGATAAAACACTATCTGCTTGTGGGAATTTTTCAAAGTTAAAACGTGGGATTTTTGTGACCACATAATCAAGCGCAGGCTCAAAGCTGGCTGGCGTTTTGCCACCTGTAATGTCATTTTGCAATTCATCTAGCGTGTAACCAATGGCTAATTTCGCCGCGATTTTAGCAATCGGGAAACCAGTGGCTTTTGACGCCAATGCTGATGAGCGTGACACACGTGGATTCATCTCGATGACGACCATACGACCAGTATCAGGGTTAATACCGAACTGAACGTTTGAGCCGCCTGTTTCAACGCCGATTTCACGCAGTACTGCTAATGAAGCATTACGCATGATTTGGTATTCTTTGTCGGTCAAAGTCTGTGCTGGCGCAACGGTGATTGAGTCGCCGGTGTGCACGCCCATTGGGTCAAAGTTTTCAATCGCGCAGATGATGATGCAGTTGTCGTTTTTGTCACGAACCACTTCCATCTCATACTCTTTCCAACCGATTAATGATTCATCGATAAGGAGCTGATGGTTTGGTGATAAATCAAAGCCACGCTCACAAATCTCGATAAATTCATCACGGTTATACGCGATACCGCCGCCTGAGCCGCCCATGGTAAATGATGGACGAATGATACAGGGATAGCCCATTTTTTCTTGGGTTGCAAAAGCTTCTTCCATCGTCTCAGCGGTTTCAGCGCGTGGACATTCAAGACCGATACGCTTCATTGCTTTATCGAACAAGTTGCGATCTTCCGCCATCTCGATAGAGTCTTTGGTCGCGCCAATCAATTCGCAGTTATACTTGGTCAAGACGCCATGCTTGTCTAATTCTAAGGCACAGTTTAGCGCCGTCTGACCACCCATGGTTGGCAAGATCGCATCAGGGCGTTCTTTAGCAATGATTTGCTCAACGGTCTGCCAAGTAATTGGCTCAATATAAGTCGCGTCCGCCATGGTAGGGTCAGTCATGATGGTCGCAGGGTTTGAGTTGACCAAGATGACGCGATAGCCTTCTTCTTTTAGTGCTTTACAGGCCTGTGCACCCGAATAATCAAACTCACATGCTTGACCGATGACGATAGGACCTGCGCCTATGATAAGAATGCTTTTTATGTCGATACGTTTTGGCATAGTTAGGGCTACCTTCGTTAGTATGATATTTTAATTGATTTATATTCGGCTAAACTCGTATTTGAACAGTGCTATATTTTAATAAAACAACACTTTAATAAAACGATATTTTGCGTGGCGCAGCTTAAACCATCATGCGTGATCTAAGCTGTATAACGAATACTTACTGTTTGCTAATGACTGATACCTAAAAGCTGATTAACTGCTTAAGCTTTAGCCGCTGCCATCATCTCAGCAAACTTATCAAACAGTGGCGCGCAGTCATGCGGACCTGGGCTGGCTTCTGGGTGACCTTGGAAGCTAAAGACCGGCTTATTAGTTAGCTCGATACCTTGGTTGGTACCGTCAAATAGTGAGCGATGGGTCGATTTAACATTAGCAGGCAGCGTGTCTTCATCAACCGCAAAGCCATGATTTTGACTGGTAATCATAACTGTGCCAGTCGCTAAATCTTGAACTGGATGGTTGGCACCGTGATGACCGGTTTTCATTTTAATGGTGTTTGCACCGCTAGCTAGACCAATCAACTGATGACCTAAACAGATACCAAAGGTTGGCACATCAGTTTTTTCAATGATATGACGTACGGCATCGATAGCATAGTCGCAGGCTGCAGGGTCGCCAGGACCGTTTGATAAAAAGATACCATCTGGGTTCATCGCCAGCACATCTGCGATAGGCGTTTGTGCAGGAACGACGGTTACATGACAGCCGCGGTCAACCAGCATACGCAAGATATTGGTTTTGCTACCGAAGTCATAAGCGACGACATTGTATTTTGCTTCGATATGCGTACCTAGTTGCTTGAAAAACCCGCCTGTACCGCTATCATGACTGCCAATGGCATCACGGTTAAGTAGGGTATCTGATAAATCCCACGTACCTGCTGTCCATTCGAACGTCTCTTTAGTACAGCATTCTTTTGCCAAGTCCATGCCTTCGATACCAGCAAACTCTTGTGCCAATTTGATGGCTTGTTGCTCGTCAGCAGCGCTGATTGTCTCGCCGTCTGAGGCGGTCATAATACAGCCATTTTGTGCGCCTTTATCACGTAGTAGACGAGTCAATTGACGGGTATCAATCTCAGCGATTGCAACGGTATCGTTACGTGATAAATAATCGCTTAATGATTCTGAGTTACGGAAGTTTGAGGTAACCATCGTTGCATCACGGATGATAAGACCGTCTGCCCATACCTGATGACCATTGCCAGACTCAGTGTCCTCGCTATTGGTACCAGTATTGCCGATGTGCGGATAGGTGAGGGTCACTAGCTGGCGCGCATAACTTGGGTCGGTTAGGATTTCTTGATACCCTGTCATGGCTGTATTAAACACCACCTCACCGACACGATGACCAAGACTGCCGATACTCACACCGCGAAAAATCGTACCGTCTGCTAATGCCAAAATTGCTTGTATTTCTGCCGATGAATTCAAGGTTTGCCTCCGCTGTTATTAGTGAGTGCCATAATTTTTTATGATGAAATTTTGGATTGAACGCGGCTTTTTGTATCGCAAAAATTGCTATTAATGGATACTGAAAAACACCTAAACCCAAAATTTTCCCACAAAAAAGCGAGAAGACATTATTGATGGAAACTACAAAACCCACTAGATAGTGAATAGGTAACTTGCATCATGTCCGCTCGCTTAGGCACAGATTTTGCGCATTATATACAATATGCCCGCAGATAGCCAGCCGATTTTTAGATTGAAAAGTATGCCTTTAATTATTAGCCGTTAATAGCGCTGGATTTTCCCTTTTGGCTTTGCCACAATGGACAGCAAATCGAAATATCTGGTTTTCATGATTCGCTTTCATGACTAATTTTCATGACTAATTTTCATGATTGACCTATTTCATTACTATATATAACAAGGAGCCGTTATGATTTATCAATATTTAGACAAGGTGCCCGAATTCGCGGTACCTTTTAATGGTTGGGTCGCAGACTCAGCACGAGTGATAGGTGATGTCTATTTGGGTCATCAAGCTAACGTGTGGTTTGGGGCAGTGATTCGCGGGGATAATGAGCGCATTCATGTCGGCGATTATAGTAATGTGCAAGAAAACAGCGTCATTCATACTGATGCAGGTATTGAGGTCAAAATCGGCAACTATGTCACCATTGGTCATTTAGCGATGCTGCACGGCTGCGAAGTCGGTGATAACAGTTTGATTGGTATTGGCGCAGTGGTATTAAATAATGCCAAAATTGGTAAAAATTGCATTATTGGTGCTAAGGCATTGGTCACTGAAGGCAAAGAGATTCCAGACAACTCACTCGTCATGGGTGCGCCTGCAAAGGTGGTCAAAACCTTAACGGACGAGCAAGCAGCGATGTTGAAATTATCAGCGATGCATTATGCGGAGCGTTGTCAAAAATTTAAAACGGGCTTAACAGAAGTAGCCATGCCTGATTAAGCAGAAATTTATAAAGCATCCGCGAACTGTCTGGTATTGATCTATTGTTTTTATATACATCATGCAAACGTTTTTTACATAGGGAAGCTTTATACCATCAGCATCATGACCAGCCAAATAATGGCAAAAATGATGATGCCAATAATCAGTCCGCGAAAAATATCGTGGCGTATAGAATAGTCATTAAGGTAAGCGTTATGATTGGCTGTTTCGTTGATGTTGAGCGCATTGACGCTTTCAGCGCCAGCATTTTTACCAACGATAAAACCCATGATTGCGCCTATGACCAACATAAATGGGGTGAATAACCAAAAAACGTCGCCATTACCTATACCAGCTATTGAGCGAATAACCACGATAGCAAGATCGATCAGTAAACCGCCAACTCCGTACATCACACCATTTAAGAGCGCATACAGTATACGGTCGAAAGGTGATTGATAGCTTTTACCCAGCTGACGTTGTCTGATTTCTTTGATTGAACGGGCAGGGCGACGCGTTTTACTTGGCAAAACAGTTTTGATATCAGGCGCTTCCATGCGATTCTCTATTTTTATGATGAAGTAAGCAAAACAGATACTAGGGCGTATCACCATTTTTAGCACCATTTAGGCGCTTTCGTTCAGAGCGAGGACACGCCCTAACCACAAGTTATATAAATAAAGTTACCATAATTTTGTTTGGTAAACAGTAGTATTCACGAAAAATTTTTTCATATCATTATTTATCTATAAAGCGGAAGTTATTAAAAACCAGTTGTATTTCTGTCTTTCAACAAACAATAATAAGGTCTCATTATGCAGGCAACACAAGCACAACTTTCTCCAAAAGAGCTGGCACTTTTTGATTTAGACCATACTTTGCTCGACGTCGATAGCGACTATTTATGGGGCGAGTATATCGTCAAGCACGACCTCGTCGATGAAGCGCAATACCGCACGGCCAATCAAAAGTTTTACCAAGACTATATCGAAGGTACGCTTGATGCGACGGAATATAATGAATTTGTGGCGCAGTTTTTGAGGAGCTTGCCGATGGATAGATTGCATGAGCTACGAGAAGACTATATTAAAAGTGAAATTGAGCCGCACATACGCCCAAAAGCGATGGAAGTGCTCTGTCAGCATGTTGAAAAAGGTCATGAGGTGGTGATTATTTCTGCGACCAATGATTTTGTGGTTTCGGCTATCGCCAAGCGTTTTGGGATCGAAGGTGCCAATGTGCTATCAACGCCGCTTGAGATAAAAAATGAGCGCTATACGGGCAAACTTACCGACAAACCAAACTTTAAAGAGGGTAAGATTTACCATTTAAATAAATGGCTAGAGAAGCAGCAATCAGCGGGTGTTGAGTTTGATAAAACTTATGCTTATTCAGATTCCAAAAATGACATTCCACTGCTTGAGTGGGCGGATGTGGCTATTTGTGTGTCACCTGATGACGCGCTGCATGCGCATGCGTTAGCCCATCGCTGGGCGGTTGAGGATTGGTCGATTTAGGCTGTTTAACGTTATTTAATATAAAGCCAGTCATAATTAGCCAACTATTTATCGTCAATCTCATTTAAAATAGCGCCATATCAGTGAGATATTTATTTAAAAAGACAGGAAACCTTATGGAAATCAATCCGTATCAAGAACGAATCAAAGATTTATCAGAGCGTGGGCAGGACTTGCGGAGGTATCTTTGACTTCGATGGTAAGCAAGAACGCTTAGAAGAAGTCAATTTAGAGTTAGAAAACCCCGAGCTATGGAATGATCCAGAGCGTGCGACTAAAATTAATAAAGAAAAAAGCCAGCTTGATGGCGTCATCGATGTTGTGGTGTCGCTTGAGAGCACATTGGAAGATGCGTCTGCCATGCTTGAGCTGGCGGTAGAAGCAGAGGATGAATCCTTGCTGGCGGATGTGCAAGCAGAGCTCGACAATGCGGAGAAACGCGTTGCTGATTTAGAGTTCCGTCGCATGTTTAGCGGTGAGATGGATCCTAATAACTGCTACTTAGATATCCAGTCGGGTAGTGGTGGCACTGAGGCGCAGGATTGGGCAGAGATGCTGTTGCGTATGTATACACGCTGGGCGGAATCGCATGGCTTCAAAGTTGAAGTTATTGAAGTGTCTTCTGGTAGCGTGGCTGGTATTAAATCAGCAACGATTGAGATTAAAGGGGATTATGCTTTTGGTTGGTTACGTACCGAAATCGGCGTGCATCGCTTAGTCCGTAAATCGCCATTTGATAGCAATAACGGTCGTCATACCTCGTTTGCTGCCGTTTTTGTGTCGCCTGAAATTGATGATAATATCGAGATTGATATCAATCCAGCAGATTTGCGTATTGATACTTATCGTTCATCTGGCGCAGGTGGTCAGCATGTGAACACCACCGATTCTGCGGTACGTATCACCCACGAGCCAAGTGGCGTGGTGGTCACTTGTCAGAACGAACGTAGCCAACATGGGAACAAAGCGACGGCGATGAAGTTGCTGCGTGCCAAGCTTTATGAGCTTGAGATGCAAAAACGGATGGAATCTCAGCAAGCGGTCGAGGATGGCAAGTCAGACGTCGGTTGGGGCAGTCAAATTCGCTCTTATGTACTCGATGATTCACGTATCAAAGACTTGCGTACTGGCGTTGAAACCTTTAATACTGGTGCGGTACTCGATGGCGACCTCGATCAATTTATCGAAGCGAGCCTAAAAGCGGGACTGTAAAATAAAATAGTAACTAATATTTAATTAAGGAAAATTATGCCAAGCGTTAACAGTTATTTTGATAATAAAGTCACTTCTATTGCCTTTCAAACGGCGACCAAGCCTGCAACAGTTGGCGTGATGGAAATTGGCGAGTACGAATTTGGCACCAGCGAATTTGAAACCATGAGCGTGGTCAGTGGTGCATTGACGGTCAAATTGCCAGAAAGTGATGAGTGGCAAACCTTTAATGCAGGTGAGCAATTTACTGTTGAAGCCAATCAGAAGTTTCAAGTAAAAGTGGCAGTAGAAACGGCTTATTTATGTGTTTATGGTAAATAAGCATTTTTAGAGTAGTAGTCAACAGATTAACGCCAAGCGTTTAACGCTTGGCGTTTTTTTATGGTTGCATTTTGAGATAAATTTGAGTCATAAAGCATTGGACAACCATTATAAGTTCTTACGATATTGCACCATATCTGTTTGAGTGGCGATTGCGTCATAGAGTTTGCGCGCCGTGGTGTTGCCCTCTTGTGTCGTCCAATACACACGGTTGCAGTTTTTACTACGAGCGAACTCATATACCTTTTCAATTAGTGCGCGTCCCACGCCTTGCCCGCGCACAGACTCACTAACATAAAGATCCTCTAAGTAACAGCATTCAGTGATATTCCAAGTATTGGGGTGTAGCACCACATGGGTGATACCTACTAACTTGTCGTCCTGCCAAGCACCAAAACCATAAATCGGCACGTTACTATCGAGCAAACTGTGCCACGTGTTTTGGATGGTACTTGATGGCAAACTGGTCTCATAAAATTTTAGATAGTTTTGCCACAAAGGTAACCAAAATTCGTAATCGTCTTTAGATAATGCTGCTATCTTTATAGAAGTATTTTTCATTGTGCTTTATTCAAATTAAATTGTGATTGTTGTCAAATTATGGCTCAAAAGCTCATTATTTAGAACCCTTTTAAGCATGTTTTTTTACACATCGATTACACTTTGCTCGTGGCAAATAAACAGCAAAAACCATCGCAATTCATTATGCTAAAACGACTATTTTATCAATCGAGTATCTATTATGGCGACGCTAAATGACCAAACAACCACGCAAGACATACGCCATGATTATGAAAAACTCGCTCGCCTTGCTAATCTGCGCTATGTCAGTGATGATGAGCTTGGGTTTACGCGTATGCGTTGGGGGCGCGGGTTTACTTATAAAGATGCCACAGGCAAAACGGTCAAAGACAAAGCCTTGCGACAGCGTTTTAATGCGCTAGTGATACCACCGATGTGGTCAGAGGTTTGGATATGCCAAGATGATAAAGGGCACTTGCAATCGACGGGGCGCGATGACAAAGCACGAAAACAATACTTATATCACCCTGAGTGGGATCGCGTACGTGATCAAGCCAAGTTCGATGCCATGATAGGCTTCGCTAGAGCATTGCCGAATCTACGTGCACAAGTTGAAAAAGACTTGAAAGCTAAATCATTATCCCGTGAAAATGTCTTATCAGCAGTGGTCAAACTATTAGAAACAACCTTGATTCGTATCGGTAACAGCCGCTATGCCAAGCTCAATAAAAGCTATGGTTTGAGTACTCTACGCAGTAAGCACGTGAGCGAAACTGATAACGGACTGGCGTTTGATTTCGTCGGTAAGAGTGCCAAAGAGCATCATATAGAGTTGCAAGATGAGCGCTTGATTGACATTGTACAAGCCTGTTCTGAGCTACCTGGTTATCAGATTTTTAAATATTTAGATGACGATGGTCACAAGCAAGTCGTCGACAGTAGCGATATCAATGACTATCTACGCATGCATACTAGCGGTCATAGTCATAGTCATAGTCGTGACAGTGAGATGCATAGCGGTAACTTATATAGCGCAAAGGACTTTCGTACTTGGATGGCCAGTGTCCTTGCCGCCAGTTACCTGCATGATGAGCTACAGAGCGCTCAGGGCAAAGCAATATTAGCCAGTGAACCTGATAGTAAAGAGCGTCAGCAACTGGTGACTGATATGGTAAAAAGTGTCGCTGATGAGCTGGGCAATACGTCTGCTGTCTGCCGATCTTCTTATATTAATCCCATTATTATAGAGCACTTTTTGGCGGGGCAGTTCTTTGAACCTTATAAACAAGCGCGCCGTGGTCGTACTAAACAGCATCAAAGTTATGAAGAAAAGGCGCTGCTGGGATTTTTAAGTGGCTGCTGAGTGCTTTGAAATGAAGTTCCATCAAGAGTTTGTGATTGAATTATAAAAATGATACGTTATGTATTGAAATAAATATTAAAATGCGTTACTAATAGAGTCTATGCACATTGATATGTGCGAACAAGCAGAAAAAACAGTTGCTAGGATATGCCTGTTTTTCTGCTGACAATTCTCTTATTTCGTCCGTTACCTGCTATTGCTAAAGGATTAGCTTATGAACACCTCTTCTTCAGACCCATCAGTTGTAAATACCACTTCAAATCATACTGCACACCTGCCAATGAGCTACAGCGATTACTATCATAATTTTGATATGAACGCGCTATTGACAGAAATATTTGGCGAGCATTTAGACGATCGCTTGAATGCTTATATGGCGTGTTGCGGTCGTCATGTGCGTGATGGTCGCGGTGATAATATTGCACTGGTGCATGAAGATACGTCGGGCAATGTAACGCGCATGAGCTTTGCTGAGCTTGATAAGGCAAGCGCACAAGTCGCCAATTTATTGTTGTCTTATGGCGTACAAGTTGGTGACCAAGTAGCGACCATGTTACCTCGCACTCCTGAGCTGCTCACCATTGTACTCGCGACTTGGCGGATCGGCGCGGTTTATCAGCCGTTATTTACCGCCTTTGGCTATGATTCGATTAAGTATCGGATGGACAAAGCCAATACCAAAGTGGTTTTTACCAATCAAGAAAATCGTGGCAAGTTTGACGACTTAGCGAAGCAAACCAAAATGGTGCTGGTTGGCAGCAAAGTAGATGCGCAAAGCTGGGGTGATGATAGCTACGCTGAAAAGGTCGCAACGCAGTCGCAAACGGTAGACGCGGTTTCATTAGATACCGATGCACCCTTTCTGCAAATGTTTACCTCGGGTACGGTTGGCAAATCAAAAGGCGTTAGTGTGCCGCTAAGTGCGCTCTCAGCGTTTTATCTCTACATGCGCTATGCGATTGACTTGCGAGCGGATGATAATTACTGGAACATGGCTGATCCAGGCTGGGCATACGGTCTTTATTATGCGATTACAGGACCTTTGTTATTAGGGGTAACAACGTATTTTAATGAAGCTGGCTTTGATGCACAAAATACTCGTGATTTTATGGTACGTCATAAGATTAGTAATTTGGCGTCCTCACCGACAGCGTTTCGGATGATGAAATCGAGTGGCGTGTTTGAAAAATCTTACCATGACAATAATAATGACAATGAGGCTAAACTATCACTGCGCTGTGCCAATTCAGCAGGCGAGACCTTAAATACCGAAGTGGTCAATTGGGTTGAAACCTATTTAAACTGTAAAGTCTGCGATCAGTATGGGCAAACCGAGACTGGAATGACTTGCTGTGAGCACCATGCATTAGCACATGAATGTCCGGTTGGCTCGATGGGCATGGCGCTACCGGGGCACACATTGGTAGTGTTAGATGATGATATGAATATATTAGCTGATGGCGAACAAGGACAGCTTGCCGTAGTGGTCAGTCAATCGCCCGCATTTTATTTCCGTGGTTATAGCTGGAACGAAAAAGACGCTTTTGCTGATGATTACTATTTAACAGGCGACGTGGTTGAGCGCCACAGTGATGGCAGCTATTGGTTTTCAGGGCGTGATGACGACATTATCATTACCGCAGGTTACCGAGTTGGACCAACCGATGTTGAAAATACCGTGCTGGAGCATGAGGCAGTCGCAGAGTCAGCGGCAGTTGGAGTGCCAGACGAAGTGCGTGGTCATACCATTAAGTCGTATGTGGTACTAAAAGACGGTATCGAAGGCACAGACGAGATTGCCAAGGAGATTCAAGACTTGGTACGCAAGCGTCTATCAACGCATGCTTATCCACGTGAGGTTGAGTTTGTGAAAGAGTTGCCAAAAACCCCAAGTGGTAAAATTCAGCGCTTTTTGCTGCGCAGTTTGTCTGCGGCCTAATGAAGCAATGCACTCATATTGTCAGGTTAAGATAAAAATCGATGACTGATAAAAATAACAGTAAAAACATTAATAAAAGGAATAATTATGCACATTGAACAACAGAGCTTTTTGGTCACAGGCGGTGCATCAGGTTTGGGAGAGGCCGTGGTTCGCGCTATTGTCAAGCAAGGCGGTAACGTCGTCATCGCAGATCTGAATGAATCAGCTGGTCAAGCGTTGGTAGATGAGCTAGGTGACAATGCGCGTTTTACACGCTGTGATGTGACCAGTAGTGATGAGGTGAAAGCGGCTGTGGATACGGCTGAAAAACAATTTGGCGGTTTGCAAGGGTCTATCAACTGTGCGGGCATCGCTGTGGTGCAAAAGCTGCTGGATCGTGATAATAACCCAGCAGATCTCGATAATTTTAGTCGCGGCGTCAATATTAATCTTGTCGGTTCTTTTAATGTCGCGCGTTTGGTCGCAGCCAGTATTGCAAAGCGTGTAGCAAATGCCAATAACGCAGACAGCTCCGTAGAGAAAAACGCTGATAATGGCGTCATTATTAATACGGCTTCTATCGCAGCTTTTGATGGGCAAGTAGGACAAGCAAGCTATTCATCGTCAAAAGCAGGTGTCGTCGGTCTGACTTTACCGCTAGCACGTGAGCTGGCACGTCATGGTATTCGCGTGATGACTATCGCGCCGGGCGTCTTTGCCACACCGATGATGGAGACTATCCCTGAAAAAGCGCGCGAACAACTAGAGGCTAGCGTACCTTATCCTAAGCGTCTGGGTAATCCCAATGAGTTTGCCAAGTTGGTCATGCATATCATTGATAATGCCTATCTCAATGGAGAAGTCATTCGCTTAGATGGCGCGATTCGTATGGTGTAATGGCATTAACGAAGTTTTTATGTTCAAAAGACCCTAGTGTTATCCATGAAATTTTCACAAAAACTGGCATGGTGCTTTGGTAAGTTAATAGCGTGGTATGTTGCCATTTCACTCTCTAACGCTAAACGGAGTTATTAAAGCCTATGTCATTTTTTTCTCTACATTTTAGCAAAAAGCCGCGTCGATTGTTTGTCGTGATAGGACTGGGACTGACCACTATTATGAGCACCAGTGCGATAGGGTATGTCAAAACAGCCTCCTCGGATGCAAAAAGTACAGGCAATAATGGTCAGCCTATTTCTAGTACGGTGGTTATCGATAAAGTTTTTGTCGATAAATCCGACCGTATTTTGCAGCTATTGAGTGGTGATAAAGTCATTAAGTCCTATCGTATTGCGCTAGGGGATAGTCCGGTTGGTCATAAACAGCAGCAAGGCGATGAGCGTACACCCGTGGGGGCGTACATCTTAGATTATAAGAATGAGAACTCTATTGCCCATCGCTCCATCCATATAAGCTACCCCAATGCTGCGGACAAAGCTCGGGCACGATCACGCGGCGTCCATCCTGGTGGCGATATTATGATTCATGGGCAGATGAACGGCTTCGGTCATCTAGCGTGGATTAACCAACAACGTGATTGGACCGATGGTTGCATTGCGGTCACTGATAATGAGATGGATGAGATTATGGCGGCAGTTAAGGTTGGTACATCGATAGAAATTGTAGAGTGAGCGTTATGTTAATGCTTACTATCGTGTAGTACATTTCTAGCAGTTACAGCGTATTAAAATCTCTGCTATAGCTGTCTCTTGCTTGCCTTTCATTGTTGAGCAAGCCTCTCTTTTAGTTGTTTTTTTATTTATTCTCTTGAAATATTCTCTTAGTGTGCCTATTGATAGTTTGTGATAATATCATTGCTATGGGTAAGGTTTTTACCTATATAAAATCTTACTATTTTTCAGTATTTACTAATAAGTCATAGATATTGATTGACAACTTGCATAAGTAGGTTGAAATCTTGTATGTTATACCCTATATATATAACAACTAACGGTGATTGAGACACGATAAAACTAACGATAAGCGCTATGTTTTAAATGCGGCGCGTTCGGTATTTTATGTTGCATCCACTGACTGATAATACTAATTATAAAAGGACACAATTATGAGGTTCGAAAAATTTACCCAGAAACTACAATCAGCCATTCAAGAAGCACAGAGCCTAGCATTGGGGCGTGACCATACAGGTATTGACCCTGTGCATCTGCTTGCAGTATTGCTACAGGATGAGTCTAATTTATCTATCTGCCAACAAGCAGGCGCGTCTATCCCTGCGCTAAAGAATGGTGTGGCAAAGGCGCTCGACAATCAAGCAACGATTAGTGAGCCAACAGGTGATGTGAATTTAAACCCAAATTCGGTTAAAATTTTGAACTTGGCAGACCGTCAAGCGCAAAAAGAAGGCGATGATTTTATTGCCACTGAATGGGTGATGTTGGCGCTCGCTGAGCAAGGTGAAACCAAAAAGATATTTGAGAGTGCGGGCGTAACAGCGAGTAAATTAAAAACAGTCATTGAGCAATTGCGAGGTGATGATACCGTGAATAATCAAAATGCTGAAGATCAGCGTGATGCGCTGAATAAATATACGATTAACTTAACTGAGCAGGCGGAACTTGGTAAGCTTGACCCTGTGATTGGTCGCGATGAAGAGATTCGCCGTACCATTCAAGTACTGTCGCGTCGTACCAAAAATAACCCCGTACTGATTGGTGAGCCAGGTGTTGGTAAAACGGCTATCATTGAAGGTTTGGCACAAAAAATCATCAATGGTGACGTACCAGAAGGACTACGCCGCAAAGAAGTGTTGTCGTTAGATTTGGGCTCATTGATTGCGGGTGCAAAATTCCGTGGTGAGTTTGAAGAGCGACTCAAAGCGGTACTCAGCGACTTATCAAAGCAAGAAGGCAATGTCATCTTATTTATCGATGAGTTACATACTTTAGTAGGTGCTGGTAAAGCTGACGGTGCGATGGATGCCGGTAATATGCTAAAACCTGCGCTTGCGCGTGGTGAGCTACACTGTGTCGGTGCGACAACTCTCGATGAGTATCGCCAGTACATCGAAAAAGATGCGGCTCTTGAGCGTCGTTTTCAAAAGGTACTGGTCGATGAGCCAACGGTCGAAGACACCATTGCGATTTTGCGTGGTCTAAAAGAGCGTTATGAGCTGCATCACGGTGTTGATATCCAAGACAGCGCGATTATTGCTGCTGCGCGGATGAGCCATCGTTATATTACCGATCGCAAACTGCCAGATAAAGCGATTGACTTGATTGATGAAGCGGCCAGTCGTTTACGTATGGAGATGGACAGCAAGCCTGAAGCCTTAGGTAAGCTTGATAGTCGCTTGATTCAGTTGAAAATGCAGCGCGAAGTGCTCAAAAATGAAGAAGACGCTGGTGCGCAAGCCGAGCGTAAAGTGCTTGATGCACAAATTGAAGAGCTAGAAAAAGAGTACGCTGACCTTAATGAGATTTGGCAAGCAGAAAAAGCCTTGGTCAAAGGCAGTCAGCAGCTAAAAGACGAGCTGGATAAAGCGCGTATCGCTTATGACAAAGCCAGTCGTGAAGGTGATTACGAGACCATGAGTAAGCTGCAGTATGAAACGATTCCGCAGCTAGAGCGTCGCATTACTGAGTCTGACTTGGCAGAACAAAAAGAGCAGACAGGCGAAGGTAGTGGTGTAAAACTACTACGTAATAAAGTCACGGATAATGAAATTGCCGAAGTCGTAGCGGCAGCAACAGGTATTCCTGTGAGTAAAATGATGCAAGGCGAGCGTGACAAGATGATAGCGATGGAAGAAAAGCTCCATGAACGCGTCATCGGTCAAGATGAAGCAGTCGAAGCGGTAGCCAATGCGGTACGCCGTAGCCGTGCTGGTTTGTCTGATCCGAATCGCCCTTCAGGTTCGTTCTTGTTCTTAGGACCAACGGGTGTCGGGAAGACTGAATTGACCAAGTCACTGGCGAACTTCTTATTCGATAGTGAGGATGCGATTGTTCGTATCGACATGAGTGAGTATATGGAGAAGCACAGTGTCAGTCGTTTGGTGGGTGCGCCTCCAGGTTATGTGGGCTACGAAGAAGGTGGTGCATTAACCGAAGCGGTACGCCGTAAGCCTTATAGTGTGATTTTGTTTGATGAAGTTGAAAAAGCGCACCCTGATGTGTTCAATATCTTACTACAAGTATTGGACGATGGTCGCTTAACGGACTCACAGGGTCGCGTGGTGGACTTCAAAAACACGGTCATCATTATGACCAGTAACTTGGGTTCGCACAAAATCCAAGAGATGGTCGGTGAAAGTTACGAAGACATCAAAGCTGAGGTGATGGAATCAGTTGGGCAGCATTTCCGCCCAGAGTTTGTCAACCGTATCGACGAGATTGTGGTATTCCATCCGCTCGGTATGTCGCAGATGTCAGGTATTGCTGCGATTCAGTTGGATCGCTTGCGCCAGCGTTTGCATGAGCGTGAGATGGATATTGAGTTATCAGCTGATGCGATGAACAAACTGGTTGCGATTGGTTATGATCCTGTCTATGGCGCACGCCCACTAAAACGTGCGATCCAACAGGAAATTGAAAACCCATTGTCATTGAAGCTATTGGCTGGTGATTTTGGCGTAGGAGATATCATCAAAGTCGATGTCGGCGCAGATGATAAGTTGGTGTTTGAGAAACGTAGCATGAATTAATATCTAACCCTAACTGACCGTGGTTTAAAACCAACCTCTTACTTGCCTATTTTTTCTACAGGCGGGTAAGGGGTTTTTTTGTGCGCTATTATTATTTACGGTTTGAGTGCTTTGACTATGTTATAAATAAACTAAGCACTAAAAACTAAGCAATAGGAATAAGATATCAACAGTTACGGAGACGACAAAATGACGATCATCAGTATGCAGCACCTAAGCACGCCATTAATGTTACCGATAATGATCAGCGCACTGCTGTTTAGTGCTCCTGCTTGCTCCAATCAAACTGCCGTCAATACTCATGAAGACCTAACAGACTATAAAGAAGGGCAAGCCTCTGCTAATGAATCGCTAGCAAGTACCGAAAAACCTGCCTTTATCACCAAAAAAATAGCCACGTTTGATGAGCCTTGGGCAATGACAGCATTACCTACCGTTAATAATGAGCCCCCTAAATTACTTGTCACCCAAAAGACAGGCGAGTTATTCATTGTTGATACGGCAACAGGGGCTAAAACAACCATCATTGGTATACCTAAAGTGGCTTATGGTGGGCAAGGTGGTCTTGGCGATATCGTTCTTGCACCAAATTTTGCTACTTCTAATCATGTCTATATGAGCTACGTTGAAGCAGGGAATGACACTGATAGTAATAAGTTTGGTGCCAAAGTTATCAAAGCGACATTGATAGGATTGGATACAGCCACGCCACGTTTGCAGGATATTACGCCCATTTGGGAGCAAACACCGAAAGTAAAAGGGCAGGGGCATTATAGTCATCGCTTGCTTTTCTCGCCTGACGGAAAATATTTATATATCAGTTCAGGCGAGCGCCAAGAAAAAACACCAGCACAGGATATGAGCGTCAATTTGGGCAAAATTATTAGGTTAAATCTTGATGGCTCAGTGCCAGCAGACAATCCTTTTGTAGATAATAGCAATGACATTGCCGCACAGTTTTGGAGTATAGGACATCGTAATGTATTGGGTATGGCATTCGATGAAAAAGGTAGGCTTTGGGCGCATGAGATGGGACCACGGGGCGGTGATGAATTTAATCTCATTGAAAAAGGTCATAACTACGGCTGGCCAATCGTATCAAATGGGCGTAACTATACAGGTACGGATATTCCTGACCATGAGACGCGTCCTGAGTTTGCGCCGCCCAAAATTAGTTGGACGCCAGTGATATCGCCGTCCTCGATGAGTATTTATAACGCTGGACAATATAATGATTTCCCAGCGTGGCAAGGTAATGCGCTCATTAGTGGCTTATCATCTAAAGCACTGATAGTCGTCGATTTTGATGAAAATAGCCGCGCGACTGAGCGCTATCGTTATGATATGGGCGAGCGTATTCGTAGTGTGTTAAATGTAGATGGACAAGTTTGGGTGTTAGAAGATGGCGATAATAGTGGCTTATTACAATTGATTCCGCAGTAGTGATTAGTAGCCATTGCTCTTCAACTTTCCAAGCGTTTGCACTATTGTAGGTTAGGCTGCTAAATGGTTTTGGTCTATTTCTGTCAATAAGGAAAACGTAAATAGCTAATTAGATTTGATAGTTGAGAGGTATCTTGTTAAGGTATTCTTCCTAAAAAACTAAGGCTAACAAACAAATGGATCATGTAAAAGTTGGCAGGTTAGGCCCTTTTCCACGGGTAAGTAAACCTGTGTTTATTACTTCAGCGCTACTTATTATTGGATTTATTATCTTTGGTGCTTTCTTTACTGAAACCGCTGGTGTGTTATTTAGCTTTTTGCAGAATTTTATTACAGATAAGTTCGGCTGGATGTTTGTTATATTAATGAACGTTGCGCTGGTATTCTGTATTTATCTAGCAGCGAGCCGTTATGGTGACATCCGTTTAGGTCAACAAACAGAAAAACCGCAGTACAGTTTGTTTTCTTGGATAGGGATGTTGTTCTCTGCTGGTATCGGTATTGGACTGGTATATTGGGGGACGGCTGAGCCCTTGTATCACTTTATGGCACCACCACTCGGTGAGGCGGAAACAATAGAAGCCGCCAAGCAAGCCATGAGTATCTCATTTTTACATTGGGGACTACATGCTTGGGCGATTTATACCATTGTGGCATTGGCGCTGGCTTACTTCCACTTTCGCCGTGGACTGCCATTGTCGATTCGCTCGACGCTATACCCGTTATTAGGCGAGAAAATATATGGTCGCTGGGGTCATACGGTGGATATTCTAGCCGTGTTCGGCACGATGTTTGGTGTGGTAACTTCCTTAGGTCTAGGGGTTATGCAGATCAATTCAGGTCTTGAAAATTTATTCGGTATACCAAATTCTTTAACCGTACAGTTTATTATTATTGCCTTTGTGACCGCATTGGCATGTGGCTCATTGATGCTTGGTCTTGATAAAGGTATCAAGCGCCTAAGTGACATTAATATGGGTTTTACAGGTGTGCTCTTGGCCTTTATGGTCATCTTAGGACCAACCTTATTTATTTTTGATAGTTTTATAGAAAATATTGGTAATTATGTCGTTGCCATGATTCCGTTATCAACATGGGGCGAGGCTTATAGTAATACGGATTGGCAGAGTGGTTGGACGATATTCTATTGGGCGTGGTGGGTAAGTTGGGCACCGTTTGTCGGCGTATTTATCGCTCGCATCAGTCGCGGTCGTACCATTCGTGAGTTCGTATTGGGTGTCTTATTGATTCCAATGCTGATTTTGTTTTTCTGGTTCACCACTTTCGGTGGTGTCGCTATCCATATGGAGCTTTTAGCGGCGCTTGATCCTGCTATGGCCAGTCCAGGATTGGTAGAAGCGGTGCAAGCAGATACGGGTAGCGCTATTTTCAAGCTGGTTGAGTATTATCCATTCGCGAAACCAATTACCTTGCTCATCGTTATTATGATTGTTTTATGGTTCGTAACTTCATCGGATTCAGCAAGTTTCGTCATTGATATGTTGACGGCGGGCGGCGATACCAACCCACCTAAGATTCAACGTTTATTTTGGGCGACTATGGAAGGTTTGATTGCCGCTATATTGTTAGCAGCAGGCGGATTAGGCGCATTGCAAGCCGCCGCTATTGTGGCTGGACTGCCATTTGCTTTAGTGATATTTGTCATGATGTATGCGTTACTTCGTGGCTTAAGCCGAGATCGTTTGATACTGTATCGCGCTCAGCAGCACTTTATCACCGAAGAATCCGCAGATCATAACTCAGCCAATGAGTTTGCTGATGAGCACTTGTTAAAAGGACCGCCTAAAATCGTGAAAGGTGATTAGCAGATTATATATATCAGCTTTAATACTGTTTTTATGAAATGAATCAGGCAGTTAGCTTCTTCTTTTTTTACGTAAAAATACAATATAATAATTGTGATTTGAAATCCTAAGATGCATCGTTATCTTAGGATTTTTTTATTTGTTGACCAATAGCAAGGTTATAAAGTGTCTGATTCGATTTGATAGTTGTGCAGTATCTTGTTAAGGTGAGCCCCTTCAAAAATTGAGATGACTAAATGGATCATGTAAAAGTTGGCCGCTTAGGCCCTTTTCCGCGGGTAAGTAAACCTGTGTTTTTAACTTCAGCGTTATTAATTCTTGTGTTCATTATTTTTGGTGCTCTTTTTAATGAGCAAGCAGAATTGTTATTTGGTCATGCCAAAGCATTCGTGTCTTTGCGTTTTGGCTGGTTCTTTATTGTGGTGGTCAACTTAACGTTGGTGATGAGTATTTACATGATATTTAGTCGTTATGGCGATATCAGGCTTGGTCATCAAAATGAGAAACCAGAATACAATCTAGTATCTTGGATCGGCATGCTATTTTCAGCAGGTATCGGTATTGGCCTGCTCTATTGGGGTACGGCTGAACCTTTGTATCATTTTATGGCGCCGCCGCTAGGAGAAGCTGAAACAGTAGCTGCCGCCAAGCAAGCGATGAATATCTCGTTCTTGCACTATGGTTTGCATGTGTGGGCGCTCTATGGCATGGTCGCGTTGTCATTGGCTTATTTCCATTACCGAGTGGGCTTACCGCTGGCTATTCGTTCGACACTATATCCTATATTGGGCAAAAAGATCTATGGTGGCTGGGGTCATACGGTAGATACATTAGCGGTATTCGGTACGATGTTTGGAGTAGTGACCACTTTAGGTCTTGGGGTATTGCAAATTAACTCAGGTCTTGAGACGTTATTTGGCATACCCAATAATATTACAGTGCAAATTATTTTGATTGCCTTAATCACTATGTTGGCAGGTCTGTCTCTATTTATGGGGCTAGATAAAGGGATTAAGCGCTTAAGTGATACCAATATATTATTTACTGTGATATTGCTCAGTTTTGTGATTATTTTAGGCCCGACCCAGTTTATCTTTAATAGCTTTATAGAAAATATTGGCAATTATTTACATCAAATTGTGCCATTAGGTCTTTGGACAGAATCGTATGATGGTCAAGAAAACTGGCAGGCATCATGGACGATTTTCTATTGGGCATGGTGGATAAGCTGGTCGCCTTTCGTTGGTGTGTTTGTGGCTCGTATCTCTCGTGGTCGAACCATTCGTGAGTTTATCTTAGGGGTGTTATTAATTCCTATTACTATTTTGTTCTTATGGTTCACCGCTTTCGGTGGTTCAGCCGTTAATATGGAATTAATGGCAGCCGCTGATCCCAACCTCATCAGTCCTGGCTTGATTGAGGCTGTCCAAGCAGATACTGGCAGTGCCATCTTTAAGCTGATGGAATCTTATCCATTTACGTCAGCTTTGAACTTGCTTATCGTAGTGATGATTGTGCTTTGGTTTGTCACGTCATCGGATTCGGCCAGTTTTGTGATTGATATGTTGACCTCAGGTGGCGATGCCAATCCACCAAAAATTCAGCGCCTATTTTGGGCAGGTACAGAGGGTGTTATCGCTGCCGTACTATTAGCAGCAGGTGGCTTGAGTGCGCTACAAGCGGCTTCAATTGTGTCAGGTTTCCCTTTTGCGATTGTGATAGTCGTTATGATGTACTCATTATTACGCGGCTTGAGTCGAGATCGTTTGATACTGTATCGCAACCAGCAATGGTTTGTCACCGAAGAGTCAGCAGAGCATAATTCGGCCAATGAGTTTCGTGATGAAGATTTGCTGACAGGTCCACCTGATATTGAAAAACCTGAAGGTTAGATTTTATCGATCTAAAAGATCATAAAAAAGCACCCGCCTATGATTAAGCGGGTGCTTTTTTATATGATTTAATTGTCTTTTTTAGTTCTTAGATTAACAAATGAAGTGCAATTTCAAAGAGCAGGTGAAAAAGAAGCCTAGATGCGCTAGCATCAAAGCTACTA
>NZ_CAJHAZ010000006.1 GCF_904846525.1 Psychrobacter sp. 1044 | reverse complement strand
GATTAAACGATTAAACGATTAAACGATTAAACGATTAAACGATTAAACGATTAAACGATTAAACGATTAAACGATTAAACGATTAAATTTAATAAAAAACCAAGCGTAGCTCAGCCTACAAATCTCAAGACCTATAAAGGTAAGCGAATATATTAGATTACACATCATATCAAATGTTTATACTTTTATCACTCTCATCCGATCCCTAATCAGCGGGATACACGCCCTTTTTTAATCAATTTATGTATTGTAGAGTATTGCCAATTTTGTGGGTTGGTAACGTAGCCATGCTTGACAGCATTATAGTGAATATAATCCATGTGTTGCTGATAATCCAAGTCATTACGACGACGATGCTCCCAAAATCGTCGTCGCCAAATACCGCGCGCTCTTTTTGCTTATAGTGAAGACGTAATGGTTTCGGTTTTATTGATTTGTTTAGAGAGTTGACTTTTGATACTTGCCACTATGACAGCATAGTTATCAGAATGTGGCGGCAGAGTAATCATTATATGGACGTGGTCAGGAAGAACGACCATAGCGTCTAATTTGAATGGGTGGTGTTGAAGGGTTTTAGCGTAGGCATTACGAAACTTGTCAATATAAATAAATAACAGTGACGACTTTCTATCAAGTAGATTAAAGGTCAAAAAGTGAAAACCGCCTTGGGTTTTGTCACGCATATAGTTTCTAATAAGGCAATCCGTGTATAGACGAGGTAATGGGGTGTAGGTAGGCTGCGGCTTAAGCGTAGGCTGGGCTTTTAGCTCAGCTCAAATCATGCAAAGTTATCATGCTGGGCTAAAGCCACAGCCTACGAGATACGAATTGGAGTTAGGTTATAAATAAAAAGGCTGAGCCAAAAGCTCAGCCTACATAGTATCCAAAGTATCAGTTATTGCCTACTTCTCTAAATACTGAATCTTACCTTCTACGCCATCCCATTTCTCAGCTTCTGGCAATTGACCTTTCATTTCAGTAATGTTTGGCCATTTTTGTGCCAGCTCTTCGTTTAGCTGGGTGAACATCTCTTGCCCTTTTGGCACTTCATCTTCTGAGAAGATGGCATTGGCAGGGCATTCAGGCTCGCATAGTGCGCAGTCGATGCACTCATCAGGATCGATGACGAGGAAGTTTGGGCCTTCATAAAAGCAGTCCACAGGACAGACTTCCACACAGTCGGTGTATTTGCAAAGAATGCAGTTATCTGTAACGACAAAGGTCATAGTGAGGTCTACCTGTTATTGGATTGGCTGATATGGTTCATCCCTTTTAAAAGAGTTACTGTGCTCACCGCGCGTGAAGTATTATTGGTACATCTGCACTTGGTTGCCTTGATCTTCTTTTAAAGTGGATCAACGATAAGGGCTACATAGAATAGTTGGAAAATAAGGCATATTTTAACGCCTTTACGACTAATTGACAATTCCCTTTAATGACTAATGATTTTCTTCAAATGATAGAGTAAATCATGCGCTTGCTTTGGCGTTAAGGTATCAGGATCAATCGCGCTTAGCTCATCCTGTAAGCTAAACAGCTGATTTTGTTGTGGAATATCAGCCATTATTTGAGATTTATTGGTGGTTTTTATATCGGCTTTCTCTATTTCATGACCATTCATATGATCGCATTTATCATTTACTGACTTAGCTAATTCATTTTTGTCATCAAGAGTTCTCACGTTTTCTACCCTGCTAGGGTCTAATTTTAAGTTATCTGCTAAGTAGCGCTTGGCATCATCCAGTACTTGGGTAGGAATCCCTGCCATTTTTGCCACATGCAGACCAAAACTAGAGCTTGCTGCACCATCTTTGATTTGATGCAGTAGTAACAGTTGACCGTCGATTTCACTGGCAGCGACATGGACGTTGCGGATAAGTTTGTCATTGCTTCCACTGCTTTTTTTATAGTTTTCCGCCAATTTTGTCAGCTCAAAGTAGTGGGTGGCAAATAATGTCAGGCAGCCAATCTCGACCAATCGATTAACGCAAGCGTGGGCAATGGCTAAACCGTCAGTGGTCGCTGTGCCGCGTCCGACTTCATCCATCAGCACCAACGATTTATTGGTCGCTTGATTGAGAATATTAGCCGTTTCAATCATTTCCACCATAAAAGTCGACTTGCCGCCCGCCAAATCATCAGCTGAGCCAATACGGGTAAAGATACGGTCGATATCACCAATATGTGCACGCGCTGCTGGGACAAAGCTACCGCAATGAGCGAGTAGAACAATCAGCGCGGTTTGGCGCATATAGGTTGATTTACCACCCATATTAGGCCCAGTAATCATCAACAGTCTTTCAGGGTTTTCATCACTGCCTAGTGCACAATCATTAGCGACAAAATGGCTGCTATGCTTGGCAGGAGTATTGTTGTGAGCATGAACAGGATTTAGCGCGGCTTCGACGACGACATGACGACCTGCTTTGATATCGATACTGGTTTGACTGCCAGTATTGGATCTATCTGTATTCTCTGAATTATTATTCATGACTGGGCGCTGCCAGTTATAAATAATTGCAAGCTGTGCCCAATTACTGAGCACATCTATTTGCGCAACCGCAGCGCTTAGTTGTTGCAGTTCGGCTAAATGGCTACTAAGTTCAGTTAAGAGTTCGTGATACAGCTGCTTTTCACGAGTCAATGCTAAGCTTTGCGCGCTTAGATATTCTGTCTCAACTTCTTTTAGCTTATCAGTGATAAATCGCTCGCTGCTCTTCAGCGTTTGCCGACGGATAAAATGTGCTGGTGCATTCTTTGCCTGCATTTTAGGCAGTTCAAAATAAAAACCACTGACCTTATTAAAACCCACTTTTAGACTGGGTAATTGGCTCTCTTGACGCGCGCGTTTCACCATCTCATCCAATGTCACTTGGATATTGTCATGCAGATGAGTCAGGCGATCAAACTCAGCATCGTAACCTGCAGCGAGCATGCCACCATCACGGATATGGGCAGGCGGTTCTGCGATAATGGCTCGCTCAATCAGCTCAGCGACGGACTGTATGGCAGGTAACTGCGCAGGCAATTGCTGCATAAGCATCGGTAACAGTCCTGCTTGCTCATGGCAAATACCTGCATTTGTCAGTAGCGTCGTAAGCTGGGCGCTACTAGCAATACCATCAGCAAGTTTACGCAGGTCGCGCGGCTTAGCACTCATTAGCCCAATACGGCTACTAATACGTTCCATATCCCCGATAGCGTTTAAGGTTTCGCGTATGTTTTGAACAGATACGCTATTTTCTAAGTGTTGAGCAGAATATTCAGTATTGACAGAGAGATTATTGTTCTTTAGTAAACTAGCTATCGCATCTAAGCGCAAATTAATGCGCGAATGCTGACGCAGTGGGCGTTTCATTTGCTGTACGAGTAAGCGTCGACCCATCGGTGTTTGACAATGATTGAGGACAGATATTAATGACGTACCATTACTGCTAACGGGTGTAAATAGCTCAAGATTTTGCTGACTATTGGCATCAATAATCAAATAATCGTCACTGTACTCAACGATAAGTTGGTTAAGCTGTGGCACATGACGCTGCTGAGTTTGCCGCGCATAATGTATGAGCGCTGCACAGCTAGATTGGGCAAGAAGTGCGTCATTGATTCCTAGTCCCTCAAGGCGCTGCACGTCAAACTGCTGGCAAAGAGTTGCGCTGGCATGCTCACGGTGGAAGTCATTTTCCGCCACTTCGATAATCGGACAGTCGAGATGTTGACGTAGCCACAGCAGCCAATCTTCGTCGATACGGTCGTTAAGTGCTTCGCTAATGATACATTCACTGGGCGCAAAGCGTGCCAGCACCGTCAGCATTTGCGTTTGCAAATTTTTGACATCATCAGAGCTGTTATTATAGCTGGCACTAAGCGTTTGCGTCGTTAGCGTTCCAGCGGCTAAATCCATTTGGCTAATGGCAGCTTGCACAGGTTGTTTGCGGTTTGATTTAGGTATTTCGATATCAATGGCGACCACAGTTGGCGTATGATTAGGCGCAATTAAAGCATCATCAGTAATTGTCCCTGCGGTCAGCGTTTTAACCACTTCACGGCGCATAATACTGCCAGCAGCAGATTTGCTTTTATCTTTTTTCTGCTTATCGCCCATCGTCGGAGCATTAGAAGGATTATTCGTGTTGTCAGTGCCAGTGGCTGATTCGTCAATTTGCTCACACACAACGACGGTTTGCCCAGCAGCTATCAACCTTGCCATGTAGCTATCGGCCGCATGAAAAGGCACACCTGCCATGGCAATGGTATTGCCCGCTTTATCCGTACCACGGCGAGTTAAGGTGATGTCTAATATTTGTGCCGCGCGCTTAGCATCATCAAAAAATAACTCATAAAAATCACCCATGCGGTACAGCAGTAACGCTTGTGGATAGTTGGCTTTCATGGTTAGATATTGCACCATCATCGGCGTATGATCTGCCAAATGATAAACGGCATCGCCTACCATCAACTGATCGGAGGTCAAAGGTGTCGCGATCTGTTGTTTTGATATTGCGTACTTTGACGGAGTAGGTTTTGCGGCGTTGGTGTTTTGAGCGGATGGTTTAGCGGTCATGCAGAGTCTCTTATAATGCTTAAATGAGTTTTTTAGTCAGCTGGCGTTAAATGGACGACGGTATATACAGATCAGTGTAAAAAAATAAATGAGAAAAACACTCGCTTATGAGTGGTTAATTTGCAAGATTCTGGTTAATTTTTACCAAAATAGCTTTATTAAAGGGTCATCATAGCGCGCAAATTTAGCAGTCAAAAACTAAGAAGTGTGAAAGTGTAAGTACTATTTTAACACGTCCTGCCGCACTTTTACGTCGGCAAATATCTACTCGCTGCCCTTGTATCCATCGGCGTCATAACCATATATAATGACGTCACACTTAATTGGGCGATACTTCATTAGGCGACACTTCATTAGGCGACACTTCATTAGGCAGTACCTTATTAATCAGTACTTTGTTAAGAGGTGCTTTGTTAACAAAAGGTACTTAGTCAGGTGATGACTGTAATGACAAGGCGGCAGCGGGCGAAGCTTTGGCTAATGCGCACTAATTATCGAATATTTCCATAGGTCAAAAAATTATGTTATCAAAGATTATAGGCAGTGTGGTTGGCACTAAAAATGACCGCGAATTAAAGCGCATGCGCAAAGTGGTCAGCAAAATCAACGCACAAGAGGCTGCGGTACAAGCCCTGTCTGATGAGCAATTACAACAAAAAACTGAAGAGTTTAAAGCACGCCACCAACAAGGTGAAAGCTTAGATGCATTACTACCCGAAGCGTTTGCCGTCTGCCGTGAAGCGTCATTACGCGTCAATGGCATGCGTCATTATGATGTGCAGCTGATCGGTGGTATCACCTTGCACGAAGGCAAAATCGCTGAGATGAAAACGGGCGAAGGTAAAACCCTAATGGGTACTTTGGCGATGTACCTCAATGCCATCAGTGGTAAAGGTGTACATTTGGTTACGGTCAACGATTATTTGGCGGCACGTGATGCTGAATTGAACCGTCCATTATTTGGCTTTTTGGGCATGACCGTCGGTGTCATTTATTCACAACAACCGCCGCAAGAAAAAATCGACGCTTATCAAGCAGATATCACTTACGGTACCAATAACGAATACGGCTTTGATTATCTGCGCGATAACATGGTCTTTAGTTTAAAAGAGAAAAAGCAGCGTCCATTAAACTTCTGTATTATCGATGAAATTGACTCTATTTTAATCGATGAGGCTCGTACGCCGCTGATTATCTCAGGTCAAGCCGAAGATTCTTCACGTATGTACG
This sequence comes from Psychrobacter sp. 1044, assembly GCF_904846525.1. Lineage (GTDB taxonomy): Bacteria > Pseudomonadota > Gammaproteobacteria > Pseudomonadales > Moraxellaceae > Psychrobacter. The sequence continues at coordinate 196,539 of NZ_CAJHAZ010000006.1, read as the reverse complement.
CGCTGATCAATACCATTATCCCGGTGCTGATTCGCTCAAAAGATGAAGAAGCCAATAAGAATAATGAAGAAGAGGATTTTTGGATTGATGAGAAGAACCGTCAAATAGAAATCAGTGAAAAAGGCTATGAAAAAATTGAGCGCTTCTTAATCGAAGTCGGTGAGTTGGGTGAAAATGAAAGTTTATACAGCCCAAGCCGTTTGCCATTATTGGCTCACGTACAAGCTGCGATTCGCGCCCATCATGTGTTTGTTAAAAACGTCCACTATATCGTCGATGACGGCGAAGTGGTTATCGTTGATGAAAACACGGGTCGTACCATGCCGGGTCGCCGTTGGTCAGAAGGTCTGCATCAAGCGGTAGAAGCCAAAGAAAACGTCGAAATTCAAGCAGAAAACCAAACGCTTGCGACCACGACGTTCCAGAACTACTTCCGCTTGTATGAAAAACTATCAGGCATGACAGGTACCGCTGATACCGAAGCAGCAGAATTTAAATCAACTTATGACTTAGATGTCATCGTGATTCCGACGCACGAGCCGATTGCTCGTATCGATATGGATGACCAGATTTTCTTAACCAAATTAGGAAAATACAAAGGTATCATTCGCGAAATCAAAGAGATTCAAGCCAAAGGTGCCCCAGTTTTGGTTGGTACGGCGACGATTGAAGCCAGTGAAGAGTTGTCTTATTTGCTCGATCAAGAGGGTGTCAAGCATAACGTCCTAAACGCAAAACAACACGAGCGTGAAGCCGAAATCATCGCGCAGGCAGGTAGTCCAAAGGCTGTGACGATCGCGACCAACATGGCAGGTCGTGGTACCGATATTATCCTTGGTGGTAACTGGCAATCGTTTATTGAAGATATCGATTCGGTCAGCCCTGAAGAAATGGCGCGCCTAAAAGCAGAATGGCAAGTCAAGCATGACCAAGTGGTTGCGGCTGGCGGTTTGCATATCATTGGTTCTGAGCGCCATGAATCACGTCGTATCGATAACCAGTTACGTGGTCGTGCCGGTCGTCAAGGCGATCCTGGGATGTCGCGTTTCTTTTTATCGCTCGAAGATGACTTGATGCGTATCTTTGCTGGCGACCGCGTCGTAAATATGATGCGTGCTATGGGACTTAAAGAAGACGAAGCTATTGAGCATAAGATGGTCTCAAAATCCATTGAAAATGCCCAAGGTAAAGTAGAAAGCCGCGATTTTGATGCGCGTAAAAATCTGTTGAAATATGATGACGTCGCCAATGAGCAGCGTAAAGTGATCTATGGTCAGCGTGATGACTTGCTAGCAGAGATGGACTTGCTTGAAGCCATTGAGATTATGCACGAAGAAGTCTATAACGCCATGATTAACCAGTTTATTCCGCCAGGTTCTATCGATGACCAATGGAATATCGATGGCTTAGAAGACGAGCTTGAAAATGAATTTAAGATTGCGATGCCGATCAATGATTGGCTCGATGAAGATCGTCGCTTAGATGAAGAAGGCTTACGTGCCAAAATCATCCAAACGGCTATCGATCGCTATCATAGCCGCCGTGAGCAGATGGGCGAAAAAGATGCTGCCCAGCTTGAGCGTCACTTTATGCTACAGAGCTTAGACAAGCATTGGAAAGAGCATTTGACCCAAATGGATCAGCTGCGTAAAGGCATTCATCTGCGTGGTTATGCACAGAAAAACCCTGAGCAAGAGTATAAGCGTGAATCATTTGAGCTGTTCCAAATGATGCTTGGCGCAATTAAATCTGAGACCGTTCAAGATTTATCACGTGTCCATATTCCGACCAAAGAAGAGCTAGAAGCGCTGGAAATACAGCAGCGTGAGAATGCTGCTCATATGCAAATGCAGTTCGAGCATAGTGATATTGATAATATGGATAGCGGAGCTGAAAAAGCCGCCGCGCAAAATCGCAATCTTGCTGGTAGTGCGGTCGCAGGTGCTATTGTGGGTAGTGGTAGTAATACCAATGAGGCAGATCCATACGCTGGTATGAATATCAGTCGTAACGCCCCATGCCCTTGTGGTTCAGGTCTTAAGTACAAGCAATGTCATGGTAAAATATAGCATTCATAAGCGAATATTGATAATAAACAGCTAAGCATTGCTGCTTATATATCTTTAATATTCGTTAGTCTCAAAAGCCCTTATCTACTTTAGATAAGGGCTTTTCTGTATTTGCTCATATTCTTTGTCTCTACATTATCTTGAATCGACTATATTATTTGCAGACAGTAAAGTTGACTCTTCACAAATGTGTTGGCTATATTTTGTATTGATTACTTACAAATTCAACATAGGCGTGAATTTATGGACACGTTATAGTGTTTAACATATTCATTGGGGAAAGTGTTATGACTATAGAATTATTAAAAAAATTGCGCACTTCTGTGGCGCTGACTGGGCTACTTGCTGGCGTCCTGACGCTTAGTGCTTGTCAGCAACAGTCAGAGACAGAAGCGGGTACAGATGATGGTGCTCATAGCGAAGAAACGGTGCCAATGTCCGCTGAACCTGCTGAGCCTAATGAGGTGGTTGTCGATACAGCGGATGCATCGCTCAGTGAAGTACAGGATGATACCGTAGCTTCCGTCAATAGTGGCGTCAGTCAAATAGCCTATCTGTGCTCACCTGAGCTGAAAGTTAATGCAACTTATAAAGAAGATGCCAAACAAGTAGTCATCGCGACTGATACGGGTACGGTGACATTAAATAAAACCAATGATGCCAGTAATCCAGAAGTGTTCGAAGTAGCAACTGCTATTGATGGTAGTCAGGGCTTTACCCAGTGGCGTGTAGCACACGAAGCGCGTGAGACGGGTGTGATGCGTACAGCAGGTACAGATGCGGCGAACGTCAGCACTTATGAATGTAAAAAAACCTCATAATAAGTAAGCAATCAAGAAAAAAGCAACGATAACGTTGCTTTTTTTTATGTCTAGTTTTAATGAGTCAGAAAAATTATTTATGAGGATTGGCGCTAGACTCATGTGCCAAAAATCCCTCTTCTTTCACATCTAATTCTTCATGCTTAAGCACTACTTGGATACTATCTGTATGGATATGAGTGGTTTTATTGATATCGATTTCTTGGATAGCATAAGTGTCTTTAGTAATAGTAGCCACTTGACGTGATAGGACAATTTCAATCGGTTCATCACCAATTTCGATCTGTTTGCCATTTACGGTAACGACCGCCTTGCTATCTAACGATGGCTCGACATGGCGCAATATATCCTTTTCATCATAATTGCCTGACAATAAGTCCTGACTTTTCGCATCATGGTATTCAGTGCGAATAGTAATATACTCTTCTACCAACTCAATAGGCACGTCAATGGTCTTAGTACGAGCGTGCTTGGTCACCGTTACTTTACCAACATCTAAACGCTCTTTGTTGATGACAGGACGCTCTTCTAATAGCTCCAAGTGTCCAACATTAAGATTGCTCTTATCTATGTTATTACTACTTATATCATTACTTTCTATGTCATTAGCTACTGTGCCATTAGGAGTATCAATTGGGGCAGTCATAGCGTTTGGTGTCACTTGTTTGTTATGTAAGCCCTCTTTTAGAAAGCTATCGTTCTGGATACTGTCGTCGTGATTGCTAGTCATCCTAATGTCCTTATCTTTATGAAATAATCGTTATACAATATTTTAGAGCCATTTTTGCAGATTTTGCAAGGTTAGCATTATCAGATGTCATTAAGTATTTCTAATTCCTAAGTATTTTTGAGTATAGTAAGCAAAAAAAGACCAGAGGCATGCTCTGGTCTTAATTCACTAAGTAAAAATACTTAGCTGCTTATTACGGTCATGTATTGCTCGGCGATCTTATTTTTTAATGACAGCCAAACAGTATGACAGTTTAGCGTATTACATACCACGAGCGCGGCGTACGTCTTCTGCAGTAATACCATCACGGTCGATTATGTTGCCTTCGCGGTCTACTACGTTGCCATCGCGATCGATATCTAGTTCTTCACGTTGGATAGTCTCAACGATAGTTTCAGTATGACGTTCAGTGGTTTTACCGACGTTCACTTCTTCAGATACATAAGTGTCTTTACCAACGCGGGCACGTTCAGCCTCTAGTTCAACCTCAATGGTTTGATTACCATCAATGTCACCGATACGGCGATCTGTTGGACGATCTACGTTAGTACGCTGGATATTAGCATGCTCTTCTTCTAGCTCAACATCGACATTACGCTCTTCGGTCACTATATGCTTACCAACTTTAACCAAACCTGCCACGATACGGTCTTTATTGACGGTCAAGCGCTCTTCTAGTAGCTCTAATGTATTTGGTGCGTCATAGGCATGGTCTGCTATCTCCATACGCTCTGCAACTGGAACAGTATCAGCAACAAATGCTTGACGATCCTTTTGATACTGGTCTTTATAGCTATACTGATAATCATGGTCATATACTTCCATGGCATCGACTTGAGACTTGGTCAAGCTGTCAAAAAAGACATCATCACCAACGATACGTGCCAAGCCAGCGGGTACCAATACTTCTTTTGAGCTGAACCAGCCACCAGCATCAACGATTAAATAACGAATGCGACCAGTCGTGTCTTCTACTAATGCACCTTCAATTTTACCAATTTTTTCTTCATTGACACCATAAGCAGTTTTACCTGTTGGGTCATAATAATCATCACCGATTAAATCTTTATGAGTAGCTTGGATATCTTTTAAACGAATTAGTTGGCTCATTGTTGTCTTCCTTTTTTATGAGTTAATCATTATTAATTTTTTTAAAAACAATCGTTGTTTTGGAAAAGTTAAATTTCTAGTAAAAATATTTTTATAATAAGAGGTGTAGTAAGCCATGTGAGTAGCCTCTACATCGACTTGTAAGAATCTTAACATCATGATTTTCGATGAGATATATGAGCAAGGTAGCAAAGTGTGCGCTTGGAGTAATTGCGTGTAATAGGCTGTAAGTGGCATAACATAGCTGGGGTCAAAGATTAACGTGTCTTTACACAGAGCAATATTTCTAGCTTATTTAAGAGTCATAGACACAGAAAAACCGCAAAGCAAATAGCGATGCGATTCCTGATATGTTGAAAATTTTGTAATAAACGATAATGATAGAAGCTAATTTAACATATCAATCGATTAATTGATCTACTTGAGTGTTAAGCAAGTTCAATAGCCACAGCCACGGCTTCACCGCCACCAATACAAAGTGTCGCAACACCTTTTTTGCCGCCAGTACGCTTGAGAGAGTTGATAAGCGTGATCAAGATACGAGCACCTGAACAGCCTACTGGATGACCGAGTGCACAAGCACCACCTTCGACGTTTACTTTGGCATGGTCGATTTTTAGCTCGTCCATCGCCGCCATGGTTACCATTGCAAACGCTTCGTTGATTTCCCATAGGTCAACATCAGCGACTGACCAACCAGCACTAGCCAATACTTTTTCAATTGCACCAATCGGAGCAATGGTAAATTCGCTTGGGTGACGAGAGTTTGATGCGGTTGCAACAATACGCGCTTGATATTCAAGGCCTTCAGCTTTCGCTTGCGATTCTTTCATGACCACAACCGCTGCCGCACCGTCTGAGATTGAGCTGGCGTTTGCTGCCGTGATGGTGCCGTCTTTAGCGAAGGCTGGACGTAGAGTAGGGATACGCTCAGCATTAGCAAGTGCGGGTTGCTCATCGGTATCGATGGTTTGCTCGCCTTTACGGGTTTTAAAAGTCACTGGCGTGATTTCATCTTTGAAGTGGTCGTCTTTGATAGCAGTGAGCGCACGATTTAGCGATTCGATAGCAAACGCATCCATTTTCTCACGGGTGTAGCCTTTTTCATCAGCCATTTCCTGTGCGAACATACCCATCAGTTTGCCAGTTTCAGCATCTTCTAAACCGTCTAGGAACATATGATCTTTGACTTCTTTATGTCCCATACGGTAGCCGCCACGTGACCCTGGCATGATGTATGGCGCATTGGTCATTGATTCCATGCCACCAGCGACTGCCACATTGAAACTACCAGCTTTGATGCCGTCATGTGCTTGCATGACTGCTTTTAGCCCTGAACCACAAAGCTTGTTAATAGTGACAGCGCCAGTTGCATCAGATAAACCTGCATTACGCATCGCTTGACGCGCAGGGCCTTGACCCAAGCCTGCAGTCAAGATACAGCCCATAATGACTTCATCAATACTATCGACTGCCACACCTGAGCGTTCGACAGCGGCTTTAATGGCAGCGCCACCAAGTTCAGTTGCGCTCATATCTTTTAGTGCGCCTTGGAAGCCGCCCATTGGAGTACGTGCGCCGTTTAAAATTACAATTGCATCATTTGACATCGTTATTATTCCTTTTTACGTATTTTAAATGAGTTTGTTTTAATTAAAACCAAACGCGGACTAGATAGCATCTTTTAGGCTCAATAACTGCGGGCTTTATGCTAGCTCATCTAAGCGAATGCGTACTACTTTATCAGTAATGGTATCTAATTTTTCAATTTTTTCGATGGCTAGATTCATCTGACTTTCGACCACGGGCAGCGTCAAGATAATAACTGGAACTTGACCAACTTTGTGCGCAGGTTTTTGTAAAATCGCATCGATATTGATACCAGCATCGCTTAGAATGCGAGTAATATCTGCCAACACACCAGGGCTGTCATAAGCATGCACACGCAAATAATAACCGGTAATCATCTGCTCAGCGCGCAATATGGGCGTGTCTGATAGCTGCTCAGGGATAAATGCTAAATGCGGCACATGGTGACCGTGATTGTTTTGATTACTGTTGCTTTCATCGTTACTGTCTTTGCTACCTAGAACACGCACCAAATCCATTACATCGGCCATCACCGCAGAAGCCGTCGCACCAGCGCCAGCACCATCACCGCAATATAACGTCTGTCCAAGCGGATGAGAGTTGACCAACACCGCATTTTTTACGCCATTGACGTTGGCGAGTAACGCATTCTGCGGAATTAGCGTTGGATGCACGCGTAGTTCGATACCAGAAGCCTCATCATTACCTTGACCATCACGGCGTACGGCAAAGCCCAAATGCTTGATACGGTAGCCAAGCTCTTCCGCATAGTTGACGTCTTGTAAGGTGATACCAGTGATGCCTTCACAGTAGACCTTGTCAAATTGCAGCGGAATACCAAAGGCGATAGAGGCGAGTAATGCCAGTTTATGAGCCGCATCAATACCTTCGACATCAAAGGTCGGGTCTGCTTCTGCATAACCCAATTCTTGTGCTTCGCTCAACACGTCGGCAAACGGGCGACCTTTGTCACGCATTTCGGTCATGATAAAGTTGCCAGTACCGTTGATGATACCTGCTAGCCAATCGATTTTATTGGCAGCGAGTGCTTCGCGCATGACTTTAATAATTGGGATACCGCCTGCGACTGCTGCTTCATAAGCGACATGGACGTTATGCTCTTCAGCGAACGCAAAAATTTCATTGCCATGCTCTGCCAATAGCGCCTTATTTGCAGTCACCACATGCTTGCCGTTCTTAATGGCGTTCATAATTACGTCTTTGGCAAGGGTCGTACCGCCAATCACCTCGACGACGATATCGACATTGTCGCTTGCAGCAGTTGCCATCAAGTCACTGTTTTGTACAATATTGGGATCAATATCATCACGATGACGGCGCGTACCAACTTCGGTAATGATAATGTCGCGTCCGCTACGGCGTTTTAGCTCATTTAAGTTGTCATTGATTAGATTGATCACGCCCGTTCCGACGGTGCCCAGACCAAGTATCGCTAGTTTGATGGAATTACTCACAGTATCCTCAAGAGGTTAAATATAATGAACCAATGATAACGCTGTCATAGAGTCAAATGCACATGCGCTACTAGCCGTAGTATTTGCGTGCACTTTGACAGTCGCAGCTTTATCGATTTCTCATTACAGTTGAATAAAAAATACTCAAATAAAAAGTATGCTGCTGATTTTTCATAGCGCTTTATCGTATCATACCGACAAGCAGTTGTGACGTCTACACAATGTCGCCATCGTCATAGATATCACAAATACCTGAAACAATAACAGATTTTAGCTAGCACCGATAGCTTGAGCCAACTCCGCCGCAGGTAGATAGCCGCCTACTTGCTGACCAGATTCTGTAAAGATAGCGGGAGTACCACGCACACCAAGTTTTGCACCCAGTGCCATGTGTTCTTGTACAGGGCTGGCACAGCTAGGCGCTTGTACATCAGCGCCCATTTTTCCTTGATTCATGGCCGCCTTACGATCTTGACTACACCAAATGGCTTCCATTTTTGGCACTGATTCCTGACTGCGCGGCCATGCCAAATAACGTACCTCGATACCACGTGCATTGATATCATCCATCTCTTCATGCAATTTACGACAATAACCACAGTCTGCATCGGTAAAGGCATAGACCACTGACTTCGTTTCGCCTATGGCTGGATAAATCACCATGTCTTTTTTATCGACGGCTTTTAGGGCTTCTTGTGCGGTACTAGCAACCAATGCCGCACTGATATCGATAGGCGCAGCCTCGCCAACAGCAATAATCTGACCTTGGATAATGTGTTTGCCAGACTTATCAGTAAAGAAAGAAGGCAGTCCTTCCGCTGTGACCCAATAAATACCATCCATATCTGTTAGTACGGCTGAAATGATATTTTCTTCAATACCGGACGTATTCAAATTCGCCTGCAACGCCTTTACCACGGCAGCATCGCTATCAGCGGATGCCTTACTTGTACTGGTTTTAGCATCGGTACTATTGACGATGCTGGTGTTGCTGGTCGCATCTGCTGCATTGTTTGAGCAGCCCGCAGCAACCACAACAAGCAGTGCACTCATCATAAAACGAGATAAATTATTTCGAGAAAAACGGTTTTGAGCAAAGGTGTTTTTTGCAATCGGGGATGACATATATAGGTGTCCTGTAGGCATCGTGCCTAATCGTGAAGTCGTTTTAAGAAAAATGATACTAAATTTCTATATAAAGCAATACGTATCGATATTGTCTTAAAGGTTTAAAATTAAAAGGTTTTTTTACAATTTAATAATTATAAAAGGTGAGTAATCATGTCGTCTATATTAACATATTTATGGCAAATAACAGCCACAGGCTATGAGGTGATATAGGGAGGTGAGGGCAGCAATAATAGTAGTAGGTATAAACGTCAATTCAAAAAAATAAGATACATTTGTACTATTTAATATCGACGCTTGCCCTTGTAGTCTACGGCTAATAACAGTGTTTTTATAAAAATTCATATAAAACTATTGGTATCAGTTATTTTTAACCCTTTATTTCAATAAATTTTTGCTAAGGAGCACACATGGCAGGTGCCAGTTTATTAACCCTACTTGATGATATCAGTGTGATATTGGATGATGTTTCCGTCATGACCAAAGTCGCTGCTAAAAAAACCGCTGGTGTATTGGGCGATGATTTGGCGCTCAACGCAGAACAGGTCACGGGTGTCAAAGCGAATCGTGAGCTACCAGTGGTCTGGGCGGTTGCCAAAGGCTCATTTATTAATAAACTTATTCTAGTACCAGCGGCACTCTTGATTAGTGCTGTTTATCCACCGCTGGTCACTTTTTTACTAATGTGTGGTGGTTTGTTTTTGGTTTATGAAGGCGCTGAAAAAGTCATTCATCGATTTTGGCCGCATGCTTTGCCGCATGATGAGGAGCAAAATGCTCGTCGGCAAGCCAATGCTGATGAGACTATAGATTTGGTCGCTTTTGAAAAGGAAAAGATCAAAGGTGCAGTACGTACGGATTTTATTCTGTCAGCTGAGATTATCGTGATTGCCTTGGGATCAACGGCAAGCGCCACTTTATTAGAACGAAGCTTGGTGCTATCTATTTTAGCCATCGGTATTACGATTGGTATTTATGGCTTGGTCGCTGGTATCGTGAAAATAGACGATGCAGGTCTGCATTTAATGGAACAAGAAGGGGCGTTCAAGCAAAAATTGGGCAAGTTAATGTTTGCAGCGGCACCAAAACTGATGAAGTTTCTATCTATCGCTGGCACGTTGGCGATGTTTTTAGTAGGCGGTGGTATCTTAGTACACGGTATCGGCTTCTTACATCATGGAGTAGAGGATATCGCTGATTTAACGGGTATCTTTGAAAGCTTAACGACAACGGTATTAAATGGCGTCATTGGTTTTATCATTGGCGCTGCGGTTGTGGCTATCTTGACAGTTATTAGTAAAATTCGTGGAAAGGACGACACAGCGTCATCTGCACACTAAGTCAATTACCTGTGCTTTAGCTTTATATTGATTGTAATTTTATTTCGTAAAAAAGCCCCAAAGTTGCTAACAACTTTGGGGCTTTTACGTTGGACGTTATACGATTAGCTTTCGCTATCTGAGTCATCAGCCTCTAGCTTTTCAGCTTGCGTGGGCTTTTTATGCTCCGTTTTAGGCTTACGGCTACGTGCCTTTGGTACTTTTGGCGTGGTCAAATTAAACATACCAGTTTGCGGCAGCAGTTGTTCAGCCACATTTTCAATCATGTTTTTATAACTGGCAATCGTGGTTTTTGATTTAGCAGCCTGACTGTCGTCTTTGCCTGCTTCTTTGGTATTGGTAGGTTGCTCTACCTTAGGCTCATCTGCTGGCTTAGTTTTTTCAACGTCAGCTTCTTGAGTATTAGCCTCTTGAATTTCAGCAGCTTCGCTATCGTCATGTGCCCCGTCAATCTTTTCAGCTGCTACGTGCTTAACAATCACAGTGCCTTCATTCGACGGCTCGTTAGTTGCTTCTACTAGCGCTTGATCTGCTTCTAACAACTGCTCGCTATGAGCACTGATATTATCAGCCTGAGCTTGATTGGCTAGAGTATTTGCCTCAACATTATGAGCATCCACATTGTTATCATCATGTTCAATAACCGCTTGCTCAGTATCAGCCGCTTGTTCGGTCGGTAGACTCAACACTGCGGGCTCCTGATAACTAGGATGTTGACCACGTGGATCGTTGCCAGCACGCTTACCAATGGCGCGTGGTTCGACGTCTGTTTTACCTTGCGTTGCCGCAAACTGACTGACCGCTTGTGTCATCGTTTCAAAGCGCGTCAGGTAATCTGCCGCCAATGGCTGATAGCCATAGTTGCTAAAGTCGAAATTGCTATCCTCAACTTTGGTATCAGCAGTCGGTGTGACGCTCGTTTCAATGTTGGCTGATTTGTTAGCTGATTTTGCTTGCTGCGTATGTGCATCGATAGCAGCAATAAAGCAACTAATGACACCGTCATTTTTCAAACGACTTTCTGCATCTGTTAATGCTTTACGAACAAAATCACCAACGGTGCCACGAATAGTCGATGGGCTTACCACTGCAGGCTCAGCTACTGGTGGTTGTTGAGTTGCTTGCACTTGCTGACTACGAACCACACGTGGATCATTACTAGCCTGACCAAACTTCTCAGCAGTCACGTAGCGTTTGGCAAATAATGCTTCGTGCGTTAGTGCCAGTGCTGAGTTGTTCTTATCATTTGCGCTATGACTGTCATTGGCATTGCTAACATCGGCGTCACTGTCGGTAGTAGCGTCAACAGTGTCACTATTCGCTTTTTCTGTGGATTCTGATTCGGGCTGCTTTGGTGCTATTGCTACGCTGTCCACGTCGGTATCCACAGATTTTGAATGGTCAGCTTGGTCTTTGGTAGCGCTGTTAGATGTTGGTTGCTCATCTATAGCAGGTTTTTTGACAGTAGCGTTACTGTCTGTTTTCGGGGCATTATTTTGTCCCTTGTCCTCAGTGGTGTTAACGTTAACATCATCAACATTAACATCATGAATTGCTACAGTGCCTTCGTTGTTACCCTTAACAGCAGCTGTTTCAGGAGCAACTTTTTTGTCATTGCTCTGCTGATTGTCACTTTGCTGTGTACTAGCTTCTTTTTTACTGCTTTCTTTATTAACATCATTTACTGACTTTTGCTTTTCAGTAGACTGAGGTTTTGTCTGTGTAGACTTACTGTCATCTAGAGACAAGTGCACGACTTCTGGCGATTTCAGATCAACGGCTGCTTCATTGACCTGTAGCACGACTTCATTAGGATCTTGATTTCGACGCGTATTCGAGTGATTTTTTCGGCCGTTTGCACCTGTCGTCGCTTGCTGATTGGGTTGCTTAATATTTTCAGCTGTTAGTGTCTCGCCGCGCTCTAACTTGCCACGTGAGCCGCGTTGACTATGCGATTTACGCTTCGCACGAGTTTGCTCATCTGCCGTATTACTGTCTTTATCAGCATCATCATTGCGCTCGTTTGTATGGTGGCTACTGTCTTGACGACTGCTGTTTTGCTGGTTATTGTCTTGACGATTGTTGCGGTTGCGCTCATTCGTGCGTCTGGTATCCTGCTGACGTTTGTTTTGATTGTCAGCCTGCTTGTCATCAGCGTTATTTGCCGCACTATTTACGGCATTGTTCTCGGTATCAACGCTTGCTTCATTGCTCGACTCTTCTGCCTGATCTTTTCTTTGACGAGGTTTAGAAGATCTAGATTTACGTGGCTTACGTCTTCTTTTATCTTCATTACTGCTATCATCATCGGTGTCGCTGTCTGAGCTACGACGCGCTTGTTGACGATTGGCATTGTTGTCGGACGGTTGTTCGTTATTTTTCTGACTGTTCTGCTGATTTGCTGGTACGTTGTTCGATGCACCCGTTGATATATTACTCAGGGCACTGCTATCAACTTGTCCAAATGAGCCTAAGCTTTGTGCGCCATTATTTACTAGTGCTTCAATGGCTTCTGCTGCATCACGACTACTGACGCTAGGCGTCGTTGAGGCTTGTGGTGCTTGCGTAAATAGGTTTGATAACCACGCCACTGCTTGTGGCTGAGCTGCTGTCTCAACATGTGCAGGAGCTGTAGTTGCTGCTACTGGAGCAACAGGGGCAGGGGCTGCCACACTCTGGTTGTTGTTTGCTTGTGGCGCGCGCGCCGATGAAACGTTGGTCGTATTTTTATTGTTACGATGGTCGTTGCTGTGTTTGCTATGCTCAGCTGTACTGGTCGATTTGTTTGATTGGTTAGCAGTATTAGTATCATTACTCGCTACCTGACGTGGCTGGCGCGTTGGCTGTTGCTCTGGACGCTCTTTTTCAGCCGTTTGCCAGTCAACTTCATAACCCAAATCGCTATGTTCTTGCGCTGTATCCGTAATACGCTCATAACTTGAAGGCGCAAAGCCATCACGGTTAAAGTGTAGTTTAAAGTTAGGCGACTCTAAATGCGCGTGTGGCAAAATCGTGATACGCGTGCCACTGTCTTGCTCAAGATAAACTAAAGCATCACGTTTTTCGTTTAATAAAAAGGCGGCGATATCTGTTGGAACTTCTGCTTGTACTTCGCCTTGACGCTCTTTTAGCGCGATTTGTTCAATCTGACGCATAATTGATAGTGACAATGAGCGCAAGTCACGAATCATGCCGTTACCATGGCAGCGTGGGCAGATATAACCGGTTGACTCTTCTAGCGATGGACGCAGACGCTGACGGCTCATTTCCATCAAACCAAACTTAGAAATATCACCAAATTGCACGCGTGCACGGTCATATTTGGTGGCATCGATCAGACGTTTTTCGACTTCTTTTTGATGCTTATTGTCATTCATATCAATAAAATCAATGACAATCAAACCACCCATATCACGCAAACGTAGCTGACGAGCAATCTCATCGGCTGCTTCTAAGTTAGTGTGGTAAGCGGTCTCAGCGACATCTGAACCTTTGGTCGACTTGGCTGAGTTGATATCGATAGAGACTAGTGCTTCCGTTTGATCAATAACGATTGAGCCGCCTGATGGCAAACGCACTTCACGTTGATACGCGGTTTCGATTTGCTTTTCGATATTAAAGCGCGAAAACATCGGCTCATAGTCGGTATATTTGCGTAGCTTTTCTGCTTGTTTTGGCATAACCGCATCGATAAAACCCGCCGCTTCGATATAAGCGTTTTCATTATCAATCCAAATCTCAGCGATATCATCACGTAGGTAATCACGAACAGCACGGGTTACGACGCCTGCTTCTTGATGTACCAAGCGCGGCGACGGGTATTTTTGATTTTGTTCTTGAATGGCTTGCCAGATATTCAGCAAGTGGTTTAAATCGTGCTGCAAGTCTTCTTGAGTTTTACCAATACCCGCAGTACGAATGATGACACTCATACCTTTTGGTAAATCAAGATTGCTTAGCATACGCTTCATGTCTTCACGAAGTTTGCCCGAGATTTGACGTGAGATACCGCCGCCACGAGGGTTGTTTGGCATCAATACCAAATAGCGACCTGCTAAAGAGACATACGTCGATAGGGCAGCGCCTTTGTTACCGCGTTCCTCTTTTTCGACTTGGACGATTAATTCATCGCCTTCTTTGATCAGTTTTTTGATATTTTCGTCACGTGGATTACCGCTTAAGTATTCAGCAGAGATTTCACGAATGGGTAAAAAACCTTGGCGCTGTGAGCCGTATTCGACAAACACCGCTTCAAGCGATGGCTCGACACGGGTCACATGACCTTTATATATATTGGATTTTTTTTGTTCACGAGTACGGTTTTCAAGATCGAAATCGTAAAGATGGTTGCCTTTACATAAGGCGACACGAATTTCTTCGTTTTGAGTAGCGTTGATCAAAATGCGTTTCATATTTGTATCCTATGAGTACGCATAACAACGACGAGACGGGCTTTAGAGCGCAATGGCAAGTATGGCTAATATTTAAATTAGCATGGGCAGATGTTAATCAACGATAGAACGTAAATCATGGGTTAATAAAGCACTTGGGCTTTGTCAATGGCTTGTTTTTTACCTAAAGTGTGTTAGCAAAACTAACGTAAATATAAAATTTATAGGGTGTAAGGCTATCTATTTATATCCTATTATTGATAGGTTTGGTACAAATATTAATGCGTCAGCATGCGATTCAGTTTTACTATCAGCAAGCTTTATTGGTAGTCATGCCAGCTTACTTTGTAAGAGCAGGCGACGGGTAATGACGAGATTCAATATACTGATATTCAAAAGGCGTTATGCTGCTGCAATCCATCCATCAAAGTCTAGCAATAATATCGCTGTTATAAATACCATTATATGAAATGGTGATATTCAGCAATTATTTGTTTAGGTAAAGCAATTGGTCACTCTTTATTTATCGTTCTTTCTGGTATAACGTCAATAATATCTTGGGTGTTTTACGGTTAGGTGTCGCGGCTCCGGTGATCAGCGGGGCGTACTTGGCAAACAGAATAAATGACCAAACTATCGGTGTGGTGCTGTATTTATATCTTTTTTATCGTTATCTGTTTGACCACCAATACGTAGGCAGCTATCGATATACTTCTCGATCCTAATGCTAAACAACCCATACTTGCTCAACTACACTTGCGTAAAGGACCGCCAGATAACCAGTCATTAAATCATGAATAATTATCAAATAAAGTCGTTGTCATGCAGGTTGTGAGTCAATGTAGTGTCATTATCGGTCAATAAACAGGCATTTAGCCAAACTTATCAACGCTGAATTTATGAACACAAAGGTATTTAGTGTCACTATTAATTCTATGGTACTGAGTAAAGTCAGTACGATACTTTCATTTTACAATTTATGGGGACATATCTATAAATATCTACAAGTGATATTTCTAAACAGATACTGCGCCCTAAAATCCGATTAAACATACAATGTTGGCAGGGTATACCGCTAATACCTTTTCACTAAAAGTTCGTAAAAATGGTAATGCACTATTTAGAACAACAACAACGATTATTGCTGCAGTCTCTGCTTAATTGTCGCTCAACATGCTAAACTATAGCAAATCTTTCTGTAAATACCTAACTAAAAATGACGAAGCCAAAAATGACTGACGACGCACCTACCCATGAAGCCCCTGCTATTTTTAATAGTAAAACACGCCCGCAAAGCGCTGATGATGAAATCAGCAACTTTGGTAAGGTAAATTATCTTGAAGTAACCCGCCATCAACACGATCAGCGCTTGGATAATTTCTTACTGAACCGTTTAAAAGGTTTGCCAAAACCGCATATCTATAAAATGATTCGCTCAGATGAGATTCGGGTCAATAATAAACGCTGCAAAGCGCACGATAGAGTACAGCGTGAAGACGTGGTACGTATCGCGCCAGTGGTACTTGCTACCCGCGAAAAACCAATTATCAGTGCCGAGTTTGCTAAAAACTTGTTAGCGCGCGTAGTGTATGAAGACGAAGGAATGCTAGTGCTGAATAAGCCTTCTGGCATCGCCGTTCACGGTGGTAGTGGTTTGGACTTTGGTGTTATCGAAGCCATGCGTGAAGTGACAGGTAAAAAATACCTAGAGCTGATACATCGCATTGATAAAGATACCTCAGGTCTATTGATGATTTCTAAAAAACGCTCAGCGCTAAAAGCGTTGCAACAGCATCTTGTCGATAAAACCATCCAGAAGCATTACTTATGTATCGCCAAAGGTCAGCCAGCATTAAATGAGCAACGCATTGATGCGTCATTACTACGCTATACAGTTGCTAGTGGTGAACGCCGCGTCAAAGTAGATGCGCAAGATCCGCAATCTAAGGAAAGCCAGACGGATATCGTCGTTCATGGTCGTTTTATGATTGCTGATCAGCCAGTGAGTTTAATTGAAGCCAAACCGCTAACCGGTCGCACTCATCAAATCCGTGTGCATTTGGCGCATATTGGTCACGCTATCTTGGGTGATGATAAATATAATGTGCACGATAAATCAGGCGTCCATCGCCTGTGTCTGCATGCGTGGCGTTTAGACATTCCAGGCTATGAAACTATTACTGCACCGCTACCAGATGACATGGCAGATTGGTTGCCAGAGCAAGTTAAATTGCCTGAATAAGTCGCCAAATAAAATTTTTAAGCATTAACTTTAAACGTCACGAACGCTTATTTTTCTTAATAAGTCGCCGTGACGTTTTCGTATCTACCATTTATTATTGATATTCGTTAAGGTCTATTTATGAGCAATCAATCTGTCGCTAGTATCTCTAGCGCTTCCAAAGGAACTCAGTTATCAGCCAGTCATCGTTTAGCGGACAAGACGCTGATTATTTTTGATTGGGATGGGACGCTGATGGATTCCATTGGATTAATCGTTGAGTCAATGCATGTGGCAGGAGAGGCGCATGGTTTTCAGACGACCGATAAAGCAGTACAAGACATCATTGGGCTGAGCTTAATGAATGGCATTGAGATTTTGTATCCGCAAGCCAATGACACGCAAAAGCTTGCGATTCAGCAAAGCTATGCAGACCACTATATTGCCAACAGCCACAGTACACCGCTTTTTGCGCCGATAGAAGGGATGTTGCAGACCCTACAAGCCCAAGGGAAAAGCCTCGCGGTTGCAACTGGTAAAAAGCGAAAGGGCTTAGACCGCGTATTAGATGCTTCAGAGAGCCACCATTATTTTGTGATGACCCGCTGTGCCGATGAGGCAGGCTCAAAACCTGATCCGCAGATGTTGACCGATATTTTGGATTATACGCAGCAGCAAATCGCCGATGCTGTTTTCATCGGTGACAGTATCTACGATATCCAAATGGCAACGAGACTGGGCATGACCAGTGTTGCGGTGAATTATGGTACAGCATCACCTGCAGAGCTCGCCGCACAGCAACCCACGTATCAGGTTGACACGCCACAAGCATTGGCTGAGCTACTATGCACTTAACTAAAAGCACTTAAATAAAAGCACTTAAATAAAAATATTTTTAAATGCTAAAAAATGATAATAAAGAAAGGGTTTATCGATAATAACGATAAACCCTTTTTACTTGGAGACGATGATATTTGTTTGTTTTATTTTTGAGCACTATCCTTATTGAGTGCTATCCTTCTGAGTACTTTCCTTTTCAATAGCGTCTTTTTCGATGTTATCTTTTTCGATCGCTTCTTCCAACTCAGCGCCTTCTAGTAACGCAAAAGAGGATTCAATGATTTTGTCTGCATCGAGCTGATACTCATACCAGTTGCCCATGACACCAGCCAGCTCATCAAGGCCTTCTTTTCTTAGTGCTGAAAATAGCTGAATGCTACAGTTCAATCCCAGTTCTTTCAGTCTTTTACGAGTATTAAGTAACGCATTTTTAGATGCGCCATACTTTAGCTTATCTGCTTTGGTTAACAAGATATGCACTGGCAATTCGCCATCATTTGCCCAACGTAGCATTTGCTCGTCAAAGAATTTCAATGGATGACGAATATCAGTCATGAGCACCAAACCTGCAAGGCTTGAGCGCGCCACCAAGTATTCTTCTAGCTCAACCTGCCATTCTTTTTTCATCTCAAGCGGTACCGCTGCGTAGCCATAACCTGGTAAATCCACCAAACGTCTATCAGCATCACCAATACTAAAAAAGTTAATCATCTGTGTACGACCAGGCGTTTTAGATGAGCGTGCGAGTTGGCGTTGGTTGGTTAAGGCATTAATAGCAGAGGATTTACCTGCGTTTGAGCGTCCTGCAAAGGCAACTTCTAAGCCCATATCGGGTGGGCAGAGACGAAAAGTAGGCGCTGACATCATAAACTCAGTTTGCTGAATTTTTTGACGAGATTTAGTGTTGAACAATGCATGTTCGGCGGCGACATCAGTAAACGGGGTACTCATAAATGGCTCATTAATCTTTAAGAAATTGGATACGGTTATAAAATTTTAATCAACTGGTTGTCGAGAAGACAGTGCATTAGACAAAAAATCGTTACGAAGTTATTCATCATAACTTTCAATGTTTATTGGTCATAAACACAGTCATTTCAAGTTATCGACTATTCTATACTATTACTTATCTTACTTATTGAAATAACTATGATTAGCATCACATAAATGACAGAATACCATTAAAATAAGCGCTCATTAGAGCAAGTTGCCGCTTTTATTCATGCGTTACCAAAGCCAAACTATATTTATCTATATTTATACGACATACATTGTTACAATGTTTAATAAGATATATTGAACGAACGACGTTTAATAGCAAGATTGATTAAACGAGAGAAGCATCAAAAGGAGGTGTTCTATGGTTTCAATCAATGCACTTTTTAGCCAGACCTATCGAGTTTTAGTAGGTAGCGGAGCGGTATTACTGCTCAGTAGTGCCATCATGACTAGCGCTAATGCTGCTGATATTGCAGCCACCTATGATAACTCATGTGCTGCCTGTCACGATAGTGGGGCGCTGAACGCCATCAAAAAAGGTGATAGTGCCAAATGGCAACAGCTTATCAAACAAAAAAGCATGCCGACACTTATTAATTCTGTTAAAAGTGGTATGACGCAGATGCCTGCTGGTGGTCTTTGTAACAGTTGTAGCGACGATGATTATCGTAAGTTGATTGAGTACATGAGTAAGTGAGACGCTGACCGATAAAGCAACACAATACGACACACTATAAAACAACTTAAAAAAGCGCTGGGGTTTTTAACCTGTAAGCGCTTTTTGTTTTTTGTTGGCATACTTGTCTATGTGTTAGAAAAACTGATGGATGTGACGATTAAGTAGGCAAATGCTACAAAGTCTTGCTATAATAATCGAAAATAAACCCTGATGTTAGTAAGTACTTTCAGACTGCTTGTGGCCAAGACCTTAAAACATATACCTACCTAACCAATAGTAGGGTGGTTTATATAAGGTATCTTATCAGTGCAATCACTCTAAATAATGCTTACGCCGAGCTAGTAGGATTTGTATCAATGAAAAAGTTAATCGCTGCTGCCAGCTTATGCGTTGCAAGTTTCAGCGTACAAGCTGCTATTATTGTTCCTGAGTACGACGTCAATGCCGGTAAGCAAATTGCAGAAACGGTTTGTGCTGCTTGTCATGGTGTTGATGGTGTCAGCGTTGTCCCTGCGCAGCCTAATTTGGGTGGCCAAAACGTAAAATACCTTTACAAGCAGTTGGTCAACTTTAAAGCAGGTTATCGCAAGAACGGTATTATGCAATCACAAGTTGCAAACTTATCGCAGCAAGATTTAGCCAACGTTGCTGGTTATTATGCTAGCCAAGCGCCTTGGGGTGTTGGATTTGGTAATCCTGCGACCAACCAAGAAGCCACTAAGCTATTCTTAGGTGGTGATAAGTCACGCGGTGTCATCGGTTGTGCAGGCTGTCATGGTCCAGATGCTGCTGGTAATACTTGGGCGGCATTTCCACGCTTAGGTGGTCAGCATGCACAGTACATCGCAACTCAGCTAAAACTATTCCGTGCGGCTGGCCGTGTTGATGATGTTGATAGTGATGAGCAAAAACGTGTCAATGATGCTGCGAAAGAAGGCGATATGGGCATGATGCAGACAGTCGCATCGAAACTGTCGGATCGTGATATTCGTATCTTGTCAGATTATATCAGTGCTGTTCACTAATTGATTGATATCAGCTACGAGTGGCTAATGCACGTTACCTCGCTGAAATTAATAAGCACTTGACCATATATCCGCCATTGTTTCATTATTAAACCCCGATTTCGGGGTTTTTTTATAACTGTTCATCCCTTATATTATAGAGACCTTATAGTCACTCCATTATAAAAGAGTCGCTGCATTAATCCCGCTTGAAGTATTGAATAGATATTTGCTTTTGGTTACCTTGTGCATCTTTTAAATTGAATTGACTATATAAAATAAAACTGCTTACAGAGGCCTATCATTGCTCTGTATCATGATAAATTATCGTTATTCACTTTATACCAAACCCACAGACTATGATTAGCGGTGTCAAACTTGTTTCGTCTACAATACGTAGTACGGACACTCGTTTTCCTAGCTATTCTCATTTTTGTGAAAGGTATTAGATCGTTTGGATTTAGATTATGATGATCCGTTATGCTTCTTATTTTATCGCGGCACTGCTACCGCTACTGCTGTTTCGTTGGTTTGCACCAGCATCCATTGGTGAGATTGACTTTTGGTTACTCTGGCTATTGGCTATGGTATTGGTATCCTTGCCCGTTGTTTATGCGGAAATTGCCTTAGCCTACCGTAGTGTTGATGCGCCATTAGCAGGGATGCAAAAGCTTACTCGCGAAGCAGATGCCAGCCCAATATGGCGTAGTTTTGGTTGGCTCGCCGCGCTGGTCTCTATTCTGATTGCGGCGTTAGTGGTCTCAGGCGCGAGCACAGGTATTTTGGCGGCATTGACGGAGCTTAATAGCGCTCCTGCTATACCAGATTTTGTGATCGCTGCTGGCTTGATGGTCATTGCTGTGTTACTCAGTTTATTGGGCGTTGCACCGTTACCGATTGGCCTAGGATTAATGGTGATAGGTTTGTTGCTAGGCGTGGCAAATGGCCTACCCAATATTGACTTTGCGATGACTGATATCAGCTTAAATGAATGGGCGCGTGCAGTCGCGTTAGCGTTGGTTAGTGTGGGTGCAGGCACAGGCTTATACTGGTTTGGTCAAAACTTGGTAACGAACCAAGTGGCAACAGCAGTAGACACAGACAATATCAATGCGCAAAAACCTGCTCGCAGCCGTGCGCCGAGTGAGTATCGGGCAACCAAATTGGTACTCCCGATTTGGATATTACAATTGTTCGTTGGGGTTGTGGCGTTATCTATTAGTGGCATGGCATTGCCACCGATTGGACAGCTATCGTATTGGATAGGGGTGTTATTTGTCGCCAGCTATTTGCTGCATTATAGTACCCAGCAATTAGCGCACAAGTTTGGGCTACTGGTCAGTTTGGTATTAACCTTTGTCTTGGCGCTTTTGTTAGTCGTTATCATACCAACTGTGTGGCTGGTCGGACTTTTAGTGATTATTAGCAGCATAGCGGTATTATTGCTGTCTATCTTTGCGGGTTGGCAGATGAAAATTAGTCATCTGCGTAAGTCATTAAATTTTGGCAATGAAGCGTTTTATAACTTATGGCGAATAGCGATTCGTTTGATTGTGCCACTAGCACTGTTATTGGCATTGATAGGTTGGGTGATGCAGTGGTTGAGTTAACTGCTAATGGCGTTCAATCTGATAATAATTGTGCGCCGTCATCTGAGCAGACCATGCTAATGACTGTTTATTTGGCATATGCTGAAGATGGAAAATGTCAGCATTATTTGACCCTACAAGTTAATGATGAAACAAGTTTGTATGAGGCATTGAGGCAGGCAGGATGGTTGGTGAAATTTCCAGCGTTAGCACGTTGGTGTGAGCAAGTGGCAGATATTACCACGCCAACGGCGAAGCGTTGGCATGTGGGTATCTATGCACAAAAACAGCCGCTCAGCTATCGCTTGCAGCCTTTTGATCGTATCGAAGTATATCGCAGCTTAAGCGCTGATCCCATGTCTCAGCGCAAAAATAAATCTCGAGTTTAAGCGATGTTGCGCCATCTATCATTAAAGCCAGTTGCCGTTCTTGATTATGAGGCAGGCAGGCTTTCGATACCTTCAATACGATTGACCAAACCATTATTATCAAAGTAGATAATTAAGTGCTGACTGGCATTTTTGACGTCAGCAATACCTTTGCGGCTACCTTCTGTCCCTGCTTTGTAATCGTAAATATAATCCCAACGCTTAGGTTCTAAGGTGTCTCTAATAGCTGGGCTACCAAGGATATAGAGAACTTGGTTTTGATTCATACCCACTTGCAGTTTTTGCGCTTGTTCTTGAGTGATGGCAGTGCCTTGTGGCAAATCAATCTTATAAACACTCAATAATGAGCAGCCAGACATAGCGACAGTAGCGCTAAGCATACTGGTTATGACAATCTTGCGTAATACGCTTGTAGGGCTTAACGGACGAAAAGTTAATGTCTTTATCATGGTAAGATGACTCATAAGAAATGAATTAGGCGCAGCCAGAGGTTGTTAATGCGAGTCTGGCCGACAATCTTGGACAAATGATACGTCATTTACTTGCAATTTCCTACCACTTACGACATTATTTACCAAATGCTACCTGAGTCATTTTATTATTTATATTTTAAATTCATAGACTTGCGTTAGGATTATTATAGAAAATAACAGGCTTGGAAATCACGTCAAATCAGCCAGTCTGCTGTTATTAAAATGTTTCATATACTATAAAAAATAATCATTAACGATTATTTATCTCATATTTTAGGTTCTTTATTTGCTAAGACTGTCACAGTCAGAAGGGATATTATGGCTTCTTTTACCAATCAAGATTTACGTAAAGCGGGATTAAAAGTCACTTTACCTCGCATCAAGATTTTAGAGCTACTAGAGAGTGCAGAGTTGCATCATATGAGTGCTGAGGAGGTTTATAAGGCATTGATAGAGCAAGGTGAAGATGTGGGTTTAGCGACTGTCTACCGAGTGCTGACACAGTTTGAACAAGCTGGTATCGTCGAGCGTCATAACTTCGAAAATAATTTATCGGTGTTTGAGATTACCCAAGAAGGCCATCATGACCATTTGGTTTGTGACGTTTGTGGCAAGATTATAGAATTTCATAATGAAGTCATCGAAGAAGAGCAGCTTAAAGTCGCAGAAAAGCATGGATTTAAGTTATCAGGTCATTCATTGGTGCTATACGGTATTTGTAATGACCAAGAGTGTCGGGATAGCATCAAGTAATTTTTTAATAGGTGAGCATGATCTACATTTGATATCGTTTTTATTGCGTTATCGCTATGTATAAAATAGGAAAAGCCCTCATAATAATATGAGGGCTTTCTTATAAGTTTTTATGGCAAAAACGAATAACAACGCTCAAAAGCCATGCTTAACTAATATCTAATGATAAGTTATCCGCACCTTCATCCAGATTGGCGGTGCCATTCTTACTACTGAGTTTGATTTTTAGGCGTAAATCATTAGGAGAGTCAGCATGAAGAATGGCTTCTTTATAGGTGATTTCTCCTTGCTCATATAAGTCAAAAAGAGCCTGATCAAAGGTTTGCATGCCGCTATCCCGCGATCGTGTCATGACATCTTTGATTTCATGAACCTCGCCTTTACGGATATAGTCACTAATCAGCTGTGAGTTCAATAAAATCTCAATAGCCGCACGGCGTCCTTTACCATCAGGAGTTGGGATGAGCTGCTGCGCAATAATGGCTTGCAAGTTGAGCGACAAATCCATAAATAACTGATTGTGGCGACTGGTTTCAAAAAAGTGAATGATACGGTCAATCGCTTGGTTGGCGTTGTTGGCGTGTAAGGTTGCAAACACCAAATGCCCTGTCTCAGCGTATTGGATCGCGTAGCTCATGACTTCACGGTTACGAATCTCACCAATCAAAATAACATCAGGTGCTTGGCGTAACGTGTTTTTTAGCCCTGCCTCAAATGAATGGGTATCGATACCAACTTCACGCTGGGTAATAATACAACCACGATGTTTGTGGACAAACTCGATAGGATCTTCGATGGTAATGATGTGACCATGCGAGTTTTGATTACGGTGTCCGATCATAGAAGCAAGGGTCGTTGATTTACCTGTACCCGTTGCACCCACAAGCAGAATGATACCGCGTTTTTTCATTGCCAACTCTTTTAACGCGGGCGGCAAACGCAACTCTTCGACAGTCGGAATTTTATTCTCAATTTTCCGTAAAATCATCCCTGCCATATCACGCTGTATAAAGGCACTGACCCGAAAACGTGCTTGCTGTGCTTCATCAGCAATGGCAAATTGGCACTCGTTGGTCTCTTCAAACTCTTTTTGCTGGTTGGGTGTCATGACGCCTTTGACCAATCGCATGGTTTGCTCAGCGGTTAAAGGCGTTTTACCAACAGGCAAAATTTTGCCATTCACTTTCATGGAAGGCGCTACATCAGCGGTAATAAAAAGGTCCGAGCCATTTTTATTGATCATTAACTGCAATAGTTTATCAATGTCCATATCGTACCTGCATTCGATGTAAATCGATTAAAAAAGTATTTGAAATCATGTTTTAAAAATCGCCAGTAGCAATAGAAGTAAGGCATATCATGGCTTATGAATGCTTGTATTGTTGACTCACATATCAATCGTCAATCATTATAAGCCAGTGACGCACGATTAATAATATTACAAAAATGCCTCAGGCTGTTTGGCATAAGGACGGGCTACGTCTTTACTAATGGTGCCTTTCGCTACTAGATTTTTGAGTGTTTGATCCAGCGTAATCATACCTTCACCTGCACCTGTTTGGATAGCAGAGTACATTTGAGCGATTTTATTCTCACGTATCAAGTTACGGATAGCAGGTGTGCCGAGCATGATTTCATGTGCTGCTACACGTCCGCCTGCTTGACGACGCAAAAGCGTTTGTGAAATAACGGCTTGTAGTGACTCTGATAGCATCGCCCGAATCATGTCTTTTTCTGCTGCGGGGAATACATCAATGACACGGTCAATGGTTTTAGCGGCTGAACTGGTGTGTAGGGTACCAAATACTAAGTGACCAGTCTCTGCTGCTGTCAATGCGAGGCGGATAGTCTCAAGGTCACGTAGCTCACCAACCAGAATTACATCGGGATCCTCACGTAGGGCCGAGCGCAATGCAGGCTCGAAACCTAAGGTATCGCGGTGCACCTCACGCTGATTAATCAAGCTCTTTTTGGAGTCGTGGACAAATTCGATCGGATCTTCAATGGTCAAGATATGCTCTTTACGGGACTCATTAATATAGTCAATCATGGCAGCTAGCGTTGTGGACTTACCAGAACCTGTCGGACCTGTGACCAAAACCACACCACGTTTAAAGTCTGACACGCGCTTGAATACATCACCCATACCGAGGTCTTCCATCGTTAAGACTTTGGACGGAATGGTACGAAAGACAGCACCCGCCCCACGGTTTTGATTGAATGCGTTTACCCGAAAACGTGCTAGATTGGGAATCTCAAAAGAGAAATCCGTTTCATAAAATTCTTCAAAATCAGCACGCTGCTTATCGTTCATGATGTCATAGATAAGCTGGTGCACAACCTGATGAGTCATCTCTGGCATATTAATACGGGTCATTTCACCATCAACACGTATCATTGCTGGCATACCGGCTGAAATATGTAAATCTGATGCTTTATGCTTAACCGTAAAGCGCAGCAAGTCTTCGATGCTTAAATTGTTTTTTTCAGCCATAATCGGATATTCCTATCAATCAATAAGGGTAGGACAAAAGAGCAAAAAAGGGGAGTGATTATCAATCGATAAACGATCTGATTAAAGTCGGTCACGTTAATAAAGGAGTAGCGATGGTCTTTACCATTACTATTATATTCA
Organism: Psychrobacter sp. 1044; assembly: GCF_904846525.1. Lineage (GTDB taxonomy): Bacteria > Pseudomonadota > Gammaproteobacteria > Pseudomonadales > Moraxellaceae > Psychrobacter. Next base: position 170,303 of record NZ_CAJHAZ010000006.1, on the reverse strand, counting down.
GTAGCATATGTTAAACCATGTAACAATATAATAACAAGACTACCAACAATTAACCATCTACTACACCAATAAAATGTAAAATTAGTCATTATGAGTGTCGATTTATAGATTGATGCTTATTGAGTTTTTTATATTAGAAGACATTTATAAAAAGTTTAACCATAGCTAATAAAAGTTCATTATATAAGTGAGTAAAAATATAAGTCATTAAAAGTGACTGATTAAAAAATGGATTAAATTATTCTCGTGAGTAATATATGAAAGAAATAGAAAATAACATTGATAGCCAAAATCTTATTGCGAGCTGGCAGCAAGTGAGTAAGCAAATGACTCAAGCGTGTGAGCATGCGGCACGACAAGCAGATAGTGTGACGTTGCTGGCAGTTTCCAAGACTAAACCAGCTGATATGATTGCTACTTTGGCTCAGCAAGGACAGCAGCACTTTGGTGAAAATTATCTGCAAGAAGCCATCGAAAAAATCGATACGCTAAAACGACAGCCAGAAACTAAAGGCATTATTTGGCATTATATTGGTAGTATCCAGCGCAATAAGACCCGTGATATTGCTGAGCATTTCGATTGGGTACAAACGGTTGAGCGTGACATTATTGCTCAGCGTCTAAACGACCAGCGCCCAGCTGAGCTGCCACCGCTTAATGTGCTAATCCAAGTCAATATCGATAACGAAGAAAGCAAATCAGGCTGCCTGCCAGCACAGCTACCTGATTTGATAACTGCTATCAAGGGGTATGACAGGTTACAGCTGCGTGGTTTGATGATTATTCCTGCTAAGGGAGGTACGGATGCTTTTACCCGTACCAAGCAGTTATTTGATGAGATTAAAGAGACTCATGCAGAGCTAAATGCTTGGGATACACTGAGCATGGGCATGAGCGGTGATATGACAGAGGCGATAGCCAGTGGTTCGACAATGGTGCGCGTTGGTAGCGCCATATTTGGCGCACGAGCTTAAATTTTTATTTATCAGACAGTCTCATCCATTCTGGTAACCAGCATCTGAGTGATTTTGAGATTGTCCGTTGCGATAATCTCAAATCGATAATTGGCATATTCGATAGTATCGGTTTTCTTTGGAATCTTGCGTAGCATGTACATCATAAAGCCACTAATGGTTTCATAGTTCTGACTGCGTGGCAGATCAACGATATCTAAAGCGCGTACGACGTCTTCGATAGGAGTCATACCATCGATTAGCCACGAGTTGTCAGTACGTTGAACAATGGGCTGCTCCTCCAAGGTGACAAGCTCCCCCATGACGATACTCATCACATCCTTAAGCGTGATGACACCCACTACCAATCCATACTCATTCACGATGACGGCAAAGTCAGCGCCTGTAGATTTAAACATCTCTAATACTTCAAACAAGGACAAGGTATCAGGAACGAAGAGTGCAGGTTTTAATAGCGCTTTGTCAGTTAAGCTGACCTCCTGCTGGTTAAGAACCAATGCCAAAAAGCTGCGCGACTCTACATAACCAATAATGTGCTCTAGGTCATCTTCCTGACAGACCAAAAACTTGTTATGTGGTTGTTCAATCATCACTTCAACGACTTTTTCAGTGCTCGTTTTGGTATCAAAATAAACAATATTTTCACGTGGATTCATCACCGACGTTACGGTGCGCTCTTGCATGTCAAAGATATTTTCTATCAGATGATGTTCTTGTTTTTTGAGCACACCAGCTTCAGCACCAGCATCCATGACAGCATAAATATCTTCTGGCGTCATATCGTCTTGTCGTATGGTTGAAATACCCAGTAATTCAAAGATGACATTTGCTGCACCATCAAATATCCAAATCACGGGTTTGAATATAAAAATCAATAGCATCATTGGTCGTACGAGACGTACAGCGATAGCTTCAGTGTTTGACATCGCCAATCGTCTGGGCATTAAATCAGCGAGTAGAGAAAACAAACTGGTGATCAGCACAAATGATATGACAGATGACACTGCTTCATTCTTCACCAAAAGCTCTAGATAAGGGCTAATAGCTGACTCACCGACCGCACCAGCTGAGATAGCGACGGCATTCAAAACCACTTGTACGACAGTAATAAAACTGCCAGGGTGCTCTTGCATTTTAAGGACGTCAAATGCGCGGACATCCCCTTCTTTTGCCATGATTTGTAGCTTAATTTTGCGACCAGCAGCGATGGCAATTTCGGCAGCGGATACAAAGGCACTTAGGGCAAGCAATAAAAGAAGAAAGATACTAGCGGTTAGCAAACTCATGACATACTCGGTAAAAAAATATAGGGATTAAAATAATTGAAGTTAAAGAATGAATGGATTAGAAGTACAAAAAGAAAGTATTGTTTATAACAGCTTGGCATTAAAAGTCGGTTTATAGAAACTAAAAAAGCTGGGTAAGCACCCAGCTAATTATAATAAACTTGATTTTTTATAAAAGTATTAAATTAGCCATGTTGCTCGCGTTCTACATAATAAAAGTAGGGCAAGCAACAATGGCTAATCTAATTTAGCCTTTTACGGACCATTTATTCACTAATGGATAACGGCGTTCACGTCCAAAGGCTTTATGGCTAATTTTGGTACCGATTGGCGCTTGTAAACGCTTATATTCGCTATTGTCTACCATCTGGATGACTTTTGCGACCAGTTCAGCGTCAAACCCTTTATTAATAATGTCTTGATAGCCCATATCTTCATCGATGTATGACATTAAGATGCCATCTAATACATCATAGTCAGGCAAGCTGTCTTGGTCTTTTTGGTCTGGGCGTAACTCAGCAGATGGCGGGCGAGTGATGACACGCTCAGGGATGACTGGGGTGTCTTCCAAGCGGTTGCGATAACTGGCCAATTTATAAACCTGCGACTTATAAACGTCTTTTAGCACATCAAAGCCGCCTGCCATATCACCATATAATGTCGAATAGCCGACTGCTAACTCAGACTTATTACCAGTGGTGATGACCAAGTGCCCAAACTTATTGGACAGCGCCATCAGTACCACACCGCGCGCACGCGCTTGGATATTTTCTTCAGTGGTGTCTGCTGGCGATTTGTTAAATAGTGGGGCTAAGGTATGACGGATGCCTTCAACCGCATCAAAAATAGGACAAACCGTATAAGATACATTTAAGCGGCGAGCCTGTGCTTGAGCATCTTCTAGACTAATCTGAGAAGTATATTCATAAGGCATCATCACCGCATATACCTTGTCAGCACCCAAAGCATCAACAGCGATACATAGCGTTAAGGCAGAATCAATACCACCTGATAGCCCAAGGATAATACCAGTGAATCCTGAATGGTTGACATAATCGCGCAGGCCAACGACCAGTGCTTGATACATCTCTGACTCACGGCTCAGTGTTAATGGCGCCTTAGTTTGACTATTAAACTTGGCAGTTTTGACGTCTAAAGTGGCAAGAAGTAACTGATTCATAAAACGTGGTGCTTCGTGGGCAACGCTACCATCAGCTTGCACCGCCATAGAACCACCGTCAAATACCAAGTCGTCTTGACCACCAACGGCATTGACATAGACGATAGGCAAATTATTTTCACGGCTACGCTTGGCCAGCATCGTTTTACGATTGGCTTGTTTTTCGATCTCAAAAGGTGAGGCGTTCAAGCTAATAATCAGATCAGCACCTTGCTTTTTAAGCTCGGCAATAGGGCCTTTTTCCCACAAGTCTTCACAGATGAGCAGACCGATTGTGATGCCTTTATAGTCAAATAAAACTTGGTTACGACCTTTATCAAAATAACGACGCTCATCAAATACGCCATAATTTGGCAAGATTTGCTTATGATAAAAGCCTTTTTGATGACCATTATGCAAGATAGCAGCAGAGTTGAAAGTACCATGATGGTCGACATGTGGATAACCGACAATCATCACGATGTCATCGATATCACTTAAAGTAGACAAGGCGCTTTTGATGCGACCAGATAAGCTTGGGCGTAGTAATAAATCTTGCGGTGGGTAACCTAATAAAGCAAGTTCTGGGAAAATAATGACATCTGCACCTTGCTCGCGAGCTTGCAATGCGAGTGCACGCATTTTTTCAGCATTGGCAGTGATATCACCAACCAAGAAATGCGACTGAGCCAATGCAAAAGTAACGGTTTCTTGGGTTTTATTGGTCTTGCTGACCTCAGTTGAGGGAGTTATATTGGGATTATCATTGTCTTTTGACATTGTTATTGTTCCTATCGATATATGGTTTAAAATTTGTTGGGTCGTTGTTGATTTAAAATAAAATCAAAGTAAGTCCGAAATTCACTCAAAATAGCACTCTGTCATATCGAATTCTAATAGTGAACGGATATGATGAGCTTGCTTACGCACAGTGTCCAACGTTGTAACGCCCCTCTACAGGTTTGATCTTATGATAGTCTATAGAAGGACGATAAAAGAGGGCTGTAGCGCATCGTCTGAAAAATGTTATATATGTAGAATGATCCAAATAAATAAGAACAAACGAATTTAATGCTATTAAAAAGCTTAAAATAATTGCTTTAGTATAGCATCAATTATCGTTGCAAATAGAACGCGCCAGTGAATTACCTTTCAATAGGTCAGTTTACAGTATGAATGTAAAATATCCTTTTAGTGCATTGTTTTTACATGTTAAATCTATGTGTCAACTTCTATCTATTAATGTCACTATCTAGTAAGCTTATACAGAGAAAGTTGTAAGTAAAGATTACAACATATCGTTATATCATTATCGTATTTTGCGGCATAATAAGCCGTGATAATCCCTTAATATTTATCTTGCGTTAGTTAAAACTATCGTCCGTAAGTATGTTACGGTATGCTACGATTTGATGCTCTCAAAGCAGATTTACTGGTACGGATTGTTTACACCCCTCGCTAATGGATACCGCTAATGGACAGGGTCTTTTTATGGGCACCGTCTGTGAGTTGATATTCATCACACATTTATAAACTTGCCAGCAAGGTCGCGATAGATCTTCGCTGTCTGCTCTTGGTTTATACGCTATGATTGAAAATTGGACAAAAGAATTTATTATTCAGCGCCTATTGGCTATTACTCTGTTGGTGGTGCTGTTCGTACTGTGTTTTCAAGTGGTACAGTTTTTTATTGTACCCGCATTATGGGCGGCGATTTTAGCGTATGTTACCTTTCCTATTTATAACTTTTTTTACGAAAAAGTAAAGCTGAGTCCTAATTTTAGCGCTGCTATTATGACGGTGAGTATCTCCTTAATGATAGGTGTGCCACTGGTTATCGGTGTTTTTATTCTACAGCAAGAAGCCTTGAGCCTAATCAGTAACTTGATTTATCGTATAAAAGTGGGCTATTTAGATGTGCCTGATTCTATTAAAGATATGCCTATCATCGGTCAGCAAGTGAAAGATGTGCTGTGGAGAATCAATAAAAACCCAGAAGGGACGTTAGAGGCGTTTCGTATCTGGGTACAGTCACATTTATATTATGGCAAAGTAGCGTTTGATGTGGTGTTTAGCGGTCTTGCCAAGTTAGGTATGGCGCTGATGACGTTGTTTTTCTTTTATCGTGATGGTACCAGTTTGGTGCGTCAAATTCGTCAAGCACTGCGTAATATCATTGGCAATCGCATTGATGGTTATATTGATTCTGTGGGTACGACCACGCGTGCGGTGGTGTATGGCATTGGTCTGACGGCATTGGCACAAGCACTGCTCGCAGGTGTGGGTTACTACTTCGCTGGTGCACCAAGTCCTATCTTACTTACTATCGTAACCTTTATTATCGCCCTGATTCCGTTTGGCACGCCATTTGTTTGGGGCGGTGTATCCATTTGGTTGTTAAGCCAAGGTCATACTGTAGAAGGGATTGGCTTGGCACTATGGGGCACTTTGGTTATCAGCTGGGTTGACAATCTCATCCGTCCTATTGTGATTAGTGGCGCGACCAAAATCCCTTTTATTATTATTTTTATTGGTGTATTAGGTGGTCTAACGGCTTTTGGCTTTGTTGGTTTGTTTATCGGTCCTGTAGTGCTAGCCATCGGATTGGCGGTATGGCGAGAATGGATATCGCAGCATAAAAATGAGATATTTGCTCCGCAGGATTTGGTGTTGTCTGACAACCAAACGTTGCCACCAGTCAATGAATCAAAGTAGAGGCACGTAGAGGCACATAGTCATGTTAAATAAGAATACTGCAAACGTTATGCAAAATAGAGCGAACTCTATTGACAGCATTACTATCGTGGCCGATAGCAATATCGCAAGCTTAGATGCGTTTTTTAATGCTTCGATGCTTGGACAGGCGTCTGAGCAGACGATCAATATAATCACCGTCGCTGGACGTGATATCAATGCGCAGTTGCTCGCAGACGTTCAGCCTGATGTGCTGTTGATACGCTCGGTGACACCAGTAGGCGAGGCATTGCTAGCCAATAATAACAGCGTAAAATTTGTCGGTTCGGCGACTATCGGTACCGATCATGTCGATCAAGATTATTTGGCGGCGCGAAATATCACTTTCGCCAATGCGGCTGGATGTAGTAAACATTCTGTTGCGCAGTATGTATTGACGGCGATTTTGACGTTGCGTCCGCATTGTTGGCAGCAATCCACGAAGCCATTAATATTGGGCATCATCGGACTTGGTAATATTGGTAGTACGCTCGCTCAGTATGCCATTGATTTAGGCTGGCAGGTACTAGGCTATGATCCATTACTGCCTACATCGAATACGAATAACGCAAGCCTTGAGCAAGTGCTTAGCCAAAGTGATGTAGTGAGCTTACATGTGCCTTTAACCGATAAAAAAGATAGTACAAACCTTAGTGGCAGTGATTATCCAACAAAGCATCTGATTGACGCAACTACGCTGGCAGTGATGCCTGCGCATACCTTGTTGATTAATAGTGCGCGCGGACCAGTCATTAATGCGCGTGATTTAGAAGCAGATATTGAGCGCACAGATCGCCAAGTAGTGCTCGATGTGTTTGAATTTGAACCAGAGATTTCTGAGTGCTTATTGTCCAAACTGGCTATCGCCACCCCTCATATCGCAGGCTATACGGTCGAAGGTAAGCTGCGTGGTACGCAAATTATCTATGACGCTTTATGTGAAAATTTAGCAGTCTTGCCTGTATTGTCGATGCATAGTTTGCTACCGCTTAATACTTATCTCTGGTCTGAATTAAAAGCACATCCAGACAGATTACAGAAGTTTTACGACATCATGTACGATGATGCTGCACTAAGAAGCAAGCTGGCTGACGGTCAAGTAAAGGGTGCTGACTTTGATCAGTTGCGCCGAGATTATCACTTACGCCGTGAGTGGCAGTGGTAAAAGTTAGGCAGCCTTCAACCCTAAAGTAGCATCTGAAAACTTACTCTTATCCTTAAATTGCAGCAAATAATAATGACCCAAGCAAGTAACTCTTCTTCTAAATCCAGCTATGCGCCGACCATGACATTGGCAATGGCTCAGCAGCGTGCGCAATTGATGAGCACCGTTCGTCAGTTTTTCGCCACGCATCAAGTGCTTGAAGTGCAAACACCGCTACTATCGCAGGCTGGTAATACCGATACTTTCTTACAATCAGTCGCCGCACAAGTGACTTACCAAGATAACCCCTGTACTTATTATCTGCATACTTCACCTGAGTTTGCCATGAAGCGTTTACTTGCCAGCTGGCAAGTGCCTATATATCAAATTTGCTCCGTATTTCGAGATAACGAAATAGGCGTACGCCATAATATCGAATTTACCATGCTTGAGTGGTATCAGCCGAATTATAGTCTGGATGATATGGCGGCTGAATTAGGTAAATTATTAGCGGCGCTTTATGGACATTCAGTGGTAATGAGTCATTACCGCTATGTTGATGCGTTTATGGATTTCGTCGGCATACATCCGCTGACAGCTAGCCTTGATGCCCTGCAAGCGGTAGCAGAAGACAAGGGTTTGACAGGTTTTGATTTCAATAGTGATTTGGATAACACAGAAGATGGCGAAGCAGATATTCGTCAAAGCTGGCTGGATTTGCTGTTTAGTAATGCGGTCGAGCCAAACTTAGGTCACGACTTACCGACCTTGATTATAGAATATCCACCTGCCACGGCTGCACTGGCAAAAACAGCGGTTGATAAAGAGGGCAATACAGTTGCTAAACGTTTCGAGCTGTATATCAATGGCATTGAGATTGCCAACGCTTATGATGAGCTAGCAGATGGACAAGCGTTAAGAGAACGGTTTGAGCGAGACAATCAACTTCGTAAGCGTCATAACCTACCACAAATGCCAATCGATGAGCATTTATTAGCAGCATCTGATGCTTTAATTCCCTGTAGCGGTATCGCCGTTGGTATCGATAGATTACTCATGGTAATCACAGGCGCGAATAGCTTAGAAGATGTGATTTCTTTTCCGAGCGGTTTGGCCTAGTCGATCATCGATAGACTTAATATAGTTACCACTTATTTGACAAGCCTATTAGAAAAAAGCGAGTAACCCATTAGGCTTACTCGCTTTTTTCGTTTTAATCGCTGTAAAGTTGATTCTTATAATTTTGCAATCGCTTCATCAATCGCAGTCTCACCGTTATGCATACTAAAGACTTTCTTGATGGTATTATTGGCATTTAAGACGGCTGCCAAAGTAGTCGCCACATCGGCAATTGAGTTTTCACCAGCATTATCATCGTTGACAGTGACTTTACCAGTTGCTTCGCGCTCTTTTAGCGCCCCTGCTTGAACGATGGTGTAGTCAAGGCTACTATTATTAATCAACCACTGATCCGCATAATGCTTGCAGATATAATATTCTTTTAGGTCAGCAATACCAGCATTGTCCCATTTGCTGGTGTCTAATGAAAAGACGGTACTGAGCATGATATAGCGCTTAATACCTTTATTCTCTGCGGCTTGCATTGTTTTGACCGCCCCATGTAAATCTACTTCTAAGACATCTTTGCCGCCAGACCCTGCAACGAAATAGATAGCGTCAATGTCTTGATCAATTTGCTTTTGTATAGCCTCTTTTTCGGCAGTGATATCTAAATCGAGTTGGCTATAATTGTCATCGGTAAACAGTTTTTCTTCTTGGCGTGTCGTGCCAATAACTTGATGGTTATCCGCTAATAGCTGCTTGGCCAAATCCGTTCCCACTCGACCACTTGCCCCAATTACTAAAATTTTCATTGTCATTCCTATTCTTATGTACGTTATCGTTGTTGTAAAAACTGGATATAGCGTATCAAGAAAAAACGGCACACTTCGTTATGAAGCGTGCCGATTGCATAGTGTTTGGTTATGGCGTGTATACGGTTTGCAAAGTGGATAAGATCAAAAAACCAAAGACAAAGCGTGTGAAAACTAGCGTACCAACTTGTTTAATCCATCAGCAAAAGCTTTTTTGTCACGATCGCCATAAGGTTTTTGACCGCTCATTTCTTGTAGCTCGAGCACGCCAGTACCGCGCATGGTATCCATGAAATCACGCATATTGAGCTTTTGCTTGATATTATTTTTGTCGTAGACCATGCCGCGAGAGCTCAAGACCATACCACCTTTGTCCAAAATGTCATTAGCCAAAGGAATGTCGCTGGTAATAGCCAAATCGCCTGGCTGTATTTGCTCAACGATATAATCATCGGCTTTATCAAACCCTGATGGCACCACTGTCATGACAAGCAGTGGTGACTTACGCAGTTTGATCGGCTGATTGGCGACGAATATTGCCATGGTTTGTGTGCGTTCAGCGGTTTTGATAATCAAATCTTTGGCAATCAATGGCACCGAATCGGCATCTACCCAAATCTGCATTATTTCTTAACCTTTTCTGTTTTTGCCTTAGCGTCGATAGCCTGAGTTGTTTGGCTGTCATCAATATGGATTTCTGTACTCTCTAAAATATTGTCATTGTCAGTAGTGGTTAGACTATCTGCCGCTTCTGGCTGGCTATCAATCGCAGATGGTTTTTTCTCAAGTCCCATTTTATTGGGTAGCGTAGCGACGAGCTTGGCCAAAGCAGGTTCTAAGTCGGCAACGTCGTTTGGCATCAAGGTAATATGCGCAATTTTGCGGTCATCGCGTTCTGCTTTGTGGTAGCTATGATAGTGTGCGCCATCGATATTTAGTACGGCGCTGATACCTGGATATTGCCCCAAGACATTGAGCATAATCGCTGGATGCACGTTGTCGGTATCACCTAATGGCAGATTGACGACGGCACGAATGTGGTTTTCAAATTGGCTGGTGACAGCGCCTTCAATGCTCCAGTGCCCAGAGTTATGTACGCGCGGCGCAATTTCATTAGCGAGTAGTGTGTCATGACCACGCGCATCTTTGGTCACAAAGAGCTCAAGTGCCATCACACCAACATAATCTAAATGATTCATGATCTTGGTGATGGCATCAGTTGCTTGTTTGAATAAATGACTGGTGCCAACGGCAGGCGCTTGGGTCTTGGCTAAAATACCATTATGATGATGGTTTTCGACCAAATCGTAGCAACGAACCTGACCATTTTGTGCGCGTGCGGCGATAATAGAAAGCTCGCGGCTAAAGTTAATAAAACCTTCTGCAATCAAAGGTGCAGGCGTTGGCGTTAGTGAACCCTTCCCCGTAACCGCATCTTTAAGATCTTGCCATGCCGCCTTGATATCACTGTCTTGTCTAATCACAAACTGACCTTTGCCATCATAACCACCACGGCTGGTTTTTAGGACGATAGGCAGTCCTAATTCATGACAGGCTTGCTGTAAATCCGCTTCAGAGTTGACAGCCATAAAGGGTACAGTGGCGATCTCAAGTGCATTGAACATTTGCTTTTCTTTCAAGCGGTCTTGAGCGATATCAAGCGCAATCAATGGCGGAAACATACCTTGTTTACTACCTGATTTTGACAGATCGGTCAGCTGTTCTACAGTCGCAGTCGGTGTGTTTTCAAACTCTAAAGTGAAAACGTCTGCTGCTGCGATGAAGTCTGCTAACTGATCACTATGAAAGACACGACCGTATAGGCTAGCAGGGCAGTCAGCGCTGTCTTCTAAAAACACACATTGGTAGCCAAGTGGCATCGCTGCTTCGGCAAGCATCATACCAAGCTGACCACCGCCTAAAATACCGATGGTACGAATGGTTTGGGTAACAGGGTAAGCGTTCGCTGTAGTCATGGCAGGCTCTTTGAGTTAAAAATGAATAATATTTTGGGTGTAATAAAAGGCAAAAAGTCATCTATTAAAATCGGAAAAGGTGCATTACATGCACCTTGTATTAAGTAAAACCCATCTAAAAATAAATATCAAGTAAATAGCGGCTATATCTCAATAATGGGATTCAAGAACCGTTATCAAAGACAGGTAATTAGGTATGGATAATGCCTGGCGTTGGGCTGGCAAGGATGGTATCAGTTTGCATTTGGCGCAGATTGTCCAGCTTAGCCGCAATGGTCTCATCATTCAATGCTAACACTTGAATCGCAAGCAGGGCAGCGTTGTAAGCGCCTGCTGAGCCAATCGCCAATGTGCCAACGGCAACGCCTTTCGGCATCTGTACGATGGACAACAAGCTATCCCAACCGCTGAGCATAGAAGACTTTACAGGAACACCAAACACAGGTAATGGCGTTTGACTGGCACACATGCCAGGCAGATGAGCAGCACCGCCAGCGCCAGCGATGATAACTTGTAGACCGTTATCTTTTGCACTTTTTGCATAGTCAAACAGTCTATCAGGGGTGCGGTGTGCTGAAACCACTTCACAATCAAAAGCGATATCAAAGTCTGCGAGCAATTGCGCTGCCGCACTCATGGTTGCCCAATCAGATTGTGATCCCATAATAATGCCAACTTTCGGCTGACCAGCAGGGGAGGCGATAGGGCTGTTTTGATCCATCGTGTTAACAGTAGCTATTGTGGTGCTCATGCTTTGATATCCTCAAAAAGACCATCATACAAAAGTTTTGTTGCTCTCGTAAAGCCAAGTTTGATTTTTAATAAGAAAGCGGGGCAATAGCACCAATTTTATGGATTGGGGTTTACCGATTTATCATGGCGATATTGGACAAAGTTACTGGCTTTTAGTGGCAATGGTTGCTCAGTATTGAGCTGATAACAAGTCAGATATCCGCTGTCTACCGCCGCTGAATAATCAGTACAGGCAACTTGTGAACTCAGTGGCTCAGGCGTGCCAGTTAGCCAATAATGACCGACAAATACTGCTTTATCCGTTTTCAGGGCGAAATCAATACTTTCAGCCAACACCTCTTTTGGAATCTGCGCCAATGCTGATGCAGGCGCACGCGCCACCTCATAAAGACGGCGCTTATTCAGCCCGTCAAGCCACCAGCATACTCGCACGCGCTTGCGTTCAGTGCCTTCTTTATCGACCATGACCATGCCGTCGGGTAATGCTGTTTCTACACCTTTTAATACCCGCTCTAGCGCGTCAAATGGCGCCGTGTTTTCTTTGGCAGTGGCGACTAGCCCGTGCGGCGTTAAGCAATTGTCGTCAGTCAATAGTGGCTGCAATACCGCCATACTATCGACATCCCAGCAGGCATGAACAAAACAAGCGTCGTCTGTTTCAATCCATAAAGGCAGCTCATACAACCGATTAAGCCAATATTGATGACGCTCTGAGCCAAAAGCTATTTCGGCTAAAAATGCCGCATGTTGGCGCGTATGTATGTCATTGTGCGAGCGCAGATATTGGCTGGAGTTATCAGGGTCAAGTGTGCCAAAGGCGAGGGCGTTATATTCATGATTACCCATTATCGCATCTGCTACGTTAGCATCTAACATCGCAAAAACAATCTCTAAGGTAGCCAATTGCTGTGGTCCTCGGTCAATCAAGTCACCGATAAATAACGCCCGATGCCCTACTGGCGGTACAAAGTACGTACCATTATGAACGTAACCTAACTGCTTTAATAAGCCAATTAACTTGTATGCGTAGCCGTGAATATCACCGATAACATCTATCATCATAATAATTATCAAATTCTTAAATAGTTTGTTAAGTATAAGTTTGTGCAAAACATAACGCGACGTTAATTATCGCTTAATTACTTAAACTGTCATCATAACCCAAGTGCTCATTTCAATTTTTATCATTGAGCTTCATTAATAAACTTCATTACTAAATTTAAAGCCCAGGTGATAATAGCGCATTGATAAAATGCGGTAGGACTTGCGGTTCTAAAATAATCGTGGCAATAACCCCAAACGCGCCGCCCCACATATGCGCCATATGATTGATATTAGAGCCGCCCCGTTTGTCTGCATAGATACTATAAGCGATATAAGCGACGGCGAATAATATCGCAGGTATAGGAACAATCGCGAATAGGTAGATTTTTTCCCACGGTGCCAGCAAAATAAAAGCAAACAATACGGCTGATACACCGCCTGACGCGCCAAGGCTTAAATAGCTCGCATTGTTTTTATTCTTGAGATAGCTTGGAATCATCGCAATGATAATGGCCAATACGTAAAAGACCACAAAACCATAACCAAATAAGAACGGCTGATACAGTCCTTCAATAGCACGACCAAAAAAGTATAAAGTAAACATATTAAAGAGCAGGTGCATGCTATCGGCATGAATAAAGCCATGCGTGACAAAACGGTCCCACTGCCCATTATTTACCGCTGGCGGATAAAAAATAAGCCGATTAAATACTGTTTTGTTTTGCCATGCCACTAAGCTGACAATAACCGTGATAATAATAATAAGGGTCGTATGATTGAACAAAGGAAAATCCTTAGGCTGCGCCTGATATGTGACAAGGTGATGAATAACAATGTTCAAAGCCTACGCATTATGGCTGAGTGCAAACTAAATAGGACTGACAAGCAATTATTAAGCATGAGCTATTTATAATAAAGTAATACTAACAGTAGTTATGGCAATGCAAAAACTTATTATGTGACAAAATAGTGCATTTATATGCTTTTATAGTGAATAATATAGCAGGCTGTCAGGCAAATTGAGTAATGCTTCGTATCTTGACGGTAATGGTGGGTTAAATGAGAGCGGTATCCAAGAATACAGACGCTAACGACAAGTAAAGTAAACGTTTCATGCGTTGGTGAATTTAAAATAAGCGCCGAAAGAGGCAGTAATCTATGAGTATTATCGACCAATTAGAAAAGACCGTAACGCCAGCTGTCATAGGTGAGCGCAATAGTCATGATAGTGTGGCTTACATCAGCTTATTGGAGCAGTTTTATGCCATCTTGGCATCACGTCTCGCCTTGCCGCAAGTGTACTCACAATTTATCCGCGCCGAGCAAGGGATGGTTGATAGAGTCACAGAAAGCCCACTGTTCGAACAACTGTGGCAAGATAAAAGTGTACAACAGCTTATGATCCGAGAGCTGTCTACCATGCATCATATTGATGAGTCTGCTACGTTACAGCTGCTTATCAATGCCGCGCCACTGGCCTATCGTGAGCTGACAGTATTGGCAAACGGACAGTTTTTGCCAGCGTTTTTGCAGGGAGAGCAGGCAGCATTGCGTCAGTATTTACCAATGTGGTCAGCACCTATTATTACTGCTCCTCAAAACGTCAATAGCGCATCAGAAACACACCCATACATCGCCGCAGATATTGATAGCGTACCAGTGCGTGACACTTCTTTGGATGGACGGCAAAATTCTCATATAGATACCAGTACGATCGCCGCAGCGCCAGTCGCTTATAGACAAAATGCTGATACAGCAGATAAAAAAGATATTGGAAATACTGATGTAGAAAGTATGAGGATAGGTAATACCGATGGTCATTTTAGTGCTCATACTGGCGCCATTCATGCCAATCCATCCGCGCATCATTTGGCAGAAAATAGCAGTATGAAGCAAGAAAAAGTGCGTACTCGCAATCAACGTAATGATTTACTGGTACGGGTGGGTTTATTAATAGTAGCCATTGCCGCGATAGGGCTTGCTGCTTGGGCAATATTAGTCAGACCGAACAACGCGCCGCCTGTAGAAGCCGCTGCGACAGTGCCTGTTGTGGTAGCACCAACGCCTGCACCAGTAGCGCAGGTAATGACTCCCATTGAGCTCATCGTTGGCGTAGATAACAGCGGTAGTCTGTATGCCTGTAGTGCTACCATTGGCGATGCAGCGTTACAAAGCACCTTGCAACAAGCGCTCAATACCAGCTTTGGTGAGCAAGCGAGTATTTGCGAATTAACAGTACAGGCTGGAGTTGCCAGTAGTATTGCCAATTTACCTGAGGAAGTACTACCCAATGTCTTGACGATGATGAGGTCTACGCCATTTGCACGCCTACATTTGCAGAATGATCGTCTTATGTTAGAAGCGCCAGATAGTATGCTATTGCAACGACTGGTTACGGATATGCGTACTTTGATACCTGCCATGGTCATCGATAGTACTGCACCATTACCATTGCCTGAAAATAACGATGCTGATGCCAATGCAATGAATAATACGAATAATCAGTTTGAAAATGAGGGAGCTGCCAACAATCAGTATGCTAATGACTATAACAACAGTGGGTCTGGAGAGTTCCAAGCAGCAGATGACGATGCAGGTGATCGTATCGTACCTACTCCTGCACCCAACAATTATAGTAACAATGCCAACAGTATTCCCAGCAACATTCCTAACAATACACCGATGAATAACAGACCGTCAGGTTCTATTTCAGAATCGGAGGTAGATGATATGGCAAGCACACTCATCATCGCTGAACCTGCGCAAGTAAGGAATAAATGATTGGATAATAGAGGTGTTTAACGATTGTTTGATCAATTTATCCATTGAAACAAGTTATCAAGTAAAGATGGCGGTATAAGTTGCTTATACCGCCATTTTTTCTGTTGATACCCAGTCAGAATTATGTAAAAGACCACAAAGTATCTGAAAAAAGGATGTATTTTCTCCATTTATACATAAGTTTTACTGATTCTTTTATGGGTTCTCACTGGGCTAATGATTGGTTATTTGCCATGTTTTTGGTTACGTGTGACACTTGAAATATTACCTAACGTATCATTTGTACAACAACCTGTTGATTGTTAACACTGACTTAATACTTTTATAATGATGAAAATTGAACAGGGTTAAGATGGTTTTAGCTGTCATGGTTCTTATTTCAAATCATTATTTTATCTGGCGTTTTTTGAATATTTTAATTATATAAATCGATACTAATATAGGCATTAATAGGAGAATTGTATTATGGATATTATCAGTCATTTGACGCGCACAGTCAGCCCAGCCGTGCTTGAAGATGATCATAGTCCCGCTAAAAAGGGGCTACTGGAGCAGTTCTACGCTATTTTTGCGGCTCGCTTGGCGGATAATGATACTTATAATCGTTTTGCAAATGAGAATATCACTCGTGATGACCAAGGGTTTTATGACCGTGTATGGAGCGATGATTCGCAACGTGATCAAATCGCTCGTGAGCTGGCAGGCAAGCATAATGTTGATGCGACGTCTTCGCGTGGACTGATAGCGATGGCAGCGCCACTGGCTTTTCACGAAATCAAAAGCTTGGCAGGTACCACACCAGTGCCGCAGTTCTTAAATGATAATCTCGACAGTTATCAGCGTTATATTCCTGCCTGGGCAAGCGCCGTTCTGCCAGTCGGTATGTTGGCAGCGACGCCTGCTGCTGGCGCGCGTATCTCTGATACGGTGAGCACCGCTCCATTACAACGCGAAGAAGAGCAGCAAGGCAGCTTTATGAAAGCATTGCTTCCCATTATTGGCTTGATTATTTTAGGCGCATTGGCTTGGGCTTTACTTCGTGGTTGCCAAGAGAACCCTGAGCCTGTCGCTACACCGGTGGCTACTGCCCAAAAAGCAGCGCAGGGAGAGGGTCAGTTGGCAGTGGCAGGTGATATTGAGCCTGCATCATTGCGCATTGCGACTGGTGAAAATAGTGAGCTGTATGCTTGCCGTATGAATGTGGGCGACGAGACCTTGCAGACCAATGTAATGAATGCGTTAACCCGTGCATTTGGTGAAGAAGCCAATAAATGCCGTGCTGATGTCGATGATAATTTTGCAGTAGATATGCCAGCGGCGGCTCAGCTAGCTACTATCTTGCCTATCGTCAAAAATGTACCAAATGCGAGCATGATCATCAAAGGCGATGTCATCACTGTCAATGCGCCTGATGCAGCGGCATTAGATAAGCTAGTGGCTGACTTACAAGCGGCTGTTCCTGCGATGACCATACAAGCCGAAGGGCCATTAGATTTGCAGGGTGAGATTGATAATAGTTTGGCAGCTGCGGATGTTGCTATGACCAATCTTGGTAAGAACCCCGATCCACGTGATGTGGCTCGTGCATTGAGTATTCAGGTGATCAACTTTGAAGTGGATGAAGCGGTCATTCCTGATGTCAATAAAGAGCTGCTTGACCGCGCTGCTAAGATTATCAACGAAGTACCGAATATGAAGCTGACGATTATCGGTCATACTGACAGTCAGGCATCAGATTCTTACAATGTAGAATTGTCTCGTGATCGCGCTGAGGCAGTGAAAGAGTATTTGGTATCTCAAGGTGTTGATGCTAGTAAATTGATGACGAAAGGCATGGGTGAATCAGAGCCTATCGCTGATAACTCAACTGAGCAGGGTCGCTTCCGTAATCGCCGTATTGAATTTATAGTCAATGACGAGATGGCCAGTGCGAACGATGGTATGATTATTAGTAATAACGCGCTTGACCCAGACTTAAATCCTCTAGATAGCAATAACGATGACTTATTGCCTGATGGTGATGATGCTACTCAAGGTACGGCAGTAGATCCAGCCAATTAATGCACAGAAAATTGATTGAGTCATTACTAATTTAAAAAACCGCATCTTATAAAGGTGCGGTTTTTTATTTTGTTAAGGCTGTTGTTTATAGGTGGCTAATGATAAGTATCTAATGATAAGCGATTATTTATAAGCGGTCGGATCTTTTGATTCAGTAGCGCTGCGAGTCGCTTGTGCCTCAGATTGAGGATTAAAAAAGGTTTGAGTTACGTTTTTCTTTGCCTGTTGCCAATAATCAAATTGTTGACAAGTTGATTCCAGATCACCTTGCCATGTTGGTATCTGTCCGCACATTGTTTTAATACGGTTTTGATTGGGATAAGGCAGCTCTTGTGCGGTCTCTGCGGCTTCATGGGCGGCGACGCGATCATTACAAACCAGCGCAATATCACAACCCGCTTCAATCGCGGCTTTCACACGTGCGCTGACATCGCCCGCGGCTTGAGCACCTGCCATACATAGATCATCAGAGAATAAGACCCCATCAAACTTTAGCTGATCCCGTATGATGTCCTTGAGCCAAATTTTAGAAAAACCTGCTGGCTTATCATCGACTTGCGAAAAAATAACATGGGCAGGCATTAAGGCGTCAAGCCACGGTAAGGTTTGGGCAAAAGGCTGCATATCGCTATGCATAATCTCATCCAAGCTACGCGTATCGATGGCCTCAGCCACATGGGAATCAGGGGCAATCGCGCCATGACCGGGGAAATGCTTGCCTGTGGTTGCCATGCCAGCGGCTTTCATACCGCGCATGAACTGAGTCGCCAGCGCAGTGATCGCTTGCGGCTCTTGATGAAAGCTACGATCCCCGATGACTTGGCTGATGCCATCTCTGTCAAGTACTGGGGCAAAACTAAGATCAATGCCCACTGCCAATACTTCTGTTGCCATTAGATAGCCACAATCGTAAGCACAGCTCAGCGCATGGTTAGGCTCTTGATTGAAGAGCTCCCCAAGCTTGCCCATGGCAGGTAGTGGGGTAAAGCCATTGCGCAGGCGTGCGACTCGTCCACCTTCTTGGTCGACACCGATTAATATATCCGGGTTGTGATAACGTATGTCGTCACACAACGCCCGTACTTGTGCCGCATCTGCAACGTTTCGGGCAAATAAAATCACCCCGCCCACTTGTGCCTGTTTGATTAAGCTGACATCTTCTGCTGTCAGTGCGGTACTATCGATATCAATCATTAAAACGCCGTACATTGCGTAATCCTTATGGTGTTATATATTGTTATATGATCGGTTCAGCTTCAAATAAATTAATGATGATAATTGGCAGTGTGCCACTATTATCAAAACTGCTTTATTATGACAGTTATTAGCAAATGAGCATAATGTGGCAGATGAATAGACTCAAATCAATTCGCCATTGACCATTGAATCGTCAATAAATGACCCAAATAATGATGAACAATAAATGTAATAGAAAGTTTGGTATGTGCAGGCGTAGCGTGTAAGATTGCTTATACAGTTTGAGACAGTTGGATATCTATGTGCATGATAATATTGAGTGATTTTTAACAAAATATTAGCAAACAGCAATGGCATTTAGTGACCATAATTATTCAGAAAATAGCATTTTAAAAAATATCGTTTTAGATTTTAGAAAGTATCATTGAATACATACTCGATTGATAATGGTAGATAAGTATTTCGTGACTTAAAGATAAAGCATTTATAGGCAGCGACTGATTCAGTCATTTTTGATTTTTATAAAACAAATAATATTATTAACGTAAAATAACTAGGTATATATGATGAAAAAACAACCAGCACAGTGGTTACTCAGTGCAGCGTCAGTGGGCATCGCCGGTATTATTCTTACCCAGAGCTACGGGACGGCAATGGCCGACACCAATACTGAAGGCTTTGTACAAACCCCTGAACAAAAAGTCACCACTCGCCAAGTAGCCGCATTGCTGGATCGTAGCCACTATTTGAATCAGCCGCTAGATAGCAAAACGGGCAGCGAAATCTTGTCTATGTATATCGATAGCCTTGACCCAAACCATACGTTGTTTTTGCAGTCTGATGTGGATGAGTTTAAGAAAAAATACGCCGATGAATTCGGTGCTCGCCTCAAGCGTGGCGACTTGTCTGCAGGAGTAGAGGTCTTTGAACGCTATCGCAAACGCTCAAATGAGTATTTTGCGATGGCGAGCAAGATGCTAAAAACCGATATTGATTTGACGAGTGATGATACGATCGTGCTTGACCGTGAAAAACTCAATCATTTTAAAACCAAAAAAGAGCAGCGTGATTATTGGACGCGTCAGCTTAAGTTTCAGCTGATGAGTATTACCTTGGGTCAAGAAGATGAAAAAGCCAAAGAAAAAGTATTTCTGAGCAATCCTGATATTACTCGTGGACAAGATTTGGTGCGCAACGACCAACGTACACCAAGCGAGATTTTACAAAACCGTTTATCGCGACAGCAAGAGCAGTTTAAGCGTCTCACAAACGATGAAATCATGGAAACCATCTTAAATACGGCGATGCTGACTTACGATCCGCACAGTAATTATTACGCACCGATTCAAGCCAACGAATTGCAAATCCAATCTAGCTTGCAATTAGAAGGCATTGGCGTCTCTATTCGCCCTGATCGTAAAAACCCAGATTATACTCGCATCGTGACCTTGGTCGATGGTGGTCCAGCAGCCAAATCTGGTCAGATTAAACCCAACGATTTGATTATCGGTATTGCCAAAGATGGCGAGAACATGACAGATGTAGTTGGCTGGTCAACGCGTGAGATTGTGAGCTTGATTCGCGGTAAACGTGGCACATCAGTGACCATTAAAGTGCGTCAGCCAAATACCCCTGATGCCAGTGCCCGTAACGTGACGGTGGTTCGTGACATTATTCAACAAGAAGAGTCAGGGGTTACCCAGCGCGTGGTAGAAGTACAGCGCCCTAATATTGATAAAACGCCAAAACGCATCGGTGTCCTTGAGATACCGAGCTTTTATCTGAATTATCAGGCACGCCGTAACGGTGAGGATTATCGCAGCGTCAGTATCGATACCGAAAAAGCATTGAAAGCATTGAATAAAGAAAATATTGATGGCCTCGTGGTTGATTTGCGCAATAATCCAGGTGGTTCATTGGATGAAGTAGCAAAAATGCTTGGCTTCTTTATCAAGAGCGGACCGATGGTGCAAATCCGTGACAATCGCGGCAACATTCAGGTCTACCGTGACGATGATGGCGGTGAGCAACTTTATGATGGCAAAGTGGTCGTTATTACTAACCTAGCGTCTGCCTCAGCCAGTGAGATATTTGCTGCGGCTATCCAAGATTACGGTCGCGGGCTAGTGGTTGGTAGTACGACAACGGGTAAAGGTTCAGCGCAGATTCAACTCGATAATTTGGCATTGGGTTCAGCCACTTTAACGCAGCGCAAATTCTATCGCATCACTGGTGGTAGCACACAGAATAAAGGTGTGGTACCTGATGTAGAGTTGGTCAATATCTACGATGATGCCACTTTTGGCGAACGTGCACAGAAAAAAGCGTTGCCTTGGGATACCATCAAAACGGCGCCTTACAAGCCTGAAGGTAAGTTCACTGATACGACGCTGGCGACACTTAACCAGCAGTCTAAAATTCGTCAAGAGCAAAACCCACAGTTTGTTTATCTCTCAGCGCTAAACAACATTCGCGATATGGAAGACGAGAAAAAACCAATTCCACTTGATATTAATAGCCGCCGAGCTAAGATGCAGTTAATTGAAAAGCGTTCACTAGAGGCTGAAAATAAACGTCTTATTGCAACGGGTGAGCGCCCTTATGCCAATTGGAACACCTATCAAGCGGCAATGGATGCAAAATTTGAAGAGCGCAGCCGCATGAAAGCCAAGGAGCGCCCAGAGCTACCTGAAGACGAAGCCTTCATCAATGAAGCGGCCTATATTATGCTAAGCGCTGAACCTAAAGCATTGTTAAGCCCTGAAGAAAAGCTATAAACAGTCATTATTGTCAGCCAAAAAGGCTGTGATTAAAATCCATGTAAGCATATGCTTACATGGATTGACGTTTATACCTCTTACTAACCATGAGGCAATCTGCGATTATAACTGTACGGCACGATTGAACGAAAAGGTTCATTGATACTAGGGATTGGTATCTCAAAGGTCGCATCAGGGATAGGTGGTTTGCTGATTAAGGATGATAAGGCTAGATGCCTGTCAGTTATAGGATACTCCGGGATTAGGTATCATATAACGATAACATGGATGGTTAGTGATAAAAGCCGCATAACGCTTGTCGTTATGCGGCTTTATTACGTCTGGACATTAGTAATTTTTATGGTAGATTTTTTAGAGAGATATTGCTCAAGTTTAATATCACTGTAGACGTAAATAGCGCTCAGCTTATAGATAAGTATATTTATATTAATATTGAACTTATCATAGAATAAGCATAAAAAAGGTCAGTAGACAAAGTCACTGACCTTTTTTGACCAAATGGCAGTCTTAATAAAGACTACCATTTAATATTTCACTATACTCTAGAAGAGATTAGTGCTCAACGCCACCAGCGCCATGGACATGACCATGGTTTAGTTCGTCTTCAGTTGCTGCACGTACTTCTTGGATTTCAACATCAAACGTCAAACGCTTACCAGCCAATGGATGGTTTGCATCAACGGTCACTTCTTTGTCATTTACTTCAGTAACGGTAACTAGCATTACTTGGCCGCCAGCTTCTGACTGAAACTGCATACCCGGCTGGATATCGTCAACGCCTTGGAAGTTATCACGTGGTACATGTTGTACCGCTTGCTCTTGATATTCGCCGTAGCCATCAGCAGGTTCAACAACAGCATTGACTTGTTCGCCAGCAGATTTACCTTCTAGCTGTTGCTCAAGGCCTGGAATGATGTTGCTGTGGCCATGCAAGTACGCAAGTGGTTGACCTTCTGGTGATTGGTCAAGAATGTTGCCTTCGTCGTCTTTTAGTGTGTAATTGAATTTGACGGCAGTGTCTTTTGCAATAATAGTCATAAGTTATCCTAAATATATCTATGTAAAAAATTAAATACGGTTGCAATAAACCTAAAAAATCCAATCAGCAAGCCAAATAGCCACGTCATTAGTCAATTATCATCAGTTTATTAAAGTAACTTTAGCAGTTAGCATCTTTAATTGAGATGGCTCATATAACTTTCAAGGTAAAAACAATAAAAAATGCTATTTTATACTGATAAGTGGCGTTTTTTATGAAAATAAACACAGTTTTTTGTGGTTTGAAGACCGTAAATGGATATTTGGGGTTTGTCAGTTGCGTTTTTGGACAATGGCTTTTACCATAATGATATAAATAAGGATAAAAAAACAATGACTTCATTTGCTAATAATTCACGCAATCAGCTATCAGATGCCAATACAATCAATGATCACCATAAAGCTAAAGCTGATATTAATTATCGACTCAATTTCGAGCGTTTTTCTGAGCACTTGGTTGATGTGTCGCTCAATTTTACGGCAGTAAATGATGCGCCTCAACTTTGGATGCCAGCGTGGATACCAGGCAGTTATCTGATGCGTGAGTTCGCGCGCAACATTACCGCGGTGCATTATAAGGTGTTAGACAGCCAGGTGCTAGATAGTAAAGCATTAGACAGCCAAATCATGGATGATGATACTCATACTAAGGTTTATCGCGCGCACAAAATAGATAAAAACACGTGGCAATTACCAAAAGCTAAGGCAGGGCAAGCCGTCAGTGTCCATTATGAAGTTTATTGCTATGATTTATCGGTACGTACTGCCTATGTCGATCAGCAACGTTTGTATGGGAATTTCACCTCACTGGCATTGGCTGTAGAAGGGCAGGAGCATCGAGCTGTACAAGTCAGTTTAGCAGTGCCAGTAGCATTTTTAGCAGGTAAAGACGAGAGTCGGCTACTATTGGCATGTGGTTTGGAGTCTACGCATCTACGCCTTGATGAGCAGCATAGCTATGGACTACAAGCAGGCAGTTATCACGACCTTATTGATTACCCGTTTGAGATTGCAGAACAAGATAAGTTTGACTTTATTATTCAAGACAGTACGCATCAGACGCTACACCATCGTTTTTATCTCTCAGGTAAGCACAGTGCCAATATGGGCAGGCTACAGCAGGATGTCACTCAGATCTGTCAGTGCTATTTAGATTGGTTGGGTGATGCGCCATTTAATGATTATACGTTTATGACCTTTGCCAGTGGTCAGGATTATGGTGGACTTGAGCATATCAATTCGACCAGTCTCATTACGCCGCGCCGAGACTTACCAACTCTTGATGAGCCAAAAATACCAAGCACCGATTATCAGCGATTTTTGGGCTTATGCAGCCATGAGTATTTTCATTCGTGGTGGGTCAAAACGGTACGCCCAGATGTTATGTTGAATGTTGATTTGCGCCGCGAGGCATTTACACCACTGCTATGGGTATTTGAGGGATTTACTTCGTATATCGATGACTTTATGTTGCAAGCGTCGGGCGTGATTGATAAGCCAAGCTATCTCAAGCTACTGGCTGAGCAAATTAATCGTTACTATCAAACCGCGGGTCGCGCGTATCAAAGCGTTGCAGAGTCGAGCTTTGATGCGTGGATTAAGCTATACCGTAACGATGAAAATACAGGCAATGCTGGTATCAGTTATTACAACAAAGGCGCATTGGTGGCGTTATGCTTGGATTTAACACTGCTCCAAAAGAGCAATGGTCGCTATCGTCTGTTTGATGTGGTCAAGGCTTTTTATACTCAAGCAAAGCAAAACGACAATAAACGCATTGGCATCAATAGTGCTGATATGGGTACAGTCATTGGGCAGTTCATGCCCATAGAGGATTGGGAAGACTTTGAGTATCGTTATGTCAATGGTGTTGAAGAGTTGCCAATTGAAGCGCTGCTGGCGGCAAACGGCATTAGCATGCATAGTAATAGCAAAGAGACGGCTGACAAGCATGTGCCTTGGGGCATGCGCTGTACTGAAACACCTGCTGGACTCAAAGTCAATCGCGTGACACGTGCTAGTGTCGCTGCTAGAGCGGGTATTTCAGCGAACGATGTCATTGTGGCGCTTGACGGTATCAAGGCTGACAGTAAACAATTGGCGTTGCTAAGTAATGTGGAGCGTGACATTGAGTGTCATCTATTTCGCCGTGATGAGTTGATGCGTGTTAACGTGCTTCCTAAAGCGGCTAATGAAGCCATTGACAAAGCATCTCCGCATAAAGTGAGCTTGCACTTAACAAAAGCAAATCAATCGTCAGGAGTCAGTGATAACTCTTCTCTAGTCGATGCAGGCTGGCAAACATGGCTTAACGCTATAGAGCGTTATCAAAGTTAAATACATTGCTAAATATATTAATGTGAATGTATTTGTTCTCACTATTCTGTCCAATAATTGGTTAAAAGTAAAAGCCCCTGCTAAATAATATTATTTGGCAGGGGCTTTGGGTAATGACTGGCAGTCTTTTAAGGTTTGTTAAAAATTAACGGCTAGGTCAGCGTTTAGTAATTCAGCACCTAAGAAGCAGCTTGCTCAGATTGCTGATGATTATCCGCTTCACTTGTGCTCTGTGTCTCTTCAACCTTGTTATCGGTATTAGCATTAGCATCTGCAATCCATTGTTGCATACGCGCAATCTCCATCTGCTGACCATCGATGATATCTTGTGCCAATTGACGCATCTCTTCGTCAGTGCCATATTTTAGCTGAATGTTTGCCATCTCTACTGCGCCAATGTGATGCGGCAGCATACCACGTGCAAATGACATGTCAGGCACAGGATCGGCGATACCCAATACCATCTCGCCATTTAAGACATCCATGCTTCTGGCATACGCTTGCTGCATCGCTTCAGTATTGGGTTTAGGTTTGGCTGTATCAGGGTGGCTAGCAAGCCATTTATTCAAAATATCGATTTCAACTTGCTGAGCGGCGATAATCTCTTGTGCCAATTGACGCATCTCTTCGTCAGTACCATATTTCAGCTGAATTTTTGCCATTTCTACGGCACCGCGGTGGTGTCCAAGCATCGCTTTAGCAAAGGCTGTATCAGGGTCGTTATAACCCATACCGATCATCATCTCATCATGCATTCTAGTCATCGACCTTGTATAGTCTCTAAGTATGTCGGTCATTTGGCTCTCATCTGCGCTGTTTTCGCCAGCTACTAGTTCGTTATCAGCGTCAACGTCATTTGGAGCATCGGCGATATCAGTCACAGGTGGGGTCGCTGCATTAGAATCTGTGTCATCGTTGTCTTTTGTCGGCTGACAGGCGCTCAGTATAAGCGCTGTAGAAACGCTAGTGGCCAACAAGATCCAACGACGAGAAACAAACATAACATATCCCTATAATAAAAAATCAAATGATAAGTGGATGAGACTTATGATACCTAAATAATGGTGTTCTGAAGCTTAGCAGATAAACCTTGCTCGTTCGAGACGCGATGTTTAGCAAGTCGTAATTGGTTTGAATTGCTATCAAAGCCAACGATTAAGACGTATTCTGATCTAAAAAACTGATAGAAATGAGGATGTGCTCTAATAAGCAGCTGCCAGTCACGAGCAATCAGCAATGAGATACCAGTAGATTAGTAGTAATAATTAATCAATCAAGAATGCCTAATTGCTGACAGCGTTCGCTAGTGAGATGAATGCGCACAAACTCACCAACGGCTAAGTCACCCAATTCAAACCCTGCTACTGACCAGCGTATCAAACGCAGGCAAGGCAGTCCAACCTGTGCTGTCATACGTCTGACTTGGCGATTCTTACCTTCATAAATTGTCAGCATGAGCCACGAAGTCGGTACATTCTTACGCTCACGAATAGGCGGCTCACGTTGCCATAAATCAATGGGTAAGTTTGCCTCTTCTACCATGAGAGCCGTCGCCGGTAATGTCTTGCCATCTTTTAAATGTACGCCAGAAGCAAGCTCATTCAACTGCACTGGCGTTGCTGTGCCCTCAACTTGCACCAAGTAAGTTTTGCCCTGCTTATGACGGTTTTTTGCAAAATTAGCAGCAGAAGGTGGCTGGGTAATGGCTTTATTGACTCGACCATCACTCGTTAAAATCAGCAAGCCCTCTGAGGTGGCATCAAGCCTACCAGCAATCCGTAAAGACTTATCGGTAAAATACTGTGATAGGGTGGTGTGATCATTGTTGCTGTCATCACGAAACTGACTTTGCACCCCATAAGGTTTGTTGAATAAAATCAGACTAGAGGTCGACATGGTTTGGGATTTCCTAAATTTGAATCATTATTTTGTGCGTATTTTGAGGTTAGAGCGTGTCCTCAATTTACGATTTTTAAAACGAGGACACACCCTAATAAAACGTTATTTCTTTAAATCAACGCTATAAGCTGCAAATTTGTTGATTTTATATAAAGTATCTTTGTTATTTTGCGCGTTATTATAACAGTCTGTGTGGATGCTATTTTACTAAAGGGATTTTTACAGTATCGTTAAGTCAATAAATGATTATTCAGTGCATCACTATTTTACTTATTCATTTTTTAAACCATTTATCAACATATCGCAACTTACTTATTGCTCAGACCTGTTGCTCAGAGTTTTTAGTTTGGCTAACCCGCGTTTAAAGCGGTATAAATAATCATAATAGAGTGGCTAGCATAACAGAATGCTAAGGATGCTTGCGATATCTAACATACAACCAAGGAGTTTTATCTATGTCTTATGAGAAGGTTATCGTCCCAAGAGACGGCGAAAAAATTACCGTAAATGCTGATCTGTCGCTAAATGTACCCAATCACCCTATCATCCCGTTCGTTGAAGGCGATGGCATCGGGGTCGATATCACGCCTGTCATGATAAAAGTGGTCAATGCGGCCGTGGAGAAAGCTTATCATGGCAAACAGTCCATCATTTGGATGGAGGCTTATCTCGGCGAAAAAGCCGCTAAAATATACGATGGTGACTATCTGCCAAGCGAGACGCTAGAGATTTTAAAAGACTATGTTATCAGTATCAAAGGCCCATTGACCACGCCAGTTGGCGGTGGCTTTCGCTCATTGAATGTGGCGGTACGTCAAGAGCTTGACCTCTATGTCTGTCAACGCCCAGTTCGTTGGTTTGAAGGTGTACCAAGTCCTGTTCAGCATCCTGAGCTGACAGATATGGTCATTTTCCGTGAAAACTCAGAAGATATCTATGCAGGTATCGAATGGAAAGCGGGCAGTGAGGATGCTAAGAAAATCATCAAATTCTTAAAAGAAGAGATGGGCGTTACGAAGATCCGCTTCGATGATGATTGCGGTATCGGTATCAAGCCAGTATCCAAAGAAGGCTCACAGCGTCTGGTGCGTAAAGCCATTCAACATGCTATCGATAATGATTTGCCCAGTGTGACTTTAGTGCACAAAGGCAATATTATGAAGTATACCGAAGGCGCATTTAAGGAATGGGGCTATGAGCTGGCAGCAGAACGCTTCGATGCAGAATTATTAGATGGTGGTCCTTGGATGACAATGAAAAATCCAAAAACAGGCAATGATATTATTATCAAGGATGTTATTGCTGATGCCTTTTTGCAGCAAATCTTGATGCGTCCTGCGGATTATTCAGTCGTTGCGACGCTAAACTTAAACGGTGATTATATCTCAGATGCCCTAGCAGCCGAGGTGGGCGGTATTGGTATCGCACCGGGCGCTAACAAAGGCGGCGCAATTGCAGTTTATGAGGCAACTCATGGCACAGCACCTAAATATGCGGGTCAGAATAAAGTAAATCCTGGCTCATTAATTTTATCAGCTGAGATGATGTTACGAGACATGGGCTGGACAGAAGCCGCTGATCTCATTATCAGTGGTATCCAAGGTGCTATCGCTAATAAAACGGTCACTTATGACTTTGAGCGCCTCATGCCAGATGCTATCTTGCTCAGTACTTCTGAGTTTGGTAAAGCGGTTATCAAGCACATGGATGTTTAAAAAGTATATAGAGCTGAGTCAGCAGTTATTAGAATTTTATAGTATTGATAAAAGTATCTATATTCACAAAAGTATCGCTGAACTTATCAATGTCAAAAAGCCACCTACAGTTATGTAGGTGGCTTTTTTATTGGCAGTTTTTTGCTGTTTATAAGTGATATTTTAAAAGTAACGTTTTAAACGTACTGTCTTATGTTCAAGCATAAAAAACACCGCTTAAGTCTGAGACCTAAGCGGTGTTTTTATTTTACCTAACTGGGTTCAAAAGTCTTTATAAATAAAGAAAATTAAGCCCAATTGTTTGCTGTATTAGCACACAACTCCATTACAATGAGGCGATTGCTGCATTGAATAGCGTGCTTGGACGCATCGCTTGTTCAGCCAATGCTTCATCTGCCAAGTAGTAACCTTTTAAGTCGACAGGCTTGCCTTGAGCTTCATTCAGCTCCTTGACGATAGCCGCTTCGTTGCTCTCAAGCTTTTCTGCCAGTGGTGCAAATTTTGCTTTAAGATCAGCATCTTTATCTTGTGCCGCAAGCTCCTGTGCCCAGTACATCGCCAGATAGAAATGACTACCACGGTTATCGATTTCACCTGTTTTACGTGATGGACCTTTGTTGTTTAACAACAGTTTCTCTGTCGCCGTGTCCAATGTATCCGCCAAGATTTGCGCTTTAGCATTGTTATCGTGACTGGCCAAATGCTCCAGAGAGACGGTCAAGGCTAAGAATTCACCCAATGAATCCCAACGTAAATGGTTCTCTTCTAACAACTGTTGAACGTGTTTAGGTGCAGAACCACCAGCGCCCGTTTCAAACAAACCGCCGCCTTTCATTAATGGTACGACTGACAGCATTTTCGCACTTGTGCCAAGCTCTAGGATTGGGAACAAGTCAGTCAAGTAATCACGTAAAATATTACCGGTCGCAGAGATAGTATCCAGACCACGGGCAACGCGCTCTAGCGTATAACGCATCGCACGAACCTGTGACATGATTTCAATATGCAGGCCTGTCGTATCATGATCTTTTAAGTAAGTTTGAACTTTTTTGATCAGCTCGTTTTCGTGCGGACGGTAAGGGTCTAGCCAAAAGATAACAGGCGTATCTGATTCACGGGCACGGCGTACGGCAAGTTTTACCCAATCTTGGATAGGCTCATCTTTAACCTGACACATGCGCCAAATATCGCCGTTTTCAACCTGCTGCTCAAGCAATACCTCATCAGTATCTTCATCGACAATACGAGCCAACCCTGAACCACTCGCCTCAAAAGTCTTGTCATGCGAGCCATACTCTTCTGCTTTTTGTGCCATCAAACCAACGTTAGGAACCGTACCCATGGTGGTTGGATCAAAGTTACCATGCCATTTACAGAAGTTAATCATTTCTTGATAGATACGAGCAAAGGTCGATTCAGGCATGACCGCTTTACAGTCATACATTTTGCCATCAGCGCCCCACATTTTACCGCCTGAACGAATCATCGCAGGCATAGAGGCATCAACAATCACATCACTTGGTGAATGGAAGTTGGTGATACCTTTTGATGAATCAACCATCGCTAGGCGTGGACGATGCACTTGGCAAGCATGTAAATCGCGTTCGATTTCTTCACGTTTACTGGCTGGTAGCTCAGCGATTTTTTCGTACAAACTTGCCATGCCGTTATTGACGTTGATACCTAGCTCGTCAAAGAAAGCGCCATGCTTATTAAAGGCATCTTTATAATAAGTTTTGACCGCATGACCAAACACGATAGGATGCGATACTTTCATCATCGTGGCTTTTACGTGCAGTGAAAACAAGATACCAGCTTCGCGGCAATCTTCCATTTCACGCTCATAAAACTCAAGCAATGATTTTTTGCTCATAAACATCAAGTCGATGACTTCTTTGTCCAGCAAGGCAATACCTGTTTTGAAGACATGAATAGTGCCGTCTTCAGCCACGCGCTCCATACGTACAGTACGTGCTTTATCCAAAGTGATAGATTGCTCACCAGCATAGAAATCGCCACTGTGCATGTGCGATACGTGGGTCTGTGACCATTGCTTCCATTCACCCATAGAGTGTGGATGCTTGCGTGCATAGTTTTTAACCGCTTTTGGTGCACGGCGATCTGAGTTGCCTTCACGCAATACTGGGTTGACAGAACTGCCCAAGCTTTTGCCGTAACGCTTACGGATCTCTTCTTCTTCTTCTGTCTTAGGATCATCTGGAAAATCAGGGATAGCGTAGCCTTTGCTTTGTAATTCTTTGATACAAGCTTTTAGCTGTCCAACAGAAGCACTGATATTAGGCAGTTTAATGATATTGGTGTCTGGATCTTGAGTCAGACGACCCAGCTCAGCCAGATTATCAGGAACGCGCTGCTCTTCCGTTAAGTACTCTGGGAACTCAGCCAACACACGGGCAGCAACAGAGATATCGCTGGTTTCAACTTCGATGCCTGCTGTTTGAGTAAAAGCTTTTACAATTGGCAAAAATGATAAGGTTGCTAGCGCTGGTGCTTCGTCAGTTTTTGTATAAATAATTTTAGACATTAGTTGGGCATTCCTTTTAGTTGTAATTAATAATAAGGCTCAAATATAAGTTAATAATTCCATACAGCTCTGATGTAATAATGGATCATGCAACGATACTAAATAATGTGTCGCGAGTTTTTTGTAGCCAATTTCTTGGAGACCATCAAGTCTGCTTAGAATTTTTCTTCGTTAAGCGGCAGTTTGACTGTCTTGTCTGAACGACCTGCTCATATGAATGACTTAAAAATAGAGTGCGGACGCTACATCATAGTTAACTGATTATAAATCTGATACGATGTCAATATCGCATAATGAACTAAGTGTAGTGTTTTCGGTTGTTTCTAATATGTCTTAATTACATTAAGCTGTTAAGAGCCTTATTCTACCAGTCATCGATAAAAATTTCATCCTTTCTATACAAACACTGCCTGCTAATATTCGTCATAAAACGATGAATAATACAATCATTATTCAAAAAACTGCCAGTCATATCATAGATATGAGTCGTGACTAAGTGATTCTTACTCTTCTGTCAGAAATGAGCTGACAAACCAAATCATCTATGTTTTAGAGATGACTGTATTGGGATAGTTTCTATTATCGAGAGAGCATTATTATCTTTTTTATTCGTAATATCTGAAAATTATGAGAGCATAATTGTGACAGAGTTTGAGTAGAATTTTGCTAGGCTAGTCATATACAAAACAAGGTATAAAAAACTACGCCCATATAAAAATAAATAGTGAGTATTATGAGTTTACAATATGCATTACTCAATGACACCAGCTGGCAGAGTCAAACAGACTGGCAAACCCCCGATACCCCTTTTATGTCGTTTGCTTTTTGGCAAGCGTTAGCTGACACTGGCGCGATTGGTGAGCAGGCAGGCTGGTTGCCGATATTTGTGTTGGTACATCGTGTCGCAGATAGTCAGAGCGACAGCTCGATAGACCACGCTGATAATACTGAAAACCATAGCGAAAACCATTCTGCGATTAACGAAGCTGCGATTAACGAAGCTGCGCATCCTGTGGCAGTGTTGCCTGTATTCCTCAAAGGTCATCATCGTGGCGAGTTTGTGTTTGACCATTCATGGGCAGAAGCCTATGCGCGTTATGGGGTGGATTATTATCCAAGGCTGGTTACTAGCGTGCCCTATACACCGATTACGGGTCAGCGGCTTTGGTTGGCAAAAGGTGAGACGTTAACCACCGATATTATAAAGACAGCTATCGCAGGCGTCGATGATATTGCTCAGCAAGTAGGTGCCTCAAGCTGGCACGGATTATTCATTACGCCTGAGCTGGCAAAGATTGCGACGGCATCTATGTCTACCGATATTGATATAGCGCATTTGCTAGCCGCTCAAGATAATGGTTTAGAATCAACCGCAATTGACATGCCTATACTGGAACGTCAAGGCTGCCAGTTCTTATGGCAAAATAAAGACTTGCTCAATGACAGTCAGCCTTTTGCAGATTTTGATGCCTTTTTAATGACCCTAAAAGCCAAAAAGCGTAAAACCATCCGCGCTGAGCGGCGCAAGGTCGCCGAGCAAGGTATCAGCTGCCAACGTAAATGCGGTGCCGCTATTACCGAGGACGACTGGAAAGCGTTTTATCATTGTTATGTAATGACCTATGCGATACGTGGGCAACAGCCTTATTTAACCATCGAATTTTTTAAGGCATTGGCAGCGACCATGCCTGAGCATCTGATGCTTGCCCAAGCGCTAGACAGTTCTGGTGAAATTATAGCCAGTAGTCTGTTTTTATATGATAAACCCAATAGTACCAATGCCACTTTATATGGTCGTTATTGGGGCGCGCTTGGTGAGTACGACAGCTTGCACTTTGAGCTGTGTTATTATCAAGGTTTAGAGTTTGCTATCGAGCAAGGTTTGACGTACTTTGACCCCGGTACGCAAGGCGAGCATAAATTGGTTCGTGGTTTTATTCCAACGACGACACACTCTATCCACCGTATTTATGACCCACGTTTTGTGCCAGCTATCGCCAATTTTTGCGCCCAAGACCGTGAGCATATGGCGCAGTATCGTCAGCAAGCGTTTGAGGCATTGCCCTTTAATGCGGATAATATGCCAGCCTTTGATACCAATCAATAGGCTTTGCTTAATACGCCTAACGCTTTCTTTTTTATTATTATGTCACTATTAGCCGTTAACTATGTCCAGTACTCCTTTTATTTGTCTTACCCATTTGTCTCCTCCTAGTGAGCTACTCTCGTGGCTCAATGTCGCAGGCTCTCTCACGGCGGTGTTGGAAGTGAAAGCAGGGCAGCCCTTGCGCGTGGAGCGTAGCTTTGAGGGCTACCGATTGCTGTCATTGGCACAAAAAAAACAATTGAATGTCACAGGTGCCATGCTGAATCGTCCCATGCTAGCATGGGTGCGTGAAGCGCAACTGTATGGCAATGACACGCGCCCGTGGGTGGCCGCGCAAAGTATCTTTCCGTTACCCAGTCTCAAAGGTCACGCCCGCCGTCTACAGCAGCTCAAAGGCACACCCATCGGTTATGTGTTATTTAAACGCAGCCGGACTTTGCCCAATCAGCGTTTTATCCAGCAGACAAGTGAGGGCTGGCAACGGCAAACACGTTATGATTGGTATGGTCGCCAGCTGCTGATCAGCGAAACTTTCTTGCCAGCATTTGTCGCTACTGACAGTTAAATATCCGTTAAGTAGCCAGTCAATAGATAAATATTGCTACTAATCTGCTGACCAACAACAGGCTAGGAGCAATATGATAGCGGTAAACCATTTATTTTATTGGCTATTTATCTACGTTATATCACCATTTAATTCACTCAGCTTACAGTGAGGTTTTTTTGCGCTCACCGCACAAATTTTCATGTTACACTTAATGTTTAGCGATGATTTTGATGCCAGCGCGTATCGAGTTTATTGCCGAATTGGACAAGTTAATGACAGGCCTATTGCCTCTGCTTACTCCTACTTATCTTTGCTAATAGACTCAATTCACAATAATGGTCATACCATAAAACTGAGCGTAAAAGTACCGCTGGTACTTTGAGCGACGTTGACACAGTAATTGTTTTATTGTGGGCAGCCTATAAGCTTCTTTTCAACGACATTTTTCAATGACAGTCACTACCTAGGACATCACTATGTTTAAAGATATTTCTATCAAAGATTTTGATCCAGTACTTGCTGAAGCGATGGCTGCAGAAAGCGTTCGTCAAGAAAACCATATCGAATTGATTGCGTCTGAAAACTACTGCTCGCAAGCAGTGATGGAAGCGCAAGGCACAGATCTAACCAACAAATACGCTGAAGGCTATCCTGGCAAGCGTTATTATGGTGGTTGTGAGCATGTAGACGTTGTAGAGCAATTGGCGATTGATCGTGCAAAAGAGTTGTTCGGTGCTGAGTACGTCAACGTCCAGCCACATTCTGGTAGCCAAGCAAACTCTGCCGTATTTTTAGCGTTACTTGAAGCAAATGACACCGTACTAGGCATGAGCTTAGACGCAGGTGGTCACTTGACTCACGGCGCACACATTAACTTTTCAGGTCTGAACTACAATGCTGTACAGTACGGCTTGGTCGAAGGCACTGGTCTTATCGATTATGACCAAGTTGAAAGTTTGGCAAAAGAGCATAAGCCTAAAATGATTATTGCTGGTTTTTCAGCGTATTCACAGGTAGTCGATTGGGCGCGTTTCCGTGAAATCGCTGATGAAGTTGGTGCTTATTTGCTAGTAGATATGGCGCACGTTGCTGGTCTAGTTGCTGGTGGTGTTTATCCAAACCCAGTACCGTTCGCTGATGTGGTTACAACGACTACGCACAAAACCCTACGTGGCCCACGTTCAGGCATGATTTTGGCGCGTGATGAAGTACTTGCTAAAAAGCTCAATTCTGCCGTATTCCCAGGTAACCAAGGCGGTCCGTTGATGCATGTCATCGCGGCAAAAGCGGTTTGCTTTAAAGAAGCGTTAGAAGATAACTTTTCTACTTATCAGCAGCAAGTGGTTAAAAACGCTAAAGCGATGGCAAAAGTGGTTCAAGACCGCGGCTATGAAATCATCTCTGGCGGTACTGAAAACCATCTCATGCTGATCAGCCTAGTTAAGCAAGAAATGACGGGTAAAGAGGCGGACAAATGGCTTGGCGATGCGCATATTACTGTGAATAAAAACGCCGTACCAAATGATCCAAAATCTCCGTTCGTGACGTCTGGTATCCGTATCGGTACGCCAGCAATCACTACTCGCGGCTTCAACGAAGCGCAAGCGGGTGATTTGGCAGGTTGGATTTGTGATGTACTAGATAGTCGCGGTGATGAAGCCGTCGCTACTGAAGTACGCGGTAAAGTAGAAGCGATTTGCAAAGAGCTACCAGTTTACGAAAAAAATCAGTAAGTCTTAACTGACTCTTTTTGAGAGCTGTATAACAAAAACCGCTTAGCGTTTGCTAGGCGGTTTTTATTTTTTTAATAAAAGGATAATTTGATGATGCTACGAATTCATGCTCTTTACCATGTTGATTTTGAAGAGCTCAGCCATATCAAGCAGTGGGCAGATAATCGAGGCCATAGTATTACGGTCACACGTTTTTATAAAAATGAACCATTACCCGCGCAAGACAGTTTTGATTGGTTAGTCGTTATGGGTGGACCAATGAGCATTCATGATGAAAGTGACTTTCAGTGGTTAGCTGATGAAAAATCTTTCATTCAGCAAAGTATTAATGACGGAAAAACCGTGATTGGTGTTTGCTTGGGTGCACAACTGATTGCAGATAGCTTGGGGGCGAAAGTTGCGCCATCAGGCATAAAAGAGGTTGGCTGGCTGCCCATTCAATTGACCGAACAGGGGCTTGCGCATCCGCTGCTAGCAGATTTGCCAAAGAATGAATTCACTGTATTTCATTGGCATGGCGATGGTTTTGAGTGTCCCAAAGGCGCGATGCCAATTGCAACGTCACATACTTGGGCCAATCAAGGTTTTGTTTATCAAACATCAAAGCATAAAGAATTAGGTACGTGGGTGCTTGGTTGGCAATGTCATTTTGAAGTGACTAACAAGAGTATGGTAGATATGGTGTCACATGGACAGACGTATATACAAGAAGCGATGATTGATCATCCTGACTCTGTGCAAGCGGCTGATGAGATCCTAGCACTAGGGGACACGTATATTGCAGATAACAATGCATGGCTCTCGACCATGCTAGATAATTCAGTGAAACGCGATTAATAATCTGTAGCAGGTGAAAATTCAGTATAAAGAAAAGCGCTAAAATGACAGATGAGCAAACCAGTCAAGACTGTGGGTTTTACTTATCTTACTTACATAATAATACTCGCTATTGATTACTTAACCTGCGACCTATCTTTTATACAATCTCATTGAACTGAAGAAAGAACCATTTAGCTTCTGCTAGGTGGTTTTTATTTTTAATAACAGATAAGGGGAGTACGATGCCTATTTCTACATCTATGTCATTTTGTTTTTGTAGTGTTCGTGAGGAAAATTTAGCAAGTATGCTAAATGGTAGTATTACACTTGATGAGCTAAGAGAAAATCGTGACAACCAATACTTGGATGTGAAACAAGCATCTTTTGAACACTATACGGAAGAATTGATTGAGCTGTTGGGAGAAGGACATTACGCCTTGTGCGATCTGTTATTTTTGGCAGACAACACGCCTCTGCATGAGCAGCATGACGGGCTATTATATGATGTGGCCGTCGCGCCTAAGATTGTCAAAGCGTTTGCCGCGACAGACTTAAAAAAATTGGTACACGACATCGGTTACCACGAAGCAGAGAGCCAAGAAGGTTTGAATACGTTTCTTGAGAATTTAAATCATGTTCATAAGTTATTTGAGTTTGCAGAAGAGAACAAGCTCAATGTGGTTGGGTTTATGCTTTAATATATATAAATTTGCTTTAAGTATTTGTTACTTGAAGTATTTTAAAACTTGAGCGTCTTAGTTTGATGTGAAAAACCGCTTAGCTGAATGGCTAGGCGGTTTTTTTGTGTCGTAGAAAATAGTAGCTAATCCTTCTTCAACGCATGACTGTCTTCTAATATGCCCATAAATCTCTCATATAACCAAGGCTCAGCATCATCGATGGCTTGGTTATATATTTTAGAGCCGATCAAGTCCACCATAAAATCGAATAAGAACTTGGCAGGCAAATTACCGATATCCAAATCAAACTCTTCGCTCATATAATCTCTCAAATTATCTAACAGCGCTTCTTCCTCTTCCTTCGATAACTTGATAAGTTTGTCTTTACTCATATCATTCTCTCAATACTAGGTAATGATCTAGCTTAGTTCAATCATACCTTTATAGGAAGGTTGAATAACCAATAAAAAAGGCTGGGTTACGATAGCGTAGCCCAGCCTTATTCAGGTTAATTCGACTTTATTGCTTATAAAATTACATAAACGGCAGTTTAGTAAATATCTGCAAGATCGTCGCGTTGACGATATCGACAAAGAATGCACCAACCATTGGCACAATCAAAAATGCCTTAGGTGAAGGCAGATAGCGATCCGTGACCGCCTGCATATTGGCAATCGCCGTTGGTGTCGCACCCATACCGAAACCACAATGTCCAGCTGACAAGACCGCTGCATCATAGTCTTTACCCATCACCTTAAAGGTTATGAAATAGACATAAACGACCATAATGACCGTCTGTACCAATAAGATAATCAACACAGGCCCTGCCAAATCAGTCAGCTGCCATAGCTTCAATGACAGCAGCGCCATGGCTAAGAACAGACTCAAAGAAGCGTTACCAAATACGTCGATAGAGCGATCAAACATATCAAAATTAAAGATAGTGGTTAAGACATTACGAATAATCACACCACCTGCCAACGCCCAAACGAAGGTAGGTAGCTCAAACCACGTGCCTTGCGCAACAAGCGTCATGACATCGGCGAAAGCCAACGCTGCGGCAAACAATGCCAATGTCTCAATAGTAGAAGAGGCGGTGATAAAGCGCATGCTGTCAGGTCTTTCGAAAATTTCTTTATTGCTACTCGCTGAATCTTCGTCATGTTTGGTGCTATAAAGCGACTGCGCACCAGCGACTTTTTCGATGTCACTAGGATTGGGATTGGCAGGTGTTGGTTTTAACCCCAGCTTTTGAATCAGGCGACGGGCCACAGGACCGCCAATGATACCACCAGCGACTAAGCCATAGGTGGCAACGGCGATACCAAGCGTCGTTGCACCGACCACACCGTAATCTTGCTCCAAGGTGATACCCCAAGCGCCTGCCGTACCGTGACCACCAGTCAGGGCGATAGAACCTGTCACTAATCCAAGCAGTGGATCAAGTCCCAACGCGCTTGCCATGGCCACACCAACGACATCTTGCAAGACGATAAAAACGGACACAACGATGGTAAAAATCAACAATGGCGTACCACCAGCTTTGAGTCTACTAAAATCAGCACTCAAACCAATAGAGGCAAAAAACATCAGCATGGTAGCCGTCTGTAACCCTTGATGAAAGTTAAAACTATATCCCCAAATGATATTTAGAATATAGACCACTATTGCCGCGACCAAACCACCAGCAACAGGCTCTGGAATGTTAAAATCTTCTAAGAATTTAATTTTCTTGACCAAAAAGCGCCCAAGCAGCAGCACTAGAGTGGCTAGTATCAGCGTGTAATAGCCGTTTAGGGTAATTTCCATATATTAATCCTTTCTATAAAAATAAATTAACCTGAATTCGGGATAAATATGGTTTTATCTCGAATTCAGGTTTGTGTGGTGATAGGCGACTAGGCATCATCCACGGACGGCATAATAACCCATAATTGCGGCTTGCCAAAATCTCTGTAGGCATCTTCGATGATGCTTTTGAAAACATTAAAATCTTCGGTGTTTATTTTTTTCACCGCTGTTAGATCCAGCATCAGGTGAGTCACTTCGCTGTCCGTTAAACAGTCCCATGCGCTATCCCAGTTATGTGAAAAATAGCTGGGAAAATCACAGGCATTGGCTAAGTTTGTTAATAATGTGGTTTTATTGAGTATCTCGTCTACCGGTATGTTAACAGTCTGAGCGGGCATGCTAGCATTTAGTGCTGTAGTTTTTTGGTTAATATCTTGGTCAAAACCCAGATTAATATAGTGGATGGCTTTACTCATATTATTTTACGTCCAGTCTGCGAAAGCTATCATAGTGATCAACGGTTAAGTAATACACAGTCGGCGGATGACCACCTGTGACGATACGCCGTGCACCGCGATGTGACACGCCAGGGGTCGGCACGGTATATTCGCGGTAGTAGCCTTGTGACTGCGTGGGCAATCTGCCCTCACGATTATAAAATGTCGTGCCATCTTTATGAGGATAAGGAAATGGCCCGCCTCGTTGAATAAGGGCAATGGTATTGTCTGTCTGAGCATCGCCCGTGACGCCGCTTGTCTTTGCTGGCTGGCTCTCGGATGAGGTTTGTGATACCGTCGTTGGGTCAATACTATCGGTCAAAAACCCAGACGACAAATCACCAAAAAAATAAACAGCAACGGCAATCAGGGCAATCACACTAAATAGGGTAGATCCTAAGCTTCTCTTGTTTCGGCTGCCAGTATTTGAATAGTGATTGGTTATATTTGAGTCTGGAGTGGCTAAAATACTCAATTCGTCGGAAGTGACTTCAGTGGCCCGTAGTTGGTTTTTATCATTACGCTCACTATTAAAATAGACGCTTTGACCAACGGTTATCGGCTGTGATAATCGCACTTTACTCACATGAAAAAACACGTCTTCACTTTGGTTGTCTACATCGATAAAGCCATAGCCTTTATCTGAATTCCAGTGCTTGATTTTACCACTCTGCATAAGCCCACTTTCCTATCGCCTGTTTTATTATCGTGCCGCATGATTTCTACCATACATATGGTTCTGATGCCGCATATATAACATATTTGACACTACTAAAAAACGCCAGCAACTGAGCTGGCGTTTTTTTGTGGATTATACGTTAAATGAGAGAGTGGATGATAGGCTAAGCGACAAGACGTTAGGCGCGAGTCTCACCATGACCATACACGATCCATTTTTGTGAGGTGAGACCTTCAAGTCCTACTGGACCACGAGCGTGGATTTTATCGGTCGAGATGCCAATCTCGGCACCCAATCCATACTCAAAGCCATCAGCAAAACGGCTAGAGGCGTTAATCATGACGCTCGCCGAGTCGACTTCACGGATGAAACGTTGCGACTTGGTATAATTGTCGGTGATGATAACGTCGGTATGATGGCTGCCATGAGTGTTGATATGTTCAATGGCTTCGTCAATACCTGACAAAACTTTTACCGCTAAGATAGGCGCTAAATATTCGGTATCCCAATCCTCAGCAGTGGCCGCAGACAGATGTCCAGCAAGCTTAGCATTGTCATTTAAGATGGCTTGCGACTTGTCATCAAGGCGCAATTGCATCGCATCATCAGCGGCGATGATGGCTTCGGCAATCTTAGGTAATAGCTCACCCGCAACT
The DNA here is from genome assembly GCF_904846525.1 of Psychrobacter sp. 1044. Taxonomy (GTDB): domain Bacteria; phylum Pseudomonadota; class Gammaproteobacteria; order Pseudomonadales; family Moraxellaceae; genus Psychrobacter. The sequence goes on along the minus strand of NZ_CAJHAZ010000006.1, from coordinate 129,498 downwards.
GATTCGTCGATCAATAGCGTCTCCATGGTATTACACGTACCGTAGCGATGGGTTTTTGCATTGACGCTGACCTTGATGGCGATTTCGGCATTCGCATCACTATCGATAAAGGTATGGCAGTTGCCATCTAAATGCTTGATGACAGGAACGCGAGCATCGCGGCTGATACGCTCAATCAATCCTTTGCCACCGCGTGGGACGATGACATCGACATAATCTGTCATGGTAATCAGCTCGCCGACAGCAGCACGATCCGTCGTTTGTAGTACTTGCACACTGTGCTCAGACAGCCCGACTTTTTGTAGTCCTTCCAAGATACACTTGGCAATCGCTTGATTGGATTCAAACGCTTCAGAGCCGCCGCGCAAGATAATAGCGTTGCCTGATTTTAGCGCCAATGAAGCCGCTTCTAAGGTCACGTTAGGGCGCGACTCATAAATCATGCCGACCACGCCGAGCGGCACCCGCATTTTACCCAAATGAATCCCTGATGGCTGATAGGTCATGTCAGTGACTTCGCCGATAGGGTCTGGTAATGAGGCGACATCTTTTAACCCTTGGAGCATGCCGTCAAAGCGGGCATCATTTAGCTCTAAGCGATCCAGTAAGGCTGCCTCTAAATCGTTGCTCTGTCCATTATCCATATCGATTTTATTGGCGGCCAAAATATCTGATTTGGCCTCTTTTAACACATCATGAATCGCCATTAATGCTGAGTTTTTGTCACCAGTGTTTGCCGCAGCCAGCACACGAGAAGCCGCTCGTGCTTGCTTGCCGACAGCTTGCATATAGGCAGTAACGTCTGTGGTATTCGATTGACTCATAAATTATTTCCCTTATGTTATAAATGTTTTAAGCAAATGAAAGCGCCCAAAAAGGCGAAAATGTGGCAAAAAGATGATTTTGATACCTGTCAGGTATTATGCTATTTAACATAGAGGAGATTGAGGCGATAGTAAAGATGATTTTGTGAACAGTGCCTGCTTTACATAGCGTTTATGAGCATTGTCGTCGCGTCATTTTACTGACTTTACCATTACTGAGTCCTTGCCATTTCATGATACAAGCACCGTTTTAGAGAAAGCAAAAACACAAGCTTTCGGTTACGTGGTTTTAACAGAACTGTGTTGTAACTACTAAGGTAGCTAGCATTAATCATACGTATAGTAGAGCTTAACGGTGCATCAAAAAGCAATTAAAGGGCAGACATTCATGTACGAATGGTTGCTCGTCAAATACAATTCAATAAATGAAATAATGATGGAGAATAAAAATGGCTATTAGAAATGACAGTATCGACAACACCACGCGTAAAAGCTTACTGACAGTTGGTTTGGTTGCCGCGGCATTGACATTGGGCGCTTGCAGTAAGAAAGAGGAAGCCCCTATGGAAACTGCTCCAGCCGTTGATGCACAAACAGCAGTAGAGGATGAAGCTACTGGTGTTGCGACAGCAGGTGATGGCGATGATATTGCAGTTGCTAGCGCCGATGATGGCATGGCAGTGGATAATAATGATGATGTGGCGGTGGCAACAGCAGATGACGCCGAAGTGCTGGATGGTACTGAGAGCGAAGAACATGTCTCGACGTATTAAATCGCTACTTTGATTAACTGATTATTATTAGTTGATGATATAAGCGAATAAAACTAGATAATCAGATAAAACTACGCCCAGTACACGAAAGTGATAAAATAAGGCTCAGCGCTGTAAATACAGTCTGGGCTTTTTTATATTAGGGCGTGTCTTCAATTCACTCAATAGTCATCTAAATGGGCTAAAAATGGATAAATATTGCCAAACATCGTCAAATAGCTTGTTAATATCCCGATATTATCTACGCTATTTTTCTTGTTTGACGGCAATTTATCTCATTTTTATCTCCATTTTTGAAATGAAGACACGCCCTAGCTATTTAGTGGCTTATTAATATTTATTTACCACTGATTCAGCGTTGATTGAGCATCTGGTTCAATACAGGATTTGCCTTTTTGCTGTGTAATAAGAGACAATGTGACATTTTTTCTATTTGTGTCACGAATCATTGCCTTATCACAATAATGCTATGATTGATGCTGATACTATTTATGCTGCCTATGCCGCTATTTTTTATTCATTTTTATTCGTGTTTTCACTCATATTTATTGGAAGTCTGCTGAACCATGCTTGATATTGCAAAAGATCCGACTCGGCCTATCGCCTTAGATTTACAAGACGTCCATAAAAGCTATGGCTCATTGGCAGTTCTAAAAGGAGTGTCCCTTACCGCATATGACGGTGATGTCATCTCTATTTTGGGCTCATCAGGCTCAGGTAAATCTACCTTGCTGCGCTGCATTAATTTGCTCGAAAAACCCAATCAAGGTCGTATTATTATCGGTAATGATGAGCTGATGCTTAAGCCTGCCAAGTCAGGTGAGCTGCAAGCGGTCGATATCAAGCAATTGGAAAACTTGCGCGCGCGCGTGGGTTTTGTCTTCCAAAACTTTAACTTGTGGCCGCACAAAACGATTTTGCAAAACATCATCGAAGGACCAACGCAGGTTTTAAAGATTAAAAAAGATCAAGCCATTAGCGATGCTGAAAAACTGCTCGATAAAGTCGGTTTGCTTGATAAAAAAGACGCCTATCCAGCGAATTTATCTGGTGGTCAGCGTCAGCGTGTGGCAATTGCCCGTGCGCTTGCCATGCAGCCACAGGTGCTACTATTCGATGAGCCAACCTCAGCCTTAGATCCTGAGCTGGTCAATGAAGTGCTCGCCGTCATGCGTGAGTTGGCAGAAGAGGGGCGTACTATGCTTATCGTCACCCATGAGATGCGTTTTGCGAGAGAAGTATCAAGCAAAGTGGTGTTCTTGCATCAAGGCGTGATTGAAGAGATTGGCACGCCCGAGCAAGTTTTTGATAATCCTACCTCTGAGCGTGTCAAAGACTTTATGGCATCGCATCGTCAGAACTAGCCTCGTATTTAGTATCCGTTTTATATGCAAAAATGGGGTGGTAATATTCTTACCACCCTATCGTCATTTTATTTTAAGCATAAAATTACTGCTTAGTAAGCAGCGTTGACCGTTTATTACTCGTTAATAACAGTCGGTATGTAAAACGTTTGTTTTTGATATTTTACTCAGGTATTATCAAAAGGTTTACAGGTGGTCGATAATGACGGCTGCTTGTGTATTCTGCTATCTATATTGCTTGTCTGGCAGGGACGTCAGAGAACAAAATATCAGAACCCTACATTAAAAACCCATCAGAATTTAAGGAATGTATGATGTCGAATTCTCGCCTATTGTGGTCATCGATGACCGTTACCGCCGCATTGATGCTGAGCGCCTGTAGTCAACCGGCTAATGAAACTACTGATAGCAACACTGACGCCACTGCAGCAGAAACGGCTGGCAAGACCATTCGTATCGCGACTGAAGGTGCTTACCCTCCTTTTAACTACACCAATGCTGATGGCAGCTTGGCAGGCTACGATATTGACGTTGCCAATGCCTTATGTAAACAGATGCAAGCCAAATGTGAAATCGTCGCTCAAGATTGGGATGGTATTATTCCGGGTCTTTTAGCACAAAAATATGATGCAGTGATTGCGGGTATGTCTATTACACCTGAGCGTCAAGAAAAAGTCGACTTTACCGAGCCTTACTTTGCCAATACGATGGTTTGGCTGACCGATACCAAAGGCAGTTTTGATCCTATGGCGATCAAAAACTTGACACTTGGTGGTCAACGTTCAACCACGCCTGGCGCTTATTTACAAGATAACTATGAAGGCAAAGACGGCAATACTGTGCAGTTGTATGACAATTATGACAATGCTTATCTGGATCTAAAGTCTGGTCGTAGCGATGCAGTATTGGCGGAAAAAGTCTCTGCCAAATCATGGTTGGCAGACAACCCTGAAGGCTTTGGTATCGTTGGTGACGAAATTGACAATGACGACAATATTGCCATTGCTGTTCGTAAAGGTGACGCACTCAGAGACGACTTTAATAAAGCACTCAGCGAAATCCGTAGTAACGGTGAGCTGGCACGTCTTGAGCAAGCGAACTTTGGTCAATAATCTTCTGATTGAAAAATGAAGGAATAGCAAACATGACAATATCAATGACATCATCATTAAAAACTAAGGTGCTTTGGCTTGCGCCATTAAGTGCCGCGATGCTTATGCTGGCTGGTTGTAATAATAGCACCACGCCAGAAGATGGTGCGGCAGCTGACACCACAGCCGATGCACCTATGAACATAAAAATTGCCACCGAATCAAGCTATAAGCCGTTCAGTTATACCGATGCTGATGGCAAGTTAATTGGTTATGAGATTGAGCTGGTCGACGCTCTGTGTGCACAAATGAAAGCGAAATGTGAAGTCATCTCACAAGATTGGGATGGTCTCATTCCTGGTCTAAATGCCCAAAAATTCGATGCAATTATCGCAGGTATGTCGATCACGCCTGAGCGTAAAGAAGTGGTTGAATTCACTGACCCGTACTTTCACACTGGCATTATCTTGATTGGTAAAAAAGGTGATGACATTCGCGTCGATGCATTAAAAGGTCAGCCCATTGCCTCACAGCGCTCAACCGTCGCTTCACAGTACTTGCAGGATGAACATGCAGATGCTGATATCAAGCTTTATGATACCCAAGACAATGCGTATCTGGATCTGACTTCAGGTCGCGTACGGGCAATGATGTCCGATAAAGTCACTGGCATCGATTGGCTAAAAACGGATGCTGGCAAAGACTATGAAGTGAAAGGACAAGAAATCAGCACCGACGAAGATGCCATGGGTATCGCGCTTCGTAAAGGCGATCCATTGGTCGCTAAGTTCAATAAAGCGTTGGCTGAATTAAAAGAAAACGGTACTTATGACCAAATCACAGGCAGCTATTTTGGCACCAGCTCTACTGCTGCTGCGCAAAAAGCCGTGGCAACCACCGACGTAAAAGAAGTGATGGTGGTTGAAGGTGATGATGCTGTTGAAGTGAAAGAAGAATCAGCTGAAGCGGCGACTAACTAATATCATAGCTCATCTCTGTGCTCGGCTGATATGGCTGTCACGTATGGCGATATTCACTCATAGAGATGAGTGTTATTTTACTCACAAACCCCAAGGATGATCATGAATAACCATTTTGACCAACACTGTGCAATCGCGAACGCATCCGTTATCAATGGCATCAAGGCGCGACGTTTTTCAGCGCCCTTGCTTGCGATGGCGGCGCTTTTAACCTTAGCAGGATGTAGCAATGGTCAAAATGATGCAAATGATGATGTCAGCCCAGACGCCGCTGAGACCGCAGCGACGGGTGATGTGTTACGTATTGGTACCGAAGGCGCTTATGCTCCCTTTAATTATACCAATGCGGATGGCACCCTTGGTGGTTTTGATGTTGATATTGCCAACGCTATCTGTGCCGATATGAAGGTAACATGTGAAATCACGGCGCAAGATTGGGACGGTATTATCCCCGGTCTAAAAGCGGGTAAGTATGATGCGATTGTGGCCGCTATGTCGGTGACGCCTGAGCGTGAGCAACAAGTCAGCTTTACGGAGCCGTACTTTAGCAATACTTTGGTGTTTTTGGCCAAAAAAGACAGCAGCTTTGATCCTAGCAATAGCGATGATATCAATGCGCACTCTATTGCCGCTCAGCGCTCGACCATTTCTTCGCAGTGGTTAGAAAAGGTTTATCCGAATGCTGACATGAAGCTTTATGACACGCTCAGTAATGCGTTTTTGGATTTGGGTTCGAATCGTGTCGATGCGATGGTGTCTGATAAGCTGCCAGCGCTAGAATGGCTTGGCTCCACCTCAGGCAGTCAGTATGCGCTCAAAGGTCAAGAGATTGACATCAATGATAATTTTGCCATCGCGGTGCGTCCAGGCGATGCATTGCAAGCAAAAATTAATAAGTCATTGGTCAATATTAAAGCGGATGGCACTTACGATAAAATCAATCAAAAATATTTTGCGATTCCAGCATCAAGCTCGACGGTCACTACTGAGCCGACAGAAAAACCTGCTGAATAAGTCTTAAAATATGTTTAGCACTGTTGCATCGTAACCGTGAGAATGGTGATTTTTAATAGGTTAATTTGAATTCCATTTCATAGGAAGGGTATTGCTTCAATAGCGATATCCTTTTTTTGTTTTTTATAAAAAATAGTTTGGTCTTGTGATATTGACTGTTCGGTTTGTAAAAATATGACTAATCTAATGCATTTTTAAGAAGATAAGCGTCTATTTAAGCACTGCTTTTACGTGTGAGTATTAACATAGCTGGCAGCGAATATGATAAAATCAGCGCTCATTTCTACTGTGTCAATTTCCGCCGCAATAATCGTATTGATTTGACGTCCATCTATGACGCAAAGCACCAAGGTCTATTTGGTATAAAATACGCTTATCAGCAGCGCTCAGCGATTGATGCTGATTCTTTTAACTCATATTTTGCAAATTGCTAATATAAAGAGACTGAGTGGATAATTGTGTTTGATTTACAAGGATTTGGCGCGCTACTACTGAGCGGCGCTACCGTCACCATCAAGCTTGCCATGACCAGTTTAGTCATCGGCATGGCTTTAGGGCTGCTCGGTGCCACAGCTAAGCTGTCCAATGTCTGGCTGCTGCGTAAAATTGCGACTGTATATACAGCGACAATGCGCGGTATTCCAGAGTTGCTATTGGTACTGTTTATCTATTACGGTGGCTCTATGCTGCTGATGACGATTCTCAAGAAATTCGGCTATAACGAATATGTTGAGATCAGTGCCTTTTGGGGTGGCGTGATGGCGTTGTCTATTGCGTTTGGCGCTTATGCGACTGAAATTTTTCGCATGTCGATCCAAGAGATTCCGATAGGGCAGAAAGAGGCGGCGCAAGCAATTGGCATGCGTCCTTTTCAGACGTTTTATCGCATTACCTTGCCACAAGTTTGGCAGATTGCGTTGCCAGGATTGGGCAATTTGTTTTTGGTGTTGCTCAAAGATACCGCATTGGTATCGGTCGTGGGTCTCAAAGACATCATGTATCAGGCGTCACGTGCCGCCCAATCAACGCAGCAGCCATTCACTTTTTATATGGCAGCGGCGATTATTTATCTGGGTTTAACCATGTTGATTACTGGTTTTATGATGTGGCTCGAATGGCGCGCCAATCCAGCGGCACGCTACGCTAAAAAGCTGAGCCGTCAGTCAACCCACCGTCAATCGACCATAGGATAGAGGAGAGATACTATGGATTGGAATTGGCAGGTTATTTTTGATAGTATTCCTGATTTATTAAACGGGGCAGTATTGACCGTACAGCTGGTGGTTATATCAGGTATTATCGGCCTATTTTTTGGTTTGGTTTTAGCCCAGTTGCGCTTGTCAAAAAACTGGCTGGTACAGATACTACCCTTTTCTTATATCTTCTTCTTCCGTGGCACACCGCTGCTGGTACAGATATTTTTGATTTATTATGGTCTAGGACAGTTTGAGGCTATACGGAATTCGTTCTTATGGGAACCTGTGCTCAGTCAAGCGTATTGGTGTGCCATCATTGCCTTTACCATGAATACCAGTGCTTATTTGGCAGAAATCATTCGCGGTGCGATTCAGACTATTCCTGTTGGTGAGCTCGAAGCAGCTGACGCTATCGGTATGTCGAAATGGCAAAAGCTTACGCGTATTACCTTACCCCGTGCCTTTGGTATTGTCATTCCAGCTTATAGCAATGAAGTGATCTTTATGCTAAAAGGCAGTGCGCTTGCGTCAACCATCGCTTTGATGGATATCACGGGTGTCGCTCGAACCATTAGTGCGCGAACTTATACCTTGATGGAGCTGTTCTTTGCTGCTGGTATTATTTACCTTCTATTATCATGGGTGATTCTGTTTAGCTTTAGGTTGTTTGAAAAAAGAATGAACCGCCACACAAGCTATGTACCGCCTGATGTAATGACCAACACCATACCTTAATGGTTTGGCTCAAAATAATGCTAAACAAAATAATAGCGGGTTAATATCTTAATATTAACCCGCTATTCTTTTGTTTAACTGCCATTTATCTCATTTTTATGACTATTTTTAAAATGAAGATAAGCCCTAGAAAAATAGCGACAGATAGTGCAGTATGTATGACCAACCTATCAATAATCTGCTGTGAGTGCCTAGTATGAGCAAATCACCCCATATGTCTTTAATCAATGCGATTGCTGCCAGCGTCAATGATGACACGAGTATCGCAATGGTTAACGATAGCGTACGTGCATCCATCGGCAAAGTGGTCTGTGTCGGCCGTAACTATGCGGAACACGCCCGCGAGCTTGGCAATGAGATACCAAAATCACCCATCTTATTTATGAAACCAGCATCGTCAGTGGTCAGTGTGCGTCATGATATCGTCCGTCCCAATCCAGCGATATATGGTGAGACCCATTATGAAGCTGAGCTGTGTGTGCAATTAGCAGCAGACTTATCGGCAGCCACGCTTGAACAAGCACAGCAAGCGATAGGTGGCGTGACTTTGGGGCTGGATTTGACCTTACGTGACTTGCAAAGTAAGCTCAAAGAAAAAGGTCATCCATGGGAGCGTGCTAAGTGTTTCGATGGTGCCTGTGTGCTTGCTGATTGGATTGATCCGCAAGCGTTTGGTGATTTTAGCCATGTCGAATATCAGCTTTATATCAATGATGAGTTGAAGCAAGATGGTGATAGTGCATTGATGCTATTTCCAGTTTATGAATTACTGGCAGAGATTAGCCATGCCTTTAGCTTACAAGCAGGTGACGTGATTATGACTGGAACGCCGAGCGGCGTTGGCATATTACAAGCAGGCGATGCGTTAAAATTGAAGCTCGGTGCCCATGAATGGCAGGCGCAGGTTCAATAAGTTTTTATAGCAGTACTATTTTATCAGTCGTCAAATGCAGCGACGCCATCAAAAAATCCCAAGTTAACGCTTGGGATTTTTTCGTTTTATGAGGTGCTCACAAAGTGCTGTCATGAGAATGTCATCTATGTTTCAACGTTCTGTCATAAACTCTCGGTAGACTTAGGCGTAATTCGTATTTTTGTGGTGATAATTGTAAAGCCGCGATCAACTCTCCGCCAATCCAGCCTAATAGCAAGGTGACTGATAATGACATTATTGAATAATAAACAACCACTTGCCCATGAAGTCGTTGAAGACTCTAATCCGACTGACAATATCGATTTTCAAACCATTATTAGTCGTCGTTTAAATCGTCGTAGTATCCTGAAAGGTGGCACAGGATTGACGGCGGCGGCTTTTTTTGGGGCGCTACCTTTGGTTGGCTGTAGCGATGATGATGACAGCAGTCCTATCAAGAATACTGATAATAACGCGGCTATCCCTGCACAGGGCGATCTCAAACGTCCTGAGACTTTGAAATTTACGGCAGTGGCGCATTCAACTGCCGAAACGATGAGCGTGGCAGCAGGCTATAAAGCCGAGATGATATTGCCACTGGGTACGCCACTGATATCTGGTATCGACGATTGGAAAGACAACCGAGAGCAGTCGGCAGAGTCATTCGAGTGGCGCATGGGTGATAACCATGACGGCATGTGGTTCTTCGGTAAAAAGGGCGGCGCTTATGATGCCAAAGCGGCAGAGAATGGTCTACTGGTGATGAATCATGAATATGTAAACAGTAATGAGCTGAGTCCGTTTGGCTATCATGTGATCCAAGATAACAACGCCGCGCCCATCTTTAAAAATCGTCGACTCGCGAGTGACGTGCGCCGAGAAGTCAATTGCCATGGGGTAGCAGTGGTCGAGATGACCAAACGTACTGATGGTAAGGGTTATGAGATGGTGACTGATTCGAAATATAATCGCCGTCTCACGAGTAGTAGTACGGCGCAGTTAACAGGGCCCGTTGCTGGCTCTGATTTGGTCAAGACTAAGTTTGATCCGACAGGCTTTCAGACGCGCGGCATCAATAATAACTGCGGTGCAGGTTTGTCACCTTGGGGCACCTATCTGACCACCGAAGAGAACTTTTTAGGGGTATTCGCCCGTGGGCAAGATGCTAGCCAATTAAGTGATGGGCAAAACTATGGTCGCGAGCGCTACGGTGCAACAGAGGATTTCCCAGGCTGGGAGTATCTGTGGCACACACCTGAAGCCAAAGATGCCAAGATAGCCGATGAATTTTCGCGCTGGGATATGACCGCCGTCGGTACCAGTGCTGCTGACGATTATCGTAATGGCTTTAATACCTTTGGCTATATCACCGAAATTGACCCGTTTGACCAAAACTCTATGCCGCAAAAACGTACGGCACTGGGACGTTTTGCCCATGAAAACTGTGCTTATACCCCCGTTGAACAAGGCAAACCGGTGGTCTTTTATATGGGCGATGATGCTCGCGGCGAATATATTTATAAGTTTGTCTCCAAAGCCACATGGTCAAATAGTGATATCGGCGGTGGCTTAAAAGCGGGCGATAAGTATTTGAATGACGGCACGCTCTATGTTGCTATCTTTAATGAAGATGGCAGCGGTGAATGGAAAGCACTCGTCCATAGTCAAAACGGACTGGATGCCTCCAATACGGTATTGCCTTTTAATGGACAAGATGAGGTGTTGGTTTTTGCTCGTGCCGCAGCAGATGTGGTCGGCGCAACCAAAATGGATCGACCAGAGTGGGTATCGGTTAGCCCTATGACGGGTGAGGTATACGTCACATTGACCAATAATAAATATCGCGGCGTACGTGAAGACCAACCTGTGTCAGCCTCTAATCCGCGTAGCTATCAAGCAGGTGAAAAAGCGGCAGGTAATGACAACGGTCATATCATTCGCTGGGCAGAAGCAGGTGGCGATCATGCGGCCATGAGTTTTGAGTGGGACATTTATTTGTTTGCCACGCCTTATGATCTGGCCGCAGAAAATTTGTCACAGTTAAATGATAGCAATGATTTGTCTTCTCCCGATGGTTTGTACTTCGATCCGCGTGGCGTATTATGGATTCAGACCGATGATGGCGCTTATACCGATACCAGTAGCTGTATGTTACTGGCGGCGCTGCCGGGTAAAGTCAGTGATGGGACAGCCATAACGACCTCAGCGGGACAACAAACACGAGTTGGGATGCCTGCTAGTAATGACAATATCAAACGTTTTTTTGTCGGTCCTGAAGGCTGTGAAGTCACAGGTATTACCATGGCTCCTGACTTTAAAACCTTATTTATCAATATTCAGCATCCGGGTAATACTTGGGGTGCTATTGCTGGAGGCAGTACGCCGCGCTCAGCGACCGTAATGATTACGCGTGAAGATGGCGACGTCATACTGGCAGAGTCGTTTGTCTAGTTAGACATTTGCATGAGTAATGATGTGTCTTTCTCAACAAAAAAATCCCAAGTCATGGCTTGGGATTTTTTATTTTGGAGGATAGTTATTAATATGTAAGCATTGGTATTAAAGGATAGCGCCTTTCTTTGACAATAAAGATACTTGATAGTTAAATCATTCTCTTCTGTTTATGACAATTACAGGATAGTATGGAAAATTCCTTCAACTGCTTGATATGTTAACACTATGACCAGTCCAAAACCTTTAGAAACCATTCATGATTTATTTGCCACCACTCGGCGTCCAACTGCTGTTGAGTCGGATACTGGTGAAGGTTTTCAGGGCGATGTCTATGAAGAGCTGGCGAAACTTGAATATATCTATGTCGATGAGCTGAGCGCCGAGACGGTGGACAACAGCTATAGCAAACCGCATCAGCCTATTACGTTGGTTGATTTTTTTGAAGGCTTGGCTCAGTTGGCAACGATGGGCGTGGTGGAAGTCACTGATATTGTAGAGGCTATCCATCGTGAGATTCTGCTGCGTCCTTTAGGGCGGTTTAATAAAGGCAATATTGAGCACTGGCAGCGCGGTATCACAGGGCGGATTTATGGCACGGTGCGTTATACGATGCAATTGGTGGGCAATAATCTTGCCTCAGGGCTGCGTCTTTATAACACTGTTTCTAAACCCAAAAAAATACAACCTTTACCCAAAAACTTACGTCGCTTGGTCAATATTCTAAATGGCGTCATGGGCGATCACCTTATCACTCATCACAATCCATTGGCAGTATCGATGGTGCTATACGATGAATACAATCGTGTACAAAGTGGCGCGCTGTCCGGGCGTATTATTATTTTATGCCATGGGCTTTGTATGAGTCATTTGAGCTGGCAGGTATCTGGAGAAGGCAATTTGGGTGAAGCGTTGGTCAATCACTTGCCAAAAGCGACGGTTCTGTATTTAAACTATAATACGGGTCGGCGTATTTCTAGCAACGGACGTAGCTTTGCAAAAGTCTTGCAAGATTTGGTTGAGAGTAATCCCGACGTCACTCAAATAGATTTAATCGGTCATAGTATGGGCGGTTTGTTGAGCCGTAGTGCGTTGTTTTACGGTAAAGAGCAAGGCTTTAGCTGGGTCAAACGGGTGGGTAATCTTGTCACCTTAGGCTCACCGCATCATGGCGCAAGCTTGGAGCAGATTGGACATTTTGTTCAAGATAAAATCGCTAAGCTGCCTTTTGCAGGATCATTGGCTAAATTGGGCGACTTGCGTAGCGCCGGTATTATAGATTTACGTTACGGCAGTATTCGCGATGCTGATTGGAAGTCTACCGAAGGGCGCAGTGTGCTGCCAGCAGAGTTTCGTCATCCCACGCGTTTGCCCCTGCATGTGAATACCTATTTAGTGGCAGCAGCTTTGATTGAAACTCATTATGAATCTAAGACCACAAGTTTGCTTGGGGACGGGTTGGTCTCAGTAGAGTCAGCGCTCGGCGAATATACCGAAGAGCATACGCTAGCAGTACCAGAGGGACATAAGGCGATTTTTTATGGAGTCAATCACATGAATTTAATCTACAGCGATAGAGTACATGAGCAAGTTATTGCTTGGCTATTGGATAACAGGCTAGGCGATGCCCATGATGCAAAGTATGGGCTTGATAGTCGTATCTATTCTTATCCAGAAGTGGATGAGGTAGCCAATTAAGCGTGCTCGAAACCATTTATATCGTCAGTCATAAATTTCAAGCCCTGACGTTAAAAACCCCCAAGCGACACACTTGAGGGTTTTTTTATTACTAAGCGAGCTGCACTAAACCCTAATTACTCAGAAAATATCGCGGTCACATCGTCTTTATTAAATTTATACATCTCGCCACAAAAACCGCAATCCATCTCAAAGTTACCGCCTTGCTCATCAATGATGTCTAAGGCTTCTGCTTCACCGATTTGCTCAATGGCCATCTCACATTTCTCACGGGAGCAGGTACAACCAAATGATAAGGCAACAGGGTCGGGCGCGACGACATTTTCCTCATGATACAAGCGATAAAGGATTTCGTTGGCATCAAGCGTGGTCAACTCTTCAGCTTTCACTGTCCGTGTCAAAACGCTCAGACGCGTCCACAAGTCATCGTCGATACCCGCATCTTGGTTTTGCTCGACTTCATAGGTTTCTTCAGCAGTACGAGGAAGCATCTGTACCAACATGCCACCCGCTTGTAGACCATCAGATGCCAAATTAATCAAGGTTGGAATCTGCGCCGATTGCTTTTGGTAGTGCGCTAAGCAGTCTGCCAAATTGTCATGGCTGCGCTCGACGATGCCTTGATAGGCTTCGCCGCCTTCAGGCTGAATGTTAATAAACAACACGCCTTGACCCATCGAACCCAATTCAGCAAATGCCTCTTTGGCATGAGTCATATTTTCCCAAGCCTGTACTTGCTCATCAGTCTCACCCTTCCAGCTAGCAAGGGCACGGATGATACCGTCTTGATTGCATTCTGCCATTGCCCAGTTTAGCAAGCTATCGCTGTCTGATGATTGCAACTGAATGGACAGGTGACCATTGATTTTGACCGTGCCGATAAGCAAACTCGCTGCTGTCAGCATCTCACCCAATAAGCGCTTGATCGCTTCAGGATAAGGCTTTTGGGCTATTGTACTGGCATAGCTGCGTGATAGGCGCACCACATCACCGCGCACTGGCGAATCTTCAATAAAGAAACGTTGACGTACGTCATTGTCACTATGGTTGCCAGCGTTCTGGCTGTCCGTATTAGGGACTTGAGTATCTTGTGTCATAGGTCATTTATAGTATTAAGAAGTTGTTAGCTTTATGGGGATTCATCGTGATTTATCAATTGCCCGTTAGATATTGTTTAACAGATTAAAGGCGTTTATTGGATAGTTATTGTGATACTAAACCCGATATCCTTAAAAAATAAGCCTCATTAAAAATTTTTTACCCACACCCGCTATTTTGTTGTACAGTAACATTAAGTTGCATTGTGATAAATAACAGCAACAACAACCGCATGGATGCGTGGCAATAAGGTCAATGAATAAGACCTGTGTCGTCCAAGCACTCATTCAATCTTGTGATAATGTGATAAAAGGATGTATCTCATGAGCTATCTATCTTCTAGGTCTTTCTCTAAACCTTTAACTCTCGCTGCTTTTATGGCACTAGGTCTTGCAGGGTGTAATAACAGTAGCCAAACCAGCACTGATGCGCCAGCAGATGATGCAACAGCGACAGAAACCACTACCAACGGTACTCTACAAAAAATCAAAGACTCGGGTACTATCGTGGTCGGTCACCGTGACTCTTCTATTCCATTTTCTTATATCGCTGACGACCCAAATAAGCCGATTGGTTATGCACACGATTTAGAGATGAAAGTCGTCGAAGCGGTTAAGCAAAAGCTAAACATGCCAGACCTCAACGTCCGTTATAACCTTATCACCTCACAAACCCGTATTCCCTTGGTACAAAACGGCACGGTCGACTTTGAATGTGGTTCGACCACCAACAACGAAGAGCGTCAAAAACAAGTGGCATTCTCTAACGGTTTCTTTGAAATCGGTACGCGTTTATTGACCAAAAAAGACTCAGGTATTCAAGATTTCGAAGACCTAAAAGGTAAGACCTTAGTCACCACCGCAGGCACAACTTCAGAGCGTTATATTCGTCAGTATAACGATGACAACAAAATGGACATGAATATCATTTCAGCAAAAGACCACGGCGAAGGCTTCCTTATGCTAGAAAATGGTCGCGCGGATGCCTTTATGATGGATGATGTACTACTTGCTGGCGAAAAAGCCAAAGCAAAAAATCCTGATGAATGGGTCATCGTCGGCACGCCGCAATCGTTTGAGATTTATGGCTGTATGATGCGTAAGGATGATCCTGAGTTCAAAGCAGTGGTCGATGAAGCGTTAGCGAATGTCTTTAAATCAGGGGAAATCAACAGCATTTATGACAAGTGGTTCCTAAACCCAATCCCACCAAAGAACGTCAATCTAAACTTTGAGATGTCTGACAACTTGAAAGCCTTGATTGCCAGTCCGCATGACAGCGCTCAGCCGAAAGTTGCGACGGCACAGTAATTATTGTCCTGCAACATAGCTTGCTTACGTGTTCAGACTGATGTTGATGTCAATCTGAACACGTAGGATTTTCAGTCGCTGCTCGGAGAGACAACCATGAATTATAGCTGGAACTGGGGTGTGCTCTTTGAGCAGACTGGTATCGGTAATGAGCTTTATATCCATTGGATGATTACTGGTCTTGGCTGGCTACTATTGATTGGTAGTATCGCATGGGCCATTGCTATGGTCGTAGGTACTATCTTTGGCATCATGCGTACTTTGCCTAATAAGACCGCTCGTGCCATTGGCACCGCTTATGTGACATTTTTTCGTAATATTCCACTGCTTGTCCAGTTGTTCTTTTGGTTTTATATTGCACCTGGCTGGCTCACGCCCACGATACAAGAATGGTGGTATAAGGATTTATCTCCCAATACTTCAGCCATGCTCTCAGCAAGTATCGGTCTTGGCTTATTTACCGCCGCTCGTATCGTTGAACAAGTGCGTACAGGTATTGAGTCGTTGCCCGAAGGTCAGATCAATGCTGCTTATGCACTAGGCTTTAGTATTCCACAAGTCTACAAAGAAGTACTGCTACCGCAGGCCTTTCGTATTATTTTGCCCCCGCTCAGCTCTGAGCTGACTAACTGCTTCAAAAACGCCTCCGTCGCCTCGTTAGTGGGGGTAATGGAGCTGATTAGTCAAACCAAAACTATTAGCGAATATACCCAAAACAGCATCGAGATTTATACCTACGCGACGATTATTTATTTAATATTTAACTTATCGTTGATTGCTATTATGGGGTTAATTGAGCGCAAACTGCGTGTACCTGGGCTCATTGCAGGAGGTCAGAAATGAACATGATGACCGAATTGGCAACAGCCTATCCTGGTTTGATGGGCGGCATGATTACCACCTTAAAAGTGCTGTTTTTGGCGATTATTGGTGGTATTAGTTTAGGAACGGTATTGGCGTTGATGCGCTTGTCTGGTATCAAAGCGCTTGAGATTCCAGCAAAGCTATACGTCAATTACTTCCGCTCTGTACCGCTACTACTGGTGCTACTGTGGTTTTACTTTGCCGTACCGATGATTTATTTTTGGATAGCGGGTAAGTACTTACAACTTGATGCTGCTTTTGCTTCTTGTGTGGTTGCTTTTATGATGTTTGAAGCCGCTTACTTTTCAGAGGTGGTGCGTGCTGGTATTCAATCGATTGGTAGTGGGCAGGTCAATGCCGCCAAAGCGCTGGGTATGACTTATGGGCAGACCATGCGTCTGGTTATTTTGCCACAAGCCTTTCGCAAAATGCTGCCGCTAATCTTACAACAGTGTATTATTTTATTCCAAGATACGACGTTGGTTTTCGCTATTGGTTTGACAGACTTTTTCCGTGCCGCCTATGTACGCGGTGAGCTTATGGGTTTGCTGACGCCTTACATTTTGGGTGCGGGTGCGGTGTATTTTATCATCAGTGTCAGTGCCTCCGTGGGCGTCCAACAATTGCAAAAGCGTTTGCGATTCTGATAGATATTTATCTTGGCTTGCGCTTTTTGAGTGTTGAGGCTTTGGTTGAGTAGTTGATCTAACTTTTCTTAAATGACGATTATTAAAAACAATGTGGTTAGGAGCCAGTGATGAGCAAAGCTGATACATACTTAAATGCCTTTGGCGGACTGGTCACCAATAATGGTCATGCTAGTGATGAGATGGTCATTCAAATGTCCGATGTCAGCAAATGGTATGGGGATTTTCAAGTATTGAGTGATTGTACGGCGCATGTACATAAAGGTGATGTCGTCGTCGTGTGCGGGCCATCAGGTAGTGGTAAATCAACCTTGATTAAAACGGTCAATGGACTGGAGCCTTTTCAAGAAGGTGGGATCATGGTGAATGGTATCTCAGTTGGTGCGGCAAAAACCAATCTGCCAAAATTACGCAGCCGTGTCGGCATGGTCTTTCAGCATTTTGAGCTGTTTCCGCATTTGACTATCATTGATAATTTGACAGTGGCTCAAATTAAAGTATTGGGTCGCAAAGAGAGTGAGGCCAAACAAAAAGCTATGGCATATTTAGATCGTGTTGGACTAACGGTACAGGCCGCGAAGTATCCAGCCGAGCTCTCTGGTGGTCAGCAGCAGCGTGTTGCGATTGCACGAGCGCTGGCAATGGATCCTGTAGCGATGCTCTTTGATGAGCCGACCTCTGCGCTTGACCCTGAGATGATTCAAGAAGTGCTCGATGTTATGGTCGAGTTGACTCGTGATGGCATGACCATGATGTGTGTGACCCATGAAATGGGCTTTGCTAGTCAAGTAGCCAACCGTATTATCTTTATGGACGAAGGTCATATTGTCGAGAACTGTAGTAAAGATGAGTTTTTTGAAGGGGCAAAAAGTGACCGCGCGCAACTGTTCTTATCGAAGATTTTGAATCACTAACCATTTATATAGCTCTTATTATATAGCTCTATGATAATACTAGGGCGTGTCCTCATTTTAAAAATGATGATAAGAATGAGATAAATTGCCGTCAAACAAGGAAAATAGCGCAAATAATATCGAGATATGAATCAGCTATTTGACTTAGCTTGGCAAAATCTAACCGTTTTCAGTCCATTTGGTTGCTTTCGTTCAGATTGAGGACACGCCCTAAGCGTCTATTTATAGGCGCTTTTTTGTGCGTGATAGCTTGACGCATTCAATCGTGACGTTGATACGATTCACTAAATAAGTGAAAAAGTGAGTGAATACCTGTTTACTGATACAATAGCGGTCAATATGCTAACAACTAAAATAATTGCTTATCTATATTGGAGCTAATATGAGCGCTGAAAACTCAGAAGTATCAAACAACGGTATCGTCATTATTGGTGCAGGTTTGGCAGGCTGGCATGTGATTGATGCCATTCGTGCAAAAGACAAAGACATTCCGATTACTTTAATTACTGCCGATAGCGGCGATCGTTATCACAAGCCAATGCTGACCATGGCAATTAGCCAAAAGAAAAGTGCAGCAGATTTGGTCAGAGCAACGGGTGTTGATGCCGCAGAAGCTGCAAATATTAAGCTACTTGCCAACACGCAAGTAACGGATGTTGACGCTAGCACTCAAGAATTACAACTGGTCTCTGCACTGCGCTCAGATCCCGTTTATACCAATTACGCTACGATCGGCTATGACAAGCTGGTACTAGCGATGGGTGCGCACCCTATCTTCCCAAAAAGCTTGCCAGAGGATTTGGTATGGCACGTCAATCATATTGAGCGTTTTGGACAGTTGCAAGAAAAGCTAGCCACTGGCAGTCAGCACGTTGCTATCGTCGGTGCTGGTATGGTTGGGACAGAGATTGCCGAGGACTTGTTAAAAGCAGGTCATCAGGTGACACTCATTGATTTAAACGATGCGCCGCTATCACAAATGCTACCGCCAAAAGCAACGGCTCGTATTGCGCAAGCGGTCAAATCGCAAGGGATTAACTTTTTAGGAGGGTATCAGGTATCTGCTATTACTCGTATCAGTGATGGAAAACTGCAGGTCAGTTATGAGGCGTTAGCATCAGCGACAGAAAGCAGTACTGCTGAGGCAATCGAACCACTTATGGTCGATCATGTGATTGCTAGTACCGGTCTGACGGTCGATGACAAACTACCTGCCGCAGCTGGTGTCGATTTTGACCGTCGCACTGGTATCGTGGTGGATGCGCCGACCTTGCGTACCAGTAAGGCCAATATTTATGCGATTGGTGACTGTATGTCTATCGATGGCGTGCCGTGTCGCTATGTCGCACCGTTACGCGCGCAGGCTGCTACCATTGCTGATGATGTATTGGACTTAGAGCATAATGGCTACGATCATAAGCCACCCATGATTCGTCTAAAAAACAAAGCAATCTCCGTCATGGTGACAGGCGTGCCAAAAGCGACTGGTAATTGGCAGGTCAAGATAGAAAGTGATGAAGAATTGGTCATGGACTTGCTAAATGATAGTGATGAAGTCAGCGCAACGGTAACGATTAAATCGCCTGTAGTGCCTAAAACATAATTGTAAAAGTATTACAAATCATAGCCAGTGTTGTCATCTTTATGCAGCACTGGCTTTTCTATATCTATAGTCAGAGAACTAGTAAACCGCTACGGTGTTACCCTCCCTAGAGGTACTATATTATGTACAATCTGCGGTCGGCTGCCTTGTAGCTGGTTTAGATTTCTTTGACTATATAACTTTTTATATCAATCATAATCGATACGCACTGTATCAATATTATTGACAGGCTTTCATTTAAGAGGCTATATTGGTTAGGGCTGGATTTAATTATAGTCTATGGTGACAGAGAATATTCAAGGAAGAATATGAGATTTACCTTTGTAGTCTATTACCGCTCTGATAACAAACATTAAACAGCAAAACGAAAGGACTCGTAATGACTCAGATTACCGATTTTGACAGCATTATTAATGAAAGTACGCCTAATAACAGTATTCTCAATAATATCCCTAAAGTTAATGTAGGCGTGCGTTCAGCAAATGCGCCACTCATACAAAGCCATGATAAAGGCATTGATGTGCCGCTGATTGAAGCGACAATCGGTGATTTTTTTGATGCTATCGTATTCAAATATCCAGAGCGTGAAGCATTGGTTTCTCGCCATCAAAATATTCGTTGGACGTACCTCGAACTACAAGAGAAAGTCAATCAGTTAGCGAGTACCATGATTGAAATGGGACTTGAGATTGGTGATCGCATCGGTATCTGGTCACACAATAATGCTGAATGGCTGCTGATGCAATTGGCAACCGCGAAAGTCGGCGTTATCCTTGTCAATATTAATCCTGCTTATCGTACCTTTGAGCTGCAGTATGCGCTGAATAAGCTAGGCTGTTCGGCATTGGTATTAATGCGTCATTTCAAAAGCAGCGACTATACACAAATGATTCGTGAGCTTTGTCCTGAGATTTATCATAAAGATTATACACAGCTTGATTTGGTCGAGATTCCAACGATTGAGCGCATCATTTGGATTGATGACTCAGACAGCGATGAGAATTTTAATTTTATGCAAAAATTCTCTGCTTGGATGGTAGAGGGTAACGCAAACGACCCTCGTTTAGCTGCGCGCCAAGCACAGCTTAAGAATACCGATGCTATTAGTGTACAGTTTACTAGTGGGACAACGGGTACACCCAAAGGCGCTACTTTAACGCATCGAAATATCCTGAATAATGGCTACTTCCTTGGCGAAGGTATGAGGCTGACAGAGGAAGATAGGCTATGCATTCCATTACCACTTTATCACTGCTTTGGGATGGTGGGTGGTAACTTAGCTATTTTGACCCATGGTGGCTGCGCGGTGTATCCCAACGATGGTTTTGATCCGCTAACGGTATTGCAAACGGTGGAAGAGGAAAAATGTACCGCTCTGCTTGGGGTACCGACGATGTTTATCGCAGAGCTCGATCATCCAGACTTCGACAGTTTTGACTTGACCAGCTTACGCACTGGTATCATGGGCGGCTCTAGCTGTCCGATTGAGGTTATGCGCCGCGTCATGGATAAAATGCACATGAGCGAGGTGACGATTGCTTATGGCATGACCGAGACCAGTCCAGCTTCTTGTCAAACCAGCTCGCAAACACCCCTTGAAAAAAGAGTCTCTACCGTAGGGATGGTGCTGCCTGCGATTGAGGTCAAAATCGTCGACACTGAAACGGGTGATGTCGTCCCGATTGGAGAGACGGGCGAATTACTCACTTATGGCTATGCGGTGATGAAAGGCTATTGGGGCAGCCGCTTTAAAACACGCGCGGCGATTACTGATGGCTGGATGCATACGGGTGATTTGGCGGTAATGGACGAAGATGGCTACATCACTGTGGTTGGACGTAGCAAGGACATGGTCATTCGCGGCGGCGAAAATATCTATCCAGTAGAAGTCGAAAACTATCTCTATCGTCATCCGAAGATTCGCGATGTACAAATTGTTGGTGTTCCTGATAAAAAGTATGGTGAGGTACTCGCGGCGTGGATTATTACAAAAGAGCCAAATAGCTTAAGCGAAGAAGAGATAAGGCTGTTTTGTTGTGACCATATTGCTCATTATAAAGTGCCGACCTACTTTCGTTTCGTTGATGAATATCCAATGACCATCACTGGTAAAATTCAGAAATTCAAAATCGTTGAGCAAATGATAAAAGAATTGGGTCTGAAGTGATTTGAGACTATTAATCACTGGAAAAGCCAGCTTTTTTCTATATGTGATAAGGCTGGCTTTTTTGATTTAAGTCATTCAAGAAATTCGTCACTTAATCATGACTGATGAATTTATCTTATAACATCATTTTAAATGATACATATTGTATTACTATTATTGACAGCCTTCGATTTAAGACGGTATAGTAACTAACGCTAGTTAAGACCTGTTCAAGGAAGAATGAATCGGTGATAGGCGACTAATAAGCACCATAAAAAGTAAAACGAAAGGACTCGTTATGACGCAAACTTCTGATTTTGATGCGACTAAAATTGATTTTGATACTATTCTAAATAGCATTCCTAGTATTAATATGGGCGCACGCTCAGCAAATGCACCGCTTACCCAAAGCTATGATAAAGGTCCTGATGTGCCGCTCATTGAAGCGACTATCGGTGACTTTTTTGATGCTATTGTATCCAAATATCCAGAGCGCGAAGCTTTGGTTTCTCGCCATCAAAATATCCGTTGGACTTACCGCGAGCTGCAACAGCAAGTCAATCAGCTGGCCAGTAGTATGATTGAGATGGGGCTGGAAATCGGCGATCGCATCGGTATCTGGTCACACAACAATGCTGAATGGCTGCTCATGCAGTTAGCAACGGCAAAAGTCGGTATTATCCTTGTCAATATCAATCCTGCCTATCGTACCTTTGAGCTGCAATATGCCTTGAATAAATTGGGCTGCTCGGCGCTTGTGCTCATGCGTCATTTTAAAACCAGCGATTACGCCAGTCTCATCAGTGAACTATGTCCTGAGATTTATCACAAAGACTATACCCAGCTTGATTTGGTCGAGATTCCGACGATTGAGCGCATTATTTGGATTGATGAGCCAGCATCTGAAGAAACCTTTGGCTTTATGCAGAAATTCTCTGCATGGATGGCGGAAGGCGATGCCAACGATCCGCGTGTTGCAGAGCGCCAAGCCCAGCTCAGAAACATGGATGCTATCAATGTACAGTTCACTAGTGGCACGACTGGTACGCCAAAAGGGGCGACTTTAAGCCATCGTAATATTCTTAACAACGGTTACTTCATCGGTGAGGCCATGAATCTCACGGAAGAAGATAGACTGTGCATTCCAGTGCCACTCTATCACTGTTTTGGTATGGTACTTGGTAACTTAGCTATTCTTACTCATGGCGGCTGTATCGTTTATCCAAATGATGGTTTTGAACCGTTGTCAGTTTTGCAAGCAGTCGAAGATGAAAAGTGTACCGGTTTGCACGGTGTGCCAACGATGTTTATCGCTGAGCTTGACCACCCTGAATTTGAAAACTTTGATTTATCAACTTTGCGTACTGGCATCATGGCCGGCTCTAGCTGTCCGATTGAAGTCATGCGCCGCGTCATTGATAAGATGCACATGAGCGAAGTCACCATTGCCTATGGCATGACAGAGACCAGTCCCGTATCTTGTCAGACCAATGAACATACGCCGCTTGATAAGCAAGTATCTACCGTTGGCCTAGTACAGCCTGCGCTTGAAGTCAAAGTTGTGAATACTGAAACGGGTGAGACTGTCGCATTGGGCGAAACGGGTGAGCTACTGACACGCGGTTATTCAGTGATGAAAGGCTATTGGGGTAGTCGCTTTAAAACCCGCGCTGCCATCCAAGACGGTTGGATGCATACGGGTGATTTGGCAACCATGGATGAGGACGGTTATGTCAAAATCGTTGGTCGTAGTAAAGATATGGTCATTCGCGGCGGCGAGAATATCTATCCGGTCGAAATCGAAAACTATCTCTATCGTCATCCTAAGATTCGTGATGTACAAATCGTTGGTATTCCTGATAAAAAATATGGTGAAGTACTCGCGGCTTGGATTATCCCTAAAGAAGCAGACAGCTTGACGGAAGAAGAAGTGCGCGAGTTCTGTAGCGAGCATATCGCCCATTATAAGGTGCCGACTTATTATCGCTTTGTCACTGAATATCCGATGACTATCACTGGAAAAATTCAGAAATATAAAATCATCGAGCAGATGAAAGAAGAGCTAGGGTTATAGTCAGATGATGACTTAATCTGTAATACTAAAGACTATTTCAGATCTGTTATATTGAAAATTATTATTATGAGTCAAGACTAAAAGAAAAAAGCCACTCGCATTTACGTACCTACGTATTAAAGAAAAAGGGATATCATGAGCGCTATCATAACCAGTAAACTGAGTCCAAACGCCGCTGAATTTCAGCAAAATAGTGCCGCAATGCAAGCGGTGGTTGATGATTTATATGGTCACTTGCGTAAAGTCGTGCAAGGCGGTTCAGAGCGTGCCCGTGCCAAGCATTTAGCCCGTGGTAAACTGTTACCACGTGAGCGTGTTGAGCGTTTGCTCGATGTGGGTACGCCATTTTTAGAAGTGGCACCGATGGCCGCGCACGATATGTATGGCGAAGAGATTCCAGCGGCGGGCGTGATTGCGGGTATCGGTCGTATCAATGGCATAGAGTGTATGATTGTTTGTAATGATGCCACGGTAAAGGGCGGCACTTATTATCCAATGACGGTCAAAAAACATCTGCGTGCGCAAGAAATCGCGCAAGAGAATAACTTGCCGTGTGTTTACTTGGTGGATTCAGGCGGCGCTAACTTACCCAATCAAGATGACGTGTTCCCCGATAAAGAGCATTTTGGTCGCATCTTTTTTAATCAGGCCAATATGAGCGCCGCCGGTATTCCTCAGATTTCTGTGGTCATGGGCAGCTGTACGGCTGGCGGGGCTTATGTGCCAGCGATGAGTGACGAGTCTATTATTGTCAAAGATCAAGGCACCATCTTTTTGGGTGGTCCACCACTGGTAAAAGCGGCGACAGGCGAAGAGGTCACTGCCGAAGACTTGGGCGGCGGCGATGTGCATACCCGTCTGTCAGGGGTCGTCGATCACTTAGCACAGAGCGATACACATGCGTTGTCGATTGCGCGCAACATCGTTAGTCATCTAAATCGTCCTGCGAAGCAAGTGCCCAATCAAATCAAACCACGTCCACCACGTTATGATGCCAAAGAGCTATATGGCGTCATTCCAACCGATAAGCGCAAGCCATTTGATATCAAAGAAATCATTGCTCGTATCGTTGATGACAGTGCCTTTGATGAATTCAAATCACGCTTTGGTACAACGCTGGTTTGTGGATTCGCTCATATCGAAGGGATGCCAGTCGGTATCATCGCCAACAACGGCATCTTATTTAGTGAGTCAGCACAGAAAGGCACGCACTTCATCGAGCTATGTTGCAAGCGCAAAATCCCATTGGTATTTTTGCAAAACATCACTGGTTTTATGGTCGGTCGCAAATATGAAAACGAAGGTATTGCCCGTCATGGTGCCAAAATGGTCATGGCAGTCGCCAATGCAAAAGTGCCAAAATTCACGGTTATCGTCGGTGGCTCATTTGGTGCTGGTAACTACGGCATGTGTGGCCGTGCTTATAGTCCGCGCTTTTTATGGATGTGGCCAAATGCGCGCATCTCAGTGATGGGCGGCGAGCAAGCAGCATCAGTATTGGCAACGGTCAAGCGTGATAATTTTGACCGTAAAGGCGAGGCATGGAGTGATGATGATGAAGCCGCATTTAAAGCGCCGATTCTCGATATGTATGAAAAGCAAGGTCACCCATATTATGCCACCGCACGTCTATGGGATGATGGCGTGATTGACCCTGCTGATACCCGTCATGTATTAGCATTAGGGTTAAGCGCTGCCTATAACGCACCGATTGAAGAGACGACTTTTGGTGTTTTTAGGATGTAAGCATTTTCAGGCCTTCCCATAATAAGCGACTACTGCGTCAACCTCATTTGAAGTACGATTTGTACATCTACATTCGGTTTCCTTGTATTAACATTATTATGGATTGACCGAGCGTTTGTTTAAATATTTACATAAAAATATAGAGAAAGTTATGCAAAAAGACAGTGATAAAAATTATAAAAGCTTATTGGTTAAAGTGGAACAGCACGTGGCTACGGTGACGTTAAATCGTCCTGAGATACGTAATGCCTTTAACGATGAAATGATTGCTGAGCTAACCGATGCATTTAATACGCTTGGCGCTGATGATGAGGTACGTGTGATTGTATTAGCAGCTGCTGGCAAGGCATTCTGTGCAGGTGCTGATTTGAATTGGATGCGTGCCATGGCGGATTATAGCTATGAAGAGAATCTTGCAGACGCCGATAAATTGGCGCAAATGCTCAAAACTATTTATGAATGCCCTAAGCCAACAGTTGCTGCTATTCAAGGCGATGTTTATGCAGGCGGCATGGGATTAGTGGCTGTCTGTGATGTGGCCATCGCTGTTAAAATTGCTAACTTCTGCCTCAGCGAAGTGCGTTTAGGGTTAGCGCCTGCAACGATTAGCCCTTATGTCATCAGAGCACTGGGTGCTAGAGCCTCGCAGCGTTACTTCTTAAGTGCTGAAGTATTTGATGCCAAAAAGGCACGGCAGCTTGGCTTTATCCATGAGCGGGTTAGCGAAGAATGGCTGGCTGATGAGGTCGCTATATTTTGTAGCAAAGTCGTCAAAAACAGCCCTGATGCAGTCAAAACTTGCAAGCAGCTATTACACGATGTCGCTGATGCGCCCATCACTGATAAGCTGATTGCCGATACGGTAAAAGGCATCGCTGATATTCGCTCATCAGAGCAAGGTAAAGAAGGCGTGCAAGCCTTTTTGCAAAAGCGTAAACCTGATTGGCTGACAGCAGATTAATACTGCACAAGAGACAAATGAGTCAATAGACAAGACCTCAAATAAAAACGATAACACACAGGGATAGTTATGTTTTCTAAAATTCTAATTGCCAACCGTGGTGAAATTGCCTGCCGAGTAGCCGCGACTGCCAAGCGTCTGGGTGTCAGCACCGTCGCTGTTTATTCTGATGCAGATCGTGAAGCCAAGCATGTGGCTGTCTGTGATGAAGCCATCTATTTGGGTGGTTCGGCACCAAAAGACAGCTATCTAAAAGGTGATGCGATTATCGCGATAGCGCTTGAGACTGGCGCCCAAGCGATTCATCCGGGTTATGGATTTTTGAGCGAAAATGCTGATTTTGCGCAAGCCTGTCAGGATGCAGGACTGGTATTTATCGGTCCATCGGCTGATGCTATCCGCGCCATGGGTGGCAAATCTGAATCCAAGCGGTTGATGGAAATAGCGGGCGTGCCACTGATACCCGGCTATCATGGTGACAATCAAGATGCAGAATTTTTGCAGCAGCAGGCCGATGCTATTGGCTATCCTGTCTTGATTAAAGCCAGTGCAGGAGGCGGCGGTAAAGGCATGCGTATCGTCGAAAAAAGCAGCGATTTTGTAGATTTATTAGACTCATGTCGCCGTGAAGCCATTACGAGCTTCGGTGATGATAAAGTGTTGGTTGAAAAATACGCATTAAAACCGCGCCATATCGAAATCCAAGTATTCGGTGATACGCATGGCAACTATGTGCATCTGTTTGAGCGTGATTGCTCCGTACAGCGCCGTCACCAAAAAGTATTAGAAGAAGCGCCTGCACCGGGTGTTGATATTGCGATGCGTGAGGCGATGGGAACAGCAGCTATCGAAGCGGCTCGTGCGGTCGATTATGTTGGCGCAGGCACGGTTGAGTTCATCGTTGAGCAGCGTGAAGACGCTATGAATTTTTATTTTATGGAAATGAATACGCGGTTGCAGGTTGAGCATCCAGTCAGTGAAGCGATTACGGGTGTCGATTTGGTTGAGTGGCAGCTCTTAGTTGCGGCAGGTCAGCCATTGCCAAAAACCCAAGACGAACTGACTATCAATGGTCATGCTATTGAGGCGCGTATCTGTGCCGAAAACCCTGACAATAGCTTCTTGCCAGCGACAGGTACGTTGTTCACGTATCAAAAACCTGAACACAGCACTTTTATGATTGATAAAGACGGTACTGGCGTGCGTATCGATGATGGCGTGCGCGAAGGTGATGTGATTAGCCCGTTCTATGACTCTATGATTGCCAAGCTCATCGTGCATGCGCCAACGCGAGAGCAAGCATTAGCCAAGCTCGATCGAGCACTTGCGCAAACACGTATCGTGGGTTTGCCGAATAATGCGGCATTTTTACGCTATATCTTAAATACAGAGTCTTTTAGCAAAGCCAATCTCGATACGGCATTGATTGAGCACGAGCGTGATGCGATTTTTAATCAGCAGCCTTTAGCTTTATCGACGCTCGTTGTGACCGCCATTACTCGTCAGCTTGCGAGCGAGATTGCAATGCAAGAGTCAGATATTGATCCATTTAGCAAACCTACAGGCTTCCGTGCTTATAGCGACTACACCAGATCATTTAGCTTGGTTTATGATGAGCATGCTTATACGGCCCGCATGAGCAACTGGCATAATGCAAGTTGTTCAGACAGCAAAAAAGGCGGTGATAACCTCAGTAGCTTTACGCTTGTTATTGAAAAAGAAGTCACGAATACACAGGATAATAGTAATATTAATGTCGCTGCTCAGACCGAAACGGTTTATGAAGGTCAAGTGAGCTATGCCAGTAGCGACGAGCACAATCATACATTATGGTTGGATGGTGCTCGTACTAGCGCGCAAAGCTGGGTGCTTAATGAGACGGTCTATGTATTCACAGACAGTGGTCGTGACGAGATTACGCTTGTTGATATTATGGCACATGTGGGTGAAGAGTCCGCCGCAGTTGGCAGTTTAAAGTCACCGATGCCAGGTCAAGTAGTGGCCTTTAAAGTGGCGGTTGGCGATATTGTGAAAAAAGGCGAGCCATTAGCAGTCATCGAAGCCATGAAAATTGAGCATACCATTACCGCGCCGACAGATGGTGTGGTGGCAGAGTTGCTATTTGCAGCAGGTGATTTGGTCGCTGATGGTGACGAGTTATTACGCATTGATACTGAAAGCCAATAGCTGACAGAGCCTCATAAAAAGGTGAATAATAAAAAGGACGACGAGCATGAGCCATTCGTATCTAAACCATTCATATCCAAGCCATTCATATCCAAGCCATGTCAGAATCGTTGATGTCAGTCCTCGTGATGGACTACAAAACGAATCAATGACGGTACCGACTGAGGTTAAGCAAACGCTTATCAACGATTTGATTGCAGCCGGTGTCAAAAAGCTAGAAGCAACAAGCTTTGTCTCACCAAAGTGGGTGCCACAGATGGGCGATAATAGCGCGCTACTTGACGCGCTAGCGCCGACACGGCAGACATACATTTGCTATTCAGTGCTAGTACCCAATATGCGCGGCTTTGAAAATGCCATTTTGCACCGCCCTGATGAAATCGTTATTTTTGGTTCAGCAAGTGAGACCTTTAGTCAAAAGAATATCAACTGTAGTATCGATGAGAGTATCGAGCGTTTTGCACCAGTGGCAGCGGCTGCAAAGGCGCAAGGTATCAAAGTACGCGGCGTGATCTCTTGTACGGTTGGCTGTCCTTATGAAGGCGAGATTGACCCAAGACAAGTAGCGTATGTGACCAAGCGCTTGGTTGAGATTGGTTCAGAGCAAATTGGTATTGCTGATACCATTGGTGTTGGTACACCGCTCAAAGTGCAGCGTGCGTTACAAGCCGCATTAGAATATGCCGATATCTCTATGCTATCGGGTCATTTTCATGATACTTATGGTCAAGCATTGAGCAATACGCTAGCCGCACTACAAATGGGTGTTAGCGAATTTGATACCTCAGTGGCTGGACTGGGCGGCTGTCCTTATGCTAAAGGCGCAACGGGTAATGTCGCGACCGAAGATGTGGTGTATATGCTGCATGGTATGGGTATCAGTACAGGTATCGACTTAGATAAATTGGTCGTGGCAGGCGAGCGTATCAGTGCGTTTTTAAAGCGTCCAAATGGCTCAAATGTGGCACGGGCGCTGATTAATAAACGTCAGTCTTAACCAATATAGTCAATCCACTATAAAAGTGTTACTGCGTTAACCTCGCTTGAAGTATTACATATACATCTACACTCGGTTGTCTTGTCAGACTTTCACATTGAATTGACTATGACTCCAAAAATGACATTATAAATACAGTTACAGTGGTTTTAAAAAGCAGATTAAAATTCGAAATTTAAAAATATCAAAACACAAGGAATAGTTATGAGTTTACCTGGATTGAATTTTCAGCTTGGCGAAGATATTGATGCCCTACGCGATATGGTACAGCAGTTTGCCACCAATGAAATTGCTCCACGTGCTGCCGAGATTGATAGCAGCGACGAGTTCCCCATGGATCTGTGGCAAAAGATGGGTGACATCGGTCTACATGGCATCACCGTTCCTGAAGAGTACGGCGGCTCTAACATGGGCTACGTCGCACATATGGTCGCGATGGAAGAGATTAGCCGTGCGTCTGCTTCTGTAGCACTGAGCTATGGTGCGCACTCAAATCTATGTATAAACCAAATAAAACGCAATGGCTCTGAGGCACAAAAACAAAAGTATTTGCCAAAGCTGGTTAGCGGTGAGTTCATCGGTGCACTGGCAATGAGTGAGACTGGTGCTGGCTCAGACGTCGTTAGCATGAAGCTCAGAGCCGAAGAGAAAGACGGCAGCTATGTGTTAAACGGTAGCAAAATGTGGATCACCAATGGCCCTGATGCTGACGTGATGGTGGTTTATGCTAAGACTAAGCCAGAGCTTGGCGCTAAAGGCATGACCGCTTTTATCGTTGAAAAAGGCATGGAAGGTTTTGGTACGGCACAAAAGCTCGATAAGCTTGGCATGCGTGGTAGCCATACGGGTGAGATGACCTTTAATAATGTGACCGTGCCAAGTGAAAATATCTTGGGCGGTCTCAATGAAGGCGTTAAGGTATTGATGAGTGGCCTAGATTATGAGCGTGCTGTACTGGCCGCAGGTCCTATCGGCATCATGCAGGCGGTGATGGACAATGTCGTGCCTTATATCCATGATCGTAAGCAGTTTGGTCAAGCCATCGGCGAGTTTCAGCTGATTCAGGGTAAAGTCGCAGACATGTATACGATATTGCAAGCAGGTCGCAGCTTTTTGTACACCGTCGGCAAAAATCTCGATATGTTGGACGCGCGCGGTGCCGGTCATAGTCGAGAAGTACGTAAAGATTGTGCCAGTGTGATTCTATGGTGTGCCGAAAAAGCCACTTGGATGGCAGGCGAGGGTATTCAAATCTTTGGTGGTAATGGCTATACCAATGAGTATCCACTCGGCCGCTACTGGCGTGATGCCAAGTTATATGAGATTGGCGCAGGTACCAGTGAAATCCGCCGTATGCTAGTCGGTCGTGAGCTGTTTAACGAGACCAAATAAAGCATAATAATAATTTAAAAGTTAACTTTTATCGAATAATTTTATCTTAAGTTTTAAAAATGTGCTACGTTACATGTCTCATAGCGTGGCACTTTTTAATGACTGAAATAAAAGACTTTTATCATGATTCGTAAATTACATATCAAGCCAGCCTTTAATACAGTTTCTACCTTTTTCAGCAATATAAAACCTATCAGTATCTATGGACTGTTAGTTACCTTTTTTGCATTGTTTACGATGACAGCGAGTATGGCGCCTGCACAAGCAGAGCTGGTTGATTTGTCTAGTCCTGAACCTGTTATTCAGCTCTCTACTCAAGATGCTAGCTGGCTAACACCGCCAAAGTTTGATCGACTTGCTCGTTCTATGGATAGATACTTAATTAATTGTTCTTACGATCAAGACGGGAATGTTATCAGACCTTGCGAGAGAACAGATTTAGAAATGGTTTTTTCATTACGCGTTGATAAGCAAGGCAGTATTAAAAATATAAAAGTGATTGAGAGTAGCGGTGTGGAAAGTATAGATAAAATGACTATTAGGGAACTGTACAAAGCTCGACTTAAGCCTTTTTTGATAAAAGGGCAAGCAGTAATGGGAGATGTTAATGTACCGATTGTATTTACAGCACCATAACCATCGTATTTAAGTCAAAAAAAGCAGTACGACTAAAACGTACTGCTTTTTTATTAATCATTTTATAAGGTTCATAAAATGATTACGACTGTTTGGTATGATCAAAATATCGTGCAAGACCATTTAACAATAAATCATCACGCAAGCGTACTGGACGGTTGACGTGCTGCGAGATAATCGCTGCATCACCACCCGTCATGATAACTTCAAAGTTGGGATGGCGATGGCTAATCTCATTGATGGCACCGACAATAGAGAGCAAGATACCGCGATGTACCGCATCTTGTGTGGTCATGCCTTGACCCACACTATCAAAGGTGCCATTGGATATGGTAATTTGCTTAGTGCCTGAAAATAGTGATTCACGTTGCAGATAAATACTGGGGAAAATATAACCGCCCAAATGCTCAGCATGATCAATCAGGTCAATGGTCACTGCTGTGCCACAGCCAATCACGCATTGACGTTTTTTCTTATCTACGGCGCCCAGCATCTGTAGCCAACGATCACAGCCGAGCTGTTCGTCATTATAAGCACTCTTCATCAAAGCATGCGCTGCATCGACATGGACAAACTCAAACGGAATATTCAGACGACCTAACGTCTCTGACACTTTAATATTCAAATCGTCGCCCAGCACCGATGAGATACCAATGAAATCAGGCGCATAACGCTCGAAGCGATCGGTCAAACCCATCAGTAGTTCGGCAGGCGCTTGCAAATGTTGCTTGGCATCATGCGCGACTATTTGTCCGATATCATCGGTGAGCCAGTATTTTAGGCGGGTGTTGCCAAGATCTAACCAGAGCATAAAAATCCCTTTATATCGTGCCCATTGGGTCTTTGATTTAAGCCTTATCAATAACGTCGATTCGTCCGGTAAAAAGCGCAGAAATCTTACCGCTATCTTGACGCAATTGCAAACATCCATGTGTATCAAGACCACAAGCATAACCTGTGATGCTATCTGTTTTACCGTTATGCTCTTGAGTAACGTGCAAGCGTAATCCTGCCAGTGCATCCATCGACTCAAACTGTTTTAAAAAGCTGTCCAAATTATAGCTTTGACCAGTGGGCTTCTCTAATCCTAAGTGCTCAAAGCGTGTCATCGCGGCTAGCAGGGCTTTACTCATTTGTTGGTAAAGTATTTTTAGGCTTGGCAGACTCACAATATCTGTCTCTGGTTTTAGCCTCTCATAAATATCCTGTAGGCTAATCGCTTGATAACTCATGCCTTCGCAGGTCTTTGCAGTGAGATTGGGCGTTGCCTGTACATTAAGTCCTACGCCCATCACTACGCCGACCAATTTGCCCGTTTGGGTAACAGGCTCTATTAAAATACCCGCAAGTTTATGAAAAGGTAGGGTCTGCGCTGCCAGTTTAGGCTCATTTGACACTGAGTCAGATGGTGGTTGATAAAAGCCCAAATCATTTGCCCATTTTACCCCAATTGGCGTCAATCCTTGCGCGCGTAATTGCTCATTTAATATTTGAATAATGGGCATTTTTGCCAGTTCAACGCCGATGATTAGTGACAATAAACCGCTAATCGGCAGATGAACAGGATGATATAACGATAGATAGACATTGCCGCGCGGTGATTGCCACGAGCGCCCGTGCTGCCCACGTCCAGCGCTTTGGGTTTCAGCGGTCAGTAAATGCATCTGTGCAGCATTTAACGTGCCATGTTGTACATCTGCTATCAGCTCGCTATTGGTAGAGGCACTGCTGACAAGGTGGCGATGGTTCAGCTGTGGTAAATGATGAAGCTCTAATGAGTCGGATGGGTCGTCAGAAAAATTGGAAAATGGCGGCATAAGTTTCGTCGATGTGGTTAATATAGCGTGGATAATCTTTGTTATACTGGGCGATTGTCATGAGATTGTCGCGATTAGACAGTATCAAATAAACAGCATAAAGGTCGGATTATGATTTAGCAAATGCGATAGGCAAGTGATTATAAAACTAAAGAATTTTTATAAAAATAAGTGTGATAAAAGGCTGATTCGATGATGTTATATGTATGGTTTGTGATTGCAGGGGCATTTGCGGGTGTCAGTGCCGGTCTATTTGGCGTTGGCGGCGGCATGATTATCGTACCAGCATTGGTATGGATTTTTACCGCTTATGATTTTTCGCCAGAAGTGGTGACCCATTTGGTGATTGGTACATCACTGGCGACCATCGTTGTGACCTCGATCAGCTCAATGACTGCGCACAATAAGCGTGGCGGCGTGCGCTGGGAAGTATGGCGCAAAATGGCACTCGGCTTGGTCATCGGTAGTTTGGTGGGAGCTGGTATTGCCGATATGATTGACGGTAAAGTATTGCAAGCCATCATCGGTGTCGGCGCGTTATTGGTTGCTTTAAAAATGCTGTTTTTGTCCAATAAAGAGCAGCTGGGTAAACCGCTACCGTCAGCTGGTGTACAGTTCGGCGCGGGTACAGGGATTGGCATGGCGTCGTCTATTTTTGGTATTGGCGGTGGCAGCTTAACCGTGCCGTTTTTGAATTGGGCGGGGTTACCGATGAAGCAGTCGGTCGGCACGTCTGCCGCTTGTGGCTTACCGATTGCATTGGCTGGCGCGGCAGGGTTTGCATGGTTCGGGCAAGATGTGGTCAATCTGCCTGAGGGCACGATAGGCTTTGTCCATATTACGGGTTTCTTATTTATTTCCGTCGCTAGCTTTGCGATGGCAAAAGTCGGTGCCAAGCTTGCGCACCAGTTGCCTGCGCTAACGCTCAAGCGTGCCTTTGGCGTGCTACTTCTATTTGCTGGTGGGCAGCTGTTGTTAAGTGGGCTTGGGGTTTTGTAAACTCTTGATAGTTATTCTAAATATATTATCTAGTGAGTAATTAAGCGATGGAATTATTTTTTCAAAGTGAAAGTTTTATTGTTGCTCTAATTGCATCAGGTTCTACTCTACTTGGTGTTTTATTTAGCCAAGGTATTGGTTTCTGGAAGCTGAAATCTGAACATAAATATGAGCGACAAATTTTCCTAAGACAAAAGTATGAAGATTTGGTGTTTAGACTTATTGATTTTTCTATGATCTTAAGATCATTAGAGTTAAATGTACAGCAGCCAGGAACAAGGCAAATTAATATCAATGAGTTTATTGAGAAAGGTGGACAGATAGAGGTAATTACTGTGCTCTATTTTCCTAAATTAGTTGATGAATGCAAGAGGTTCTTAGAAGTAGCAAATCCGTTGTTCGTATCACAATATAATCGCCATCATAACTCTACAAATAATAATTCAGATAATCTGGAGTCGCTAAAAGTAAAGTTTGATGAAAGGTATATTGAATTATATAGTGAGATTCAAAAATATAAGTCAGACTATACTTAATAATATATAAACTCTAAAACTGACCAAGATTTCAGATAAAACAGTTACCTGTTTTTATTTATCAATCATTTATGTATTTAAATTATTCGGAACTGACAAGCCAAATACTTTCACTGTTAATAGAATGCTACTTCCTATCAAGCGCATCCAGCCCCAAACGCATCCACTTTCTCGCTAGCTCATCATGGTCGCTGAGCATATTCCACAGCGCATCTTCACTAAAGATAGAGTATTCATCACCCGAATGCTCAATGGGCAGATCCGCTTCATAATCTGTCATCCATTGAGGGTCTAGATAGTAATTTTTCAACTCATTTTGCAAGGCTTCAGCTTGCAAAAACTGCTGCTGAGCTTCGAGTTGCTGGCGATGTAGTTTGCACCATTCTTCATATTTTTGCTGTAGTTCTTGCGGATTATAGTTAGGCATTTTTATACTCTTATTTTTTGATAGTTAGACGAATGATTATTATTTTCAGCCCTATTATAGCATCTGTCACAAACCCTAAAAATCCGTCACAATTTCAGGTAGAATAGCCGCCTGTTTTCGCCATATTTACTGATACTTCATGCGCCTAAAATCTCTCAAGCTGGCAGGCTTTAAATCCTTTGCCAATCCTACGACTTTTACCTTTTGTCATGGTATCACCGCCATCGTCGGGCCGAACGGCTGTGGTAAATCAAACGTCATTGATGCCATTCGTTGGGTGCTGGGCGAGACCTCTGCCAAGCAGCTGCGTGGCGGCGCGATGAGTGATGTTATCTTTGCTGGTACGCAAGATAAATCTGCCAAAAGTGTTGCCAGTGTCGAGCTAACCTTTGAGCATACGCAAGATGAACAAAATGGCATTCGCCATGAGTTTAATCTGTATCAAGAACTGTCCGTTCGTCGTCAGGTAAATAAGGAAGGTCGCTCAGACTACTTTATCAATGGTACGCGCTGTCGTCGCCGTGATGTGGTCGATGTATTTTTGGGTACGGGACTTGGCGCACGTAGCTATGCGGTGATTGAGCAAGGCATGATTGGGCGTATCGTTGAGTCTAGCCCCATGCAGCTGCGTGAATTTATCGAAGAGGCGGCAGGGGTGTCGCGCTATCAAGCTCGCCGTGAAGAAACGCAAAAGAAGCTCGAGAAAACTAAAGATAATTTAGCACGCCTGCATGATATGCAAAGCGAGCTGGTCAGCCAACAAAAGCGTCTGTCTAAGCAAGCCGCCAGTGCTGAGCGTTATGAGGAATTAGCGCTAACACTAGCTGATATCAAGCAGCAGCTTACCATTCAGCAGCTCTATCAAGCCAAGCATACTCAGCAGCAGCAAAAAATAGCGCATGAGCGCAGCGCCACTGAAGTATCAACTTTACAAGCCAACTATGACATCCTAAAAGCCAAACAAGATAAACTTGCCGCGCATATC
This sequence comes from Psychrobacter sp. 1044, assembly GCF_904846525.1. Lineage (GTDB taxonomy): Bacteria > Pseudomonadota > Gammaproteobacteria > Pseudomonadales > Moraxellaceae > Psychrobacter. Next base: position 93,120 of record NZ_CAJHAZ010000006.1, on the reverse strand, counting down.
AATCAAGAGCAATGGCTCAAAGACGATGCTCAAAGCAGCCATTATCAGCATCAATTAAGCTATCAACAAGCTGAACACCAGCTGAGCGATGCCAAGTCACAGCTGACCGCTATTGAGCAACAGCTTGCCAGTTTAGAGCAGCAGCGTCAGCAAGCAGTCGATGAGATAAATCGCTTAAAGGCTGAGCAAACCGAGCAGCATACTGTGCTAGAAGCATTGCGTCCGAAGCTTATTGAATTAACAAATAAACGTGAAGCGCATAAACGCAACGAGCAACCATTACAGCGCGCCTACCATGACGCGCAAAATCAGCTATCAAGGCTGCAAGATGAAGCTCGCTCGCTAGAACAACAGCAAGCGATTAATAACCAAGCACAAAAACGTTATCAGCAAAATAATGAAAAATGGCAACGTCGTCAGCAAAATTGGCAGCATTTATGGCAGCAACTACAACAGTCGCTATCAACATCTAGCAATAATAAGGGCTCTGATGCACAAGCGCCAACGGATGCACAAAACCTACAGCAGACGTTAGAGACGCAAGTCGCAGAGCTGAATAAACAGTTGCAGCAGATTGAACGCCAACAAGACAGCGTCGATGAGCGACTGTCTGAGCTACAACCACAAGCGCAGGATTTACAACAGCAATTACACACGCAGCAGCGTGAGCTTAGCGAGAGTGAGAAGCGCCACGCCGTATTGGCAGGTGAGTACGATACTCTTCATCAAATATTGCATCCTAAGCCGACACCAAAATCGCAACCACTTGTTCATGCAAAAACTGCTGATGTTAAAAGCGATTTAGAAAATGAAATAGCTAGTGATTATAGCCAATTGACCATTACCACCTTGCGTGACCAGATTGAGTTAAGCGCGAAAGGGCAGCAGCATGCAGAGCTACTTGATAGTGTGTTGGCATTGTGGCTAGATAGCCATGTGCTGGTTTCTAGCCAATCAAGTAATGGAAAAATTAACGGCGATGTTCAAAAAGCGAATAGCTTATGGCAAGCGCTTGAGCATGACTTAACGGATTTGTTTACTTATCAGAGTGCGCAAAACGAACAGATTAATAAACAGGACAATTCTTCAATAGGAAACGGCCATAGCTTGTTGCTATCTGCTAAGCAAAGTGAGGTTAGAGATAATTTATTTGTTAGCGAATTGCCAGATACTTTAATTGATAAAGTACAGCCTTTATCACAGCTGATTACTGCACCTAATTTGGCGCTTTGGCAGCAATGTTATTTATATATCGCGGAGCCTGAGACAGATAATAAGCAAACGTTAGAAGCGCTTGCTGAGATTTTAAAAGTATTGCCATTGTCAGCTATTTTACTCACGACTGACGGCTGGCTTATCAGTCGTCAGGGTACGATTAATCTCAGTAAGTTTGTTGGTGCGCAAGATGGGCAAAATGGTAGCAATAACAGCAACAGTCAATTTTTAACCCAGCGTTTACAGCAGCGCAGCCGTCTGCAAGCGTTAGAGAATTTGCTCGATGATTTTGAAACAAAGATAGAAGGCCAGCAAAAGGCGATTGCTAATAACCAGCGTAACTATGATGCAATGACGGTCAGCTTAGAAGAAACACGCGCGCAAGCTGAGCAATTAACCCGCGATAAGCATCAGTATCAGCAAAAGCTCACTACTCAGCGCGCCAACGCTGAACGTTTGCAAGCGGACAGCCACCGCCTCAATGCTGATAAAGCAGCCCTTGAGCAAGAGCAACAGGAGCTGGTGCAAGAGCAGCAATCGCTCAATCATGAGCAGCAGGATCTCCAAAGCAAAATAGCAGCGCTAACGCCACAAATTGCCGATGCTCGTGCGGCAACTCAGCAATTACAAGCGGAGCGCAGTGAGCTAAGTCGTAACCGTCAAGCAGATGATGACGCTTGGCAAGCCTTGCAACTTCGTATTCAACAGAGCGAAATGCGCCTAGAGCACAGTACTAGCAGTCTTGCTCGGGCAAGTGCGCAATTTGATAAGTCACTACAAAGCGAGCAAAATCTAAAGACGCGTCATGAGCAGCAGCAAAATACACTGCCAGCACTGCAAGCTGCATTGCAAACAGCACAGACCGCGCGCGATGAGCAGCAGGCTGTATTAACAGGGCGAGAAACTGCATTAACGGTGCTCAAGCAAGAATACAATCAGCAGCAGGTTGAGCTAGATAGCTTGCAAAATACACTGCAAACCCAGCAAAATGCGCTTGCCAATCACTCGACCGAGTTGGCATTAAGCGCTGCAAAATTAGAGGATGCTAGTAGCCATACGCAAGAAGCGCTAGATGCTTATTATAAGGTGAGTCATAAATATAAAGCACAATCAGACATAGCGCAGCACCCACAGCATCAGCAACAAGTGATGAGCGTTTCAAACTTATTGGCAGATTTTATTGCGCATGATCGCCGTGTGCGCCCAGATAAAATTGCTGAACTTGAGTCTGAGCGCGTGCAGCTTGAGCAGCAGCTAAGCAAAATTGGCGCAGTCAACTTGGCAGCCGTGGCAGAGTTGGCAGAGGTTAATGAACGCTTAGAGCCACTCGCGCAGCAGACCGCAGATATTGCTGCCAGTATGCAGACATTAATGGAGGCGATTGCCTCAATTGATGAGACCACCAAGACGCTATTTATGCAGACGCTCGATGCTGTCAATATTGAGCTTGCCAATTTATTTGCCAAAGTTTTTGGTGGCGGGCAAGCTAGTTTAACGCTCAATACGGATGATATGCCCATTAATGCGCCAAAATCAGAACAGTGGCGGGCAGGGCTCACTTTAATGGCGCAACCAAAGGGCAAACGTAATAGCCGTCTCGCTGTGCTTTCAGGTGGTGAAAAGACGCTTACTGCACTGAGTTTGATTTTTGCGATATTTAAGCAGCATCCCGCGCCATTTTGTGTGCTAGATGAAGTGGATGCACCACTTGATGACGCCAACGTCGCCCGTTTTACCAGCCTCATTCATGAATTAGCAGACGATTTGCAGTTTATCTTTATCAGCCATAATAAATTGACGATGCAGATTGCCGATGAATTAAAGGGCGTGACCATGCCAAGCGCAGGGATTTCTACCTTGGTCAGTGTCTCACTCGATGAGGCAGCACGTTACCTTTCTGATTAAGAGCAGCGCTGAATAGCAAAAATAATTGATAACTGGTAGCAGTTGTCAGTGGTATAGTTAGAAATGATGTGACAAGATTACAACGTCACGCAAGTGTGTCAGCCTCACGGTAAACGATGACTATATGGTGACGATATTCATTAGCCATGCTAGACTATTGCCATTTATTCCCTCTTATGTATTCCCTTTTGTCATATATTAGGATGTATCTCTTATGACCGCTATTCAGTTTATATTGATTGCCATTGCCGCATTTATCATGCTTGCAGGGCTATTTATGGTCATTCGTAGCTTTAAGCGCCGCAGCAATGCTGAAGCGGTAGCGGTCAATTATGATAAAAACGGTATTCCTATCATACCGCGCCATGAACGCAATATCGTCGATCAGCCAGACTTGGATGATACAGTCGCTGGCGAAACAAGTATCGCCCCTGATCGCAGTTATCTAAATGCGGTGGTCGAAGACGAGCCTTTGACCCAACCTCATACCCATGTCGATACGCAGCTGACAGCTGGGCATGCGGATGTTAATGACAGCGATACTGAAACCGATACTGACACAATAGATGATGCTGACTATGTGCGCTGGCAAGCAGAGCAGCAGCGTGCTGACAACAGCGAGTTTGCAGAAGCCGCTGAGCAGATGCATATCGAGCAAGAGCAGGATGCGTTTTCAAGCTTGATGTCTGCAACTGACAGCTTGATGCCCTCTATTGATACCGCAGACGAGCCAAGCTTCGATAATAACAGCCCGATACTCGATCAGCATCTCTCAGAGCCAGTAGATGAAGCGCAAAACGGTCCACTCATCAATGCCAAAGACAACATTAATATCACTATCTTGCCGCATCAATATCGCGACCGTCCAGCCGCGATTATCCGTGGTCGTGATTTATTGGCATTAATTGATAAGTATGGTCTGCGCTATGGCGCGATGAATATGTTCCATCGTTATGAGCAAAAAGACGGCACTGGTATGCTCTGGTTTAGCATGATGGGCATCACCGATAGTGGTATCGCGCCTTTTGATCCGCATAGCGTGGCGACCAATACTTATAATGGTGTGGTAGTATTCTTATCTTTGCCGCATCCACAAGCGCTGCGTAGCTTCGATAGTATGATGAGTATTGCTTATATGATGGCAAGTGATTTGGACGCCATTATGCTCGATGAAGAGAACGAACCAATCACTCCTGAATACAAGCAGCAATTGCGTAACCAAGTTCGCGATTATGAAGGTTAGTTTTAATGTATTAATACAGGTTGATTAATAAAAGCTGATTCATATTAGCAGTATTCTAAAAGGCAAATAGCGATTGACGTTATTTGCCTTTTTTAATGAGCTTTAGTTTCTGCAAAATGTTAGAGTCGGTTCAAGATACTTTAGATACAAGGAAGGTGAGTGAAAGTACTACACATAGTAGACTGAGCGAGCCTGACACAGTATCTAATTTATATAGGATCGACTATATCCGAGCATCCTACAAACTTGTTATCATAGTCGGCATCTTGAATTGCAAAGAAAAAGACGCCGACTATGACTGATCCTATCTCACCGCTTACCTCTAAAAACATTAATAAAGACATTAATAAAGACATCAATACTGCCAATCCTATAAAAAATAATGATGCTATCGTCACCCAGATGCGCACGTTTATCGATGCGCTTAAGCAGCACAATTATGCTTATTATGTGCTTGATAGTCCCATTTTAGAGGACAGCGAATACGATCAGTTACGCCGCTCTTTATTGGCGCTTGAAGAACAATATCCAGATTTGGTACAGCCAGACAGCCCGATTAACCAAGTTGGCGATATGCCGCTATCGGCTTTTACCCAAGTCACTCATGATATTCCTATGCTCTCGCTTGGCAACGTCTTTGATTATGATGAATTACATGGCTTTATGCGCCGCGTGAATGATCGTCTCAATGATGCACAGAAAAACCCTGAATACGAGATGGAGTTAAAGCTCGATGGCTTGGCGGTATCACTCAAGTATGCTCATGGTAAATTTATACAAGCGGTCACACGTGGCGATGGACAAACGGGCGAGGACATCACCCAAAATGCCAAAACCATTCGTAATTTGCCACTTTGGCTCGCGGCTGCAAGCGATATTCCATTATTAGAAGTGCGCGGTGAAGTGCTGATGCCGAAAGCGGGCTTTGAGCGTTTGAATCGCCTTGCTGAAGAAAAGGGCGACAAAACTTTTGCCAATCCACGCAATGCTGCCGCTGGAAGTTTGCGTCAGCTAGATCCCGCCATTGCTGCTAGCCGTCCGCTCGCATTTTACTGTTATTCAGTCAATCAAGGGTTGCCTGAGCATATCAAAACCCAATCAGCAGCGCTTGCATGGCTAAAAACCATTGGCTTTACCGTCAGTGCAGTCGAGGTGGTGCAAAATCCACGTGAGGCTCAGGCGTATTATGAATCGACAAAAGAGGCACGTAGCGAGCTGCCGTTTGAGATTGATGGCATGGTGATTAAGGTCAATAGCTTGGCATTGCAGCAGCAGCTTGGCTTTTTATCACGCGAGCCGCGCTGGGCAACCGCTTATAAATTCCCTGCCGAAACCGTCATGACACGCTTGCATGCTATCGAATGGCAAGTCGGACGCACGGGCGCGATTACGCCCGTTGGTAAATTAGAACCCGTGAAAGTCGGCGGCGTCACGGTCAGCAATGTCACCTTGCATAACTTTGGCGAGATTCAGCGCTTGGATGTGCGTGCAGGCGATATGGTCAGCGTCCACCGTGCAGGCGATGTGATTCCTAAAGTGACCCGTGTTTGGACAGATCAACGCCCAGAAAATTCTGAACCCGTTACGTTGCCATCGACCTGCCCAGTATGCGACTCGCCTGTGGTGTTGCCCAAAGATGAAGCGTTGGCGCGTTGCACTGGTGGGCTGTTTTGTCCCGCGCAGCAGGTCGAGGCGCTCATCCACTTTGTCTCGCGTCGGGCAATGGATATCGATGGCTTAGGCGCAAGTTGGCTGATTAGCTTTTTTGAGCATGGCTTGGTGAAGACAGTCGCTGATATCTATCAATTGCACAATCATCAAGAGGAGCTGATTACGCTTGAGAAGCTGGGCGAAAAATCGGTACAAAACATCCTTAGTGCTATCGAAGCCAGTAAGCATACGACACTCGCACGCTTTATCTATGCGCTGGGTATTCGCGGTGTAGGTGAGACGACGGCGCAGAATTTGGCGCAGCAATTTGGCGACCTCGATAGCTTGATGGCTGCTGATATCGATAAGCTACTGCAAACGCCTGACGTTGGCACTATCACCGCTGAACTTGCTTATAAATTCTTCCGCGCACCGCACAATATCGAAGTCATCACCGCACTGCGCGAAGCAGGTGTGCATTGGGATAAAGTCGAGCAAGTAGCATCAGAAGGATTGCCGCTCGATGGGCAAACGTGGGTCATCACCGGTGCGCTTGATAGCATGGCGCGTGATGAAGCCAAAGCCAAACTACAAGCACTCGGTGCCAAAGTCTCGGGTAGTATCTCGGCAAAAACTACCACGCTACTGGCAGGGGATAAAGCTGGCTCAAAGATGGCTAAGGCGGAGAAGCTGGGTGTGAAAGTAGTGGGTGAAGATGAGTTTTTGGCGTTGGTTGGTGAGAAGTGATGATGAATATTGATAATTTGGAAAATCTAAGTAAAGCGGAAAGAGAAAAAATCGAAAGGTGGCAAAGAATAACAAATGAGAAAAGCAGTGGTGATTCATACGCTAAGGCTCAATTTAATATTTGTATTGTTTTAAATGCAAAAGATTATGTCGAAGAAGCTCTAGAACTATGGCACAAAATACTGCGCTCAGATAATGCTGCGGTATACGCTAAGTCACAAAGAGGTATAGCTATTATTTTGTATGAGAAAGGAGATGTTGAGGGTGCGTTAGCAGCATGGCGCAACATTGAATACTCTGATGATATTGAAGAGTATATTCAGGCAAAAAGGGAGATTAGCGATATACTGTATAAAAGAGGCGATGTCGAAGAAGCTTTAGAGATTTGGCATAGTATCAAGCGTTCAGAAAGTGTAGAAATATATTCAAAAGCCCAGCTAAATATTGGTACAGCTTTGTATGAAAAGAATGATATTGAAGGGGCTATAGAAGCTTGGAAAAATATAGAGCGTTCATTTGACTCTGTATTATACGCCAGAGCACAGATAGGTATTGGTATCGTTTTAGTAGAAAAAGATGATGTGGACGGAGCTTTGGTAGCATGGAAGAATATTAATGAAAAAGATGATGCGGAGATATATAATCAAGCGCAATACAATATTGGACTAACTTTATACAAGAAGGGCGATAAAAAATCTGCTTTATTGTTCTTAGATGCTGTTAATCATGCTGATTGCCCTAATACATATGCAAAATCTCGATATTTGGCTGCTAAAATACTAAAAGGACAAAATGAATACCAAAATGCATTGAGGTATCTATGTGATATTAATAACTTTGATGACGTAAAAGTATATGCTCAGGCAGAACTCCTAATTTCTTCCTTGATGAAAAATATAGGTAGTCATATAAGCTTTCTAGAAGCATTGCATAGAATAAAGCGTGAAGATCACGCTATACATTATGCTTTCGCACAATGGCTTATAGGTTTTGACTTTAAAAAGACAGATGATACTGAAAACGCCATTAAGGTATGGAGTGGTATATTATTTTCAGATGATTCGAAAATATATAAGTCTGCTCAATACAAAATTGGTCAACTTTTGGTTTGTGATAACGAATCAAAGAAATATACTGAGGCTAGGAACGCATTTGTTAACGCTGAATCAGCTTATCCTTATGAAGCATATTGTTATAAGAAAATATGTGATTTACTGTTAGATGAGAAGTTGGAAGTAGGGGTAGTGGGTGAAAAAGCATGGCAGTTATTAGATAAAACTTTAGAAATAGTCGAAATTTTACAGTTGGAATTTGGACAAGACTCTCTTGAAGAAAAGCTTCCTGAGCGAAAACTTGCGCATTATACTAGCACAGATACTGCAAATCTCCTCTTGGAGATAAATGAAGAAAAAGGTTTGCCAAGTGCATTTCGTTTAAATACCATCAATAACGTCAATGACCCTAGTGAAGGGCATTTATTAGTAAACTATCTAAAAGGTATAAGAGATAATTCTTTTCATGCTCCAGATTTTGATAAAAGCTTACACGCCTTTATCAGCTGCTTTACTTTTAATCATGATAGTCTTAACCAGTTCCGTCTATATGGAAAGGAAGCTGACAAAGAAGCTTCAGGTGTTAGTCTCGTATTTAAAAAGGAGTTCTTTCAATCAGATAATTCTTTAGGAGGGCTATCTTTCCTATCGTTTGAAAGTAACATCCAGGGTTCAAATAGAAATATTTCTCCCTTAGTAATTAATGAACAGTCAAGTATAAAGGAAAGCTTGAGTAGCAAAACTAGAGTTAGCAAACAACCAGTAATGAGGTGTGTGTATATAGACCCCACTTCTAGTTATATCCAACTAGCTCAGCGTAATCGTATAACTTTTTTTCGTGAATTCGGTAATGAAACTGTAGTGGTGCAAGGTGGAGAAAAAAGTAAGGCAGAATATGAGTGGGAAGAATATAAGAAATATATAGATGAGAAAACTATTGCCTTTAGTGACGCTTTTCGTACTCTAAAAAGTACTTATGAATCGATAATAAAGAAGAAGAAAGCAATAGCAAGTGATGACTTGGAGTCGTCCAATAAAATCGATATATTGATAAACGAAATTCTTCTACCTTTAAAGTACTTAATCAAGCATTCTGCTTTTCAAGAAGAGCAAGAGTGTCGAATGGTATATGTGACCTCAATAAATGCGCCTGAAGTTAATATTGCACATAAAAAGCTTCTATTTGTTGAGTATGAAGATGAAGTAAAAGAAAACCTTAACAAAGTATATATTGCGCCTGCCGCAACTGAATATCAGCTTTACTTAGCTTGGCTACTCCGTGATAGGGATATAAAAATTGATCTTTCAAACAATCCATATCGTCAGACTTAATAATTCTTTGTAGCGTGTGTTATGAAACAAAACACACGCTATTAACTTCTAATCCGCCACCTCTCCATGCCTTTTCACCTCACCTTTCTTACCATCCGGCTGAATCACGATAGGTAATACCAGTCCCTTAGCAAAGTCATCGGACAGCACATAATCATAGCTGCTGGCAGCGACCTCAGGCGTGGTATGAATGATAAGTGTCATGTCTTTATCATCGGTCAGCTCGTGTGAAAGATAGGTCTCACTTAGCTGATCCAAAGCTTTGGATAGTGCCTCATTGCTCGCCATGCTCACGGTCAGATTATGCTGAGCGGTGGCATTATCCACTTTGAAATATTCTGCATAATCACGGACATTTTGGCTATCGAGCGCAAACGGATATTGATAATTGGCAGGGTCAGCGGGCTTTTCACCGCTCGCCATGACTGACCAATCAATAGTCTTAGTGGCTGTCGTTGATGAGTCTGCGGTCGCCACCACTTGCTCAGAAGCTTGAGCGGCAGTTTCAGCATTGTTGTCGCAGCCTGCCAGTGCCCACATGCTGGCAGTAGCGATGATCATCATATTCATTAGGCGCTTAGCCATCGACGTATCCTCAGTATTATTAATCATAAACAATGTCCTATCAGCGCTATTTTGACAGGTTTCTTGATGCTTCTCTAGACAAAAGCAGCAAACCGTTCATTCTAACCAATGCTTAACCTGAATCTATGGTTTTGATGTCAGTTTTTATACAGATATTCAATGCAATATTGTTCAATCAATACGCAAAAAAAACAGCCATCCTATGATGACTGTCTTGTATATGTCGCTGGTTTTTTAAAACTGGCAGGCTGTTTATAGCTAGCTAATTAGATTTGGCAGTTTACTTGATATTCTTTACCGTTTGCCCATTTGATGGCAAAAATACCTTTGTCGCCTTTCATATGCCATGCATAGACAGCTTCTGGGTTTGACTCATTAACGTAGCTTGCGGTATCACCTTGCACATCACCATTTAAGATGATTGGTTGCTCAGCCCATTTTACTTTAGGCAAGGTCGCATTGAGCATCACTTGTTTTTTATTAATAGATTGTTTAGCCATGATGGTGCTGTCGTCAGTACAGGTATAAGGTGCTGGTGCCATACGATCATAAGCGGCATCGGTGACACTTTCTGATGCAGGCGTGTTTGATACATTTGGCGTAGTAGGAGCCGTGGTCGCACAAGCACTTAATAAGGCAAGGGTAGGTAGCGCAACAGCAAATTTGGTTAGGGTGTTCATGGCATTCTCCAAAGATATAAAAATCTTAATGTATTTATTTTTAACAATGCGTTAAGCATATAGCGCATATGGTAACGAAAACAGCGCTTGAAGAATGTTAGAAATTGTTTGTTACGTGTTCATTAAGTTACTTAATCACTGACTAATGTAACGCATCATTTGGTGCGTTTTGGTCGGTATTTAAGCTTTGATTATGCATTTATTAAAAATAAGCCGATTGAAATAAAAAAGCGCCTATCGATCTTTTGACCGATAGACGCTTTTTTATGAGCTTAAATGAGTGTTCGTCACTCATTTAAGCATCTGCATTTAGCAATGAGATACGGGGCTTTAACTACTTGGTTTTACGCGGTGGCAAACCAGTATGCTGGGTTTGGAAATTGCCTTTACTCACGCGCTTTTTGGTATTTTTATTGACTGTGCTTTGACCCGCAGCGCCTTTAGCGGATGCGCCATTGGTTGACGAATTATTATTACGCTTCACCGAATCATTACCCAAGCGGCTGTTCTTTTTACGCGCCGATTGATAGCTGTCTTGTGCTGCATCGCGCCCTTCTAAACTGGCGTTGAACGGCGGGATTAAGCAGCCACGGTTTTTACCAATCAAATCGCCACGACCCATATCTTGCAGAGCTTTACGCAATAATACCCAGTTTTTTGGATCATGATAGCGCAAGAACGCTTTATGCAGTTTGCGCTGCTTACCCGATTTGACGATATCCATGTCACCTTCATCACGGCTGATCTTATGCAGTGGATCTTTATGCGTATGATACATGGTGGTCGCTGTCGCCATCGGGCTAGGATAAAACGCTTGTACTTGGTCAGCGCGGTAGCCATGGCTTTTTAGCCACAGCGCAAGGTTCATCATATCCTCATCTTTCGTGCCCGGATGCGCGGCGATAAAGTAAGGAATCAGATATTGCTCTTTACCTGCTTCTTGGCTGTACTGCTCAAACATGGCTTTGAATTTATCATAGCTGCCCATGCCCGGCTTCATCATTTTCGATAAGACGTTTTCTTCTGAATGCTCAGGCGCAATTTTTAGATAACCACCGACATGATGGCTGACCAATTCTTTGACGTATTCTGGATCTTTTACCGCCAAGTCATAGCGCAAGCCAGAGGCAATAAGAATCTTTTTCACACCTTTGATATCACGGGCTTTGCGATATAGTTTGGTCAAATTACTGTGATCGGTAATCAAGTTTTCGCAGACGTCAGGATAGACACAAGACGGCTTACGGCAGTTCTTTTCAATGGTCTCGTCTTTACAGCTCAGACGATACATATTGGCCGTTGGCCCGCCAAGGTCAGAGATAACGCCAGTGTAGTTAGGTGCGGTATCACGAATGGCTTCGACTTCTCGTAGGATAGATTCTTCCGAGCGGTTTTGGATAATGCGTCCTTCGTGCTCAGTGATCGAGCAAAAAGTACAACCACCAAAACAGCCGCGCATGATATTGACAGAAAACTTAATCATGTCATAAGCAGGGATGCGTGCATCGCCATAGCTTGGATGCGGCAAACGTGCGTACGGCAAGTCAAACACATAATCCATCTCTTCGGTCGAGAGCGGAATCGGTGGTGGATTGAGCCAAACGTCGATGGAGGTGTGCGAATTACCAGCGCCGCTACTATGACGTTGCACGAGGGCACGGGCATTACCTGGATTGGTCTCAAGATGTAAGATACGGCTGGCATGAGCGTACAACACAGGGTCGGATTTGACGTGCTCATAATCAGGCAGACGAATGACCGTCTTTTCACGTGGCGGCATTTTTATTTTATGCTTACGCGCCGTCATTGGCTTATCAAAACCACGCATTTGCACCACTTGCGTTTCTTCGTCAACTTGCTCGGCATTTAGAATTTTATTGGCAACTGGTTCAGAAACAAAGCCCGGATACTGTGAAGCCATTCCCGACATGGCTTGCCCAACCGGTGAATCGATGGGTTTGTCTTGCTCGATTGAGCATTGATCCACGTCTTCGGTCATCACATACGGATTGATAATCGGGTCAACACGGCCCACGGTATCGACATCATTACTAGCGACTTCAGTCATATCGTCTTGCCAATGGCGGCGTGTTGGCGTCAACAGATATGAAGTACCGCGCAATTTGCTCATCTGCTCAAAGCTATAGCCTTTAGACAGACCATGTACCACATCGACGATGGCGCGCTCAGCATTACCGTACAATAAAACATCGGCACGGGCATCCATCAAGATACTACGGCGGACTTTGTCCGACCAGTAATCATAATGAGCGATACGGCGTAGGCTGCCTTCGATACCACCTAGGATAATTGGCACATCAGGATAAGCTTCACGGCAGCGCTGGCTATAGACGATAGCGGCGCGGTCAGGGCGTTTATTTGCCACGTTGCCCGGCGAGTACGCATCATCGCTACGAATCTTGCGATCGGCGGTATAGCGGTTGATCATGCTGTCCATGTTGCCTGCGGTCACGCCGTAAGCATAGACAGGTTTGCCCAATTCCATAAACGCGTCTTTGCTCTTCCAATCTGGCTGAGCAATGATACCCACGCGAAAGCCTTGTGACTCTAGTAGACGACCGATAATCGCCATACCAAAGCTTGGATGATCGACATACGCATCGCCTGAAATGATTATGACATCACAGGCATCCCAGCCCAAATCATCCATCTCTTTGCGGCTCATAGGCAAATAAGGCGCTGGCTCGTAACAGCTTGCCCAATGTTTGTCGTAGTCGTAAAGTGGTTTGGTGCCTTGTTTAAAGGCGGTGCGGGCGATGGTATCGGCAGACATGAGCGGACCTGTTAATTAGAAAAATGGCACTAAAAAAAGCCGTTATTCATTAAAAATATTAACGGCTCATTTAAAAGCGCTCATTTTAACATGAATTGTCTTCATGATGTCATAAACGATGACAAAGGATTGACGATAAGTTATTGATAGTTTAAGTAATCTATGAATAAAAAGGCTTTTAGGAACTAAGCGCATCTTTATTCCAAATCATCGTTTATAGTAAGGATTTACTACTCTAATAACTGAAATGGGAAAGTAACTACGTCAAAAGCTAAGGCAAAAGGCAATAAAACCAGCTTCTGAGCTGTATTTGCGCCACTACGAGACACTTGATTTTGCTGACTTTGGGTATAAAAGCTCACCGTATAAGGCTTAGTTAAAGGGCGATAATTGGATTGGATTAAGCTGAGATTACTCACTTGCGGATAAATAGCGCCTTTGACGGGAACGCTAAAGCAAAAGCGCTGAGCATTGATACGCTGGTCACTGGCTGAGGTGCATTCTTTGCCATTATTCTGTAAAAAAAATTGATAGTCAGAACGTTTAAATTCATCTTTTAGTTTGGCATAAGACAGTTTCATTTCACCCTGGAAGTAGCCGTCGTTATTGGGCACATAAAAGTTCATCTCATTATCGACTTGGATATTTTTTGGTGTCAAATTGGTCAGTAAATTCACCATCTCTGTCCCACCTTGGGTCAGCACATAGCTGTTCTTTTCGCCAACGATAACCATCGTCGCATTTGGCATTTTGGGTAATGCTTGTGCAGGGCGACCAAAAGCCACGATTTGATCTTCTGACAACACACTTTTAGTTGTCGTTGTGTTGACTCGATTGTCACTGTCTAATAATGAGCTAGTGGCACAGCCAGAGCTGGCGAGCAATGCCGCAAGCGATGCACTGGCCATCACTGTTTTAAAGCTTAATGCTTTTAGTACTGGATTATTACTTTCTTCTTTTCTAATGGTACGGGTGTTTTTAATCATGGTAAGGCTTCCTTGTCTACTAGGCGATGGACTACTGGTGCGGCATCTATTATTTACTGCCAAACTTTCGTTGATATCGTACCTTGTTTGACCGCGACTTATCTACTTTTAATTAAACAGCCAAGCAGTTTTCATAATCAAATTAATCGAGCAAAATCTTTGTCCCACTTTTAGTAAAGTTCATCACAAATTGGCTTTTAAAGTTGCGCACATTATTCTCATAGGTGAGCAAACCAGTCGTGAAGCGATGGTAATCACTCATATTTTTGGCATTGACCATCAACATAAAATCCGCATCACCGGACACCTCATAACAGCTCATCACTTGTGGTTGTGTATTCATCAAGCGCTCAAACCGATGTTGCATCGAAGTGTTTGAGCGCGCCATCTCTATCATCACCACTGCCGTAAGCCCGTAGCCCACCTTGTTTGGGTCAACGATAGCGACTTGCTTGGTAATGACGCCATTGCTGATTAATGCTTGAATACGGCGCTGGGCAGTAGCGATAGACACATGCACTTGTTCTGCCACGGTTTTTAATGGCAAGGTCGCATCGTCCTGTAATAAATTTAAAATCGCTTTATCGATATCATCTAAAACTTGGCTCATGGTGTTCTCTCTTTTAGAAAGCATTTTATTCACTGGATTTTTAATAATTATTATCACTATAAGTCAAAATTTAAGAAAATATTTATTTTTAAAGGTTCTAAAAGCTAAATTTATTCATAAATAAAGTTTTATAGCAATAATATCTCACTGCTACTGAGTAAAATAGACGCTAACAATTAAAACCTAGCAACCAAAACTTAACCCTAACAAGTAAAAGCTCACAGCTGGTTTTCTAATATCTATGTAAACTTACGGTGCTTTTATGTCTACTTCAATGCTTTCTACTGTCTTTGTAAATACGCTAGCAACGACTGTCTCGCGCTTGCCATTGCCAGCGATTTGGACGGCGGGTAGCGCACAGCAACGCACATTAATATTGGGCGTGGCATTAGCAGTGCTGTCGAATTTGTTGTTTGGCGTACTTTATGCTTACAGCAGCTTTTTGGCGCCATTGTCAGGTACGCAAGTCTTTATCTGGCGGATGCTGGCAATGTGGGCGGCATTGATAGGATATTTGCTGATCAGTGGGCGCTTAGGTTTTCACATCGATAAACTCAAAGCATTAGGCTCTGTTAAACAATGGGCGTGGTTATTATTACCGACACCTATATTCTTAAGCCAGTTTTGGTTGTTTATGTGGGCACCAGTCAATGGGCAGGGCGTACAAACCGCGATGGGTTATTTTTTATTCCCACTCATGATGGTAGTGTTTGGTTGCGTCTTGTTTGGCGAAAAACTAAGCCGCCTGCAATGGCTAGCGGTGGCTTTTGCAGCAGTGGGTGTGTGCAGTGAAATCATTCGTACGCAAAGTGTCTCTTGGGCAACGCTTTGGGTCTGCGGCACGTACCCGCTATATTATATTTTACGCCGCATACAAGGGATTGGCGCGGTGACTGGGTTATTGGTTGATTTGACGATATTCGCACCATTTGCTTTGGCTTACTTATTGCTGTTTGCGCCGAGCAGTTTAAGCTTAGTGAGCGGTTCTGGCTTTTTTATCCTGATGCTGGCGGGACTTGGTGTCATGAGCGTGCTTGCCATGAAAACCAATGTCGATGCCAGTCAGATGCTACCAGTCAACGTCTATGGCATGATGAGCTATTTGGAGCCTGCTTTATTATTCATATTGGCAATCACAGTATTAGGCAACCCGTTTGAATCGGCGATGATCTATAGCTATGGCTTGATTTGGGTAGGCATCGCATTTTTAGTGGCTCATGGGGTGCGCAAATTACGTAGCGCTCATAAACAATCGCAAACAACAAAGATTGCGCCAGTTGTTTGAGGGTTGATAAGTAAAATAGATTGAACAAATAAAAACGGACGATTCAGCATAAAGTTGAATCGTCCGTTTTTTTAAGATTAACACCAATCTGTTGAAAGATGGCTTTAATCTAAATCCTTCTTAAAGCCACGCTGCTTATCACGTTCCCAATCACGGTCTTTAAGCGTTTTACGTTTGTCGTGTTGTTTTTTACCCAGTGCCAAGCCAATTTGACATTTCACCAGCGAGTTTTTCCAATAGCAAGATAATGGCACGCAGGCATAGCCTTTTTGGTTGACTGCGCCCATTAACTTTTCGATTTCGCGGCGATTGAGCAGCAGTTTACGGGTACGGATACTATCAGGACTGACATGCGTCGAGCTGGATAGCAGCGGCTGAATATGGGCACCAAATATAAATGCCTCATTATTACGAAAGATAATATAGGCTTCCGTAATGGTCATTTTGCCCGCACGAATGGCTTTTACTTCCCAACCTTGTAACGACAATCCTGCTTCAAACGTTTCTTCAATAAAATACTCGTGTCGAGCTTTTTTATTGGCACAAATTTGATTCTCTGGTTTTTTTGATTTTTTTGACATAATTTCTCCATAAGGACTGCATACAAATACAAAGTCCTTATCTGACTAGTCCTACTGATTCCTCATCCTAACTCAATAAATGGCATTGTCTTTTATTTGGTTTATAAAACGGATGAGTCGAACCGCCTATTGTAGCAAAGCCTCTAACAAAAATGTAAGTCGGCTATTAGGACAAATGTAGCCAATATAGTCGAAGTCATTTAAGGTGGTCACACAGCAATCGGGCGCAAACAGAAGACTGAGTACATTAAGTGAGTTTAAGGCGGTAACTATTTACAAATGCATCGACGATAAGTATTAAGTTTGAGCAAAATTTGCTAGCATATAGCCTACTATTACTGACCCTATTAGCCACGCTATGAGCCACTCTACTTCTGCTAACTCCTCAAAGCTGCACACTAGAATTTTATATCCTGGTACCTTTGATCCTATTACCAATGGTCATGTGGACTTGGTCACACGCGCCACCAAACTGTTTGATGAGGTTGTTATTGCGGTTGCCTCAGGACATCATAAAAAGCCTTTATTTAACTTTGAGGAGCGCGTCGCCTTAGTCGAGACGGTATTTGCTGACTTACCACAAGTATCGGTCGTGGGTTTTGAAGGTTTGCTCGTTGACTTTATGCGTGAAAAAAATGCCACTGCTGTCTTACGAGGTCTGCGGGCGATGTCAGATTTTGAATATGAATTTCAGCTGGCCAATATGAACCGTGAGCTTGATGAAAACTTTGAAGCGGTGTTTTTGACGCCATCGCAGAATTACTCATTCATCTCCTCGACGATGATTCGAGAAATCGCCAAACTCGGTGGTGATGTGACTAAATTTGTCCCACCATGTGTGTCACAAGCTTTTGCTGAAAAACTCAATCTTAAATAGCAAAATACCTGCTGATAATTAAGATGTGTTGAATATTTAAACGCATCGAAATCGTCAAAGCCAACGATACAAGTGTTATAAGAAAAATATAAGGAGCAGTCTATGGCGTTATTAATTACTGATGAATGCATCAACTGTGATGTGTGCGAGCCTGCCTGCCCAAACGAAGCCATCTCAGAAGGCGATGATATTTATGTGATTGACCCTGATTTATGCACCGAATGTGTCGGGCACTTCGACGAGCCGCAATGCGTGGTCATCTGTCCGGTTGACTGTATCCCGCATGACCCAAACCACGTCGAAACCCAAAGCGATTTGATGTCAAAATACAAACGTATTACTGGTCAGTAATGCGTTGCAGATTATGTTATGGGTGTATGAAAGTGCTAAAACCTAGGAATAATATGACGAATACGGATATTCAAATGGTAGGACGTTTTTTTAAAAATAAATGCTTTTCGATTGTGGGCATACTATGACTATGAGTACTGCTACCAGTGATTTTGATCACCAGCACCTTTGGCATCCCTATGCCAGTCTGCCGCCTACTTACGCTAACATCGTTATTGATCGTGCTGAAGGTATCTATATCATTACCGAAGACGGCACGCGCCTGATCGATGGTATGTCATCGTGGTGGGCAAGCGTCCATGGCTATAATCATCCGAAGCTAAACGCTGCTATCACCGAGCAATTGGGTAAGATGGCACATGTCATGTTTGGTGGTTTGACCCATCAGCCAGCGATAGATTTGGGTAAAAAGTTACTCGATATTGTGCCTGCTGGACTTGATGCGATTTTCTATGCAGATAGTGGCAGTATTGCGGTAGAAGTGGCACTAAAAATGGCATTGCAATATCAAATTGCTGTTAAGTGTCCGCATAAGCAGCAATTTGCCTCAACACATTCTGGCTACTATGGTGATACATGGCATGCGATGAGTATCTGTGATCCTGTCAATGGCATGCACAGCTTATATGGCAAGCAATTACCGATGCAGCACTTCGTCCCTGCGCCGCCCCTTGGATTTGATCGTGCTTTGACAGATTCTGACCGTTTAGCCCTCACAACGTTTTTTGCTGAGCACAGCGATGAGCTGGCGGGCTTTATTATCGAGCCGGTTATTCAGGGTGCAGGTGGCATGCGCTTTTATAGTCCTGAGTATTTAAAGCTATTGCGTCAACTATGTGACGAGCATGGTGTGCTACTGATTGCTGATGAAATAGCCACAGGTTTCGGGCGTAGTGGCAAACTGTTTGCTTGTGAGCATGCTGATATCAGTCCTGATATCATGACCATTGGCAAAGCCTTAACGGGTGGCTACATGACGTTTGCGGCGACCTTATGTACGCGTACTATTGCCAATGCTATCAGTCAAAGCGACTATCCAGCACTGATGCATGGGCCAACCTTTATGGGCAATCCACTTGCCTGTGCAGTCGCCTGCGCCTCTATTGATTTGATCCTGTCCTATGATATTGAAGCATGTACTGCAAATATGCAGACCATCATGGAGCAGCAGCTAGCGCTCGCTACGAGGTTAGAGGGGGTTGCTGAAGTACGCTGTCTAGGAGCAGTCGCTGTGATTGAATTGGATGAGGCTGTAGAAATGCCCGTCTTTCAGGCGCTACTTATCGAGCATGGCATTTGGGTTAGACCGTTTGGGAAATTGGTTTATATCATGCCGCCTTATGTGATTAGCGATGACGAGCTCATAGTGTTATGCCAAGCTTTGTTAAAGGTGACCAGTATCTATTTAAAGCAAATATCTTTGCCTGAAAAAAGGTCGCTTTCGATGACAGAGAGGTCACTATGAGTGTGCTATTCGTTTCAGGTATCGATACCGACATTGGCAAAACCTATGCCACTGGTATGATAGCAAAGGCTTTAATGAGTCAAGGCGTCAACGTCATTACCCAAAAACTGGTACAAACTGGCATCAGTATTGATCCAAATACTGGCACAATGGGTATCGCTGACGACATTATTATCCATCGTGATTTGATGGGAATACCACTACAACCCTGTGACCTCGATTTTACCACTTGTCCTTATCGCTACGAAAAACCCGCATCACCGCACTTAGCCACTCGATTATCAGGGCAAGTGCTAGATCCTGAACGGATTGCTAATGCCACCAAACGATTGCAAGCTGAGTACGACTTGGTATTACTAGAAGGTGCTGGTGGATTGCTCGTGCCAATAACGGAGCAGTTATTAATTTTAGATTATGTTGCCGCCCAAGGTTATCCGATTGTTTTGGTAACTTCAGGTCGCTTGGGTAGTATCAATCATACGTTACTGAGTTTAGAAGCGATAACGGCTCGTGGTCTAGAAGTTCATAGTGTTGTTTATAATCATATACATGATGATGCTGCTCAGACAGACGAAGAGATAGCCACTAGTACAATAGAATTTTTGCAAAGCTATCTCGAAAACAACTACCCAAAAGCCCATTGGTTACAGCTACCTAATTTGAAGAATGCGGTATCTGCTACTGACAACCTGCCAGAAAATTATCATTTAAGCTTACCAATAGACTTTATTTAGATGGTTATTTGATAAAGGATTTCTTGAGAGCAAAAATAAGTACAAAAGACATTCCCAATGTGGGTTTGGTTTTGTTATACTAGCGCGCTTGGTAGACTAGACAATCGCCGCTACACACTGGTAACAGACATGTAGGGGAGGAAAGTCCGGGCTACATAGGGCAGCGTGCCAGCTAACGGCTGGGCAGGGTAACTTGACGACCAGTGCAGCAGAGAGTAGACCGCCTTTGGCTTATGTGAGTATCGCAAGATGTTCATGTCATCGGTAAGGGTGAAAGGGTGCGGTAAGAGCGCACCGCGTGTCTGGTAACAGTTCACGGCATGGTAAACTCCACGCGTAGCAAGACCAAATAGGCATCGGCATGGCGCGGCCCGCGTTCGATGCGGGTAGGTTGCTTGAGCGTATGAGCGATTGTACGCCTAGAGGAATGATTGTCCACGACAGAACCCGGCTTATCGGTTTACCAACCCTTTTTATTGTTTTTGATAGAAAATGCAGCTAATTTGAATAAAATTCACTTTTTTTGCAAAAAATGCCCGTTAGGGGTTGACGACAGTCAGCAGCTTGGGCATAATGTGCATCCTAAAATGGCGATGTAGCTCAGCTGGTTAGAGCGCATGACTCATAATCGTGAGGTCAAGAGTTCAAGTCTCTTCATCGCCACCATTTTTAGCAATACCTGTAATATTAAAAATGCCAATCATTATTTGATTGGTTTTTTTTTGCCTGAAATAAATTATTTCAGGATATGGTGAATGGCTCAAGTCGCACCATAAAACATTATAATTACCTACTGATTTCTTGCTAAACCATAGCTTTATCTGTTTAGGTACAGATTAATTGTTGTAACTTATGTCCCGCTTACTTATCATAGGGGCTGTTTTCGGTAAAGTCCTGTAACGCCATGTCTGTACAACTACCTCCTTATCGTCCTATTAAGCATCGCAGTGGTCTAAAAGTCATGGGTGCCGCATTTCATGCTCTGCTAATGCGTGAGCTGCAAACGCGCTTTGGTGGTTATCGCTTGGGCTATCTGTGGGCGCCACTTGAAATACTTTTTCAAGTTGGTGTCTATTTGATCATATTTGGTACTATTATGGCTCGAGTTTTGCCAGGAATGGATTATAAATTATTCTTGGTCGCAGGTTTAGTATCATTCCGAATGATGAGCACTATTGCTACACGCGCATTGGGTGCCGTAGAAGCTAATCAGGGTCTTCTAATGTACCGAGCTGTGCGTCATATCGATGTCATTATTGCCCGCTCATTTTTGGAATTAGTGATTTACTTTTTTACCTTCTTACTACTTTTGGTGATGTTGGCATTTATTGGTACATCTATTAGTTTCTCACAATTACACATAGTATTATTCTGTTGGATAACGCTATTCTTATTTGGCTTTGGTCTGGCAATGATTATGATGGTTGTCGGTTATTATGGTGGTGAAATTAGTAAAATCATAAGTTTAGTTTTTACTATTTTATATTTTGGTTCTGGCATAGTTTATTCTATCCATATTATTCCTGAGCCATATCTGAGTTATTTATTATATATTCCTTATATTCATAATATTGAATTGATGCGGCATGCTTTAGCACCCAGTTATCCTATTTATAATATCGATATAACGTATTTTTTAAAGTGGACGGTTGCAGTAAATTTTTTAGGTCTACTCATGTATAAAGCGGTAGAAAGAGACCTAATACGTTCTAAATAACGACGGGTAAGTGAATGATTGAAATTAGAAATGTTTCTAAGTCCTTTATGACCAAGCAGGGTCGACATTATCTATTTAAAGATTTGAATCTGACCATTGGTGATAAAAAAAGTGTGGGTTTACTCGGTCGTAACGGGGCGGGTAAATCGACTTTGCTGCGTATTATTTGCGGACTAGATAAGCCTGATCACGGAGAGATTATTACCGACTCGACGATTTCTTGGCCAGTAGGGGTAGCCGGCGGTTTCCAAGGTAGTTTGACGGGTCGTCAAAACGTCCGCTTTGTTTGCCGTCTTTATTCAAGCGGTCCCTATATTGACGAAAAAATTCGTTTTGTGGAAGAGTTTGCAGATATCGGAAACTATTTCGATATGCCGGTAAAAAGTTATTCATCAGGCATGAGAGCGCGATTAACCTTTGGGCTAAGCTTGGCCTTCGATTTTGATTATTATATGCTTGATGAAGCGGGCGCTGTGGGTGATGCGGCTTTTCGTAAGCGTAGTGAAGAGATATTGGCCGCGCGCCGTGAACAAGCAGGGTTTTTAATCGTATCGCATAACATCGGTGATATTAAGCGTAATTGTGATATTGGTATTGTGCTAATGGATCAAACAGCACACGTCTTTGAAGACACAACAGAAGCGATTGAGGTATATGAAGAGCATGTCCACAAAGCGAAAAAATAAGATAATTGACTTCTCGCTGTTTATTGGCTTGGTGGTCCTCCCTTGGGTATTGGTGATATTTTATGTCATGACCATTGCTCATCCGCGGTTTATTTCGACGGCTGATGTGGTGGTCAAACAAGTCAGTGATACCAGTGTGCCTTCTGGCGGTGGACTGTCGGCCTTGTTGGGTGTGAACAGTACCAGTAAAGAAGATGCGACTTATCTGACCGAGTATATTCTATCCAATGATATGGTGAAGCGCCTTGATAATAAGTTCAAGTTCCGCGAAGCGTATCATGTCGATGGCTCAGATCCGCTCAATGAAATTGAGCCTGATGCCACACAAGAAGAATTACTTGAGTACTTCAAAAAGCGTGTACACATCAATCTGGACGAGCAAAGCTATGTGCTGTCAGTATCGACGGAAGCCTTTGATCCAAAGTATGCTTTTGAGCTGAATAAAACGATCCTCAATGAGTCTGAGCAGTTCGTCAACCGTATTTCACAAGAGGTGGCTCGTGATCAGTTGTTATTTGCTGAGACACAGTTAGATGAATCACAAGATCGCTTGAATGATGCCAAAGAGAAATTGTTAAACTATCAGAACGAAAATGAGATTTACGATCCACAATCCAATGCTCAAATTGTGAATCAGGTGATTGGGAGTTTGCAAGCGCAATTAAGTTCATTACGTACTGAAGAGCGTCAATTACTCAGCTATCTGAACCCAGACGCACCGCAAGTAGTGTCACTAAGAAGCCAGATCAAAGCAGTCGAAGAGCAAATTCTTCAAGAGCAAACCAAACTGACCTCGCCAAATACTACTAAGCTAAATCGACAAGCAGTACAGTTTGAAACCATCAAAGCTGATGTCGATTTCGCCACTGAGCTGTATAAGCTTTCTTTATCTTCGCTTGAAAAGGCACGTTTAGAAGCTTTTAAAAAGATGAAGAATTTGATTGTTATCTCAACACCATATCAGGCTGAAGAAGCAACTTATCCACGCCGCGCCTATATTATTTGGACGTCGCTAGCATTACTTTTGATGCTTTATGGATTTGTGCGCCTAGTGATGGCAGTTGTTCGTGATCATCGTAGCTAGTTTTAACACACCAGATATCAGTAATGATCGATAGATCAGCAAAGGAATACCACTCATGAATATGAAACCACGTCCTATTGTGACCGTGATAAAAGTGTTAAGTTTGGCCATGGCAGCCAGCAGTGTATCAGCACTAGCAGCAGGCAGTTATGCTGATCAAATCTCAGGGTCTAGCTTTGGCACCAGCAATAACAGCATGAGTCAAGACCAAAACAGCAATAACATCAATGTCTCAACACAGGCATTTTCAGGTGGTGTATCAGGACAGGCGACCGCGCAAGAAGCGGTTAATGCCTCAAGCTTGCCAAGTCAGTCAGTCATCAATACCACGCGCCCCTATCAAGAAATCAACACCCAAGACATGATGTTTGGTGAGCAGCTCTTCCGTGGAGCATTTTCGACCACCTCTGGCTCTACCTTTAATGACAGTTACGTGATCAACCCGGGTGATAACGTCCAAGTAAGGATGTGGGGCGCTTATCAATATGCTGCTACCATGACCGTCGACCCACAAGGCAATATTTTCTTGCCAAATATCGGTCCAGTACGTGTCTCAGGTGTGCAAAATGGCAGTCTACAAAATGTGGTAAAAAGTGCTGTCAGTCGTATTTATCGCTCGAACGTTGGCGTTTATGCTTCATTAGAGCAAGCACAGCCAGTAAAAGTATTTGTAACAGGTTTCGTTAAACAACCAGGTTATTACGGCGGTTTAGCAGCAGACTCTGTATTGTCTTATTTGGATAGAGCAGGCGGCGTTGACCCAACACGTGGTAGTTATATTGATATTCAAATCAAACGTAATGGGCAAATGCTACAGCAAGTCAACCTGTATGATTTTTTACTAGCGGGTAAATTACAAGCATTCTCTTTTCGTGATGGCGATGTGATTACGGTCGCGCCGCAGAAAAAAACCTTTGAAGTAGGCGGCCAAGTTCAAAACGAATATACCTTTGAATTTGATGTGAACGATCTGACCATTGGTGATGTGTTGCAAGTGGCCAATCCCGCAGCAAATGCCACCAACGTTAGTATCACTCGCAGTGCAGGACGTGCACAGACGGCGGAATATTACTCGTTGGCAGAAGCTCAAAACGTGCCTGTTTATAATGGTGATCAGATGGTAGTTACCTCCGATCGTTATGCGGGCACAATCGCGGTGCAAGTAAAAGGTGCGCATACAGGTAATGGTGCCATGGTTGTACCATATGGTGCTCGCTTAAAGGACATCGTGCCACAGCTACAGCCAAGCCCACTCGCTAAATTGACTCATCTGACCATTTATCGTGAGTCTGTTGCTGAGCAACAAAAACGCATGATTAATGAGTCACTCGATCGTCTAGAAGAGCTGACGCTTGCCACGCAGTCGACCACTCGTGAAGAAGCAGCACTGCGTCAAGACGATGCAGCATTGGTTAAGCAGTTTGTTGCCAAAGCGCGTAATGTTAAAACGACGGGTCAAATTGTTGTCGTCCCGAATTCGTGGCAGGATATTATTCTGCAGCAAGGTGATATCATTGAGATACCTGCGCAAACGTCTGTCATTACCGTTAATGGTCAAGTACGAGCACAAGGCGCGCTGACCTTTAATCCAGATTATACCGTTGGTGATTATGTTGCCAATTCAGGCGGTTTCTCTGACAATGCTGATGTTAAAGAAATCTTGATTATCCATCAAAATGGCGCCAGTGAGGTGGTCAATACCGCTTACCGTATCCAGCAAGGCGATGAGATTATGGTATTACCAAAAGTCAAAACCAAGCGCGTAGAAATTGCTCGCGGCTTATCGCAAATTGTTTATCAGTTGGCCATTGCTGCTAAAGTGGTTCTCGATTTATAACCATTATTGAAAAGTTGTATAACAAGAGAACAAGTCATTTGCATAGATAGATGCAAAAGTAATGAATAAGGGTGTTAGAAATGGCAAAAAGCGCGGCAGATGATGTCAATGTGGCAGTGACCTCTCACTCTGATAATGCGCTGCTTTTGCCATCATCGCAATACCAATTGCCACAGCATTTGGCGGTCATTGGTAAGGGTATGCGTCAAAACAATGTACTTTTGTCTCAGGTATTGCAGGCAGATATTCAGCGCTGGTATCCGTGGTCAGGTATACCGCAACGTATCAATGCAGGTAAAACGCATTTACTGTCTGCATTGCCATTACCTAATGTTGTAAAAAATCAGATAACTCATTTGTCCAGTTCCTCTCTCTCTTTTCAGCAACCCGATGCCTTTATCGGTTGGGGTCGTAAAAAAAGTTATCATCGAGCTAATAAAGTGGCTAAGCGGCAAAAGCTTGAGACATTAAGTGTCGAAGATGGCTTTTTGCGCTCATTAGATTCTGGTATTAGTAGCCGTCATGGCCTGAGTGTCGTCGTTGATGACCTTGGTATTTATTTTGATACGACGCATGACTCACGCCTTGAGCGGCTGATTATTGAGCGTACTAAAAACGCTACTACGCCTAATAATCACGAAATAGATGACGCGCGTGCGCGGCAATTGATTGCACGTATTTGTAATGAGCAGCTCAGTAAATATAACACAGTGATCGATTGTCCGTCCTTGAATGAATTGATAAGTGAAGACGGCGTTAATACAACAGCAGATCCCTTGAAATCGCATGTTTTATTGATTGACCAAGTGGTTGGTGATGCTTCTATCACTGGTGCGGGCGCGGATAAACGTCAGTTTAAGAAGATGTTAAAATCTGCGTGTCGTAATCATCCTCATGCCCATATTTGGATAAAGGCACATCCTGCGTCAAAATCGGGATATCTGACCCGTTTAAAACTACCTAAGCAGGTTCGGCTATTAACTCAAGCGCTCAATCCTATCCAGCTATTAGAGCAAGTGGACCATGTTTATACGGTCAGCTCCCATATGGGTTTTGAAGGGTTGATGTTAGGTAAAGCAGTACATTGCTTCGGGGTCAATTGGTATAGTGGTTGGGGTCTAACTGATGACAGCGGCGCACCCAAAAAGCTGCTTAAAGCGGTCGAAAAACGTCGTCAAAAACTTGTCAGCAAACTGTTAGAGGCTCAGGGACATTCAAATCCTGCGTTGTTTCCTACATCATTTGCTAAAAAAACATCTGCAACGTTAGAAACGTTATTTTATAGCGCCTATATAGATTATAGTCGTTATATAGATCCAGCCACCAAGCAAGCCTGTGATATTGATACAGCGATAGAATGGCTAGTGACTAATCGATATTGGCAAGCGCGCCTTGAAGGTGATCTCACGATATATGAATTTAGTCGCTGGAAATTACCATTTGTAAAAGCTTTTACGAATCTACCGCGTACGACATTATTTATCAAACCCAAGCCACGTCTCAAGAATTTATTGCATCCTGATCATTTTCGTGTTGATTATCAGCAGCCTCTATTAGTGTGGGGTTTGGCTAAGCGGCAACAAGTAGAAAATAAATTACAGCGTAAACTTGAGAAACAGCCGCATTTATCCCTACCGTCTATATACTGTATGGAAGATGGGTTTATCCGCTCAAATGGTTTGGGCGCGACGTTGTTAGCACCGTTGTCGGTCGTCATAGATAAGCAAGGTATTTATTATGATGCGACCCAGCCTTCAGATTTAGAGACGTTGCTACGTCATTGTCAGGCATTGAACCCACAGCAAAGTGTCCGTGTACAACAGCTGCAAGATAAATTGCTGAATCAGCGGGTGAGTAAATACAATGTTGGAGCTGATGTCGCCAGTGCTAATAACCAGCATACTTCGTGGATGCATGAGGCTAGGGTATCTGGCAAGTGCCGTTTGCTTATTATCGGTCAAGTCGAAGATGATTTATCGGTGCAGTACTGCGGCTCAACGATCAAAACCAACAGCGGCTTGATTGAGCGTGTATGCCAAGACAATCCTGAGGCTTATCTTATTTATAAGCCGCATCCTGACGTTGAAGCAGGGCTAAGGACTGGTAAGGTTAGCGCAGATTTTTTACAACAGGTCAGTGCCGTCGCCTATGATACCGCGATGCCTGATTGCTTAGAGTGTGTTGATGAAGTACATACGATTAGCTCATTGACTGGCTTTGAGGCGTTGCTGCGCGGTTTAGACGTTACTTGCTACGGCTTACCGTTTTATGCTGGTTGGGGGTTAACGGCAGATATTGATGCCCAGTTACCACCGAAAGCTGACTATTTAGAGAGAAGAAAACGCGACACTGCATTAACGCTTGAGCAATTATTATATTGTGCGCTTATTAGCTATCCCTTATATCGTTTGCCAAATGGCTACGGGCTTGCACAAGTAGAGCAAGTGATTGACTATTTATACCCTCCTAAAAGCGATCCTTTGCTTAAAGATATTCATAATGCAGAATCTCAAGCGCAAATATCTAGCCCTATAAATAGCTCGATTAACCATGCGACTTCAGTTTTATCCATGTTATCTGAAAATTTTCAACGCCAAGCGACTACTCGTTTTATGCAGCAGCGTCATCAATGGCAGCAGCGCCTGCGTAAATTATCTCGTTAGTTTATTCTAAACTTGTGACGCAAATCCATTGCGACAAGTAGGGGCTTTTTCGGTATAATCAGTGATGATTGATGTGTATTCACACGGCTTAATATTCAAGTTGTTTAATAAATACTCTCGCTTTTATCCTTCATCTTCTCATTAATGGTAATTCAATACTATGGCAGCTTCGATGTCTCATTTGCTTACTCATCGACACGTCTTGCTGTTACAAGGAAAGATGGGCGGATTCTTCAACCGTTTTTCGACATTTCTGCAAACTCAAAATATTAAGGTTAGTAAGATTAACTTTAATGCAGGTGATGCATTCTTTTATCATCATGATAGTACCTATGAATATACCGATACGTTAGCGCAGTTCTCTTCTTGGTTACAGGCTTTCATTGAAGAAAATAGCATTGATGCGATTGTCTGTTTTGGTGATTGTCGTCCGCATCACACCCAAGCTGCTTGTATTAGTGAGCAGTTGGGCACCTCTTTTTTTGTATTTGAAGAAGGCTATTTGCGTCCCGATTACATTACATTGCAAGAATATGGCATTAATGGCTATTCGCGCTTAAATACGGCAGATATTAAAGCGCTCAAAAAAGCCAATGATAAACCACTGTATACTCACAATCGTTTTTATCGTTTGAGTATCGCTGCGATTGTCTATTATATTATCGTTTGGGTGTACAAAAGTCGCTATCCGCATTATTCGCACTATCGCGGGATGACGGCGTGGCAAGAAGCAATCGCTTGGCTCAAAGCACCATGGCGTAAATTGCGAGGGTATTTACCTGATAAGCGATTGCAAAATAAGCTGACCAAAGAACAAAGTAATAATTATTTTTTGATTAGTTTACAAGTGCATAATGACTCGCAGATTACCCATCATAGTGACTATCGTGATGTGGTGCAGTTTATTGATGAGTCTATTGCCAGCTTTGCAGAGTATGCTGATAAGCAGCAATTACTGGTATTCAAGCATCATCCGTTAGATCGTGGTCATCGAGATTATCGCGAGCTGGTATCTAGCTTGGCTAGACGCTATCAAGTGGCTGATCGTGTATTCTATGGTTGTGACATGCACCTGCCAACCTTGATGAAACACAGTATTGGGATGGTGACCATCAATAGCACGACAGGGTTGCAATCGGTATATCACAAAAAACCTACCAAGATCATGGGTCGCGCGATTTATGATACGCCGAAACTGATAGATCAAAAACCACTTAATGAGTTTTGGCAACAACCTAACCGCCCAGATAATGAGTTTTATCTTAGATTTCGTGAATACTTGATAGAGCAAACTCAGATCAACGGGGCTTTTTACGGTAAGTCACCATGGATGCATAAATATCTGCATAGCGCAGGATGTGAACCCATAGAGAGTGATCTGTCCAAAACCAATACCCCTCAGTAGATTATTGATTGTTCATATCCAGTCAGCATGAGTCTTGTCGAAGTGAATAAGGTGCTATCAAGCCGCTCGCTTTCTATCTGTACAGTTATCCGCTCGTAACTTCACTTGTAAATCATCCCTCTGCTAATAAAATCGCCTTACTTTATGGTAGAAAACTGCTAGAATACTCTTTCATGCCTGCGCGTAAGAGTTGATGTCTTGAGCGGTTGATTGGAGATGATAATATTGGCAAATAAGCTGATTCTAATTATTTTCTCTTGTTATTGCTCCCTTAATGATGGACAGCTATTTTAGCGGTTGCGCCTGACAGCATTTATTTCTTAATTTTATTATTCTATCACCCTTAATTTAGTAGGCGCTTTGTGACTGCATTAGCAAATATTCGTAACTTTTCAATCATTGCCCACATTGATCATGGCAAGTCGACGCTTGCTGATCGTTTTATTCAAATGTGCGGTGCCTTGCAAGATCGCGAGATGCAGGCGCAAGTACTTGACTCCATGGATATTGAGCGTGAGCGCGGTATCACCATTAAAGCGCAGTCGGTAACCTTATTCTACGATCATCCTAATGGTGAGCGCTATCAGCTCAACTTTATCGATACTCCAGGACACGTTGACTTCTCATATGAGGTGTCGCGTTCACTAGCCGCTTGTGAAGGCGCGCTATTGGTTGTTGATGCCGCGCAAGGGGTGGAAGCTCAGTCAGTGGCCAACTGCTATACTGCCGTTGATCAGGGTCTAGAAGTCATGGCGGTATTAAATAAAATTGATTTGCCACAAGTCGAGCCTGAGCGTGTCATTCAAGAGATTGAAGACATCATTGGAATTGACGCTGTTGATGCGCCACGAGTCTCTGCTAAATCGGGTTTGGGCGTCGATAAACTGCTAGAAGCATTGGTTGAATTTATCCCTGCACCGACTGGTGATCGTGAGGCGCCATTACAAGCATTGATTATTGACTCTTGGTTTGATAACTATCTAGGCGTTGTGTCATTGGTTCGGGTACGTGAAGGTACTATCCGAAAAGGTGATAAACTTTATATCAAATCAACCAAAGAATCGCATTTAGTCGGCTCGATCGGTGTCTTTACGCCTAAGCCTGTCGATACAGGTATCTTGGAGGCGGGTGAAGTCGGTTTTATTATTGCTGGTATCAAAGATATCGCTGGCGCGCCAGTGGGTGATACGATTACTCATTCTAAAACGCCAGACGTTGAGCGTATTCCAGGTTTTAAACAGATTACTCCGCAAGTCTATGCTGGTATGTTCCCTGTTGAATCTACAGATTTTGAAAAATTCCGTGAAGCGCTGCAAAAGCTACAAATCAACGATGCTTCATTGTTCTTCGAGCCTGATACCTCCGATGCGCTAGGTTTTGGTTTCCGTTGTGGTTTCCTTGGTATGCTGCACATGGAGATTATCCAAGAGCGTTTAGAGCGCGAATATGACTTGGATTTGATTACCACTGCGCCGTCAGTTATCTATGAGATTGTAAAAAAAGATGGCAGTATTATCTACGTTGATAATCCATCAAGATTGCCTGAACCCAATAATATCGAAGAGTTCCGTGAGCCGATTGCCCGTTGTCAGATTTTAGTACCACAGGATTATCTTGGTAATGTGATGACCTTGTGTATTGAGCGTCGCGGCGTACAAGTTGATATGCGCTTTATGGGTCGTCAAGTACAGCTGATCTTTGATATTCCAATGGGCGAAGTAGTCATGGACTTCTTTGACCGTCTAAAATCGGTATCACGCGGATTTGCCTCGCTTGATTATAATTTTGAGCGTTATCAAGTTGATAAATTGGTTAAGGTAGACGTACTGATTAATGGTGATAAAGTCGATGCGCTCGCCATGATTGTGCATGAAACCCAATCACGCTATCGTGGTAATGCGTTGGTGACTAAGATGAAAGAGTTGATTCCGCGTCAGATGTTTGATGTGGCAATTCAGGCCGCGATTGGTAGCCAAATTATTGGGCGTAGTACGGTGAAAGCCATGCGTAAAGACGTCTTGGCTAAGTGTTATGGCGGTGATGTATCGCGTAAGAAAAAGCTATTGTCTAAGCAAAAAGCGGGTAAAAAACGTATGAAGCAAGTCGGTAATGTGGAGATTCCACAAGAAGCCTTCTTAGCGGTATTGCAGGTTGAGTAAGTCATTACTAATTGACTGGTCAATGATAGTTTTGTTGGTGTCATTAGTGGCGCAGTTGATAGTATAGATAGCCAGATAAGTCGCTCGTTAATAGGCAATTGAGTATGGATTTTGATTTTAATTTAATTTTAGTACCATTAACCATTGGTTTGGGTATTATTTGGCTATTAGATAAGCTAGCCCTGAAACAGCGTAAAACTCGCGGGCGTGGTCAAGAAAGTCTCTTGGTACGCTGGGCTTACGATTTTTTCCCCGTATTGGCAGTGGTGTTAATAGTACGCTCGTTTTTGATTGAGCCTTTTAATATCCCTTCATCTTCTATGGTGCCGACATTATATACGGGTGATTTTATTGCGGTTAATAAGTATGCCTACGGGGTGCGCCTACCACTGACGTATAACAAAGTGCTGGATACGGGCGCGCCTGAGCATGGTGATGTGGCTGTATTTCGCTATCCTGAAAACCCAAGTATTTATTATATCAAGCGTGTCATTGGTTTGCCTGGTGATACTGTTAGTTATGATCAAGGGACACTTTCTATCAATGATGTCCCAGTTGATACTAAGCCTGTCGATTTTGCGGCAAACCCTGAGTTAACCTCACAGCTTTATTTACCAGGACAAATCGGTCCAGGGCAAGTACTGACCGAAGACAGTGCGGCAGCGATGGGTCAACAAGAAGAGGGTGAGGCGCAATACTTTCAGGAAACACAAGGTGAAAACAAGCATCTTGTTCGTTACTTGAATGGTATGAATAGTTCTCAATATGCACCATTTTTGCAGCAGCAATCACCAGAGGTAATTAGCTCAGCAGGTACCAAATGGCGTATTAGCGTTCCAGAAGGTCATTATTTTGTGATGGGCGATAACCGCGATCGTAGTGCTGATGGTCGGTTTTGGGGATTTGTTCCTGATGAGAATTTAGCGGGTAAAGCGGTTTATATCTGGATGCATAAGCCACCCGGACTTAATTTACCAACCTTTGAACGCAACGGTACTATTGATTAAGATTATGTAATTAAGATTATGAGACGCTCTATTGGTTGATTTATCGATAATAGTTTTATGCTAATATTGTTGCTATCTAATAAACGGCTACCTAGTATTTCGGTAGCTCCTAAAAATAGTTGTTTACCAGTAGAGGGATATCATAGTGCAGCAATTATCTGGAATCGCCACACAGCGTGGTGCTAGCGTAACGAGTATCGTTTTAATTATTCTTGTGTTAGGAGTTGCTGCCAAATTGATGGTTGTTATCGTCCCTGCTCAGATTGGTGATTATCAATTGACCAAGACCTTAAGCGCACAGCTTAAGGAGGCAAATAATAATAATGAAACGGCCAAGCAGTTTGTCGAGCGTGTTAATAGACAGCTATCTATTAATGCTGATTATGATACTCAGGCGGAAGACGTATTTACTTTTATTGATAAAAAGACGGGACAATTGGCTATTCGTAAAGAATATGCAGTCACTAACAATTTCTTTGGTAATGTTGATATCGTCAATCGCTTCGAAGGTGATATCGATATGACAACAGCAGAGTAACTAAAAAGAGTGTTAGATCACTCTTAAACTTTTTAATATCTGAATGTCTTTATAATATTCATTAATCCATACTATTACTAACCAAATCAGTAAAACAGAAGGGATAACCACAAGCCACGCATGAAACCAACTTTGCAGCATTCCCAAGCGATTCCTACTCCTCAACAAAATAGCACGTCTGTCGACACGCTGATTGTTAGCTCAGAATTTATTCAGCAATTAGCCGTATTGACACGCAAGTTAGGCTATGTGTTTAAGGACTTGAGTCTTCCCAAACTTGCGTTGACACACCGCTCATTTGATAGCAAAAAAAATTATGAGCGTTTAGAGTTTTTAGGAGACGCTCTGTTAGGAATGATTGTGGGTGAGGCTTTATATCATCGCTATCCTAGCCAAAATGAGGGTCGATTGACTCGTATGCGTGCCACTTTGGTACGTCAAGAATCATTGGTCATTATTGCGCAAAACTTAGAGCTCTCTAATCATCTGATATTAGGGATAGGTGAGCGTAAAGGTGGTGGGCGCAATCGCGCTTCTATATTGGCTGATGCTGTGGAGTCTTTGATTGGTGCTATTTATTTAGACAGCCAAGATTTGGATATTACTCGCGATTGTGTTCTCTCATGGTATGGTGATTTGATTGACAACGTTAATGACCAAAAAGCCTTAAAAGATGCCAAGAGTCGATTGCAAGAGTGGCTACAATCTAAGCAATTTGATCTGCCACATTATGAGCTAATGGAAACACGTGGTAACGCGCCGCATCAAATTTTTGTTGTACGTTGTCATGTTAATATCAATAACTGTGTTGATATTACTGAATCTGGTGAGAGCCGCCGTATCGCTGAACAAAAAGCAGCAGAACTAATGATTAACCAATTGCATAAACTGCCGAGCTCAGCTAAAAAGCGATCCTAACTAGGATTAACCTATGGATCGCACATACCACTTTTTTTGACAATATATGTTAAGTGACGTTTTAAAAATCGTTTATTTGAATTAGCGTAAACGTCACACATTTCAAAACCTTAAATATTTCCCAGCCGATGATGGTTTTGCTTTTTTAGTGCTGATACAGCCAATACATCATTAAGCATCATTTGACTGGGCATAAATTCTATAGGATTAACCTATGAGCAATCGTACTGACTTGCCATCCAATGATGAAGATAATGCCAAAAATATGACCGAAAACACAGAATTGAATCAAAACCAAGATAATATCGATATTACTAATGATGGCATCAATCAAGCAGAAGATACTACTGTAGACAATGATATGGCAATTGAAGAATTCTTTGCCCCTAGTAGTCATGCAGGTATTGCTGATGATTTTAAAGCGGGTTATGTCGCGATCGTTGGACGTCCAAACGTTGGTAAATCGACTTTGATGAATCACTTATTGGGTCAAAAGCTGTCTATTACATCACGTAAGCCGCAAACTACTCGTCACCGTATCCACGGTATTTTGTCAAATCATGAGATGCAGGCAGTATTCGTTGACACGCCAGGTATTCACCGCAATGAAGTACGTGCTATTAATGAGCGTATGAATAAAGCTGCGGTATCTGCATTAGTAGATGTTGATTTGGTATTATTCGTTGTTGATTCAGATCAATGGCGTGATGATGATTTGTTGGTTTTACAAAAGCTTGGCGATACCAATTTAAATGTAGTATTAGTTATTAATAAATCTGATACCTTAAAAGATAAAGGCAGCGTGTTGCCGCTGATTGAGACGTTTAATGACAGTTTTGATTTTGCCGATATCGTACCAGTATCTGCCTTAAAAAACCAAAACCTAGATCGTCTACAAGAAGTGATTGCTTCGCATCTTCCTATTGCTGCCCCTATCTATGATACCGAGCAAATTACTGACCGCTCAGAACGATTTTTGGCCAGTGAAATTATCCGCGAAAAAATCATGCGTAGCGCTGGTGACGAAGTGCCATATGACCTGACTGTACAGATTGATGGGTTCAAAGATGAGCCTGCGCACACTGATCCAAAAACAGGGCGTCCACGTAAGGCTTGTACTTTCATCGATGCGACTATTTATGTTGAACGTAGTGGTCAAAAAGCCATTGTGATTGGTGATAAAGGTCAGCGTATTAAGCAAGTGGGTGTGGATGCTCGTAAAGATATGGAGCAGCTGTTTGATAAAAAGATTATGCTGACACTGTGGGTGAAAGTGAAACGTGGCTGGTCTGATGACGAACGTGCATTGACTAGCTTAGGATATTGATTAAAGAATAGCGCTTTAATCACTTTTCTATATGCTCGATGCTGAGGTGATAAAAAATGCGTAACGAAGCGTTAGTCGGTTATTTATTGCATCAGCGTCCTTATCAAGAAAAGCGCGCCTTATATTATCTGTTTTCTCAGCAACATGGCGTGATTCATGGTATTGGGAAAAAAGGCGCGCCATTGTTCATGCCATTGCAGCTCTTTGCCACTGGTAAACGGGATTTAAAAACGTTTAGTCAGATCAGTATTGCATCGCAACACACAACTCAAACAGGCATAGCAAAAGATGATGGCATTGCCACTGTTTTAGAAGCACTGCCCTACGAAAATATTACAGGTCAACATCAATATGCGGCGTTGTATTTAAACGAAATACTATGGCGGTTGTTGTCGACCGAAGACCCAATGCCAGTATTATGGCTACATTACCAGGACAGTCTGTCTCAGCTTAGACGACCTTTGAGCGCCAACGAATTACGGTTGTGCTTGCGCCAATTTGAGCAGCATTTATTCAATGAGTTGGGTTTTAGCTTAATATTGACGCACGATAGTATTGAAAACATCATTCAGCCTGACGATTCTTATCGTTTTTTACCTGATGTTGGTTTAGTGCCTGTCTTGCAGAATGATATACAGACTGAGCATTTAGACAATACTATGGGGCAATTTTTTTTTAAAGGTACTGATATTATCGCAATGACGCAGTTAGGTATTACTGACAAAACCTTAAATAATTGGTCAAAAATCCATCGACAGCTTATTGACCATTTACTGGATTATCAACCATTGCAAAGCCGCCTACTATGGCAGCAGCAACAGCGTTACCAATAAATAATAGTGCTACTCTCAAAGTGCTATAACCAATCTGATTGGTGCTGAGACTGTCTAAAGTTGCATATTCTTGTACCGTTGATCAGTCGATTGGGTTTCGTTATCAAAAAAAATCTTATGACCACTGCTTCATTACCTTCATCTAACAACCCTTTGCAAAAACCTTTATTAAGTATAAACATTGATCACGCAGCAACTTTACGTCAAGCGCGTGGGGTTAGTTATCCAAGCCATTTAGCCGCCGCTCTTTGGTGCGAGAAGGCGGGAGCAGACGGTATTGAGTTATATACAGGCGCTTATGCTGAGGCAAGCTTAGTAGCCGATATGGACATGCAAAATGCTGAGCTGAAACGAATTAAGCAAGCTGTTGCTACTGCTCGACGCAGTGATAATAAGATCTCAATTAACGCAGGTCATGGTCTGACACGTGATAATGTGAATGCTATCGCACAAATTGAGGGTATTTATGAGTTGAATATTGGTCGTGCATTCATTGCAGGCGCTGTATTTTTAGGACTCGAGCAGGCCGTCATTATGATGAAAGAAGCAATGTATACAGATCTATAAAGCTATCAAAAAAATGTGAGTGGTAATTTATGTCATTGGTAGTTTTTTATTCGTCACATTCGGTGGGATGATCTTCGTTAAGTTTTTGTTTAATAATACCTCCTTGGTTAAATGATATTAGATACATTGCTTCATTATAAGCAACGATGGGACAGTATTTTATATGGCCAAAATATCCTCGTGGTTTGCCACTATCACCCCAAAATTTGGTGTAGTGGCGTCGACTTCCAACTCGTAAACTTAGCTTACTGTATTTAGGATTTAAAGACTGCTGAACGACTAATGAATCTACCTGAGTATCAAAGTGATTATTGTCATTTTTATCTATGAATAACAAAAGCGTCTTATCGCTGTCTCTATGGCAGCGCCCTCCAGTATCAGACAAGCAAACAATGATATTCTGTCTTCTGATGTAACTCTCAGCCTTGGCTAAGGCAAGAGAATTCTCTAACTGACTTTGAATCCGTTTGGCTTCCATACGTGCTAATTGCGTTCGTATGACTGGGGCTGCGATCGTCACCATAATTGCTAATACACATACAGTGACGATAAGTTCAACCAGCGTAAAACCCTTGTTATGTCTATTAACAGTGCTTGGGTCTGTTCTCGTGTTTGTATTAGGTGCTCTTTTATAAAGAGATACTATATATCTGTGATACACATAAAGAATCAATCGGCTTTGAGCTAGCCTGTGCTTATTTGAAGTAAAAACCCATAACATAAATGCTGAGAGCTTTTTATAACTTGATAATGTTTTATGCAGCAATGCCATGAGGCTTGTTACCTATAATAAGTAGTTTAGTTCAATAAAACAGTCTCGCTTCTTTAAATGTTATTCAATCCAATCATTGCGTGAAATCGAGCCAATATGCGCGCGAAATTTTGGAGTAATGATCAAATTTATGATGTATGAAATAATGTTGAGTGCTATAATATAAACAGAATATATGTCTACTGTCAAAAAATGTTTCAATTAGTGAAT
This sequence comes from Psychrobacter sp. 1044, assembly GCF_904846525.1. Lineage (GTDB taxonomy): Bacteria > Pseudomonadota > Gammaproteobacteria > Pseudomonadales > Moraxellaceae > Psychrobacter. The sequence goes on along the minus strand of NZ_CAJHAZ010000006.1, from coordinate 55,305 downwards.
GACTGGTTTTAATAATAGAGAAAAAATACTAACTGTACTAAAATACGCCCAGACAATAGATACTGTTAGGTTTACTATCTATTGTGAACTGACATACAAAAGATAAAAAGCGTAAGGTGTGTTAGTTCTAGGTAACTTAAGCTGGTTATTGTGTTTTAGTTACGACATTATCGTGTAATAATGTGTAGCTCGTTAACGAAAAAAGTTGTAAACTGAATTGATAATCGCTAAGCTACTCCTTAATTGGTTTTGCTTTGTCACTTAAAATTCGTAAAAGATGTCTATTTTAGAGTATCTTGAGAAGCGGTTTTGCTTAATGCATCACTCAAATTATCCTTTGGAGGAAGTCCATGAAATTGAATAAAATTGCTCTAGCTCTGGTTGCTGTAGCAGCTGCACCTTTAGCAGCTAATGCTGGCGTAACTATTAGCCCATTGTTACTAGGTTATCATTACACTGGCGAAGCTCATGACGAGCAACGCGAAATTTTGAAAACTGGTAAAAACTTGTACGTAAATGCTGATGGTAATAACATCGACGACGGTACTCCTTTTACTGGCGCTAATGGTCATCCTAATAATGGCGGTGTAGCTAAAGAAAGCAGCTTATACACTGGTGCTGCACTAGGTATTGAACTAACTCCTTCTACTCAGTTCCAAGTAGAGTACGGCGTGTCAAGTGCAAACGGCGAAGCTTCTGAAGATTCTGCTGATGCTGGCGTTAACCGTTTTGACGTAGAACAAACCATGCTTTCTGGTAACTTCTTAATCGGTACTGAAGAATTTACTGGTTATACTGATAGCGCATTCAAGCCATACGTATTGGTTGGTGCTGGTCAATCTAAGATCAAAGTAGAAAACCAAGAAACTTATACAGCTGCTGAAGGTTCTTCTGTAGGTACAGTTAATGCTGGTACTGAAGTTGCAGAGTCTAAAGATACTATTGGTAACCTAGGTCTAGGTGCTATGTATCGTATCAACGACGCTTTAAGCCTACGTGGTGAAGCTCGTGCGATTCATAACTTTGATAACAACTGGTGGGAAGGCATGGCTTTGGCCGGTCTAGAAGTTGTACTTGGTGGCCATTTAGCACCTACAGTAGCAGTACCACCAATGCAAGAGCCAGTTATCGATACTACTCCAGTAGTCGTAATTGAATCTGATCTTGATTCTGATGGCGATGGCGTACCTGATAGCATCGATGCATGCCCAGGCACTCCTATGAATGTCGTAGTAGATGAACGCGGTTGCCCAGTACCAGTAGATATTACTGATGAGCTGAAAATGGAACTACGTGTATTCTTTGATAACGATAAATCAACGATCAAATCTCAGTATCAACCTGAAATCGCTAAAGTAGCAGAGAAGATGCGCGAGTATCCTAACTCTACAGCACGTATCGAAGGTCATGCTTCTAAAACTGGTCCTTCAGCACGTTATAACCAACGTTTATCTGAAGCCCGTGCCGTTGCTGTTAAATCTATGTTGACTAACGAATTCGGTATTGCTCCAAACCGTATATCAACAGTTGGCTATGGTTATGACCAACCAATCGCTCCAAACGACACTGAAGAAGGTCGTGCTATGAACCGTCGTGTTTATGCCATCATCACTGGTGACAAAACAATGACTGTTGAACAAACTAAAGATATGGTTGTTCAGTAAATAGTATTGGATCGATTGTTTTACTAAATATATAGTTACAAAAAAAGTCACCTAATGGGTGGCTTTTTTTTATTTATGGATTGAGAAAAGCAAGTTATTACATAAATTTGTGAAGCAATAATGTTATACTAGCTGCCCAAACATTCTGTAAATTGACAGAATGTACATTAGCATAGCTATCTGTATGATGAATTTATCAGTGTAGATACTTGATTATATTGAAATTATTTGATTAACCGCATCTATTGTGCAGTCTTCCAAAAGTAAGTACTCAATATCTATCTGGTTGATGATAAAAGTTTATCCAGCGGCGCTTATTGCTACTGCATTTTTTTAAGACGAAACGAGCATTTTATATGGCGAACGATATCAAACACCTGCGTAACATTGCAATTATTGCCCACGTTGACCACGGTAAAACAACTTTGGTTGATAAGTTATTACATCAGTCTGGTACTTTTGGCGACCGTGCAAACATTGCTGAACGTGCAATGGATTCAGGCGATATTGAGCAAGAACGTGGTATTACCATTTTGGCTAAAAATACAGCCATCCGCTGGACAGATAAGACTGATGATACTGAATATCGTATCAACATTGTTGACACCCCAGGTCACGCCGACTTTGGTGGTGAAGTTGAGCGTGTAATGTCTATGGTTGACTGCGTGCTTCTAGTCGTTGATGCGGTTGATGGCCCAATGCCACAGACCCGTTTTGTGACGCAAAAAGCGTTCGAGCAAGGTCTAAAACCTATCGTTGTCATCAATAAAATTGACCGTCCTGGCTCACGCCCTGACTGGGTAATGGATCAAATCTTTGATCTTTTTGATAACTTGGGTGCAACTGATGAACAGCTTGATTTTCCAGTTGTTTATGCCTCAGCATTGAATGGTATTGCAGGTTTGGAAGCTGATGATTTGGCTGATGACATGACACCACTTTTCAAAACGATTGTTGATGTGGTTCAGCCTCCTCAAGTTGATGCTGACGCACCGTTTCGTATGCAAATCTCAAGCCTTGATTATAACAGTTTTGTTGGCGTTATCGGCATTGGTCGTATTCAGCGTGGTAAAGTTAAAACCAATACTCAAGTGACTGTAATCGACAAAAATGGCAATACCCGTAATGGCCGTATTTTAAAAATTATGGGTTATCATGGTCTTGATCGTATTGATGTTGAAGATGCACAAGCTGGTGACATCGTTTGTATTACTGGTATTGATTCGCTTAATATCTCAGATACGATTTGTGATCCTAGTGCTGTCGAAGCATTACCAGCATTGACGGTTGATGAACCTACCGTTTCAATGAACTTCCAAGTAAATAACTCACCTTTTGCTGGTCGTGATGGCAAGTTTGTGACCTCGCGTAATATCCGTGAGCGTCTTGAGCGTGAATTGATTCATAACGTAGCATTACGTGTAGAAGATACAGAATCTCCTGATAAATTCAAAGTATCAGGTCGCGGTGAACTTCATTTATCTGTATTGATCGAAAACATGCGCCGTGAAGGTTTTGAGATGGGTGTTTCAGGCCCAGAAGTTATCGTCAAAGAAGTGGATGGTAAATTACAAGAGCCGTATGAAAACGTTGTTTTCGATATTGAAGATGAGCATCAAGGTTCTATCATGGAGCAGGTTGGCTTGCGTAAAGGCGAGATGACTAATATGGAGCTTGATGGTAAAGGTCGTATGCGTATCGAAGCGACGATGCCTGCCCGTGGTTTGATTGGTTTCCGTTCTGAATTCTTAACCTTGACTTCAGGTACAGGTATCATGACGTCAAGCTTCTCACATTACGGTCCACAAAAGATCGGTGATGTTGGTGGTCGCTCGAATGGTGTCTTGGTTTCTATGGCAAAAGGTGTTTGCTTAGGTTTCGCGCTATTTAACCTGCAAAAACGTGGTAAATTGTTTGCTGAGCCACAGCTTGAAGTTTACGAAGGTATGATCGTTGGTCTTAACTCACGCAACGATGATATGGCTGTTAACCCAACGACTGCTAAGCAGTTAACCAACGTTCGTGCGAGTGGTACTGATGAAGCATTGACGTTGACTCCAGCAGTCAAGTTCACACTTGAGCAAGCGCTTGAATTCATTCAAGATGATGAATTGGTTGAAGTAACACCTAAGGCGATTCGTCTACGTAAGCGCTATTTGACTGAAAGTGAGCGTAAGCGTCACGGCCGTGGTAAAAAAGGTGCTTAATATTGAGCCATGAATTACTGAGTAATTTATTGGATTGATATTTTATAGAAGCATTTGATGCCATTACTATTTAATAATGGGCATCAAGATAACTAAAAAATTAGCAGTATAGAGTGAACTGAATATGGTTCATTTTATGCTGCTTTTTTTTGTTGTAATTTCCATAGAATATAGACAGAATAACTGACAGTAGTAGTGTTTCTCACTATTACTCTTAAGGCTCAAGATTGGGTCGACTGTTGAGATACTTATTCGATTATAGATTGGTATTTTGAGGAGAAAATAATGAGTATGGTTTCTGAGTTTAAAGAATTCGCTCTAAAAGGTAATGTGATGGACTTAGCGGTCGGTGTCATTATTGGTGGAGCATTTGCTACTATCACAACGTCCTTAGTTGAAGACATTATTATGCCAATAGTGGCCTTCATAGCAGGTGGCGAAATCAATTTCAAAAACATGTTCTTAGTGTTGGGTGATGCGCCTGAAGGTGTTTCCATGACCTATGATGCCCTCAAAGCAGCTGGCGTTCCTGTATTAGCCTATGGTAGTTTCATTACTGTACTGATTAATTTCTTAATTTTAGCATTTATTATCTTTATGATGGTTAGGATGGTTAACAAAATGCGTCGTAAAGAAGAAGTGCAAGAGCTGGTAAAACAACCTTCAGAAGAGGTGCAATTGCTTCGTGAAATTAGTGCTAAGTTAAGTAATAACACTGTTTCAAAATAAAATATGATGATTTGATTAAAAACACAAAAAAGGCTAACACGACGTTAGCCTTTTTTATGGACAATTTATAAATGCATTGTCTTTAGCGCAGTTGTATCACTTAACCAGCTGTTAATATAAAGACTATGGCGTAACTACGACATAATCGTTGGTATTAATCAAAATCTCAGATGGTTGATCAACGACAATACGGACAACATTATCATTAGTCACTTGTGATTTGTAGTAGTTGTCTTCAGCCACAGTACAACCTAAACAACGTCCCATCGCATCCCAAGGTTCAACAAAAAGTTTCTGCTGCGCCTGATCCGCATTACCACCGATAAGCGAGAAGGGTAGACTAACTAGGTAGGCGGCAGTACCAGCAACGGCACTGACCAGTTGTAAAGGTTTACCTACTACAGTATCAACCACCATTGTCTCATAAGAAGGCCCAAAGTCTGTCTCATCAATTTCTATGGCTGCCAAAGCAGGCTGCATAGTAGCAGCCATTAAACTTAAGCTTGCGGCTATAGTAATGGCTTTTTGCTTAACTGTGCGTTGGTTTTTGGCTTTAACAGTCATAACGATGTCCTAAAATTCATAATTGGTATGATTAATGGCTGCTGCTATTTCCACACAGAGACAATTTCCCTATATAAACAATGCGCAACGATAAGTAAGCTAAATATATTACAGATGTATAAACATTATGCACTATTTATGTAAGTGCTCATACTATTAAAGCAATATGTGTGTCAATAAGCAACAAAAATGGCGCGCGATATAATGATATTAGTGCAAAATAATAGGACACTCAGTCAAGAGTATTGTGCTGCCATATTCTACGATTTGATACCTAAGTTATTTTGGTACTTAAGGCGAAACAGATAGTGATAGTTTCAGATAATATTTAAAGGATTGGCTGACATTTGGGACAGAATACACTGGCGCGACCATTAATTTTGATATTCTCAAGTAAAGCATCACAATGCGGACAAGTTTCCCCTTGTCTACCATAGACATTTAATGTCTGCTGGAAGTAACCGGTTTGACCATCTGCTACGGTGAAGTCTCGTAGTGTCGAACCACCAAGCGCTATCGCCTTTTGTAAAATAACTTTAATATGATCGACCAAAACAATCATCTGAGCATGGGACAGTTGGTGAGCGGGGGTGGCTGGATGAATAGCTGATAAATATAGGCTTTCAGTCGCATAGATATTACCGACACCCACGACGACCTGTTGTTCCATGATGACTGATTTTATAGCGCGAGCAATGGGCTGCTTCTTTGATTTGGCTTTGCCAACTGCTACAGCATCAGCACTGTGATCAAGCAAGTTTGACCGTTGAATCAATTGATACAGGTAGTCTGCAGTAAATTCATCTGATAATGGCTCAGGACCTAAATGATCTAATAGCTTAGCACTATAATCCTTGTGCCATAACACTGACCCAAAACGTCTTGGGTCATAGTAATGTAGCTGGACTTTTGTATTATTAGCGCCCTTAAAAACAATGATGAGATGATCATGCTTGCGCTTTTCAGTACCGTAGCTCTGCTGTTGCAGGCTGCCCGACATGCCTAAATGAACCAAAAGTTGACGCGGTATTAACGTATCAGTTTGAGCCGCATCGCTATCATCATTGGGTAATAAAGGTAAAAAGTTAAGAATTAAATATTTTGCGCGGCGCTCAACGCTATCTAGTGTGTAATCAATCAAGCTATCTAAATCATCTGGCATCGCCCAGCGCAGCTTTGGCTGGAAAACTTTTATATCGATGATGCGTTGCCCTAATAGCGGTGCAAGGCTGGTTTTGGTTGTTTCTACTTCAGGCAGTTCAGGCATGATATTTTTATAATAACCTTATGATTCAGTGGACGTACTTTGTGATTTTATATCTAAGCGACGGCGCGGCGAGCATGCAAGATACCATGCTGTTGCTCTAGTTTCGCCAAAAGCTTAGATAGGTGCGCCAATCCTGAGACTTCAATATGAAATTTTAAAAAGGCAATGTTATCATCATTGCTAAGCGTCTCAACTTGACGAATATTGACATTTTCTTTATCAATAATTTGCGTCAAATCACGCAACAGTCCGCGTCTATCATAGGCTTCTACGTGAATATCAACGGGTTGATAACGACCAGCTTGTACCCGCCACGAAGCCTCTATTTCGCGCTCAGGATCGCGTTCAATCAAGCGTGAATATTCAGGGCAACCACGATTATGGACACTGACACCTCGTGATAAGGTAATGTAACCAGCAATTGGCTCGCCATGCACAGGGTGGCAACAGCCTGCTAGATTGATTTCTATATTATCCAGCCCATCGATACGAATTTTATAAGCATCGATTTTGCCTGCCTCTCTAGCATCTATACTTGGCGCAAAATTTTCTGGCGGTCTTTCAGGTTCTAGGTGTAGCTGACGGGAGATGTGGCTGGTGAGTTGGTTGAGACCAATGTCGCCTGTGACCAACCCAACGATAATATCATCAGTCGTATTGACATGGAAATGCTGAATATAGTCGTTTAAATCGATGCTATTGGGATGTACCGATAATCGTTCAAGCTCTTTACTGAGCATTTGACGACCAATTTCAATGTTCTTATCACGGTCTTGCTTATTGAACCATTGACGCAATTTTGAACGTGCACGGTTGGTATGAATATAACCCAGTGAAGCAACTAGCCAATCACGGTTGGGCTCACGTGATGCTTTGGTGATAATTTCAACTTGTTCACCTGTTTTGAGTTGATAGGTTAATGGTACATAGCGCTGATTGACTCGCGCAGCTTGAGCACGATTACCAACTTGTGTATGTACATAATAAGCAAAATCAAGAACGGTCGCCCCTTTTGGCAGTTCAGTAATGTCACCATCACGGCTAAAGATATAGATGCGTTCGAGCTCGTCAAAATCAACGAGTTGCTCTTCTTCGTCAAACTCCATACCCTCTATTTCTTCACCTGTTAGTAAAGATGAGCGCGGTTGGTTACGAGTTTCATTATTGATAGATAACAGCTGACGCAGCGAGCTGATTCTTTGATTAAGATAATTGTCTTTTTTATTCTTTAGACCTTCTTTGTAGTTAACATGAGCACACATACCAAGCTCAGCTTCGAAATGCATTTCATGAGTACGAATTTGCACTTCCAGTGACTTGTTTTCAGCAATGACTGCCGTATGTAGTGAGCGATAACCATTAGACTTGGGGTTGGTAATATAGTCATCGAATTGTTCAGGGATATATCGCCACAAGCCATGTACCAATCCAAGCACGTGGTAACAGTCTGATGGGTTGGTGACCAATACCCGCAGCGCGCGAATGTCATAAAGCTGATCAAACGATAAGCCTTTGAGCTTCATTTTTCGGTAGATAGAGTAGATATGCTTGACACGTCCAGAGACTTCACCTTCGATATTAGCCTCTGCTAATGCCTCATTGAGCTTATCTTGTACGCGCTGAATATAGGACTCGCGTTCGCTGCGTTTTTCGGAGAGCAGTTTGGCAATCTCTTTATAGCGTTCAGGCGCAAGGTAGCGAAAGGCTAAGTCTTCTAGCTCCCATTTAAGTTGCGCAATGCCCAAGCGATGCGCCAGTGGGGCATAAATAGTCATGACTTCACGCGCCACACGATTCTGACGCTCTTCATTAGAAAAGGTCAATTCGCGCATGGCGAAAGTACGCTCAGCCAATTTGATAAGCACGACGCGTACATCATTGGTGACGGAAATTAGCATGCTATAAATATTAGATAGCTGGTCGCGCTGATTGTTTACAAAGTGATCTTCTAGACGCTTATTACTTTCAATAATCTCGGACAGCTTACCCATTGCCAAGGTATCTTTGACGAGGGTCGATATGTCTACACCGAATTTTTTCTCGATATCAGCGAGGCTTATGATTGATTTTCGCGCACTACGATAGAGCATTGCAGCCACAAGAGCGTCTTCGTCTTGGTAGAGATAGGTCAATATATCTGTCATGCCAATACCAGTGACATAAGCGCCTGAACGCTCAGACTCGCTGGTATTCATATGACTGCGAATAAATTCACAAGCGGCACTCAAGTGAGGTACAGACTCTTGTCCAATACGTTTGGCGACGTTGTCTAACCAAGTTGGAACATCAATATTGACTTGATCTAAATCAATCGCTTCCAGTTCTTTATCTGAGAGAGCATTATTTTTATCTAAAAGCGGGTTATCAGAATATTCGTTTTCAAGCTTTGGATCATGACTATGAAAGGCATGTAGTGCTGAGCGATCAAAGGTGGTGTGTAGCTTATGAGTGGACAGCTGGTATTTGATATCGAGGGGGATTTGGGCATAGCTATTGGCAGACTGGTGCGAGCGTTGGCTTGCGACCAGTTGAGCGGCAAGTGCTGCACTATCGGCTTGGGTGGTCTGTCCATCCACCAGCGGTAATCCTTCACGAATTTTTACCATAGCCGACTCCTCTTAGCTATTTTGAATTGATTATAACCTCATCTACTATGCACACACGTTGAACTTACGATTCATAAAGTATCAGCTATAAACCAATATAACTGCTAAAAAATCTGTTTTTTAGCAGTCATAAAATGCGCGTAAAATATATAAAGCTATGAGTGCAAACGTTCACAAGAATGGAAAAAACCAGCCTAGGAATATTGTTTACTATTATCTCACTTTAAAGAGACAAATCAAGCGAGGCTATGTAATGTCTGCGGTTAATCAGGATAAATAACCATCATTTTTTGCCACCGATTGACTCAAATTTTGAATCAAGTTCAGTGACATGCACTATGGCTATTGAATGCTCTGAACCGCTCACTTAACCGTAAATTGAATTACACCGCTATTTTTTCAAAACGAGCGATGGACTCAACATGACCGGTATGACAGAACATGTCCATCACGCCAGCATGAGTCAGACGATAGCCTTGCTCTAGTAATGCTTTTGTATCACGGGCGAGGGTTGCAGGGTTGCAAGAGACGTAAACGATTCGCTCAGCGTTAAATTTCGGCAAGTATTGCATAATTTCCCAAGCACCAGAACGCGGCGGATCGATCAATAGCGCATCAAAGCCCTGATTCGCCCAAGGTTTATCAGTACAGTCTTGCGTCAAATCTTGGCTATAAAATTCTGTATTATTGATGCCATTGCGACGTGCGTTATCGGCTGCACGTGCGGTCATCGCTTCGCTGCCTTCAACACCAACCACAGAACCTGTCTCACCAACGAGGCGCGCGAGTGGCAAGCTAAAGTTGCCTAGACCACTGAATAAATCAAGTACGCGTTCACCTGCTTTTAAGTCTAACAAATCGCAAGCAAGCTTGGTCATTTGACGATTTACGGACAGGTTCACTTGGGTAAAATCTGTCGGGATAAACTCGAAAGTCAAATCGTATTCTGGCAATTGGTAATACAAACGACCAAATTGCTCGCTCATGTCATCATTTGCAGTCAATGCAATACGCTGGATGCTGTCCGCACCTTTAGACTGCAAATATAGCTGCCAGTTGCGTGCGGCAAAAAACACTTTTAGCTTTTCTATATCCGCGTCTGATAATGGCTCCAAGTTGCGTACGATAAGGGCAACGGGCTGATTGCCATCTGGCAGCTCAGACATTTCTTCACCCATGGCCAACTCAAGCTGAGCAATCTTGTTACGGCTCTCTAGCGTACTAATCAGTGTTTTTAAGTTTTCAATCTCAAAACCAATTCTTGGATCTAAAATATGACACTCATTTAATTCTGCCAAAAAGTTACTTGAGCGCTCACGAAAGCCGACAAGCGCGGTTTCTTTTTTGGTGACATAACGCACACCCAATCGTGCTTTGGTACGATAACCAAGACGATCACCAACCACTGGAGCAAGCCAGTTATCAGGCGTGACATTGGCTTGGTGTATCAGCATTTCAGCCAATACAGATTGCTTAAAGTTGATTTGACCGTCTGGCTGCCAGTGTTGCAAATTACAGCCACCACACACTCCAAAATGGGGGCAGGGCGGTACGGCACGTTCAGAATTTGGGTTGGCAGTAATACTGACAGCCTCGCCTTCTTCAAAGCTGGCACGGCTATTGGTTATTTTGACCAAGGCACTTTCACCCGGCAATGCAAAGCTTACAAAGATTTTTTTGCCATGTTTGTCTTCGACATGGCCATCGTCTATACCAAAACCATTACCATAAACGGCAACGCCGCGACCATCATGCGACAAACCATCAATAGTGAAGGGCAGAGGTTCTGCATCCTTTAGACGGCGGCGTGTCTTTGATGAGGGTTTAGATTTTTTCTTATTAGGCGGAATAGTAATCGTTTGGGTCTCGCTCGTTGGTGGCGTAACATCAGAGGTTGTAGACGTTTTTGAATCGGTGGGTTGCATAAACCTGCCTTAATAATAAATGATAAATAACTAAAAAAATGAGGATAAACGCGATATCTTATAACGCGCCTTGGTATAACTTCATTTGTTATGATGTGGGCGCAGATGACCAGTCAGAGATGAAGTCTTGATGGCGGGCATGACCATCCGCTTGGGTATATTTTACTAAATAGTCATAGCTCTGCTGCTGCCAAGCGTCAAAATCTTGTGAGGATAATTGTCCAGTTAAACGCAACCAGCGCAAATAGATTAGCCATGTATTCATGACGTCAGACTCGCAATAAATAGACAGCGTTTGCCAGTCATCGTTATTGACAAGCTCACCAACCATACTACCGTCGACAGCTGTTTTACCCGGTAGACCATATAAGCTTGCGACAATATCCATGGCTTCGCGGCGGCTGGCACCATACTGGCTAAATCTGTCCATCAAATCAAGGTGACGCGTGTGGAAGCGATTGACGTAATTATCAAAGCGCATGTTTTTGATGCGCTCGCCTTCTTCAAATAACCATGGCGCTGATAAGTCGTATTGCATAGCCCGATATATCAGTACAGGAATATCAAAACCTGAGCCATTCCAACTAATAAGCTGTGGCAGCTTTTCAAGGTCACTAAATGCCCGAAAAAATTTGGCAAGAATATCTTTTTCACTAAATTTATCAGCGGTCAATGAGAACAACGAAAACTTGCCATCTTTGATATATAACGCTGAGATACAGACGATACGCTGCAGTGGCAAGCGCATAAAATCATGCCCAGCTTCTTGTATTCGAAGCGCTGTGAGTGCGCTCAACGCATCTGCATCATTCGAATCTGCCAATTGCGGATAGATACGGCGCGCCGCATCGGTATCAGCGACAGTTTCGATATCAAAGACCAATATAGGGTCGGATGGTAGAGCTTGTGACATAAGAAATCCTGATTGAATCAACTAAACTTAGCAGCGTTGTCTGTGCGTTAATTAACTTCTATATTGTTATCGACATTGCTGGCGTCAATATTGTCGTCGTTAATATTGTATAAACCCGTCGACAAATAACGATCGCCGCGATCACAGACAATAAAGGCAATGACAGCATCAGGGTTTTCTTTAGCGACTTGTACGGCAGCCCATGCTGCAGCACCTGATGAAACGCCCGCGAAAATACCTTCGGTTTTGGCCAGTTTGCGCATATAAACTTCTGCGATACGCTGATCCACATCCATGATTTCATCAATCAAATCTGCGTTAAAGATACCCGGCATGTAAGCTGCAGGCCAGCGGCGAATACCAGCAATCGAAGCTTCTTCATCAGGCTGTAGTCCGATGATTTTGATATCTGGATTTTGTTCTTTGAGGTATTGCGATACACCGGTAATAGTACCAGTGGTGCCCATTGAGCTAATAAAATGAGTGATTTTACCTTCGGTTTGCGCCCACAGTTCAGGCCCTGTGGTCAGGTAATGGGCTTGACTGTTATCAGGGTTATTAAACTGATCTAATACGATGCCTTTGCCATCTGCTTGCATTTGCAGCGCCAAATCGCGTGCAGCTTCCATGCCTTCATCCACCTCGATTAACGTCGCACCATACGCAATCATGGCGTCTTTGCGCTCTTGAGTTGAATTGGTTGGCATCAGTAGCGTTATCGGATAGCCACGCATCGCGGCGACCATGGCTAAAGCAATACCAGTGTTGCCACTCGTGGCTTCAATCAGCATGTCGCCCGCTTTGATGTCACCGCGCTGTTCTGCCTGATAAATCATATTAAACGCAGGACGATCTTTAACAGAACCCGCTGGATTGTTACCTTCAAGCTTGGCCAGTAACGCAGCACCATTGGTCAGCTGCTCTTGCTCAGGTAAGCGCTGCAATTTAACCAATGGCGTCTGACCGACGCAATCAGCAAGTTTGGTGACTTGAGTAATGAAATTAGAGTTGGAGATAGCCGTTGCGGACATAAAGTATCCTTGTTAATTTTTAAAATTGATTTTTAATTACCGTTTATTTTTTAATTATCATTTTGATTTTTGAATAAATATCTTGATACGGCTGCTATTGAGTGAAGTGAGTAATTTGATCGTTAATGATATTTCTACCGCTTTAACCAAATAGCAATAAATGAAAAGTTGCGTCATTATATCATTTTGTTTTTAGCTACGCTGAAGGCATCAAGAGATTTTGGTAAATGAGTGGTGTTTAAAAAGGGCTGGACAGTTAAAATACCTTTGCGTCATAGCCACTCACCATGATCAATGAAATGCGTTATAGTTATGGCAATATTATATAGGTACGGCAAGAACAAGAATCACTAAATTTATCATGGGTAGGAAGTTATCATTTTTGAAATGACGATAGCTTTGAAATGAGCACAGCCCCTAAAAAAATATGATTGGCTAACACCGCTTACCGCCGCTATTGATTCATAGTGCAATTTTCTGTAGAGAGTAAAGCTAGCATGGCATACAAAAAACGTTTTGATACTAGCAGTGCGTATGGCCAGTTGATTATATTGGTGTTTCTACCCATTTGTATCTTGGCAGCGGTGGGCGGTATTTTGGTCTTTTATGAGACCATGCGTGCCAGCAATTCCGAACAAGAAGTATTGGCGGAGGCGGTGCTGATTCGTTATACCCCAGCGATTGCAGAGCTAATCCCTGAGCTGTTAGCGCAAGAGCGCCAGCAAGCAGGCGGCGAACCCAATTCTGATGGCGAAGTCAGAGCAAATGATGCCACTCAAACGACCATCACGAAGCTTGAGGAAATCCAAGATAAACTGGGTCGTATGCAGTCCGAGCAACATGTACAGCGTATTGCGATCATCAATGAAAGCAATCAAGTGCTCGCCGCAGTCGGCTATGGACTGAACGAAGCATGGCCTGTAATAGACACAACAGAGAAGTTTTTATCGCAGCAACCAACACCTATTGGAACCGCTTATGGCAGTGTGTTAGGGGAGTTTGAAGGACAAAAACTGTGGCTGCTCGTCGATATGGACAATGAACCACTCTATATCGCCCGCTACCGTATCGCCATGGCATTAGTGATTACTGGCTTGTTCACTATTTTGATTTTATTGCTGAGTTTAAATATTTATTCAAAGCGCTGGATAGCACCAATTTATGAGCTACGTTTGCAGTTGCAGCGTACCCATGTTGACAATCTGTATCAGCCTATTCCCGTTGAGTCAGATGGTGAGCTGAACTTATTACAGCAAGATTTGGTCAAAACGCTACGCCGCTTGCATAGGAGCTTTCAGGAATTAAAAGACCATGCCGAGCAAACCGAGGATGATTTGCGCCTTGCTTTTGATGAGATGGAAATGCAAAACATCTCTATTCGTAATGCACGTGATGCGGCAATTTCAACCAGCCAAGCCAAATCGGCATTTTTGGCCAATATTAGCCACGAGCTGCGCACGCCATTAAACAGTATCGATGGCTTTATCAATTTGCTGGCAAGGCATGGCGAATTGAACCCTGAACAAGATTTGTACGTGCAAACCATACGTAAGTCATCAGCACACTTGCTTGCCTTGGTTAACGATGTTTTGGATTTCTCTAAGATTGAAGCGGGCAAGCTTGTACTTGATCGTCATGAGTTTGACCTTTATGACACCATTTATGACGTGGTCGATATGCTTTCGCCTGTATCCGCAGAAAAAGGTCTGCGCATGGCGGTGCTGTTTTATAATGATGTACCGATGCGTATTAATGGCGACGCCCTGCGCCTCAAGCAAGTATTGACCAATATCGTCGGCAATGCGATTAAATTTACCGACAGTGGTGATGTGGTAGTGCGTGTCAGCTTGGATGATCATCGTGATAATTATCTCATGATCAGTGTGCAAGACAGCGGTAAGGGCATCTCTTTAGCCGATCAAAAGATGCTGTTCCAAAGCTTTAGCCAAGGCGACCCTTCAATCACTCGTCAGTATGGCGGCACAGGGTTGGGGCTCGTTATCTCCAAGCAATTAACGCGGCTGATGGGCGGTGATATTGGCTTTCATGATAATGCTCAAGAGAATATTGCCAATCAGGGCGCAACGTTTTGGTTTCGGATGCCAGCACATGTCGATGTATTGGAAGCGGCTACAGGACAGACGATTGAGCTACCGGTCTTGGCTCCATTGGCGAGTGAGACCGATGAGTTTAATGTATTGGTATGGATCAATCATACCGCCTCTATCCAAGTGCTCAAAGCCAGCTTGCAATATTTGCCGATTAAATTGACCCAAGCCAACTCCTTACCGGGCGTACTTGAGTCATTAAAAGAGCATGGTAATTATTGGGATTGGGTCATCGTCGATGATGATACCCAAGACGATATGATGGCATTACTCAAACAAATTCGTCTGCATTATCAAGGTAAGCTTGCGGTATTTGGCTATCAAGTTGCTGCCGATCAAGCATTATTAAATCGTTATCATGCCAATATTTTGTATGAGCCTTTAGACAAAAGACAGCTTTATGCCATGCTCGACACCCAAAACCGCAGTACCAAAAAAAGCGTGCAAGAACCGCGCTGGACAGGGGTGACGGTTCTGGCAGTCGACGATCATCTGCCCAATTTGTTGGTGCTCGATGCATTGCTCAGTGAGCTTGGTATTCAGGTCATCACAGCGAGTAGTGGTTTTGACGCCATAGAAATTATCAGTAAACAACAAACCAAAAATATTAAAACCACAAAGAATGATAAGCAAAGTCTGTCGAATAAAACGCAAATCTCTAAAGCTGAAACGCGCGATGAGGTAAACAAAAAATCAAATAGTACGCTTTATGAAGAGATGAATACCGACGATAAAGTCGCTACTCAGGATAAAGGCCATATTGATCTAATATTCATGGACATCCAAATGCCGCGTATGTCAGGGCATGAAGCCGCAAGACAAATTCGTAATATTGAAAATGATGATAGCCGTATCCCGATTATTGCATTGACTGCCCATGGTTTGGCTGATGAGCGAGACAAACTGATCGCCAGTGGCATTAATGACTATGTAGGTAAACCCATTAGCCAGCCTCAGTTGTTACAAGTGCTGCAAAAATGGCTTGGACGTACAACGACAATGCCGCAGTTAACAGCGTTGCCTGATACCAATATGGACAGTACTGATGTGCAGACCTTCGATTTATCAAAAGAGAATTCACACTCTACCAACTCACAAAATGGGGAGGCTGAAACGTATTCAACGTGGCCATCAGACTCTACAACTATTGCCTATCTTATGGTGAAAGGGGATGAAAATAACCGTCATAGCGGTTCTAATACAATCAATCAGCCAAAAATAACGCGTCCTTTATCATTGAAGAAAATTCGTGATAACTACTTGCGAGACAGCCAACCACGCGAGGATTATAGACGCGAAACACCGCGTGACACCCAGCCACGCTATGAGAACTTGCGCTTACATAAACAAGGACAGTCGCCACTATTAAAGCCATCGGAAACACCGATAAATAGTGCTCACGATGGAGTGGCAACGCCTACAGATTCACACACATATGCGCAAGAAACAAAGGGTTGGGACAGCAGTCACCACCATTTAAGCCATCACTCTTTGGGGGCTAACGAAGGTGATGGCTTTGCTATTTTAGATTGGCAAGACGCGTTGACCCGCTCAGCGAATAAGCCCGACTTGGCAGCCAAGCTTATCATTATGATGCTTGATACTATCAATGATGAAAAGCAGGCACTGACGCAAGCGTGGGACGCCCGTGATCGCAGTATGCTAGCGCAAATTGCCCATCGCATCTTAGGCGGCAGTCGTTATACTGGTGTGCCGCAATTACGTCAGGCCAGTCAAGACCTAGAAGATAAGTGCTTGCTGAATGTCCAACACACCACCCCTGCGCAGTTTGCCATGCTTGAGCCATATTATGCCACATTAATAACAGCGTTAAATAACTTGCAGGCGCTGGATTTGTCAGCTTATCCTCAGCTCAATTATCATCGTTTGAGTGAAAATGATATGACGTGGAAAATGATTTAGAAATGATGGTTTTATGACATAAATGGTGAATCGAATCGTTGCAGTCAGTTATTGATGAGGTAGCGTCGTAACAAGGCTGTTAATATTGTTGTCATCAGCTTTAGACGTATCGGCATCATATTTAGATGCCATTTCTATTTTATTCATGAATAAGGATTGTTATGAACGCGATTGCCACTTACCAATATGAAACCTTACAAGTTAGTATGACCGACAATATACTCACGGTAACCTTAAATCGCCCACACAAAAAAAATGCCATGAGCTTTAAAGTGGTGAAAGAGTTGATTGCTGTCGCAGAACGCATTGGTAAAGATAAAACGATACGTGCGGTGATTTTAAATGGTGCTGAAGGCACGTTTTGTGCGGGCATCGACTTAGGTGATTTAAATCATCCAAAAAATCAAGCGTTCGCCGTTTGGGAGCTGGTAAAGCCATGGCAGAGCTCATTCCAACGTGTTTGTCTGGTATGGCGCGACGTGCCTGTACCGGTCATTGCCGTACTAGAAGGCTATTGTATCGGTGCAGGGCTTCAGCTAGCGCTGGCTTGCGATGTGCGTATCAGTCATCCAGATTGCAAACTGTCTATTATGGAAGCTAAGTGGGGACTGGTACCAGACATGGGTTTGACGCAATCGGCGTTTGGCGTGGTACGTGAAGATGTGCTAAAAGAGCTTGCCATGAGTGCGCGTATCGTGACTGCCAGTGAGGGCAAAGCATTGGGTCTTGTCAGCCATTGCAATGAAGCGCCACTTGAGCAGGCGCAAAAGCTCGCTGCTGAATTTGCAGAGCGCTCTCCTGATGCGGTGTTGGCAAGTAAGCGGGTGGTCAATGCTATGTTCCAGCAGCCAGCCACTACTTTATATAAAGAAAAAGTATGGCAGCTTAAAATGATGCTCGGTCGTAATCGCAAGCTTGCGTTAAGAAAAGCCAAGCAAGCCAGTACGGCATTTGGCAAGCGCCAGTTCCGCTAAATATCTTTTACTAATTATGCCGCTACGCTGACGCTCAGACCTATTTTGACAAATTATTGTGATTGTTTTTAGTTGTTATTGTTTGTTTTATTAACGTCATGCCTCTATTGAAATGTGAGTGGATAGTACGATATAACACTGTCCACTTGCGCCGCTGTATGCAAATGTGCACTAATGGTGGCAATGACCCTTGTTTTCAGTATTGAGTAAAGACTAAATATTAAAGACAATGGAAGCCTGAATAATACAATAACAATCACTAGGGTGTATTGAACCTTCATGACGATTCAATACACTCTATATAAAATGGTCTGAATATGTCTGCTCCAAAATCCTCTCTACCCAATCGACCCATTGCTTCTGAGCGCGTACGCTCTGCTGATTTGCCTGTTGCATGGATTATGATGCTTGGACTTATCGTGGCAGTGGGGCCATTGTCTATTGATATGTATCTGCCTGCATTACCATCGATGGCAGATGACTTTGGCGTATCTACAGCCTTTATGGCCAATTCTGTTCCTGCCTATTTTTTAGGCTTGGTATTTGGCCAGCTATTTTATGGTCCATTTAGTGATCGTGTCGGTCGTGTTAAGCCTTTATATATCGGTATGACGCTATATGTCATCGCCTCCATTGTTTGTGCGACTACTAATAACGAGTATGTATTGTTTGTTGGACGGACGATGCAAGCGCTTGGTGCCTGTGTCGGCGCGGTGGTCACTCGTGCCGCGATTCGCGATCGATTGACTGCTAAGCAAACCGCAAAAGCCTTTTCTATTATGATTTTGGTGATGGGTTTAGCGCCGATATTAGCCCCATCGCTTGGTGCGCTATTTCTACAGTTTTTTAGCTGGCACTCTATTTTTTGGTTTTTGGCTGCTTTTGGCACGTTGAATTTATTACTCACAAAGTTTTTCTTCTTTGAAACGTTGACGGAAGAAAATCGTAATGTACGTCCTGCAAGAGAAATACTGAGTCAATACTGGGACTTATTAAAAGACCCGACGTTCAATTATCCAGCGATTGGTGGCGGCCTGCTGATGGGGGCGATGTTTGTTTATATCAGTTCAGCCTCTGAGCTGATTATGGATACCTATGGGGTATCCGCAACCCACTTCGCTTGGCTATTTGGGATGAATGCTGCTGGTTTTGTGGGTTTGACTCAGCTGAATCAGTGGCTTACCAATCGCTTTCGTATTTTGAGTATTTTGCGCTTTGGTGCGATGATGCAGGTTATTTCTGCAGGCGTGCTATTTATCATAGGTCTATTTTTGGGTACTGATGCTTGGCTTCCACTGGTACTGGCTTGTATTTTCTTCTGTATCGCAGGCTTAGGTCTTACTCAGCCAAATGCTTCTGCTATTGCGCTGGCCTTTCAAAAACGCCGAGCGGGCATGGCAAGTGCGCTACAAGGCTCGCTCATGTTTTCAGTTGGTATCTTTGGTGGATTATTGTTAAACTTATTTCCAGTTAATCCTGTACTCAAAATTGGTATTGCGATGTTCGCTTTAATGAGTCTTGGCTGTTTTTTAATTTGGCAGATAGATCGTAATTTAAATCTGGACGATGCGGAGTAAGCCATAGACTTTATAAGTCTTGCACTAGCATCTTAAAAGGCGTTCTTAAAAGGCATTCTTACATTGATTATGTAGGGATGCTTTTTTGTGCTTTTTATTTTATTTTCTGCCTAAAACTGTGCATAAAACAAGACCATATTACAAGTTTTTAGTCATATGGGTAGACTTATGTACGCCCTTAATATCCTTTATTTGCCATATATAACAAATTGTGGTTAATAACCAAACATAATTATTGCAATCGCAAAGGTAGGCAAGTATTATCCACGTAACTTTTTGTAAGTAAATATTGTGAAGATATTACCTAACCTTTCTAAATTGTCATTTATTGATATATATAACGTAAAGTTTAAAGGATGAATTATGAAGCAATTATATAAACTATTGCCAATTGTATTTAGTATAGGACTGTTTGGCTGCGGTAACTCTTCCACTCAAGAAAATGCCAATTCGACTGGGACGCCAGTAACAGAAAATAAAGATAATTTTGTCAGTAATTTGCCTGATACGGCACCAGTTATTAAGGTCGGTACCGAAGCAAATTACGCACCTTATGAATTTAAAGATGAATATGGAAATGTAATTGGATTCGATGTGGAACTCATGCAATATATTGGTGAAAACCAAGGGTTTAAAGTTGAAGTCTATAATGATACTTGGGAACAATTATTTGGTAATTTAGATAATAAAAGTCGGGATATGGTAGCAGCAGGTTTAACTTATAGCAGCGAGCGTGCCAATAAATATTTGCTTTCTGACGCCTATGCACCTCTTCCTACTAGCCTTGTATACTTAGAAGACTCATTAGATATTAAGTCGTTAAATGATCTTAGTAATTTAAGGGTTGGTGTATTGAGTAACTCAGAGCCTTATGAGTATTTTTTACAAGGTAAATACACTGTAGGTTCTTTAGAACAATATCCGACAACATTTGCAGCAGTGGAAGCTATGGCACAAGACAAGGTCGATACAGTTGTAGATGATTCGGGTGTACTCCGCTATACCTTAAATGACTTGCCAAGCCTAAAACCGCAATATTTCGATTACGAAAATATTAGAGCAGATGGTGCTCGCAAAGTTTTTCTTATTGATAAAAGCCAACCTGATTTGTTGAAAAAAGTAAACGCAGGACTGAATGAATTAAAAGAAAATGGTACTTATGCAAAACTAACTACTAAATGGTTCGGAACAGATTTAACTAAAGCGTCATTGCAGCAGCAACAGATATTGAAAAACACTCAAGGGCAGTAGTTATAGAACACATTATCTTTAAATAAACAGTAAATATTAATTTATCTATACATTAAAAGGAATATGCTATGACTGTTTCGACTCAAAACGCTAACTCCCGTTATCGTGGTTTGATTCTGTCGATTGCTGCCTTCTTGGCATTGATTGGGATACTGCTTGCCTTTACGTTTTATACTTCAAGTGTTCTCGAGCGAAATACTACGTTAGTAAATATATCTAATAAAACTGCTAATAATGCTCAGGCTATTATTAAGGATTTGTTCGACTTACAAAGTAGTGTAGGCGAGCATATCAATTCTCCTCATCAAAAGCGAGTGAGAGAAAGACTAGAGAGTAATACTCAAGAGATTAATCAATTGCTCACTAGTATGCGAGAAGGTTCAGAATATATTGATGATGCTGGTAATGCTTATCAGATCCCAAATATCACGACAGCGACTGAAGTTGCTGCTTTAGAAGAAGCGCAGCAAGACTGGGATAAACTAAAGCCACTTATCGCAACTTATCTTGAGGGCGCTAGTGATATTCGAGTAGATTCTTCGGATGAACTGGCATTGGCTTATGAACAAGCTAAAACATCTAGCCTACGTATGAATGATGCTTTAGATAGACTAACTAGTGAAGTTTATAGCGAAACCGAACGCCAAGCGACGACCATTCGTCTTATTCAGGTACTTGGTGTTGCCGCCATCTTTACCTACTTTCTAATTTTTGTATTCTTCTTTGTACGTCGTTTACGTGAAACCGATGCTGAAGCGTTCGCTGCTCGTCGCGAGACGCAAGAGATTATGGAAACGGTAAATACGGGTCTATTCTTGCTTGATAAAGACTTGAATATTGGTCAGCAGCATTCTCGCGCACTGAATGATATTATCGGTGAGGACAGATTGTCAGGAGAGAACTTTACTAACGTTTTACGTGGGCGTATTTCTGATAAAGATCTGAAAACCACACAGCAATTTATTGAGCAGCTTTACAATCCACGCGTTAAAGAAAAATTGGTAGATTCTCTGAATCCGCTGCACAAAGTCATGCTACACAACAACGCTGGTGATAAAGCACAGAATAATCGCTTCTTAGACTTCAAGTTCTCACGTGTTTATGACAACAAAGACATTGCCCGTATTTTGGTCAACGTCAACGATGTATCAGATGCCGTATATTTAGAGCAGCGTCTAGAAAAAGAGCGTTCGCAAAACGACATGCAGATTGAGATGCTCACCACTATCTTGAATGTAAATCCTAAAATTATTAATGAGTTTATTGATAATACGCAGATGCACATTGAGAAAATGAACAATATCTTGAAAAATCCTGGTAGCTCACAATACGAGCTTGAGGGCAAACTAAAAGCCATTTACCGCGAAATGCATAGCTTAAAAGGTGAAGCTTCTGCGCTAAAACTGCATAGTTTTACCAAGATTGCCTCAGATGCGGAAGACAAACTGCACGCATTGCAAAACCAAGGTCAATTATCTGGTAACGATTTCTTGCCATTGGCCGTACATTTGGATGACTTATTAAGCCTATCAAATACCATCGCGACCTTGGGTGAGCGCATTAACCGTTCAGCACCAGCGACTGCACCAACTGCAAATGGGTTAGATGACAATAGTGCTCAAAACAGTATGTCAAAAACGGTGGCGACTGACAGTCAGACATCAAATCCTTCAACCAGTATCATAGATACTGATATCGGTCAGGATATCGACCTAGGTAATGAAGCACCTGATGATCATTTGTCTTTTTATAAAGCATTTGCAAAAGATATTGCCGCAAGACAAGGCAAGCAAGTAGAGCTAAAGAGTAATACGCTGATGCAAGCGGACATACCAGCACATCTAGTAAAGCCGATTAAAGAGATTAGCATTCAACTACTACGTAATGCCGTGGTGCATGGCATTGAAGCGCCAAGTGTTCGTCATTCGATTGGTAAGACTGCGGTTGGGACGATTGATTTAGAACTAAAAGACAACGGCTCAGATTTCATGCTGATGGTGCAAGACGATGGTCAAGGTATTGATTATGATAGCATTCGTGCCAAGTTAAGCAGTGACGGTCGTTTTAGTACAGAAGAAGCCAGTCAGCTCAGTCAAAGCGAGCTGCTCAAACAACTGTTTTCTTCGGGTTTCTCTACTAAAGAACATGCAGATGAAGATGGCGGACGCGGTGTCGGTCTCGATATCATTAAAGCAAAAGTAAAAGATTATGATGGCAAGCTTAACGTAAACAGCGAATTTGGTCAGATGACACGGTTTGTTATTACTTTACCAAAAGCTTAATTAGAAACAGCAGGTATATTGTCAAGGATGACAAGCACTTCATTAAAGGTAATAGATCAGTTATGCATAAGTTAATGATTGTTGATGATTCAAATATTATTAGAAATCGTATTCAACGCGCGTACGATTCAGGGCAGTTTATGTTGGTTGCGACGGCAACCAGTGGCGTCCAAGCCATTGAAAAGTTCAATGTCCATCGTCCTGATGTAATCACTATGGACTTGACCATGCCACAAATGGACGGACTTGAATGCATTGAGAAAATCATTGCGATTGACCCTGAAGTACGCATTTTAGTGGTGTCAGCACTGTCTGATAAAGCCACTGGCATTGAAGCATTGTCGTTGGGTGCCAGCGGATTTTTGTGCAAGCCTTTTTCAGAAGAAGAGCTTGTAGAGTCTTTGTATGAGCTAATGCAAGACTAAACCATTCAACGACTTAAGTAGATGTCATTATGAAAGAACAAAAGCTACAGATTTTTTTAAGTATTATTAGTAACTATTTTAATCAGTTTGGGGGCGAGGAGCTTGTCGCTGACACCCCATATCTGTTAGAGAACAAACAGCCAAAAGTCCATGATTATACGGGTGTGATCGGTATATCGGGTGGACAAAAGGGCGTGGTGTATTTTTCGGCAACCCGTCAGTTATTGTCCGCTATACTGGATAGCATGGGTGAAACGGATAAAAGCGATGAAAACTACATCGATTTGGCTGGTGAAGTGGCCAATACAATCGCTGGTAACGCGCGTAAAGAGTTTGGCTCAGAGTTCCATATTTCTGTGCCGTTTGTATTTAAAGGCTCTCCACAAAGTATTGTGTTGCCGAATGATGAGCGTTCTTTTATCATTCCCATCACTTGGAACTCGCAGATAGGCGAGATTGTGGTCTGTTTGCAGGATTAACGTTGCTGCCACCGCGTCATAAAGATGGATATTAATATATTATGGTTAAAGTAGAAAAATTGGGTGTGTTTCTGAGCTCAATCAATGCATTTTTTGCACAAATTGATGGCTCGGAAGTATCCATTGATACCCCTTATTTAAATCATAACAAGAGTGCCGTTGGTTATGATTATAGCGGCGTTATCGAGATATCAGGGCCTCTTGAAGGCTGTGTGTATGTGAGTGCACCAAGCGTGATGTTACGAGAAGTCATAAAAGTGATGGGCGAGCCTGACTCATCGATCACGATGATGAAGGATCTGCTCGGTGAGATGGCGAACACTATCTCTGGCAATGCTCGTACTGAGTTTGGCTCAGAGTTTATTATCTCGCCGCCGCATATTGTTGAGAGCGCACCAAGCGTGTCTTATTTGCCAAAAGATCGCCAAAGTTACGTCACACCATTTACGTGGCGTGGGTATAAAGCGGTCATTGGTATCTGTATCGCTTAATCTACAGCTGCTCATTTATTCAGTATAAAGAACGACGTTAATGCGTCGTTTTTTTATGCGTTATCATCCACTTAAACAGCATAATAGCGCTAGCAGTCGCTAAGCATTATATGATAAAATACAGCCCAGCTATTTTTATCACATCGTATTTTTACGTTCAAATGATAGCTCAATTTTTTAAACCAACCAATGACACACACATCATGGCAAAAAATTGCTGGGTGTTTGGCGACTTGATTAATTTGCAAAAAGTTAGTGCTGCCACAATAAGCATTAACCGTTAGCAGATGCGTGTCGCTAGATAGGCAGTTTTTGTGATGTGGAGGCATAACCCAACCAATAGGAATTTCACATGTCTACAAAGAATCCAACCAAAATCGAAATGCGCGACTTACTACAAGCCGGCGCTCACTTTGGTCACCAAACACGTTTTTGGAATCCAAAAATGGGACCATACATCTTTGGTGCCCGTAACAAGATTCACATCATTAACTTAGAGCACACAGTAAAAGCGTTTAACGAAGCATTGACTTACGTTAACGGCTTAGCTGCTAAGAAAAACAAAGTATTGTTCGTAGGTACTAAACGCGCAGCAAGCGGTATCATCGCTGAGCAAGCAGCACGCGCTGGCATGCCATACGTTGACCATCGCTGGTTAGGTGGTATGTTGACTAACTGGAAAACACTTCGCCAGTCAATCAACCGTCTAAAAGAGCTAGAAAAGCAAGCAGAAGACGGTACTTTCGCCAAGCTTACTAAGCGTGAAGCGTTAGAGCGTACTCGCGATATGGAAAAACTTGAGCGTTCACTAGGCGGTATTAAAGATATGGGCGGCCTACCTGACGCAATCTTCGTTGTAGACGTAGATCATGAAGCGATTGCTATCAAAGA
The DNA here is from genome assembly GCF_904846525.1 of Psychrobacter sp. 1044. Lineage (GTDB taxonomy): Bacteria > Pseudomonadota > Gammaproteobacteria > Pseudomonadales > Moraxellaceae > Psychrobacter. Next base: position 29,998 of record NZ_CAJHAZ010000006.1, on the reverse strand, counting down.
AGCTAAAAATCTAGGTATCCCAGTTATCGGTATCGTTGATACTAACTCTAGCCCAGATAACGTTGATTACATCATCCCAGCAAACGATGATGCTATCCGTGCTGTGACCTTGTATGTGACTTCTATGGCTGATGCGATTATCGCTGGTAAAGAATACGCACAGACTCAAGCGGGCGGCAAAGCTGAGCAAGAAGCACCTGCTACTGAGGAAGCACCAGTTGAAGCCAAAGCAGAAGAAGCGGCGACTCCAGCAGAATAATTGGCTGACCAAAAAGGTTTAACTTTGTAAGGATAGCTTGATAGTCACACTATCTGCATCCATATAACGTTATTAACAGCGTATAAGCTCACACGTATAAGCTCACACGTATAAGCTCACACGTATAAGCTCACAATAGGCATGATGTAGTTTTACTCGTCATGCCTTATTGTTGATGGAACACTCGTTAATAAGCGAGTATTATCGCTTATAGTTGACCTAGTGATGCACAATATCTGTCATTACAATGATGTCTGTTATCACGATCAACCATGAGTGCGTCCATTACTATAAGAGCGATATAGTACCAATAGATAGCAAAGATATATCTCATAGAAATTAAGCACTCCCATACATAATAAAAGGTAACTCTTATGTCAGAAGTAAAAGTATCTGCCAAAATGGTAAAAGAATTGCGTGACCGTACTGGTCTTGGCATGATGGAATGTAAAAAAGCGTTAGAAGAGTCAAACGGCGATGTAGAAACTGCCATTGATAACCTACGTAAATCTGGTCAAGCCAAAGCAGCTAAAAAAGCGGGTAACATTGCCGCTGATGGCGCTATCATCATCGCTCAAGGCGACAACAAAGCATTCTTGTTAGAAGTAAACTGCCAAACTGACTTCGTTGCAAAAGACGAAAACTTTACGGCATTTGCAGAAGCAGTAGCGAACATTGCATTAGAAAACAATGTGACTGACGTAGCTGCTATCGCTGAATTGCCATATGGCAATGGTCAGACTGTTGAAGAAGCTCGTGTATCTTTGGTACAAAAAATCGGCGAAAATATCCAAGTACGCCGCGTTGAAGTATTAGAAGGTAGCAACCTTGCTTCATACCGTCATGGTCTACGTATCGGTGTTGTGGTATCTTTTGAAGGCGGCAACGCAGATACTGGCAAAAACCTTGCCATGCATATCGCTGCGTTTAACCCAGTTGCGGTTGATGACGAAAGTGTAGATGCTGATTTATTAGCACGCGAAAAAGACATCATCGAAGCAAAAGCTCGTGAGTCTGGCAAGCCTGATAACATCGTTGAAAAAATGATCGAAGGTGGCCTACGTAAGTACCTAGAAGAAGTGACTTTACTACGTCAGCCATATGTTATGGACAACGAGAAAAAAGTTGGTGATGTACTAAAAGCTGAAGGCGTAAAAGTACTTGCTTTCAAACGTCTAGAAGTTGGTGAAGGCATCGAGAAAAAGCAAGAAGATTTCGCTGCTGAAGTTGCTGCAACACAAGCACTGGCTAACAAGTAATTTTTAAATTTTGCTAAGAAGAATGGTGAGTGCTAAGCTTTTTGGTTTGGCACTCACCGATCAGCTTTATTGTTAATCTTGTATCGAACTCAAAAAAATATGACAAGATAGATTATGAATGAATAGATAAAATCTCTTAGCACAAAAAAGCCCGTTAATTATATTAACGGGCTTTTTTACGTTTGGATTCAACGGTTCATGTAGTCTTCATTTTAGCGTAGCGCATCATATGCTGAATTGGCATAGCTGGCACTATTGCTATTACTGCTGGTACCATAGCTGACGTTTTGTAAGCCGCTACTGAGACTAGGATTGGCGATTTGATTACTAGCGTTCATGGTACTGCCTGATAGCCCTGAGTCGTTTTTATACAAGCTATGGTAACGGCTCATGACATTTTTGACATAGTTACGGGTTTCCTTAAAAGGCGGGATGCCGTTATATTTATCAACGTTACCTTCACCCGCATTGTAGCCCGCAACCGCAAATTCTACGTTGTTATTAAAACGCTTCATCAGCCATGCAATATATTTAGCAGAGCCTTCGATATTATCTGCAGGATTCCAAGGATTGCTAACTTTGAAGCGTCGCGCAGTCGCAGGCATTAGCTGCATCAAACCTTGTGCACCGACAGGTGAGCGTGCATTCGGGTTAAAGGCGGATTCGCTATGCATCATTGCTTTTATGAGCCCAGGATCTACGCCGTGACGCTGAGCTGAGGCGCGAATATAACTGTCGTATGAGTTGCGGCTTCCGCTACTGCTGGCAGAGCTACTACCATAGCTATCGCCACTGCCATCATACATTTTGGATTTTTTATAATGGGTAACTTTGACTGTTTTAGTAAACTTATTAAAGTTACCACTAGGTTCACTGCGATTGGTAAGTAGTATCTGACCGTCGTTACTTTTTTTAATATACATACTCTCCGCGTGAGCAGTAACAGAAAAGGCAAGTGAGCTAGTAATGACAGTTAATAGAAGAGGAGACAAGCAGCGAGTCACTAAGGTTGTAACATTTATCATAGGGTTATCACTTTTCATCGAGTAATAGCAAATTGCTTTGCCTATAGGCGCGTCGTTCTGCGCATTTAAGCGGTTATCGTGCTGGTAGGATTTTATCGCTGTAAACGATATAGCACCCTAGCAAAAACCACGTCTAACTAGAAACCACTCGCATTGGATACAAAAAATAATAGTTGCTTACTATAACATATAATAACTTTTCGACGCATACGATTATCAGTACAAAGTATAAAAGTCATTTTTAATTTGTAAAAAAATCAACACACTACCGTTTTTGAGTACGTTGATTGAGTATTGGCTTTATTATTTTTAGGCGTATGTGGTACGTGAATATTCTGGCTGTGGCAATGAATGAATCATGAGAAATAAAAGCTGTTCAAAGCACTGAAAACTGCTTTGAACAGGGTTATATAGAAAGTGCACTGATAAAAATAGGCACCCAAACGGCGGTGACCAGCCCGTTTACTGCCAATCCAAATGCCGCATAACGCCCAGCAGTGTGGCTAATTTGCCATGCTTCGACGGTACCAAAAGCATGTGCTGCCAACCCAAGTGCTAAGCCCTTGGCACGGTCATCATCGATACCGCGAAATAAAAAGCGCGCCAAAGTACCACCGATAAGCCCTGAGACAATAATAATTAAGTTAGCCATGGCAAGTGGTGCTTTAATTAAATCTGCGACACTCAGACCGATTGGTGTGGTCACTGAACGCGTTGCAAAAGCGAGTATGGTGTCGTGACTTAATGAAAATAAATAAGCCAATGACATCGGTAGCAATGCACCAACCACACTTGCAAGGATAACTATGAGAGTAAGCTTTTTGACTGGCAGACCTTTAAAGTTCATTGCTGCTAATGGTACTGCCAATAATACGGTGACATATCCCAATAGGTGATCAAACACAGGCTTGGCAACATCGTAATAATCGTTGTAATCCCATTGTAGGATAAACAAAAATAAGAGAACCAGCGCCAACGCCGTAATCACCATCGGCAGCCATGAGAGCTTACGTGCCAGTACACGAGCAGTCACATGAGCGATTAGCGTTAATAATATCGCCGCAAAGGTTGCCACAAACACGTTATCAAAAATCATTGCATTTCCTTGTTCATGCAGCTCATAGCTGTCCTTTGTGCTCTTCAACGGTGGTGCTATCGATGCTAACATCGTGATTGAGCGAACGGTTGGCAAGTATGGCAAGTCCCCAAAGCGGTATGAGTGTGCTAATAATCATCGTCAGCATAACGCCCCAAAGCTCATCACCTAAAGCAAATAGCAGTAAGCCTGCACCTGCAGACACGGGCAAAAAAGCAAAACCGCTATCCACCAATAAAGTGTTACTGGCTTGGGTGAGCCAACTGGGCAACCCTTTAAGTAGTCGCCATGCCATCAAAATAAAGAACATGGCGACCAATCCAACGATGTTGGCAGCCTTTTCTATTCCTGCTAATTGACAGATGATAACGGCTGATTCACGAACCACGATGACCATCGTGAGTGTCAGGACTAAGGCAAGCCATAGCGGCAAATGGGCGGAATGAGTAGATTTCATAAGAAATACTGGCCGATTTAGAAATAGATAGGATAGGAGCAACAAAATAGGTAACCGCACTCTAATAAGTGTGTTCTATCTATCAATGATATTAATATTGGTTGAACCTATAGTCGATGATTATATAGAGAGTAGGCAAACTAATAAAGCTTATAGCATATCGTCAGTGCGATTATAAATAGCAACAGCGTTAAGCTCGCTTACTATAATGAGTGTATCATTTGAGCTCGAATGCCTTGTGCTCACTTTGAACGACATCGACTCTGGTAGCGCGTTTTCGTGATCGGGTAACCTATAAAGTTTAATGCTATGTGCCAAAAAAAAGGATGATATCAATGGATATCATCCTTTTGTCTTTTATAAAGCTATTTTACAGATTCAGTCATTTATATCTTTGAGTAAGGAGTTTCCGCTTCTACTGCTAATTCCTCTGACTTAGCGGCTTCAGAATTCATCGCATCAAACTCATCAAACGCTTTTTCCTCTGCTTCGGTCATCGTCGGCTCTTCAACCTCATCAGGTTTTTCGAAGTCTTCAAGTACTGGCATCAATAATGTGGCTTGTGCTAATGGCAGTACATCTAAAGGCTCTAAATTGGCCTGACCCAGTAGCTGTCTTAGCGTATCGCTTGGCAAGCGAATTGTTAAGCACTCATGACCACTGTCATCGTAGCTCTCTTCCTGAATAACACCCAGCTCATATAAGGCGTTTTTTAACTGACCTGCATGATAAGGTAAAGTCAACTCAAAGGTGGTGAGTGTACCAGTCAGTAGCTGCTGGACGGCTAACGACAACTCTTCCATACCTAGATTTTCTCTAGAAGAAACATAGACACGATTGGGTTGTCCTTCGCTAGCATAACCAATATGTGCAGGCTCATCTGTCAAATCAATCTTGTTGTAAACATTGAGCACTGGTACATTATTGTCAATCTCTGCTAATACGTCTTTGACCGCTTGAATTTGCTCATGCATATCTTCACTAGAAGAATCGATAACGTGTAGCAATAAATCTGCTTCCAAGGTTTCTTCTAATGTCGCATGAAAGGATTCGACCAACTCATGCGGCAGATGACGGACAAAACCTACCGTATCGACTAAAACAACACGACCAACACCCTGCCAGTCTAAACGGCGTAGAGTGGGATCAAGCGTGGCAAATAGTTTATCCGCTGCATAGATATTCTCGTCGACCAAGCGGTTAAATAGCGTAGATTTTCCCGCATTGGTATAACCGACAAGCGAAATCGTCGGCACATCTGATTTTTGGCGACGGGCTCGACCTTGCGCACGTGTCTGTCTGACTTTCTCGATTCTACTTTTAAGCTGATTCACGCGCACTTGCAGCAAGCGACGATCGGTCTCAAGCTGGGTTTCGCCGGGTCCACGTAGACCAATACCGCCTTTTTGACGCTCCAAATGCGTCCAACCTCGTACCAAACGCGTCGATAAATGGTTGAGCTGCGCCAGCTCTACTTGTAGCTTGCCTTCATAAGTACGGGCACGCTGCGCGAAAATGTCCAATATCAAACCCGTACGATCCAGTACGCGACATTTGACCAAGGCTTCAATATTACGCTCTTGTGATGGCGATAAGCTATGGTTAAATAAGACGATATCCGCATCATGTTCGCGTACCAATTCTGCTATTTCTTCTGCTTTACCGCTACCAACGAAGTATCTGGCATCGGGTCTTTGGCGTGAGCCTGTGACTAAAGCCAAACGATCAGCCCCTGCTGAGTCTGCTAACAGCTCAAATTCACCTAGATCATCAGGATCTTGAATTTGACGGATGTCTAAATGTACTATAATGGCGCGCTCGCCACCTTCGTGTCTTTCAAAATAATCCAAAGAGTATCACCTATTTAATAAAGTAAATATATCGCTATTATCCATTCAGTAAACGTCGATATAGCGTTCATATGACCATATATATGTGGTCTCATCACTTAATATTAAAGCGTTCTAGCACAATTAACGATAGTTTTATGTTACAGCGTAAATGAAAGCCATAGGCAAATCAGTGAACGCAGCAGAACTGGTTGAATAAAAAGCAACTCAGTGAACAAATCGTCACTGACTGAATAAATTTTGTTATACTCATGGCGCTTGTTTACGATATATAATCATAAGTTTTTAATCACGAGGGACACAGATGAGCCAATCTAAGTCAGGCTTCTCACTCAGACAACAGTTGGGGCGCGGCAAACAAATTGCTGGCATGACCACCACTATCGCTGGTGGATTGCGCGCCGCCCAACGTATTGGGGCATTTAAGCAGCCACCACGCGAAAAGTTGCCACGCTATATTCAAGCCTTTTGCCGCAAAATGGCAGGCTCTTTTGGCGTCAAGGTTGTGGCAGTCGAGCGGGTAGAGCAGCACCACGGATTATGGGTATCCAATCATGTGTCATGGATGGATATCCCTGTGGTGGGTACACTGAGTCCTGCTTTTTTCTTATCCAAAGCCGAAATCGGTGAATGGCCTGTATTTGGTAAGCTGGCTCATGCAGCAGGCACGGTATTTATCGAGCGTGGTTCCGGTGATGCAGGGTCGGTCGCTGCACAAATTGCCAGCTTTTTGACCAAAGGTTTCTCAGTCATATTCTTCCCTGAGGCGACCACCACCGATGGTAAGAAAATCAAGCGTATTCATGGCACGTTGCTACAAGCTGCCATAGATGCTGACGTGCCCGTACGCCCGCTGGTAATTGCTTACGTCAATAAAGACGGTACGTTAAGTGAAGAGTTGCCTTACTATGGCAAGCTTACGATGAAAGAGAGCATAAAAAAGGTACTCGATACTAAAGATGTGACCGCCTATGTATTGCCACTTGAGCCAATAGATCCTAAAGGGTTGAGCAAAAGTGAATTGACGGACTTGTTACAAGCCCGTATGCAAGAAGGTTTGGCCGAATTACATTCGCGAGTCTTAACGAAAGTCGCTAAAATATAAAGCGGTGACAGCTTAATAGTTGCGAATATTTAACACGCTCTAATAAAAAGGCGCAAATCGCAGTTATAAACTGAGCGATTTGCGCCTTTTTTGTTTACTAAATACTCAAACATTAATTTGTAAATGCTTTACCTATATCAAACTAAGGTGATGGATTGGGATGCTGTGTATGCACCGCTTCAATCGCTTCTAATACTTCTGAGCTTAAAGTTAAATGGATACTATCGATGTTGGATTTTAGCTGCTCGATCGTAGTAGCGCCAATAATGTTACTGGTAACAAATGAGCGTGAGTTAACGAAAGCCAATGCCATCTGTGCCATATCTAAACCTGCATCCGCTGCAATTTCGGCGTATTGAGCAGTGGCTGATAGCGCTTGTTCATTGGTATAGCGCGCAAAGCGATCATACATCGTCAGACGTGCACCAGTTGGGCGTTTGCCATCGAGATATTTACCAGATAAGACACCAAAGCCAAGCGGTGAATAAGCCAATAGACCTACATTTTCACGGTGCGTAATCTCGGCCATAGCGACTTCATATAAGCGATTTAGCAAACTATAAGGATTTTGCACCGTGATAGGAGCGATCAAACCATTTTTATCCGCCTCCCATAGATAGCGCATCAGTCCCCAAGCGGTATCGTTCGATAGTCCATAAGCGCGAATACGCCCTTTTTTAATCTCATCATTTAACGCTTGAATGGTCTCTAGAAATGGCGTCAAATCATCTAGTGGTTGCGATGCCATCTCTTCGGTATAGCCGCGCTGACTAAAAAAGTTCGCCTGACGTTCGGGCCAATGGAGCTGATAAATATCAATATAATCGGTCTGCAAACGCTGAAGATTGCCATCGATGGCGCTGCTAATATGTTCGGCATTAAAACGCGTTTGCCCATCACGCAAAAAATCCATCGGCGATATTTTGCTAGCAAGGATAACTTTATCGCGCTGTTTGGTTTTATTAAACCATGTGCCCATGAAGCGTTCAGTATCGCCTTGCTTGTCTTTATCTGGCGGCGATGGATACATTTCCGCCGTATCCCAAAAATTCACCCCTTCGCTTAGCGCCATGTCCATTTGTTCATGTGCTTGCGTCTCGGTATTTTGCTGTCCCCATGTCATCGTGCCTAAACAAATCTTAGAAACTTTTTCATTGAGTTGTGGCAACATTTGATATTGCATATGAATGTCCTTTGTAAATGTATTTTTATAGCTGACAGTTTTTTAAGCGATTACATGAGCTTTATACCAGTGACACCAGGCGGGGTAACCTTAAAGATTTTTACTTTAAATAACAGGGATTGTCCGGCAAGGGGATGGTTAAAATCCACTTCGACTTGATCGTCATCGAGTGCACTAATCGTACCAGGCAGCGTGTTTTTGCCTTTGTCTTCGAATTCTACCATCATGCCGATTTCTGGATTATCAGCGATTAACGCAAACTGAGTACGGCTGAAATGTTGGATGTTGTCAGGATTCCAATCGCCAAATGCCTGCTCCGGCTCAAGGTGGGCAGAGCGCGTGTCACCTGCGCGCAGGTTCATTAATACCTGCTCAAAGCCAGGTAACAAACTTTCATCACCGATGGTGAGCGTCACAGGCGCATCACGGCTAAAGGTAGAGTCAATCATCGTACCGTTCTCTAGTGATACTTCAAAGTGCAGCTTTACAAGGCTGCCAAAAGTGATACGGGTGTCTTCATTGGGAGTGATAAATTGTGAGTCGGTCATAGTCAACAGCCATTTATTACGGGATTAGGAATTGGTTTGGCAAATAATATAAGAAATGATAAGCCATCTTGGAGAGTATGTAAGCGTAAATAGTGTAACGCAAATAGTGTAATATATTTGGCAATTCTAAGAGCAGGCAGGGGTTTTTATGGTAAATAAGCAACAAGGTCACATTAAAAAGTGGCAAGACGACAAAGGCTTTGGTTTTATCGAAACACAGAATGGTGATTCAATATTCTTCCATATCAATGAGTTTAAAGCGCGTCGTCGCCCTGAGGTCGGTGAGCCCGTTGTTTTTACGTTTGGGCAAGACCATCAAGGGCGTATGCAAGCAAAAGATGTACAAGAGCTGAGCTTTGTGCAGCAAAAAATGGCACAAAAGAATCAGAAAATCCGTCAGCGTAATCAAAAACGTAGTATGCAAGCAGACTTTGAAGCGGGACAAAAGAAACGTTTGTTCCTTGGTGTGGGCTTTTATGGCGTATTAATCTTGTTGGCTGCTATGAACAAGCTCAGCTGGCTGGTCGTGGGTTGGTATGTGGCCTTGGGTCTCATTACTTATATGATGTATGCCAAAGATAAAGCCGCTGCTCAGAATAATGATTGGCGCACACCTGAATCAACCTTGCATCTGCTAAGTGCGCTGGGCGGTTGGGTGGGCGCGATGGTTGCGCAAACGTATTTACGCCACAAGTCGCAAAAGCCTGAATTTCGAGTGGCGTATTATTTGACTGTTCTCATCAATATGGCGGGGTTATTGTTTATATTGACAGGAGGAAGCTTGAAATTTTTGCAAGGATTACTTGATTCTTTGGTATAAAAGCACTTGTTTATTTATCATAGTGAGCGGTGTAGCTTTGATTTTTAATGCTTAGGTCTAAAATAAACGGCTGATGAAACATCAAAGTTTTATATCTTGAGTGGCTGGTTGCCGTGCATTGGTACTTTGTGCGAGTATGACGAATCGTACGCAATGAGCACGATTTTTCAGAATAAACCTTAAATGGATTTAATTAATAATAAAAGGCGAACGCAAGTGATTACTTTATACAAATACACCCATCCAAGTCGCGCTGAAACGGTCATTTGGGCATTGCAGGAGCTGGGCTTAGAGTATGAGACCAAAGAAATAGATGGCAAAAAAAGGGAGCAGCGAAGTCCTGAGTTTTTAGCCGTTAACCCCTTTGGTAAAATCCCTACCATCACACATGAAGGCAAACACTTTACTGAGTCGTTGGCTATTATTGAATATCTCAATGAGTTACACCCTGACAAACCTTTGACACCAAACACAGCAGATGAGAACTTCGCTGAAAAAAACTATAAACTTCGCCAAGTGATTTCATTTGGCATGATCGAGATTGAGAGTTATCTATGGATACTCACCAAAATCAAGGTATTAGACAATTATGAAAACTGGTCTGAGGGCACCGCTAACAACTGCATGAAGTGTATCCAAAAAGCCCTACCGATTGCTTATGCTTGGGTAGATGAGCATGAGTATATAGCGGGGGACAGCTTTACGTTGGCAGACATTTATTATCAGCATTTGTTTTCATGGTTAAAAATGCTGGGTGTTGAGTTGCCTGAGCAGGTTCAAGATTATCTTGGAAAATTATCGAAGCGTGAGAAGTTTCCTAAGAGATAATCAATCATGACTTTCAGCTTTTAAGAGTGGCGTATAGGCGCAATACTCTATACCAATAGTCTTTATCAGAAAAAATGATGAATAAAAAAGGTGGGTTACGACTGAGTAGTCCACCTTTTTTATTTATTTATTTATAAATTGAATTAATATTTCTAGCTGTAGACGGTTACGACCGTGGCATTTCACGCTTTTTTTCTAAAAACAGCATGTCAATGACAATCAACGCCACACCGATACTAATGCCCATATCCGCAATATTAAAGATAGGGTAATGCCAGACATCAGCGTTGTGTACATGGATAAAGTCGATGACGTGACCATGCAGCAAGCGGTCAATGAGATTGCCAACCGCACCGCCGAGCACTAGTGCTAGACCTGTCGATAGTAGCTTGGCTTGGCGCGGGGCTTTTATTAGGTAGCCAATTAAGAACAATGACATCAACAACGCCAATCCTGAAAAAAACCACTTCTGCCAACCACCAGCATCTGCCAAAAAGCTAAATGCCGCGCCATAGTTGTATGCCAATGTCCAATTCAGAAAAGACTCAATCACAGGCACTGGCTCATGAAAAGTCAGCTTAGTTTCAGCCAGCCACTTCGTCCATTGATCGATAATTAGCACGACCAACGATAGGAGATACCACGTAAACGCACGACGGCCATTCGCAATCATTTTTGGCGTCTTATTCAGACGACTTTTCGGTGTCGTTGAGCTGCCTGTAGTTGCATGAGCTGGCTCAGGTGATTTATCGACTTCACTATATGGCGGCTTGTTGTCTGATGATTCTGTTGAGTTAGGCGTATGGTTAGGCATAGTGGCGCACCTCACCATCACCGCTGACGTTAGTCACGCAGCGTGCGCATAGTTCTGGATGTGCACTATCGGTACCGATATCATCACGGATATGCCAGCAGCGTACGCACTTGGTGCCAGTTGCGGCGCTCACCTTGACCACTAAGTCTACTGATTCATCCGTGCTGGCGTCAGTTTGCTCATCTGTGTTTGTTTTATCGGCAGGAGCGTCGCTCATTGGTTTCAAAGTTGCGCTACTAGTGATTAGTACAAAGCGCAGCTCTTCGCCCAGCTTGGCCAAGCTTTCATGCATTGCACCGTCAGCATATAGATTAACATCGGCAGACAAGTTAGCGTTGATGATTTTTTCACCACGTGCGGTCTCGATATGTTTATTGACCATATCCTTTGCCAACATGATACGTTGCCAGTCATCGTTGCTGATCGCACTTAGCTCAAATTCTGGAAATTTGTACCATTCTTCAGTAAATACATAACTGTCAGCGCCATGCAATACTTCCCACGCTTCTTGTGCCGTGAATGACAAAATCGGCGTAATCCAGCGAATGAGTGCCTGAACGATATGGTAAATCGCCGTTTGCGCAGAGCGACGCGGTTGTCCATCAGTCTGAGTCGTATACTGACGATCTTTGATAATATCTAAATAGAAACTGCCCAAATCTTGCGAACAGAACGCAGTAATATGCTGGGTGACTTGGTGAAAATCCATCGCATCATAAGCACTGATGATTTGTGCTTGCACGGTTTGCGCGCGCTCAATGATGAATTTATCAAGGCTGACCAGCTCATTGATATCGACGCTGTTGGTCGCTGGATCAAAGTCATCGGTATTGGCAAGTAAGAAACGCAGGGTATTACGGATACGGCGATACATATCGATTGCGCCTTTAAAGACCGTTTTACCCGCGCTCATCTCATAACGATAGTCGCTTGATGCAATCCACAAACGCAGCATGTCCGCGCCTGTTTTATTGATCTCTTCCTGCGGCGTGATGATATTGCCGAGTGATTTACTCATCTTGCGACCGTTTTCATCAACCACAAAACCATGCGTCAGTACTTGCTTAAATGGTGGGCGCTCATACATGGCTTCTGACGTCAGTAGTGATGTCTGGAACCAGCCACGATGTTGGTCTGAGCCTTCTAGATAGATGTCTACTGGATTGGTCAATTCATCACGCTGCTCAAGTACTGCAAAATGCGTCGTGCCTGAATCAAACCAAACGTCTAAGGTATCGGTTGCTTTATCATAATCAGCCGCTTCGCTGCCTAAGAAGTCTTCACAGCTGGCATCAAACCAAGCTTCCACACCGCCTGCATCGATTTTTTGTGCAGCGACTTCCATCAGCTCAAGCGTGTTTGGATGCAGCTCGCCTGTTTCTTTATGGGTAAAGAAAGTAATCGGCACGCCCCATGTACGCTGACGTGAGATACACCAATCTGGGCGACCCGTCATCATGGCTTCGATACGGTTTTGTCCCCATGCTGGTGTCCAATTGACCGTTGGAATATCTGCAAGGGCACGCTCACGCAGACCTTGTGTTTCCATATTGATAAACCACTGCGGCGTCGCACGGAAAATAATCGGCGACTTATGACGCCAGCAATGCGGATAGCTGTGCTCAATCTTGGTATGGCTGATTAGATGTCCATTGTCATGCAGTGCAGCGATGATTTTTGGATTGGCTTTATAAATGTGCTCGCCTGCAAATACTGCAGCACTGTCTAGGTAGACGCCCGTTCCACTGACTGGATTTTCAACGGGTAAGTTATATTTCAGACCCACGATATAATCGTCAAGACCGTGACCAGGTGCTGTATGGACGAGGCCAGTACCACTATCAGTGGTCACGTGATCGCCTAGGATTAATGGCACTTGACGGTCTGCAATCAGTGGATGCTGAGCGCGTAAACCTTCAAGCTCGCGCCCAGATACGGTCGCTAGCACGCCTTGATTGCTAAGTTTGAGTTCCGTTAATGCTGTTTCAACCAAATCCGCGGCTAGTAGCAAATTACCTTTTTCAGTCGCCACCACACTATAGTTGTGTTCAGGATGTACAGAGATGGCTTGGTTAGCAGGTAGCGTCCAAGGGGTCGTCGTCCAAATAACAGCGGCGATATTGCCTGCTACGTCAGCCACCGAGGCAACCTTATCGGTATCCAAAACATCAAAGCTCACGTAGATAGCATCTGAAACTTTATCTTGGTATTCAACTTCGGCCTCAGCCAGCGCAGAGCTACAGTCCAAGCACCAGTTGACTGGCTTCATACCGCGAGTCACATGACCATTGTCATAAATTTTGGCCAATGCGCGCACGATGTTGGCTTCTTGATGGAAGTTCATCGTTAGATAAGGGTTGTCCCAATCGCCAAATACGCCTAGACGCTTAAAATCTGCCTTTTGCAATTCAATCTGGGTGCTCGCATACTCGCGGCATAGACCGCGGAACTCAGTCGCCGATACTTTTTGACCGACCTTGCCGACTTTGGCTTCGACCTTTTGCTCGATAGGCAGACCATGACAGTCCCAACCGGGGACATAAGGCGCATCAAAACCTGATAGCGTTTTTGACTTGACGATAATGTCTTTGAGTACTTTATTAACCGCGTGACCCAAGTGAATCTGACCGTTGGCGTAAGGAGGGCCATCGTGCAAAATGTACTTGGTCGCCCCAGCACGTGCCTGACGAATTTTGCCGTACACATCATCCGCTTCCCAAGCAGCAAGCCAATCTGGCTCACGCTTGGCAAGGTTGGCACGCATCGCAAATGGCGTATCGGCAAGGTTTAGCGTGTCTTTATAATCTTGGCTTGGCGTATCAGTACTTTTATCAGTCATAGAAGGTGTCTTTTTAGAAAATGGATTAAAAATCGATGTAAAGTCAGATGTGACATTTAGGGTAATGCTTAGCTGGCTGCTTAACCGTTGATGATCGCTTTCTCACTTATAATATATCGCTGTGCATCAACGTCATAAATATGCTTACGTCAATAATAAATGCTATCGAGACGAATGCAACATAAAATATGCTTATGGATAATAAAATACCGTGATAGCAATAAACTAAAAAGAGGCAATGAGATTGGCAGCTATTATATGACAAAAAGGCTAGGGTAAAAAGAGCTGGTCAGTATTGTCCTTATTTTAGCCAAAACCAATCATTTATATGAGTGATGCATCACCTATTGAATCATACGGATGGCAAGTGCCATTGTCTATCGATTGGGCTCTAAATAATTGGACTCTAAATAGCAGGCTAAGCGTTAAAAAACGGATGATAACCATAAGCGCAATTTAAGCGACCATAAGGGTTGAATGCCCGTCAAACCTTGAGTCATCTCGCCATTCTTTAAGATGACATACGAAGGTGTCACTTGTCCTTGCCAATCAGCGAAGATGCTGCCTTCTTGATCATTTATCGTCGTAAAGCGATAGCTGTTTTTATTAAGGTAGCGGTGCAGCTCTTGGTCAGTGCCTGATTTAATGGCAATCGTAACGACTGGATAATCATTTGCGGCGGCAAGTTTGTCTATGGTCGGCGAGGTGATACTACAAATGGGACACCACGTGCCCCAAAAATACACCAGCGTTGGTTGTTCATTGCTCAGCGCCGCTAAGTCAACAACTTGCCCTTGATGATCGGTCAGTTGCAATTGCGGGTTGGCTGGCATGATAGGCTGTCGCCACCAATTAATAGCGGTATAAATAACAGCAAATACCAAGCCATATATGAGGAGATTTTTAGCGATAGACAACCCCTTTTGCTTGGGCGTT
The DNA here is from genome assembly GCF_904846525.1 of Psychrobacter sp. 1044. Classification (GTDB taxonomy): domain Bacteria; phylum Pseudomonadota; class Gammaproteobacteria; order Pseudomonadales; family Moraxellaceae; genus Psychrobacter. The sequence goes on along the minus strand of NZ_CAJHAZ010000006.1, from coordinate 14,979 downwards.
TTCTTTGGCTTTTTAATGGATTTTTCAGTATCAGTATCAGTCGTCATAATGGCTGCTTTTTTGCTATAGGTTTTGTATAAACGGCTTTGATAAGTAGTTGTTGATAGATAAAAATAAACGGCTGAAATGTCAGCCGTATTACTCATAAATTTTATTAAACCGTGTTCAGTGTTGGTATTTTAAAGTGACTGATTAAGGTTTTTGCGCACGGTTTTGTAATGGGTCACCGAGCAGGACACTACCAGAGTTTTCGAGGCGCTCATCATCGCTTAGCTTACTGGCTGATACTTTAGATTTTCTCTTCCATTTCAAACTATACAAGTCGTCACGGCGATCAAGCAGATTATGTACCGAGCCTTCGTTACGGACATGAATAAGCTTGTCTAAGTTCACATCTGAGAAGAATACCATCTCAGTGTTGGCAGTGGTTTCTGCCATAATCGCATCATGCGGGAAAGCAAAATCTGATGGCGAGAAGATAGAAGACTGCGCGTATTGAATATCGAGACTTTCAACCTGTGGTAAGTTACCGACCGAACCACAAATCATCACATAGCATTCGTTTTCAATCGCACGTGCTTGGGCGCAGTGGCGCACGCGTAGATAGCCGTTTTGCGTGTCTGTCCAAAATGGCACGAACAAGATGTCCATGTCATCAAGTGCCATGAGGCGGGCAAGCTCAGGGAATTCAACGTCATAACAGACCAAAATACCAATACGACCGGCATCGGTATCAAACACCTTGACTTCGTCACCGCCTTCGATGACCCAAGCGCTACGTTCATGCGGGGTAATATGGATTTTGCGCTGCTCTTCGACCGTACCATCGCGGCGGCACAAGTAACTGACATTATATAACGTATCTTCCTCGTCCAAGTACGGCATCGAGCCTGTAATGACGTTGACGTTGTAGCTGACCGCTAAATGCGATATCTCATTTTTAAACCATTCGGTATAACCGGCTAAAAATCGAATAGCAACGTTTTGATCCGTCGATTCACACAGACCCATCAACGGTGCGTTAAAGAACTCTGGTAAACAAGCAAAGTCAGAATTGTAATCAGCCATAATATCGACAAAGAATTCGACTTGCTGCAGCAGCTCTTCAGGTGACTCGACTTCACGCATTTGCCATTGGATGCCACCAATACGCACCTCAGACTTACGAGTGTTTGGCTTATAATCCTGCGGCTCGTAATAAATATTTGCCCACTCAAGTAAAGTAGCAAAACCTTTAGATTGTTTATCGTCAGGCAGATAAGCCGTTAAGATACGCTTGACGATAAAGCCATTTGAGAGTTGGAAAGACAATGCAGAATCATGAATTTCACGAGCCGCGACGGCTTCAATATATTCGCCAGGTGTGAGATCTTGATGGTTATGATAGTTCGGGATACGACCACCAGCCAAAATAGCTCGGAAGTTTAACTGGCGACACAGCTCTTTACGGGCATCGTATAATCGACGTCCTAGGCGATAACCACGGTATTCAGGGTCGATCAGCGCATCTAAACCGTAAATAGCATCGCCTTCAGGGTTGTCTCTGATAATCTCTTTATGACCAATCAAGTCGTCGTAGGTGTGCGGGTTAGAAAACGTGGCATAATCAACACGCATAGATAACACGATACCAATCAATTGATCATGATCAAATAAAGCGATCTGACCTTCAGGGAAGGCATCGATTAAGGTATTAATAGTGTTCTTTGACCATGCACCGCCCAAGTTGACATAGACACGATCCATCAGTGCTTTTAATTGTGGATAGTCTTTTTTCTTGATTTCAGCGATGGTTAGATGAAAGTCGTCTAGTTTTTCTATTTTGCTCATAATGTTCCTGTTTTGGATCTTTATTAATTTTAGTGATATCAAATAGCATGCGTTGCCACAATTCAGTTGGCAATTTTTTGTGTAAAAAAAGTGATAAAAATATTCCAATCATAAAATATTACCGTTACAATCAATTATCATTGTATTTACAATAAGTTATGAAGATAATTTATCTTATGACTTCTGTCAGATTTGGCGTTACTGACGTGTTTTTTGAACCTCATATCATTTTAAAGTAGCTATTAATTTAAATTAAAGTGACTGTAAATTAAATTAGCTATAAATTGAAGTGACTATAAAATTTTTCATAATGTTCACAAACAGTCGTTGGGGTTAATACAAGCCAAGTGTTTGGTACAGATTCTAACCTGAGGATGTCAGTACAGATATTTTGTTAGCTTAACATTATTTTTAAATAGCATATCTTAGAATGCTTAATTTTGATCTATTTGGTTTTGGTCTATTTGTTTTGCTGGTTATCATAACAAGCTACTCAAGTAATGACAGTTTAACGTGGTAACTATTTGCTACGTTTTTGTGAGTCGCTGTCTTTTTTCACTGGGGCATCGTTGTGTTTGTTTTGTTTAGCTGTATTTAATCGGCTTTTTAGGATTGTTTTATTATGCCCTCAAGTCACAACAATAGAGTCAGTAGCTGGGATGAGATAGAAGACTCAGCACTGGTTCAATTGGTGTATGTCAGTAGTTTGACACTTGTCTCACGTTTAAGCGCCTCTATATTTGATGAAGTAGAATGTCATGCGCGTAACTATAATCAACAGCATGGCATTACAGGTACTCTATGTTATGGTAGTGGTCATTTTTTGCAATGCATCGAGGGTGAGAAAGCGCACGTATTTGCCTTAAAGCAACGCATATTTGCGGATAAGCGCCATAAGAATACTGAAATATTGCTGTTACAGACGATAGAACATCGCCGTTTTGCGGATTGGCGTATGCGCTTATTATTTTTAGAGCGTTGGTTATGGTCACCAGCGAGCAAAAAGCAAGCCGCACAGTTATCGCCATATTTGCCATTTGCGCCGCATAATTGGTCGCCTGATCGTACCGAGAATTTTTTACAAATCATCAAAACCTTTGATACGCCGCCACATATCAAAGCGGCCGGTATTACCTACAATGCACTGGGCAACATGTTTCGTCATATCGCCGCCCCGCATCAAGCATTTTTAATCGTTCAAGGTGTTTTAAGTGTGTTATTAGTGGTAGCGCTAGTGTTGTTATTTTTATAAATAATCGCTTTTATAAGCCAAAAAAAGACGCTAAACCATCACGTTTAGCGTCTTTTTCATACTCTTATTTATTACTTTAATTATTAAATAAGCACTTACATATCAAAAATCTTGCCACGGTTCATAATGTTATTCGGATCAAAGACCTTTTTGACCTCTCGTAAGTACTCGATCTCAATCTCGCTGCGGCTATATTGTAAATAAGGCTTTTTAGTCATACCGACGCCATGCTCAGCCGAAACCGAACCGCCATATTTTTGCACGGTTTCAAACACATACTTATTAACAACCTGACATTCAGCAAAGAAATCATCTTTGCTCATGTTTTCAGGCTTTAGAATATTAAGGTGCAAGTTACCATCACCGATATGCCCGAACCAGCAAACCTCAAAGTCAGGGTAGTTGCTGCTGACGATGTGATCAATATCGGTGATAAACTCAGGGACATAGCTTATCAGTACAGATACATCGTTTTTATAAGGCGTAAATACTGAGATGGTCTCAGAGATGTATTCGCGCAATTTCCACAGCTCTTCAGCCTGTGCCAAGCTCTGGCTCATGACACCATCGACGACCCAGCCTTGCTCCATACAATGCTCAAATATCGCCATGGCTTTATCCATGATCGGCTCGTACGGCGCTTCGAACTCTAATAGCGTATAGAACTTGGTGCGCGACTCAAATGGTTCTTGTACTTGACCGTGTGCCATCAACTTATCAATAGCCACATCATCAAAGAATTCAAACGCGGTCAAATCAATCTTTGCCTGAAAGGCTGATAGTACATTCATGACATCATTAAAGCTGTCCATGCCCAGTACCATGACATTTAAGTCTTGTGGCTGACGCTCAAGCTTGATTTGCGCATGGGTGACAAGCCCAAGCGTGCCTTCGCTACCGATAAACAATTGGCGTAAGTCATAACCCGTCGCATTTTTAACCATACCGCGATTGAGATGCAAGATATCGCCTTTACCAGTGACCACTGTCAGCCCCATAATCCATTGACGAGTCATGCCGTAGCGTATGACTTTGATACCGCCTGCATTGGTGCCAATATTGCCACCGATTTGACTTGAGCCAGCTGAGGCAAAGTCGACAGGATAATAAAGGTCTTTCGATTCAGCAAATTGTTGCAACTGCTGCGTGATAACACCGGCTTCGACTTCAACTATTCGATCGGCCGGATAAAACTGTCCGATACGGTTCATCTTATCCATACTGACGACAATCTCGCCATTGGCGGCGACGGCGCCAGCTGACAAACCGGTACGACCGCCACTTGGCGTTAGCACCACATTGTGCTCATTAGCAAGCAATACGATGGCTTGTACTTGCTCAGTAGTCTTCGGGAAGACGATAGCAGCAGCAGCAGGGGCAAAGTGCTTGGTCCAATCTTTGCCCCAATGTTCTAAACTCTCAGGGTCGGTTTTGATTTGGCTGGTGTCAAACTGATGAACATCCATCAAAGTGCTCAAAATAGTTTGAACAGCAGCTGTATGGGTTGCAGAGGTGCTTTGGCTAGATAAAGAAGTCATGGTCAAATCTCGGTATAAACGTAAGCGCTATGCCTAAAGGGGATTATTATATCGCTAAATGGATATAAACATAGCCACATAGGTATGTTTATATAGTACGTATTTATATGATTATAAGTGAGCCAGTAAAGCAATGATAGAAAGATGTCATGCTGCGTGCTTATATGGCGGTAAATGGCAAAAAATAGTTTAATAAACGTCGAACAGCTTGATTTACTATAGCATAAAAAGTTTTCAGGCTTGATAACCAATAATTCATCTAATCTGCTAACATCGCCGCCCAATTTTGTGTAAGATATCCAGACTGTTTTCGTTTCACCCACCCTATAGTTAAAGCATTGGTAAGTGGTTACGACGTTAACCTCATTTAATGTACTCAGTGTATGGTTTGCGCTTGGTTACTTTGTACCTACTTTAAACGGCTTCGACTACAGATTATCCCTCAGATAATTTTACAAGACAATTATAGGACAGTTCTCATATGGCGTTATCACTACAAAAAGACAAAATCCGGTTTTTATTGCTTGAAGGTCTACATGACAATGCTTTAAAAGTATTGGAAGGAGCTGGTTATCATAATATCGAGAATATCAGTCACGCATTAGATCAAGATGAGCTGATCGAAAAGATTAAAGATGCTCACTTTATCGGTATCCGTTCGCGTACGCAATTGACACGTGAAGTACTTGAGCACGCGCACAAGCTCATCGGTATTGGCTGCTTTTGTATCGGTACTAACCAAGTAGACTTAGACGCCGCTCGTGATTTGGGTATTCCCGTCTTTAACGCGCCATACTCAAACACCCGCTCGGTGGCTGAATTGGTATTGGCCGAAGCCATCATGCTATATCGCGGCATTCCTGAAAAGAACGCGACCGTACATCGTGGCGGTTGGGGCAAGTCTGCGACCAATTCACATGAAGTACGTGGTAAGACTATCGGTATCGTCGGTTATGGTTCTATCGGCTCGCAACTGTCTGTCTTAGCAGAAAGCTTTGGTATGAAAGTCATTTATCATGATGCTGTGACCAAATTGCCACTAGGTAATGCGGTACAAGTAGGTAGCTTAGAAGAGCTACTATCGACGGCTGACATCGTGACTTTGCATGTACCTGATGTACCAAGCACCCGCTACATGATGAAAGCTGAGCAGTTCGCGCATATGAAAGACGGCAGCTACTTTATCAATGCCGCTCGTGGTACTTGCGTAGAGATTGATGATTTAGCCGCTGTGCTTGAATCTGGTAAAATCTTGGGCGCAGCGATCGACGTATTCCCGAAAGAGCCAAAATCAGCTGATGAAGAGTTTGAATCACCACTGCGTAAATTTGATAACGTCATCTTGACGCCGCACATTGGTGGCTCAACCCAAGAAGCACAGGCTAATATCGGACTTGAAGTCGCTGATAAGTTTGTTAGATACTCTGACCAAGGTGACACAGCAACAGCCGTGAACTTCCCAGAAGTTTCTATTCCATTCAAAGAAAATTCGCATCGTCTGTTACATATTCATAGAAACGTGCCAGGTGTGCTATCTCAGATCAACCGTCTGTTTGCAGAAGCAGGAATTAACATCCTAGCACAGAGCCTAATGACAGAAGGCGATGTCGGTTATTTGGTCATGGATGTTGATTACAATGATTCAACTGCCGCGCTAGATCAGTTAAAAGACGTAGAAGAGACGATTCGCGTGCGTATTTTGTTTTAAATGATATTTGCATGTAAGCATAATTTTTAGCCTAGCAATAGCAGACCATCATTCAGATGGTCTGCTATTTTTTTGTCTTAAATCAAGCAATTGCAATGTTCAATCATGGCATTGATGCTTTTTATTTATGAGTAACACGAATTATAGCGAATGTAAGTTTTACATTCACTATACTCATTTTTATATAAGTTAACATTATCTTAATTATACGGTCTTATTAACAATCTAAACTACACCAGTACATTAAGCCTATAATGATTAATATATTTTTAATGAACAACATGATTAACTATGTTTTTGAGGTAAATCACGGTTATTTTCTACGGACAGGCATACTTAAAAATGGTAAATAGCTTGCTGAAGAAGATAATTCATTTAACACATACAATTGACTGAATAGGATGATTCATGAAAAACAACTTACTCAAGGCAGCTGCATTTGGTAGCGTATTAGCTATGACTGCAACGGCTAGCCATGCTGCTGGTGATCAAGATAAATATCAATTATCTAGTCATATTTTAGACATTAGTACAGGCAAACCAGCACCAAACGTCAATGTAAAACTGATGATGCAAGAGAAAACTGGTAGCTGGAAATTGCTTAATGCGCAAAAGACTGATAATAATGGTCGTATCGGCAACTTCTTACCGAATCAAGACGGCGTTGAGCATGATGGTACTTATAAGTTGATTTTTGAGACGACTCCTTATTTCCGAAATCAAGGTCTAGAGTCTTTCTATCCATATGTTGAAGTCAATTTCAATATCGAAGGCGACAACCATTACCATGTGCCAATCACTTTATCTCCATACGGCTATAGCACTTACCGCGGTAGCTAAGCCATATTACTTACTAAATAAGTCATAAGTTAGTACTAATAAAGCAAAAAAGGACGCCCCAATCAAATATTTGATTGGGGCGTCCTTTTTGCTTTTATCAAGCTTAAATTTATTCAGCGTTAGCTTTATTGGCTTCTTCTGCTTGACGACGTGCTTCAATTTTAGCGGCTTTGCGTTTCTCAATCACATCAATCACATCACTACCAATATGCGCTTCGCCACGTTTCTTCGCCAGCTGCATTTGATGCTCGCGCTCACGAAAGCGTGCTTTTTGCTCGTCGGTCGCTTTATCAATGCAGTGTGGGCATGACTCGCCTTTGATGTAAGCAAGGCTTTGCATGTCATCGACAGTAATGGGCATACGGCAGGCGAAGCATTGCTCATAGTTGCCTTTTTCTAAGTTATGATTGACCGACACGCGGTTATCAAAAACGAAGCAATCGCCTTGCCACATAGAGTCGCTGGCTGGGATTTCTTCTAGATACTTCAAGATGCCGCCCTCTAAATGATACACCTCTTCAAAGCCTTGCTCACGCATATAAGCAGTCGACTTCTCACAGCGTATACCACCAGTACAGAACATCGCGACTTTTTTATGTTTGGCTGGATCCATCTCTTTTGCGACGTATTCTGGGAACTCGCGGAACGTTTCGGTATTTGGATTGACGGCATTTTGGAACGTACCGATTTTAACTTCATAATCATTACGGGTGTCGATAAGAATGACGTCAGGGTCTGAGATTAACGCATTCCATTCGCTTGGTTTTACATAGCGTCCAACTGATTGCAATGGATCAATATTCTCTACGCCCATTGTAACGATTTCTTTTTTGAGCTTCACTTTGGTACGATAAAAAGGTTGAGCTTCGGTATAAGATTCTTTAAAGGTAAAGCTGCCAATCGCTTCGATACTGCGCAGATACTCAAGGACGTTATCGATACCTTGGCGTGTGCCAGAAATCGTACCATTAATGCCTTCACTGGCAATCAATAACGTGCCTTTGACATCATTATCGAGCATATTATTTAAAATTGGCTCGCGGTATTGCTCAAAGTCAGCAAAACGCGTGAACTTATATAGAGCGGCAACGACGATGTTATTGGTGACGCTATCGTAGGCTGGGGCTGATTTGTTGTCGGTGACAGTGCTGTTTTGGATATTGCTAGCTGTATTATGGTCTTGAATGGTACTCATGTTTTTCTCCTGCTGGCTAGGTCGCAAACCTAGTGCATTGGGTTTAAGGTGCTTTTTAAAATTAACGGTTAAAACTAATTGGTAAGATTCATAACACTAGCGCAATTGTGGAATTGACTAATGCGAGCGTAGTGTAGCAAATTTCAAGGAAGTTTTGGAGGTTTTATCATTCTTAAGAAAGATATAGGTGGTGATTATAATAATAAAGATAGACAACAAAAAGCCCAGTAAAATACTGAGCTTTTTTATATATTTACAATGCGTAAAGCAAAATTAGAGTTTACTTACTCTGGAACCAAGTATCCGCTTTGCTGCGGGCGCTAGCGATATCTGAGCTTGATAAGTTCAATGCCAATTGTCCGATTTTACCGCGTGCTTTGTTACGGACCTTTTCATCTAGCATACCATCACGGGCAGCCAAATCGTACCATTTATAAGCATCGACTAGATTTTTTTGCTTTTCATCGAGCAATGCAAGTGTATAGCTGGCACGGTTATCGCCGCGCATTGCCGCTTTTTCTAACCAAACTTTCGCTTGTTGCAAGTTAGGCTGCACACCTTCACCGCGTAGATACATAATGGCTAAGTTAAGCTGGGCAGGGGCAACGCCTTGCTGAGCCGCTTTGGTATACCACTGAATAGCTTGCTGGGTATTCTTTGCGATGCCTTCACCTTTCTGTAAGCGCTTGGCTAAATAAAACTGAGCGTGATCGTTACCTTGGGCAGCGCGGTTAGACAGTTCACTAACTGGCATTAGCTCAAAACGTGACGTATCAAGTGGCACGTTTGATATTAACTCAGCGTTTGCTAGACCTGCACAAGAAAATAAGGCAGTAAACAACGCAGCTTTTAATAATTTCATAGCAGCTCCAAAATTAGGCAGTTAATAAGCAAAAAAAGTTGCACCGCTAAAAGGGTTTAGACGGCGATAACAATTAGGTGAAATCTTGCGATACCAACTTACCTAATCATTAGCAATATAATTAATCGATGTGTTGTGGCAAATTCCTTTAATCGAACCGATAAACGGTCAGAATCAGGGTGCGATTGACACTATTTTGCTAGCTTAACACCCAAACTTACGAAACTCAAATACTAATTACATGATTTAATGCTTATTCATACCTCATTGTCCTCAATAAAATCATAGAGTTACTTAGGCGTAAGAATAAATTAACCAGCTGTTGAGGTTAAAATTTGTATTTATGAGCCATGCTATTGCTTTCAACCAATGCTAGGGCGTGTCTTCAATTCAATCGATTATCTTCTAAATGGGCAAAAATGGTTAAATTTTGCCAAACATCGTCAAATAGCTTAGCAATATCTCAATATTATTTGCGCTACTTTCCTTGTTTGACGGCAATTTATCTCATTTTTATCACCATTTTTAAAATAAAGATACGCCCCAAGTAGATAAACCTATTATTCAGGTTTTTGTTTGGTGACACGATAGATAGCGACGTCTGCCAATAGGTTGGGTGCTTGGCGTATCAATGCTTTCATAAGTGGCGTATGACCTTTTTCAGAATCGCTGACGGCAAAGCGGTTGACGATATGAATATCATGCTGTGCACAAAGCTGCTCAAAATCTTTAAACGTACACAGATGAATGTTTGGGGTGTTATACCACTCATAAGGCAATGCCTCTGAAACGGGCATCATACCTTTAAGCCCTAAATGAATGCGGTTTTGCCAATGAGCAAAATTGGGGAAGGTGATAACGGCTTCGCGGGCAACGCGTAGCATGTCAAGTAAGAGCACATCAGGTGATTTGACCGCTTGTAGCGCCCGTGCCATGACGACGGTGTCAAAACTGTTATCAGCAAAACGTGCTAGACCATCATTCAAGTCTTGCTCGATGATAGATAAGCCTTTGGCGATACCATCGTTGATTTTTTCTTCGTCAATCTCAAGTCCGTAGCCAGTGACGCCGCGATTTTGTTGTAAATGCGCGAGTAGCTCACCATTACCGCAGCCCAAGTCCAGTACATGTGAGTGTGGCGCAATCCAGCGCTCAGCCAATTGATGATCCATTCTCATGAGCGTGCTCCTGATTTTTGCTGGCTGCTTTGATTTGTGCTTTGTGCTGGTTGTTTTGATTTGCTGTCGGTGATAAATGGCGCAGTCAAAAATCCTCGGACGGCACCCATATAACGGGGAATATCAAATAAGAAAGAATCATGACCATGCGGCGCATCGACATTGATGTAGTTGACGGGTTTGCCAGTCGCCATCAGTGCATCGACAATCTCTTGTGAGCGCTCTGGCGCAAAGCGCCAATCCGTGGTAAATGAGACCACTAGGTATTGGCATTGCGTATGGGCAAAGGCGGCTTTGAGCGCAGACAGCTCTTGCTGACGATTCTGTTCACTCTCATCTATCGTTGCCACTGTACCTTCTAAGGCAGGTTGCGTGCTTTGTTTACTAGATTCCACTGATGTGGCAATCGAGTCCTTAAGCTGTGCTGCTGATTTTGTCGAATCTGTTGCCATGGCTGATGGATAATCACGTGTTGGATCAAAATAATCTAAAGCTTTGGTCATGAGCAAATAAGTATTGGCATCGAAATTTTCGCTAAAGCGCTCGCCTTGATAGCGTAGATAGCTTTCCACTTGGAACTCAACATCGTAGCCATACATAAATTTGCCAGATTTTAAATCACGACCAAACTTTGCCTTCATCGCGTCATCGGTCAAGTAGGTGATATGCCCAACCATCCGAGCCAATATTAGCCCGCGACGAGGGTAGGTGCCTGCTTGTAAATAACGTCCCTCTTTGAAATCAGGGTCAGACAATATCGACTGCCGTGCCACTTCGTTAAAGGCGATATTCTGTGCTGAGAGCTTTGGCGTGCTGGCAATGACCACGCAGCGTTTCAACCGATTTGGATAGTCAACTGACCATTGCAGCGCCTGCATACCACCCATTGAGCCACCAACAATGGCATGCCAAACGTCAATACCGAGACGATCTGACAGCATCGCTTGGGTTTTTACCCAGTCCTTAATAGTGACGAGCGGAAAGTCAGGACCATAAACTTGCGGCTCACTGGCTGGATTTTTTTTATCTAAACTGTTTTTGTTTACATTATTCTGGTCTGAATCGATACTGTCAGGATTAATGGTCGTTGGACCGGTAGAGCCGAAACAGCTGCCGATATTGTTGACACATACGACATAAAACCGATTGGTGTCGATCGCTTTATTAGGGCCAATCATATTGTCCCACCAGCCGGCTTTTTTATCATCATCGCTATGAAAACCGGCGGCGTGATGACTGCCTGATAGCGCATGGCAAATAAGTACCGCGTTTGATTTGTCGCTATTTAGCGTGCCATAAGTTTCGATGATTAAATCAAACGATGGCAAAGTACGATTACATTCTAACGTCAACGGCTCAGCGAAATGAAAAATCTGAGGCGTGATAATGCCGACTGAACCGACTGAATCCATGGGATTAACTAAGCTGGCCGAATGAAGCGTATCTGTCGGGGACTGGTCACTGGTATTATTAGGGCGTGCGTTCAAAGCTACCTCGCAAGACAACAATTATCAATAAAATAAAAAGGGCAAACTGTCGATAGGCAGTGTTGCCAATACTGCTTTGCCGACACTGTTTTCTAAATGTTTTTCTTACAATGTGCTTGCCTATTGTATGGTGATGCGCGTAGGAGTACAACCGTCGAGCGAGTCTTTTGAGCATAGTCTTTTAAGCACAGTTCTTAGGGACGATGGGTGGTAGGTAGAGAAGGGTTAGGGTGAATCAATGATTGATGACTGTCAATAAATATCAATAAATAGCAACTAAGTATCAAATTGTATAAGTATGCTTTTACCATGCGTTATTAATGGATAAAATGCTACACTAACAAAGCATTTAATCAATCATGACTTAATAATCTTTTATCGCATATTCTTCTTTAACTAACCTAATAATAAAATAGTGCTGCTATGAAACCTGAACTGCCTCCCCGTATTGCCGTCCTATTAGTGAACCTAGGTACGCCAGATGAGCCAACAGCGCCTGCCGTACGTCGTTACTTAAAACAGTTTTTGTCTGACCCCCGTGTCATCGAGATTCCAAAATTCTTGTGGGCGATTATTCTCAATTTGTTTGTATTGCCAAGCCGCCCTAAACGTGTGGCAAAAGCCTATGCCAGTATTTGGGAAGGCGACTCACCGATTCGTAAGATACTAAAGAGCCAAGTGGAGCTATTGGAACCACGGCTTGCAAATAGTGCCGCGCCATTTCGGGTTTCTGTCCATCCGGCGATGAGCTATGGCAATCCTGGTTTGCCTGATGTGATGGATACCTTGCGCGGTGAAGGCGTTGATCACTTTGTTATCTTGCCATTATTTCCACAGTATTCCGCTTCCTCTGGTGGTGCTGTTTATGATGCGTTGACAAAGTGGACGCTCAAGCAGCGCAATTTGCCGAACTATACTATTGTCAAAGATTACTTTGCGCATCCGCTGTACATTCAAGCATTGGCTGATTCGATTCGCCGCTTTCAAGCAGAGCATGGCAAGCCTGACAAGCTGATGTTTAGCTTCCACGGTATCCCGCAGCCTTATGCTGATAAAGGCGATCCGTATCCTAAGCGTTGTAAATGTACTGCCGCACAAGTAGCTCACGCGCTTGGTCTAAAGGATGACGAATGGATTATCAGTTTTCAATCACGCTTTGGCAAGCAAGAATGGGTCAAGCCCTATACCGACGTGGTATTAGAAGAGTGGGGCAAGTCAGGTGTGCGCTCAGTACAAGTCATTAGTCCGGCTTTTTCTGCTGATTGTCTGGAAACGCTAGAAGAGCTGGCCATCGAAAATCGTGAAAACTTTCTCCACGCGGGTGGACAAGAATATCACTATATTCCCGCATTGAACTTGGATGACGCCCATATTGATTTGTTACAAGCACTCAGTGAGCCACTAGTCAAAGGTTGGGCTGGCACATTGGATGGTTGGGCGTAATAGCGTCGATTTTAAGTCATAAAAAATACCGGACATCATGTTCGGTATTTTTTTATCTAAATAATTTTAATTTATAGTCAGCGAAAAGTAATATCGATACATCAGCAATACCGTCGCGTTTTTAGAATATTTTGACTATATTAAATTTAATGAAATAAAGTTGGGATTTTTTTCATCAATATGTAAAACTAAGGCAAAATTTTTACTTTATCCTTGAGGATTAAGATGTCCATCTCTAGCAGTTCGCCCCAACCCATATCTCTACAGAAGCCCAATAGCCTGCCACCAGATTTGCCTCCCACTGACCACTATGGTCAGCCTTTACCGCAGTTATTAGCAGAGCCTCGTACTTGTCAAGCAGGATGGGGCGTTAGTTGGCTGACGAAGGCTTACCTATTATTCAAAGACCAGCCATTATTATGGATAGGAATAGGCGTGGTCTATTTCGTTATATTAATGCTGGGTAGTATCATCCCGTTTGTTAGCTTCTTTTTCTCTTTTATTACTTTCGTCTTTATCGGTGGCATTATTATGGGGGCTCACGCGCAAGCGACAGGTCGGGAGCTTAGGTTTGATTATCTGTTTGCCGCCTTTAGTACCCATTTTGTACCGTTAGTCATTTTGTTTATGCTGTATCTGCTGGCTATATTTGTAGTCATTGTCCCTTTAGGTATTGTTTCTGCACTATTTGTTGGGCTAATGGGTAGTTTTGCTAATATAGCAAATGCTGATGGGTCTGTTAGTGGTCTGGTTATTATACTATTGCTGATTTTTCTGGTGGCGATGCTAGCGATGATTCCTATTATTATGGCCATTTGGTTTTCACCAGCGTTGGTGGTGTTACATAATATAAAACCGACCACAGCGATGAAAATGAGCCTAAGAGGCTGCATGAAAAATATCGCCCCATTTACTATATTTGGTCTGATTGGCCCGATAATAATGTTACTTGCGGTTATATTTACGTTGGGACTGGGTTTGTTGGTGCTACTCCCTATAGGGGTGATCACTTATTACACCAGTTATCGTGACGTCTGGACTGACCAGCCGTTGTCAGTAATGTAATCAATATTTTATAGTACAAAAAAAGCACGATCGATATAACGGGCGTGCTTTTTTATTGTGCCAAAGCTTTTTTATCATGAGAGAGCGTGGTTAAAAATCGTCATCATTGCTACGTTCCGCCGCGTCTCCATCAGCGATATCGATAATATCTGGATAATCGCTGTCATCCAAATTATCGTCCACTAATACTTCATCGATTCGCGATTCGTCTATATTTTGATGATGCATGGGTGTCAGCCCTTGAATCGCATCACTGCCGGCTTGCGAGTTGTCAAATCCTGCGCTATTGTTAATGACATCATCATTATCAATGGTATGCAACATAGGGTCAGCCAAATCAATTTCTTGGCTGTTATTATTGACGTCCGTATCACCTTCAATGTGATCCATTGCTTCTGGTAATGGGCTTTTTGAATGGTCCATCATGGTTTCCTTATTATTGATAGTTATTATTAATGGATGTGGCTGATTTTATTTATTAAGATTCATTTATTAAAAGCATTGTTTATTAAAAGCATTGTTTATTAAAAGCATTGTTTATTAAAAGCATTGTTTATTAAAAGCATTGTTTATTAAAAGCA
>NZ_CAJHAZ010000005.1 GCF_904846525.1 Psychrobacter sp. 1044 | reverse complement strand
TTGCTAGCTCTAACCAGTCACAGCACTGCTCAAAGGCAGTTGTCAAAGCAATTAAAAAGCTATGGGATAGCAATCAAGAGAGTACTAGTGCTATCACCTCAGATCATATCTATACGCAACTGAGTCAAACCAAACACCCAAAAAAACGTTATGGTGCCGCAGCAACTCTCGCGATGATCACCGGCACGCTAAACGATGATAAGTCGATAAATATAGATATAACTCATGTCGGCGATAGCCGTGTATATTTGCTTAGCAAAGATATGAATGAATGGCAGTGCTTAACTCGTGATCATAATCTGCTTAATGAGTTGGTAGATGAACAGGCACATAACGAAGGTCGAGAAGCTCAGCCTAGCGAGTACAATCGCACAGGTATGGCGGGCAGCTTATATAGCATTACCGAGTGCTTTGCATTAGCAGTAGATAGTGATGACCCAAGCAGCGAGCCACCAAAAAGTGATAAGCGAACAATCACAGTGCAAGCAGGCGATAGCCTTGTCATTTGTACTGACGGTATTCATGATTTAGTATCGTGCTACGAGTGGTCACTTATCGATAATCAAACGGATTTACAAGGATGGCTACAGAAGCTTATGCAGCAAGTATACGACTCGGATGGCAATGCTTATGATAATGGCACAGCTATTGTGGTACGGTTTGATTAACCTTTTTACGATAGTTCACTTTTAAAATGACAGTTTGATAGATTCGATAGCCTATAGAGCAGCCAACATGCCTACACACCCAATCGCAACCTACAACAAATCCACCCGTTTGTTTGCGCTCTATCAGCGCTTGCCACGTCATAAAGACAAGGCAATATCACTCACAGAGCTAATGAACGTTTATGGTGATAACCTTGACCATTACGCAAACGAGCGTAAAAATTTAGAGAACGACCTAACAAGTCTCAATCAAATATTCAATGACGTCTTTCACAGTGACGCTTTAATGCGTCTGCCAGCTTGGGGACAGAATATCAGCGGACAAACGGCACGGTTTTATATTGAGCCAAGTTTTAGTATCGATGTCATTAATGAGCAAACGGTATTTTTTTGGCAGATGCTCGCTAACTATACGGCGAACTACTTGCCAGCACCTTTTAAACAAAGCATTAGTGAAAAGTTGACCCAATTAGGTCGCCAAGATAGACACAGCTTCAATCAAAGCAAGCTAGGACAGTGGCAAGATTATCTTATTACCCTGTCTAGTATCGTACAAGCACCAAAGCTTGATAGCGGCGTGCTGACTAGCATCCATCAGGCACTATTACACAACAAGCAGCTTCAAATCAGCTATCAAAACAAATGGCGTAACAATCCTACCGTCAGAGTGATCTACCCTAGAGGACTTATTTTTATCGACAACATGATCTATCTTACTGGGTTTAATCCAACGAATGATCATATCGATGATAATGTCTTATTAATGGCACATCGTAATTTTGCGGTTAATCGTATTGAAGCAGCTGAAGTAACAGAGCAGTCGGTACCGGACTGGGTAGAGCGCAATGCTTTCACTCTTGAGAATCTACGTAAGCTAGGAAAGCTTGAGTTGAATAATGGTTTAAAAATCGGACTGGTTCTAAAGGTGCAAAAATATGCCTGCCAGCATCTCTATGAGCGGCCGTTATCATCTACTCAAACGATTACGGTTATCGATGACACTTGGAACGAGGTGCGTGCAACAGTTGCCAATACGCAGCGCTTGCAAGATTGGCTGGTCAGTATGTCGCAGTTAGCAGTAGTGATTGAACCGGTAGAGTTAAAAGCGGCTATTTTAGAGCGCTTAGAAAGCGGGATAAAATTATATACAAAATAGTTGATCAAGAATTTTACTAAAGTAATAAAAGACAAATACATTTTTTAAATGTCATCAAGGAGCTAGAATGACCACACCTAACTTATTTAAATTTGCCACCTCTGAGTTATCACAAGACGCTTTTATCTGTTGGCTTCTGTCGTGGGCAGACCAAGACTATCAGACAGGAAGCGATAAACATAAAGCGCTCAATAAGATAGCAACCAGTGTATTGGCGTTATTCTTTAAAAAAGCGGGTAACTCGCTACCGAGTCGTATTGATAAAATAGTAGTGAAGCGTCAAGTGAATAACATTGATGTCCTTTGTATCATAAACGACACTTACTGTGTATTAATCGAAGATAAAGTAGGCAGTTTGCAGCACTCCGATCAGTTGGTTCGATACAAGCATTTTATGCTTAATGGACACGCTCAAACCTTTACAGAAGATAAAATTATTCCTATTTATTTACAAACGCATGATCAAAGCAACTACAAAGCTGTGCTAAAGGACGGCTTCTATCCAGTAACTAGACGAGATTTATTAGACCTCTTTAATAGTGAACAAAATGCGGCACTGCAAGAGAGTGATATATATAGCGATTATCTTAACCATCTGCAGTCTATTGAAGAAGCAGTGCAAAGCTTTAAATCAAAACCTGTTAACGAGTGGAAAAAACGGACTTGGATTGGCTTTTTTCAATATTTACAGTCTTACCTAGGAGAAGGTAACTGGGGTTATGTCGCTAATCCTTCGGGCGGCTTTATGGGCTTTTGGGGATTGGGTCATAAAGTAGAAAATAATATAGATATTTATTTACAAATCGAGCAAGAGAAAATCTGCTTTAAAGTATCTGTTCCTAATAAAGAAAGTCGTAGCAAGGTTAGGAATGAGCTTTATAAATTGTTTAAGACAGAAGCTGCTGATTTTGATTTAAAAGTGACTAAGCCAAAGCGCTTTGGTTCAGGTCGGCATATGACCTTTGCTATACTAGACACAGATATCTTTGAGAGTGAAAACTCAATAGATCTACGGCAAGTTGATAAGCTAATGGATGAAGTGCAAAAATTCATTAATCATGTAGTAAATCAGTATAAAAATAAAAACGATTGGTAATTGTAATGTCATAACACCTAGAGTAACAGAAGGTCTAATCATGAAATATCAGCTCGACAAATCGCAAATAAATGATTTACCTTGTGCAGCCTTATACCGACCAAACATAGACTATTTTCCGCCAGCGATTATTGCTTGTTTTATCATTAGTGATGGTTGGAATGAGCAGGCATTGCTAAAGCTAAAAGACAAAGCAGAGGCTGATATTTTAATAGGCTTACAAACAGATGATCATGAGTATGAACGCTTAGATATCATAGAGGGGGTTGTTAGATGTCAGCCTAATGAAGTAAATGATGTCATTGCACTGCTAGATGTAAAGTCTGCAAGTACTATCATCGGTATAGATGTAGCAGACGTTATAAGCTTGTTTGAGTGTGGTTATTCATTTCAGTTTGTTCAAGCAAGTGCCACAGGCGAGCATGAATCCGATATGATAAAAACAGCCACATATAATCTGATCGGTCTACTTACTAACGCTCGTAATACTAATGGGGTGCTTGTTGGGATGCAGAGCGTGCGAAGTCTGTCACTGGAAGCGTTCACTTATATATCAGATGCTATTGAAGGATTATTGTCTAATGATGGTGCGTTTATTTATTTCAGCTCAAGTAGTATGACTGATGAACCTGATTGTTTTTGTTTAAAAGCGATTTATACTGAAGAAAAACAAATCCACACGTAATAAACGTATGGCTTTGGCTGCTACTATCGATTGAGGCTGGTTCTATTTGCTAATAGAATCCCCGCGCCACATAGCATGCTCACATACAGCGCAAAACCAACTCTCTTTTGCCCGCATATAAGCGATATCTGCAGGCACTTCAATAGGACAGGCGCTTCCGCAATATTCACAGCACACATCATCTATGCATGCGTAGCATTGGCTTACGGTGTCAAATAACGTATGAGCACTAATACTATATTTTTGACAAAGCAGATGGACATAATCCACATAACTCATTTTATTATTGTAGGCCCAATAATCCTCACAGACCCGTTTGTCCCAAGCGTTTTGTGTCATACTCCATTCAATGCTGATGCCCACAACGTACTCCTTTTTAATGACCTGATACTTACGATTAGCATTACCTTTTTATGATAATCATATCTATTAGACCCGTCTTATAGTAATGATATCTATTGAACCAGTCACACCTATCATCATTAGCCAGCTATTGAGCAGCAAGATAGGTATATGACATAATAAAGCGTTAGTCAGCATAAAATAGTTTTTGACGGAAACTTAGTTATTGCCAACGAGTATTATTCTAGCAGAAAAGTAGTCACTGGCAAGTATTTTTTACTTACCAATAAGGATTTTATTGTGATTTCTTGTAATCTCCCTGTACTTTTAGCAGAAAGACGACTACGGGTGGCCGATCTAGTAAGGATGACAGACATTAGTAAATCAACACTTCATAGGATTTATAACGATGAGACGACTCGTATAGAGTTCGATACGCTAAGCAAATTGTGTGAAGTATTAGAGGTGACACCATGTGAGATATTAAAATACATACCTGATGAAGACAGTAAAAATTAGGTTTTATAAATAATGTAGTTGAATCTATATATTCATTCTAAACTCTAAAAAATAACGATATTACTACCCGATCAGAAGTATTCATAGCTCTCATAGATAATGGTTTAGCTATTATTTGTGAGAGATTTTTTAATGACTTTTCACTCATTTACAGCCAATATATTTTTTAATAAATATAATTAAATCATCCACTTGCATAATGTTATGTTATAACGTACTATTAATTAAATAATGATTCTTAGAGCAGTATATAGTGAAAAATAAGACCCTTCGCTCAACTCAAAAGATGTTAGTTTTGAGCTCAGAAAATCTCACCATTCACCCTGATGCAAACACTGCTTTTATGGTTTGGCAGCAGCATAGACTGCCTCTGCGTCGACCACAGCTGGCAGGCTTAGATGATTATTATCGACCAGTATTACGGTTATGTGTGCTCGATAAAGACAATTATCAGTTCTTCAATAACTTTGCACGAATCGATGAGGTAATGAGGTTTGAAAATAGCTGGCGTCAGCCTTGTCTGATTGCGCTTGAAAGTCGTCATGATATTAAGCGGCTGGCGTGGTGCGAGGTTCTCAATCTATCTAGATTTGCTGGCGTGAACCATCCAGCCTTATTTCAAGCCATATATCAAAGTGCGCCAAAGCAGCTTGTGTGTGAGCTGATGGGCGTGCATCGATTAACTGTTAGCAATTACTGTCAGTTTGCAGGTATCAGTCAAAGCAGCTATGAGTATCAACAGTGCAAGGCAGCATGTGATAAGACTTTATTAGGTTTGCCTAAAAATATGAACTGGATGGGTGGTGTACATGGCTGATACTAAAGCATTTGTTGACGTGACTGATAGGCGAGTATTAGATAAGATCGTTCCTGTAGGTTCGCCGCATTATGTCCAAATGCAAGCATTGGTTATTGATATTGTCAGTTTGGTGCCAGACGCTGAGCTTGATCTACTGTGTTCGACATCATGTGCTAATGCTAGTTTTAGGGGCATCGATTGTACTGAAGTGATCCAGCAGACTGTAGGGCAGGGTAAGACAGGAGAGTGGGCGGTTACATACATGCTGATCGCATTTTATCAAGCGTATGGTGCGGTTGATAGTGGTAGTGATGCGTGGCGGCTTATGAGTCACTATCTCAAGATCATGTTTATGATTGCAGCTAGGCGAGATAAGCATTTTGCCAAAATAGATAAGCTTGGTGTTCGTATTCGCATGGCATTAAGACATGCCGATCCACAGCGCGATATCCTTAACCAGCTAATTCGTATTCATGATCAGTGCGATGGCCTATCCTCATGCTTATCTGCTATCAGAAAGTATGAGGTAAGCGTTAAACAGGAAGAGGCAACAGGTGAAACGGCGGACCAATATCTTGGTAGTAAAATCGGTCAAATCAGGTTGGCTTATGAAGTAGTCATCAATAATAAGGCTTTTATCGGTAAAACCTATGATAAGAGTAGCAGAAAATTAAGACAGTCCCAAAAAGTCATTAACACGACAGTGATTATTGATGGCGAACCATTACAGAAAAAATTGTTTAGTACGAAACAATCAAAAAAGCACAGTAATGTGGCAACTGCTGAAAATATTGCCGATGATAACGCGCTGCCACTGCTAGATAATAATTTCAAACCCATCAAACAAATCGCTAAATCCTCTGAGCTACAGCAATGGCGATTAAAAAATAATCATCAGCATGCCAGCCGCAATCAGTTTCACTTCCCAACCAATCATCGCCAGCTGAGTATCACTGGTTATCAGATGCTGTTTGCGATGCTATGGCAACGTTTTATGAGCGAACACATAGAAAATAGGACGGGCTATGCCGTACTGCTATTATCATTATTAAGCGGTATTAGTATCGATAGCGTGATTACTGATTGGCAATGCAGTCGTAGTCAGCGTCAGTATTTTATTTATGACCGTACCCGTAAAATCAGTAGTATTGCTATCACGATTGATGTGACCACCAATACCCGAAGTCATCTGCTTGCTCACAGGCAGAGCTATGGTAGCGTATTCAAGCGAGTACTACCTGAAGCGCTGCAGATCATGTTAGAGGATAAGGTTACTGTTTCACTTGATGATATTAAACTAGCCATTAATGAAGTTAAGAATCAGCTCAACCTGCCAGCTCTGAGTGCTCAATATATCGATTCTGGATTGTTTGTAGTGATTAAAAATGGTCTTAGTGAGCCGCTGCATGCTGACATCCTCACAGGCGTTGATGTAAGGCACAGCTCATCGCTGTATTACACCAGCATCAAAACTGCTGATCTAGAGCAAACCTATATAAAAGCGATAGATTTGATAACAAAATACTGCGATGACGAGCAAAGAGCGTTATTGATAGATGAGTGCAGCGTGTCCACGAATGGGCATAAAAGTCACATTGGTAGCGATATGGTACTTGAAACAAAAATGTGCGAGCAGTTCTTTGAACAGTTGGCTATGAGCGCTGAGAGCTATAATGGGCGGCTTAATCATAGTATTGAGCGCTATATTGCACAATTTAATAGCTATAGCGTTTGGCTGTGGCATATTATTATGATTCAAACCGGTATTCGTCCGGTTAAACACGTACCAGGGCTGCTTAACCAGCTTGATTTTAAGCGACGCATATTGTGGGTGTCTGATAAAGAAGAGCGTCACGGTCAGTCTGATGGCAGGCTTATTCCGTTAAGTCAGTTTTTAATCATTGCTATACAAAACTACATTGATTATATTAAGCAATTTGCCGCTATCTATAATCCAATTTGTCCCGAAACGCTTTATCCCATTGATGCTATTCTGCAATCAGAGCAACCGCTCATTCAAATTTACCAAAAAAATCCAAAACGTTTTATCGGTATCACACCAAGCCGTGTCCGCTACCAGCTGCAAGACTTTTTTAGTCATCAGGATAATTGGCTGCGCCATCAACTTCGATCCATGCTGATAGGGCGCGTGCCCGACCATCTAATTCGTGCGCTTTATGGTCATGAGCATCCTGATCAAGAGTTCATGCATCCGATGTCATCAGGCTCTATCAATCAATTGCACCAGCTCAGTCCTCATCTAGATGCAATCGCCAACGATCTTCACTTAAAACAAATTGAGGTGCGACTATATGGATAACATTAGTGCTCACAAACTGCGGCAGTTAAATAGAGATGATGCTAAAAAAAGTGTCAAACGCGCAGCTAAAGCACTGGTTGCAGACTACGTTAATCAAAACCCTATGCAGACACCTTGTGAGCTACAGCATCATTATGAAGCGATCAATGAGCTATTAGAAAAGAAGTTTGATACTGCGCAAAACTTTCAACTAGCGCGGCGCGGATTTTTAGAATTTGTTCGTGATTATAATAAAGCGCACCAGATATACCTCAATGAGCCCGTGGTGCCAATACTGGCAACTCGTGAGCGCCTGACTACTAACTATGACTGGTTTGTGCATGGCCGTGCTGTAGCAGACAGCAGTACAACTATAATAGATATCTGGCAACGTAAACGGCGATTCTCAATCAACAATTTGGTTGAAGGACTGCTTTATTGCAGCATCATGTATGGTGGTATCAATGACATTGAGGAGTTAAGAGCGCTTTACGACTGGTTGTTTGGTGGGCGGCTTATTTATCAGATTAGTCTGCCAACGACTGATGAGAACTGCGCAGAACAGGTAGCTGTAATACCACTTAGCGTATCCGATGATAATTATGGCTGCGCACTGGAAGGTAACGATGACTTGCAGCGCTTTATCGACTACGTACCTGATGATATGAGTTTGTGTTTTTTATATGCTATAAAAGACAAAGACTTGAGTAAGGCAAAAATAGAGCCATTTAATACCATAATTAATGATATCTCAAAAAGACTTAAACTCACCAATAAAGATATTGAGCGTCCGCAGCACTCCATGCTTATTAAGCATGCCAACTATCACTGGCGGCAGATGGAAGGTAGTCAGATAGATGGCGCGCTTG
Organism: Psychrobacter sp. 1044; assembly: GCF_904846525.1. Classification (GTDB taxonomy): domain Bacteria; phylum Pseudomonadota; class Gammaproteobacteria; order Pseudomonadales; family Moraxellaceae; genus Psychrobacter. The sequence continues at coordinate 198,398 of NZ_CAJHAZ010000005.1, read as the reverse complement.
CCGTGGTGAAGCAAGGTGATATTAAAACCACAGGACTGCCGACTGATAATCTCATTCATTATAACCGAGAGCCCATCAATCAAAATTCTGAGCCGCTTACGTGGTCTGAGTTGTTTGATGCCAGTTATCAGGTGGTAGACAAATCACAGGATAAGAAAAACACCACAAACTACCCTAGCTTTAGCAAAAATCTAATTAGAGAAGTGCAAGATACGCTCAAGCTCACTAGAAGTACTGCTACTTCTACTCTCACAAAATTAAAGGCAGATGCTAGCCAGCCTAATGCGAAGCGTTTGCTCGGCTGGGCGTTATCGCTGCTTGATGATCATAGCATTCGGCTTAATACCATCAGTAAATACATCGGCTGCATTGGTCGCGACTGGCTAATGCTAACAATGGATGAGGAAATTAATCAATGGGAGGGTGATGATTTTGAGGAAATCTATGAGCAAATTATTCAAAGTAAGGTTAAAGATGGTCGGAAAAATTCAATCTTAAATAAATCATCTGAATTTAACCGGAGTACTGATGATACAGAAGATGAAGCCAACACACTAGTCGATTCTGTTGAACAGAAAGCAGAGCGAAATACTTCTACGCTAGATCATTTAAAGGATAACCAAAAATTCACTTATGGTCGTCTGCGAGCATTTCATGATTATCAGCGGGCGCGTTTCGATGCACCTTATGTGTATTTTCCATGGGGCAATAACCGGCAAGTGGTTAAGGCCGAAATGGTGTCACCGCGTGTATACCAAGCAATGCAAAATTATATTAAAACATCAGAGTTAGAGGTTGAGCAACAGCAGCTATGCCTAATTGTTTTGGCACTTGCTTATCGGACTGGTATGCGTATTAACGAGATCATTGGTATTAAGGTCGGCGATATTGCAGATATAAGCAGTATCAATGGCTATGTCATTGAGAACCCTAAAATTATCCTCAGACCTAACCGTTATCGCAGACTTAAAAGCAGCAGCGCTAAACGAGTGATACCGATAGATAGCTTGCTGAAAGCAGATGAGCTAAAGCAAGTTATTTCGTATTATCATCAGCAGCGTAGACTAAAAAGAAAGTATTTATTTTCGCAAGGTTCAGGTGATCAACCACTGCCGCCTGTGTTTTTTATTAATATGATGAAGATAATTTGGGATCACTTATTAAGCAATCATAGCTTTACTTTTCATAGCTTTCGGCATACGGCACTTAGTCAGCTGGCATTGGTGTTAAGCGGATCACCACTGGCTCAGGTGATGACAGACTATGATAAAGCCCATAGCGATGCTATCGTTAGCGCTGTGCTTGCTAATAACAAAGAAAAGGGGATGTGGTTTGGGCTAGCTAGTCTTGCCGGGCATTTAACGCCAGACACTACATTTGAGTACTATATTCATACCGCTCATTTGCTGGCTGGCTGGCAAATGAGTCAAGCTAAGCTTGTTATGCCTGTGACCGTATTTGAGATGGTAACAGGTATTAGTTATCAGACAGTGAATAGGCAAGAAGGTAGAGCATATGATGGCAGTACTAAACAGGTTAATCTTGATAAGATGCGTGGCTACTTAATTAACAAAGTTGTGAGCAAAGAGTCTTTGTTTGTCGATAACAGTACATCAGTTAATGTAACTTACCCGCAAAACATAAAAAATGATGCGGTAGATACTCAGTTATCTATATTTATTCATCCAAAAATATACGATGTGATTGCGCTATTAGAGGAACTACAGACAGTAAATGTTGATAAACGAGCAGGGCAGTTGGCAGAGGTCGCACTTCGGCATGGTATCGCTATCAGTGATGCTAGAAAAATTTACAATAATGCTTGCCAGCTGTTTACCGATGATAGACTAATTTTAGGTGCGCCTACCGGACATAAGAACCAAGAAGTTTTAGTGACTGCGCTTGATCGTGCGTATCAAATGTCAATTGATGAGCCTGCTAGACTGAAGTCGTTTGTGGAAATATTTAAAGATAAACACAACCTAAATACCTCATCGATTCATTTTGGGATTAAAGAGACCCGGCTTGAGATGCTACAGCAGTTCGTCACAGTAGGTTGTCAGCTTATCGATGCCAGTCATTGGCAGATTAGGGCGCATAGCGAGCAAGCAGTGCGTAATATTAAAAAAGAGCTAGGGCTTGATAGCGCAATACGTGTCGGCGCTCGTGAGAATTTCCATGGTTATGAGGTAAAAGTGGTACAGAAGAAGCACAAGCTATCTAATAAAAACATGGCTATCACTGATGAATATTACGGCTCTTCAGGATTACTGAAGTATGTTGGTCACATTTTAATGATATTGGTTAGACAAGAATAGATTTAAAGAGTTATTTTATATACGTGTCAAAAATATCATAAATTATAATCTAGACTTTTGTCAGTTTTGTCAGTTTTGTCAGTTTTGTCAGTTTTGTCAGTTTTGTCAGTTCGGTTTGAGGTAATATATTAAAAAAGTGGTGGTGTTCTAAAAAGTATGACGGCATCAGACGTAACCATAATTGACATAAAAGAACACCAGATCGAATACTTTAAAGTGATTATCAAGCTTTTTTGAGAAGCAACAGGTTTTTCTAACCGATCGTCTTAATCGGTGTCTAAAACGGTAATGATTACCTTTAATGCCTACCGTATGAGATTTGCCAACTCGTTTGTGGTCAAGTTTAAAGGCGGTTATAAAACTGTCCCAGCTATCCATACTGATAGAGCCATAGCTGACTTTAAGCTGCTTGAGACGAGCTCTTAACTTCTTAGCCGTTTTTAAGTCGCGTCTGCCCCAAACATAAGCAACAATCTCATTAGTAACGCGATCATAAGCATAAATAAGCCAAACTTTACGCTTTTTGCGATACACGTAAGTCCAGAATTCATCAACCTCTAAGCGTTCATAGTAGCGCTTCTTAGGCGTAATCTTATAAACAGATGAGCCTATGGTGCTCAATACTTTACCGATACTGACTGAGGCTATAACAGCTATGTCTCTAACGCCGCAGCCTCTAACTGTCATGAGCCGTATAAGCTCTTCCACTTTAGAGTGACAGCCATGATAAGTTAAGGCATGGTCGCCAATAAACTGACGTTTGCAGTCCTTACATTGATAATTCTGCTTACCATAGCTTTTTTTGCCATTTTTCTTTAGACTATTACTGTGACAGTCGGGGCAACTGATATCTATTTGTGTCTTCATAACCTCAAATATATCATCTTGCTCTGGCTGTCACTCCTCCTTTTATTTCCTCAGCATACTTTCTGATACACCACCGATAATTTTAATCTGTTGGCATCGCTAACAGACTAAAGTAAATCACTCTCCGATGTATTTGCGGCAGTTCAAAACATTTTATGTAGATTATTCTCTATTCTTGGCGCTGGAGCTTTACCTGTACTCACTTTTTTTAGATAGGATACTCCCTACCGTCAACTCCGTACATATACAATACATGGCTCATAGTGGTGATGCTAAAGAGCTGCTGGTTATCCTTGAGGTAGCGTAATTCACTAATAGTTCGCTAAATGAACTAGTTACAAATGTTGCATCGATTGAAGAAACTAACACTAAATATTAAAAAAGTATTATCTAACAATAGCGCTATAATTCTGTACTGACAAAATCTAAATTTGAAAAATAAAAAAGGCGCTATTTTTCAATAACGCCTAGATGCTGCACTGACATAACTGACAGAACCTATAAAAGCTCTCTTAATCTTGAGTTGATATAGTAACGCTCCGTTGGTCGCCCGCCTTGTCCTGTACTTTCAATTGACTGCCATGTTAGCCAGTCATGCCCTACTAAAATATCAAGCGCGTTCAGTACGTCTTCGCTATCAGTTAAGCCTTTCCAGTTTTTGCGGTGCAAGTCTCTTGCAGTGAAGCCGTGGTTTACCCAGTCGGTTTTGTCAGTTTTGTTACCTCCATTCTTAATCATTTTTATTATTCTATCAGCTAAATTAGAGGCTTTAATATTGGCGCTATCGGTCACTATGCTATAAATACGCATCATGTGAGTTTCTAACATATCATGCCATGCGAGGGCTGCATCAAGCGCTATCATACTGACTGCACCTAATGACGCGCCATGTTCGATGCAATCGACTAAGTGAAATATAAGCGCTAATGACGCTATAGTTTTGGGATATTTAGTTATATGCTCAGCTATCACGCTATGTTCACACTCATCAGCTTTAGCTTTTTGCTCATCGTACCAATTCATAAACTTTTTATAAGCGTCATCGGTGAAATGATAATAAGGTCGCTTGTGATAGTCATCGACTGGGTTTGCGCCATACTTGATGAAATCACATAAACTCATATTGTCGATGGTTTCAAACAAGTCATACACAATCTGCCTTATCTCAGCATTGGGTGCTATATCACGCTCTTTTAGCCCTTTGATATGGTCAGGATAGACGGCAAGCTGAAAACGTTGCATCAGTCCATCATTATCTAACCCCTTGATGGTTTTTTCTAAGTAGCGTTCAAGCTTGTTCGGTTGTATGCCACCGACAACAGACAAGCAATGATGTTCAATAAATATCGAACCTCTAATCACTCTATCCATAACATGGCTGCCAGTACCGTTAAAGGCTTCAAGATAGAAGTTGCGAGCATCATTATTTTGCTCACCGTTAAACGAGGCAAGTAAAGCTGTCAGTTCGTCACGTTCCACTAGCAAGCCATTATTGGTTTGGGTTAGTATCTCGCCTAGCTTTTGATAAGTACCATCATTAGCTATGTAGCGCTTCATAATGGGCTCGCTTTCATTAGCTTGCTGGGTTTCGGCTATCGTTTGCGCTTTTGCTTTGAGATCGTCATCAGTGATTTTGTGCTCAGCATCATCAGCTTGCTGAACTTGCTCTCTAGCAAGTTTTTGTAATTCACTTTTAACGGCTTTGGTCTTAAATTCATTAATCTCCTTTTGTGCTGCAAAGTCTTTTTGTGATTGCTCATAATCTGCTTTTGCTTTATACGTTAAGTTTTTAAGTGGCTTCATGCCAGCATCAAGTGCTGGGCTTTTTTTAGTCGATGGATTCCCAATAATAGCGCCCCATATATTTGGTACGATTTCCCAATCATCGTACATCTTTGGGTAAATACTAACCTTTGTACCGATGACGCTTGCTAACGCAGTTATCAGAGGTATTGCGATATATTCAGGTGGGGTGCTTAGGCGCTCAGCATGGTTATTCACGTAACGCTGTAAGCTATCAGGTAGCATTCCATCAGTTACATTCTTAACTGGTGGCAAGGTTTGGTTAATCAGTTTTGGCTTTGGTTTGCCTAGCGTCTGTAAGTCGATAACCTCTGCATCAGCTATTAAGTCATTATAGCTAGCCCCATACTGTATGGCTTCATATATGGGCGTATGTTCACATACAACTGCTTTAACATTCATCCCCTCAAGCTGTTTTAACTTTGCTTTATCGGCTGGCAGGGCAGTCACAATAATGGTTAACTGTCTTACTTTTTCAAACTCTGCTACCGTCTGCCTAAATAGACTAGGTACTATGCTAGTAATAACACTTGCTCGTACACCTGCATCTATATAAGAGTTATAGCAATTAATGGCATCGGTCAGGTTATCAATAGCTATAATCACATCATTAAAACCCATAGAGCCCAATATAAAGGCGCTGGGTTTGGCGGTGTCGGCTATAAAAGGTCTGCCTTTGCCATTAACCGGTACGCTGGCAAGGTTCACTATTTGCGCTTTGCTATCTTGCATGACTAATCCTAGGGAATTAGCGGTACCTAACTTTATTTCTCCTTTTAGTTGTCCAGAAAAAATGGTAATATCACAATGTAGTTTGTAGATATTAGTGTTTCCATGATTATTGATAAGGTTTTCTAATATTTCGTTGCCTGCTACGTCTGCCAACGTAGCTGCTTCAAAATCAGCTAAATACTGACCTAAGCCCATGCTTTGAGCATGGGCTTTTTCTTTGTTTGAATTAATCATTAGTTTCCTCCTGCACATCAGAAGGATTTAGGCTTTGCTTTTCTAGCCACTCTAGAACGTCCGCATTTCGCCAAGCCACCATTTTTGGAGATAGTTTAACACTTGCAGGAAACCTACCATCGTTACTCCACTCATGTAAAGTCGTTCTCGAAAATGGTAAAAGTGGCAGAATGTCTTTTGCTCTAGACATTCCCTGAAGCGGCAAAAGGTTACTAACCACACTTTTTTCAGTTTGGGTATTCTTTGTAGAATCTTTCATTCTAGCGTCTCCGTATATTACGATGATTATCCACCGCAACGAACAGTTACGGTGTAGCTAGAATATAAGGTAGGAATCATACATAGTCATCGCAACTTGCGACTTGCAAATCGCAACTTGCGAAAATTAGTCTAAACTACGTTTGTTAGCTTCTGTGAAGATCTTTTCAATATTGCTCTTGCTGAGCTTTGGAGTCTCCTTAGCAGTGATGTGATCAATTATTTCACTTTGATTAACAAAATTGATTTTGTTCTTTTTCTCAGTAGATAAAACTTTGGACTCTTGGTCTAATCCCAATATTATATCCTTAAGAGCGAATATAAGACGATAGGCGCTGTCCTTCACATCATTTAGATTTTCAGTAGGTTCTTGAAGTTGAGTAGCTCGCAGATCTCTCTTTAATCTATCGACTTCTACCTCTAATAGGTTTCTACCACGTTTTAAACGTTCAATATGCTCTCTAGCTTCTTCAAGTTCATTTTCTAAATAATCGTTTCTTTGCTTGTTTTTATATTCACTGACTATATTTAGTAATTCTTCTTTATCAAAAACTATTTCGCATTTCAAACCAGTTTTTAGGTGTTTTTCATTTATCTTGTCATTTATATTATATAAACAATAACCTAATGAAAGATCCTTATTTTTTAGATTTTCATTACTAATACTATAGATCTTAATTTTTTGAGCTACAGGATTTCCAACTCCTAAGATAGCTTCAAGACAAAATTCTGAAAGGAATATATTTTCGTTAGATAACTTAAATATACCCGAAACATAAAACTCTTCTTCAAAGAGTTTGAAGACATAGTCAATACCTCTCAAAACTGTTCCATTTTTAGTAAGGTGGGCAGCACCTTTGTAGTCAAGATAGGGGGTCAATTGACCAGATTCTATTCTTCTATACACTTCAGTGTCACTTATGCTTTTATCTATCATATCTTTGAAAAGTGCAACAGAGTCTTTAAAATTATAAAAATCACTACTTTTTAACATAAAAATTGCTCTATAAGTTGAAGTAAAATAAATTTTTTGATAAAAATCAATAACCTTTTCGAAAACTATTATCTATAAAATCTGCCCACGCATTCATCATATCTCGACGATAATCTAAATGTTGGGCACCGTTATATGCTTTACTAATTTTGTTCTCTTGCTCATGGGCGAGTTGTAGCTCTATAGCCTCATGCATATAGCCCTGTTCGTGAAGGGTGGTGCTTGCCAGCCCTCGGAAACCATGCCCCGTCATTTTGTATTTATAACCCATCTGATAAAGCGCGTTAATAAAAGCATTTTGGCTGTAAGGTTTGCGAGTTGAAGGGTTGTAGAATACGTACTGCTCTGAAAAATTCAGCTCTTTAATTTGTTGTAATATATCTATGACCTGCGGTGCAAGAGGCACAATGTGAGGTCTATCCATCTTCATTTTGTCTGCAGGTATACGCCAAATTTTATCCTTCCAGTCGATTTCTGACCATTCCATAAATCTGATCTCATTAGTTCGTACAAAGGTATAGCATAAGAACCATAGACCTAGTTTGACTGGGATATGGCCAGTGTAGTCATTGATATCTTGTAAAAGTTTTGGTAACTCTTTTGACGTAATACGGCTGTGATTTTTAGTCTTATGCGGTTTGATTGCCGCTGATAAATCTGCCGCAGGATTTGATGTTGCTATACCTATGCGAATAGCATGTTTAAATATCTGTCCAACCTCTGCCATTATACGTCGCGCCATTTCATTAGCGCCACGAGCCTCGACATTCTTACCAATCTTCAAAATATCAGGTGGGGTAATATCATCAATTAGTTTATGACCAATAATCGGTTTAACGTCACGCATATAGGCTGAATAATTACGACTAAACGTACTTGAGGCTAAAAAGGTCTTGCGATCCGCATACCAAGCTTGTGCAATAGTATCAAAAAGTCTTGAACCGTCTTGTTCAGCAGCTTTCTCTTTTTTCTTATCCTTCGGGTTAATACCTTCACTAATTAACTGTTTTATTTCTAGGTTACGCTGGCGTGCTTGTTGTAATGTGATTAGTGGATACTTGCCCAAAGTGAGTGATTGCTGTTTACCTTGCCAGCGGTAAGCACTGACCCAGACTTTGTTTCCCGTATGTCTTACCCACAGTTGAAGGCCATCGCCATCGCTATGCTTGTCAGGGCGGCTAGGGGTGCATTTTTCACTTGGTGTTAATTTATTGATAATCGTATGAGTTAATGGCATGTTGGTATATCTCCGCGTTGGTATAATCTATACCAACAAATATACCAATATTCTATATGGTTCGCCATATACCAATGTATTCTTAAATCTGCCGAAACCCCATAAAAAAAAGGCTTGCCGCATCGCTGCGAACAAGCCTGATTTAATATATGGTGGGCCCAGTAGGACTTGAACCTACGACCAAAGGATTATGAGTCCTCTGCTCTAACCAACTGAGCTATGGGCCCTAACGCTAGACGGACAATGATACCTGAATTTTTTAATTTTTCAAGTAAAAGATAGGTAGTAATCAAGATATTTTTTATGATGCTCTACTTTTCTATCAAATATGACCACCAGCCAGTATCAGGCTGCGACCACCATCAACAGTAAGAATCTCAGCAGTAATATAATTTGCCTGTACTAGGTACAACACATGATGGGCAATCTCGTCAGGTCGACCTATACGCTGCATAGGAATTGAGTCAATGATATTGCGCTGCTGCATCTTTTTAAATTTTCTTAACATTGGTTTCGTACTTGCAAGTGCTCAATTCTGGCTTGTCGTAATGCCGCACCAATCGCAGGGCCTGTTAGTGCTGAGTCAATATCCTGCATACTAATGGCATGAAAGCTATTCAATGCTATCATTATCTGACGGTGCTGTGTTGCCAATTGCAACACGTGGCTGGTCACTAATAGCTGCGATAACTTATCAGGCTCTTTATGAGCACCACAAGTCTGTATGAGATCAATTTTTTCAGCCGCGCTTAAATGGTGTATTGTGCTTAGCTTTGCGACTTGCTGAGCGAAGAGAGTCGAAAATTGAGTGTGTGCCTTTGGTACCTTAGCGGCGTTGCCTATATCATTGATACCTTTTATATTGGCTGCTTTATTTACGTTTTCATTTGTATGTTCTGAGGTAAATAAAAATGAATTAAGGCTACTCATTAATAGCGCCCAACGTTGTGACAAGTTCAATTGCATTTGCCCTGCGAAATATAGCGCAGTCTGTACCGTTTCACGTATCTGAGTATTAGCCCAAGCTTGATGTAGTGGGGCAAAATATTCTATGAGCGCACCAATCTCAAACAGTTGTTGCCAGTATACCTGCGGCGATAGCTGCATGGTTGCACGGCTAGATTCTTGCCAAATGCGCTCTGCACTTAAATGTGCAAGCTCTCCAGAGTCAACCAATTGGCGCATCAACGTCAAAGTTTCATCAGCAATGACAAAACCTAAATCATAATAACGGCTATAAAAGCGAGCGGTTCGAAGCACTCGTAGAGGGTCTTCGCTAAATGCACCTGATACATGACGCAAGGTTTTACTGTGTATATCAGCCATGCCACCATAATAGTCAATGACGTCACCGTTGATTGGCGTATCATCAGTTAAGCTGGTGACTTCTATCGCCATGGCATTAATCGTCAAGTCTCGACGTTGTAGATCCTCTTTTAAGCTGACGTCAGGATTGGCATGTATGCTAAAGCCTTTATACCCCGAGCCTTCTTTGCGTTCAGTGCGTGCCAGTGCGTATTCTTCATGGCTACTAGGATGCAAAAATACAGGGAAATCTGCACCCACTTGCTGGAACCCTGCATCAAGCATTTCTGCAACAGTTGCACCAACGACGACAAAATCTTTATCTTTAATAGGACGTGCTAACAGTTGATCGCGTACCGCGCCGCCAACAAGGTAAATTTGCATGAATGCCTCTATCTTTTATTTTTATTGAGCCAGTGATGACTGATACTAAATAAGGCTACGTTGCGTCTTAGCCAATGTATAACAAGCAAAAAAAACCAGCCAACGCTATTTAATAGCATTGACTGGTTTTAGTATAGCAGACGGTCTTTATAAATGAATAATAGAGACCATCTCGATAACACATACTACCTAGGTAGCGCAGGATGAATTACTGATTTTCGCTCGCCAAATCTTGAGCTTCAGTAACGGAAAGAGCAGTCATATTGACGATACCACGTGCAGTTGCTGATGGTGTGAGAATATGTACCGGTTTGCTAGTACCTAATAAAATAGGGCCAATAGAGGCGCTACCAGTTGCTGTCTTGAGTAGGTTAAAGGCAATATTTGAGGCGTCAAGTGTTGGTAAGATGAGCAGATTTGCAGCACCTTTCAACGGACTTGATGGCATGTTGTTTAAACGAATATGTTCATTCAACGCGGCGTCACCTTGCATCTCGCCGTCGAATTCAAAGTCTACATTCATATCTGTCAGCAGTTCATAGACCTTGCGCATTTTTACAGCACTGGTGCGATTTGAAGCGCCAAAGTTAGAATGAGAAACTAGCGCGACACGTGGTGTGATACCAAAGCGACGTAATTGATCAACCGCTAAGACAGTCATTTCAGCCAATTGTTCAGCCGTTGGATCTTCGTGGATATAAGTATCAGCGATGAAAATATTACGATCTTGCATGAGTACCGCATTCATAGCATAGAAGTCGTTCACACCTTCTTTTTTGCCAATAACGCTTTGTACATATTTTAAGTGCAACTGATAATGGCTAAACGTACCACATACCATACCATCTGCAGCGCCATTTTCGACCAATAGTGAGCCGATCAATGTGGTCTTACGACGAACATCACGGCGAGCAAGTTCAATACTCACACCAAGACGTTTGTTCTTCTCGTAGTAACCCTGCCAGTAGTCTTTATAACGAGGATCGTCATCAACGTTAACGATTGTAATGTTTTCGCCATCTTTTAGACGTAACCCTAGTTTTTCGATATTGGCTTCGATGACTGAAGGACGACCAATTAAAATAGGTTGGGCTAGCTTTTCATCAACGACCACTTGCACAGCAAGTAAGATATTATTGTCTTCACCTTCACAGTAAACGATACGTTTTGGATCGGCTTTAGCGCGAGCAAAGATTGGTTTCATCACGAATGCAGAGTTATAGACGAACTCAGACAGACGCTGACGATAAGCTTGCATATCAGCGATAGGTAAGGTTGCAACGCCTGAATCCATCGCAGCTTGAGCGACCGCAGACGCGATCTCGATGATTAGGTTTGGCTCTAAAGGTCCTGGAATCAGGTAATCACGACCGAAACTTTGCATTTTTTCAATGTTTCTAGCGCTGGTGGTCGGCGTTGCTTCAACGTGTGCCATCGCAGCAATAGCTCTTACACAAGCAACTTTCATCTCTTCGTTAACAGTCGTGGCACCAACATCTAATGCGCCGCGGAAGATATAAGGGAAGCATAAAGCGTTGTTTACTTGGTTTGGATAGTCTGAGCGACCCGTTGCCATGATGACATCTGGACGTACGGCGTGCGCCAATTCTGGCATGATCTCAGGCGTTGGGTTAGCAAGTGCAAAGACGATAGGGTCTTTTGCCATACGGCGAACCATATCTTCAGATAACGTGCCAGGCATCGATAGACCAAGGAACATATCGACATCATCCATCACTTCGTCGATAGTGGTCGCCGTCGTCTCACGGGCATAGCGCTGTTTGGTTTCGTCAAGATTTTCACGGATAGTCGTAATGATACCGCGTGAATCTGAAACAAAGATATTATTTTTGTTTACACCAAGTGCGCAAATAATATCTAGACAAGAAATGGCGGCGGCACCGGCACCTGAACAGACGATTTTAATCTCTTCGATTTTTTTACCAGTAATCAATAGCGCGTTGAGCATCGCTGCTGCAACAATGATTGACGTACCATGTTGGTCATCATGAAATACTGGAATGTTCATGCGCTTACGTAATTCACGCTCAATTTTGAAACATTCTGGTGCTTTGATGTCTTCTAGATTGATGCCACCGAAAGTAGGCTCAAGAGAGGCAACAGCTTCGATGAATTTGTCTGGATCATTTTGTGCAATTTCAATATCAAAAACGTCGATACCTGCGAATTTTTTGAATAGAACCCCTTTACCTTCCATCACAGGCTTCGATGCCAATGGCCCGATATTACCTAGACCCAGTACCGCTGTACCGTTGGTGATAACACCAACCAAGTTGCTACGGGCGGTATATTTAGCCGCTAACGTCGGATCTCTTTGAATCTCAAGACAAGGAACTGCCACACCTGGTGAATAGGCAAGTGCTAAGTCACGTTGGTTTGCCAACTGCTTAATAGGGGTGACAGAGATTTTGCCTGGACGTGGGAACTCATGATAATGTAAGGCAGCTTGTTCAAACTGCTCTTTTTCTGTACTAAGGTTATCCGTATTCAAAGTGGTATCGTCATTCATAATAATTGCCATGGTTAGAATAAATTGGAATAAAGTAAATGGAGATAAAAATAACGTTTTACCCTCAAAAAATTATGGAATGATAATCCTCTAAGGGTAACGTGACGCTAAACAGTTAATAATTTAAAGTGTCAGGATTAGCGATTAAGCATTGAGCCAAAAAAGTAATCTAGTGGAATAGTTATTCTAGCACTATTGCCAATTCACTGCCTAGTCAGCTGCCGTGAACGGCGAGAATAATATAGTAAAATGATATTCATTATTTAGCCAATTAATAATGCCAAAAAATAGGGTTAAATATCAACCTTAATCTCATAATGTTTCAAAATATTACAGAATAGCAGTTTAATAACATGTCATTAAGACGAGCAACTAATTGGCATTTGCGGCGCATGTGGGGTAGGCGGCATCGTGTCGAGAAGGGTAGCGATTGCTTGTACCTGATAAGGGTTAGCCAGTAAATCGAATACTCGACTCACTTCTTCGAACTGTCCTTGTTCTGCTGCCGTAATGGCACGCTGCGCCATACTATTACGCAGTACATAAACAGGATTATTGTGCTGCATATCATCGATAACTTGCTCAAGTGGCAGCTGTTTTATTTGAGCCACATAACGAGTCGACCAATCTTGCCAGACTTGTTGGGCATCATCGCTAAGCTCATTCGCCATGGTTGACAATAGCTGCTCTTCATAATGGTGCTCATTCGGCGCGACCAAACCGAGTAGCGCACGGAAGCTATTGGTATAGTCCAGCAAGTTGTCTTCTAACAAGGTTAACCATTCAAAAGCCAAGGTTAGACTCTCTTTTGCATGCTGCAGCCCAAGCTTACGACAAAGCCCTTGCTGATAGTGCTGCATAAATGTGGCTTCATAAGGCGCTAGACAGTCTGCTAACGCCTCACGTGTTACGCCCTCTAAGCGCATAAAATGTGGCAGCCAAGCATTGAGATTCCAGTGACCAATAGCAGGTTGATTCTGATAAGCGTAGCGACCAGTATGATCAGAGTGGTTGTTGATCCAAGCAGGATTAAAACGCTCCATAAAACCAAATGGACCAAAGTCTAAGGTGCTACCAGTGATAGAGAGGTTGTCAGTATTCATTACGCCATGCGCAAAGCCAATCAGTTGCCAGTCAGCGATCATTCGTGCGGTTCGCTCAACCACCGTGGTTAAAAATGTCAGTATGGGAGCGTCACTATCACGGCACTCTGGATAATAAGTGTCGATCATATAATCAGTGAACTCAGCGAGTAAATCGGGCGCAAAGCTGGCAATCCACTCGATATGACCCAAACGAATGTGACTATCAGCCACGCGCATCAATACCGCACCTGCTTCCATGCGCTCACGGCGCACTCTGGTATCGGAGACAACAAACCCCAGTGCGTTTGACGAAGGTATGCCAAGTTGTGTCAGTGCATGACCACATAAATACTCGCGAATAGTGCTGCGCAAGACAGCACGCCCATCACCCATCCGCGAGTAAGGCGTCAGACCAATGCCCTTAAGGTGCAAGTCTTGCAATTGATTATTGTTATCGAGCACTTGTGCCATCAGTAAGCCGCGCCCATCACCCAATTGACCTGCCCATTGCCCAAATTGGTGACCCGCATAAACCATGGCCAATGGCTTAAAATCCGCTGGCACGTATTGACCACCGAGTATCTCTACCCAATGTGTCATCAAATCTTCATCATTTGTCCAGCCTAACTGCTGCGCAACTTGCATGTTGAAGTGTCCAGCACGTGGATTGTCCAGCGGCGTCGGCGGTTGCTCATGATAAAGGCGTGTGTCTAGATTGACATAGGTATTTTGATAGCGCATACAAGCCGTTCCTGCTTTTGAAGTATAAGTAAAGTGTAGGGGCGATAAAAGCACTATAGCATAGCCTTGATATTACATCGTTTCACTCTGTCCATCTCTTGTAATAGCGCACCCAAAAACCATGAGCAATATTGAATGCATTTAGCCTATCAAACAAAGATATTGCTTCCACTTATCCTTTTTATTTCTATAAATCAATGTTCGACACGATCTATAAAAGATGAGCAAAAAAATCCCTCTATCTGTAGCAGATAGAGGGAAGGAGAAGCTTTACAATTATCGTTCATCACAAAGGTAATAAAATACAGTTTAATAATCAGCGATTATGCCGCTTTTTTACTGATGCCGATAGAGCGAAACGCAGTTTTCAAATTGCTATTATGCTCAAGAATTTTTTGTTCAATTTTGGCATAGTCGTGCTTTAGCTCATCTTCCACTTCATGCAAGCGATCGGCATATTCTGTTTTTTTCAGCTCAATCGTTTTGGCTTTGAGCGCTTGCCATTCTTCAACAGTCTGCATAAAGGCATCATATTCAAACTTAATACGATCTTGGAAGCTTTTCATGGCATGAGGAAGATCAAGACCGCCCACTGCTGCCGTATCAATCTGCTGCTGTGCCGCTTTAAATTGCATTTGTACTTCTGCATGCTTGATAGTGGTGTCATCAACGGTACGTAGCTCACTGGTTAAGCCCAGCTTCGATAGGCCAGCAATCAACCATTTAGTAGGATCATACTGCCACCATTTTACGCCGTTACGATAGTCGTATTGGAAGAAGTGATGGTAGTTATGATAACCCTCACCCCACGTAAAGATAGCTAAGAAGAAGTTATCGCGAGCAGTATTGGTATCCGTATAAGGACGCGTGCCAAACATATGACAGAGCGAGTTAATAAAGAAGGTAAAGTGGTGCGTCAGTACCAGACGTAGTAAGCCTACGATGACCAAAGTACCCCAAACATCACCCAATAACCAACCGATCGCAGCGACCACACCGATGTTTAATGCCGCAACCCATAAACCGTAATATTTATGCTGAATTTGCAGCGTTCTATCTTTGGTTAGGTCAGGGATATTTTTATAGTCAAATTTACCGCTAGGATAATTGCGTAGCATCCAGCCCATATGACTAAAGAAAAAGCCACGCTTTGCTGAGTACGGGTCTTCTAAGCGGTCATCGACATGACGATGATGCGTACGGTGACCAGAAACCCAATCAAACGCTGAACCTTGTACGGCAAAGGTAGAACCTAGCAATAAAAAGTTTTTGACGATTGGATGCGCTTTATAAGCACGATGCGATAGCAGGCGATGATAACCCGCCGTAATACTGATACCTGTCCATACCATAAAGGCACCAAATACGCCCCAAACTGGCGCGCTAACATCATGAGTAAACAAATACCATGGTGTAATGATCGCAGCAGCAATAGGTGTGGCTACTAGAATAGTCGCTGGAATCCAGTTGATCGGCGCTTTTGTAAACTCAAACTCGCGCATATCAATGCTGTCTTCTTTAGTAGCAACATCTTGCTCTCCCGCAGCATGGGCGTAGTTGCGTTTGGCAACAGGCTGCTCATTAAGCGAGCTTGCAGTTTTACTCTCGTCAAAACGTGTCTTAAAACGTGTGGCTTGAGTGCTGGCGGCTTTGATAAGCGTATCACCAGATTTGATAGCGAAACGTAAGCCTTTAAGCGGTAAGCCAAGTGCTTTTTTTGCAATCATATAATATCCCTAGCGGTATTAATTTAAGCCTATATGATACCTTAAAAAATCAATAAAGTGAACAGTTATACACTGTAAAAATATTGCTAAATAACAATAACTTGTATCGATTATGGAATGTATTGACGAAAATAATGGATGACTTATCAGGCATTGAGGAGAAGTGTAAGTAACACCGTAGATATGTAGATGATTTTAAATAAATCAAATAAAGGCGATGCTTATTAACCCAGCAGTAAATGACTTGGATAATCAGTGATGATGACGTCAGCTTGCCACGCGATCAGCTGTTTAATCGTGTCAATATCATTGACCGTCCACGCACTAACTGGCAAGCCATAACGGTGGCTATGTTTAATGACTGCTCGACTAATCAGCGGATAGTGGATACCTAGCTGAATACAGCCAAGTTGCAAGGCGGCATTCGGTGCAGTCATTAAGACTTCAGATGTGCGAATGAGCAAGCCGCGAGAGATATGCTTTAGTAATGGATGACGTTGTAAGCGAACATGTAGCTCTACATCGAAACTGGTCAGCACAATGGGTAGTTTGGCAAGTGGACTATCGATGAGGCTGCGTGTCAATGCTTGTACCAATTTAGCATAATCAGTACGGTCATGCGTTTTAATCTCCAGTTCAATATCAGTAAAGCCCTCTAGCAACGGCGCTACCTGCCCTAATGTGATAATCTGATGACCAAACTGCGAATGGCGTTGAATCTCAGTAAGATTCAACTGATCAACACGTGCTTGCTGACCACACATGCGTTGCAGCGTGTCATCATGAAACACGATTAAATGACCATCCGCACTCAGTTGTACATCAAACTCAACCCCTGCTAGACCCTGAGTGTTGAGACGTTGAGCGTACTCAAAGCCTGAAAAGGTATTTTCTAATGCTTCGCCACGCGCACCGCGATGACCCAATAAAAGCGTGTTTTCGAAATTTATCATAATTTATATGGTTGGTTAGTGATACGCGCAATCATATAGTGCTAAAACAACAGCGTCTAATAAAATTTGCTCGATAAAGCAATATTACTATGTGGTTCCTTTTATCCAAAAACTTTATAGATATGAGCTGAGCGAAATCTTAGAATATGTTTACTGTCTGTCAAACATTCAACAGACCCTAGTTGATCGCGGTAGTCTAAAAACGTATTTACAGCGAATTCATAAGTATGTATTTGTTATGTTTTTGCAACTAAATACAGGTTTTACCTATAATGAGGGGCGTTATTTGTATATCCATGGGCTACACTAATGAACATTTTATTTAAACACCGTATAATAATCTGGTTTTCAAACCTAGGGCAGCTAGGGTTGCGGTTTGAACATCAATCACTGTCCATCAGTGGCGGTACGTATTAGTAAATTGGGAGCAAAAGAAATATGAGCGTAGCAAATAAAAACGTGAGCAAGTGGTATAAAGTGGCTGGTATTGGCATGGTATGTGGTTTAGCGCTTGCTGGCTGTGATCGCTCAGAGAAGGAAGATACCACCGAGACGGCAGAGCTCACAGAGCAAGAGTCTGCGTCTACTGAAAACACCGCAGCTACTGCGGTGAGCTGTGATGACCCAATGGTACAAGATCGTCTCAAAACGGCTCTAAAAAACACGCTCAATCAACAAGCACAAACGCTGGCTGCCAACTACGCAAATGATGCAGAGATCAGTCTCGCTAGCGGCGCTATCACTAATAAAACCAACGGCATTGTGATTGATGTACAAAATGCTGCAGTCTTACAAGCAGCCAATGACAATGGTATGACGACTTGTCAGGCAAGCGTGAGCATGACGTTACCAAGCGAAGATTTGTATCAAGCCAGTCAAGTACAAGCAGCCAACAATTTGCCGAGCCTACAATCACGCTTAGCGCAAAATAACATTCGTATCAACAATAACATGTTGGTTGATGATGCCTTTACCTATGTCGTTGGTACTCAAGGCGGTCAAGTACGCACACGTATTGCTGGGCAGCCAGCATTGATTACTGTGGTCGCCGATGTGATGGCAGGTTCTGTATTTAAATCAGCGATGGATGAGCAGCGCGCCCAACGTAGCGCAGAGCGCCGTGCAGCACAAAACGATGACAGTCAGTCAGCACCCGTTCGTCAGCCTCAAGTAGTCAAACCAGTTGAGCCGATTCGTCCTACTGAGCCTGCCACGCCGCCGACTATCAACAATCCAAGCAGTAGTAATACGGATAGCAGCACGTCAGCCACTCCTGAGGTTAAAACCCCAGCCACACCAGCTGTACCGAAATCAGTACCTAAAGATGAAAGTATCGATATGGTCATTATTGAAGATGACAGCGCTACTTACTAATTAGTAAGATTTAAGCTGTTCTCGAACCATATTGTCGTGACTGAATAGTATCGATTAGTCAATAAAAAGCCCGCAGTGTTAAGGTTGCGGGCTTTTTTATATTTTATTCTAGGGCTTAATTCTAGGGTCTGCTTTTAGCGTTTTAGTCCACTGAAGTAGTCCTGCGTAATTATTTTTTATCAGCGAATTTTTGTAATACCTGACTGTCCCATAAGACTTCAGAGACTTTATTGGGATCTGTACAAAAGCGAGCAGCGACAAACAACCAATCCGATAAGCGATTGATAAAGCTCACGGCCGTACTGCGAATCGCTTGTGGACGCTCTTGCTGCAATAGCACTGCTTGGCGCTCTGCACGGCGACAGACTGTACGCGCAACGTGCAGTTGGCTGACCAATACCGAACCTGTGGGCAAGATAAAATCTTTTAGCGGCGGCAAGGTCATATTCATCGCATCAATTTGCTGTTCTAACCATGTAATGTGAGTGGCATTGACGCCTTCATATTCTGGCATAGCCAGCTCACCACCGATATTAAACAATAAATGCTGAATGATGACTAACGCTTGAGAAAATTCTTTCTCTATAGATTGCCCTTTATTATGCTGTAATTGAGCGCGTACCAGACCAATGTGTGAGTTAAGCTCGTCGATATCACCCATTACGCTAAATAGATTGTCTGCTTTGCTGACGCGGCTGCCGTCTGCCATGCCAGTGCTACCGTCATCTCCAGTACGCGTATATATTTTGCTTAAACGATTGCCCATATCTAAATCCTTAACAGTTTTTATGATTGAATGATATTAGTTGCGGGCTCATTGTAGTATTTTATGGCTGTTTTCGCTAAGATAATGGGTTAGGTTTTATGTTGCCGCTGTTTTTACAGTTATAACGACCATAGTCAGTGCTGTTTAATATCCAAACATTGATTATATTTTTGTTTTTATTTTATCTATTTTATTTATATTAAAAGGCTTTTTAACCATGACCACACCACTTGCCGATGCGATGTCTCAGCTTGCTATTCATGACTCACTGACTGGCGGAAAACGTCAGTTTGTACCACTCAAATCAGGGCAAGTAGGCATGTATGTGTGCGGTATGACCGTTTATGATTATTGTCATATTGGGCATGCGCGGGTGATGGTCGGTTTTGACATGGTAGTGCGCTGGTTGGCTCAGTTAGGCTATGACGTTAATTATGTGCGCAATATCACCGATATTGATGACAAGATCATCACTCGTGCCGCTGAGAACGGTGAAGAGATTGGTACGTTGACGCAGCGTTTTATTGAAGCCATGCACGAAGATGCAACCGCTCTTGGTTGCGAGATGCCAGACGCTGAGCCGCGCGCGACTGATCATATCGATGATATGCAGCAAATGATTGAGACCTTGGTTACAGGTAATTATGCGTACGCAGGCGACAATGGTGATGTCTACTATGCCGTCGATAATTTTGCAGATTATGGTAAATTGTCTAAGCGTAATCTCGATGAGATGCAAGCAGGTTCACGTGTCGATGTCGAAAATGACAAACGCAATCCCTTTGACTTTGTGCTGTGGAAAGCCGCAAAACCTAATGAGCCGCAATGGGCATCACCATGGGGACAAGGGCGTCCAGGTTGGCATATCGAATGCTCAGCGATGTCGACTAAGTGCTTAGGTAATACCTTTGATATTCATGGCGGTGGTCATGACTTACAGTTTCCGCATCACGAAAACGAGATAGCGCAGTCTGAAGCCGCGACTGGCTGTGAATACGCGCGTAACTGGATGCATGTCGGTTTCATTAATGTCGATGGTGAAAAAATGTCCAAGTCGTTGGGTAACTTTTTTACCATTCGTGACGTGATGGCAAAATATCTACCTGAAACGGTGCGCTTTTTCTTATTATCAAGCCATTATCGCAGCCAAGTCAATTTTTCTGACAACGCATTGGATGAAGCACATAATAGCCTAAGCAGATTATATAATGCGTTAAAATTGGCCGAACAGCAAAAAGGGCAGATGCTTGTAGTCAGTGATACGCTGATAAATGATGCTTATAGCAGCAGTGCTGGACAAGACTTCATCAAAGCCATGAACGATGATTTTAATAGTTCAACGGCGATCAGTGTATTGTTTGGGCTGGCGCGCGACATTAATAAAGCCATTAAAGCCGAAGACGTAGACACTGCATGGCAATTAGCAGAGCAGCTCAAAGCGTTGGCACAGGTACTCAATATTTTACAGCAGCCAGTTCAACAGTTTTTGCAAGCAATAATTGGTGAACAGGCGGATGATGGTTTAACCGATGACACTATCGATGGTTTAATCATTGAGCGTGCGGATGCCAAAACCAATAAAAACTTTGCGCGTGCTGATGAGATACGTGAGCAACTAAAAGATGCTGGTATTGAGCTTGAAGACAGCCGTGCTGGCACGACATGGCGCCGCGCTTAAGGCAATTCTGTTACAGAACACCCATATAGATAGTCATAAACTAAGTCAGCTTTGAGCTGGCTTTTTTTATAGACTAAACTAGGGTATGTCATCATTCTAAAAATGGTGTTAAAAACAAGATAAATTGCAGTCAAACAAGAAAGATGAAGCTAAATTGGCTGTGCAATATATGTAAGAATAAGCTTTGTAGGCAAACTTTAAGAGATGCAAACATCAAGTGAATTAATGGCTTTTAAAATATGAATATTCTCAAAAAAAGCATTGTTGGCGGTCATCGTATAGCAATTGATACCGACAGTGACCACTATCCTAACCCCCAGCGTTGGAATGTGCGCGCCAGTACTTTACTATTGGTTTTTTTTATAGTCAGCATGAATGCTGTGTTTGCGCCCGCTAATGCCGCAAGCACTAGTGATATGCAAAGCGATAGCGAACAAGCTGCGGATGAGCAGTCTAGCTCATCATCAACTTCAATCAGTAAGCCCGATAATCTGGCTGAATATGCCACTCAGAAAATCAATACAATTAAAGACGAAAGCCTCAGCATCTCTGGCGTTGCAGAAGAAATATTTGATCCTACCGAGCGCAATGCAGTAGAGCAAGCGGGTAATTTGCAGGGCGATTCTGGACTGACGGGTGAATACAATGAAAGTTATTATTTGCTAGACAAGCTCAATGTAGGCTTGCCGCCATTATCGGAGCCGCCAAATTTGACCACGCCACTAGCGACTTTAGAATTTTTTCAATCGGCGGTCATGAAGCAACAATACGACTTGGCTGCTTATGCACTCAACATGAATTTAATCGATCAGAAAATTCAGCGTAACCACGCGCTTGAGTTATCAAAACGGTTGGATTTTTTGTTAACAGAAAAAGAGCTTTACGTCTTTGATGATCTGCCAGATCGCCCAGATGGTTTAATCGAGCCGCCACTTGGCAATACCAGTAGTATCATGGGTATCCCTAGACGTTCGATTCAGTTAGGCTATATCGACTATCGTGAGCGCCGTGTTCCCATCTATTTGCAACGAGTACGGGTTGGTGAAGCTGCGCCTATTTGGGTGTTTTCTGCACAGACAGTTGATAATATCGACAATCTCTATGAGCAATATCATCCAGCAGAATTTGAGCGTTATTTACCTGGGTGGTTAAAACTTAAGATTTTCAGTATTGCACTATGGGAGTTTTTGGCATTAGCACTGTTTTTTTTAGTGACCATGGGAGTAGGATGGTTACTCAGTAAAGGCACGGAAAAAATCATCAGCCGTTATATCGACGATGAAAAATACAGCAATTATATTGGTAGTACTAATGGTGTAGCAGATTTGGTTAATAAGCTGACTGTACCGTTGACTTTTACCATCAGTTTTTTGCTCGTCTTTACTTTGGTGTCAGGGGGCTTTCCTTATTTGGATGCGGTAGCTTCATCGACTCGTCCGCTTATCTGGATTGGGCTAGTATTTAGCACCTTATGGCTTGGCATTCGCGTTATTAACTTTTTCGCTAATCGCTATCAAAGCCTACAAATTGAAAATCTGGCTGAAGAGCACTTTGATAAAGAGCGCCGTCGCCGTACTTATGTATCGATATTTCGCCGCGTCTTTATTTTTGTCATGATTTTGGGCAGTATTTGGATTGGTCTCAGTGAATTTGCCAACATGGAAGGCCTTGGTAAGACGCTATTGACCTCGGCTGGTATCGCAGGCGTGGTCATCGGAATTGCCGCGCAGCCGATACTGGGTAACATCATTGCTGGGGTACAGGTGGCCGTGACCCAGCCGGTACGAATTGGCGACAGTGTGATAATGGATGGCAACTTTAGTACCGTTGAAGACCTGCGTTATACGTATGCGGTACTCAAAACATGGGATGAACGTCGATTGATCGTGCCGATGCGCGAATTGATCACCGAAACGGTAGAAAACTGGTCACATACCGAAGTACATCAGACCTGTCCTGTGTTTTTATATGTCGATTATGGCGCAGATGTTGACGCCATTCGCCAAAAATTTATATCGGCGGTTAAAGACAATAAGCTTTGGGACAACAAAACTGAGCCTGAAATGTTTGTCGTTGAGGTGACTGCCAACATTATTCACCTGCGCGGCGCTGTTTCAGCGGTAGGTCCCATAGAAGCATGGACATTGGCCTGTGAGATACGTGAGCAGATGCTGAATTATTTATATAGCAAACAAAAAGCTTATCTGCCTGCTGAACGTTTAATATTGAAGGGTAAAGACTAGTAACTGACGAGTGAGTATGTTTTCTATGCTTTTAAATAGCTGGGCTTTACAGATGTCGATATTGATAGACAAGCACTAGCAAAATAAGCTGACAAATATAGCATGCGATTTGTCTGATTATTTGTTATAATATGGCGTTATTTTTAAGGGATAAATGAGCGGTTAAGAGTAGGGGCGCGCTATATTTGTGCAAACTTATTAGCATCAATCAATTGCAATTTCCGAGTGTCTCTGTTTGTTTAATCACAAATACCGGCTGGCTCATTGCTGATTATCTAAAACTTTGTGATACGAGGTCTTTAATTTTAAGACTTTAGCTTCATAAAGTCATATCGGTGATTTTGGTTGATTGTCTTAATGCCAAAAATATCCCACCCATCAAAATAACCACCACTAGGGGTCTGTATGTTGCGAATTGTCGATGAAGCCTTAACCTTTGATGACGTTTTATTGTTGCCAGCTTATTCTGAAGTCTTGCCAAAAACTGCCGATCTGACCACTCGTTTGACCAAAAACATCACGCTGAATTTACCGCTGATTTCTGCCGCGATGGATACCGTGACCGAATCTGAAATGGCCATTACGATGGCACAGCTAGGTGGTATGGGTATCTTGCACAAGAGCATGGATATCGCCAAGCAAGCCACACAAGTACGCCGCGTCAAAAAATTTGAAGCAGGTACGGTCGTAGATCCGATCACTGTGCATCCAGAGATGACGATTGGTGATCTGCTACAGCTGACGCAAGATAATAATATCTCAGGCGTACCTGTGGTAGAAAGAGGTACTGATAATGTTGTGGGTATTGTGACTCACAGAGATTGGCGCTTTGAAACCAATCTGTCTTTGCCAGTTAGTAAAATCATGACGCCAAAAAATCAGTTGGTGACAGTACATGAAGGTGAAAGCAATGAAAACATCAAGCGTCTGCTACATGAGCACCGCATTGAAAAAGTCATTGTTATCGACGATCATTTCCGCTTACGTGGTTTGATTACGGTTAATGATTTTGCAAAAGCTGAAAACAATCCAAATGCTTGTAAGGATGAGCAAGGTCGTCTGCGTGTTGGTGCTGCTGTTGGTACTGGTGCAGATACCCAAGCGCGCGTTGAAGCATTAATCGCTGCTGACGTCGATATCATCGTGGTTGATACTGCACATGGTCATTCAAAAGGCGTGATTGATAAGGTATCTTGGATTAAAAAGCACTATCCACACGTACAAGTCATCGGTGGCAACATCGCAACTGGTGATGCTGCACTTGCATTGCGTGATGCAGGCGCTGATGCGGTGAAAGTCGGTATTGGCCCTGGTTCTATCTGCACTACGCGTATCATCGCTGGTATCGGTGTGCCGCAAATCTCAGCTATCGATAATGTCGCTAGCGCATTGAAAGACAGTATTCCACTGATTGCTGATGGTGGTATTCGCTATTCAGGTGATATGGCAAAAGCCATTGCCGCTGGTGCTTCGTGCATTATGGTAGGCTCATTGATGGCTGGTACCGAAGAAGCACCAGGTGAAGTTGAGCTGTTCCAAGGTCGTTATTACAAAGCTTACCGCGGTATGGGTAGCCTTGGTGCGATGTCAGGCTCAAATGGCTCATCAGATCGTTACTTCCAAGATGCTAAAGATGGCGTAGAGAAATTAGTACCAGAAGGTATCGAAGGCCGAGTTCCTTATAAAGGTCCAGTTGCTGGTATTGTTAATCAGTTGGTTGGCGGTTTGCGCTCATCAATGGGTTATACTGGCTCTGCGACCATCGAAGATATGCGTACCAATCCGCAATTCATTAAGGTGACATCGGCGGGTATGAAAGAGTCGCATGTCCATGATGTACAAATCACCAAAGAAGCACCGAACTATCGTGTGAACTAAAAAGTGTTTTATAATCCTGCATTACGTCAACGATAGCTGTTTTGCAGGGCTGCAGTGACCTTAAGATACAAACAGCCAACAATGCCTTGTTATTGTTGGCTGTTTTTTTTGTAAAATACACAAGCGGATTATAATAATAACTACTTAGACTGTTTATACGTTATTGTTTGCGTATTCGTCTGGTTTTCACTCTTAGATTTGGGAGCATACATAATGAGCTACTTTGGCACCGATGGTATTCGCGGAAAATTCGGTGAGTCGCCGATCACACCAGACTTTATTTTAAAATTGGGCTATGTGACGGGACGTGTGCTGATAGAGAATAATGACAATCCTGCGCGCAAGCCAAGCGTGGTCATCGGTAAGGATACGCGGCTGTCAGGTTATGTGATTGAAGGCGCATTGCAAGCGGGGTTTAATGCCGCTGGTGTTGATGTGCATATGCTTGGACCATTACCCACACCAGCGATTGCGCATTTGACCCGTAGTTTTAATGCAGATGCTGGGGTAGTTATTTCAGCGTCGCACAACCCTTACTATGATAACGGTATCAAGCTGTTTTCAGGTGATGGCAAAAAACTGACTGATGAGATGCAAAACTCCATTAATGATAAGCTAAAAGCGATTATGAGTGCCTCTGAGGCGGACAATAACGTGATTATGCCTATTCTTGATCCAGCACAATTGGGGAAAAATAATCGAATCAATGATGCCAAAGGTCGCTATATCGAATTCTGTAAAGGCAGTTTTCCTTATCAGTATGACTTGAGTCATCTGACTGTCGTCGTAGATTGTGCCAATGGTGCAGGCTATAGCGTGGCACCAAGAGTCATGCGTGAGTTGGGTGCCAATGTGATTGCTATTAACAATACGCCTGATGGCATCAATATCAATGCCGACTGCGGCTCTACCCATCCTGAAGGCTTACAGAAAGCAGTGATTGAGCACGAGGCAGATGTTGGTATCGCACTAGACGGTGATGGTGATCGTATTGTGATGGTTGATGAGGCTGGTAATCTGGTTGACGGCGATGGCATTTTATACGTACTTGCTGCCCAAGGTCAGACTAAGGCGAAAGGTGTGGTTGGTACGCTCATGAGTAACATGGGCTTAGAGTTGGCACTCAAAGCGGCAGACATTAAATTTACGCGTGCAAAAGTAGGCGATCGTTATGTGATGCATGAGCTTGAAGCGAATGGCTGGATACTGGGCGGCGAACCATCGGGTCATATTCTATGTTTAGATAAGAGTCGTACGGGTGATGCCATTATCGCCGGCTTGCAAGTGCTTGCGGTGATGGAAGCACGTGGTAAAGCGCTCAGTGATTTGACCGAAGGCTTTGAAAAATTGCCACAAAAACTGGTCAATGTGCGCTTAAGTAAAATGCAAGATCCGTTTGAGCATGAAGAGCTGGTTGCTGCTTTTGCAAAAGCACAGGCCACTTTAGAGGGTCGCGGTCGTCTGCTCATTCGCCAATCAGGTACAGAACCTATGATACGTGTGATGGTTGAGTCGGATGATGAAATAGAATGTGATGTATTGGCAAATGATTTAGCTGACCATATCAAAGCAGTATTGGGTTAACGTCATAATATAGTTATATTAAAATAAGGAAGATTTTATGAGCATGGATTTTACCGATCAGCGTTTGTCATACGAAAAAGGTGAGCTTGATCAACAGTCCGTCCCAGACTCTCCATTTGAGCTACTAAAAGAATGGATGAATGAGGCAATAGCACAAAAGGTGCAAGAGCCTTATGCGATGAGTCTGGCGACGTGCGGTGCTGATAATAAACCTAGCGTGCGCATCGTACTTATGCGTGAGATTACCGAAAATGGTGTGGTGTTTTATACCAACTATGAAAGCGCTAAAGGTCAAGATATTGCCGAAAACCCGAATGCCGAAGCGCTATTCTTTTGGCAAGAGCTGGAGCGTCAAGTACGTATTAGTGGCAGTATTGCTAAAATCGATGCTGATAAGTCAGCTGCTTACTTTCAAAAGCGCCCTCACGACAGTCAAGTGGGTGCGTGGGTCAGTCAACCGCAAAGTGGCGAAGTTGCTGACCGTGAGGTGATGCAAGCCAAGTTTGATGAGCTGCAAAATCAGTATCCAGAAGGTAGCCAAGTGCCAACACCAGAATTTTGGGGTGGCTACGAGATTAGCATTCATGAGATTGAGTTTTGGCAAGGTCGTGCCAATCGTATGCATGACCGTATTGTCTATACTAAAGACAATGGTGAAAGCTGGACTACCAAGCGCCTTTTGCCTTAAACATATTTGCTATTTATTATTTAGATATAAGCAGAGAGTGATTTCTTAGGTGCTGTTGCTGTTTAGAGCAGCAACAGCACCTAATTTTATTAAAAGCTTTATGGTATAACCTCGAGTACTTGCGACTTTTTTAGCTTTCCTGGGAAGTTTCCTGTAAATATACGGCAGTATAAGGTTTTGTCGTTCTCTAAGTATGTTGAAGAATCAAGTTTAATGCTATAGATGTATTGATCTGAAAGTGTGTCAGCAGTAGGTTTGGTGTTTTTAGGAATATTGCTGCTCAAATAATTATTCGAAGAGTAGTCAGGAATGTATTTATCACCATAGATTCGTTTATCGTTGATACAATGTATATAACTCCCTGTATTTCTAGTTGATTCACGTATTGAAAAATTAGCTTCTGATAGGAAAGTTATTTCATAATATGATGATGTCCGTTTAAATTCGACCAATTGAACTTCCGTGTTCTTATAATTTTTTATGCACCCTGATAAAATTAGTAAAGTGCTTAACCCTATTATTTTATGCCGCATTATCGTTCCTTTCATATAGTAAATTCATCATAAATTGACTGTAGGTGTAAGCAGCATAACAATTGATTGATAGTATCAAGATTTTCTTGCTCTAGTCTTACCATTTAAATAAGAGAAAGGCCGAGTTGCAGATATCCCTTTATTTTTTATTTTTTTTAGTATCGACATCGACTGAAACTGACATACCGGGGCGCAACTGAGCAAGCTCAGGTTGACCTTGTTCTAAGTCTATCCGTACCGGAATACGCTGAGCGATTTTAATATAGTTGCCAGTTGCAGGGTTTGCCGCGCCCGCGCTAAATTCACTGCCAGTCGCTGGTGAGATATTGCTGACATGACCTCGAAACTTAATGCCGCCTAGCGCATCCACATGAATAGTTGCAGGCTCACCGACAGTCATATTTGCCACTTGGGTTTCTTTAAAGTTGGCGATAATCCACACGCCTTTTGGCACCACATACATGAGCTGTGTGCCCGCGCTGACATATTGTCCCGCTTTGACGCTGACTTGACTCAGTTGTCCTGATTCAGGGGCAGTAATAATCGTATTGTCTAAATTAATCTGTGCTTGCTTAGCAACTGCTTCTGCATTTTTAATATTGGCATCGAGTGATGAGCGGCTACCACTGGTTTTTTTGCTGGCCTCAAGGGCGACTTGTAAATTGGCTTCTGCTTGCTGCACGCCAGCTTGTGCTTGAGCGAGCTGAGCTTGGGCATGAGCAACTTCTGCTTTGGATACTGCGCCAATCGCATCAAGCCCTTGATAGCGCTTTACATCTTCGCGTGCACTATCAACGCTGACTTTGGCACTATATAAGTCCGCTTTACGTGCTTCGATTTGTGCCTGACTGGTGCCCGTGTCTTGCGCATTGCTTGAGCGGTCGGTCATAGCGACTTCGATATTGGCTTGTGCTTGTTCGAGCTGCTGCAAAAAGGCACGGTCGTCTATCTTGACCAATAAATCACCTGCTTGTACATTTTCAAAATCTTGCACTGCCACTTCTGTGACATAGCCAGAAACTTGCGGGCTGATAATCGTTGTTTGACCTTTTACAAAGGCATTATTAGTCTGCTGAACCGTAGGCGTAAAGGGCGGTAGCTTCCACGCATAAAGAATCAAAAGGACGCCAATAATGATTAGTGCAATCAATAAGCCTAGGTTAAAGTAAGATTTCTTTTTAGGCGACCAACCTGTAGCGTCAGGAATAGGCTCTTTTGGCGGCATTGGTGTTTCATCAGCATCAGCAACTGACGTTATTATCGAGTCCTCTTTTTTCGCTACGGACGCAGTATCATCATTTTTCGATTGGTTTAGAGGCGTCTCTATTGCTGCTGCCTTGGATGATGTCTGATTTTTTTTAGCAGTATTTTGGGTGGCATCTTGAGCGGTGTCTTGATTATGGCCATCAAGATCATTTAATTTGTCTTCGCTCATGATGCGCTCCTAATGAGATTAGTAAACATAGTGGATAACTTTTTAAAATATAGTAATTAGCATAAGAAGAAAAGGTAACAGCAACAAATCGATATGATTATCACCTGTTATTTTTTGCCCATCATTTCTGCCAATGCGGCAAGTTCTTTACCAAGTGGATTGCGTTTATGATAAAGGTAATAAAAATAAACCATCAATAAATATAGCGCGGTGATAGTGGCGCCCACGGCCATCAAAAAGAATAAATCGTCATAAGCGGCGACCGTTGCTTGACGTTGCATACCCTGTAGCATTTGGGTCATCGTAGCAGGATCAGTGGTATTCATTGAACTGACCATATCGGCATAATGCATCTGAGTACGAATGGTGGTAAATGCTTGAATACCTGCCGCGCCTGCCAAACCGCCGACAGTTTGTGAGATACCAAAAATCACCGAGAAGCTAATAATATAGGCAGGTCCGTTAGCAATGGCGCGAAACATACCTTCAAATACCATTGGTCCCATGAAGTAAACGGCAGCAAAAGCGATTATAAACTGACTGAAATAGAACATATAAGGGGCAGAGTTTAGTGACACACCCGTATCTATCCATGCACCAATCGCAATCAATGCAACCGCAAAAATCACGGGTCGGCGCAGATCCGTCGCTTTGGTGGTAAAAATGCTAATCACTAATGCCAGTATGCTAGCCACCAAGATGATGGCATAAAAAACAATCAGCTGGTCATTACCATAACCAAGGTTTGCTAATAATCCTGCGGCACCCACACTTTGCTCAGACAGCAAAATACGCATAACGGCACCAGTAATCATAAAGGCAATAATGGTGCGACTACGCATCCAGCGCACTTGTAGCATTGGGTTTTTGCGATGGGTCTCAATCCATAAAGCAATCGAGATAGTCACGATGGCAATGATCAATGGATAGCTAAGCCAAGGCATCGTCCACCATTGAATTCTACCTTGTACTAAAAATACCGATAGGGCGGCAAGACCACTGGCAAAAAAGCCAAAACTCACCAAATCAAGTTTTTCAAAGACCTTTTCCGTGTTGCCCGGTGGTAGCTCAAGAATATTAATAAGCCCAAAGCAAATCAGCGATAATCCCACTTGAAATAAAAATAAACCTTCAAGCTGACCATCAACGGCTAAATAAGGCGAGATAATCCGTGACAGTGGAATGCCAAACTGCACCAAGCCGAACCCTAATATCAGTCCGCTGATACGCCGAGCAGTTGGCATGCCTTGTAGACAATAAAAAATAGACAATACCGTCATCGCACTAGCCACCACACCACTAAAGCCACGGGCGAGCAGTTCTAAATAATAAGGCTCAATGCTAATCCCAATCGTCGTACTGAGTAGATTGCTACTGACCAACCACTGCATACTGGTGGCTGCCAATAAAAAGAACAAAGTGATTTTGCTAAATAACGACATGCCAAATTGCTGGCGAATTTTGTACAGCAGCACCGTGACACAAGCATTGGTCATATTGTAAGCGACTGATATCCAGCCACCTTCTACTGGTGTTAAGCCCATTTCACCTTGGATTTGAGTGAGATTCGCGACCAATAGACCGTTCTGAAAGCTGGCAGTTAAGCCAATAAAAATACCAATCAGTAAATAAAATATTTTACGGCGCACAGGGTGATCAGGGGTGGCAGGCGAGCCAAGCATGAATGGTCGTTCATGGGGCTTAAACTGGTATTCAGTACTCATGGATGGATAATCTGCGTAGAGGGATAAAATGGTGTATAGCCGTTGTTAAACAAGCATCGCGCTCGTCGGATAGTCATGAAACTCAAGACATTTAAAGTCATTTAATAAAAAGCCATTCAATAAAAAGCCATTCAATAAAAAGCCATTTAACAGAAAGTCATTTAGTAGACTGATAAAACCAAAAAAGTATTCTAAACCCTGTTTTGAATATTTTATCATAATTTTTGTTGAGCATTTATCACGCATAACTAACACATTGAAAATCAAGTTAAAAGATAGATGCAGCTGTCTGTCAATGATAGACGATAAGAAACACAGTGCTATAGTCAGAGCACTTTTAAACCGCTACGGTGTTACCCGCCCTAGATGTACTCGGTGTACTATCTGCGGTCGGTCGCCTTGTAGCGATTCTAAAATTCCTTGACTATATGTCACATAGCTACGACTCAGGTCATTTTTACCCATAAAAAACAGCTCTATAAAGAGCTGTTTTTTTATACATTAAATAGTCGATAAACAGTTAGACCATGGTACTAAATAGAGTGATCATAATTCGCCTCTAAACGCATGCTGCGCTGATAGCTATCAAGACTGGCAAGCTGTAAAGCATACTGCTTGATATGCGGATAATCATCTAACGCTTCACGCTTAGCCAGCATGATTAAGTCAAAAGACAGCATAAAGTCAGCGCCGCTTAGCTTATGACCAACGATAAATGGCTTATCTGCAACTTCCTCGTTTAGATAGCTCAACAGTCTGTGTTTTTCTTGACTGATATAACCATCTAAAAACTCGTTATCGACGATACCGGCTTTTTTGGTAAATAGCTCCAGTAATAACGGCAACATGAGCGAGCTTTCAGCAAAGTTAATCCATTGCAGATAATGGCCATAGTCTGCGCTATCAGTCGTAGGACGTAAGCGCTCTGGCGCAAATCGCTCAATCAATAACTCAATGATTGCACCCGACTCGGCATAAAGTTGACCATCCATCTCGATAACCGGAGATTTACCGAGTGGATGTACCGCCTTTAAACTGTCTGGTGCCAAATGAGTATTAGGATCGCGTTGATGACTAATGATCTCATAAGGCACGCCCAGCTCTTCTAAAAGCCATAAAATACGTAATGAGCGAGACTGGTTGAGATGATGTAAGCGAATCATGATAGTGGCCTTTTTGCATGGTCTATTATATTAACGTTAAAAAGATATTAACCTTTCAGCTTAGTGATTAAGCGCTTGGCAGCTTCCTCTGATGACGCTGGGTTTTGCCCCGTAATCAGCAAGCCATCTTCGACCACAAATGATTCCCAATCAGCGGCTTTTTCATAGTTACCACCATTGGCTTTTAGTGCATCTTCTACTAAGAATGGCACGACATCTGTGAGACCAACGGCGTCTTCTTCTGAATTGGTAAAGCCAGTCACTGTTTTGCCTTTGACTAAATACTCACCATCAATTTTGACGTTTTTAAGAGCGGCTGGAGAATGACAAACAAAGGCGACAGGTTTGTCTTGTTTGACAAACGTCTCAATCAAATTGATCGAATTTTTATCAACTGCCAAGTCCCATAGTGGACCGTGACCGCCCGGATAAAAGACTGAATCAAAGTCTTCGGCTTTCATATCAGCGAGTTTTTTAGTATTGGCAAGCTGCTTTTGAGCATCGCTATCTTCTTTAAAACGCTTGGTATCTTTGGTTTGCGTGTCTTCAGTATCGCTGCTAGGATCAAGCGGCGGCTGGCCACCAGCAGGAGAGGCTAGTGTTACGTTGACGCCTGCATCGATAAAAGCATAGTACGGCGCGGCAAACTCTTCTAGCCAAAAGCCCGTTTTTTTGCCAGTATCGCCCAACTTATCATGTGAGGTTAGTACCATTAAAATATTCATAGTCGTCCTTATTTATTATTGATGTTGTTTTTAAATCATGGGTTGTTAGCAGTCATGCTTAATTGGTCATCTGTAATCAATATGAGTATTTGCAATGACTGCTAGCGGTATTCATAGAACAGTATTCATGGTTGAGAGGTCATTTTCAGTGGTTGTCTTAGCAAGTTATGTTGTTAAGTCGTTATTTGCGATTCAACCAACTGATAACCATTGGTTCTGTTATTCAACCTCAGAAACTTTAACCACTGTTTTACCAAAGTTATCGCCGTTTAGCATGCGCACGAAGGCATTTGGTGCATCGTCTAAGCCTTCAGCGATATATTCTTTGGTTTTAACATCGCCTGACTCGACCCATTTACTCATGGTTTTTAAGAATTCTGGGAAGTGATCGCCATATTCTTCAAAAATAATAAAACCTTTAATGGTGAGACGACGGCTTAGAATGTTGCCCATTAATACGCCTAGACGATCTTTACCATCAGGCAGCTCGGTGGCGTTGTATTGCGAGACCAGACCACAGACTGGGATACGTGCATGCGCATTTAATAATGGCATAACGGCATCAAATACTTTGCCACCGACGTTTTCGTAATAGATATCGATGCCATCTGGGCACGCCGCTTTTAATTGCTCGGCAAAGTCATCCGCTTTATGGTCAATACAGACATCAAAGCCTAGCTCATTGACAGCAAAGTCACATTTTTCTTTGCCACCAGCCACACCAACGGTACGTAAGCCATATTGGTTGCCAACTTGACCTACCGTTGCACCAACGGGACCCGTTGCAGCAGCGACGACCAAAGTTTCCCCTTTTTGCGGCTTACCGATGTCGGTCAAACCCATGTAACCGGTAAAGCCTGGCATACCTAGTACGCCTAAACCATAAGAGGGATTTGACATGTTTTTGTCAAGCTTTAAGACGCCTTCGCCATCACTGACGCTATAGTCTTGCCAGCCTGAGTTTGAGACCACTAAGTCACCCACAGCAAATTTGTCGATATTGGATTCAACGACTTGGGCAACCGTGCCACCCATCATGACATCACCCACTTCTAGCGGATCAGCATAGCTTTTCGCATCGCTCATACGTCCACGCATGTATGGATCTAAGGATAAGTAAACGGTACGCAGCAGCATTTCATTGTTATTTGGCGATGGGATATCGCTGGTTACCATATCAAAGTTTTCAGCTTTTGGCTCACCTGTTGGACGGCTTGCCAATTTAATTTGACGGTTTGTTTTTTGATTTTGTTGTTTATCAAAGCTCATTATCAGATTCCTTTTCTATTTATTGATTTTAAGATTCTATTGATTTTAATATTTAATGGTGAATGGAGTAGTTACTCAGTGCTGAGCAACTACTATAAATAGCATAACAATATGTGTTTCTTATTACGGTGGTGTTTTTATTAAGCAGCTTTGCTACTAATAGCACGTTGTAGAATACGGCGTGACACTTCTAAATCATTGTTGCTGTGCTCGCCTAACTGAACCATGTTATGCGCTTCAAGCTGCTTGATAATCGGGTCAATAGCTGATTCATCAAGTTCTGCATCTTCTAAACTGACGGGCAAGCCAAGGTCACGGAAGAAGTTTTCGGTACGGACAATAGCCGCTTCAATGACAGCATCTTCGTCTTGATGAGTATCATCGAGCGTAATATTCCAGACATTATGCGCATATTGAAGTAATTTCTCTTTTTTGCTGTCTTTCAACTCGCGCATTACTGATGGCAATAAGATAGTTAATGTACGTGCATGATCGATGCTGTGCAACGAGGTTAGCTCATGACCGATCATATGTGTCGTCCAGTCTTGCGGTACGCCTGCACCGATTAGACCATTGAGTGCCATGGTTGCTGTCCACATAATATTCTTACGAGTTTCTAAGTTTTCTGGATCTTGTTTAACGATACGACCTTCATCAATGAGGATTTTCAGCAAGCTCTCAGCAAAGGCATCTTGCACTTTTGCATTGACTGGATACGTTAGGTACTGTTCCATGACATGGACAAAGGCATCAGCCACACCATTCATCACTTGACGCTCAGGTAATGTCAGTGTTTTGATTGGATCTAATATTGAGAACTTAGGGAAGGCAAGTGCGTTGCCAAATGGTAGCTTAGCTTGACGTTCACTATAATTGATGACGCCGCCTGAGTTCATCTCAGAGCCAGTGGCTGGAATGGTCAAAACAGCACCCAAATCGATGGCAGAATCAATGTCTCTGCAATAGCTGGTTAGTGCGTTCCATGCTTGTTCGCGTGAGACAGTCGTGCCATCTTCTTCAGTGAGGGACGATACCAATGCAACAAATTTGCTACCATCAATGACTGAGCCGCCCCCGACCGCTAGCAAAAAGTCAATATTGTGCTCATTGACCATATCTGCTGCTTTTAAAAGAGTCGTGAATTCTGGATTGGCTTCAATACCACCAAATTCGAATACGGTACGTGTACCGCTCGCAGCCAAGGCTTCCTTTACTTCGTCTAGCGTACCTGTGCGCTGTGCCGAACCGCCACCATAAGTGATAAGCACACGGGCATCGGTCGGAACCAATTCCGATAGTTGTTTGATTTGACCTTCACCAAAGACGATACGTACTGGATTGTAATATTGGAAGTTATTCATAGTATTCCTAAAATTATTAAATATTTGTGTTGGGCGTATGGGGTGCAAAAATCTCAGTGACAAATTAGCCATTCGTTTTTACAACTGTGGGCATTGTACATTAAATAGACCAGTCGTCTAGTAACTTTTACAAAACTCTCTTATAACTCAATTTTTTGCTTTAGATATAGGGAAGTATAAATGGCTAAAAAGCGTTTAACGCACGAAATTAGCGTCCCAATTGAGAAGTAGTCATCTGCCATACTTCTGCAAGCGGTGTATTGGTTTGGCTAATCTTGGCGATTAAACTGGCACCAAGCCAAGCAAAATACCAACGTTTGGCCATGCTCTCGGCCGCGATATTGTCAGGTTGTGGTACAGAGTCATCCGCCCAGCCTGCTTTGATTTGTTCGGCAAGCCAACTGATGGTCTGCTGATAACCAGCATTCAGTGCGATGCGCATAGGTTCAGACAGATCTGCAACCTCAGCGCTGAGCTTCACCACCAAGCACTTTTCATGATCACAGCCATTTTGCTGGGTGTCATACCAGCTTTGAAAATAATCATAAATCTTTTGCTGAGCATTAACTTTTTGACGACCAATGGTGTCTAAGCGTATCTTATAGTCAGTGAAATAATGACTGATGATAGCTTCACCAAATGCTTCTTTTGAGGCAAAATAATGGTAAAAAGAGCCTTTAGGAATACCGGCTGTGTCTAGTATTTGTTTGATACCGACGGCAGTAAAACCTTTTTTGGAAATCAGTTGATAGCCTGTTTCTAACAGATGCGTTTTGGTATCTGGTGGGATTGTGGTTGAGGCCGCAGACATAATAGTAATGTCCTCCTATATTTTTTATGAATGTATTTCAGAGATAAGGTATAGCGAATAATGCTACTTAGCGCGCTATTAACAATTATTCATGATACTTTCTATGGGTCGATGCAGATTTTTATTGTTGCTTATAATTAGTGCTTATTGTAAAGGTTGATATGGTCACGTTACGTTTTTTCAACAATACTTGCTGACAAAATACGCTTATTTGTATGAGGTCTATGGTAGCATTAGACCAGTCGTCTAGCAAGTTTCGTTTTGATGTGTTTAATCAAATGTTGCGAGCGCAGGCTATTTAATATAAATAACTGTGTTAAGGGTTATTTTTTATCTGCCTCAATTTGCTAGTCATACTGTTTTATTGACAACCAACATAACATCCATAAAATAAATGAGAAGAATTATGTCAACTGATACCGATAATACCAAAGCCAATGCCTATAATGATTTCCACCTCCAGTACATTGCAGGGGAATGGCAAAGCGGTCAAGACGATAGCGTCAATACCAATACCAACCCCTACAATGGCGATACACTTGTAAAGATTCAGCAGGCGACAGAAGCGCAGCTTAATGAAGCGTATCAAGCAGCAAGTGCGGCACAAAAAGAGTGGGCACAGCAAACGCCAGCGACACGAGCAGGTGTACTATATAAAGTGGTTGAGATTTTAGATCAGCGCCAAGATGAAATCGTCGATTGGCTCATTAAAGAGTCGGGCAGTACCCGTGTTAAAGCCATGGTTGAGTTTGCTGCTACCCGCGCCATTACCCTTGAGGCTGCGACTTTCCCAAGTCGTGTACATGGCGAGATTCGTCCATCTAACACCCCTGGCAAAGAAAACTTTGTTTACCGTGAGCCCATTGGTGTCGTTGCTGTCATTAGTCCGTGGAACTTTCCATTACATTTGACCCAACGTTCTATTGCACCAGCCTTAGCACTTGGTAACGCTGTGGTACTCAAACCTGCGAGTGATACCCCAGTGACTGGTGGTTTGCTGCTAGCAAAAGTATTTGAAGAAGCAGGTTTGCCAAAAGGCTTGCTCAACGTGGTTGTTGGCTCAGGCAAAGAGATAGGAGATGCGATCGTTGAACACAAAACCCCAAGCTTTGTATCATTTACTGGCTCTACTTCAGTCGGTAAGCGCATTGGCGAGTTGGCTAATGGCGGCGAGTGCATTAAACAAGTAGCGCTTGAGTTGGGTGGTAACAGTCCATTTGTGGTACTAAAAGACGCTGATATTGAGCAAGCGGTCAAAGCAGCCGCCTTTGGGAAGTTCTTACATCAAGGTCAAATCTGTATTGCTATCAATCGTATTATCGTTGAAGACGAGATTTATGATGACTTTGTTGAGCGTTTCTTGGCGCATGTTAAAACGTTAAACGTCGGCGATCCGAGCAAACAAGACACGGCGGTTGGTCCGATTATTAATAAAAAACAAGTCGAATCGTTGAAAGAGAAAATCGCTAATGCGCAGCAAGAAGGCGCAAAAATGATACTAAGTGGTGAGATTAAAGGACAAGTTGTACCGCCGCACATCTTTACTGAAGTGACGCGTGAGATGGATTTGTCACGTAATGAGGTATTTGGACCATTGGTCGGTATCATCCGTGCCAAAGATGAAGATGATGCGTTATCGATCGCCAATGACTCAATGTTTGGTCTGTCGAGTGCGGTATTTACAAAAGATATGGCAAAAGGCATGCGCTTTGCTCGCGGTATCAGAGCAGGCATGACCCATATTAATGATATTTCAGTCAATGATGAAAGTAACTTGCCATTCGGTGGCGAGAAAAACTCAGGTATTGGTCGTTTTAACGGTGAGTGGGTGCTAGAAGAGTTCACTAGAACGCACTGGATATCTATGCAACATGAGCCACGCGAGTATCCGTTTTAAGCGATGTATATTTTCAATGCTCTAAATTAAAGTTTTAATAATAAAAAAGCCTGCAAATAAGCGGGCTTTTTTTATGGGAACGTTGAAAGTGTGATTATTTAAGGTGAAAGCCTAGCAAGTCTTGTATCTCCTCGACGGTCATATGTCTAACGAGCGCCTGATCTTCTACCGACAGGCGATTGGTGTGTTCTTTTATCATAGTATGGATACTACGAGCGACCTCAGAGGTGCTAGCATAATACATTTGCGGCTCCTCTTTGGTGAGTTTCATCAAAAACTTATCGATGATTTTGCGCTTTTCATGGGAAGCGTGTTCTTGAGTCATGACATTCTCCTAATTATAAACCATCTAAGCAGTCAGCTCAGTGATAGTCAATGCTTATGGCTAGTATAACGCAGATAACAACGAGGATAGCGACTTAAGTTGAACGGGTAACACGCTCTATACTGTGTGTCACATTCTAAAATATTATAGTTTAGACTCAGCTTCAAGTGAGCGCGTTTAACTACTTGGGAATCGAGAGTATGTCAAATCACCAATCAGACAACGCATCAAATAAGTCAGTCAAAAAAGCGGTATTGGTCTTATTTCATAACGATTTGCGCATAGAGGACAATGAAACGTTAGTCAAAGCGGCGACATTGGCTAAAAGTAATCAAGGCAACCTGATGCTCATCTATGCTGATTTTTTGGCTGATTGCATTGAACCGAAAGAGAACCGTCAAGCTTACCATTTTAATGAGATGGGCGCTGCTCGTCGGCAGTTCTTGTCTGAGAGCTTGGCTGATTTGGATCGATTGCTTCAGCGCCTTGGTAATCGATTGCTGTATCTGTCGCCAAGCTATTCATCAAAGAGTCATTTGTCACCAGATAAGGTAAAGTCTGCCTTAAACGCCTTTACTCAGTTATGCCAGCTCATTGAGCAGCAACAAGTCACCGATATCTGTGTCAGCCATACGGCAGATTATAATCAAAATAAAGGTTATGCTGCCTTGCAGAGCAAATATCCGCAGATAATATGGCACAGGCAATCAACCCATACGCTATTTGCTGATTTACCGACACAAGGCCTGCCTAAAAGCTTTACCCAGTTTCGAAAAAAGGTTGAAGCAAGTCATGATTTATTGAATGCTGACGACGAAGTGGCTGTTTCTCCTACGCCAAAGTCGCTACCGCCAATGCCTGATGCGTTGATAGGTCATAGTAAATACCTTTTTCAAACACAACCATCTGATGAGCAAGCGCTTAGTTTTAAAGGTGGTGAAACAAATGCAATGCTTCATTTAACTCACTATTTTGATTCTGCTGCGCCGCACACTTATAAAACCACACGTAATGCACTGGATGACTGGACGCATTCCACTAAATTCTCGCCTTGGCTGGCAAATGGTTGCTTGTCTGTGAAAATACTATTGAATCACTTACGTCATTATGAGCGTGAGATTATCGCCAATGAGTCAACGTATTGGATATGGTTTGAGCTGCTGTGGCGCGAGTATTTTTATTGGTATGCGATTGAACATGGTAGCAATCTATTTTTGTTTAAGGGCATTGGTCATCAATTACCAGCTACTCATTTTGACGATCAGCGTTTGCAGCAATGGCAGAATGGCAGTACACCATATCCTATCGTCAATGCCTGCATGAATCAGCTAAAGCAAACAGGGTATATGTCCAATCGTGGCAGACAAATCGTTGCTAGCTGCTTGATTCATGAGTTGGGTTTAGACTGGCGTTACGGTGCAACCTATTTTGAGCAACATCTTATCGATTATGATGTCGCGATTAATTGGGGTAATTGGCAATATCTAGCGGGCGTAGGCGCTGATCCAAGAGGATGTCGGCAATTTAATCTTAGCAAGCAAACCCAGCAATACGATCCCAATGGTGAGTTCATTGATAAATGGCAAGGCGGTCATGTAAGTTAAAGCAGTTTATGGATTTTTGACCATAAATACTAAATAGCACGTGCTAAACCGCTAATAGTCTTATCAGTGGTGGTTTTTTATACTAATAGCAAACCGTTATAATGAGCTATAAAATTATCACTATTGTATAACTTGTAACATTCATTTAAAATGAATCTTTAAGTTAAACTCTATTCATATGCTTCTAAGAAGACTGCCATGCAATCGATCAACTTACCCAGCAAGCCGCCCAGCTCTCCGCATCCCATTCTGAATTTGAGCTTTCGGATATTTTTTAGTGCTGCCGCGCTATTTGCCGTGATAACGATGCTGCTATGGTCTTTTGTATTTACTGGTCATACAGATATTGACGCACAAGCACTGAATCCGTTGTACTGGCACGGTCATGAGATGGTCTATGGTTATGCCTTGGCGGTCATTGCAGGATTTCTCCTCACGGCAGTGAAGACGTGGACAGGGGTAATGATGCCGCATGGTTATAAGCTGCTGGCTATATTTGGCTGTTGGCTGCTGGCACGTTTGAGCTGGGCAGGTTTTGGGCTTGGTATGACGGTTGCGGGTAGCAGTATATCGTTGTTATATGTCGCCGCAGTATTTGACTTATTGTTTATCGCCTCGATGGCATTTGTGATATGTCGAGCGGTATTGCAGGTCAAGCAGTATAAGCAAATGGGCATCTTAGCGAAATTGGCCTTATTGACCGTTGGCAATGGAATCTGCTACTGGGGTATTATCAATGCCGATATGAGTATGACTAAAATAGGTATTTATCTAGGATTTTATTTGATTATCGGTTTGGTGCTGACCATTGGTCGCCGCGTGGTGCCATTCTTTATTGAACGTGGTCTGAGTGTTGGAACGACGGAAGTCATCAAGTTGCGCAATAGTAAAGTACAGGATATTGCGAGTTTATTGTTTTTCTTAACGTTTTTTATCAGTGACTTGTTTTATCCTAATAAGTATCTGCTGACTATTACGGCACTTGGCGTAGCAGTGGTTAATATCGTCCGTCTGGTAGGCTGGTATCATCGCGGTATCTGGCAAAAGCCATTGCTTTGGTCATTATATGTTGCATTTTTGGGCATGTGTTTGAGTTTTCTGCTGTATGCGCTGCAACCATGGTTGGGCTATACTCATAGTATTGCGATGCATGGGCTTGCCATTGCAGGCGTTGGTATGATGACCGTAGCGATGATGACGCGGGTATCGCTTGGTCATACGGGACGCAGCATTCATCAGCCGCCCAAGACGGTGAATATTATGTATGGTCTGATGGTATTGGTATTTGTCAGTCGCGTGCTGTTGCCGCTTGCCGATATGAGTCACTATCTATTATGGATCATGATTGCCCAAGGGGCGTGGATTGCTTGCTTCGTGCTATTTTGCATCAGTTATTTGCCGATGCTGGCACGTCCTAGACCTGATGGTTTGTTTGGTTAGAGCCTGTAGAGCCGTTATAATGCTATCGCCAAAATAATAGGGGATTTATCCAAGTCTATCGACTGATTGTTGATATTTTTAAGTAGATTATTTTGCAAATGTTATAAGGTTTTAAGACCTTTGTTTTCCAGACACTGTTTGTTTAAAATACCGTTTATCCGAAATACCGTTTGTCTGGGACACTGATTCTTCAAGACCCTCATTTTCAAACTTATAGAGTTACATTGCTAAAATTTAAGCTGATACATATTTGAAAGATTTATATAAAATAGGAGCGCAAATAAATGCGATTGACCAATTATAGCGATTATGCGCTGCGCTCATTGATTTACTTGGCGGTGAGACCAGAGCCGCCATTACTTGCAAATATCAGTGATATTGCTAACAGTTATGGCATTTCTAAAAGTCATTTGACCAAGATTATTCATCAGTTGGGTCAGCTTGGTTATATAGAAAGTGTGCGTGGTAAAAATGGTGGTATACGTTTGGCTCGTGCGCCAAAAGACATCAATTTGGGTATATTAATTAAACAAATAGAGCCGGATTTCGATTTGGTCGAGTGTTTTGCGACCCCCGCGAATGATAAGAGTAGTGATGGTCGACAGACTGGTTCAACAGGTTTGCCTATTACGCTTATTGATGAAACGACAAATAACGCTAGAGGCTGTGTCATTAGCCCAGCATGCCAACTAAAAAGTGTGTTCTTTGAAGCATTGACGGCATTTATTAACGTCCTTGAGAGCTATACCTTGGCAGATATTATCAATAACCAAGATGAGCTAGCGTCTTTATTGTTTCGTTAGTGATTTTTGATGTTGATGGCGTCATTGCAAAAAAGGGAGTGACCATCTTGGTCACTCCCTTTGTTATGCTTCGAATGTGAGATTATACGGTCAATTAAGCTTTTTCTAATTTTGGACGGGCTTTATCAATGGCTTTTAATAGCGCCACTTCAAACTCACCGTCATTAAATGTCACTAAATAGGAATGTGCGGCGCAGAAATTACGCACATCGCGCCATTCATGTGCCAAATTGCTTGCCCAATCGCAATATTGCTTGCCTGCATTGGGCCCATTTTTTAGCGCTTTTTTGGTCGTTGGGTGTAGTATCAGTTCAGGTAATATCGCCTCTAATAACTTCATCGGTGGACTCATAAAGGTATCATCGACGTGCAAGCTTTGACTGGCAGGATGATAGGCTAATAGTGAGCCTGCATGAATCATCTCATTGGGTGAGATATAGTGGATGCCTTGTGATATTGAGAACTTAAGCTCAGGGTAACGCTTGGCCACCGCATCGCTTTCAACCAAGTTATCTGCCCATTGTACTTCAGGTACTTTTTTATGGTGGCGGCTACTGCCATAAAAGGTCGCCTGCGGGAAGTCTTTTGCCATTTGTGCACAGTGCACCGTATGGAATGGGTGGACGTTCAGTACTGCTTCGACGTCTTGACCATTATTGGTTAATGCCATCACCTCATCGCGTACATCACCAGTCAATGAATAGCTATCCAAAAATATAAACTTTCCTGAGTTTAACTGTATAAGTGAGGATTGAGTACCAATGTTTAGAACACCGCCAATGCGAAAAGATCCGCGTATATTCCAAAATCCTGCCCCTAAATCATGAATTTTATCGGTCATTGAAATTATTCCTTAGTGTTTTTATTCGAGTTTTTGAATGTCTTAGTAATTTTAATAATGAATATTTCTCGTCAATAG
The DNA here is from genome assembly GCF_904846525.1 of Psychrobacter sp. 1044. GTDB lineage: Bacteria > Pseudomonadota > Gammaproteobacteria > Pseudomonadales > Moraxellaceae > Psychrobacter. Next base: position 155,010 of record NZ_CAJHAZ010000005.1, on the reverse strand, counting down.
ATGACAACTTATTATAAATAACCTCTTATTATGGTGAATCATGTACCTAAAGTCTGTTATAAAAAAGATGTTGATTGTTAGGTTCAGTGTATAACGTTAAAGTCGGATATAAGCCTATATTAACTGAGGGTCATTGTCATTCATAGCTTATAATTTATAGATTATTATTTAATGAATCTGTATAATATCTCTCACTATTTAATTTGTATTTGAAGGTTGAGTTATGAGATTTTTTGGAAAAATGAGCGCATCAGCGGTCATGGCAACGATGTTATTAGCAGGTTGCTCAAGCCTAAACAATGATAACAGCGTCACTAAAATTGACACTATCCAAGCTGCTCAAACCGCACCAGTCCCACAAGTGGGGTTTCGTTTCAGCACTACTGAGAATTTTGATCTTGCCAATCAAAACAAACTTTCTTGGCGTGTGTTTTATGACAAACCCTCCACAGGTGCAGATGCTACTTGGTTTGACGCCGTAAAACATGGTGATCTAGCCACGGTCAAATACATGGTTAACAATGGTCAAGACTTAGAAGTTAAAGATACAGGTAGCCTTAACCAAACGGCGTTAGGCTGGGCTGCTTTTATCGGCTATGAAGATGTGGTCGATTACTTAGTCAGCAAAGGTGCTGATATCTATGCTAAAGATGACGGTGATGTTTATAACGTCATGAAATCTGCTGTACTGGGAAAAAATACCAATATTGTCAAAAAAGTACATACGTTATTGAATGAAAAAGCACCTGTGGACTTAAATGATCAGACGGTAGAAAGTGATGGTGAAACCTTGATTATGGTTGCAGCTAGTAATAATCGCCTTGAAACTGTCAAATATTTATTGGCGCAAGGCGCTAATCCAAATCTAGTGGCAACGACCAAAGACAAAAAAATGGGCTCGTATAATCAAGGTGCCTATTCATATGCGTGTTCGCGAGATTTGGTTGATATGCAAAAGCTATTAGCCGCCAATGGTGCTGTGAATCATCGCACTGGCAAAGCGAGCTGTGAATAATTGCGTTAATGACTTTATAAAAAAGTCTGCCATTTCGGTAGCCTTTTTTTATGCTCAGCGCTCCTAAGTCAGACGTTGACCAACGGATCGTTTATAAGTGTCTAGTTTATCAGTACCTAGTTTATAAGTGCTTTTCTCATGAGTGCTTTGTTTATGAGCAGTTTTTATAGTCGTAAGCGGATATACGAGGATTTTTGCCATAATTGTCGTTACGACATAAAAACTGATCGAAGCGGGTATCGCCATTAATATAGCGATGCATCCAAGCAATACCCGGCTTGCTGAGTAATATCTCATTAAAACGATAACTTGGACAAAAATGGCTACCGTTCTTTATCTCAATCTTCATTTTTGCGCCTGTAGCCTTATCATAAAAAGGGCTGCTGTATTTTTTATTTGAGGCAATACGGTCATTTTGGCAAGTAATGAATAAAGCAGGCGTGTTCATTTCGCCATAGTTTTTATCATGATAGGGCGTTTGCGGAATAATCGCTCGAACCGTCTGACGTTTTGTCGCTAGCTGGAGAGCGCCGCCGCCGCCCATTGACCAGCCAATAGCACCCAAGCGCGTACTATCTATCTGAGCGCCTACCGTATTGTCACGAAGCATATGATCAAGCGCGGCACTTAACTGCGCCGCACGGCTCTCTGGGTCATCATAAATGGAGTTGGTATCGATGGTAATAACCACAAATCCCCAAGATGCCAAACGCGGCCCCCACCATTTAATAGAAGATTCGTAGGACACATAACCGGGTACTACCGCGATTCCGCCTAACAGACCACAGCCGCCTGCGTTGGTTGGATAATAAATGGTTCCGCCGCCAAAGCCATTGGCTAACTGACGAGGAACGGGTTTTTTAGCCACCGAAAAAGGCCCCTTATCACGCGTATCTGACAGATTAGCCGCTGTAATAATACTGTCGGCGATACAGTTTGACGGCACGGCTGGTGTTGATACAGGCGATGTTATTGCAACTGCTGACGCTATTGGGGTTGATACTATTTTGGTCGATTGCTCTTTAATTGTGAGCTTGTTCGTTGCGGCTACTTCGTCTAACGTAACTGCCGACGCATTTATAGAAAAAATCAGTGCACCTATAGCGACAATCCATTGCGAATAAAAAGGGTATTTGGGCATGATAGAGAGTCTGTTATAGGTGAGTTGGATTTTGTCGCAGGTTATATTTTGTGGATATAAGTTTTTGTGAATCGCATTTATATATAATAGATCAAAATAATAGTAGACAGTAATCAGCTTGCTGTCAAAAATATACGTCACCTACCCAGTATATATATAAAGCAGCAGCTTGTAGTGTTCAACAGACCCTAAGCATAAATAAAGCAATACCGATAACACACCGAAACCAGAGTCTGGTATTTGGTGTGCTAAAATCATACCTGACGGCTATCCCTAGCATCAGCCATTATTGTCATCATTGTTTTTGTCATTATTTCAGCTATTATCGTCCTATTTCTATTACTCACGCCAGATCATCCGCGTCCAACATAGCCTGTATCCCTGTGAAAAATACCATCAGTAAACCCCAGAATAATATGCCAGAACCTCTATCTACACCAATCAATAATGCAACATCGTGGGTCTTAAAACTTACTATCGGCTTGATTGGGATGTTTGCTTTTTTGCAAGTGTATTCTATTCAGGCCATTTTGCCCGTATTAATGGTAGACCTGTCCGCAACTGAGGTGCAAGCTGGCATGATCGTCGGTGCAACGGTGATGGCGATTGCTATTATGTCGCCATTCTTGGGCATGCTGTCTGACGCTGTGGGGCGTAAATCCTTTATCGTTGGCGCATTATTATTTTTAGCAATACCAACTGCTTTAATTGCCCAAAGTCCGAGTATTGGTTGGATGGGCATGTGGCGGTTTATGCAAGGGTTGTCTGTACCGGGCATTACAGTGGTGACGATTGCTTATATCGGTGAAGAGTTTGAGGGACGCGCTGTCACGGAACTGATGTCGTTCTATGTCTCAGGCTCGGTACTTGGCGGCTTTATGGGGCGATTTTTGCTTGGGCATTTGCACGAGCTTATAGGCTGGCGTGCAGGCTATTATGTGATGGCAGCGATGACCCTTATCGGTGCGCTGTGGGTCGGCAAGATGCTACCATCTTCACAGCAGTTTGTGGCCAATCCGAATTTTCGTTCCGCGATGCAGACGCTCGGTGAGCATTTAACCAATCGTTATGTGGTGACGGCTTGTCTGCTAGGAGCGTGTGTTTTATTCTCACTCGTGGGCTGTTTTACCTTTATCAATCTACATCTTGCTAAGACGCCATATGAGTTGAGTACGGGTGCGCTTGCCAATATTTTTGCCGTTTATTTGATAGGCGTTGTCATCACGCCATTGTCGACAACCTTGCTACGTCGCTTTGGTTCAGCGCGCACAGTACGCGTGGCTGTTCTCGTTTCTATGATTGGGGTGCTGTTAACGCTAGTAACGCCGTTATGGGGCATTATTATTGGTCTTGCTATTATGTCCTCAGGTGTCTTTATCACCCAAGCTGCCACCATCAGTTATATCGCCGTCAATGTTAAAAAAGGGCGCTCATTGGCGTCTGGTTTATATTACATGGGGTATTATGCTGGCGGTACGATGGGTGCGTGGTTATGCGGTATGGCTTATGCGCGCGGGCAGTGGTCGCTCACAGTATGGCTGCTCTTATTTGTACAGATTTTGGCATTACTGGTTGCCAGTTTTGGTATGATCAAAACAAAATCACGCACGGCTTGATGGCTATTTTTGAGCAATTTTCATTAAGCTATTGCCTCTTAGGATGTTTACGTAAGGTTGCTTTACATAGCATCTACTTTTTCTTACTATCGATATAGCCTGTTCAATACACCCTAATAATTCTATTAATACTGTTAGCCACTATCAATTTTTAAACAGCCAATTTTTAAATAGCCACTGGTTAAACAGCAATTTTTTATAAATAAAAGCTAAAATAACTAGGACTGCGTGCCATCAATTATCTATGATTCACCCGCATAATAACTTATCCGCATGACCAACAAGGACGTCACATCTATGTCAAATATTTACCACAGCGCCCCTTCTGCTTACGATTATCCCTTATTAGTTAAGCAACTATTGAACCGTGCCAAAACGGTGTCGCTAGAGCAAGAAATCGTTTATGCTGACAAAAAACGCCTTACCTATAAAGATTTATTCAATCGTATCAATCGCTTGGCCAATGTTTTAGCAGGTTTAAATCTAGATGCAGGTGATATAGTGGCGGTGATGGATTGGGATAGCCATCGTTATCTTGAGTCGTATTTCGCTGTACCGATGTCAGAGTATATTTTACAAACCGTTAATATCCGCCTATCGCCAGAAAAAATTCTTTATACCATCAATCACGCTAAGCCAAAAGTGCTGCTGCTTAATTCTGAGTTTGCGCCATTGGTCAAAAGCTATCAGTTTGAAAACTCTAGTATTGAGCACATTATTTGGCTAGATGATGATGGCGTGACATCAGAAGGAGTCTTCGGTGGTAATCAAAACCGCGTAGTGGGTGAGTATGAAGAATTATTACAAGCTGCCGATAGTGAGTTTGACTTCCCAGATTTTGATGAAAATACCATTGCCACGACGTTTTATACCTCAGGCACGACGGGCGATCCAAAAGGTGTGTTCTTTAGCCACCGCCAGTTAGTATTGCATACCCTCACCGAAGCGGCGACACTAGGTATGCTGCCCGACAAGCAAGGCGTCAGTTACGGTGATGTCTATATGCCGATGACGCCAATGTTTCACGTGCATGCATGGGGCTTTCCATTTACCGCGACCATGGCTGGTCTGAAGCAAGTGTATCCGGGACGCTATGCACCAGATGTGTTAATGGATTTGATTACTAATGAAAAAGTTAGTATTACCCATTGTGTCCCAACGATTTTGCAAATGGTGCTCAAAGAAGCGCAAGATCGCGGTGCTAGCTTTAATGGTTTAAAAATGATTATCGGTGGCTCGCGATTGACAGAAGGCTTGGCAAAAACCGCCATGGAACAAGGCATCGAAGTATATACTGGTTATGGTATGTCAGAGACAGCGCCCCTTATTAGCTTGACAGAATTTAGTCTCGACGAGCCTAAAATGAGTGAAGATGAAGATATCGCTCGCCGTTGTATGACTGGTAAGCCCGTACTGATGGTGGATGCTCAGATATGGAGTAGCAATAATGAGTCGGTTGGTACCGGTCAAGACAATACTGGCGAGCTGGTATTACGCGCACCTTGGCTAACGCAAAGCTATCTAAAAAATGACGATGCGGGCAAAGAGCTGTGGGAAAACGGCTATATGCACACCCAAGACATTGCTTATATACGTCCTGATGGTTATATTAGGATTACTGATCGCTTAAAAGATGTCATCAAGTCAGGCGGCGAGTGGATATCGTCATTAGAGATTGAGACGATTTTGTCGTTACATCCAGCGGTCGCTGACGTATCTGTGATTGGGGTACGTGACAAACAGTGGGGTGAGCGTCCATTGGCCTTGATTGTGTTAAAACCTAATGCTCAAGACACGAGCGTTGATGATATCAAAGCCATTGCCGAGAAAGCCGTAGAGCGGGGTATTATTCCGAAATATGGTGTGCCAAGTCAGTTTAAGTTCGTCAATGAGTTGCCAAAGACTTCTGTTGGTAAGCATGACAAAAAGGTGATGCGTGAGATGTATGCTGATCAAACTGAGGTATAGGTTCAAAGTGGCTTAACTATTGAGCAGATAACTGGCTTAATAGTTGACCTTTATTGTTAGCTCTGCTACATTTTAAACCGATACCTACTAAATCGATACGTAGTGTATCGGTTTTTTGTTCTATTAGAGATAGCTGGCAGGGATAGCCAATCTTTACTATGACATTGTTAGACAATATTACATCGTATTACCCATCATTTATGCTAAGGACAGCTATTATGAGCGAGCAAACCGCCACTTCAGTGACCAACCAATCGTCAGAGCAAGCTCAGACTTCTCAAGCGTTATCTAATACCACTCAAACTTTTGCTGAAATTTATCACTCTTCTATTGAAAATAAAGAGCAGTTTTGGGCAGAGCAAGCAAAGCGTATCTATTGGCATAAAGAGCCTGAACAAATTCTTGATGACAGTAATCTGCCATTTGCGCAGTGGTATGTCGGTGGCGAGACCAATCTTTGCTATAACTGTGTCGATCGTCACCTTGCAGAACGCGCAGAGCAGGATGCTTTTATCTGGTTATCCTCTGAGATTAACCAAGAGTTAATCGAAACCTTTCCTGCAGTCGTCGATGCGTTTAAAGACTTGGGTAATAACGTTGAGCTTTATACGGACTATACCAAACGTCGTCTGACCTATAATGACCTATATAAAGAAGTCAATTATTTTGCCGATGTGCTACAGCGTCATGGTATTGGCAAGGGCGATCGCGTTGTCATTTACATGCCGATGATTCTAGAAGCCGCTTATGCCATGTTGGCTTGCGCTCGTATCGGTGCGGTACATTCTGTGGTATTTGGTGGTTTTGCTGCCCATAACTTAGCCATTCGTATGGATGATGCCGAAGCAAAAATGGTCATCACGGTGGATGCAGGTTTGCGCGGTGGTAAAGTTATTAATTATAAAAATCTTGTCAATCAAGGGGTCGAGCAAGCAACAGTTAAGCCCGAACATGTATTGGTCATCAATCGTGGCATTTTACCATTTGAGCCAAAAAATATTGATGTTGATTATGCAACCCAGCGCCGTATCAGCTGTGAAGCCAATGCGATTGTCGAGCCAGTTTGGCTTGAGTCAAATACGCCGTCGTATCTTCTGTATACTTCAGGCACCACTGGCACGCCAAAAGGTGTACAACGGGATACCGGTGGTCACGCGGTTGCGCTAACGACGTCGATGGACTATATCTACGATGGCAAGGCGGGCGAGACATTTTGGGCGATATCAGATATCGGCTGGGCGGTCGGGCATTCTTACACTATTTACGCACCATTGCTGGCTGGCATGACGAGTGTGATGTATGAAGGTCTGCCGCATCGCCCAAACCCCGGTATTTGGTGGCGAATTGTCGAAGCAAACAAGGTCAATATTTTATTCACGGCACCGACGGGTGTCCGTATGCTGAAAAAACAAGATGAGACATGGATGACGCGCTATGATGTCTCCAGCGTAAAATCCTTCTTTTTGGCAGGTGAACCACTGGATGAATCGACAGCCAATTGGCTGACTAAGCATTTAGGTGTGCCAATTTTAGACCATTATTGGCAAACAGAGTCTGGCTGGCCCATTTTAAGTAACACGCCCAAGTTCAATCATAAGCCACACAAGCAAGGTTCGCCTGGTTATCCCATGTATGGTTATGATGCGCATGTCATTAATGAAGAAACTGGCGAACCTTGTAAAGCTGGCGAAAAAGGACTGCTCGCGATTCGTGCACCATTGCCGCCCGGTTGTCTGACCACGGTATGGCGAAATGACGAACGCTTTATTAGCAGTTATTTTGGTCTGTTTGATGGCAAGCAATACTCAACCTCAGACTATGCCGTGACTGATGAGGAGGGGTATTTTTATATTTTAGGACGAACTGACGATGTGATTAACGTTGCCGGTCATCGTATTGGCACGCAAGAAATTGAAGAGGCGATTAGCACGCATCCAGAAATGGCAGAATGTGCGGTTGTGGGTATTCATGATGAATTGAAAGGAGAGTTGCCGATAGCCTTTTGTGTGCTGAGAGATCATGAACAAGTCACGACCACCGAAAATCGTTTCCGTATTGAGCAGCAGGTCATCGGTGCTGTGGTCAAATCCCTCGGTGGTATCGCAAGGCCAGCGGCAATTTATTTTCCGCAAGCGCTACCAAAAACGCGCTCTGGCAAAATCTTACGTCGAGCCATTCGTGCTTTAGCAGAAGGTAACGAAACAGGAGATATGTCAACGCTTGATAATCCAACAGCGATTGAGGCGATTAAGCAGTCTATGAAAGACTACTAATACGATGGCGTATTAATTGAAAAAAGCCATCTAACGTTAATATTGAAAAAAAGCTCATGCACAATCATGGGCTTTTTTGTTTTCAATTTAAGGTGCCTCCTCATTTTTATCACCACTTAGTCGCTTTCGCTCAAACTGAAAATATACCTTACATAAAGTTTTTCTCGTTAACATAAACTCAGATAAAATTTTGACAAAGCGCTTGACCCTAAAAATGGTTTATTGGTATAGTCAATAACGATACGAAATAAATCATTTTATAAAATACGTTTGATCGATAAAAGCTCATCATTTTTTCTCTCTTTTTGAATATTAAGACACCGCTAAAGGGTAGTCTCGCAAACAAGATAAGGATATCTTATGCACCACGTCAAGCAGCTCATCAATGGTCAATTTGTTGATTCTAATACCAGTGAATGGATTGATATCACCGATCCTGCCACGCAAGAAGTCATTGCTAAAGTACCGCAAACTACTGATGATGAAATCAATCAAGCGGTCGCTGCTGCTCAAGCAGCGTTTCAAACGTGGCGCAAAACACCGATTACCACACGTGCCCGTATCTTTCTAAAATATCAGGCATTGATTCGCGACCACATGGACGAGCTGGCAGAAATACTGACGGCAGAGCAGGGTAAGACGATTGCTGATGCACGCGGTGATGTATTTCGTGGTTTAGAAGTGGTTGAACATGCGGCAGGCATTGCCAATTTGCAAATAGGTGACTTCGTTGAAAACGTTGCATCAGGCGTGGATACATATAGTATTTGGCAGCCACTGGGTGTCTGTGCAGGCATTACGCCGTTTAACTTCCCAGCGATGATTCCACTGTGGATGTTCCCAATGGCGATTGCCACGGGCAACACTTTTATCCTAAAACCATCTGAACAAGATCCGATGGTGACTATGCGTTTGGTAGAGCTTGCTGTTGAAGCGGGCGTACCTGAAGGGGTGCTAAACGTGGTGCATGGCGGCAAAGCTACCGTTGATGCGATTTGTGATCATCCTGATATTAAAGCAGTCTCTTTTGTGGGTTCGACCAACGTCGGCAAACACGTTTATGAGCGTGCCAGTCAATCAGGCAAACGCGCACAGTGTATGATGGGCGCGAAAAACCATGGTGTTATCTTGCCGGATGCTAATAAAGAGCAAACGCTGAATCAACTAGCAGGCGCGGCATTTGGTGCTGCTGGTCAACGCTGTATGGCGTTATCTGTGGTTGTCCTTGTCGGTGCTGCCGGTGAGTGGATTGATGATATCAAAGCCAAAGCTGAGGGTTTAATCGTCTCAGCTGGTAAACATGATAAAGATTTGGGTCCCCTTATTTCTCCTGCCGCAAAAGCGCGTGTTGAGCATTTGATTGGCACAGGCGTAGAGGAAGGGGCGAGTTTGATACTGGATGGTCGTGGTATTGCCGTTGAGGGTTATGAAAAGGGTAACTTCGTAGGACCGACTATTTTTGATAATGTCACAAGCGATATGCAAATTTATAAAGAAGAAATTTTTGGACCTGTACTGTGTATCATGCGTGCCAACAGCTTAGATGAAGCAATTGAGATGCTCAATGCCAATCCGCATGGTAACGGCACGGCTATCTTTACTCAGTCAGGAGCTGCCGCGCATAAATTCCAACAAGATATCCAAGTCGGTCAAATTGGTATTAACTTGCCGATTCCTGTGCCACTACCAATGTTCTCGTTTTCAGGCTCACGCGCTAGTAAGCTTGGTGATTTGGGTCCTTATGGTAAGCAGGCGGTACAATTTTATACCCAAACCAAGACGGTTACGGCTCGCTGGTTTGATGATGAAGCAAGTCGCGGTGTTAATACGACTATTTCAATTTAACGCTGAATCACCTATATTTGCATTGACGCTTTAATACACTCTATTCAGCACAAGGATGACCTCATGGATTTTTCATTGACCGATGACCAAATTGCCTTTCGCCAAACTGCTAGACAGTTTGCACAAAAAGAGCTAAAGCCCAATGCCGCTGAATGGGATCGCACTTCGCATTTTCCGATTGATGTCATTAAAAAATCAGGCGAGCTTGGATTTTTAGGGTTATATACCAACCCTGAATATGATGGCTTGGGATTGCCGCGTTTAGATTCTGCCATGGTGTTTGAGGAGTTAGCATGGGGTGATACCGCGGTCGCTGCTTATATGAGTATTCATAATATGGCAGGCTGGATGATTGGTGAGTTTGGCAGTGATGCATTGTGCAAAAAATATTTGCCAAATATGGTTAGTGGTGAATGGCTGGGCAGCTATTGTCTAACGGAACCTAATGCCGGTTCTGATGCCGCATCACTGCGTACCAAAGCTGATAAGCAAGGCGAGCATTATATTCTTAACGGCGAAAAAACCTTTATCTCAGGCGCAGGCTCCACCGATGTGTTGGTCGTTATGGCACGTACGGGCGCTACAGGTCCAAAGGGGATTTCAGCATTCGTCGTTGATGCAGACAGTGCTGGTATCGAATACGGCAAAAACGAGCATAAAATGGGCTGGAAAGCACAGCCGACACGGACGATTAGCTTTAAAGATGTCAAAGTGCCAGTAGAAAATCTCATCGGCGAGGAAGGTCAAGGTTTTCGTATTGCCATGAAAGGGCTAGATGGCGGGCGGATTAATATTGGTATCTGTGCAGTCGGTACTGCGCAAGCGGCGCTTGAGACAGCGACCAATTATGTACAAGAGCGCAGTCAGTTTGGCAGCCCGATTGCTAGCTTACAGTCGGTACAGTTTAAGCTTGCTGATATGCTGACCCAAACCATTACCGCAAGGCAAATGCTCTATTTAGCGGCGAGCAAAGTCGATAATAACGATGTTCAAGCCTCTACTTACTGTGCAATGGCAAAGCGTTTATCGACCGATCTTTGTTTTGATGTTGCTAACGAAGCCTTGCAGCTGCATGGTGGCTACGGTTATCTCAATGAGTATCCGCTTGAGCGTCATGTGCGAGATTTGCGCGTACATCAGATTTTGGAAGGTACCAATGAGATCATGCGCGTGATTGTCTCGCGTCAGCTTATGCAAGATGATGCATTGAGCCAACTGCGCTAACCTATTTATATGAATAAAATGATTTTATAACAAGGATATTTCATGACGGATTATACCAACTTAAAACTATCAATTAATGGTCATATTGCGACGCTAACCCTAAATAACCCACCTGCTCATACGTGGACGATGGAAAGTCTACAGGCGCTTAAGCAACTGGTTACTGACCTCAATGCCAACGACGAGGTATATGCACTAATCGTTCATGGTGATGGAGAGAAGTTCTTTTCAGCAGGCGCTGATTTAAATAATTTTGCCGATGGTGATAAAGGCCGCGCGATCAGTATGGCGATCGCCTTTGGTGAAGCATTTGAGGCACTGTCAGCCTATCGCGGCGTTAGTATCGCGGTTATAAATGGTTATGCGATGGGTGGTGGTCTTGAGTGCGCACTCGCTTGTGATATCCGTATCGCAGAAGCGCATGCGCAAATGGCATTGCCTGAGACTGGTGTGGGCTTATTGCCGTGTGCTGGTGGTACGCAAAATCTAACGGCTTTGGTAGGCGAGGGTTGGGCAAAGCGCATGATATTGTGCGGCGAGCGCGTCGATGCCCAGATTGCACTACGCATTGGCTTAGTCGAAGAAGTCACTGCAAAAGGTGAAGGATTACAAACAGCACAAGCCTTGGCACAAAAAGTCGCTAAACAATCACCAGTTGCGGTCAGTTATTCCAAAACACTTATTCAAGCAGCAAGACACACACCGCCTGCACAAAACCTTATCCATGAGCGTGAAGCCTTTGTTAAGCTATTTGATACCGAAGATCAGCGCGAAGGTGTGCAAGCATTTTTAGAGAAGCGTAAGCCCGTTTGGAAAAATAAATAAACGCCATAAAATCAAACTTAATGATACTATTTTTTCTTTTAATATTTGTAGGTCACCTTTATGACAGTAGCTATAGAAGGCGCATCAGACGCGCTGGTACTATTCAGCACCGAGCCGACAGATTGTGGTCACCTGATTGGAATAATGACGTTAAATATGCCCAAATCTCTTAATGCTTTGAGCGTTGAGATGTGTCAATTGTTATCGCAACAACTAGAGCAGTGGCAAGGTGATGAGCAAGTGGTGGCATTGCTATTAAAAGGCGCAGGCGACAAAGCGTTTTGTGCTGGCGGTGATATTCGTAAGCTTTATGACAGTATGTCTAGTGATGCACCGCTACCGAATCCTTATGCGACAGAATTTTTTGGTCATGAATATCGTCTTTATCGGCAGATGCACTTTTATTCCAAACCACTAATACTCTGGGGTGACGGCATTATTATGGGTGGCGGCATGGGCTTGATGGCAGGTTGTAGTCACCGCTTGGTCACAGAGCGCACTCGCTTTGCCATGCCTGAGATTACTATTGGCTTATTTCCTGATGCCTCTGGCAGTTGGTTCTTACGGCGTATGCCTGCTAAGACGGGCTTGTTTTTAGGGTTAACGGGCGCGATGTGTAATGGCAATGATGCGCTATTAGCCAATCTTGCAGAGTATGCCGTCGCCAGTAGTGACTATGATGGCGTCATACAAGGTTTAAAACAGAGTGATTGGCAGGTTGCCGCTAGTCGTACGGATAAATGCGATAACAATAGTGCTCATAGTATCGTTAGCCGTGTGCTTGCAGCGCAACCAATTGCTGAGTTGCCTGCTAGTAAATTGGCAATCCATTGGCAATCTATTCAGCAGTTGATGAACAGCGGCGGACTGGGTGATATCGATGCTTTATTACAAAGTGATGCGGCACTCGCAAAAATAGATACAGAGTTTGCCAATGATAGCTGGACGCAGCGAGCAGTAGATACTTATCGCCATGGCTGTCCAGTGACTGCTGCTTTAACTTATGCGCTTTATTATAAAGTCACTGACTTATCGCTAGAGCAAGTTCTGTATTTAGAAGCCAATGTCGCTGTACATTGTGCCGCCAATCCTGACTTTAAAGAAGGCGTACGTGCGCTACTGATTGATAAAGATCGTAATCCACAGTGGTCACGCTCACTAGCAGACTGCTTGAGTAGCGAAGGGCAGGCGTACATACAGCAGCACTTTGTGAATCCTTATGCTAAAGATGAGCATCCGTTAGACGATTGGTTGGGTGATGAGGCTTTAGGCAGTCAGTCTGTGCGTTAAAAATTGAATTTATCAATTCAATATAGACATCAAATTAAAATTACACTCAATTAAATAGTTTACAGCTATATGTGTAGCAACGCCTGCGCGCATGATTAATACTAACCATCAAGGAATGATGAGATGAATACAAAGGATGTAAATGCCACCGATAACGATACTACTAAGCCAAATATTGCTTTTATTGGGCTTGGTAATATGGGCGCACCAATGGCAGAGAACTTGTTAAAAGCAGGTTACCCGCTCTCGGTTTATGATTTATCCGCAGAAGCAACTGAGCGCTTGCAGCAAGCAGGTGCCAGTGTAGCAGACAGCCCTAAAGATGCTGCACGTCATGTACAGGTCGTTATCAGTATGTTGCCTGCTGGCAAGCACGTCCATTCTGTCTATTTAGGAGATAATGGCGCTGACGGTCTACTTGCAGAGTTACCACAGGGCACATTGGTGATTGACAGCAGTACCATTGCAGCGGCTGATGCAAGGAAGGTCGCAGAGGCAGCAAGTAAGCTTGGCATAGACTTCTTAGATGCGCCAGTCTCCGGTGGTACGGGTGGTGCTATCGCTGGTACGTTAACCTTTATAGTCGGTGGCAGCACTGATGCCTTTGCCAAAGCTGAGCCGATACTGGCTGTGATGGGTAAAAATATCTTTCATGCAGGCGACCATGGTGCCGGACAAGTCGCAAAAATCTGTAATAATATGCTGTTAGGCATTCTGATGGCAGGAACGGCAGAGGCGATTAACTTAGGCGTCAAAAACGGTCTGGACCCTAAAGTGCTATCAGATATTATGCTGCAAAGCTCAGGTCGTAACTGGACGCTAGAGGTATACAACCCTTATCCGCAAGTGATGGAGAATGTCCCCTCTAGCAATGGCTACCAAGGCGGATTTATGAGTAAGCTCATGCAAAAGGATCTTAACCTTGCCATGCAGACCGCTGAAGATACTCATGTAGAGACGCCGATGGGCGCTAAAGCGACTGAGCTTTATGCTGCACATACTGTCGAGAATGGTGATAGAGATTTCTCAAGCATTATGGCGCGACATGACAGCTCAGTATTGACTTAAATTATCAAAGTACCTATGAAAAAGGTCTGCATTATTATCTTAATGCAGACCTTTTTTTTGCTTATATTGCATCATCTAGCTGGGTAGGTCATAGACAAGCGACTGAATATCTTTCGCTGCTTTTTGCAGTCGTGGGACATGGGTTAAGAGATCATCTAAAGACACTCGTATGGTCGGTGCATGAAGATATAGCGAAGCAAGGTAGCGCGACTTTCTATCCCGTATCGGTACGGCAATTGCCACCATCTCAGAGATAAACTCTTCATTATCGATACCAATACCTGTTTCAGCGATACGATCAAGCTCAGCGTTTAGCGCATCGATATCGGTGATCGTATTTTTGGTAAACTTATCCAATGACAGGTTTTGCAGTATTTTGTCGCGGCTTGTGCGCGGCAACTGACTTAAATATAGCTTGCCAGTCGCTGTACACCACATTGGAGATTTTGCGCCCACTGGCAAATAGATCTGTATTGGCAAGGTCGTATTTGCACGGTTGGTATAGATCATATTCATCTGATAAGGCACACCGATCCCGCAGGTCTCTTTTAGCTCATCAACCAGCTTTTGCAAGATCATTTGTCGCTCATTAAAGAACAATCGCTGCTGCCAAAGCTCAACACCCAAGTTGCGTACCCGCTTGCCCGGTATAATACCGCCGCCAATATCCACAGTCACAAACCCTTCATCGAGCAAATTTTGAATCAATCGATGAATGGTCGGCTTTGGAATATCAAGCTCTTGCGATAGCTCAAGTGGTGAGAGCGGTTTTGAGGCATAGGACACCGCCTCGATAATCTCTAACACACGGGTAATCGACGATACTTTAGGCATATGAGTGGCTCAATAAGAATAAAAAGAATACAGTAGGAAATACAACAAGGCATTAACAGATAAAAGTAAATACGCAGCCTTGCGACACATTTTCCCTAACCTCTAATTTAGCATAATATCAAGCCTAGACAAGATCTAGTTACTTTATATCCCAATACTAAATGTATCAATACTAACGTCACACAGTCATACAATATTGAAAACTGATACCAATACTTTTTTCTGAAAAGTTTTCTAAAAGCAATAATTACTACACCATCTCACAAAATACAACAAACTGTAGTAATAAGCTATATAACTGTCATTGAGTTGAATAAAGAGGTAGGTCATTATAATGACATATTTTGTAATATCCTTACATGAAGATTAAGCTAACCAATATTCATGTTTGCACTGCTGAGTTACTTTAAGAGCATTGTGTAACAGAAAGTCGAAGTTTTGCGGATTGGTGTAGTAATTATTACAATATCTATGCAATCTTTACATAACGGCAAATAAAAAGCGCTCCTAGAGGGGTGACTTTTCCGGCCAAAATTGTTTTAATCTGCTCAACAAAATGATCGATTTAAAAAAAGCTAAATTGTCATTTTTTATGGGCGACTTATTCCACACTTTAGGAGAGTATTTATGAGACTTATTAAATTAACAGCAATTTCTGCTGCCGTTTTAGCGTCAACTGCTGCACTAGCTGCTGAACCTGTTATCGTTGTTGATGGTAACGATGCAGTTGTTTACGAAGCTGAGCCTGTTGCTGTTGCATATGAAGCTGAGCCTGTTGCTTATGCATACAATGCTGACGCTGGTATCGTTCGCAACACTACTGGTGCTGTTGTTGGTGGTACTAAGACTTTCTTCCAAACTGCTATCAACCCAGCTTCTGTTAGCGCTGAAGTTGGTACACTAGGTTATGGTGCTAACATCGGTTGGTCACTAAATGAGAAAACTGAACTACAAGCTGGTTGGGCAGGTGGCGATGTTGCTGACCTATTCGGCGGTGACTTTGACGCAAACGACGTAAACTATGACGTTGATTCTGATTTCAGCAACCCATACCTAGGTGTGCAATTACGTCCTACTGGTAACTGGTTCACAATGGGTGCTGGTATCATCGTACCTGACAACGATTTTGACGTGACTGCTAATCCAGATGGCGGCGTATACAAAATTAATGATGTATCATATGTTGCAGACGATGTAGGTGCTCTACAGGGCAGCATGGAACATCGTAACAAACTAGCACCTTATGGTACTATCGGATTCCGTCCTAACATCGGTAACAACTGGGGTGTGTTTGGTGAAATCGGTGCAGCATACATGGGTAAAACCAATGCTACTGTAAGTGCAAGTAAAACTGGACCAGTACGTGTAGAAGATGGTTTTACTGATGGTGGCACGATTGTACCTGGAGTAACTCCTGGGGATGTTGCTGCTCTTGCTGAGAAAGAACTAGAAGATAAAGATTATCTTGAGTGGATGCCAATTGTTAAGCTTGGTGCAACTTACCGTTTCTAATCTAATCACAGTTTAAGTACTGTTATTAGAAGAAGAGTAAGAAAAAACGATCCTTTTTAGGGTCGTTTTTTTTGTTTTTGAAAGGGTAGTTGTTAGAATGAATCATATGTATAAATAATCTAGAAAATAACGATGGTTTGTTGCGCTGACAATACCGCGATACGGTAATCGGACTTAATGTCTGCTATGACCATTAAAGGTGAGGGCTCTCTAATAGCATGAATCAAATCAGCAATCAGGTAGGAGTAATCTACTCCTAACCCTTGTGCCAGTTTGTATTGATAAATTTTGATAAAACTTTCTTTTATTTGCCATAGTAATTTAGCGATAATCTTACGCTGAAGTGGAGATAATGCTTGTAAAGCAGCCATTTCATGCTCAGAATAAAACCGCTGTGCCACTCGCCATGCTACATGATTGGTTTCAATATCAATACCAATGGGACGGTGACGACTAATGACCACTGTTACTTTACTGTTTGATGATGTATTGATTGTCTGAACAGTATTTTGATTAATATCATGATTCTTGCTGCCTGTATGACTAAAGCATACGTAATATTCACTGCTGCTAAGCCGATACGGGAAATTTGACTCATCCAAAGTATCGCGCAACTTTAGCTGATCCAGTAATTGTTGTAGCAATAATCGAACGCCTTTACGTTGTAGTTGACGTTGATGCTGCGCCATTTCACGTGTTGATAAACTTACTGGTGACAGGCAATAATGCCAATGAAGCTCGTAAATTTTCTGAAAATCTACTTGCGATATATTGTTAGCGGATGACCACAGTAATTCATCCCACAGTCTTTTAAGGTTGAGGGATGAACGCTCGCTTACTTGTGCAGTGGCGCACCACGTTGCAGGATCGAGCTGGGTATATTGGACATTGGTCAGGTTTAAGATAGAGCTTGGCATCATTGATTACATCTATTGGATTGGTTCGCTTAGTAACATGCAAAAAGCCCAGCGATATATTATTGCTGGGCTTTCAATTATAAAATATGTTGAGCTTTATCGACTGTGATTGGTTTTACTGGTGTTAGTAAGACAATTCAGCACGGCGATTTAGTGCATAAGCTTCTTCAGTATTACCAGCGGCAGCAGGGCGCTCTTCACCATAGCTGATGATGCGGATATTGTTTACTGCGACGCCTTGAGTAGCAAGGTAATCACGTGCTGCTGCAGCACGGCGCTCACCTAGTGCCATGTTGTATTCACGGCTACCGCGATCATCAGTATTACCTGCGATAACAACGCTGGCTGCTGGATTCGAGTTTAGCAAGCTGGCATGTTGATTAAGAATGCTCGCTGCTTGTGAAGTAATTTCACTGCTATCAAAAGCAAAGTAAACAACCGCCTGTAGGTTTTCAGCGCCCATAATAACCGCGCTTGAGTTATCTACGATGACTGCGCCAGTGTATCCAACTTGACCACCTGGGATACCTAGTGGGGCAACCACGACTTCAGAAGTAGCACGTTTGGTCGCACAACCTGTGGTTAGTGCCACAGCGCTTGATAATACAGCGAGGACTGCGATCTTAGAAAAACTGGTTGACATAATGAGCTCCTAAAATTTTAATTAATTAAAATTGTTTTTTTTGAACTGCTTACGATAAAACTTAGGCAATTGCTATCTATCATATACTAAATGTTACTTTATGTAAGTAGTATTACTGTAAATAATGCTAGAATTTACAGATAGATATGAGATCCACTACCAGCGGTGCTTGCCCCAATTTTCAGGATTGGCCCAATAATCCGCATTTAACCAATTTGGCAGCTGTTTATAATCATATAAATTGAACTGCCAAAGTCTGGCGGACGCTGATGACTTTGCAGATGAAGGCTGCTCTGTTTGGTCAGTAGTATTCATCTCTAAAGATGGCTCATGCAAGATATCAAATGGGGTAAAGCCATAAGCTTTTAGATCTAGGGTGTCATCAAGAGCGATGAGCAGATGTGCCGCATAAAGATCTCGATAGCGCATGAGCAGCGGAATATACTGCTGCAGCAACTCTGGTGAGAGTGTGGGCAACCAAAAACAGGCGAGCTCATAACGTTCAGGTAATTGTCGTTGATTGAGCTCTAATAGTGTCGATATTTGTGGTGAGCGGGTATTTTTTAGCAGTGTCTTTAATGCTAACCGCGCATTTTGGTCTGGGACGACCCACAGCAACTCAGTGTCATTATCAGTAGATTCAATGTTTGTGGATGCGTTCGCTTGTATGGTTAGTGAGGGCAAAAGAGCCTCAACGTAATCTATCAATAATGGTAACGTAATGTCTGAGCGACTGGCAGTTTGCTTTATCATATAATAGGCCGTTTATCGATTGTTGGTCATCAGTGACCCTATTAAATCATTTTAATCGCGATTATCCAATGGGTGATTGATGCTGATTATGCCGCTCTTTGGATATATCGACTCTCTCATTGCCATCGAATTTTGATAAGTGTTATGGACGATGAACATAATAAAATTGCGACCTGCTCTTGAAATTTGGCAGTTTAGGTCAATGTAGCAAGATACCATTATCATGTTAATGGTCTTAAAACTATGCGAATTGATGACCTGCCTTAACCTAAATTATCCCGCTTTTTACCATATATATTTTTTGCCATAAATAATAATAGGAATACCCATGTCTATTGCTGAAACTGATGCTCAAATCATTAATCCTGATATGCCAGATGTGCCACCGCATGCACCAAGTAAAATTAATTTAAAAGATTACCAGAAACCTAGCTTTGATGTGGAAACGGTTGATTTAGATATTAAACTGTTCGAAAATCATGCACAGGTAGACAGCACTCTGAAGATGGTACGTCAAACAGCAGGAGATCTCGTATTATTCGGTGAGGAGTTGGAGCTGATCGCCATTACGATGAATGGTAAGTCATTGACGGCTGAGGATTATCAACAACAAGCAGGCACGTTGACGATTGCTAATGCACCTGATGAAGTTGTTTTAGAGATTCAAGTACGCATCTGTCCGCAGACCAATACCGCACTTGAAGGGTTCTATATGGCGGGCAGTGGTGATGAGACGATGTTTGTCACTCAGTGCGAGCCTGAAGGTTTTCGTAAGATCACCTTTTATCCAGACCGCCCTGATGTGCTAGCGATATTTACCACGCGTCTTGAGGCGGCTAAGCGTTATCCAACACTATTAGCCAATGGTAACTTGGTCGAAGCGGGTAATGTGGCAGATGCCCCAGACCGTCATTATGCTATATGGCATGATCCAACCAATAAGCCAAGCTATCTATTTGCCTGCGTTGTCGCTGATTTAGACGTATTGACTGATTCTTATACCACCAGCGAAGGTCGTGAGGTGTTGCTGGAAATATACGCAAAGTCTGCTGACATCGATAAATGTGATGTCGGTATGCAAGCGTTGAAAGATTCGATGAAATGGGATGAGGTCAATTATGGTCGTGCCTACGATTTAGATCGCTATATGATTGTTGCCGTGAGTCAGTTTAATATGGGCGCGATGGAAAACAAAGGTCTGAATATTTTTAATACCGCTTGTGTGTTATCCAGTCCTGAGACGACAACGGATGCGCGTAGCTTTAGTGTGAAAGCCATCATTGCCCATGAGTATTTTCATAACTGGACAGGCAATCGCATCACTTGCCGTGATTGGTTTCAATTGTGCTTAAAAGAAGGCTTTACTGTTTACCGCGATCAATCATTCTCAGCGGATCAGCAGTCGAGTGCCGTACAGCGTATCGACGATGTGGCGACCTTGCGTGCTCATCAGTTTGCGGAGGATGCAGGACCACTGGCACACCCAGTACGCCCTGAGAGTTTTGTCGAGATTAATAATTTTTATACGACGACTGTTTATGAGAAAGGCGCTGAAATTGTACGCATGATTGCCAATACGTTAGGAGCCGAGAATTTTCGTAAAGGCACGGATGAGTATTTCCGTCGTTATGATGGGCAAGCGGTGACGGTTGAGGACTTTTTATCAGCACTTAGCATCACGGATAGCAAGATTGAAAGCTTTATCGACTGGTATCGTCAGCCAGGCACACCAATGGTGTCTGGTCATCAATATTATGACCATGCAGCGCAGACACTGATGATTACGTTAAATCAGCAAACCCGTCATGTCAGTGGCTTTGCTGCGCCAAAACCATTGCCTATTCCGGTCGCGACGGCGCTATTTGATAAAGACAGTGGTGACATTGTGGCTGAGCGTATGCTGCTACTCGATCAAGCCACGCAAACCTTTACCTTCAAAAATATAGCGCGTGAGCCTGTTGTATCCTTGCTACGTGATTTTAGTGCGCCAGTACAGCTCAATTATGATTATCAAGATGCAGATTTGGCATTTTTGCTCAAACATGAAACCAATGGTTTTAACCGCTGGCAAGTGACGCAGATGCTGGTCAATCGCATCTTGCTACAAGGTCAAGGCGAGAAGAGCAGTCCTGACATCTATCTGCAAGCACTAGCGCAGACATTGCCTGTGCTCGCGGCTGAGGATGCGATGTTGGCTGCCCGCTTGCTTGATATTCCATCAGCGCAAGAGCTGGCGTCTGCTATTCATAAAGATTACGATCCAGCATTGGTGAAAGCGCAGCGCGACGACTTGTATCAGCAGCTTGCAGAGACGTTAGAAGATCAATGGGCTGAGCTTTATGAGCAGCTACCAATGCAGTCTTATGAAGATAGTGCCGAAGCTCGTGGCATCCGTGCCTTACGTAATGTGGTGCTCGATATGGCGCTGACCGCGAATGTCGATGGCGCAGATGAATGGGCGCAGCAGCAGTATGATGATGCAAGCTGTATGACGGAGCGTTTCGGTGCGTTGAAAGCGATGGTCAATCATCAACTGCTAAATGCTGATGGGTATTTGGCGGACTTTTATAATCGCTTCCAAAATAATGATTTGGTCATCGATTTATGGTTTAGTGTGCAGGCGTCTGCTGATACTGTGACCGCTGATACTATCCAATCCTTGATCGCTCACGCAGATTTTGATTGGAATACGCCCAATCGTGTACGCTCAGTGGTCAGTGCCTTTACCTCGCAGCCAACGGCTTTATGGACGGCAGAAGGGTTAGAGCTTTATATTGGTGTGATTAAAAAGTTGGATGATGCCAATCCTGTTTTGGCGTCGCGCTTATTGCAAGTGCTAGCGCGTTGGAATACCTTGGCTGAGCCACGTCGTCAAATGGCGCATGAGCGGTTGATTGAGTTGCAAAAGCAGGCTTCTTCTAAGCACGTACTTGAAAGTCTAAACAGTGTTTTAGGTGCGGCAAATGTATAAAGCGTAATATTTTATCAGTTAAGTTGAAAAGTTAAACGTGATAATCTAATAAGTTAAAGCATACAAAAAAGCCCGTCTGACATATCATGTCAGACGGGCTTTTTGCTGAGCAACTTATCAAGATAGAGTGA
Organism: Psychrobacter sp. 1044; assembly: GCF_904846525.1. Lineage (GTDB taxonomy): Bacteria > Pseudomonadota > Gammaproteobacteria > Pseudomonadales > Moraxellaceae > Psychrobacter. The sequence continues at coordinate 132,984 of NZ_CAJHAZ010000005.1, read as the reverse complement.
TCTTTATCGTGATGAGGGACTGTCAATATTAACGGTTAGGCAAAACGTCTTTAACCATATCACGTAGATTATATAGGGCAGTGACCGTACTCTCCCAATCTAAGCAACCGTCAGTGATAGACTTGCCATATTCGAGCTGGCTTAAGTCAGCGGTCAGTTTTTGATTGCCACCCTTTAGATGACTCTCAATCATCATACCGATGATAGATTTATTGCCGTTTTGGATTTGTTCCGCAACGTTTTGGATAACCATCGGTTGTAGATATGGGTCTTTACCTGAGTTGGCATGGCTTGAGTCAATCATAATCTTGCTATTGGTTTTGCCTTTTGCTAGCTCATTTTCCACTTGTGCAACCGCAGTTTCGTCATAGTTGGGCTTGCCGTTACCACCGCGAAGTACCACGTGCGCGTAAGGGTTGCCTTTAGACTTGATGATTGAGACTTTGCCATCTGCTGACAAACCTAAGAAGCTATGACCTTCTTTTACGGCTTGCATTGCGTTAACAGCGACTGTCATGCCGCCGTCTGTTCCATTCTTGAAGCCTACTGGGCACGATAAGCCTGAACTCATTTCACGATGCGTTTGGCTCTCAGTGGTACGTGCGCCAATCGCTGACCAGCTAATCAAATCCTGCATGTACTGCGGGGTATTCGGGTCTAATGCTTCGGTGGCGCAAGGAAGACCTTTTTCATTCAAATCGAGCAGTAGCTTACGGGCAGTACGCAGACCTTTTTCGATATCGAAGCTGTCATTCATATCAGGGTCATTAATCATGCCTTTCCAGCCAACGGTTGTACGCGGCTTTTCAAAATATACGCGCATCACCACAAACACGCTATCTTCGATTTCTTTTGCTAATATGGCCAAACGATCGGCATATTCGTGAGCGGCTTTGATATCATGAATAGAGCAGGGGCCGATGACCACAAAGAGGCGCTTGTCTTTACCGTCCAAGATGTTTTGGATGGTATTACGACCGTTTAATACGGTTTTATAGGCTGCATCTGATAAAGGTAGCTCAGTTTTTAGCTCAGCGGGAGTGATCAAAGGAATGAACTTTTCAATATTCACGTCGTCAATATCTGCATTATGGGTAACTGATGTTGTCATGGTTATATATCGTCTAGCTGATTTATAGGGAGTTTCATTATGCGGACAAAAGTGTTGGTTGACAAGGGCAGTCGCGCAGTTAATTGACTGATAACTGGAATGAGGAAACCAAAACTTAGTTATACTTGTTCAGCGCCAATCGTATATGAGCGCTTCAACAAGCAAGATTGTTACTCAATTTATCTGTCCGTATAGAAAAACGAATTAACCCGTTAAGTGGTCATTTCTAGCTTTTATCAGCTAATTTAGCTATTTGTATCATCGTCACGTATGATGACAACATAAAAGGTATGACGATAAAATAGTGAGTATGGCGAATGCTTAGGTATCACAGAGCTTTCGCGCAGATTTTATGCGTCATATTTTATAATAATCATTCATTTATTTTATATGCATTTATTGTATTTTTTAATATCGAGAGCTTGTCATGACAGATTCTGCTACGCCTGATCAATATCATAACCTTATAGACCAAACAGAGACTGAAATTCGAAGTGCTGAATTACAGACTGTGCCATTGGTCATCGGTATCGTCGCAGGTGAGGTGTCAGGGGATAGCTTGGGCGCAGACTTCATGCAGCAGATGAATAATCTACGTGGTGATATTGTGTGGGTCGGGGTCGGTGGTACAAAGATGCAAGCGCAAGGGCTGCAAAGCATTTTTCCGTTAGAGCGTTTGGCGGTAATGGGTTTGGTAGAAGTCATGGCGCAATTGCCTGACCTGCTTAAAGCGCGCCGTGAATTACTGAGCGCATTTAAAGCCGCTGATATTGATTGGTTTATCGGCATTGATGCGCCTGATTTTAATCTTAGAGTGGCTAAAAAGTTAAAACCGCAAGGCGTATTCTGCGTGCAGTATGTCAGCCCTTCTATTTGGGCATGGCGTGAGTCACGTATTCATAATATCAAAGCAGCGACCGACCTTGTGTTGTGTTTGTTCCCCTTTGAGCTGTCCGTTTATGAGCGTCATAATCATCCAGCAATATGCGTTGGTCATCCGCTGTTGCGTACGATCGATCAAACATTATTAGAGACACCGATCAATCAGCGCCGTAGTGAGCTGGTTTGGCACAACGATGGCTTGCAGCAGTTTTTTATTGAACGATTTGACGATGTTAGCCAGCTTATTTGTGTAATGCCAGGCTCTCGTCGCGGTGAAATCACGGCTATTTTGCCATTGATGCTGGATGGTATTCAAAAGTTGATATTGCTTGACCCCAAGCTGTGCTTTATCATTCCGACTGTCGACCAGAATCACCAATATATCGTCCAAGATGTTATTGATCAGCGCTCAGAGCAACTACGTGCTGCCATCGTTGTGGTTTATGATGTTAGCCAGCCAGCCTTTAGCCAACAAGCGATGGCAGCCTCAGATATTGTAATGCTAGCATCTGGCACTGCAACGCTAGAGGCGATGCTGTTAGAGCGACCGATGGTGGTGGTTTATCAATTAAATAAGCTCACCTATCAGATTGCCAAACGCTTGGTCAAAGTGCCTTATGTGGCGCTGCCCAATATTTTGGCTAATACTGCAATCGTTCCTGAGCTGATCCAAGAGCAGGCGAGTGGTGACAATATCTGTCGTACGGTCATGCGGCTATTGCAACCGCGTGCCTATGCTGAGCAATTAAAAGATCTCATCGCCACCAAGCACTTATTACAACAGCAGAGTAATCATGATCCCGCTAATAGCGTGATTGAGCAATGGTTTATCCAAGAGAAACATCGGATTTAAGCCATTATTGATTGCGATCATTTCTTCTTCTATTAATTACAAAGATACCTAATAACAAAGATACCGCGCCCCTATGAGTAACCAGTACCAAACCCACAACTCTGTCACCCCGATCGAAGTAAGTATTGAGCAAATTGATATCAAAGGTCAATATCTACAGCTGGTTGAGCCTATTTGTTTATCGGGTGAGGTAGATATTGATGAGCTACTTGCTCAGTATCCGATCAAGGTAGAGCAAGGCTTACAGCAGTCAACGCTACAAATGGGCGTTGATGAAGCAGGACGTGGGCCGTTGCTCGGTAGCGTCAATGTGGCTGCTGCGATATTGCCTAAAACTTGGTCAGGATTGATTGAGATGCAGCCATTAAAGGACACGCCATTATCTATCTTGACCGACTCCAAGCAGCTGAGTGAAAAGAAGCGTGACCGACTTTATCCATTGGTTCAGCAGCATGCTATTGGTTATGTTGTCGCCGAGATCCCAGCAGCGGTCATCGATCAAGTCAATATCTTGCAAGCGACGATGCTCGGTATGCGCTTATGTACCGAAGTGTTGTTAAAAGCCATTGCTCATCATCTTGTAAACTCTATGAGGCAGGTCGAAGTTTTATTCGATGGTAATCGCTGCCCTGAATTAAATGAGTCAATGCTCGCTGAATTGGGTATAGAAAAATCGATTGTCGATTGCCAAGCATGGGTAAAGGGCGATGCGCGTCATACCAGCATTGCTGCCGCCAGTATATTGGCTAAAGTCAGTCGTGACAAAGCCATGTATGCGCTTGATGCCAAGCATCCAGAATACGGTATCGCCAAACATAAAGGCTATCCAACACGTGCACACATGGAGGCGATCGAAAAATACGGCGTATTATCTGCGCATAGACGTAGTTTTGCACCAGTCAGAAAGTCATTAGAGAAAGCCACTTAAGAACAAGTCGCTTAAAAATAAAGCACTTAAAAATAAACGTTAAGCTGAGCGTGCTTCTTTAAAATAGCCTAAGCAAAAATAGTCATGACTAAAAATAAGACAGTCTATAATGAACGTATCAGTCTTCAAGAAACACCAAGTAAAAATTTATGGACTGTATTACAATGCAATTACAAATAAATTCAATACTGTGATGTTAGGGCGTGTTGAACATTCGACTATGGCACTGACAGGGACTATTTTGCAGGCGATTCGACGTTAAAAATAGTAAGTTTAGTCATTCTAAGCGTATATTTTTAACAATGAAGCGGCAAAAAAGAGTTCTGTCCCCTTCTGTTAATATTGGAGCTGATACTAAAATTGCCCCCAGCTATTTACAAGCAGGGCGTTGCAATTCTAGCTAAGGTATTAACATTATCGTCGACTTGCGCCTTGTCTGGAACAATTTTAACCATCAGCAGTGCCTATTTGTGAATGTTCAACACGCCCTAGCAGCTTAAGTCTACTTAGTTTATGTCCACATACTTAACGCTGGAATTTATTGACTTATATACGCGCTATTATTCTATAGGATAAAAAATGACGCTCAGTACGCTACCAATCAGTACGCCACAGAAAAATCTTGCTGCAGTGCTTTTTTTGACAGTATTTATAACGGCTTGTGGTGGGGGCGGTGGTGGCTCTGATAGCAGCTCTAATACCAATGCGCCAAGCCCGAACTCACCTGCTATCGAGCCAAACGATCAGCCCAATGATAATTCAAGCGATAATGTTGACGACCAACCTGATAGTACTACTGCTACTAATGAGGTAAAGGCTGCATTAATTGCCAACAATAAGTTCAGTTTGGCGCGTACCAGCTGTGGTCTAAGCGGTTTATCTGTTGATACCGCGCTTGATGGTGTTGCCATTAAACATGCAAATTATATTAAATACGTCTTTGCCAATAGCTCACCAACCGTATTCAGTGCGCATTACGAAAATAAGATTGCAGATATTTCGGGCGTTACCAGTAGCAATAATCCATTTTTTGGTGGGCTCAGTTTTACCGATCGCTTATCAAATGCAAATTACCCAAATGTACGATATGGTGTGACTGAGAATATCGCCCAATCTATCTACTATAGTTCAGCAGGCAATCTTATTCGCTCAGATGTTGTGGCAGGCTCGATGGCAAAGTCCCTGCTGGCAGCACCTTACCATTTGCGTTCATTAATGATGCCTAGTGCAAGCGTCACGGGTACTGGCGTGGTTGTCTATAAGCCATACAATAAAGAGGCGGCGAATAACCAAGGTTATGTATTGGTCAACCATGCAGCAGCGACCCAAGCGACTAAAGATAATACGATTAAAGGCGTATTTACTTATCCATGTGAAGGCGTGACGGATACAGTAACCGCGCTATATAATGAGACGCCAGATCCTGTCAAGCATACAGGGCGTGACTTGCGAGTGGATCCTATCGGGCAACCCATTTATATCAATATGCCATCTGCTCGAACGATTGATATCAGCAATGTGACATTCCATGATATCCAGCGAAATATCGATGTACCGATTGAGCTGCTAGACTATCGCCAAGATCCCTATAAAAATACGGCAAATGCACTACCAGCAAACGAAGCTTTTATATTACCAATCACTGATAATTTAAAAAGCTGCCAGATTGCCAGTAAAAAAGACAAAAACTGTGGTTTACATGGCAACAGTGACTACCGTGTCAGCTTTGATATTTTAGTGGATAATAAAACTATAGAGCGTGAGAGCTTTACCTTTACGACAGGGATAGTGAACTAATAATTAGGTGAACTAAGATGTGTTCTTAATCTGAATAGAAACACCAATCTGAACGAAAGTATCTAAAGAGTAAGTAAAATCAAGCCATTGCACTATAAAAAAGTTCAGTGTTCATCTCGCTTGAAATAGTGTATATGCCTATACTTGGTTGCCTTGTACTTCACACTTCTTTTGAGTTGAAGTAACTATATTGGAATAAATCATATTGCAATAAACCATATAAATATATAAGCGCTAAAACGACGAGTTCGGTTGTTGCAAGAAGGCTTCTTCTTCATCCGTTGACTCACGATCTAAAATGTCATTGCGATGCGGATAGCGACCGAATTGCTCAATGATATCTTTATGACGATGTTCGAAATCCAGCGTATTGTCATCATGTAATTTTTCAAACAATGGTAAGTAGCGCTTATGGATCATCAATGATTCAGAATGCATAAATGGCATGATGATAAACTTGCGCCATTCAGTCGGTAATGTATCAAAGTGTGGTTGTCCAATAGCCTCTTGTGCCAATGCGATAGCCATACTATCTTGTGCAAAAGCACCTGCTTGCCCGCGACATAAATTACGCGAAAACTGATCTAAGACAATAATTTCTGCTAGTCTGCCTGCCAACGCCGTGATGGAGCTATTGCTATCGGTTGGCGCGTTTGCGCTACGCCATGTCACGCATTCACCTTGCTTGGCAGCTTGCCAAATATCAGCAAACTTGTCTTTTATTTGCTTATCAAAAGCATCATTTTGCGCAAACCAATATTGCTCATTGTCGTTGTCGAACCAAAACTCCAGTACTGTACGCGCATTAGCATCAAGATGTTCTAAATGAATATTTTTTGGGTCGAGCTGCGATGAATAAGCTTGGCTAGTAGCAGTGGAATAATCGGTTGATAGTGACATAAGATATTCTAATTATGATGAATTTAGTCTACTATAGCGCAAATATTTATGTCTGTCATGATGCCAACAGCAGCTATTAGGTAACCTCTTATGAATGCAAAAACTTCGCTAAACACTACCCAATCATCTCTACCGCCCACGCCTTATTATTTGCTCGATGAAGCGGCAATCGTGGCCAATATGCAGATTATCTCGCGGCTGTGTGAGCTATCAGGCGCTAAAGCATTATTGGCGCTCAAATGCTTTGCCACTTGGGGCGTGTTTGATGTGATGCAGCCTTATTTGCACGGCACAACGTCATCGTCACTCAATGAAGTGCGTTTGGGCTACGAGACTTTTGGTAAAGGTAGAGACAGTGATAATAAAAAAGAAACTCATGCTTACAGCGTCGCCTATAGCGCTGATGAGATCGATGAAGTATTGAGCTATGCTGACAAGATTATCTTTAACTCTATCTCACAGTTAAATGCTTTTAAAGGTCAAGCGGCGGCAAAAAATATACCAGTGGGACTGCGCTTAAACCCTAAGACCAGTAATTCATCGTTTATAATCGCTGATCCTGCGCGTCCTTTTAGCCGTTTGGGTGAACATGATAAAAACAAGATTGCAGCGGTACTTGATGACATTACTGGGGTAATGATTCATAACAACTGCGAAAATGACAGCTTTGAGGCATTTAGCGCAAGCTTAGCCGATATCGAAGATAGATTTGGCGAAGTGTTGGCGCAGCTTGAGTGGGTGAGCTTGGGCGGTGGCATTCATTTTATCGCGCCTGATTATCCGCTAGAAAAACTGGCTGACAGGTTAAAAGGCTTTAGTGAAAAATATGCTGTGCAAGTTTATCTTGAACCAGGTGAGGCAAGTATCCATGGTGCTGGGTCATTGGTCACGACCGTCTTAGATACTATGCACAATGAAAAAAATCTCGCTGTAGTAGATTCATCTATTGAAGCGCACATGCTTGATTTGTTAATTTACCGTGAGTCAGCGCCGATAGCGGCTGTGAATAGTGATTTAATGAATATTGCCTCTCTTGATATCGACCCTACCAATATCGCACCCATCAGCGAGAGCGCTAAGTCAGCTGATAATACGATTATTTATGGTCGTTCTTGTTTGGCGGGCGATATTTTTGGTGAGTATGCCTTGCCAAATAACCTAAAAATAGGTGATACCGTAACCTTTGGTAATGCCGCAGGTTATACCATGGTGAAAAAGAACTGGTTCAATGGTGTTAATATGCCGGCGATTGTGATTCGTCGTCTAGATGGCAGTATAGATTTGCAGCGCGAATTTGATTATCAAGATTACAAAGCCAGCTTATCTTAATTTAGTTGTGTTGATTAATTGATTTAAATTTTACAAAATAAAGACTTAAGTTCGTTTTTAGATGACTTCAACTCGTCTGTTTTTTATACATTATTTTTACCGATGACTTCATAAAAATTGTTATAATCGCCACGGGCAAAAGCCAACAATCAAATGGTGCTTTGCCCGACGGGTGCGTGGGTTTTCCTCGGTCTTCCTTTTTAATTCACGCATATCATTCACTCGTTTCTGTTTTGACTCGCCACTATCGATGGTATCGACAGAGACACAAAGGAGGATTGGTCATTGAACACAAACCAACAAGCCAAATCTAGCAAAAAAGACGTACTCATCATCGGAGCCGGCGGTGTCGCTCAAGTGGTCGCGCATAAATGTGCGATGCATAACGATATCCTTGGCGAGATTCATATTGCCTCGCGCACGCAAGATAAATGTGATGCCATCGCCCAAAGCGTGAAAGATAAGAATAGCTTCAAGCAGCCTGCAGTATTGCATACGCACCAAGTGGATGCTATGGATACTCAGGCGCTGATACAGCTGATTCAAGAGTCGGGTATCCAAATCGTCATCAATGTCGGTTCGGCATTTATCAATATGACGGTATTGGAAGCTTGTATCGAGACAGGTGTTGCTTATATCGATACCGCCATTCACGAAGATCCACGCAAGATTTGTGAGACGCCGCCATGGTATGACAATTACGAATGGCAGCGCAAACAGCGCTGTGCGGACAATAATGTCACGGCGATTTTAGGGGCAGGATTTGACCCCGGTATGGTCAACGCCTATGCGCGTCTTGGCTATGACATGATGGATGCAGGTTCGGTGACGGATATCGATATCATTGATATCAATGCTGGCAGCCACGGTAAATACTTCGCTACTAACTTCGATCCTGAGATTAACTTCCGTGAATTTACCGGTACGGTTTACTCTTGGCAGGACAGCAAGTGGCAGTCTAATAAAATGTTCGAAGTGAAGCGTACTGACGATTTACCAGTGGTTGGCGTGCAAAACAGCTACTTAAGTGGTCATGATGAAGTGCATTCATTATCCGCCAATTTAGACGTACCAAATATCCGTTTTTGGATGGGCTTTGGTGAGCATTATATTAATGTATTCACTGTGCTACAAAGTTTGGGTCTACTCTCTGAGCAGCCGGTGATGACTGCTGAAGGGCAAGAAGTAATTCCGTTAAAAGTGGTCAAAGCGGTTCTACCAGACCCAAGTTCACTTGCGCCAAACTACACAGGCAAGACCTGCATCGGTGACAAAGTCAAAGGCAAGATCAATGGTGTCGATAGCGAGGTATTTATTTACAATATCTCAGATCATAAAGACGCTTATAACGAAGTCGGTAGCCAAGGTATTTCTTATACCGCAGGTGTGCCACCCGTCGCTGCGGCGATTCTGGTCGCAGCAGGTGAGTGGGATGCTGGCAAGATGGTCAACGTCGAAGAGCTGGATGCCAAGCCATTTATCAATCTATTGAATAAGATTGGTTTGCCAACGCGTATCAAAGATAGCGAAGGCGACAGAGCGTTAGCGTTTGATATTTAATCAGTAATTTCATCCAACAAAAAAGCCTATCTTTTATAGATAGGCTTTTTTTATGTCTGAGTTTTTACGTTAATTTTAAGAGGAGGTAGGGGAGTTGATCCTGTCATTACCCCTCACTAGGATTATAATTTCTCAACGCCGCAATACGGTCATCAAGCGTTGGATGTGAGCGGAAGAGGTTCGCGATACTAAAGCCCGTAGACTGTCCTGATGAAATAGCAAATGCTTTCATGCTCTCAGGCATTCGATCTGGACGCTGCTCAGAAGGACGTAAAGCATCAAGCGCACTAATCATTTTTTCGCGGCTAGCAAGCTTTGCACCCATCTGATCCGCACGGAATTCGCGTAGACGCGAGAACCACATAACGATGGCAGACGCCAAAAATCCAAGTAAAATATCCATCACAATACTCGTGATGAAGTAACCAATACCTGGGCTATCACTGGTGTTTTTAAACACCGTCCGATCGACGAAGCTACCAATGATACGCGCAAAGAACATCACAAAGGCGTTTACTACGCCTTGAATGAGCGCAAGGGTGAGCATATCACCGTTTGCTACGTGACCAATTTCATGCGCCAATACCGCTTCTACTTCATCGGGTGTCATGCTTTGCAGTAAGCCAGATGAAACAGCGACCAACGCTTTGTTTTTATTCCAGCCTGTGGCAAACGCATTTGGCTGAGAATTATTAAAAATTCCTACTTCTGGCATGCCAATATTTACCGCTCGCGCTTGTCTAGCGACCGTATCTACAAGCCATTTTTCAGTGGCATTGCTTGGCGTTTCAATAACCACCGTTCCCGTTGATCTTTTGGCCATCCACTTCGAGATAAATAGTGATACCATCGAACCAACCATGCCGTATACGCCGCACATAATGGCAAGACTGGTGTAATTTAACCCGCCCGCACCATGTACGCCGCCAATTCCAAAAAATCTGGATAAAATACCAAACACGATGCTAAATACCACAATCACCGCTAAGTTGGTTAATAAGAACAATCCGATACGCATCATGATGCCAGTTTCCTCATTTAAATTTAAATACAACTTTAAGACATAATACTCTATGAGGTATTATATTTTTATATATGTTTTTACTTTACATAAATGGCGTTATTTTGATAAATAACAATCCCAGTTAACCGTATAAATACAGTGATATGGTTAGAGAGCAAAGAATAAAAATAAAGGATGGCGACATCTAAAAGGTAAGAATAATTATTTTTTGACAGTTTAAATAATAAAGGGCTAAAAGTAAAAATTAAAACGAAAATAGTGAGCAGGTATAATGAGCACTCACTGTTAAGGTTTTTCATTTAACGCTCTATGAGGTCTAATCATGAACGCTCTAGCACTTAAAGTCCCTCCAGTCGCCCAAGTGATTATTACCGCCGCTGCTATGTATGGCGTCTCTAAAATGGTTCCTGCTTTGACGTTCTCACTCAACGGCTCAACTGTACTGGCAGTCGCTTTGGGTGTGGTGGGTCTGAGCTTAGGTATCATGGGGGTGACTCAATTTAGAATCGCTCAGACCACACCCAATCCGCAAGCGTTAGAGAAGGTCTCTAGTTTAGTGACCAGCGGCGTATATCAGTATAGCCGCAATCCGATGTATGTGGGTTTGGTGCTTATATTATTAGGCTGGGCATTCTATCTTTCTCACTTTCTGGCGTTTGTATTATTGCCTATTTTTATACTTTACATGACGCGCTTTCAAATCCAGCCAGAAGAGCGGATGATGGCACAGAAATTTGGCAAAACTTATCAAGATTATCTAAATAAAGTGCGGCGCTGGATTTAAGGTGTAATAAGTAAAGATTTGATGATAAATAAATGAACAATAAAATCAGGGAGATGACGTTATGGAAATGAAAAATATACCTTTTGCTATTACCGATTGGACGACAGTAGAAGCGGTAGAAAACAAAGGTGAAACGGGCACGGGGTATTGGAAGACTTGCGAATTTAACAATATCAATGTGCATATGGTTGAATACTCCGCAGGCTACCTTGCCGATCACTGGTGCGATAAAGGACATATTTTATTCTGTGTTGAGGGCGAGCTGAACACCGAACTAAAAGATGGTCGTACTTTCACCTTAACAGCGGGCATGACTTATCAAGTGGCGGACAGTACGATTGCCCATCGTTCGTCAACGAAGATAGGCGCTAAGCTATTTATTGTTGATTGATATTGCCAGTAACACCATAAAATTCATAAAGCTATAAAACCATAGATATATAAAAATAAAGCGAGAACATAAAATGCAACTAGAAATAAATGTCATCGATGCTTTTACGGATACCGTTTTCAAAGGCAATTCAGCGGCAGTCGTTATTACAGAAGATTGGCTTTCTGATAATTTAATGCAGTCTATTGCTTTTGAAAACAACTTATCCGAGACAGCTTTTATGGTTCTTGATGATAAAGGCATTTATCATATCCGCTGGTTTTCACCATTGACTGAGATTGCTTTTTGCGGTCATGCAACCTTGGCGTCAGCCTTTGTGTTATTTAACAAAAATCCTAGTATAGAAACCATTAAATTTTCCGCCAAAGCGGTTGGTATATTGACCATCGTACAGACAGAAACTGGCAAAATACAAATGGATTTTCCTAATACTAATCCTAAGAAAGTTGACAATATCCCTGATAGCTTGCTTGCAGGACTATCTATTGCACCCGTTGAAGTCTATAAAAATACTCAAGCCTATTTTGTGATTTATAATGCTGAGTCCGACGTATTAACAGTAGCGCGTGATAACGAGCAGCTAAAACAGCTTGCGCCTTTAGATGTGGTGGTGACTTGTCAGGCTAAGTCTGCTGGCTACAAAAACTATGATTTTATTTCACGTTATTTTTGGCCAGCCAATGGTGGCGATGAAGACCCAGTGACGGGTTCAGCTCATACTGCTTTAGCTCCATTATGGGCGGAGCGTTTGGGTAAAAATCACTTGGTCGCTTATCAAGCATCACGTCGCGGCGGGGTTCTAGACTGTGTCGTCGCAGGTGACAGAGTAATGATTTCTGGCAATGCCGTACAGTATATGACAGGATTTATCACCGTTTAGGAGTAGATGGTTTTGACTGAATTAAAAACCGTTGGACTGTTTGCGCTGACCGCATTAGCAGAGATAGCGGGCTGCTATTTGCCTTATCTATGGTTGCGAGAAGGTAAGTCTATTTGGCTGCTTGTCCCTGGCGTACTAAGTTTGGTCGCTTTCGTTTGGCTGTTGTCTTTACATCCTGCCGCAGCTGGTAGAGTCTACGCGGCTTATGGCGGCGTGTATATTTCGATGGCTATTTTATGGTTGTGGGCGGTGAACGGTATCAGACCGACCACGTGGGATATAGTAGGTTCTGCGGTTGCGTTATTAGGCATGGCAATTATTATGTTTGCGCCGCGCGGTGCTTAGCATAAAGACCGCACCTAGTATAAAAAATGCCAATCAAACCGTGAGGTTCGATTGGCATTTTTTAAATGGCACAATGATGCACTAAATATTAATGTTTACCTAAGATACTGCCGTTGTCGTCTTTCTTAGATTGTTTGGCGGCTTTTTTCTCTTTTGCCGTTAATAGCGGTTTCTTTTTTACGTTCTTTTTACTGTCTTGACCTTTACTCATAGTTTTTTCCTCTTGAGATAAGCCGTAATACCTTTTAAGCCAGTGTAAATAGCTTGAAGGTTAGATTAATGCCGATGACGCAAATAGTGCGTACTGCAATGAGTATATGCTTAAGGTATCGCAATAGATAGCGCTAGCACAATTCACCTACGATTCGAGTCAATCCTGTATTCATCCCTTGTTTGATGCTACTTCTCAAAACTCTGTTTGATAAATGGGTTTTATAAGTAGATTTTCGATGCCATGGATTTATTTAGTCAATACTGCTATTAATAAGTGCTTACTTACGGAGTCATCATGATTTGCTATAATAAGCGACAAGCCGATAAGTCGTCGCGGCAAACTTTTAATATATTCATATTTAGCATAAAAATGCTTACTGTTTTGGTTGATTGTTATGCGTATCCGTAAACTTTTTAAATTTGAAAATGCACATATTGTGCGTAATTGTAGCTCTGAGCGCTGCAAACACTCTATCCATGGTCATAGTTATCAGATTGAGCTGATTCTTGAGGCTAAGCGCTTGGATCATGGGCAAATGGTCTATGATTTTGGCTTATTAAAATCGTCTATCAAGGACATTATCGATAGCTTTGATCATGCGATTTGTTTTTGGAATAAAGACGACCCTGAGTATGTCGCTGCCTGTAAAAAATTCAGTGCGCGCTGGATAAGCTTGCCAGTATCGCCATCGGCAGAGCAATTTTCACGCGTGATATTCTTTTGGGCGCAAGAAATTTTAAAACAAACCCAAATGCAAAACGGTGAATCTGATGTCAGCGTTTACTCGGTGATTGCACATGAAACCGCTACCGGTTACGCGCAGTGCTTTGCTGATGATGTGGCAAATGAGCAAATGGGTAAGCTTCATCTAGAAGCGTTTGAGTTTAGCGATCAAGTCAGTGCCGAGTGGCACGACCCTGAGCTATATGCCAAATTGATCCGCGGTGAAAGCTTTATCAACCCAACGGTGACTATGCAGGTACAGACGCAAGTGCAGGCAGGTAAGCCTGATGCCTAATAGTACAACAGAGGACAAAAACACTAAAACGCTGACACTGTATACAGAAGCTGATACTCAACGTTTGGCTGCGCAATTGGCAGCTTTACCCTTGACAGGTAGTGTCTGGTTGGCAGGTGATTTAGGGGCAGGTAAAACGACTCTGACTCGCTATTGGTTGCAGGCGCTCGGGCATGCAGGTGCCGTCAAAAGCCCAACTTATACTTTGGTTGAGCCTTATAGCATCGAGCAAAAAGACGGCTCAGTCAAGCCAGTTTACCACGCGGATTTGTATCGTCTGCAAGACCCAGAAGAGCTGTCTTTTATCGGTTTTGATGAGTATTTGGATGAGCCAAATGCGTTGGTTGTCATCGAATGGGCAAGCCGTGCGGACAGCTATTTACCGCCGCCCACCTTGTTTATTGATATGACGCAAGCTACTAGCACTGATAAGGATAATGAGTCTCGTCAAGTTGAGCTGCGGCTATCGAAGGCTGGACAAGCGCAAGGCTTGGATTTATCCTCTATTAAGATTTAATTATATATTTGAATGTTCAACAGACCTTAATATAAGTCATCAATATCTGCCAGTACTATTTATCATCACGTAAAACAACGATACCTCTTAATGCCGCAAATGCCAGACAATCATTCTTATACTCGCATCAAAAAACTATCGCCGCTGCTTATTAATCAATTGGCAGCGGGTGAGGTAGTGACACGCCCAGCAGCTGTAGTCAAAGAGCTGCTAGAAAATGCTATTGACGCTGGTGCGACCAATATTGAGATACATATTACTCAAGGCGGCATGGGTATGATTGAAGTGGTCGACAATGGCGTGGGTATTCATCCCGATGATATGGTCATGGCAATTACCCGTCATGCGACTAGCAAAGTCGCGGATGTCGCTAACTTACACGGTATTACGACGTTGGGTTTTCGCGGGGAAGCATTAGCAGCGACGGCGGCAGTATCTCGGCTTACTTTAACCAGTAGCCATGATGACAGTGGCATCGGTCGCCAGTTGCAAGTCGCGGGTGTGTTAGATGATGCGCCAAAGCTCATGCCAGTTGTGCATCATCGTGGTACGACCATTACGGTTAAAGATTTATATTTTAACGTACCAGCACGCCGTGGCAATTTGAAATCTATTGCGACGGAGTTCAGTCATATCGAAACGATTGTGCGCGAAGTGGCTTTGGCGCGAGCAGATGTGGCACTGACGCTCTTTCATGACCATAAAAAACGGTTGTCACTTTCTTCAAGTGCGATGTCTTTAAGTACGATGTCTTCAACTACAAGGCTTTCAAATTCAAAGTCTTTAAGTGCTGTTTCTACAAATGCTAATGGCAATAATAATGTCAATCCTTTGCCATTGGCACGTCTTGAGCAAGCGACTGGGTTGTCGTTAACCAAAAAGGCGTTAGAAATAGCGATAGACCTCACCAGTTTAATGCAGTCACCTAGAGAGTATGTTAATAATAGCTTTGGCGATCAAGCAAGCGTTAATGGTTGGTTATGGCCTATCACTGATTCGCAGGATACCTTACCAAAGTTAATCTATGTGAATGGCAGACTGGTCAAAGAAGCATTGATAAGCAATCAGCTACGCCAACTTGCTCAAACTGCTCAGTTGGTGGGTATTGGCTATGCGCTTTATTTTGATTTGCCCACTCAGTGGCTCAATATCAATGTGCATCCATCTAAACAGCGTATTAAAATAAGTCCGATCAATAATATTATGGCGCATGTAAGCCATGCGATTCGGGCAAAACTTAAGACGGTAGTGACTACAGAGACGATCAGATCTACCAATGCTAATGATACTATTCAAATACTAGGTAATAGTCAGATAGTAGATAGCAATCTGTCTATCGATAATGCATTCGCTACTGTAATGCTAAACACATCAACGACCATTCATTCAAGCAAAAGCCATCAGGTAAAAGCGCCCAAACAACCCTATCAGTTGTCAGAAAATAGGTATTCGCCTCAAACCTTAAACGTATCAAGTGTTTCTGAGAAAATAAGTCAAAACACCACAGATATCGCTAACGATGTCGCAATACATTCGACATCTTTGCCTTATTGCCTAGACGTTGTTACTCATTTAAATGAGGCATTAACCGAATCTGTTGGTACAACATATAGTGAGGACAAAGCGCTGCCTTGGTTGTTATTTTATCATCAAAGCCAATGTGTATTGATCGGTGCAGAGAATTGGCAATCAAAGATGCGTTCATTATTTGAGTCAAGTTTACTTAGTAATAGGGCAGGTAAAAAAGATCAATGGTTGCACAGTGCAAATGACATTAATCAGCAACTTGCCGCCGTGAGCATGCAGATGTCAAAGCAAGATTTGATGGTGTTCTTGGCGGATATCGATGCGTTACTGACTCAGCATGCGATTAAAGCGATAGATGGTAATCAATTAGCAACATTGATGTTATTATCAGCGCCTGAGTCAAGATAGCTATAACGACAAAAAATATAATAAGCAAATTTTAGCAATGACAACGCTCAAGTTTATTGCTACTAATATCATTAATAAAGGCAAGCCTATGCAACTTTCATCTGACAGCTCATCTTATCGCCTAAACGCCAATTTAGCAGATAATAGCGTGGTGTGTTTGATGGCGCCGACAGCAAGTGGCAAGACTGCACTGGCTTATGAATTATATGATACAGGGCGTTATGAGCTAATTTCAGTAGATTCAGCGCTGATTTATCGTGATATGAATATCGGTACGGCAAAACCAACTGCTATTGAGTTGGCGCGTTATCCACATCATTTGGTTGATATTATCGATCCTATGCAGAGCTATAGCGTCGCCGAATTTGTGAATGACGTTGCCCGTTTGATTGATAGCTGTCACGAGAATGGCAAAATACCGTTGTTGGTTGGCGGTACTATGATGTATTACATGGCGCTGCTAGACGGGCTATCTCCAGTACCTGATAGTGATGATAGTGTTCGCGCACGTGTGGAGCAGTGGCGGCAAGATAAAGGCATTAGTGCGCTTTACGACTATTTAGGTGAGATAGATCCGATCAGCCATGAGCGCCTTAATGCGACTGATACTCAGCGTATTACCCGAGCAGTTGAAGTTTATCTGCAAACTGATATTCCTATCAGTGACTGGCAGCGCAAGCCCAAGCAGGCATTGGCAAATAATCCCAATCAGCAATGGCACGCATTGACAGTCATGCCTGATCGTCCATGGTTGCATACACGTATCGAGCAACGTTTAGATATCATGTGGAATGACGGGTTGGTGACCGAGGTCATTGGTCTGCTGGAGCGCTATCCTTTAACACCAAATCTACCGTCCATGCGCTGCGTTGGTTATCGACAAGTACTAGAATACCTAGTACACATCGATCACCCAGTATTTGAACAGCCTAATCTAGACAAAGCGCAATTTTACAGTGCTTTTGAAGTGCTCCAGTCTTCAGCTCAATCAAGCTTGTCTGATGGTGCGACCGAGGCACTTGCTTGTCAGCAAATGCAAAATAAGGCATTATATGCGACAAGACAATTGGCAAAACGTCAGTACACATGGTTACGCAAAGTCATGCAATTGCCTAGTACTTGCATGGATGGGGCGATAGCAGCCGATACCTCTAGCGAGAAAGGCTATTCTATAGACCGCAATATGGTGGTAAAAGCATTCACCACCATGGCGCAGGCAAGAGACTATTTATATTAAATCTCTCAATGATACTAGGGCGTGTCCTTATTTTAAAAATGGTGACAAAATTTAGCCATTGTTAGCCCATTTAGAGGTTAATCGATGGAAATGAGGACACGCCACGCCTTAGAGCCATCAGTTATAGCAAAACTACCAGCGCTTCAAAATTTGGTACGAGTGAATACCTTATAAATATGGTATTGCGTACTAAAAATATAGTATTGCAAAAAGCTTTATGCAACTATTAGAAAGTAATGACAATTAGTATCAAAATATATCGTAGATAGCTGTTATAATTTAAATTCATCAAAATAGTAGGTGTAATATTAGCCTAACTGTGTTTTTAATCAATATTAATTGACGTTTGTTGATAAAAATAACTAATGAAACAACTAGTTACTTAATTATTTACAATAATAATGTATTCGCGATAAAGTGGAATCACTTAAGAACAAGTAGCGTTTATTTAGATACGTTTTATAAAGAAAATTTATTATTGTATCTGCCGTTAGCCATTATAATTAAATTAACACTTAAAATAATTGGCACTAAAACATAATTAATAATATTTAGGAGAGCTCTCATGTCAAAAGGACAAACTTTACAAGATCCGTTTTTGAACTCGCTGCGCAAAGATCGCATTCCTGTCTCTATTTTTTTGGTCAATGGTATCAAGCTGCAAGGTCAGATTGAATCATTTGATCAGTACGTGGTATTGCTCAAAAACACTGTCAGTCAAATGGTATACAAACACGCTATCTCAACCGTCGTGCCGGCACGTAATCCACGTAGCAGTACGACAACGACAGGTACGAGCACTCAACCGCAAAGCGCTGCTCCAGCAGGTTATCAAGGTGGTGGGTTTGAACGCGGTAGTAATCCTGCTAGCACAGGTGGCTTTGAAGAGCGCGGCTTTGCGTCTAATCGCAGTGGTTTTAATCGTGGCGGCTTTAGCCAAGGCCAAGATCGTGGTTTTGAGCGTGGTAGCTTTGGTCAGAGTCAGGAGCGTGGCTTTGAGCGTGGCGGTTTTGGTCAAGACCGTGGCTTCGAAAACCCAGCAGAAAATACAGGTTTTGAGGAAAAGCCAAATGATGGATCTAATGATAACAATGGTTAGAGACCAAGGGTTAGAGAGCAAGATTCATTATCGAAGGTGTATTACTAATACGTGATTTATCCGATCAAAACCTGCTTTTTATAGTGGGTTTTTTTTGTATAAATAAACGTATAATAATGGTCTAAAATGACGTGCCGAGTTGTTAGCGATTGGTTTCGTAGATTATTATTAATATTGGGCATAGTATAGTAAAATACAGTATTGATTCATTATAAAATCGAGCGAATCCATGAGTAATACCCAAATCAATCTAACCCATGAGCAGTTTATTAGTAAGGCCATCGAAGCGATTAACACTGAGATATCGGCATTGGCTTTACTAACAGAGCAGATAGACGATAGGTTTGCACAAGCATGCGATATTATTTTGGCTTGTAAGGGTCGAGTCGTGGTCACTGGTATGGGTAAGTCAGGATTGATTGGGCGTAAAATAGCGGCGACGTTTGCCTCTACTGGCACGCCAGCCTTTTTTATGCATCCTGGTGAAGCTGGGCATGGCGATTTAGGCATGTTGGTAAAAGGTGATGTATTGCTTGCTATCTCTAACTCTGGTGAGTCCGATGAGATTAAGATGCTGCTGCCAGTGGTCAAACACCTAAATATTCCACTGATTAGTATTAGCCGTGATAAGCGTGGTATGTTGCCTCGTGCCGCGAACATTGTATTGACGCTCGGTAAATCGCAAGAGGCTTGTCCACTTAATCTTGCTCCTACTTCCAGTACCACGGCGACCTTAGCGCTTGGCGATGCATTGGCCGTTGCCTTAGTCCATGCGCGCAACTTTACCTCAGAAGATTTCGCATTATCGCATCCAGCAGGCGCATTAGGTCGTCAGCTGCTAACGCGAGTTGAAGATTTAATGCATACTAAGTCAGAAGATTTGCCGCTCATTCATCAGCAAGCGCCACTGCAAGAAGCGCTTTTTACTATGTCTGCTGGGCGCTTAGGAATGACGGTGGTGACCGATGATAATGATAAGGTGGTTGGGGTATTCACAGATGGTGACCTACGCCGTGGTCTAGAAAAAGGCATCGATTTGCAAACGCCGATGGGTGAAGTAATGGTTAGTAATCCACGGCGCATTAGCAAGACCATGCGCGCATCAGACGCGCTCAGTGTGATGAATGAAAATGGTATTAGCCAGTTGCTAATTATTGACGACCAAGATCGTTTAGAAGCAATTATTACGGTACATGATTTGCTACAAGCTGGTGTAAAATAAATAGAATTAATAAAGATATCAGTTTGTACAGTATAGATTCGCACAGTATCGATTTATAACAATAAAATGTAAAAAATAGCCTTAAGAAAGAGGGACATGATGCAAGACTTAATCAAAAAAGCCGGACAAGTAAAGCTGTTGATAATGGATGTCGATGGTATTTTATCAAATGGTCAAATTATCTATGATGCCAATGGTATCGAGACCAAGGCCTTTTCTGTCCATGATGGCGTAGGCGTTAAGTCGTTAGCACGTTATGGCATTTTGACGGCTATTATTACAGGTCGTAGCAGTGCCATGGTAGATAAGCGCGCCACGGAAATGGGCGTTAATTATGTGGTGCAAGGTCGTGATGATAAGCTGGTTGCTTTAAATGAGCTACTAACCATAATTGATCCAGCGCTCAATATCACGGCTGCTGATTGCGCTTATATGGGCGATGATTTACCAGACATTAAAGCAATGCAGACCGCTGGATTTGCTGCAACAGTACCCAATGCGCATGCTGAAGTCATCAATCGCAGTGATATGGTCACCACCCGAGCAGGTGGCACTGGCGCTGTACGTGAAGTATGTGACCTCATTTTGAAAGGTCATGGACACTATCAAGACTTCATCGCGCACTATACGCTTGATGCAGCAAAAACTCAGGATAATTTGTCGTGAATACTCGTGTTTTAATAGTTCTTGCTTTGATTATTGCTGGTATTGCAGGTTGGTTTTTTCAACAGCAAGGAGAGATAGCGCCGCCAGTTAGCATGGAAGCGACCGATGTTGATTATGAAGCAACAGATATCAAAGCGTTACAAACTAATGAGAAAGGCGAAACTGAGTATGAGCTGACTGCCAAAACATTGACGCACAATCCAGAGACCAATTTAGACGAGATGTCAGGCATCACTATGAATTGGGAGCCATCGGCAGAGCAGCGTTATCGTATTGAAGCGGGTAGTGCTGCTATCAGTCAGCAGACGGGTGAACTCAGCTTGTCAGGGGGCTTTTCACTGGTCAGTGAAGGCAATAAAGACGCGCCAGATATTGAACCGATAAAGGTGACAGGTAGTATCCTTAAAGGCAATACTAAATCAGGGCAAGTATATAGTGACGCGCCTGTTAAGATTGAACAAGGCATGAATCGGTTTGAAGCTTCTAGCATGACCGCCAATCTTGAGACCGGTGAATATGAGTTTGGTCAAGTGGCTGTCGCTTTTATTCCAGCTGAACGCCAAGATAAAGCACTGTTTTGATCGCAGTAACTCTTATTGACTATGTAATAAAAATAGCAGCTAGCATAAAGTTTGCAAATCCTACTACCCATTATAAAACGAGTGATTTTTATGACATCTAAATTTTTGCCTACTTTGCGCTCATCATTAGCACGCTTCAATCTAACATCGTGCCGCTTGCGTCAATTACATGTGCTGCCAACGGTTATGCTGTTGGCACTGCCACTTTACAGTCATGCGCTGCCATCAGATGCCAATCAAGAAATCAAACTATTGGCTGATAAAGCGACCTATAGTGAGCGTACAGGCGTTACCAGCTATTCAGGTAGTGTCATTATCACTCAAGGTACGTTTAAAATGACCGCTGATAACATTACGGTTAACCTATCACAGGGTCGCAGTATCAACTCGGCAGTAGCGACCGGACGCCCTGCAACCATGCAACAGGTAGTCACACAAGAGAAAGGGCTGGCAAAAGGTCAAGCCAATAAGATTGATTATAATGCGGTTACGGGTATTGTTACTTTGACGGGTAATGCTAAGTTGGTTCAAAATGGCGCAAGTTTTGCGGGTAATGTCATTCGTTATAGCCTAAAAGCTGGTGATGTTGAAGCAACTGCTGGCGGTAATCAGCGCGTAGAGTTGGTCTTCCCGCCCAGTAGTAATGGTAGCCAAAGTAGCATCCGCTAAAAAGCTGAATGGTTAATGTAACTGTATCAACACCCCTTAGTGTATCAGTGCTTGAATTCTGCAACCGTATGAGTAAGTTATGAGTGATAATAAGAATACAAACCCTTTGGCAACCAACAACAACGCAGCACCTGCGACGCGACTATCAATGCAAAATCTAGGCAAACGCTATGGTAAGCGCTGGGTTGTGAAAGATGTCTCTTTCTCCGTAGAACAAGGGCAGGTCGTTGGTTTACTAGGTCCAAATGGTGCAGGGAAGACCACCAGCTTTTATATGGTGGTAGGGTTGGTCAATATGGATAAAGGCCGTGTCACTTTAGGAAAAATGGATCTGTCTAAATATGCCATGCATGAGCGTGCGCGTGCAGGAATTGGTTACTTACCACAAGAAGCATCTATTTTTCGCAAATTGTCTATCGAAGACAACATCTTAGCTATTTTAGAAACTCGCAAAGAATTGAATAAAAGCGAGCAAAAGCAAGAGCTGGAAAAACTAATCGGTGAATTTCATCTAGAGCATGTACGAAAATCATTAGGCATGAGCGTATCAGGTGGTGAGCGTCGTCGCTGTGAAATTGCCCGTGCATTGGCGGCTGACCCAAAGTTCATTTTATTAGATGAGCCATTTGCAGGCGTGGATCCTATCTCTGTTGGTGATATCAAAGACGTTATTTTGACCCTTAAAAATCGTGGTATTGGTGTTTTGATTACTGATCATAACGTTCGCGATACCTTGGCTATTTGTGAGAAAGCTTATATCGTCTCAGAAGGTGCTATTATCGCTGAGGGTACTTCTAGTGAAGTATTAGAAAATGAATTGGTGAAAGCTGTTTATTTGGGTAAAGACTTTCACGTATAAATGAGGATGTGTTGAACATTGTACTTGTCTCGAATACATTTTTTTGCTAAATGCGCATCGATTAGCTCTGCGTATTTTTAAATGTTCAATACACCCCTAATATCTCAACGTGTTTTTCGCACTAATATTTACGCTGTCTGTTAGATTTATAATTTCCATTAAGTGCTCAAGACAGCGCTTGCTAATTTTCCTATATCTAGCTATTCATCACATTTAGCATCACCTCTTCTATAAGATCTAGTCCATCATACTGATGGCTAATTTATCTCAAAAATCATTCTCAAATTAACGTTTATCAGAGCGTCACGATATTTTATCAATTAATCTTGATTGGACACTTGAATAAGGTTCATACGTTATGGCAAAAAATAAGAGCAGTTATGTCTGTCAGCATTGCGGCGCGCATTTTGGCAAGTGGGCAGGGCAATGTACCGATTGCGGTGAATGGAATAGCTTGGTCGAAGCACCAAATGTCAGCATGCCGCATCACAATAAAAACGTTTCTAAACCAGCAGCAAATCGATCAGCCTCTCGTGAATCAGGTGGTGCACCAGCAGGAAATTATTCGGGTACGCATAGTGCGGTCATGCCGCTTAATGCTGTGAGCGTAACGCTAGACACACGCTTACCAACTGGTATTAGTGAGTTTGATCGTGTACTTGGTGGAGGATTGGTTGCTGGTTCAGTCGTTTTAATCGGCGGTGATCCTGGTATCGGTAAATCGACGATTTTGCTGCAAACTGCGACTAATATGGCACGTGCAGACTCGTTAGCAGGTAGCGCCTTGTATGTGACTGGTGAAGAATCATTGGCACAGGTTGCTATGCGCGCTAGGCGCTTAGATTTACCGGCCGATAGATTACGCGTACTGGCCGAAACCAATGTAGAGACTATTTGTGCCGCCTTGACTCAAGAGCAGCCCGCCATCGCTATTATTGACTCTATTCAAACCATTTATACGGATGCAATCAATTCTGCACCTGGCGGCGTCAGTCAAATTCGAGAGTCTGCGGCTATCTTGACCCGCTACGCCAAACAGACTGGCACCGCGCTATTTTTAGTGGGTCATGTAACCAAGGAAGGCACGCTCGCAGGGCCGCGCGTTCTTGAACACATGGTTGATACGGTCTTATATTTTGAAGGTCAATCAGACTCACGTTTTCGGATGATTCGTGCCGTCAAAAACCGCTTCGGTGCCGTCAACGAATTAGGTATTTTCGGTATGACAGATATGGGACTGAAAGAGGTCGCCAATCCATCAGCGATATTTTTGAGCCGCTATGACAAACCTGTTGCTGGATCTGTCGTCATGGTCAGCCGCGAAGGCACACGACCCTTGTTGGTGGAGGTACAAGCTTTAGTCGATGATTCGCAAGGATCACCTAGACGAATGGCATTAGGATTGGATTTTCAGCGTCTGTCTATGCTGCTGGCCGTCATGCATCGTCACGGCGGTATTCATACTAGCGGACAAGATGTGTATGTCAACGTCGTCGGTGGTGTCAAGGTTATAGAGACGGGGTCTGACTTGGCGGTATTGTTGGCTTGTGCCTCAAGTATTAAAGAAAAAGCCTTGCCATCGTCATTGGCCGTATTTGGTGAAGTGGGATTGTCGGGTGAAATTCGCCCTGTACCGAACGGTCAAGAACGTTTAAAGGAAGCGATGAAACATGGGTTTAAGCATGCTATTATTCCAAAAGCCAATGCGCCTGCTAAGGATGCTCCTCAATTTAAAGGCATCAATGTGATTGCCGTTGAACGTCTCGATGATGCCATTGAGAGTGCATTTGAACTATAAGGTGTAAGGGTTAATCATTTTGATTATGGTTGTTTTATAAGTCATTGCTAAGCGCTACAGCTTTATCTGTAGCTTAATGGATACAATAAACTGAAACCACAAAAAAGCGCCTAATCACTAATGTGTTAGGCGCTTTTTATGGTTTTTTTTATGGTTTAATGCAAATAGACTGTTTTTTTAGAATTATGGTCCTGAAACGCGCTCAATAGCAACATTACCAACACCTTTACCTGTAATACCGAGTTTTTTGGCAGCACCATAAGACAAATCTAGCACACGGTTACCATGGAATGGACCACGATCATTCACTTTTACCACGACGCTTTTACCGTTGGTCTTATTCGTGACTTTAACATAGCAATTCAATGGCAGTGAACGATGCGCCGCTGTCAAACCATTCATATCGAATGTTTCACCACTGGCTGTTTTACGACCATGGAATTTACGACCATACCAAGAGGCTAGGCCTGTTTGCTTAAATTTACTGACCGAGTTAGAGGCTACGGCTGTCAGACGCTCTAATACATCTTCATCATTGGTCAGTTGAGAGGTGTCACTGGCTAACAGCGAGCTGCTAAGTGCCAATGAAGTTGGTTGGCGTGCTGACTTCACCAAACTTGATGCGCCATCATGTTGACGGCTAAGCTCACCAAGTACACGATCGATATGGGAGGCGTTATCTTGTGAAATCATCGCAAGAGAGGTTTTTGCTTCTACAGCATTTGCATTAGTAGCAACTGCGGAGCCAGCAAACAATACTGCTGACATGGTAAGTAAACCAGATAAACGCTTATTCATAGATACCTCTATAACTTATACTTTAAAATCTAACTCTAATAGTTCTAGACTGAGCGTGGCAATGTTAGACCAATCTAACAGCGTCACAAACTCTAAAGCCGCATCATCAATATTTTTTCATATAATTATTGATACTAAACATGGCTTTTATAGATTTTAAGGTATGGTAATTTTTCATTTTATTATCATAAGTGGGTCAGGATAATACGACCAAAGATACTTATGAAACGCTCAAATGACAGCTAACGATATTAGTAGAACACCCAATCCGAATACAAAGGTTGAGTACCGAGTTCGCTATATGTGCTATTTACAAACTTTCTAACATTGCTAAATTAATAAAGGGTTTAGAAGGCATTGCGTGTGTCTTTGTTATTAAACCGTTAATTAAGTAGTGTATTTGAAAGCTTGGAATCTACAATTCGCTAACTATACGTACGAGCTACAACCAAAATATAATTAAATGCAAAGTTTATTAGTAGCTATGTACGGGTTATGTATCAAAGTACAGTTAAACGAGGTTAACGCAATTATTTGTAAAAAACAAGGAGTAAAATCTATCAGTACCAATTGGCAACGAAGTGTTTTAATGAGAGGAAATATGAGGGTATTTTTAATTACTTTAATTAAATCAATGGCTTGTATTTATTATTAAAAGTAGATAGGAGGATTTTTATGGCAAGTTATAGGACTTGCCATAAAATGATGAAACAATAAAATTTGTTAGAAACCCTTAATTTGTTGTTGATTTACATTTATTTTCAACCATCTTGCATGTGACAATGATTTAGATAAAGGCTTTAATTGGCTGGTTTATTTGCCTTACGACTTTTATATAGCCTGTGTCTTTTGATTTTTAACATGAATAGCATTAAGATAAAGTTAGAATGTTCATTAGAGAATCACTGGTAACTGTGCATCAACTGGGCTTGTGAGTGTGAATGGACATAAGTAGTCCAAATCCTGCCATCAAAGTGACGATCGCAGTACCGCCATAGCTAATGAAGGGCAGAGGAACGCCAACGACGGGTAAAATACCACCAACCATACCCACATTAACGAATACATAAACAAAGAAAGACATGGCAATTGCACCCGCTAGTAATCTACTGTATACATCAGGATGGGTGAAAGCGATGTATAAGGCGCGCAGGAGTAAACAGGAATAAATGAACATTAATAAAATCACGCCCAACAAGCCAAACTCTTCTGAAAAAGCCGCGATAATAAAATCAGTATGACCTTCTGGTAAAAAATGTAAATGCGACTGCGTGCCCTCTAAATAGCCCTTACCAGTGAGCCCACCCGCACCGATAGCGGTTTTTGACTGAATGATATTCCACCCAGCCCCTTGTACATCGGCTTCTGGATTGAGCAGTGTTAAGACACGGGTACGCTGATAATCATGTAATAGAAAATTCCAAGCAATCGCAATAAGCGGTATCGCTAATATGGCGGCAGCTGAAATCAATCGCCAAGACAACCCTGCCAAAAAAAGCACAAAGATGCCACTGGCTGCCACCAATAGCGACGTCCCAAGATCAGGCTCTTTTGCAATTAATAATACAGGGACGATGATTAAGGCTAAGGTAATGACAATGCTAGATAGAGAGGGCGGTAGATCACGCTTGGATAAAAACCAAGCACACATCATTGGCATCCCAAGTTTCATAAATTCTGAGGGTTGCACACTGCCAAACCCTGGTAAATTAATCCAGCGCTGAGCACCCATACGTACTTCACCGATGATATCGACCAATACCAATAAAATTAATCCCATTACATAAAAGATAGGTGTAAAAGTGCGATAAAGGCTAGGCGGTATCTGTGCCATGATAAACATAACCGTAAAGGCCACACCATAGCTGACCATTTGACGTAATACCATACCGACATCTTGACCGGCAGCACTATATAAAATTGTCAAACCAATGCAGCAAACCGTCAATAAGAGAAGGGTCAACCATGGATCGATATGTATACGCTGCCATAACGATGGTGCATGGCCTTGGCCTAAATGATGGCTCTGACGTGAAAAACGGTATTGCGGATTAGAAGACATAGGCAAAGTGTGTCTGGCAATTGAGGTAAGAGTGAATTTTCAAATCAGATCAACATTTAAAGGTAATCGCACCATATCTCTATCTATGCAAGTAAAATATCGTAGATAAAGTAACACATAAGAAATAAAGTCACATAATTATAAAAATTATAAGGATAAGTGTTAATTACCAATAACACGCCTCTGATTAGAGGCGATAGTTTAGCTTGCTTGCTGAAAATTTGATAGTATCGATAAAACGTTTTTAGCGGTAGCTTGTTGCAATGACCAATACAAAAAAATATCCTTATAGGCAGATTCACAAGCCTATGCTTGCACTACTCATCTGTGCCAGTAGCATCTCTGTTCATGCCGCTATTATCAGCGACAATAGTGAGCGCCGTATCCAAGTACGTCAGGGTAGTAGTAGTAACGCTCACATCAGACCTTCGACGAATACTACAAGCTATAATTCTGGCGTTACCATGCTGAGTGGCGATAGCATGCAAGGATTGATTGCTCAAAAGCAGCGTGATTTTGATTTCGATGACAGTCTGTCTATTGAAGAAAATAAGCGCATGAATGTCAATCGGCGCGCGCCTGCTTATAATACAACTTACAGTAATAACAGCTACAGCACTGCGAACAATACTTACAATAGTACTTATACTGATTCTATTAGTATGGATTTTAACGCGTGGTTGAATAGCAATAGCTACCGTGCTAGGCAAGTAGCAGATTTTCAACGCTACCTAAATTCGCGGGTAGGGGTACACAATGTACCGCCTATGTCGCAATTACTCACGACAGCACGAAGCTGGAGCAAATGTGGCTATGAGCCTTATCAGTTGCCACCGCAGGAGTTATGGGCAAATATCGTCCCGACATTACGTTTGTATGGCGAATTGAAGCATCAAGGAATTCTACCTATCAGTAGTGAAATACGCTCGGTATATCGCAGTCCTGGCCTTAATGGCTGTGCAGGTGGTGCCGATAGTAGCAAGCATATGAATGCCAGTGCTATCGACATCTGGGTACCAGAGTATGAAGATAACTTATGGCGGCTCAGTACGATGCAAGATGGCTTATGCCAGTTTTGGCAATATCAGGGTCAATCTCATAATTTCGGTTTAGGGCTATATGCTACGGGTGCGATACATCTAGACACGGATGGTTATCGTAAATGGGGCTTTAATCATGCCAGTAGCTCATCTTCGTGCCGTTATTAAGTCATCTATGATCTATTAAAAAATCAAATAAATATGAGCCAGAGGTAATTAAGTTAGAGTAAAAGCGCTATAATAATACTGATGAAAGGCAGCGCTAAATGATAAATAGTTTAGCATTAAAAAACTATGGTTAATGATCATTTAGTTTATGAAATCACATAGCGTCTATTGTAAGTAGGATTTATGAAGAAGCGGTATTCAACGATGGTGAAAACACATAAGTCTGATAAGCCAAAAAAAGCGTTTTTACAATCAAATAACACATATATGGCTTTGTTTGGTTCAGTCTTGCTCTCTCTTTTATTGGTCAGTGCTTGTAGCCCAGAAACGTTTTCTGAACAAGGCTCTCTAACAGCTGAAGATTCTGCTACTGATCCTGACAGAAACTTACAGGACGTTGAAGATATTGAAGATAATATTAAGAACTCTTACGCTCGGCTGGCTTCAAAGCGCTCAGATATCTGTCCAAAACTCATACAAGAAGAAATAGGCAGTCAGGTCGTTGAGCGTACTGCAGAAGTGATGGTGAATAATCATTGTGATTATTTTTTATACCCACGCAGTGGTCAGCAGATTTCGGTTAGCATTAACGACAGTCAAATTGAAGCGCTACTGATAGTGCCAGCGCTGCATGATTTTGCTAATGGTGACTATCAAGTAGACTCTTATGACAAGCACGTGATTCGATTGACCTATAATGGTGCAACTTATAAGCCTGAAAATTTCATGTATGACGTGGCAGTGACTATTTCTGGTTAAGAGCATTATTTTTTGTATGGACAACCTACTATCGATTTTTATTACCACTCATAAACAGTGCTACTCATAATTTATTACCACTCATAAAGAAATGCTTGGCAATACTAAATAGTGTTGCCAAGCATTTCTTTGTGCGGCTATTTATTGGTCTTTTTATCTTTCCAAGGATTCTCTTGTCCAACGGTGACAATCAGAAAATCATCAGGCTTAAGGGTATCTTGCATGGTTTGATTGACTTCTGATAGCTTTACTTGATCAACACGTTTGACATAATCAGTCAGATAGCTGTTTGGTAGTTGATAAAAATTCATCATCCCAAGTAAGCCATTAATTCCCGCATTGCTCGCAAAACCCATCGGAAAGCTATTTTTAAGATTGTCCGTCGTTAAGCGCATCTCAGTGCTGGTGATACCTTTTTCTAAAGTGTCATTGATAACGGCTAAGCTGGCATCAATGGCCGCGCGCGCCTTATCATTGCGCGTTGAAAAACCGATTTGGTACGGTCCTCGTGCCAGCATGGGATTCATAGAGCCTGATATGCCATAAGTGTAGCCCAAGTTTTGTCTAATCTCAGTCATGAGTCGCGCATTAAAATCACCGCCTGCAAGCACCTCATTACCAACCGCAAAGTTGGTTTGCTTCTGCTGAGACTGGGGATCGGTGGCACGCTTATCTCCCAATTGTCCCATAAGTACGGTGGTTTGAGTACTTGGAAAGGGGATATGAATGTGCTTGGCTTGGCTCAGTGGTTTGGGTTCAGGCAGCTCAGTTGCAGGCTGACCTTTCGGTAATTTGCTAGTGATATCTTCCGCAAGTTTTTTTGCTTGCTCTAAGGTTAGATTACCAGTGATGGCAACGGAGGCATTAGCTGCGACTAAGTAGCGGTTTTTGAAATCTATCAGCTGTTGCTTTTCGATAGTAGGAACGCTTTCAAGCGTACCCGCTGATGGATGGGCGTAAGGATGATCGCCATACAATGCTTCGCTAAATGCGATGCTAGCAAGGCTGTTGGGATCTTGTTTTTGCTGCTGCAAGCCAACCAATAATCGTGCTTTATTACGTGCTAGGATGCTGTCGTCAAAAGCGGGTTCGCTGAGCATCTGAGTCATTAAATCAACGGCTGGAAGTAGATGCTTATCATCAGATAAGCTACGTAGCGACACAATAAACATGTCTTTATAGGCACTACTATTTAGATTGATACCCAAGGTTTCGACAGCGCGAGTAAATTCATTTTCGTCTAAGCGTTTAGAGCCTTGCGTCAACATAGTGGCAGTCATATTAGCAATACCAAAGCCTGTGTTACTAATACTGCCATCACGGGCGCTACCAGCGTTAAAACGCAAGTCGATATCGACAATCGGTAAGGCTGTCGTTTGTACAAAACGTACGGGAACGCCTGCCTTGGTTTTGAACTGCTGAATTGTTGGGATGGTAACGGTTAACGTTTTATCATCGTCAAGGCTGGTTAGCTTTGATAATGCGGCAATCGGTGCGCTCGTATCCACTGCCGCAGAGCCACGATATTCTTCAGCACCTGTTGTGTTTGCTTGTGCTGTCAACGTTGTTAGACCTAGCAAGATGCCAACACTAAGATGCGACAGTTTTTGCATGGTGGCGGTTGCTGATGGTATTGAGCTGTAAGCTTTTTTTCTATTTTGCAACAAATCACTATTTTGAGTCATGGTTTTCTTCTTATAAATAAGGTCTTTATGATTGGCGCTTGTATCGAATAAAGAGCTAACACGACACGATTATTTCTCTGTCGCTGCTTGGCTTTTAGGTGGTATGACATGCATCACTGTTAAATTGTCCTTTACCAAATACTTTTTGCTAGCAGCTTGTATGTCAGCAATCGTCACGCTATCGAGTTTGCTGGGCAATTCAGCAAGCAGCGTATCGTCAAGACCGATAGACTGTAAGGAGCCAATCATCTGCGCCTGACCTTCCATGCTGTCTTGCGCATAGACGAGCCCTGTGACCGTATTGGTTTTGGCACGCTCGATTTCATCAGCAGCGATGGGATCGGTTTTGAGCTTTTCTATTTCAGCCATAATGGCTTGTTGTGCTTGCTCTAAGCTGACACCTTCACGTGGAGTCGCTTGTATCAAAAACAGTCCATCGCCACGATCTAGCAAGTCATATGAAGTGCCCACCGTGGTCAGCAGACCTTGCTCGCGTATCAATCGACTTTCAAGGCGGGCAGAGAGACCACCGTCTAATACATCTTGAGCCAGTGAGAGCGCATAAGCTTGTTTTTCATTAGCTGCACCAGCAGTGACGAGACTGGGTACGTTATAACCCATTAATAATACTGGCACTTGTACGGCTTGCTCGGAGTCGACTTTCTGATAGCCACGGAAGCCCTTTTGACTGACGGCAGGACGTTTAGGTAGATCGCTTGGTATTAGCTCACCAAAGTAACGTTTGACTTGAGCCAATACTTCTTGAGGTTTAATGTCGCCAACGACGACTAACGTTGCATTGTTTGGTGCGTACCATGTTTTATACCAGTCTTTTAAATCTGTAAGGGTAATGGATTCAAGCTCATCCATCGGACCAATCACGGATTCGCCTTTTGGACTATTCGGGAGCGCCAATAAGCGAAATGACTCATAAGCCTTGGCAAGTGGATTATCATCAGTGCGTTGGCGGCGCTCCTCCATGACCACTTGGTGCTCTTTGGTAAATTCCTGCTCATTAAACAGTAGGTTTTTCATACGATCCGCTTCTAGCTCTAGTGCTAAAGGAAAGCGGTTGGCAGGGAATAGCTCGTAATAGCCCGTATAGTCGTAGCTGGTAAACGCATTATTGACGCCGCCAAATTTAGCAATCAAGCGCTCATAGTCGTCGCTCGAAACGTTGGTAGTGCCTTTAAACATCATATGCTCAAGCAAATGCGAGATGCCCCCTTTATCCAGTGGCTCATCTGCTGACCCAACTCGATACCAGATTTGAGTCATTACCACAGGTGCGCGATGGTCTTCTTTTACCACTACCTTTAGACCGTTTTCTAATTGATATTCGTGTCGACCTGACATATCCATGGTCAATGCTGATGAGGGCTGAATGTCCTGACCTGATTTAGCTGTGTTTAGCTCATCTTTACCCAAGGTATTTTCAATGACTGGCTTCTGACCAGTCGACAATGTGTTGGCGTTGATAGTGCTGGTTTGGCAAGCAGCAAGAGTCGTTGCTATTGCTAAGGCACAGGCAAGACGTAGAGATGCGGCAGGTAAGTGCGACGGTGATAAAGGCAGTGGCATGGTATATTCTACTTATATAAAATGGCAACTTGTAAATTGATCAGTGGTTAGATCACTCTAAATACTAGCGATAGATAGCAGGTTTTATAAAGATTTATGTGCCCCAACCATCACACTGGCTGTTGGCTTAAATTCTTGGGTGGTATTGCAGCCTGTCGCAGATAGCACCAGTGTTGCTACTAATAAAGCTGCGCTGATGCTGATTGCTTTTTTACCGTACGTTTTGTCAGTATTAGATAGTGATGGCATAGATAATTCCTAAAAATGAGGATTGAGTGAGCGATAGTGAAGTAATTGGTAAGTTTTGGAATAAGGCTTGTTCTACAATAAACTCTGGTAGAGTAGGCGAAGTTTAGCATGTGTAAGGTCAGATTTTTGTTGCCAAATCTTAAGCGAAACTTTCTAAAGGGGTGGTGTGACTTGCCAGATTTGCAAAAATTGACGATAGGCTATGATGGTAAGGTCTGAGCACAACTCGAATTATGATAAACTAGGCTAAAAATTGACTGTCGTGGGTCATGATCCATGACAAAAACATGACGATATACCAACCCATTTAAAATAATCAAATAACTGACCGTGATAACTTTTAGGGCAAGCTTATGAATAACTCCAATAATAGCAGTCGTGTAATCATTAATCTCGATGGCAATCTTGATGACTTAGATGACGATGATATTACCTTACCCAGTCTGCCTTCGCAATCTGTGCCTATTATCGATGAGAAAGAAGATGCAGGCTCTATCCAAGCGCCCAATGATCAAAGCATCGAAGATCAGCAAAAAGACAGCACGATAAACAAAGATGTCTCAAGTGCTGATGCGGCACAAAACATTGCTTTGGGTGCGCCAATTGTGAGGACAGAAGAGCAAAGCACGTCTAAAAATGCCTCTGAGAGCTTTATAAGCGCTTCCTCAACTGATAACGATAATAATAAAAATATTGATACTAAGCTTAGCACTATTTCTACTGCCCCAACCATGCCATTACAGGAGCAACTTGGCGATAGCCCAAATGTCAGTCCTGCGAGTAGTGCGGTACAAGCGACCACTCAAACAGAAATCGAATCTACAGAGCTGCAAGAAAACAAGAAAAAAGGCAGCTGGTTTAACCGCATGAAAACGGGGCTAAGTAAGTCGCGTAAAAATCTTGCCGAAGGTATGGTCAGTATTTTGATCGGTGGCAAAGAGATTGATGATGAGCTATTGGAAGAAGTTGAAGATCAGTTATTGGTCGCCGATATCGGTGTCAACGCGACCAATCGTATTATCAAAAGTCTGACCGAGCAGACAGATCGTGGTGATTTGATTTATGCGCATTCATTATATAAAGCGTTGCAAACTGAATTGGTTGATATTTTAACCCCAAAAGTTGCGCCATTGGTCATTGATACTAGTAAACAACCTTTTGTGATTTTAGTTGTGGGTGTCAACGGTGTCGGTAAAACCACGACGATTGGTAAACTTGCCAAGCGCTTACAAGGCGAAGGTAAATCCGTTATGCTGGCTGCTGGCGATACGTTCCGTGCCGCTGCCACTGAACAGCTGCAAATCTGGGGTGAGCGTAATAACATTCCAGTCGTCGCCCAAGGTCATGGCTCTGACAGCGCCTCTGTTATCTTTGATGCCATGCAGTCTGCCAAAGCAAAAAATATCGATGTATTAATCGCTGATACTGCTGGACGCTTGCAGAATAAAACCCACCTGATGGCAGAGCTTGAAAAAGTGGTACGCGTCATGCGTAAAGCTGATCCAAGCGCGCCGCACGAAGGCATGATTGTGCTTGATGCTGGCACGGGTCAAAATGCGATTAATCAAGTAGAGCTCTTTAACAAAGTAGTGCCATTAACGGGTATTACCATTACCAAACTAGATGGCACTGCAAAAGGTGGCGTGGTCTTCAATATTGCCGAAACGACGGATGTGCCTATTCGTTATATTGGTGTCGGTGAGTCGATCGATGATTTACGTGCCTTTAGTCCAAAACAATTTGTCGCCGCATTATTTGAGACCGATGATAAAGAGTAGCGCTCGATAGGTTGTTTTAGTCGATGAACGATTTTTGAAAATATCATCATTTGAAAGGAAGTATCATGATAGTCACCACAGCCGCTTTTGGGGCACACCAGCTAACGTTAATTGCGAGTGTCAATGAGCATAGTAGCCCTAAGCTGGTAGAAGTCAACTGGCTGATAGCAGGTGACTCTTGGCATAGCTCAAAATCCATTCCCAAACTTAAGAAACACTATGGGCTTGTCGATCAGAGCTTTACGTTTATCAATGAGGATAGCCTAAGCGAAAATGAGCCTGCCCAAGCGCTACTCATAGAGACTATAGTGCAATTAAAATCGTATTTTAAAGGTGATCGTCAGGCATTCGATTTGCCATTAGATATCAGCTTAGGAACCAAGTTTCAGCAACGAGTTTGGCAAGCGTTACAAGATATTGGCTATGGCGAAACAATAAGCTATGCGACACTGGCACAAAATGTCGATAGTCCCAAAGGATTTCGCGCGGTTGCTAATGCTAACAGTAAAAACCCTTTTAGCATTATCGTTCCGTGTCATCGTGTCATTGCTAGCGATGGTAAGCTTGGTGGTTATACAGGTGGACTAGATAAGAAAACATACTTGCTAGCGCTCGAAGGTGTCACTTGCAAAACCTAGTAGGAGCGAAGCGTTCGTCAGATATTACTAAACAAAAAAAGCCAAACATTTAAAACGTTTGGCTTTTTGATGAGTGAGACATAAAGGGTTGCTGGATAAAACTATTGCTCAAGTTGGGTCATTACGTCAGCAGAAAAGTTCACATTACTATAAACCTCTTGCACATCATCGATATCTTCTAACATATCAATCATTTTCATGACTTTTAGCGCATCATCGACATTGTCTATTTCAGCACTGGTAGACGGTGCCATGGTCACTTCAGCATTGTCGGAGACCAAACCTGCAGCATTAAGCGCATCTTTAACATGACCGAAATTTTCCCATTCAGTGATGACGAGCAAGCTGTCACCATCATTCTCGATATCAAGCGCGCCTGCATCTAATGCCACTAGCATGACTTCATCTTCTAGGCTTGTATCATTAAAGATGATTTCACCGCGCTTATTAAATAGATAAGCGACCGAGCCAGTAGTACCCAGATTGCCTTCATTTTTGGTAAAGGCGTGGCGTACTTCACTGACTGTTCGGTTAAGATTGTCAGTCAAGGTTTCGACAAGTACTGCAACGCCGCCGATGCCATAGCCTTCATAGCTTACTTCGTCCATATTGTCATTGTCATCACCGCCTGTACCACGAGCTACTGCACGGTTGATGGTGTCTCGCGTCATATTGACAGATAGGGCTTTTTCAATGACAGCACGTAGGCGCGGATTCTTATTAGGATCAGGATCACCTTGCTTGGCAGCAGAGACAATTTCACGAATAATTTTAGTGAATACTTTACCTTTTACCGCATCCTGACGGGCTTTACGGTGTTTAATATTTGCCCATTTTGAATGGCCTGCCATATAACATCCTTAAGTTTTGCGTATTATTTATTGTGCTTAAAACAAGTGTTTAATAACAATCTTTCACTATGAGTGTGTCATGAATGAGCGTATTTATACATTTTAAGATTTTTCAATCTGCATGATGACACACCTCAGACCACCTGTTTCTATGATATAGCTTGCGCTATCTCTTTGAAGTAACAGAGCTACCGACACGTTAACGATTTGTATTTTGTTGAGAGTGCTTTTTTTGCTACACTGTGGCAACTTAGTGATTGTATTCACATGTGACCTGTGAGCAATATTATAAACCAATTTTATCTATTTTGACTAACTTGGCCTTATCCAGCGTATTTTAAATCATTGGTTGCCATCAAGCCATTAATTTTATATCGCTACTGACTCGATACTACTGACTATATGAAGCAACCGACGGCTGAAGCCATTACCCACCTGCGCAACCGCATTCATATTATTATTGAAGGCACAGATACCCGTTTGGGTAAACTTTTTGATATTGTATTATTGATTGCGATTTTGACCAGTGTGGCTGTGGTCATGCTTGACAGTGTGCTATACATGCGCCTGCAATATGGCACTATATTCTTCTATGCTGAATGGTTTTTTACCATTTTATTCACGATAGAGTATGCGCTCAGGTTGTTTTCAGCACCAAACCGCGTGCGTTACGTCTTTAGTTTTTTTGGGGTAGTCGATTTATTGTCTGTGCTGCCAAGTTACCTAAGCCTCATGTTTGTGGGGGTACAGTATCTATTAGTGATACGGGTTTTGCGTATTTTACGTGTGTTTCGCGTACTCAAGCTCAAAGCTTATATGCAACAAGCGGGATTTTTGGCCTCGGCGCTTAAAACCAGTCAGCAAAAAATCACGGTATTCTTTTTGTCGCTAGTATTATTGGTCACGATTTTCGGCTCGATTATTTACGTGGTAGAAGGCCCTGAAAATGGCTTTACCAGTATTCCGCTGTCTATCTACTGGGCAGTCGTCACCATGACCACGGTCGGTTACGGTGATATGTCACCCAAAACGCCGTTAGGTCAAGCGATTGCGAGCATGGTCATGATTACGGGTTATTCGATCATTGCAGTGCCAACGGGGATTTTTACTTCTGAGCTGGCACGTAATATGCGTCCGCAACTCAATCCCGTCACCTGTCCTAATTGTGGCAAGTTCGGTCATGCCATTGCAGCAGAATTCTGTGATCGTTGTGGACACGCTTTGCATATTTAGCCGTGTTTGTGCGTTGTCTGCTTTCTTAACACTCTATATTTTATATCGTTATACATCAATGTATTCACTAACGAGCGGTGATAAGTCAATTTCAACACCGAGGTTGACCAAGTTCCAGTATTGTCCTGACACTGTGCGATCTAGCATCATGGTGGTTGCAGAAGGTTGGAATTGACCAAAGTACTTCAACGACATCCGCATTTGAGCAATGACTTCGTGATGAACCTGACTTTGAGCAAAATCAAAAGCGCCTTGTTGATAAGGTTGAATAGACAGAGGCTTTAGCCCAATGGATAGCCATTTCTCATAAAACTCTCCGGGGATATTTTTATCGTCATCACGGCGAATATCAAGAGCGATGAGGTCCTGCTCAAGGGCAGTCACATCTCCTTTAATGGCATGCTTGGCAAAACGGCGGAACAATTGAACTTCGCTATCACTATAGCTACGGATGCCGCCAAAATCATAAGCCACCACACTGCCGTCTTTGCGAAAGGCAAAGTTGCCGGGATGTGGGTCACAGTGCATACGGTATAAGCCAAATAGTTGTCCTGCGGTAAAGTGGAACAGACGCTTGGCTATGTGTTGTTTGATGTCATTGTCCCAAGTCGCCGCGACGGTTAGGGTTTCTCCCATCTCTTCTGTTAAGGTTAAAATCCGTTTAGAAGAGTGGCTGCTAATGACTTTAGGAATAATAAGACCTTTGTCTTCTGCATGAAATGCGCCAAACACTCGTAAGTTATGCGCTTCTTTAATATAGTCCAATTCATCATGTAAACTTTGGCGAATCTCGTTGAATAGTTGCTCTTGCAATTGTTTGCTCATATTGAGCACACCCGCGATTTTCAGTGCCATGCGTACTTGTTTGAGGTCACTATCACAGTTTTCATCGACATCAGGATATTGAACTTTAACCACCACTTTTTGACCAGATGGCAAAACGGCTTTATGCACTTGACCGATGGAAGCCGCCGCAAACGGTGTTTCATCAAATTCGCTAAATAATTCTGCGACAGGCGCTTTAAGCTCGCGCTCAATTTGTGCACGTATCTGCGCATAGGGCATGGGCGGCGCATCTTTTTGCAGCTTTTCTAATGCTGTCGCCACTTCTGGTGGGAACACGTCTTTATATTGCGAGGCAATTTGCCCGACCTTCATCACCGCGCCTTTCATTTCACCCAATGTTTCGGCTATCTGAATGCCCACATCTTGCATCAGCTCTGAGCGTGCTTGCAAACGTTTTTCTTCGTCACTTGAGAGGTGCTTAAATGAGTTTTTAGCTGCTTTGCCGGCAATGCTTGCTGTCATGCCAGCCAATTTCATAAAGCGCTTTCCAGACGATTTTGCCATTCATATCACCATATAGTGGGTTGTTTGCTCAGTCATAATTTTAGTGTTTTAGTCAAACAATTGCTGTTTAACTCGTGTGCTATTGATAAAGTATAGTTATACAATTCATGATTTTCGGTTATCAGAATTGAGCATTAATCGCTGATTGTGACAGAGTAGAGGCTATCAAGCCAGTAGGACAATGCCATTTGATAACCCAGATGCCCCAAACCACAAATAACACCGACGGCGACATCGCTTAGATAAGAATGATGGCGAAAAGACTCGCGCGCATGTACATTGGATAAGTGTACCTCTATAAACGGTTTTTGTGTGGCCAAGAGCGCATCACGTAACGCAACCGAGGTATGAGTAAAGGCGGCGGGGTTAATGATAATGGCATCTACTTGCAGCGTGGTATCCGCTAAAAGTCCATGATATTGGATGTCATCTATCAGCTTACCTTCATGATTGGATTGTATACATATCAATTCGATACCGTGCTGAGCTGCGCGTGCGATCAGACGTTCCTCGATATCTGCTAGTGTCGTATGACCATAAATCTCAGGTTCGCGCTTACCCAATAAATTCAAATTGACCCCATTAACCAACAACAACTTATGAGTGAGTGTTTTATCGGCATTTTGCTTCGAAGGCGTGACGGTTGGTATAGACTGAGAAGGAGAGGTCATAATGGTCTCTATAACGATGAAACGAGGTTGAGGATTTATTATTTGTTATAAGGTTTAGATACTGTATAAGCATGAAATGGCATAAGCGTAAAATTGCACAGTTTAATCAAACCTTTCTCTTTATGATAACAGCTTGATGACGAGGTTATAAAAAAATTACATGAAAAATAAAGCTAAAGCCAAAAAATCATGTTAAAAGTCTTTATGTTGCTAAAAACCCGTGCTATGATATTTTTTATGCAATAATTATTGCAAGTTTGTTGCTACTGCCGAAGTAGAGCAGTCAGTAAGGCAGTCGTTATGTTTGTAAGTACTCACTGTATTGCTACATACCATTATTTGCTATAGATGCGGTATGTAGGTGATAGTAGTGAGGATAGTACTCTTAAGTTTTTGATTTCATTATCTTAGATCCCGTTTATATGCAATGTTGCAAAGGAATTTGGGGCTAAGCGGACTTTTTTAGGAAGCAATATTATGTCAGCTCGTGAGCAAGGTATCGTTAAGTGGTTTAATGACTCAAAAGGCTTTGGCTTCATTCAACGTGACAGCGGAGAAGATATTTTTGTCCATTTCCGCGCGATTCAAGGTGATGGCTATCGTTCTCTAAAAGATGGCGAAAAGGTCGAATTCAGTGTGGTAGAGGGTGATAAAGGTCTTCAAGCTGAAGAAGTCAGAAAAGTAGAAGAGTAATCTATCCAGTCATTAGAGCGGTTTAGCTATAATGTCTGTAGACACTACTGATATACTACTGAGTCAAGCCCGTTTTATCTTACCCATGTTGAGTCAAAATCAGCATGTTTGGTGGGATCAGGCGTTAGGCTTGGCTTTTTTTATGCCCATATCTCAGTCAGCTATATATAGATTTCATATTGTTGTTGCTGCTTAATTTAGATAGCAATATAACGGGTTATCATAAGCCTATTTATCATGAGCCTATTTATCATGAGTCTACTTATTATTAGTAATGAACAAGTGATTAATTTAAAAGGATATTTTTTTGAGTAATTTTACCACGTTTACTGATTTGCCACTTTCAGCACCGACCTTACGTGCCGTAAGCGATCTAGGTTTTACGGCATTGACGCCCATTCAAGCAAAAATATTACCGCATACGCTGGCAAATCAAGATGCTATTGGACAGGCGCAGACGGGTACTGGTAAGACGGCAACCTTTCTATTGACTATTATGGAAGCCTTGCTTAAACGTCCTTTTACCAATGATGAAGAGCGTTATTTGGGTGAGCCACGCGCAGTGGTTATGGCACCCACTCGCGAGCTTGCTCAGCAAATATTTGATGATTGTATAGCTTTGACCAAATATACTTCGCTACACAGCGTTTGTATTATGGGTGGCACCAATTATGAGACTCAGCAGCATGAGCTTGAGCGTCAATATGTTGATATTTTGGTCGCGACACCTGGTCGTTTGATTGATCTTGCCAATAAAGGCATGGTCTATTTAGATCGAGTGGAAGTACTGGTGTTAGATGAAGCAGATCGCATGTTAGATATGGGTTTTATTCCTGACATCAAGCGTTTGGTCGGTCGGATGCCAGCCAATACAGACCGTCAAAGCTTACTGTTTTCTGCCACCTTTAACCAAGATGTGATGAATTTAGCCTATCGCTGGTTGCATGAGCCGCAGTTTGTTGAAATCGAGCCAGAACATAAAACCAGTGAGTTGGTCGATCAGCACTTTTACTTACTGACAGAAGATCAAAAATTAGAAGCGTTGCAGCGTATTATCAGTGATACGGCAGTGGATAAAGTGATTGTCTTTGCCAATCGTAAAGACCAAGTCAAGCGTCTCTATCATAAGCTGCGTCAAGCACATAAAATTGTGATGTTGTCAGGCGATGTCATTCAACAAAAACGCGAAAAGTATTTACAGCGTTTTAAAGATGGTCATGCTTCTGTCTTGGTGGCAACTGATGTCGCAGGACGCGGTATCCATGTCGATGATGTTAGCCACGTGGTTAATTATACCTTGCCTGATCAGCCAGATGATTACGTGCATCGTATTGGTCGTACGGGTCGTGCTGGACAAACAGGCATCAGCATTAGTTTTGTGAGTGAAGATGATGCTTTTAATATACCCGCGCTAGAGAAGCATTTAGATACTAAGTTTACCCTTGAGCAGTGGCAAGAGTAGTGATTTATAAGCCGTCAGTTCTACTATAGTGTATAGCTGTCGGAATCATAAAAGCCCTCAACGTCATGATTGATGTTAAGGGCTTTTTTATATGATGGATTTTGATGTTAAATGATTTTATATTTTAACAATATCTATTATCGATGATTCTATTGAGCTTGTTCCATCATTTCAGAATGTTCATCGTGGTTCATGTTGATCGCGCCATCACTCATATCATGCATACTATGATCCATACCTTGGGGGGTTGTGCTGTTATCAGTTGGCATCATATGATGGCTGCTGTGATCCATATTTGTATCCATCGGCATATCCATCATTTCTGAATCGCTCATTTGCATATGATCGCCTTGCATGGTGGACATATCATGTCCACCATGCATGCTAGACATTGCTATAGGGACAAACACAACGGCTAAGCCAGATAATACCATGACAGCGCCATTAAGCTGTCTCAAGCGAAAACGTCCAATCTTGTCACGTAACCAGCCAACGGTTTCGTGCGTGGCGACTAGCATCGGTACGGTTCCTAAGCCAAACACAAACATGAGTGCGGCACCGCTTAGTGGATTGTGAGCGACCACTGCAATCAATAATGCACCATAAACCAATCCACAAGGCAAAAATCCCCAAAGCAGTCCAGCCGTTAATGCTCGCGGAAAGGTATTGAGTGGAAATACTTTTTGACGAAGTGGGCTGAGATATTGCCAAAATCGCATACCAAAACGCTCAAGATTTTTTAAAAATGGTGCGCCAAGCATGGTTACGCCGACGAATACTAACACCAAGCCTAGCAAGATACGTGGCGTAATATTACCTTTCATTAAGGGTTCTAGCACACTGGTGCCAATCAGTCCTGCCATCAAACCCAAAAATGCGTAACTGGTCAAACGACCTAAATGGTAAGTTGCCACAAGAGCACGGCGCTTGGTAGGGCTGACGTCTTTCATCGATAGCCCAAATGCTGTCACCAGACCGCCACACATGCCTAAGCAATGCGGTGAACCAAAAAATCCCATCAGTAGTGCCGCAATAAGTAAAGCGGTGGTCATGGGGCGATTCTCCTAAAAAATGAAAAGCAAACCTACGCATACAATCGGCGTTTAACTAGCACTTAACAGTAGGTTGCGCAGATAGTACAAGCCTTGATAAGTGGTTAAGGCTTCCACCTTGTTCAATGTACTAAGTCGTACGATTTGCGCTCGGTTGCCATATATTCACACTTTTAATAGCTTTTACTATAGATAAGGTGGCTCAATGCTAGATTTTTGGCTGTTTATCAAGGTCAGCATGATCAATTAACTCTATATCAGGATGGCTCACCTTATCATCAGCGACTATATCAGTCACCGTTGTATCGTCATTTTGCGAAATAGGCGCTGAGTAATCATGAGCCTGTATGGTTTGCCGTCGCTCTTGGCGATCATCCAATATGATGCGCTGTGATGCATTGTCCAAATCTTCAAACTGGTTTGATTTGACCGCATAGCGTACTGCCCAAATGGCAACCACAAACAGCATGAGACTTAATG
The DNA here is from genome assembly GCF_904846525.1 of Psychrobacter sp. 1044. Lineage (GTDB taxonomy): Bacteria > Pseudomonadota > Gammaproteobacteria > Pseudomonadales > Moraxellaceae > Psychrobacter. The sequence continues at coordinate 89,835 of NZ_CAJHAZ010000005.1, read as the reverse complement.
GAATTAACAAAAATATACTGAGCATGGTAACTCTCTTAAATAGCATTTTCTTTTATTATTATACACTCATCACAAGTATAGTGGATGACCGGTAGAGATTAGGGTTAGTTCTCAGAAGATATTGAACTGGCTACCTGCTTGTATTTAACTTTATTCGTCAGGTTTTTTTGCTGCGTTCCCTCTAGGGGTTAACAGCTGCTGTGAAGTCACGTCGTTGGCATGACGACAATTCATTTGAGGACGTATCACATCGCGTAAATAAGCGGCAACTTCATAAACAGCGCGTCGAGAATGACTTAAGTTTTGCGCAGGTTTCATCCAGTCACGGCTCACTGGTAAAGGGGCGCTAAGTGGTGTGCTATTGATACCGTTTAAGGCAAACTGTCTACGAGCACGTGCCATATGGTAGCTGTCAGTAATGAGATACACATGACGCAGTGGAATACGTTTGGCGGTAAAACGTGCATTTTCGCAGGTATTCATACTGGCATTTTCACTTATCAGCCCATCAATACCATGCTCAATGAGCCATTGACCGAGCCACGGCGCTTCAGCACCGCTTAGCACAATAGGTAGGGGTAAGTCGTGATAAGCGCTGGCAGCGGTACGGGCGCGGTTGAGGCTGTAGCTATTAAGAATAATTTGATTGTCATGATCATTGGTTAGTCCGCCGCCTAACACCACATAAGCGGTAGGCGGTGAACTCAAGGCAGCAGAGGGTAGGCTGGGCAATGGCAAAAGCGTAAATAGATAAACAATCGCTTGGGAGAACAGCGGCGTGAATAGGCTGATGAGTACTAAAATAACAGTCGTTGAACCAAGTAAAAAGGTAATATTAATAATACGAAATAGCTTTATCATACGCTCAGCTGAACGCAGGTAATAACGCCATAGTCGCTTAGATAATAGCCGCTTAGACCACATGCTCATCATACCCAATAGAGCCGTCAGTATTTACCCAAACTGGCTCACGCGCTAACTGAATCGCAAATTTTTCATAGACCGTATCGACGATATGTCGTTGGGCATCTGCTACATCATCTTGAGTGGCGTGATAAGGGGCATGATTGGTCAGCACCAAGGCTTGCTGCTGATGGGTGACAATCGGTGCAATACCACCACCTTTTAAGCCTGTCTGTTCAATCAACCAGCCTGCCGCAACCTTTACCATGGCATCAGGCATAGCGTAGCCGACGATAGTAGGGTAGGTCGATTGTAAAGCAGTAAAGTGCGATTGAGAAATAATGGGGTTTTGAAAAAAGCTACCACAATTTGGCAGCTGCTTGGGATTAGGGAGTTTTTGTTGACGAATATCGATAATCGCTTGCATGATATCCGCAGGCACTGGCTGCGTACGATCGTCTTGCTCGGCATAGCGTTGTGCAACGGTTTGCACATCACCATAGCTGGCTAGGATTTTGGTTGCATCGGTATGTAATCTGAACCCAACACAACTGATTAGCCAGGTATTAGGCGCACGTTTAAAAATGCTGTCACGATAGCCAAACTCGCAGTCGGCAGCTGTGAGATGATGCCAAGTTTGAGTGGGTAAGTGATAGGCTCGTACATACTGTAAGCAGTCTTCTAGTTGGACACCATAAGCACCGATATTTTGTACGGGTGCAGCGCCAGTTAGCCCCGGGATTAGTGCCAGATTTTCTAGCCCATACCAACCTTGACTGACCGTATATACCACCAAGTCATGCCAGTTTTCACCTGCCATTACTGCGATATCGACGTGGCTATCTGTCTGAGCGGTTAGGCTGATACCGCACATTTGGGGCTGCAATACGATAGCATTCAGATGCGCTGGCAATAACACATTACTACCGCCAGACAACACAAATAATGGCTTATGTTGCGCTATGTCTTTTTTATAATTTGCCATAAAATCGTCAAGCTGTGCTTCAGCCGTCAGTGTCACGACAGTATCCGCGACACAGGCTAAGGCCATGGTATTACCATGTGACAAATCGACTAATTCACGGGTCAATAAGCTCGCTGGCAAATCAGTGGTCATGGCAAACTGAGTACTAGAATCCAAGCGTGAAACTGAGGTCATAACATAGCCTATGTGGCAGATAAATAATGGATTACACAGTGTTTATTATAAAGGATGAAAGACACAAAGGTGGCAGAAAGTTAGCTTTATCGTTAGCAAGCTTTCCAGCTTTCAATCCACGCTTGTGCGCTTGACTCAATACGTTCAATCACTTCTTCAAAGTCATCGCCATCGTCTTTATAAGGATCTGGCACATCGTCGCCGCCATAAGTAGGATCTTCTTCACTAAATAAAGCCAACTTGGCCAAATGGTCTTCTGTCTCTGTCAAGCTGTCCTTGATGGCTTGTAAATCAGCTAAATTCTGTGTATCCATCGCTAGAATTAAATCAAAATTACGAAAGTCATCGGTACTGACTTGGCGGGCGACCAGTTTGTTGATTTTATAACCATGCGCTTTTGCATGGCGTTGCGAGCGAGTGTCAGGCGCATGACCAATATGCCAGTCACTTGTCCCTGCTGAATCTACTTTGATTGACAATCCAGCAATCGCTGCTTGCTGACGAAAGACTTCTTCAGCCGTTGGCGATCGGCAAATATTTCCCAAACAAACCAATAATACAGAAGACGGAGTACAGGTTTTCATCAGCATAATATGACCTTGTATAACAAAAAAACATGCTATAAGAGACCGGCATGTTAGTGCGGCTTTTATTAGCATGCAATTAATTAAGTAAATCGGCTGTCAGCGTAACGGTTAATGCCTTGAATGGCAAGAGTAGAAGCTAAACAATACGGTCATCTGTTCACGAATTTTCGATGATATTATTTATAATCTAAGGTTGTACTTTGACCAACTTATTCTTGTTTGTGCTTAAAGCGTTGAAGGTCACGGCGCTCTTTTTTGTTGGGTTTATTATCGGGCCGTGCAAGATTGGCAAGTTTGCGCTGCTCAGCATGATAAGCGCGGCGCTCTTCGCTTTCTTCAGTCTCTGAATACAAGACTTCAGCAGCGAGCGCATTACCACGTTGCGCCGTTAGTGCTTCAACGACGACGGTCTTTTCAGTCATGGCAGTGGCTGAGCCTTGACGAATCTGTAGTTCATCGCCAATCATAATCTCTTTACTGGTCTTTACGCGGCTACCCGCATAATGTACCCGTCCGCTTTCGATGGCTTCTTTAGCAAGGTTGCGAGTACGATAAAATCGTGCTGCCCACAACCACTTATCGAGACGCATACGCACGACATCAGGTTGGCTATGGTTAGGCTGATTGTGGTTTTTGTTGTGTTTACTCATCAAAACCTCATCGATATCCATAAAGTAAGATAATATTAATGGTGCTTTTTTTGCAAATTGAAAGAGCCTTGCGCTATCAAAATGTTTAAAAATAGATTTTTATGGTGAAGAGCGAAAGTCTCGTCTTAGCCATTATTCTGATTGACAACTTTCATCGCCATTTCAGCCGCATCATTTGTCTTTAACTGCGCTAAACCATTAATCACACCTGTGATATTTTCTACGGTTTTATTTTGGCTTAATTTAAATTGGGCTTGTATAGAATCGATGGGCAGCTTAAAGCCAATAATCCCTCGGCACATAGCATCGATATAAGTAGCAGGTGCCTCATCTAATGACCAAGGATGGTCGGATAGCACCTCTTGCCGTGCAGTCATGGTTGCTAATATCCATTTCAGCGTATCGGCGTCTTCAAGCAGCTCAATTTTGGATTGAATATGGACGCTTTGATAATTCCAAGTGGGCACTTCTTTATGGGTTTTCGCTTTGCTAGGATACCAGTTGGGGCTGATATAATGTGCAGAATCTTGAAAAATAATTAACCACGCAGTATCTGGTAAGGTGTTCTGATAAATAGGATTTTTACGACCGAAATGACCGTAAAGATAGCCGTGCTGAGCATTAGAGTGAATATCAGAACCAACACCAACACTAGCATCAGGCATAAAGTTATCGTTATGCCAGAAGAGTGGTATATGGCAGGCTTCGATGCCATCTTTGGTTTGAGCAACCAAGGTCGCTAAGGGATTGGCTGCGATAAATCCAATGATATTTTCTAGGTTTTCTTCGGCAAAAATAGCAGGAGTATGCATGCTTTTCTCAGTTTATATTTGATATAAAATCAGCGACACCACTGCTGCTCACATGGGACACCATCATTATTACCATCCATTTTGGTATTCGGGCAGTGTTGTACAAAGTAAGTGGCTTCTGCGCATGACGTCATCTGAGAGCAATGCTTTCTGCCATCACAGGTAAAGCTTGATGCTGATGCTGACGACGTGAGTATTGGTTTTACTGCCGAGACTGATGTTGACGTTGCATCTGAGTCGACGTACGTTGGCGGTATGTCATCCAGATCAGTTGAGGTAAAAGCAGCGTCAACTGGAGTATCAGTCGCAACGTTAGCAATAGGGTTACTGGTCGTGTTGTCAGGTTGCAGCATCTTATAACCCAAAAGTGCTAAAACCAGTAATAATACAAAGATCAATATCTTTTGAGTCACGGTTTACCACCTCATCATGGTCGCTATGAATTAATGAAAGCTACCAATGCATAATCACTATTCATTCATCAATGGCGGCTTTTTGGTGATTAACAAACAGCCATTGATGGATTGATAGTTTATTTTTATTTCAAAAATAATTGATAACCAATATTGTCATTGAGCATGGTGCAGTCATAGCCGATATCGAGTAACGCGTCTTGTAATTGACGAGAGTTACCTTCAGGCGCTTGCAAACCGACCAATACGCGACCTTCGGCGGCCCCATGATTGCGATAATGAAACAAAGTGATATTAAAGTCATCACCTAGCTTTTCTAAAAACTTCAGCAATGCCCCTGGACGTTCAGGGAAAACCACACTTAATAATTGCTCGTTTGCAACATGCGCATGACCACCAATCAAATGACGGATATGCGATTTGGCAATATCATCATCGGTCAAATCATGAGCTGTATAGCCATCAGCTGCCAATTGGGTGCGAATGGTTTTACGCTCTTTGTCGCCTTCTTTTAGCGCAATACCGACAAATATTGATGCAGGTTCCATAGAGTCAGGTGATTTTTTGCTATCGGCGCGATAATTAAATTCAGTGATATTGCGTCCATGTAAGCTACGGCAGAAATTTAAGAAAGCGCCTGTCTGCTCAGGAATCGTCACACCAAAGATGGCTTCTTTTTTCTCACCAATCTCAGTACGCTCAGCGATATAGCGTAAGCGGTCAAAGTTCATATTGGCACCGCAAATAATACCGACGCAGTTTTTACCTTGTAGATTATGGGCTTCGATATATTTTTTCATACCAGCAACGGGTAACGCACCCGCAGGCTCAACGATACTGCGATTTTCTTCAAAGATGTCTTTAACCGCCGCACATACTTCGTCATTGGTACAAGTCACCACTTCAGGCTCGACTAAAGGACCTGATTTATCACTCTTTTGCATGCGGACAATTTCAAATGGCAATTCGCCGATTTGAGCAACTGCCACGCCGTCGACGAACAGCCCAACTTGCTCAAGCTTAACGCGCTCATTGGCTTCAAGCGCCGCTTTAAGAGAAGCTGATTGCTCTGCTTCCACCGCAATCACTTTGACATGCGGCGCAACTTCACCTAAGAATGCCGCGACACCTGAGATGAGACCACCACCGCCAACCGCGACGAACACATAATCCATATTGCGCCATTGCTGAGTTAGCTCAAGACCAATGGTACCTTGTCCGGCAATCACCAACTCATCATCGTAAGGTGGGATAAAGGTCAGACCTTCTGTTTCAGCGCGATTGATTGCATAACGGTTGGCTTCATCGAAGCTATCACCATATAAATCGACATTACCGCCCAGTGCTTTAACGGCATCGACTTTGATGTCAGGGGTGGTGGTCGGCATCACAATGATATTGTTTAGGGCAAGTTTACGGGCAGAATAAGCAACCCCTTGTGCGTGATTACCTGCTGATGCACAAATGACGCCACGTGCTTTTTGCTCATCACTTAACTGACTAATTCGGTTATAGGCACCACGCAATTTAAAGGATTTGACCGGTTGCAAGTCTTCGCGTTTAAAACGAATGTCATTAGCAAAACGTTGGGTCAGCTTGGGTGCCGCTTCAAGTGGTGTTTGAATTGCCACGTCATAGACGGTGGCTTGCAAGATGGCTCGTACCCAATGTGACAGCATAATGTTCCCTAATAAAAAGTGTGGATGAATAGAAAAATTAAATAGATTAGCCTATGCTGATTTTAACGGTCTTGCAAGACCCTATTGCAGTTTTTGCAGCGATTTCAATTTTTGATGAAAGATAGGGTGGTTTTATCTCAATATTTTTTAAATAAAATATTGAATTATTTCTATATGTCTATATTATTGGACATATGGAAATAATAAATGCTATCGCAAGCTTTGCTGCGCTCTCTCAAGATACTCGTCTAAAAGCTTTTAGGTTGCTGGTCAGCCAAGAGCCTGTCGGCCTACCTGCAGGTGAAATTGCTCGTCAACTGTCTGTGCCGCACAATACGATGTCAGCACATTTATCGGTGCTGGCTCGTGCAGGGTGGGTGGTGTCTCAACGGCACAGTCGGCAGATAATTTATCGCGCCTCACTGTCACATATGGAGGAGGTTATTCAGTTTCTATTGCAAGATTGTTGTGCAGGACATCCAGAATTGTGTGCGTCTCTTATGGACAGTCTGAGCGGATGTGAGCGTGCTAAACCTGCTGATGCAGACAGTCTTTCAAACAATCAGTAAGCCAATAACTGATTTAACAAATCTCTTTACTACTAGGGCGTGTCCTCATTTTTAGCTCATTTAGTCAATTTTTTTAAGATTGAGGACATACCCTAAGCATATTCATAAATATAGGTAAAATTACTATGACATCACTAATTTTTCACAATCCAAAATGCGGTACGTCTCGCAATACATTGGCCATCATGAAAGCATCAGGCGAAAATCCAGAAGTGATTGAATATCTTAAAACCCCGCCAAGCCGTGATTATTTAGTTGAGCTGTTGGCAAAGATAAACCTTTCACCAAGAGAGCTGTTACGAAGCAAAGAGCCTGTCAATGATGAGCTAGGATTAGACAATTCTGAACTGTCTGACGATCAAATCATTGATGCGATGATTGCCCATCCCATTTTAATCAATCGTCCTATCGTGGTCACCAATAAAGGCGCGGCATTATGCCGACCGTCTGAGCGCGTATTTGAGTTGTTAGAGAATCCCGTGAGTAGTTTTACTAAAGAAGATGGGGAAGTGATTTATCATGGCAAATAAAACAGCAGATTTAGATGTAGTCGATTTGGGCGATTTGCCCAACATTGATGCAGACAGTATACAGCCTATCGATATTGAGTCTTTAATTGGTACACATGACCCGCGCCATGCGTCAAGAATATTGGTGCTATATGGCTCTCTACGCCAGCGCTCATTCTCTAAACTGGCCAGTGAAGAAGCGAGCCGTCTATTGCGTTGGTATGGTTGTGAGGTTCGAACTTTTGATCCGACGGGTTTACCATTGCCTGATGCTGCTGATGCCGATCATCCAAAAGTACAAGAGCTGCGAGAGTTGGCGCAGTGGTCAGAAGGTATGCTGTGGGTGAGCCCAGAGCGTCATGGCAGTATGACCAGTATTATGAAAGCACAAATTGACTGGATTCCATTGTCATTAGGTGGTGTACGTCCAACTCAAGGCAAAACTTTGGCAGTGATGCAAGTCAGCGGTGGCAGTCAAAGCTTCAATACGGTTAACCAATTGCGCATTCTTGGGCGTTGGATGCGGATGATTACCATACCCAATCAGTCCTCTATTCCTAAAGCCTTTTTGGAATTTAACGACGATGATCGTATGGATAAGTCTCCTTTATATTTGCGTCTCGTGGATGTTTGTGAGGAGTTGGTGAAATTCACTTGGCTGACTCGTGGACGCTCAGCCTATCTGACTGACCGTTACTCTGAACGAGTAGAAAGCGCAGAGGAGCTGTCGCATCGCGTCAACCAAAAATCACTCTAATGTATCCTCTCATCATTCATTTTCTAATACTTGCTCTTACATAATTATTCTTATAATAATTAAGCCTAAAAAGGTTACTCAATGATCGCATTGATTATATTTATCGTGACTTTGGTTTTAGTGATATGGCAGCCCAAAGGACTGGGTATTGGCTGGAGTGCAATGGGCGGTGCGTTGATTGCCTTGGCTTTTGGCGTGGTACAGCTCTCCGATATTGGTATTGTGTGGGACATCGTTTGGGATGCGACTTTTACCTTTGTGGCGCTTATCATCATCTCGCTTATCTTAGATAAAGCCGGATTTTTTGGCTGGGCAGCACTGCATGTAGCTAGGCTAGGTAATGGGCAAGGACGATTATTGTTTCCTATGATTGTGATTTTAGGTGCGTTTATCTCGGCATTGTTTGCCAATGATGGGGCAGCATTGCTATTGACCCCAATTGTTATCGCTATCTTACTACGTCTTAAATTCTCACCACCATCTGCTTTGGCTTTCATTATCGCAACAGGTTTCATTGCTGATACCGCAAGTCTACCGTTAGTCACTTCTAATCTGGTCAATATTGTTAGTGCTAATTATTTTGACATTGGGTTTGGTCGTTATGCAGCAGTGATGATACCGGTCAATATTGTCTCTGTATTGGCGACGCTGGCCGTATTATGGGTGGTCTATGCGCGGCATATTCCAAAACACTACTCCATTGCTGATTTGAGTGCGCCAGAGTCTGCGATTGAAGATCCGTTGGTCTTTAAAGCGGCCTTTCCGTTGCTCGCGTTGCTACTTATTGCCTACTTTACGACTGAGTCATTGGGCATTGCTATCTCCTTGGTGACAGGAGTGGCGGCGTTACTGTTAATGGCAATTGCAGGTCGCTGGTGGCAAGGAGGGCGTGATGCTGTTGTTCCTGTATCTGATATCCTGCGTCAAGCGCCTTGGCAAATCGTATTATTTTCCATCGGTATGTACTTGGTTGTTTATGGCTTGGGCAATGCAGGGTTAACGGCCTATGGTGCTCAAGTTTTGAATTGGCTAGGGCAGCAGGGTAAGGTCATCGCAACATTAGGAACTGGATTCCTCTCTGCTATTGTAGCCTCTGTCATGAATAATATGCCGTCCACTTTGGTTGGTGCACTGGCGATTGATAGTGCGCAAGTACCTGCTGCCACTCGAGAGCTCATGATTTATGCCAATGTGATTGGTAATGATTTGGGGCCGAAATTCACACCTATCGGTAGCCTTGCGACTTTATTGTGGCTCCATGTATTGGCAGAAAAAGACTATAAAATCAGTTGGGGGCAGTATATGAAGATTGGACTGCTCATTACCCCGCCCGTACTATTGGTCACGCTACTGGCTTTGGTTGTTTGGTTGCCTTATCTGTCTTCATTTTAAAATTTGAATCAATGTCAGCGTAATAGCCACGCTAATCGCAAGACATTCATTAAACTCATCGGGTATAATGGCGGCGCATTTTACCTTTTTACCCTTTACTTTTTTTAAAGCGATACGTTTATTTTGCCAAGGATTTATGATGAGTGATCAGCAAGCACAAAAGCAAGCCGCCGCCAAAGCGGCTCTAAGTTATATCGAAGATGACATGATACTTGGAGTAGGCACGGGCAGTACGGTCAACTGTTTGATTGAATTATTGCCAACTGTAAAGCTTGCTGGCGCGGTGGCTAGCTCACAGGTCACTGAAGACAAACTTCGTGCCCTTGGTATTGAGATAGTTGATTTAAACTTTGCTGGTACGCTTGATATTTATATCGATGGGGCAGATGAGGTCAATGAGCATTTGCAATTGATAAAAGGCGGCGGAGGCGCGCTCACTCGTGAAAAAATTGTGGCAGCGGCTTCTAACAAATTTATATGTATGGTTGATGAGAGCAAAAGCGTTGAGGTGCTAGGTCGCGAGTTTCCTGTTCCGATTGAGGTACTGCCGCAAGCACGTTCTTATGTCGCACGGCAATTAGCCCGTATGGGCGGTGAGCCAGTTTACCGCGAAGATTTTGTGACTGATTATGGTAATGTTATCTTAGATACTTATGATTTGGATGTGAGTAATCCAATAGAGCTTGAAAAAGAGCTGAATAATATCGTGGGTGTGGTGTGTAATGGTATCTTTGCGGCCAATCAAGCTGATGTATTGCTGAAAGCAGGTAGTAATGGTGTGACGACACTTATTCGTTAAAAAATGCTTACTCGTTAAAAATTGGTTAAGCAGTGGCTTATCGTTCATCATAAAATAAAAAGGCAGATCACACTAAATGTGGTCTGCCTTTTTCGTACTTACTCTTCCATAAATAGATTATGGCTACATTGTTTAAAGTTTTATTTTGTCTTTTAACAAAAATTCCATCAAGGCTTTTTGTGCATGTAAGCGATTTTCAGCTTCATCCCATACTACTGAGCGTGGATCATCAAGCATATCGTGAGAGATCTCCTCACCACGATGCGCGGGCAGACAGTGCATAAATACCACTTCAGGATCGGCTTTGTCCAATAGCGATGGCGTTACTTGATAAGCGGCAAAACGGCGCGCACGAGTATTTTGTTCAGACTCTTGTCCCATGCTTGCCCAGACATCGGTGACAATTAAATTTGAATCTTTCGCAGCTTCTTGTACGTTTTCGACAATACTGACGCAATGCGAGAAGCGTTTCATCAGCTCAGGGTCAGGCTCAAACCCATAAGGCGCAGCGACGCGTAGCTCAAAGCCAAACTGATGGGCTGCTTGCATATAGGATGCACACATATTATTGCCATCACCAACCCAAGTAACGATTTTATTTTCGATACTTCCACGGTGCTCATAATAGGTTTGCATATCAGCCAGTAGCTGGCAAGGATGAAATTCGTCAGTTAAAGCATTGATAATAGGCACGCTTGAGTATTCAGCAAAGGTCTCAACTTTTTCGTGACCAAAGGTACGAATCATGATGATATCAACCATGCTAGAGATCACACGTGCTGAGTCTTCTAGCGGCTCACCACGCCCAAGCTGGGTATCATTTGGCGACAAAAAGATAGCACTACCACCAAACTGACCCATACCTGTCTCAAATGAGATGCGTGTACGGGTTGAGGATTTTTCAAATATCATGCCAAGCGTACGACCAACAAACGGCTGATATATCTCGCCTGCGTGTTGCATCTTGCGCAATTCGCTGGCGCGTTTTATAAGGTTTTCTAATTCTTGTTTGGTTAAATCAGATAAGGTCAAAAAATGGCGCAAACTCATAGTAATCCTAGCAGTCGATCGCAGTCAGTGAAACGTCATCAGTCTTTAATAGCATCGCGTCAGTGCGTATACTGGGGTGACAACAAACTTTTAGTATAGCGCAATTAGGCTTAATGTAAATGTCCAATTTGCCGTGATTTATAAGTCTGTCAAACAGACATTACATGAATAGTGACGAGGTCAGCATAATTATACTTGTATGCGATTTGGGCGAATGCTTAGGCGGCATAGTAGCTCATAGCTAATCGTACCAGCATGCGCGGCGACTTCATCGACGTGCGGAGCATCGCCCCACAGTATTACTTTACTGTCTAACGCAATGTCTTCTGGCGCGGTACTGACATCAATGACAATCATATCCATTGCCACGCGTCCAATGACTGCGCATCGGTAGCTTTTATCGTTGGTAGTATCTATAACAGTGACATAGGCTTCATCGCTGATGACACGAGGATAACCATCGCCGTAGCCGACACTCACCAGCGCTGTTCTAGTGTCTTTCTGCGCTGTCCAACGACTGCCATAGCCAATAGCATTGTCTGCCTGAACTGTTTGCAGGGCGATAATTTGTGCGCTGAAATCCATCGCTGGCTGTAAGCCTAACTCATGCGCGCTTTTATCAATGACAGGTGCGCTACCATATAAAATAATGCCGGGACGTACCCAATCATAATGATGCTCTGGAAAATTAACGATACCAGCTGAATTGCATAATGAGCCTTTGATATCAGCGCTAATGGTCGCTTGTAAGGTATCTAATACCTCCGAAAAACGCTGAATTTGCATCGCATTTAATGGATGAGTGCTGTCATCGGCATTAGCAAAATGCGTGGCTAGTATCAGCTGATATCCCGCTTCATGCAGGCGCTTAGCCGCTGCCATAATACCTTCAGCGTTGAAGCCTAGACGGTTCATACCAGTATTATATTTAAGCCAAACCACTCTGGTCGCACTATTGGCTAGTGGGATATTGTCGAGTGCCCACTGCAATTGCGGTGCATGATGAATCACGCAGCTAATATCACTATTAATGGCCTGCTGCCACTCATCAGCGGTAAATGCCCCTTCAATCAAACCAATGGTTTTGTCCCAGCCTAACTGCCGAGCTTCTAGCGCCTCAGTCAAGGTTGCAACACCAATACCATCTGCTTGTTGCAATGCAGGCAATACTGCTGCCACGCCATGTCCGTAAGCGTTGGACTTGACCATGGCGAGAACTTTAGAGTTTGCTGCCATTTTCTTAACTTGGTTTAAGTTGTGAGTAATGGCTTGTGGTTTGATTGTGATAGTACGCATAATTGGCTTCTTTATAAGTAGAATTATGAAGTTATAAAGCCAGTACTGCATGAATTAGGCTAGGGCGTGTCTTCAATTCACTCGATAGTCCTCTAAATGGGCTAAAAATGGCTAAATCTTGCCAAACATCGTCAAATAGCTGGTTAATATCCCGATATTATCTGCGCTATTTTCCTTGTTTGACGGCAATTTATCTCATTTTTATCACCATTTTTGAAATGAAGACACGCCCTAATGCAGCACTGGCTATTTTATTAAAAACTATTTGTTCGCTTATGATTAAGCTTCAGTCTTTATCAGGCTGATTTTTATTAGGCTTAAGTTTTATAAGATTAATCATTCGTCGTTTTCGAAACTGACGTTTTGATAGTATTCTGGCGTTAGGTTAATAAAGCGGGTAAATTGCCCTTCAAAGCCCAAACGTATGGTGCCGATAGGGCCGTTACGCTGCTTACCAATAATGATTTCAGCCACGCCTTTGTGGTCTGTATTCTCATTATAAACCTCATCACGATAGATGAACATAATCAAATCGGCATCCTGCTCAATCGCACCCGATTCCCGCAAATCCGACATAATAGGGCGCTTGTTAGGGCGGTTTTCTAGACTGCGGTTAAGCTGCGACAAAGCGATAACAGGACATTCAAGCTCACGTGCTAAGGCTTTTAAACTACGTGAAATCTCAGAGATTTCCCCAACACGGTTGCCATCTAGGTTTGGCACTTTCATCAACTGGAGATAATCGACGACGATAGCGCCAAGCTTACCATCATGATTTTTGGCGATACGGCGGCAGCGTGAACGCATCTCAGATGGTGGCAAAGCAGTACTATCATCAATATAGAGATGTTTAGATTGTAAGTGCTGAATGGCGTTCATCATTTTTGCCCATTCATCTTCATTCATTTGCCCAGAACGCAGATGCGTCTGATTAATCGCGCCCCATGAGGATAGCAAACGCATGACGATAGACTCAGCAGGCATCTCCATCGAAAACACCACAACAGGCAGATCTTCGTTAAATAAAATACCTTCTGCCAAGTTCATGGCAAAGGTGGTTTTACCCATAGAAGGACGGGCAGCCACGATGATTAAGTCACCTGCCTGCAAGCCTTGGGTTTTATTATTCAACTCAGCAAACGGCGTCTGTAAACCAATCATGCCATCGGGATTGGATTTTAGCTCTTGAATCTTATCAATAACATTGGTCAAAACAGCAGTAATGCCCACAGGTCCACGCTGTTCGGCGCGTTTGTTGTGCTGCTCATTGATGCTAAATATCTTACCCTCAACACTGTCTAAAATATCGCTGACGCTCTGGTCTTTAGGGTTATAGGCGAGCGTGAGCATCTCATTGCCAGTCGTAATCAATTGGCGTAGAGTAGATAGTTCACGAACGCGCTGAGCATAGGCGGTCAGGTTAAACAAGGTCGCAGGGCTTTGACTCAAAATATCTGCCAAGTAGCTATCGCCGCCTGCACTTTTAAGGAGTTTTTGTGCTTCTAGCCAGTCGTGTACCATGACCGTATCATAGGGTTCGTTGACTGCCGCTAAATGAGCAATAGCATCAAAAATATACTGATGCCGCCCTGCATAAAAATCATCTTTGGTAACGATATCAGCAATCTTGTCGTACGCCTCTTCGATACTCATTAAGGACGCGAGCAATGCCTTTTCAATGTCGATATTGTGCGGCGGTGTCTGATTGAGTAAGTCGTCGGTTTTTTCGTTGTCTGCCATGATTGCCTAATGTGTCAAAAGTCGATATAAAAGAGGGTATAAATGGGTATGTGATATCAGGGTTTCATTGGGTGCTGATACAGCAAATAAAACGCCACATGCCACTATAATTGAAGTACCAAAACCTGAGCTCGGTGTTGACTGGTAAATGCTATAATCAAAAGCGAAAGTTTAACACATAATAGGCTTTTTTCGGCACAGATAGACAACTATCTATTCTAGATGACGGTTGTAATAAGTAAAAAATCATCTATACAATATAAGTGTCAGTACTTATTTTTCCCATAAAAAATACAATAAAATTCACGACTCAATATAAATATAAAGGCGTAGTTACGATGCAAGATATACAAAAAAAATTGCCATTATTAATCACAACTGGTGAGCCTGCTGGTATTGGGATGGATATCGTGCTGCTATTAGCGGCTGAGGGTAAATTGCAAGATTTTGAACGCCCAATTTGGGTCACCGCCGATAGCACCGCTATGACAAAGCGCGCAGATGAGTTGGTTGCAGCTGATGTATTGAAAAACCCTCCCATCTGGCAAACTATTGATATCGATGCCGATGACTTTAATCTTAACGTTGTAGAGCAGATGTCGCAGCCAGATACGGACGTGGATAGTTCTTTTATTCTGCTTAATATATCTTGTGCTGAGCCAGTTGTCTGCGGACAAATTAACACGCACAATTCAGCAATGGTTGCTAAGCAGTTAGACATTGCCCATCAGTTGGCAACCAATAAAACAGTGGCCGCTATCGTCACTGGACCATTGCAAAAGTCTGCACTGATAGAAGCCGATATTAAACTATTAGATGGCACGATGTTTAGCGGTCATACAGAGTTTTTTATGCAGCAAAGTGGCTGTGATAAAGTCGTGATGATGCTCGCCAATCAAGCCATGAAAGTCGCGCTTGTCACCACTCATTTAGCGTTGAAAGATATCCCTGCTGCAATCACGTCTGACAATGTACGCCAAACCGTACAAATTATCGTCGATGAGATGAAAGCAAAATTTGGCTTAACGCAGCCACGTATTTTAGTCTGCGGTCTCAATCCACATGCAGGCGAGGGTGGACATTTAGGTATAGAAGAGATTGAAATCATCAATCCAGTGTTGCAAGAATTTATCAAAGCAGGCGTCGATATATCAGAGGCGATGCCAGCGGATACCTTATTTACACCCAGACATCTAGCCAACTGTGATGCGGTGATTGCGATGTATCATGACCAAGGTTTGCCAGTGCTGAAATCACATGGTTTTGGTGATACGGTTAATCTGACTTTAGGTTTGCCTTATATTCGTACTTCGGTTGATCATGGGACTGCGCTTGATTTAGCGGGGCGCGGCGGCGCAAGTGCGACTAGCTTATACCAAGCACTACTGATGGCTAATGAGATGGCGGATAAATCGCTTATTAATAGACCTCTTGCATAAGTCAGTGCCTTGGCGAGGTTTTTAACTCAGTATTGGCTAACTTTGGTGTGAATGATGGCCATTTATAAGTCGTCAAACATGACCTGATATAAGTGGTTCCATTATGGCATTCTGTTTTAAGTGGTCTGTTAATGGGTTTAAAAGGTGAATTAACTTGTTCCACTGGTGTATGCATTAATAAATGATTTCGAAAAATTATCCTATTTTTACACTTGGTCCATATTTGTATTGCTCATTCATAGCAATCATTTTCTGTACTACTTCGAAATCATCTATTGTAGAAAAAACATATCTTTCAGATTGTGCGGCTTGCAAACTATTTAAATGTTTCAGCTTCTCATCTTGTATAAGATATGAGCTACCATCTTCAAAGCTTTCTGCCATTTCTATGCATGAATTTAGATTTTTTACCGCTTGCAAAAACTCAGTCTCAGTTTGCCCCGCATCATCTAGAACCAACTTCTTTTGAGACGCATCCAATGCGTTGAAAAGATCCACTATTACGTTAGGTTTATTTAATATCTTTACTGATTCTTGAGTCTTCAACTTGGCAACCGAAGGACAAATTAAACCCAATGTAATAGTGGATGACAGTGGAATATAAATCTCTATCCCTTCAAGGGCAATGCCCAAGTTGCCATATACCCCCATATTAATACTGTTGTATAGTGTGACTGGATTATCAGATATGAAAAATGGGTTTTCTTTTGTTGTCTCAAAAAGTATCCAGGACTTTTCTAAAAAAATTGATATTACTTCTTCTTGACTTACTATTCCATTGAGAAAAATATTTTTACGATCGTTTAACCCTTCCGGTCCAAACCCAGTTTCTACTTTCTCACTCGAAGGATGCATTTGTGTGAGACGTATATCAAGAACGCTAGCCATACGCTCTATTAACTGCAAACGTGTATGTGTCCTTGATTGCTGCACAGCTATGAATTCAGCGATTTTGTACTTATCCTCTTCAGATAACCAAGAAATACTTTTTTCTTCAACTATTTTTTTAATTAACGGAGCTGCTTGATCTTCATATACACCAAGAACGGGCTCCAAACTTATTGACGCAGGATCATCTACAAAGTTATAAAATGAATTCATGGTTGTTGCGTTAAATACAGTTTGTTCAAAAACTTTTTCATTCAATTTATCAAAAGTAAACAACCTATTTCTCTTACCACTTGTCTCAAAACTAAACTTATCCAATAAAAATCGGGGTACGGTATGCTGCTTCTTAACATCAGTAGTCATTTTCAAAGTTTTGTTCCTTAGCATATTAAAGTCAAATAATTATTTAGCGTTCCATATCTTTATTAACAAGTATGCTGCATAAGCAACCGATATCGCAAATCTGAGCTGAAATATTTGATATTGAATTCGAGATGCTGACCTTTTGTACACTCAGAAGCATACTGGTACTACAACAGCCAAAGATTCAAGTCCTTACTAGGGAACCTTATATATAACCAACATTATACCAAATGGTTTTAGAACAAAAAAAACACTGCCTCGGTTGCGCTAATGTATGGGTAGTTTAATAATAAAATATCTCAAAAATACAGTGCAATTATGAGCTGTGTTATAATTCATCATTATAAAACTAGCACATTGCTGGCATTGCCTTATCGACCCTCTCTTTTTTATCTATGAAGACTTTTTTATGTCCAAAACATCGTTTGATGCTCAGTCTATTACCAACAGCCTACGCGCTGCCAAACACCAACCGCGTAAGCGCTTTGGTCAAAATTTCTTACATGATCGCAGTGTCATCCGTGAGATTGTTGAGAGCATTCGCTTAGAGCGCGATGACAATTTGATTGAGATTGGGCCAGGGATGGGCGCACTGACTGAGCCATTATTGGCAGAAGTAGATGCGATGACTGTGGTCGAGCTGGATCGTGATTTGGCAGATAGCCTGCGTATTCGTATCGGTGCCAACAGCCATCCAAACTTTACGATCATCAAAGACAATGCCATGCATGTCGACTATCGCGAGCTGTATAGCGATGAGCGTGGCAAGCTCCGTGTGGTTGGTAATCTGCCGTATAATATTTCTACGCCTATCTTATTTCATTTGCTCAGTTATGCCGATGTGATTCAAGACATGCATTTTATGCTGCAAAAAGAAGTGGTCGAGCGTATTACGGCGGATGTAGGTAGCAAAACTTATGGTCGCCTATCTGTCATTATGCAGTATCATTGCCATACCGATTATCTACTGACCGTACCACGTGGTGCTTTTAATCCGCCACCAAAAGTAACCAGTGCGGTTTTTCGTTTGACGCCGCATATCATTAAGCCAGTCGTCGCAGAAGACGAAGAGTATTTTGCATTGGTGATACGCGAAACCTTTAACCATCGTCGTAAGACGCTACGTGCCATCTTTAAAAAATCAACGTTGCTACCGACATTGAGCGAAGAAGATTTTGCAGCGTGTAGCATCGACCCACAAGCACGTCCTGAAGTCTTAAGTGTGAAGGATTTTGTGAATTTGAGTAATCAAGCGCGTAAAGTAGAGGTTTAAATCGAGTTACTGCCGATTCGTCGTCAAAGACATTTATATGGAAATGACGATATAAAATTTTCACATAAAACTATCACGTAAAAACACTGAGGATTTATGAGCTTTCGCCATCAGTATGTCATCGGTGACCTGCAAGGTTGCTATGCGGCGTACCTTCATTTACTTGAAATATTGGATTTTGATCCTGCACAAGACAAGCTATGGTTTGCAGGGGACTTGGTGGCACGTGGTGAAGATTCGTTAAGTACCTTGCGTCATGTCAAAGCACTTTGCGAGCAAGGCGCAGCCGCGACAGTACTCGGCAATCATGATCTCAATTTGATCGCTGTCTGGCGCGGTGCGGCAAAGATTAAAAAAAAGGATCAGACAGCGCCTATTTTTGCTGCCGATGATTGCGATGAACTGCTTGAATGGCTACGTCATCAGCCAGTATTGGCTTTTCCTGATGAGCAGACGGTCTTGGTTCATGCTGGTATTCCGCCACATTGGAGTATTGAAGATGCCGAAAAGTATGCGCAGCAGTTAGAGTCACAATTGCAAAGTAGTTTAAAACAGCTGGATCGTTTATTGCCAAATTTATATAGTAAGACTGCTGATGACTGGTATCCAGATATTAATGGCTTTACCAAAATGCGTGCAATTGCCAATTATTTCACTCGTATGCGGCTGTGCAAGCAAGATGGCACGTTAGAATTTAGCTTTGCAGCAGGGTTAGAAGCGTCTATGCCAGAGGGGTTTTTGCCTTGGTTTGAATGGCAAGTGCCGCGGAATCGCAAGGTATTATTTGGGCACTGGGCAGCGCTGAAAGGTGAGGTAGACTTACCGCATGCGCGTGCACTTGACGGCGGCTGCGTTTGGGGTAATGATCTATTGGCTTATCGCTTGAGTGTTGGAAAAATTATCAGGTCAAGTGCGCACTGCTCACAGCCAGAAACATAATATTAGGGCATGGGCTCATTTCTATCTCCGTTTTTAAAATGAGGTCACGCCGCAACTATTTTGGCTTATCAAAACGATTTGTTAAACCACCAAAACCTTCCCATTAGCTGGGTAGGTTTGGTGGTTTTTTGGGTTTAGGTAGTGAGGTTTTAGCATCGCCCGTGGCCTTATTTTCAGGGTTGCTGTTATCGTTTTCAAGATGGGCAGTCGTCTCATTACCCTCAGTAAAGGCGTTATGCGCTTTATCATATTGAATATCACTACTATAAGGAACGCTATTGAGCTCCTCATCTATCAGCCCATCATCGAGTTCAATGGTTTTTTTGGTACTGATATGATTGGTGGTGCTGTGTGTTTCCCGACTTTTTAGCGCAGCGTCAGTGTCAGCATTTGAGATGTTATTATCGTAATCTATGTCTGTGATAGCCTGTTCATTTTGCATGCTTTTTTGCTTGGATTTAGGTAGGATTTTTACATCAGACAAACGGCGCACGACATAATTATTAGGAATAGTTTGTCCCCCTTTATGAGCGCTGGTATCGTCAAAGATCATATGTCCTTGACTGTCGATACGAGCATATTTCATTGGCTTATCACGTGGCCAGAAAAAGTCTGAAGGATGGGTAAGCATATGGCTGAAAAGCTGCTTGGTTAAACGACTCCACTCCATGAATTTGACTTCTTTAGAGCGCAGTGCCACAAATAAGGCGAGCGAAAAGCTGACCATGAGGTTCACCATGCCGATAAGGGCAACGCCTAAAATAGAAATAAACACAATCTGCCAATCCCACTGGTTGGCAGATATATTAAACAGTCCATGCGCCAAATTCGCCGAGGCAAACGCAATGTGTCGAATATCAATCGGTAAGCCAAATAAATAGCCAATTGTTGCAGTACTACCTAAGAACACCCCGAACAAGAAATTGCCCATAATGGCGCCAAGGTTGGCTTCTATAAAACCTCCTAAACGCTGTAACCAAGTTTTTGGTAGTAGGTATTGAAGTAGTTTGTGGCGCTGAATACGGGCACCGATTTGGTTGTAGACTGCCAAGTTATCGTAGTAACCAGCAATAAGACCTGATAAAAATAAATAGACGCCAGCAATGGCCGCGTGGGGCAATGCCAGTGAGTGAAAGGGGTCAAGATCATGCAGTAAGTGTGCAGCCTTGTCGGTATTGATCATCGGCGCACCAGTATATTGTAGCCATGCAAAAGAGATAATCAGAGCGACTGGTATCGCTAGCATAATATTACCCATAATCGCCACAAACTGGGTACGTAAAATATCGACCACCAATTCTGATAATTTATTTAACTGGTGTGACTTTTTGCCAGAACCGTCCGAGATAGTAGAGGCGATTGCCGCCGCCGTCATAGCAGGCTGTTTGGTAGCAACCGTACCATGAACGATATGGATAAAAACAAAACCCAATCCATAAATCATACTATTGACAAAGGCGCGTCCCATCGGTGCGAGGGCTAGGTTATAGGCTAATATCTTAAGCGTTGCCATAAACGCAATAATAAAACCACCGATAGAGGCTTTCTTGAACATTTTTTGGTAGCCCGATTTATCGGTACTAATATAATGTTCACCCACGCGGCTGGCATTTTCAGTGACTTTGCGCGACAGCAGCTTGGTATTATTATCAATTAAGTATCCGATACTATAACGGCGGCTCGCAGTGGTAATCAGCGCTTGAATCAACTCAATGAGCGCCTGATCACGCTTATCATAATTATCTGCTACCAGTTCAGTTAGGATGCGCATACGTTGCAAGCTTTGGTCTAAACGCAGCATCATGTTGGTCAGGCGAATAGAGATTCCTGTTTTATAAATGCGCTTGCGTATGGTGGCAACGATATCTTCGCATTGTTCAATCATGACCAATAACGGCGCAGGATCTACCGCTTTTTCGGGCGTAATATCCGTTAAAGTATCAAGCTCATGCGCTTCTCGGTACTGATTGACGTATAAGACCGCCTCTTGATTTTGTGCCACAAATGACGCTGAATAATTCAGCATTTGCGGATAAAATTCCATCAAATCTGGATGCAAGCCAATACCGCTGATACGATATGACAAAATGATGATCGCGTTCAAAATACTGTTTTTTGCTGTCGCAACTAAGTTTAAATGCTGCTCATCGACTTTGAGTAGCTCAACCAGTTCATCCCATTTGTCTTTTTTAATATTGGCAAGCCAGCGCTCATCAGAGCGTTTATCAAATAAATAACCGACCAATTCTACGACAGAATCTTCTTGTGGCAATAGCGGTAAAAAACGGTGCCCGATAAGGCGACGTAGACTATTAAAAAAGCCCTGATCCGACATGATGCCAGTATCGGTATATAAAGCAATTTGGCGATATTCAATAATCAGTTTTAAGACGAAACTTGACAGTCCATCTGCATATTCTGGATGTTGACGTAAAATATCAATCAGCTCTTGAATGTTTTGATTGGCTAACGTGGGCTCTTTATCACTCACTCGTAGCTCATCGATTAAGCGCTTGAGTACCGCAGGATCTGGCACATCACTTAAGGCTGTAATCTGTTGTAAAATGTGTTTTATTTCTGACACATTGCATCCCTTGTGGTGGTTATTTCAATCATTGTTATTATTGAGTATGAGCAAAGATATAGGTGTTTTGAATGACTATATTAGTTATTAATGTCGCGATATCTACCACTATTGAGTGTTAGGTTTCAATTTACAGCTCACTAATTTGGAAGTTATTGGTTCAGAGCTTATTGGTTTCGGCGTTAAAGATATTTGTACCAATCTTAATGTTGTGACTTTGCGTTATTTTAATCGTAACAATGCCTGAGCGGTTAATTATTTTGTTAGCAGTTATTTTGTGGCGCTCATTATATCGATTGTGGAAACCATCACTGTGATGATATTTTTGGCAAAAAAAGGGACAGTAGCGTGACTGTCCCCTTATCGTAGTGCGGTATGGCTTACTTTATTATAAAAGTAAGCAATTAGCTAGCAGGTACATCAAAGTAGCTAAGATCAAAGTTCATCATTGGATCACTACCAGCTTGAACCATTTGTGCATGAGCATCGATACGTGGCAAGATACGACCGACGAAATAATCGGCGAGCTTGGCTTTATTGGTATAGAACTCACCTTCTTTACCGTTAGCTGCTTCTACCATCAACGCAAACATGTACGAATAACCGAGGTAACCAAAGGCATGCATGTAGTCAACGGCACAGCCATTGACTTCGTTTTTACGCTCGCCAATGTTGCTAAGCACAGTGTTGGTCAATGCTTCAATCGTGTCAGCAGCATCTAGCGTTGCTTGCTTGATACCATGATCCGCTTGCATGTTATTGACAAAATCACGAATTTCACCTAAGAAATGAGTGACGTATTTGCCGTTATTTTTCGCCACTTTACGACCCAGTAAGTCAAGTGCTTGAATACCGTTGGTGCCTTCATAAATCTGGGCAATACGGGTATCACGAACGATTTGCTCCATACCCCATTCGCGGATATAGCCATGACCGCCAAATACTTGCTGGCAATCAATAGTGGCTTCTAGTGCTTTGTCAGTCAAGAACGCTTTAGCAACTGGCGTCAATAGAGCAACGCGTGCAGCGGCGGCTTGAGCAGCTTCTGGATCGGTACTAAACTTCTCCTGATCAAGATTTTTAGCCACGTACATCGCAAAGCAACGTGAGGCTTCGGTATTAGCTTTTGCATTTAACAGCATACGGCGTACATCGGCATGATGAATGATCGCATCTGCTGGTTTTTCTGGACTTTGTAGTTGCGTATCACTACGACCTTGACCACGGTCATTGGCATATAAGGCAGCGTTTTGGTAAGCAAGCTCAGATCCACCAAGGCCTTGTAGACCCATAGTCACACGCTCGTAGTTCATCATAATGAACATTGATGACAGCCCCGTGTTTTCGGCACCAACCATCCAGCCTTTAGCGCTGTCAAAGTTCATGACACAAGTGGCTGAGGCTTTTATGCCCATTTTGTGCTCAATAGAGCCGACTGCTAAAGTGTTACGCTCGCCTAAGCTGCCATCTGCATTGACCAAAAATTTTGGTACGACAAATAGTGAAATCCCTTTTGAGCCTTCTGGCGCGTTAGGGGTTTTTGCCAATACCAAATGAATGATGTTTTCGGTTAAGTCATGCTCACCGCCAGTGATAAAGATTTTGGTACCAGAGATATCATAGCTACCGTCATCATTAGGGATAGCTTTGGTTTTGATGATACCTAAGTCAGTACCAGCATGTGGCTCTGTCAAGCACATGGTGCCCGCCCACTCGCCGTTGTACATTTTTTCTAGGTAGGTTTGCTTTTGCTCTTCAGAAGCCGCTGCGTTTAGGCACAGTGTTGCGCCAACGGTTAGGTTAGGGTAGAGGGCAAATGATTGGTTGGCAGTGAATACCATCTCTTCAGTCAGCATAGTCACCATTTTTGGGAAACCTTGACCACCGTATTCAGCGTTACCGCTTAAGCCAACCCAGCCTGATTCAGCATACTGTTTATACGCTTCTTTAAATCCAGTAGGAGTCGTGACGACGCCATTACCTTCAAAGGTTGCGCCTTCTTCATCGCCGCTGCGGTTGATTGGCAAAAGAATGTTTTTTGACAGTTTTGCCATTTCTTCCAAAATCATATCGACTGTTTCCATATCGACATGAGCTAAGTTTTCGTTGTTTTGCCAAAATTTAGGCGCGTTAAATACATCATTTAAGATAAAGCGCATGTCATTCAGAGGGGCATTATAAACAGCCATAAACATTCCTTTGGTTCAAATAAATAAAATTAAAGTTGTTAAAGATATCAATTGTTCTTTTGGTCTAACCTTAGCGGTTAATAATCAAAGTTTAGCAAATAAGCTTGCGCACGGGTGTGTTTCTTCGTGAATTGTGCGTACACCAAAAGTATTGATAAAGGATAGCCTTTCTAAAAATAAGGATAGATTTTTAGAAAAGGTTAGGTTTTTTGAAAGTGTTGACTCTACTCGTTATACATTTTAATAGCGCTAAGAAAATCGGCAACACACCTGAGTATGTTGCCGATAAAAATACAGTATTAGCAGTATTTAACGTCTAATTAAAAAGCGAACTGATCAACGTCCATGCTCATGTATGGTTCAACACCAGTGCTGATACGCTGTACGTGAGTGGTGGTACGTGGCAATAGCTTAGCAAAGTAGAACTGCGCGGTTTTTACTTTCGCGTCGTAGAAGGCTTGTTCGCTAGTGCCATTAGCAAGTTCAGTTTGTGCTACTAATGCCATGCGTGCCCATAAGTAGGCTAGCGTTACATAACCGCTGAAATACATGTAATCAACTGCAGCGCCGCCAACCGCATCTGGGTTTTCAGTGGCTTGCATGCCGATGCGTGCAGTCAAATCACCCCATTCTTTAAGGTGTTTGGCAAGTGGGCGAATAAACTGACCCATCTCGTCGTTTTCTTTATTTTCTTCACAGAATGTCTGAATGATTTTGACAAAGTTTGCAAGCAGTTTGCCTTGTGAGCCCAATACTTTACGACCGAGTAGATCGAGTGCTTGGATTTCAGTAGTACCTTCGTATAAGCAAGCAATACGCGTATCACGGACGTTTTGCTCCATGCCCCATTCGCTGATGAAGCCATGACCACCATAAACCTGTACGCCATGGTTAGCCGCTTCTAGACCAGTTTCAGTCAAGAATGCTTTAGCGATCGGTGTCAATAGTGACAACATTTGATCAGCAAATTTAAGCGCATCGCCTTCGCCTTTTGCGACGGTATCGGCAAAATGTGAGAGGTAATAAACCAAAGCACGACCACCTTCAGCAAAGGCTTTTTCAGTCAACAGCATGTTACGAACCGCTGGATGTACAATGATAGGGTCAGCTGTTTTTTCAGGGGCTTTAACACCAGATAATGAACGCATTGCTAGACGATCTTTGGCATAAGTCAATGAGCCTTGGAACGCATATTCTGCTGCTGTTAAACCTTGCACTGCGGTACCAATACGCGCCACGTTCATAAAGGTAAACATGCACTGTAGACCACGGTTTTCTGGGCCAATCAGATAACCCGTTGCGCCATCAAAGTTCATCACGCAAGTGGCTGAGGCTTTGATACCCATTTTGTGTTCGATAGAGCCACAAACGACGTTGTTGTTTTCACCTAGGCTACCATCTTCGTTGACCGTTACCTTAGGAACGATAAACAGTGAGATGCCTTTTGTGCCAGCAGGCGCGCCTGGTAAACGAGCCAAAACGATATGGATAATGTTGTCGGTTAAGTCATGCTCACCCGCTGAAATGAAGATTTTTTGACCAGTGATGCTATAGCTGCCATCTTCTTTAGGCTCAGCTTTGGTACGAATAATACCTAAATCAGAACCTGCATGTGCTTCAGTCAAGCACATAGTACCTGACCATTCACCGCTGATCATTTTTTCTAAATATATGTCTTTTTGCTCATCCGTACCGTGATGCTCGATGGTTTGAATGGCACCATGCGATAAACCAGGGTACATAGAGAATGACCAGTTAGCTGTACCAACCATTTCATTAATGACGGTCGATAATGAGAACGGCATATTTTGACCGCCGAAGTCTTCTTCAGCAGACAACGCTGGGAAGCCAAGCTCACAATACGCTTTGTATGCTTCTTTAAAGCCCTTTGGCGTGGTCACTTGACCATTGTTAAACTGGCAGCCTTCAGCGTCACCACTTTGATTCAATGGTGATAGCTCATTTTCAGCAAAGCTTGCCGCCATTTCAAACAGGCTGTCCATTAGCTCGCGATCCGCTTCTTGGAATGCTGGCAGGGTTTTATAATGGCTTTCGCTGTCGAGTAACTCATGCATCACGAATTGAATGTCACGTAAGGGCGCTTTGTATTGCATAACTTCCTGTCCTTTTGAGAATATAACCAATCATCATCAAGGGTAGGCACATGACTGCACTGTTACTTAGTGCACAAGTCCAGCCCATATTAATCTAACGAGCCCAAATAAATGCTAGGCAATAATGCAGATTGACGATGTTGTCGGCTATATAAAATAGTATTGAAAAGAATGGCGATGGTCAGAGTAAGCTTGAAACTCAATGAGCTCTAACAAATTCACTATAAAAGATAGGCTTTCAGAGGGGATTATACAAGTTTGGTGACAGCACTGATAAGTCATGAACCTATCTTGCATCGGTTATACAATCGACGTTAGGCGTTAAGAGGAGATGCAAATAACCATATGAAAATACTCATGATACTGGATAAATAAACATCCGTTAAATGGGGTTTATTTGGCGGCGTACTGCTGAATCAACATCTCAGTCGCAGCCTCTGCTGGCACTGGTTTGCCAAACCAATAGCCTTGACCCTGTTGACAGCCCATTTTTAGCAACACATCGCGCTGTTGTTCGGTTTCGATGCCTTCGGCGACTACCTGCATATCAAGTGCCATTGCCAAGTCTAAAATAGCTTTTACAATGGCATATTGGGTACGATCGGTGTCGATGTTGGATATAAAACTTTTATCAATTTTAATAAAATCAAATGGATATTCTTGTAAGTAACTCAAAGAGGCATAACCGGTGCCAAAGTCATCCAACGCCAGACAAATTCCCAGCTCTTTGAGCAAAGTAAGCTGTTTTTTGACATTTGCATGACGCTGAATTAAGGATGACTCGGTGACTTCAATATGTAGCTGATGCGCAGAAATACGGTGTTGCACCAGTAAACTGCTGACCATCTCAGAAAACTCAGGGTGGCTAAATTCGGCGGCATCTGCATTGATACAGATATGTTGACAAAATCCTTGCTGTTGCCAAGTCGATAACTGCTTAGCAATTTGAACCGCCATGTGCGAGAACAGCTCAAACGACAGTTTATGAGTGATAATGGCATTGATAAAATGTATCGGCTTTAGCAGTCCGCGAGTCGGGTGTTGCCAACGTACCAGCGCTTCAAAACCAATAATGATGCCCGTAGCCAGCTCAAACTTTGGTTGATAATAAGGAACAAACTGATTTTCAGTGGTAGCGGCTCTAAGTTCCGCCTCTAACTGCAAGCTACCCGCAGTGGCTTCGTCAATGGCTGTATCATACCAGCAAATGTCATCACCGCCTTGCTGCTTGACATAATGCAGCGCTTTTTCAGCCTTGGTCAATAATCCTGTCACTTCATCGTCGTTAGTGGGAAAGTAACTGACCCCGACGGAAATATGACAATAAATCTTGGCGTCTGTCGCAGTGTTTTCATCTAAGGAGAAGGGGCGTTCACACATTTGCATTAAGCTGTCTAGCTGATGACGTACTATATTAGCGTCATTAAATTCGAATAATAACGCAAAATCATCGCCGCCAAAATGGGAAAAACACTGTAAATTATCGAGCTTGAGGTTCTTCAGGCGTGTGACAAAGTTTTTTACCAAAGCGTTGATGCCGTCAGGGCCAAGCAAACTTGCTAGATTGCGATAACGGTCAATATTAAAGCGCACAATCACGACTTCTTGATAGCTGTCCAACAATAGGTCGCTGGTCTGACTCAAGAAAACCTTACGGTTTGGTAACCCAGTCAATTGATCATAATTGAGCAAATGCGCCACTTGCTGTTGATCTTTGACGATCGAGGACATATCACGCACCATACCGATATAGTAAGTCTTATGATTGACACAGATTTTGCGATAAGTCATGTGACAGTCAAGTATTTGTCCATAACGGTTCGGCATCGAAAAGTCGTTTTCATAAAAACCATTGCAGTCTAGATGGTTAGTAATATCTGCTAAAACGGCTCTTTCTTCATCTGATAAAAACTCTGCCGCATAAACACCAAGTGGTCTGCCAAGCAAAAATGACTCACTGTAGCCAATGATAATCTCATAACTGGCATTGACCGATAGATAGCGTAAATTGGCATCCAAGATGAATATGGCATCATCAAGCTGCTCGCATAACTCGGCCAGCAGTTGCTGCTTGTCTGCGATGGAAATAGGGGCGAAAGCAGTCATAGTTGGACTCAACACGTCGAAACGGAACAGCAATTAGGATTACGCATAGGATATTTACCCATAATAGCTCAAAGCATGCAGAGTCGCCAACGCCACCACGGGTGCGGTCTCGGTGCGTAAGATTCTTGAGCCAATTTGCCAAGGTTCAAAACCAGCTTTGGCTGCTTGCTGGCATTCATCAACGCTCAGACCACCTTCAGGGCCTATTAGCAGCTCAATATAAGGAGATTGTTGCGTTAAGACTGTTGGTAGCGACCTAGGCATTGCTGGTTGTCCTGCAGCTGGTACGCTCAGTTGCAGACGCAAATCTGCTGGTTGTTGTAATATTTGATAATAAGGGTCTTGGCTAAGGGTTGTGACAATAGTGCTGGTAGTAGGAGGGCAAACGTCCATTTGCGCATCGGCAGAGTGAGTCACTGACTTTTGTAACCAGTCATTTATGGACACAGGCGCAATAATAAGCGGTGGACGATTAAGACCGCATTGTTCACACGCGGCAATGGCAACTTGCTGCCAATGTGCCAGTTTTTTTTCTACTTGGGCAGGCTTTAGATTGACCTCGCCATGATGGCTACTTAGCAATTGAATGGCAGTGACACCAAGCTCGGTGGATTTTTGAATAGCATAGTCCATGCGTTCACCGCGGCTCATCACTAGACCGATCTTAGTGAAGACAGCCGCACTTCGGTCAGTATTTACATGTGCTAATAATGTCACAGTGGCGTGTTTTTTGCTGATGGCTTGTAGCTGCACCTGATACTCGCCGCCAAAGCCATCGAATAATATGCCTTGATCGCCAATATTGGCACGCAATACACGGCACCAATGATGGACGATACTCTCTGTTAATTCGGTACTAGCACCGATAGGCAAAGTGCTAAGTTTAGGGTAATTTGTCTCTGATGGATTGTTATCATCGCTGGTGGCATAAAAGAAACGTCGCACAGTTGCTTAGTCCTATTGTTTGAATAATATTTTCAAATATCTTAGCAGAATATCGTTTGAGAGGGTAAAGGGATTATCTTTAGTAGAATTTGCATTAGTGCAATTCTTATACCAAAAAGACTGGCGCTCCTAGGAACGCCAGTCTTTAAAAAATACATTTAATAAATACGATGAGCAATTAAGCTAAGCCGAGTGCTTCAACCAAGCGCTTGTTTGGCTCGACCTTATTCATGCTATAAAAATGCATGGCAGGTACGCCCTCAGCAATTAGGCGCTCGCATAAACGATAGACCACATCAAAACCAAATTCACGAATGGCTTTTCGGTCATCGCCAAAGTCAGACAACTGCTTACGTACATAACGCGGAATATCAGCGCCACAGCTATCGGCAAAGCGTACCAAATTACTTGAGTTAGTAATTGGCATGATACCAGCGATTAAAGGCTGAGCAACCGTATCGATACCACGCTTCTCTAAGGTATCTCGCAAATATAAGTAACTATCAGCGTTATAGAAAAACTGGGTAATCGATGCATTAGCACCCGCTTGGTATTTATTGACCAAGTTGTCAACATCAAACGCAAAGCTACGCGCTTGTGGATGCATCTCAGGATAGGCTGCGACCTCGATATGAAAGTGATCGCCTGAATATTCACGGATAAACTTAACCAAGTCTAACGCAAACGGCAGCTCGCCCATACCGACTTGACCTGATGGTAAATCACCACGCAGGGCAACTAAGCGCTTGATGCCCAAACCTTTATACAAATCGAGCAATTCAGCGATTTCCGCCTTATCATCACCGATACAAGATATATGCGGCGCAATGTCAGTCTCACCGCGTGCGCATAGTGCTTGGACGATATCTAAAGTGCGATTTCGGGTTGAACCACCAGCACCGTAGGTCACTGAAAAATACGCAGGTGATAGCTTATTCAACTCATCATAAGTACTGAGTAGTTTTTCATGACCTAGCTCGGTTTTGGCAGGGAAAAACTCAAAGGAGAAAGCAGGCTTAGTCACAGTCTGGCTCCTTTTAGTATTTGTAAGCGTCAGGCTTAAATGGACCTTCGACAGGCACACCCAAATACTCTGCTTGTTTTTCAGTTAGCTTCGTTAGAGTACCGTTAAAACCAGCAACCATCGCCGCAGCGACTTCTTCATCGAGCTTCTTAGGCAGTACTTTGACGTATAGGTTGTCAGTACGTTTATCAGCTGGCAATTCTGCGAATTTCTCGTCAAACAAGTACATTTGAGCCAATACTTGGTTAGCAAATGAGCCGTCCATCACGCGCGATGGGTGACCAGTCGCGTTACCTAGGTTAACCAAGCGACCTTCAGCAAGCAAAATCAAATAATCATTTTCGTCGTCCGAGCGGAAGATTTGATGGACTTGTGGCTTAATTTCAACCCAGCGCCAGTTATCACGCATGAATTGGGTGTCGATCTCAGTATCAAAGTGACCGATGTTACAAACAACTGCACCAGGTTTCAATGCGGCTAGCATATGACGATCACAAACATGGTAGTTACCAGTAGTCGTGACAATCATGTCGGTGTCTTCAAGCAGACGGGTGTTGATATTCTCAGCGCCGCCAGTGTTATCGCCATTGATGTACGGTGACAATACTTCAAAGCCGTCCATACATGCCTGCATCGCACAGATAGGGTCAACTTCTGAGACACGGACAATCATACCTTCTTGACGTAAGCTTTGCGTAGAGCCTTTACCAACATCACCATAACCGATAACTAAGGCACGACGACCAGCAAGGAACATATCAGTTGCACGTTTGATGGCGTCATTTAAGCTATGACGGCAACCGTATTTATTGTCATTTTTAGACTTGGTAACCGCGTCATTGACGTTGATAGCTGGTACTTTTAGCGTACCTTTATTGAGCATCTCAACTAAACGATGCACGCCTGTGGTGGTTTCTTCAGAGATACCATGGATGCTGTCAAGAAGCTCGGCATAATCATTATGAATCAATGCAGTTAAATCACCGCCGTCATCCAAGATTAAGTTGGCATCCCAAAGCTGATCTGATGCTTCGCCGCCAACGTGGATTTGCTGACGTAAGCACCATTCGTACTCTTCTTCTGTTTCGCCTTTCCAAGCATAAACAGAGATGCCAGCAGCAGCAATCGCCGCAGCAGCATGGTCTTGAGTTGAGAAGATGTTACATGAGGTCCAACGTACTTCAGCACCTAACGCGACTAGAGTCTCGATAAGAACGGCAGTCTGGATGGTCATGTGGATACAACCAGCGATTTTCGCGCCTTTAAGCGGCTGATCGGCTTCGTAGCGACGACGCAAACCCATTAGGGCAGGCATTTCAGCTTCGGCAAGGGTGATTTCACGGCGGCCGTAATCAGCAAGGCTGATGTCGGCGACTTTATAGTCGGTGAAAGAGGGATCGATCGTATGGGCAGATGGGGTGTTAGACACTGCGTCCATAATATGCTCCTATCAGTGGTTAAGGTATGATAAAAAGAATAAAAACGCAGGTGCCGTTATTTGCGCTGCTAATGACCAAAGTATGGGTGTTAACAGTTACCGAGCCTAACATAAGGACTGATTAGCATGGCTTTAAAGCTTAAATGCAATACAGATATTATGGCGCAACACCTCTCGGAGGGTGATTATTGTAATAGATGGCGGTTAATTTGTCACCTATTGGCTGATATAAATAGTAATCACTTATGGTATTTACTAGCATAAAAAAAGGCTATCGATTGATAGCCTTAATTATTTATAATTTAAGTTTTAATTAGTGCTAAATGAAATTAGAACCAGTTATAGGTTAGAGATGTGAAAAAGTTAGTGCCGTCCGTATTATAGCCCGGTATAGTGGTGTATTTCTCGTTAGTGATATTGTTTAATCGCGCTGTCATAGATAGATTGTTAGTCAATTTATAATTACCACTGATATTGAATAAGCCATAATTAACAACAAATTCTGACTCAGTATTGGCAACACCACCATAATAATCGCCTACGTATTGATACTCAGCGCGGATATCTACGCTTGGTAAGCGATAGCCCAAATACACTAGACCTTTATGTTCGGGACGAATAGATAGGAAGTTGCCATCGTTCGTGCCGCCACTGTTATTTTTTGCTTGCTGATAGTCATAGCTACCACCGAACAGATAATTATCAATTGTCCAATCTGAGGTTAGCGATAACCCTTTGATTTTAGCTTCATCAACATTTTCACTGCTGCCCGCCCATTCATTTTCAGGCGTTGGGTTAGCAACATAACCGATTAAGTCATCAACTTTATTATAATAGCCGGTTAATCGAGTCGATTGTAAAGTGGTGTCATATTCGACAAAGGCTTCATAGTTGTCGCTAGTTTCAGGTTTTAAGTTGGGATTGCCTGAGCCAGGATAGTATAAATCATTGAAGGTTGGTGCACGGAAACCCTTAGCATAGTTGATGCCAGCGCGTGCATTGGGATTGATATGATAGGCACCGCCTAAGTTATAAGTGGTTTCATTACCATATTGTGAGTCATCATCAAAACGTAAATTGGCTTGCGCATCAAATTGATTATTGGCCAATACATAACCCAAAAATGCACTGCTTACATCGCGATCATCAACATCATATTCAGTCGTATCAATACTTTGGTTAAGATATTCTATGCCGTATATACCTTGACCAACAAGAAGTAAGTGCTGACCGACTAAGCTGATTTGGTCTTGTTTAGTATCATAAACACTGCTGTAAGTTGGGTTATCAGACTTATCTATAGAATGGCCATATTGCAGTTTTACTGAAGAGCCTGGCATATAACGCCAATCGACAAACGCTTGTGCGGCACCATTTTCTTGATCAGAGTAGGTGTTTTCTGCAGCGCCGTTATCAAAGTCAGTGGTAGACTTACTATACAAGGCGCTTGCACCTACAAGTAGCTGCTCGTTAAGACTTTGGGTTAAGGCAAGACTGACATTATCGCTTTCAAAACCATCTTTATCTTTATTATAACCATAAGAGCCTGGTAACGTCGCATTAAAGCCATCGGTTTCATTATGGCTTGCCGAGATACTTAGTGTCGTTCCGGCTTTATTCGCAAATTGGCCGCTGGCACCATACAGATATTCGTCATGTGACCCTGCACCAACCGTTACTGAAAAAGTGGTTCTGTCAACGTTCGTGCCTTTCGTAAATACTTGAATCACACCGCCCATGGCATCTGAGCCGTAAAGACTAGAACCTGACGCACCGTATAGAATTTCGATACGGTCAATTTGATCAGCAGGTAACAGGCTAAGGGTCGCGCCACCAGCACTAATTGAACTATAGCGTATACCATCGATTAAGACTAAGATTTGATTACTACCATACCCACGCATGTAGAAGTTTGAAGTGGTTCCAGGACCGCCATTAGTATAATGACTGATACCAGGCTGATGTTTGAGGACTTCAAGGGCGCTTTGACCCTGATAACGTTGTAGCTCTTCACTGTCAACCACACGGGTTTGTGCAATCACATTGCTGGTTTTAGTAGGGGTACGGGTTGCTGTTACGATGATTTCATCAAGCTCAACTTGTGGTAGCTCGCTATCGCTAATAGTAGCAACGTCAGGTGTCACTGCCATTGCTGTGTTAACCGCAAGTAAACCTAGTGCGCTTAAGATACTCAAACGAAGGTAGGTACGTGAAGATGAACGTGATAAAGACATAGTCAATTCCAAAATAATCATATTAAAAAATGCAGGGAAAAAGTAACCATACTGACGTTAATATGGCTAAAAATTACAAAAAACAGTGGACAAGCAAAACTGCGTTTATTATCTACAAAACAGACCGCTTTATAAACCACTTTAACCTAATGTTTATTCACGGTAAGCTGAGGAGTTTTCATGATAAATTGCGATTTACTCATTTAACGATTATCACTCTCATTCATAGTAGGCATTGATAAGGAGTGTCGTGAAAGGTAATAAAAAATTAGAAGTCATAAGCAAAGGCGAGAGTAGATAATTCACATAGATGAGCATAAAAACGTGTAATCAAAAGCACTGCTGTTATAAATAATTGCTATTATAGGGAAGCACTCATTTGTTCTTCGTTGTACCATTCATAATGCTAAGAGGTTTGTTTTGTCTACTAAGTATCGCCTGATTCCTATGATTACCAGTCCCGAGTTGTCTTCACCATACTCAATCATCAAAATGCCACTAATGGCAATTTTGTTTTTGCTTGTGATGCTGTTGAGTGCGTTGTTGCCCAATAATGCATTTGCTGCTGAAGCCAGCGCATTGGGGATGGGTGGCAGTACCAGTGAGGAGTCGGCGAGTACGCCGATACCAGATTCATTCGGACGCGATACTCCGCGCCATACCGTACAGGGCTTCATCAGTGCGTTAGGTGAAAATGACTATCTGCTGGCGAGTAATTATTTAAACTTATCAAAGTCTGACAATCCAACCACAATCGTTCGTCAGTTTAAGCAAGCGCTGGATGCAGGCGGGCGTTTTCAGCCTGATTTGCAGATTAATAATACGCCTGAGGGCAACCTAACTGATCAGCTACCGCCAAGCCAAGAAAACGTCGGTGCGATTAATGTGGGCGAAAAAAGTGTGCCACTGATACTTGAAAGAGTGGTGTCTAAGCAAGGAGAGCAGTACTGGCAGTTTTCTACGGATACGCTCAGCTCAGTACCAGAGGTCATAGAAAATACCGAACCAACGTTAGTGTCTCGCTATACTTTTGATTCATTAGAAGGCAAAAAGCTGTTTGGTTATCAAGTGGCGGATTTAGCCGCAGCATTAATGATGACTGTCGGCAGCTTTGTGTTTACTTATATCATGGTATGGCTGCTGTACCATCTATTACGAATCGTCTATCCTCGTGTGCGCGGCGTACCATTGCCATTACCTGATAAGGTCGTATTGCCACTGGCAGTGGTCATCATGGCACTGATACTGTCAGAAGTGATGGTATATGCAGGCGTGTCGGTGACGCTACGTGAACCGATCAATCGTTTTACCGAGATTGCATCTTGGCTTGCATTAACTTGGTTGCTGTTACGAGTCATCGATGCCATATTCACTCGTGCGGTAAATTTAAGTTATAAGAAAAATTATACTGAACGTGTCTCTATCTTGGGGCTGCTACGCAAAGTGGTCAAAGCGTTGCTGCTGATCTTTGCCGTGATTGTTATCTTCGGTAATTTGGGTTTTGATTTGACCACGGGTATTGCCGCCTTGGGTGTGGGTGGTTTGGCATTAGCACTGGGTGCTCAAAAAACCATCGAAAACCTTGTTGGTAGTGTCGTGGTCGTGGCGGATTCGCCCGTACGTATTGGTGATTATTGTAAGTTTGGCACTTATGAAGGCACAGTCATTGATATTGGTATTCGCTCATCACGTGTGCGCACCTTGACGCGCACTGTTGTGACTGTACCAAACGGTGATTTTTCATCGATGCAGATTGAAAACTTTACATCCCGCGATATGTTTCGCTTCTTCCATCAGTTATATATTAAACGCACTGCTGATATTGATGTGGTCTTTAAGATGGTCAAGGACTTGGATGAGTTTATAGATGAGCATTATTTGACCAACCAAGAATGGAATCAGGTCAATATTTTAGAGCTACGTCAAGACTGCTATATCATTCAATTACAGGCGTATGTTAATGCTAATGGCGTGACTGAGTTCTATGACAAACAGAACGTTTTGTTTGTTGATTTATTGAACCAAGTGGCGAAATATGATGTCGAGCATGCCTTGCCAACGCAGCAGCTTATTGTCAATCAAACTGAGCTTGAGCATCACATAGAAAACGAAATTGAAGATAAGAATAAGGAAGGTAACGTCGCGGAAACGACAAAAGATATGTCAAATGATGACCATGCTGATGATGATGCTAGCGACAATAAGGATAACAGCAACGATGATAAGCATGCCGTGGACTTGAGTAAAGGTAAAGATAACGTCAAGACAGATGAAAAAGGCAGTCAGAAAAAGACTAAATCTGTAGAGAGTAAAAAAGACAATGCGTTGAAGGCATTGAGAAATAAAAGCCGTATGATAAAGAAAATCAAATTCAAGTACGCAAAAAGAAAATCTGGATTTTCTATATGGAATCAGCCATAAAATTATGGATTAAAAACGGTATAAGATAAGCACTTGAGGTAAGTATCAAGCGTTTATCTTATACCATTCACAAAAATTAGAGCAGCAAAGAAAACGAGTGCTAGACTAAGCTTAAGCTAAGCGAGTTTGACATAGTGAATCGTACTTTGGTGTTTGGCCTTATAAAGGGACAGCGGTTTGATTACGTAATAAGCCGTAGTATGACCATAGCAACAGACTGGCAGCGCTGCGATGTGGTGACCAATCTTGAGTTAGATTCTTTAACTGTTCCGGCGTTGGGCGTTCCGTTAAGCCTAATAACGCCATCGCCGCTACTTTAATCGCTAGATCATCGATCGCAAGTACGTCTGCACGTTTCAGAGAGAATAATAAATACATCTCAGCCGTCCAGCGACCAATACCAATAACGGCCGTCAGCACTTCTATTGCTTCTTCATCAGGCAAAATTTCTAACGCAGCAAAGTCTATATCATGATCGACTAATGAGCGAATGTAACGGGTTTTTTGTTTAGATAATCCTTGCGCTCTTAAGTCCTCATCTGTTGCTTTGATAATTGCCTGTGGATTCGTCAAGGCGGCATCAAGTAGTCTTTGCCAAATACTGGCTGCTGCTGCCACAGACAGCTGTTGACCAACCATTGCTCGCATCAACTGCTCAAACCCACCGACATTATGCCGTAGACTGGGCATACCGACTTGTTCATAGATAGACAAAAATCTTGGCTCGATAACAATTAAAGCCATGATATGTTCATGTAGCTGTTGCGTGTTCTCAATGGTCTGTATGCTCATAAATGCTTATCCTGATTTATGCAAATATCGCTATCGCTAGATGTTAAATATAGTGGCTATAGTCAATAAAGATTAAATAATGATTTTATGAGCATAACAAAAGGACTGCCAATAAGCAGTCCTTTTGATTCTTCATACTAACTCTAACACTAAAAACTATTCACCATCAGCTTTAGATTTTTTGAGCAGTACCAATACCGCACCATTACCACCATCTTTTGGCGGTGCAGAGCAAAATGCCAATACTTCTGGTAGTTGACGCAGCCAACCATTAACGCACGTTTTTAAAATGGCTTCACTGCCTTTACCATGAACGATTTTTACCATAGTCTCGTTTTTCTGTTTTGCTTGGCTTAGGAGTTGAGTCATGGCCACGCGCGCCTCTTCGATGGTACAACCATGAATATCTACGGCGTCATACCAACGTAGCTTGCCTTTTTTAAGCTGATCAAAGATTTTATTCTGCAAAGTCGGCTGTTTGTAAGATAAATAGGCCTCAGCAGCGACAGGGTTGAGTAGTGCTTGCATATCTGACAAGCCAGCTCCCAAATCACTCGCTTCACTACCTTGCGCAGCAGCACGTTTAGACAAGGTGGTCGCATCAGGCTTGCCCGCTTTGCTAGCATTGGCAGGTGAGCGTACGTTTTTGTCTTCAAGCTGATTGACGCCATGCATTGCTTGCATAAACAGAACTTTGTCATCGTCAATATGCTCGCTAGCCATTTGCTTGACGGTCTTGTTTACTTGCTTTTGCGTGGGCAATGATACAGGCTCAGTAGGCTTTTGGTTTTCATCTTCAGGCGAATTGGTATCGCGACCTTTGCTAAGTTGGCCTTTTAGCTCTTTGAGCTGGTCTTGCATTTCTTTTGAAAATAGAGAGTTTGACATAGAAGTTAACGTATCGTTGGTTGATGAATGAATGAATGAATGAATGATTGAATGATTGATTGATTTAAACTGTTCAATAGACTTAAGCCACTTTACCCGTCTGCTGCGACGCCCGCAAGTAAGGATTGTAACGCTTGTCCAGGATGGTCAGTCTTCATGAACTGTTCACCGATTAAAAAGTGCTGAATGTCATTATCTAACATCAAACGAATATCAGCGCTATTATGAATGCCACTTTCGGTGATGATAAGCGGTTCAAGCGTGCTATCCACATCAGCCGCCAGTGCGTCGATTAAAATATTTTTTAGATCCAGCGTGGTTTGCAAGTCGACATCGAAAGTATTCAAGTCACGATTATTAATGCCGTAAATATTATGCGCTGAGCGCGGTAGCTGGAGTGCACGTTCAAGTTCAGCTTTAGTATGGACTTCTATCAATACATCCATACCCAATTCGATACTTAGCGCATGCAGCTCTTGTACTTGGATATCGTCAAGGCAGGCCATAATGAGTAGAATACAGTCAGCGCCCATCAGATAAGATTGATAGATCTGGTACACATCTATCATAAAATCTTTACGCAGTATCGGTAGGCTTACCGCATTAGCTGCTTGAATAAGATAGCTATCATCACCTTGGAAATAATCGCGATCAGTCAATACAGACAGACAGCTGGCGCCCGCTTGCTCGTATTGCTTGGCAAATAGGGCTGGCGCGAAGTTGTGATTGATAACGCCCTTAGAAGGAGAGGCTTTTTTAATCTCAGCGATGATACCAATACCATGCTCTTTAGTGCTAGCCGCTCGCAGCGCCGCCGCGAAGCCACGACGTGGTTTGTTATCCGCCGCGACTTGTGCTTGTAAGTCTTCAAGAGATAATACCTTGCAAGCGGCGTTTACTTCTTCCACTTTAGTGGCGACAATGCGTTGCAATACGGAAGGAACATCTGTCTTGGTTTCTGTATGAGTCATGCTGGTATCCGAATATCGTTAAATGTAAATAGACAAAATAGCTAGAGTGCACAGTAATGGTTCTTAGCCGTTAAGCAGGAGTCACTAGTTGCTGCGTGTATGTGGCGAGAGACTCAAGCTTGAGTAGAGCATCACCATTCTGAATGACTTTTTGTGCCCGGCTCACACCATTAGCATAGTTGCTGGCAAGTCCTGCGGTATATATGGCCGCCCCTGCATTTAGTGCAATCATATCACGTGCTTTAAGTACAGCACGGTTTTGAGAGTTTTCTCCTGATAGAGCCGCGCGAATCAGCTCAAGACTTTGCGCTGGAGAATCTACATCGAGACCGATAAGGGTTTGTGACTCAATACCTGCATCTTCTGGCATCATCTCATAAACAGATATCTCACCATCTTTTAATTCAGCGACAGTGGTTGAGGTAGCGAGACTGATTTCATCCAAACCGTCTTTTGCGCCCACAACCATGACATGACGTGCGCCTAAGTTTTTCATGACTTTAGCGATAGGCTCGCACAGCTGAGCGGTAAAGACACCGATTACCAGATTGGGTGTGCCAGCAGGGTTGGTTAATGGCCCTAAAATATTAAAGATGGTACGCGCTTTGAGCTCGCGGCGTACTGGATTGGCATAACGCATGGCACTGTGATGATTGGGCGCAAACAAAAAGCCGATACCTTGGTTTTCGATACATTCTTTAGATTGCTCAGGGGTAAGCGCCAGACTGATACCTGCTTGCTCAAGCAAATCTGAGCTGCCAGAGTTGGTAGAGACGCCGCGGTTACCATGTTTGGCCACTTGCGCACCAGCGGCGGCGGCAACCAATGCTGATGCAGTAGAAACATTAAATAAATTTGCACCATCACCGCCAGTTCCGACGATATCGACTAAGTAATCACAGCCCCGTGGTTCGATATTGGCTGCTAACGCACGCATTGCACTGGCAGAGGCAGTAATCTCATCGATGGACTCACCTTTCATACGTAGACCAGTCAAAATAGCACCCATCATGGCGTCGCTACATCTGCCTTGCATGATAATCAGCATCACCTGATACATCTCATCAAAGGTTAAGTCAATGTGCTGAAAAATTCGCCCCAAAGCCGTCGTCAGCAGCGTATGTGTCTCTTCATCAGACAGTTGAGCAATGTTAGTTGGGGTAGGGTTTTTATTTGTTTTTGTCGTACTCATTATGATCTCTCTTAATATTTTTATACGTTAATTTTAAATTATCAATAGAATAGGTTTTATTTTAATTTTGTTATTAACGGCTTTTTTAGGACATGCTTTAATAAACTGTTAGCCGACTTGTGGTAGTTCATCTGAGATTAGTGATGACAAATGATGCGTTTGCAAAAAATTGTTGAGCAGCTGATAGCCTGCTTCGCTTAAGATAGACTCAGGATGGAATTGTACCCCTTCTATCGCAAACGTTTTATGACGGATACCCATGATTTCTTCAATACTGCCATCACTGTTTTGTGTCCATGCAGTCAGCTCAAGACAATCGGGCAGGCTGGTTTTATCAATGACAAGCGAATGATAGCGCGTGACTTGTACGGGATTAGGCAAGCCTACAAAGACACCTTGGTTAGTATGATAGACGGCGGATAAGCGACCGTGCATGACTTCGCTAGCCTTGACCACTTGTCCACCAAATGCCTGTCCAATTGCCTGATGTCCTAGGCAAATACCTAGTATCGGTATCACGCCTTGAAAAGTCTTGATAGCTTCTAGAGAGATACCAGCCTGATCAGGATCGCAGGGACCGGGACCAATGACGATCGCATCTGGCGCAAGGGTTCTAATATTTTCAATAGTGGTTTGATCGTTACGCCAGACGGTGATGTCCTGCTGTAATTCACCGAAGTACTGTACAATATTGTATGTAAAGCTGTCGTAATTATCGATCATTAGAATCATTAGCGTTCTACTTATTGGGTTCTACTTATGAAGATGGGTATATAACGCCATTATCTTACCACTATTTTGCAGTCTATCAAATGTAGGGTGCAAGCAACCCAAATAAGTGGTGAATAACAATACATTTTGCTTGTTGGATGACATTTGTTAACATCTCAAACGCACTAAAAAAGTACAAAATTTTTATTTATATATTCAATATGCACTAATTTAGTGCAGTCATGCGTTATTAATGACTCTGGATAAATAATTTGTATGACACCACTGACGATAAATTTACGGCTAGAATATTCTCAAAAGTATTATAAGTTACTGTAATTATTACTAATAACCATCCTTATGTCTTCGAAATTTTTTTTATTATAAAAAACTGGCATAGCCTTTGCAATATTACTGTTATGATTATCTTTGGTGATAAATTGGTTCAATAATTATTATTAACGAGTGCCTGAAGAGTTCAGCATAATGAGTGATATGTTGTTAGAATAATATCGAACCAAAACACTGGCGGGTCTTATTAAGCGCATAACTCAGATGACTATCTTGACTAATAATATTGACAGTGCTGAGAATAAGCATAATATTAAACAGGATATTTAGCGCTAAAAGCAGCACTGACTGTTATCAAACCAGAGATTTTTAACCAATAGATTGTACCTATAATTTTAAATCGCAATAACATAATCAACACAACGGAGACTATTTATGTCGAACAAACTACTAGATCTTATCCAATCCTCTAATGCTAAATGGGTTGATTTTCGCTTCACTGATACGCGTGGTAAAGAGCAACATATCAGCTTTCCAGCGCATAGCGTTGACGAAGAAGTGATGGAAGATGGCAAGATGTTTGATGGCTCATCTATCGCTGGTTGGAAAGGTATCGAAGCGTCAGATATGATCTTGCGTCCTGATCCAGAGACGGCTTTTCTTGACCCGTTCTTTGATTCACTTACCGTAGTTGTTACTTGCGATATCATCGAGCCATCAACGCTACAAGGTTATGATCGTGACCCACGTTCTATTGCGCGCCGCGCCGAAGAGTACTTGAAGTCAACAGGCATTGGCGATACTGCTTATTTTGGTCCTGAGCCTGAGTTTTTTATATTTGATGATGTGAAATGGTCAATTGATATGTCTGGCGTTAGCCACAAGATCACAGCCGAAGAAGCGGCATGGTCGACTAATAATGACTATGAGTGGGGCAACATGGGACATCGTCCACGTGTTAAAGGCGCTTACTTTCCAGTACCACCAATCGATAGCTCGCAAGACATGCGCTCTGTTATGTGTGAGCGTTTAGAAGAAATCATCGGTGAAGGCTGTGTCGAAGTGCATCACCATGAAGTTGCGCCTTGCCAGTCAGAAATTGGTGTCGCTTTCAATACGCTAGTCAAAAAAGCCGATGAAGTACAGCAATTAAAATACGTTGTGCATAATGTTGCGCATCAGTTTGGTAAAACGGCTACCTTTATGCCAAAACCAATCGTTGGTGACAACGGTTCAGGCATGCACGTGCATATGTCAATCTCCAAAGATGGTGTCAATACTTTCTCAGGTGATGAATATGCGGGTCTTTCTGAATCTGCACTGTATTTCATCGGTGGTATTATCAAGCATGCGCGTGCGTTGAATGCGATTACCAACCCATCGACTAATAGCTATAAGCGCCTAGTACCGCATTATGAAGCGCCTATCAAACTTGCGTACTCAGCGTCTAACCGCTCAGCGTCTATCCGTATTCCACATGTTAGCAGCCCAAAAGCGGTGCGTGTTGAAGCACGTTTCCCTGATCCAGCGGCCAACCCATACTTAACGTTTGCAGCGTTACTAATGGCAGGTCTTGATGGTATTCAAAATAAAATACATCCAGGTGAAGCGGCTGACAAAAACTTGTATGACTTACCACCAGAAGAAGAAGCACTCATTCCAACCGTTGCGGAGAGCTTAGAAGTTGCACTACAAGCCTTGCGTGATGATCACGAGTTCTTATTAAAAGGTGATGTATTTACTGAAGACATGCTAGAGGCATTCATTGCCTTGAAAGAAGAAGAAGTGCAACGTGTCAATGTAACCGTGCATCCAGTTGAGTTTGACTTATACTACAGCTGCTAATTTATAGCTAAAACACTCAGTTATTTTGAGTCATAAAAACCAGCTAAGTTATTCTTAGCTGGTTTTTTTTACGTCTCAATAATAATTTGCTAAATCAACGGATCTGTCCTCTTTGAAATTATTACTGATTTAACGCCCAAAGTATCGCATAATAGATATTCATAATATTAGGTACTCATTAGGTTGACTGACTATGACTTCATTATCAAAACCGGTTTTTTCAAACAGTAAGTTAGGGTTGGCACTGATTGCTGCTACGATGGTTAGTATGGCAACTCTCTATGCCCCTTTGGCAAATGCCGCGCCTATTTATAAAGTTATTGACGAAAAAACTGGTCAAGTCACCTTTACCGATCGCCCGCAAAATTATGAGCAGCAGGCAGGTAAACAAATCAGCCAGACGGGTGTCATGACGAAAGAAAGTCGCGTCAGCTCAAATAACAGTGATAACACGAGTAGTCCACCTCCTTCTAGTAATGTTAATACTACTACGCAAAATACGGCTGCTAAAAATAGCCCTGTCGCCAAACCAGCCGTCAATTACCAGCTTGCTATTGCTGAACCAAGCGCAGAGCGTGCATATCGTCGTCCAGCCCAAAGTATTGATATCAAGGTGCAAGTGAAGCCGGAGTTACAAGCAGGTGATAGTGTTAGTATTTATTTGGATGGTAATGAAGTCGCGCAAGGTCTTAGCGCCTCGATTGCAACGGTAGATGTTTTACCAGGATCGCACAAGATAAAAGCCGTGTTAAAAAATGAGAAAGGTCAAACACTCAAACAAGTAGAGCGTACGGTGTATGTGATTCAAAACAATACAACATTGCAAAATAATAAGAAAATCGCGCAACAGCTTTTAGCTTATCAGAATCTACCTTGGTATCAAAAAGTGCTGTTAAAAATGCGTCAAGAGGGCAAACAACCGAATATGCAATCATTTACTAAGCCTATAGTGGATAAACCCATGACGCTTGAGCAACCGGTGATAAATTAACTTGTAGGCAATGTGTCAATCATGGATAAGTATAAGAACCCATACAAAGTAGAGTAACTTTATAAGTTAATTTCTTCTGTATAAATATAAAGGCAAGCGCTGCAATCAGCGCTTGCCTTTATGTTTATCAGGATATTT
Source organism: Psychrobacter sp. 1044 (assembly GCF_904846525.1). GTDB lineage: Bacteria > Pseudomonadota > Gammaproteobacteria > Pseudomonadales > Moraxellaceae > Psychrobacter. Next base: position 45,744 of record NZ_CAJHAZ010000005.1, on the reverse strand, counting down.
ATTAATTCTATGTATTTACAGCTTATTTAGTCAATTCAATCGTACCATTAGCAGTCACTGAGATAGTACTATTGCCAGATTCAAAACTTTGGCTAGGTACTGACTCGTCTGCCGCGCCTGCTTTCATGCTCATAGCACTATACATCGGACGTGGGTAGTTGCTACCTGTATTTAAATTCACATTAACCACACGATAGCCACGAGCATCCCAAGCGCGTGTTAGGTTTTTAGCTTGTTGCTGAAAGGCACGAGACGCATTGGTCATCAGCTTTTGCTCAAGCGCATCCTTCTTGGTATCTGAGACACCAAAGTTCAGATTGTCCATCACCAACGTTTCTTGTAGGTCAGCGATGAGTTGGCTGGTGGCTGCAAAGTCGGTACTTTTTAAATCGATGTTTGCTTGTCCTGTCCAGCCAATGATTTTGTCATTTTTATCATAGCGAGGGTAGGTGCGCTGTTGTCCGGTGCTCACGGTGACCGTTGGATAGCGCTTAGCAATTTTCATGGCATTATTAATTGAGGTGTTGAGCGTTGTCGCTAGAGTTTTAGAATCCGTTGCCTGCGCTTTTTTATATAAGCTGGCTCGTACTTCATCATTCTGGATTTCTTCTTTTACTTCTGTCTGAAAAGTAAGCTGATCGTAGCCTGTTGGTTCTGCATGTGCGCTACCCATCATGGCTGTGAGTAGAAATGCAGTACCAGTCGTTAGAGCGGCTTTATTAAGTAAAGTGGTTTTCACAATGATCTCCTGAGTGAGTTATATCAATAGTATTTAGGTGAGCCATACCATAGGTAAGACTCGCCTTTATATGAGAAGCTGTCCATTTTAGTTATTAGTTGATACCGAGTATGCTCAGCTTCCTCAACTAAAATAGCAAAATTTAACAGGCTTGCTGTGAGAATTTTGTCACCTAAGTTACAGGGCGTTTGGAGGTAATAGAAAGAGTTTTACGATAGGGGTTGTAATATTTAAAAATTCTTGTATAATTTGCAACTGGTGGCTCCATTGGTAGCCTCGCAACATTGTTCTATGAACCCCGCCAGGACCGGAAGGTAGCAACGGTAATAGTCACAATGTGTGCCGAGGATTTGCTTTTGGAGTCGCTTTTTTTTGTCTAAAATTTGATAACTATTTTAATGTTTAATTAGAAATGCTCGTTTGATCTATTAAGCCCTTCATTGTAAAGGGCTTTTTTTCGACCTTTTTTTGTCCGATTCCGACCTTTGGTTGATTAAGATGGGTTAAAATACAATGTATTAACTTTTATTAACATTCTGGACACTTTAGGGTTTTCTTATGAAGATGTTTGTTTGGTTGTTCATTGCCTTCGTGCTACTAGTGATTGTGTTTGGCGTATCTATATTTAATAAATTGGTACGCGCTCGCAACCAAGCGAAAAATGGTTTTGCTCAAATAGATGTGCAACTGAAGCGCCGTCATGATTTGATTCCAAATTTGGTTGAAACTGCTAAACGCTATCTAACGCATGAAGAAGAGACGCTGACCCGTGTGATTAGTGCACGTAATCATGCCCAGAGCTTGCAAGACTCCAATACACATCAGCCAGACTCGCTTGAGCATATGGCGCTATTTGCCAAAGCTGAGAGTATGCTGTCTAAAGCGTTAGGGCAGTTTTCAGCGGTTGTGGAAGCTTACCCTGAGCTAAAGGCGGACAGTATGATTAAAGAGTTGATGGATGAGCTGACCAATACTGAGAACCGCATTGGCTTCGCCCGTCAGCACTATAATGACAGCGTGATGTTCTACAACAATGACCGCGAGGTATTTCCCAACAATCTTATTAGTACGACTTTTGGCTTTCGCCCGTTAAGCCCGCTAGTTTTTGAAGACAGAAAGGTGATCGCTCAAGCACCTGTCGTCAATATGGGCTGATATTGAATTATATTCATATGTTCAGATGCGTTTAGCTATTTTTAAGTCAGGCATATAGATGGATTTTTTTGGTGAACAACGCACCCGTACCCAGCGAAGTCTATTGCTCTATGGGCTATTTTTTCTCATTGTCTTTGCCCATCTGGCAGTAGCGCTGGGTATCATGGCGCTGCTGCTGACGATATTTACTGGTGGCATTTATCATTGGGTGTTGATATTGGTTGCTATCTGGACAATCGGTAGCTTTGTGATCGGTAGTTTTTTAGAGTACAGACGTTTAGAAGCGGGTGGTCGCGCTATTGCTCAGCGTGTGGGCGGGGTTCGGCTGTTTATCGACCACAGCCAAGATGCGTGGGAGCATAGTCAAGGGGTTGCCCATCAGCATGAGCCTATACCAAAGGTTCGTTTCAGCGCCCACCATATCGCCGTGCGTGATGAGCGAGATTTCCCGCCTGTCTACCGTCGTTATTATGAGATTGCCCAGCAGCTAGCCATTGCTTCGGGTGTACGTATGCCGATTCTCTATATACTGCCTGATGAGCAAGGTATTAACGGCTTCGTTGCTGGTCGTCATAGTCAAGATATGGTGTTGGTCGTCACTCAAGGCGCGCTTGATAAGCTGTCCGATGAGGGGCTGTATGGGCTGATAGGGCATGAATATGGTCATATCTTGCATGGTGATGCGACGTTTAATTTGCAACTGATGGTGGTACTGGCAGGCTTGCAATTACTCTATGATTGGAGTGATTCTATTAATAATTTTGGCGCTGGTAATCAACGCAGTCATCAGAATAGCCATCACAATTATTTTGATGATGCGGTCAATCGACGCAATCTCTTGTCACAAAGAGCCGTCGATAGCCATGCGCGTAGCACTGAATCTCAAACAGCAAGCTTTACCACCCATAGTGAATGGGTAAGCTATTGGCAAAGTCAATCACAAAGCCAGCAGTCGTCAGCTAAGAGCCAGTCACGATGGCTACAAAATAATAATAAGTTCGATAGTCAAGCACCGCGCAATATTTGGACGTTGTTAATACATGGATTGAGTTTTTCGAGTATGGCCAGTGCGCAACTGATTAAACACAGCTTTAATCGCCAGCGTGAATTGCTTGCCGATGCGACCAGCGTGCAGCTCACACGCTCACCTGCCATTATGGCAACACTGAAAGCCATTCATCAAGATTCACTTGGTTCGCGCTTAACCAGTATCGCCGATATCAATGGTCTTAGTCACTTCTTCTTTGCCAGTAGTGGTGCTGATTTGGGTGACGTCTCTTGGTTTGCCACCCATCCGAGCTTGGCTGAGCGAATGAGTGCCATTAATGCCAACGCTTATCATGATTTTGCGGTAAAAGTAGCTAAAGAAAAGCGCATAAATCAACAGAAAATAAAAGAGATATATGAGCAGCGGCGATTAGGGGATTGGGGCGTCATAAAAGTAAATAGCCTAAGCAAAAATAAATAAGAAAAAAATAGCCAATCATCAATATTTGAAACTCAATCAGCGTTAAATAACAATAAAAGCCTTACTAATAACAGCAATGATGTTATAGACAAAAAAATTACTGCTTTTCCTGCAAATGAAATAAAGAATGAGTTGGACGAAGATAAGGGGCCAGAGTTTGTTATCGAGAAAGATGTCGTTGTTGCAGGACGTTTACAAGTTCAAGCGCAAAATACCGGTATTCATCAGTTGCTCAAGCCATGGCAAGCAAAACCTGATAGCGATTTGCCATCGGATACATTGATTGGTATCGACGATAGACAAAAAGTTTCACTGCCGCAGTATATACTCAATCACAGTTATCACCCGCTCGGGGCGCAAGCTTTGATTGAAGCAGTTATGTTGTGCCATCAAGGTCGTATATTAGCAACGACTGAGAGTTATGACTTGAGTGATATCTGGCTTGGAATTGCTAACGATAAAGCGTCTGCTGCTGAAATCAATAATAACGCTAGCGCTAATATTAGCAGCCACCCCCAATTTTTAGCGCATACGATAGATCATAAATTATTAGCGGCAGTGGCACATCTTGATAGGCGTTTAGACAACGCATTAATTGCATTGGCAATAAAGCAACTGAGTCAGCATAACCTGTCAGAAACTGCTATCAATGAATCACGCTTAAGATATGAAGCGAGTCATAGCAATCAAGATCATCAACATTATGTGCAGCAAAAAAAGTGTCGTACAATGCTGATGCGCTATCAACAGGGTATCATTGAGCTATTTGAACACTACCTCACGGCAGATTTAAGTCAACATTTGGCTGATAACATAGCCAGTGAAGATGGTGCTATGGATAAAAATAAGCCAGTATCAACGCACTCAGGAAAAATCGACTCTCGGTTGCCACCGATTTTATCATTATGGCAAGCGCTACAGTTGCAGCAATTATTACCTATATTGTCTACTGTATTGAACGAGAAACACGTGCATGCTCAGCCTCAGCTATTATGGTTATGGCAGCAAACATTGCAAGCGGGTAGAGATGATATTTATGACCAGATTGACCCTTCAGGACAGGTATTTGATGGTCTCGATGTTGCGGCGAAAACAATGCTTGTTTTATTGGCTTATCGCCTATCAAAAGATGTCAAGGGTCAAATCGTATCAGCACTAGATAGCTCAGTACACATTTCAGCACGTACTTCAGTACTCGGCTATAATAATGACAGTGTTGCTCACTATCTTGTGGATTTGCGGCGTCACGCACGTTTAATTGATATTGACTTAGCCGCTGTTAGTGACGCAAATTTGCAATGGCTACTATTGACTGTGCAAAATATAAATAGTGTCCAATTATTGGCAGTGATAGAAGCGGTGCCTATTTTTATAGCGCCTGCCAGTCAGTCGCCTGCATCAGAAGCCAAAGGTAATGATAATTATAGACAGAGGCAACAGGGCGGCGATCAAATAGATTATAATGCTCATAGACAAGACGGAAATGCAGATAGTGTAGATAAGGCGGGCAATGATAGTCTGCGCCATTCTTATGCTTATCCTACTTACCGGCAATGGCTGAGCACATTGCATACAGTGATGTTACACGATACGATAGTCAGTCAAGATGAATATGATTGCTTGACCGAGCTTGCCAATCATTGGCTAGGCGTTCGGCAGATTTTTTGAGCAATGTCATTGACGGCATTTAAGTATTCTTTTTTAAATTGAATGGACTATATTTTTAATTCTTTTTTTAATATCGTTCTTTAATATTGTTTTTGCCATTAAAAGCCTGTAAATCCATTTTAGATAAGTAGGATAGTAAATAAGCATGAGTGATATCCAAGACCCGCTGATTGTATTGCAGCATCGTATGCAGCAGCGCCAGATTTTAGCGATGATGGGTATCAATCAGTGGGTGCAGCCGAGCTCTGAGACCCTGAGTATCGTAGATATTTCTGCGCCTACTCTGCCTGAGCAGACTATAGCTAACTCAACTTTAGCTAATGCTAGCAGTTCTTCTGCGACGAGCACTGAACAGCCAAGCGTCGAATCCCCAAATATTAAATCCTCAAATATTGATGCTATGTCAAGTGTAGTAGATGATGATTCTATTAATCATTATTACGATAATGCGAATGAGACAGCACTAAGCTATTCTGACCAGCAAAGCCCTGTTACTTATAGTTTTGACTCGACTACTCCTAATGCCCTTAATATATCTAAGCCAGCCGTTACCTCCTTTGTAGATACTGTTGTACAGCAAACTTCTATTGCTGATATAAATGACGCTTCGAGCTTTGGAAATGGCAGTTTTAAAGAAGAGGGCTTTCAAGAGGAAAGATTCAAAAAGGTAGCACCCTTTGATTTACAAGGTGGTCGCTATGGCGATTGGGTGATTTTGGTGGATATCCAAGCCCTTAATCATGACAGCCAAAAATTGTGGAAAAATATCACGCAAGCCTTATCCATCAGTTGTGAGACGACCTCATTCCCTATTTGTGAAGGTATGGATACGGCTGAGCTTGCCAATGCCAGCCTTGCTGGATACTTCTTTAAAATTGGCCGTAGCGAAGAGATACAGGTAATGACATTGACCGCACTTCCTGAAGGTTTGGAACATCCTAACCTGACGACTGCACCCACGTTGGATGAAATGCTTACTGATAGTAATCTCAAACGTCAGCTTTGGGAGCAGTTATCGAGTCAGAGTTAAAGGCTTATCACTTACTATGACAGAGATTAAAAAATAACGATAAAATTCACCTTCAACATTCAACCTTTAATAACCACGATGACTTCATCATATTTAGGATATTGATTATGACCAATAAAGCCGCTCCTAACCGCGTACCCAATTTTTCAGCGGGACCTGCTACTATACCGACGGCCGTATTGTCACGTGCTCAAGAAGAGTTGCTTGATTGGCAGGGACGCGGCATGTCGGTCATGGAAGTGAGTCACCGTAGTAAAGAATACATCGCCATTACCGAAAAAGCTGAAGCCAAATTGCGCTCATTGATGGAGATTCCAGATAACTATAAAGTGCTGTTTTTACAAGGCGGTGCCAGCTTACAGTTTTCAGCGATTCCATTAAACTTGCTAAATGGTGGGCGCGCAGACTATCTAACGACGGGTGCATGGTCTGGTAAAGCGGTCAAAGAAGCACAGCGCTATGCCAAACTGGGTCTTGGTGAAGTTAACGAAGTTGCAACCGGCAAAGACAGTAACTTTACTGACGTACCAGCCCAAAGCGAATGGAACCTGAGCGAAGATGCTGCCTATTTTCATTACTGTGCCAACGAAACCATTCATGGTTTGCAAATATTTGAGCCGCCACAAGTCGATGCGCCGATTGTTGTCGATATGTCTTCTTGCATTTTGTCACAGCCTATTGATGTCTCTAAATTTGGCATGATTTACGCGGGTGCGCAAAAAAATATCGGGCCAGCAGGTCTGATTATCGTGATTATCCGTGAAGACCTATTGGGTCAAGCGAGTGAATGGTGCCCACTGCTGATGAACTATGAGCACCAAGCTGAAAAAGAATCAATGTCAAACACACCAGCGACTTACTCCTGGTATTTGGCAGGGCTGGTATTTGATTGGTTAGAGGAGCAGGGCGGCGTCGCTGCTATCGGCAAAATCAACCAACAAAAAGCCGATTTACTCTATAAAACGATTGATGATAGCAGCTTTTATAGCAATCCAGTTGACCACAAATATCGCTCTATCATGAACGTGCCGTTTACCTTAGCCGACAGCAGCCTTGATAAAGTATTCTTAGAAGAGTCGGAAGCGGCAGGCTTGATGAATCTAAAAGGTCACCGCGATGTGGGCGGTATGCGCGCCAGTATTTACAATGCAGTGTCATTAGATTGGGTGCAGCAGTTGGTTGACTTTATGATTGCGTTTGAAAAGAAACACGCTTAAATACTTATGAGTTTTAAAATAAAAAGACGCAACTTTTATCAGCTGCGTCTTTTTTTATGGCAAATTAACAATCTATTATGCTTGGTCAAGCAGGAGAGGTGGCACTTAACATTGCAAACTATTAGGTTAAAAAACTTAAGTTTGATATGATAAAATTTTATGCCATTACTGTTCTGCAGTTGTTCGTTGATTTTTCGTTACCTAAACGGGTTTAGCATAGGGGTTTGTTATAACTTTATTATGATAAAAAATACCATGCTAAAGACCGCCTTATTAGTGGCGACATTAGGGGCAATAGTGAGCTGGATACCTGACAGTATCGCGGCTCCAATCACCACTACTGCGCTAGGTCATAATAGTACCACTGAATATATCGGTGTGCCCTTTATGCCTTATGCCAACCCAAAAGCACCGACAGGCGGTACGTTATCGCTCGATGCTCGTGGTACTTTTAACGCGGCTAATAAATGGATGACCACCGGTGTGGCGATGGTTGGCACCGATTATCTCTATGATACCTTGATGACAGGCTCATTAAATGAAGCCTTTACCATGTATCCGCAGCTGGCGAGTAAGGTCACTTATGACCCTGATGATAGCAGTTGGATTATCTATCATCTTAATCCTGCCGCCCGTTTTTGGGATGGAACGCCCGTCACCAGTAGTGACGTCAAAGCGACTTATGATGCACTGTTAAGTAAAGGTCCGATGTATATCCGTAGTTATTTGGGTGATATTAAAGACATTCAGATTATTGATAAGCAGCAAGTAAAATTCATATTTGCTTCTGATGACAATAAAGAGATTTTATTAACCGTTGGACAGTTTCCTATTTTTGCCAAGTCCTCTATCGATACTGATTTTGAAAAAATCACTTTGACGCCATTGATGGGTAGTGGTCCTTATAAGCTAGGGCGTGTCGATGCAGGACGCTCGGTCAGCTACGTACGTGACCCCAATTACTGGGGTCGTGATTTGATGGTCAATCGTGGTCGTTATAACTTTGATATGATTAAGTTTGTCTATTATCAAAGTGATGAAATTGCCTTTGAAGGTTTTAAGTCCGGTCAATATCGTTTTCGCCCTGAAAATAAAGCCTCGAACTGGGCAACGGGTTATAATTTCCCAGCTGTCAAAGCAGGCATGATTAATAAAGAGACGATAGCCAGTCAGAATCCTGTACCGATGCAAGCATTGGTCATGAATATGCGCCGACCAATCTTTCAAGATATTCGCGTCCGCCAAGCACTGAGCAAGGCTTATGACTTTGAGTGGATGAATAAGACCTTGTTTCATGGGCAATATGAACGCTTGCAAAGTTTCTTTCATGGCTCTGAGCTTGCTGCAACAGGTACGCCCTCTGTTGAAGAAATGAAAGTACTTACGCCTTTACTACCTAAGCTTGAGCCGCTGCAACGCCAAGCGGTATTAGCCGAGTGGCAATTGCCAACCAGTGACGGTAGTGGTTTTAATCGTCAAGGCTTGTTAGAGGCGCGCCAGCTGTTATTAGATGCTGGGTTCTATTATGAGGATATGAAGCTATATCAGCCCAATGGACAACTTGCTCGGATTGAAATGTTGATGACGGGCGAAACCATGGGGCGCGTGCTTCTACCTTATCTGCGTAATTTAAAGCGGCTAGGGTTTGAGACGACGTTACGTCAAGTTGATGGGCCGCAGTATTATGAGCGTGTTCGCCGTTTTGACTATGATATGGTAACTGATGTATTTGCTCAGAGTCTGTCGCCAGGTGCAGAGCAGGCAGCGTTTTGGGGCAGTACGGCTGCTGATGAAGTAGGCAATAGAAACACCATTGGTATCAAAAACCCAGCGATTGACACAGTGATAGATCAGTTAGGCAATGCTAGAAATCGTGATGAGATTGTTTTATATACTCAGGTGTTAGATCGATTGCTCCGTGTCGGTCATTATGTTGTGCCGCTATATGGCAAGTCTTCGACCAATGTTGCTTACTGGAATCAGTACCGACATACTGAAAAACTGCCCTCTAATGCCATTGGGATTGATTACTGGTGGACGGACAAAGACGCAGAAGCACGTGTTAATCAGTACTTGAAGCAATAATTTAGAACAATAAAGGAAATAACGCTGCATCTTAAAATTTTATTTGGTTCAAAAAAAACCATAAAAGACATCAGCAATAAAGATAACTACTGGTAAGGATTTAATATGACTATTCGCATTCACCCAATCAAAGCGTTCAATGATAATTATATTTGGACATTGATTAATGAAAATAATAAACAGGCGATCGTTATTGATCCTGGTCAAGCTGAGCCTGTCATGAGTTATTTGGAAGAAAATAAATTAGAGCTGACGTCTATCTGGACGACTCATCATCATCATGACCATATCGGCGGTGTCGCAGAACTGCAAGAGTCTTATCCGATGACGCATCTGGTTGCGCATACTGAGCATAATGTCGATGAAGATCAAACCATCAAAGATGGTAGTACCGTCAGTGCGTGGGGCTGCGCTGCGCAAGTATGGGATGTGTCTGGTCATACTGCTAGCCACGTGGCTTATATTTTGGATATTGACGGGCTTAAACATTGCTTTTGTGGCGATACTTTATTTAGTGCTGGATGCGGACGGGTATTTACGGGGACGATTGAGCAATTACACAACAGCTTTAAGCGTTTAAATGGTTTGCCAGCTGACACGCTGCTATATCCTGCGCATGAATACACTGCCAGTAATCTGCGCTTTGGACTATCTATTGAACCTACTAATGAAGCAATGCAGCAAGCACTGATTCAAGCAGAAGAAAAAACCACCCAAGGTATTCCGACGTTGCCAGTCACTCTAGAACATGAACGTGCGATCAATGTATTTTTACGGACGCAAGAGCCGAGTGTGATAGCAGGGGTGAAGTCTAAAGCAACTATTGATGATGATAAATCTTTGGCTGTATTTGCTGCGTTACGTGAGCTTAAAAATAGCTTTTAAACCATAACGGGCGCTTCGACTGACGTTTTGATAGTTATTAGCTGCGTATTCTTTCTGTCGTCATATTTATTATCTTAGGAAGCCACCGTTATGGGTCGTTATATCTTAAAAAGGTTACTACTGATATTACCGACGCTTTTTTTAATATTGCTCGCAAACTTTGTGATTGTACAAGCAGCGCCTGGTGGTCCTGTCGAGCAGCAACTGGCGCTTATCGAGCAAGGGGCAAAAGACAATGCGCTTGGCGGTAATATTGGCGCGGGTAGTGCGGGAAATAACAGTACCTATCAAGGTACGCGTGGCTTATCTGAGGAAATGGTTGCAGCGATTAATGCCCAATACGGCTTTGATAAATCGGCACCTGAGCGCTTTTGGCTCATGTTAAAGAATTACGCTCAGCTAGATTTTGGCGAGTCTTTTTTTAAAGGACAGTCGGTAACAGATTTAATTATCGAGAAATTACCCGTTTCTATCTCGCTTGGACTCTGGAGCACGCTGCTGATTTATATGATAGCGATTCCATTAGGTATCTATAAAGCCATGCATCATGGCTCGGGGATTGATAAAGTTACTGCTATGCTGCTTGCTATCGGGCATGCAATACCTGTTTTCGTATTTGCCGTTATATTACTGGTGTTTTTTGCAGGTGGTAGCTACTGGAATATCTTTCCACTGCAAGGCTTGACCTCTGAGAACTTCGATCAATTAAGCGCGCTGGGTAAAATCAAAGATTACTTTTGGCATTTAGCGCTACCACTGCTGGCAAGTACGATTGGTGGTTTCGCTGGCTTGACTTATTTGACCAAGTTTAGCTTTTTGGAAGAGCTCGGTAAACAATATGTGCTCACCGCCCGTGCCAAAGGCTTGGGTGAGCGTCAAGTGTTATACGGGCATGTTTTCCGTAATGCCATGCTGATTATTATCGCGGGTATTCCAGCGGCTATCGTTGGTATTTTCTTTGCTGGTAATTTTTTGATTGAGATTATCTTTAAGCTTGATGGTTTGGGACTGTTAGGTTTCGAAGCCATTCAGCAGCGCGATTATCCTGTGATATTTGGTACGCTATTTATCTTTACATTGGTCGGGCTATTATTACAGTTAATCAGTGATTTGAGTTATCACTTAATTGATCCCCGTATTGATTTTGAGGGGCGCTAATGTCAAGTTATCCATTACCTTCAACGCCTTCATCTGCATCTCCTGTCTCTATGCCAAAAAAACGTCGCCTAAATCCTATCTGGCAGGCACGCCTAAACCGTTTTCGCCAAAATCGTCTTGGCGTCGTATCATTATTCATTTTTGCGCTGATATTCGTCATTTGTATGGCAGCCAATGTGATTGCCAATGACAAGCCGCTACTGGTGCAGTATCAAGGCGATTATTACTTTCCTGTCCTAAAAGCCTATCCTGAAACGGCTTTTGGTGGGGTGTTTGAGACTGAAGCCAATTATAAAGACCCTGCGGTACAGACGCTGATTGATGAGCAGGGTTTTTACATTATGCCGCCGATTCCATTTGCCGATCAGACACCAAACGTTGAGCTGGGTATTCCATATCCAGCAGCGCCCAATAGCCAGAACTGGCTTGGTACTGATGACTTAGGCCGTGATGTGTTGGCACGGATACTTTATGGCATGCGCGTGTCATTATTGTTTGGTTTAGCATTAACACTTGCTGGGGCAGTGATTGGCATAATCGTCGGTGCGATACAAGGCTATTACGGTGGTTGGGTAGATTTAGCAGGACAGCGCTTCATGGAAGTATGGGGCGGTATGCCGCAGCTGTTTATGATTATTATTTTGGTCAGTTTATTCAGCCCTAGTATCTTCATGCTATTTGCTATGATGTTATTATTTGGTTGGATGGGGCTGGTTGGTTTGGTACGGGCAGAGTTTTTGCGCGCGCGTAACTTTGATTATGTGCGTGCGGCGCGTAATCTTGGGGGTTCAGACAGTCAAATCATGCTAAGGCATATCTTGCCCAATGCCCTAGCGTCAAGTTTGTCACAGCTGCCATTTATATTGACAGCTAATATTATCGCTTTAACGGCACTAGATTTCTTGGGTTATGGCTTGCCGCCTGGGTCACCGTCGCTCGGCGAGCTGATGGTACAAGGTAAAAACAATCTCGATGCGCCATGGCTTGCACTATCTGGGTTTTTTAGTTTGACCTTTATCTTATCATTACTCATCTTCGTTGGCGAAGCGCTGCGTGATGCGTTTGATCCGAGGCGCTCTTAAGATGACCATGATTGATACGCAAACTGACAGCCTAAACGGCAACCGTAGCAATACACAACAAAAGCTAATGTTGACCGTAGAGAAGCTCAGCATTACTACTGATGCAGAGGTTGTTTTAGTCGATAAACTCTCTTATGAGCTGCGGCAAGGACAAACCCTTGCTATCGTAGGTGAATCAGGCTCTGGCAAATCCATTGCAAGTCTCGCGCTATTAGGCTTATTGCCACACAGTTTGACCGTTAGCGGTGAGGTGAAGCTAGCAGGGTCAGCAGGGTTGACTGTGCTACCGATAGCCAATACCAATGTTAGTGTTAGTGCTAAGGCAAGTAACGCTGCGCTGCGCTCTATTCGCGGACAGCGCATCGGCATGGTGTTTCAAGAACCAATGACAGCGCTCAATCCACTACATACAGTTGCCAAACAAATTGCTGAATCACTACGTCTAGTTGGTGTGCCCAAGAAACAATGGCAAAGTCAAACAATCGATTTACTAAATGATGTCAATATTACCACTCCGATTGATAAGCTGAACCGCTATCCGCATGAGCTATCAGGTGGTCAACGTCAACGCGTCATGATTGCCATGGCATTGGCACAGCAGCCTGATATTTTAATCGCTGATGAGCCGACCACCGCGCTTGATGTGACTCTGCAACATGAAATCCTTGAGTTGCTTAATGCTCTCAAGCGTCAGCATGATATGGCGATGGTGCTTATTAGCCATGATCTCAATTTGGTTAGACGCTACAGTGATGACGTCATCATCATGCGCCAAGGTCAGACGATTGAGCAGGGGCAAACCATAAGTGTGTTCAATCAGCCCAAAGCCGAATATACCCGCTCGCTAATCAAACAAGACTTTGGCCAAGCACTGAACTTCTCTAATGAAGATCAAAGTCATCCACCAACCGTATTGCAAGTCAGCAGTTTACAAGTACAGTTTCCCATTGAAAAAAGTCTGTTTGGTGGTACTAAGCGCTGGTTTGATGCGGTAAAAAATGTCGATATGACGTTACAGAAAGGGTGGGCGTTAGGCATTGTAGGTGAGTCAGGCTCTGGAAAAACCACCATCGCACTCGCACTCAGTCAATTACTGAGCAATCAAGCGCGTGTGGGTGGCGAAATAATGTTCAATGGACAAGATATTTCAGTATTGTCCAAGGGTGAGCTACGTCAGTTTCGCTCGCAAATTCAAATGGTATTTCAAGACCCCTTTGCCAGTATTAATCCACGTATGACGGTGATGCAAATCATTGAAGAAGGATTGCTCGTACAAGGCGTTGATAAGGCAGCACGGCAGCAGGCAGTGAAGGATAGCCTTGCTACCGTGCATCTGCCAGCTGAGTTTTCGCATCGTTATCCGCATGAGCTATCAGGCGGTCAGCGTCAACGGGTCGCACTTGCGCGTGCCCTTATTATGCAGCCGAGTCTATTGATATTAGATGAGCCGACGTCCGCGCTTGATAGTACCACGCAGGTGACCGTCGTTAATTTACTACGTGAAATTCAGGAAAAATTGCAAATCAGTTATGTGTTCATTAGTCATGACTTAAAAGTGGTGCGCGCCCTATGTCAGCAAATTATGGTGCTTAAAGATGGCATGTGTATTGAGTCTGGACGTACTGAAGATGTTTTTAATAGCCCACAGCATCCCTATGCGCAGCAATTGCTGCAGGCGAGTATGATTTAGCTTAGCCAAAAAGAGTTAAGCAGATAGAGTCAAATAAGCAGAACATGGCAGTTCATACTAATTGCGATATCCTAAAAATAGCAGTGATACAATAAGTTAAACAGACGTTCACTTTAGTTGGATGCTTAGATTTGTTTAATTTTTAGTTAAAGAGCAGTTTGAATTGCTGCTTTAAAGGATTGTCATCGCTATTATTACCCTCATTAAAAAGGATTTTTACTCATGAAAAAACAAAATAGTATTGCTAAATTAGTAAATAACAAGTTAGTAAATACTAATGGATTGCAGCAAGTTGGTTATTTAGCCGTTGCTAAAACACGCGCTAAAGTCTTAAAAGCGTTCGCTTATGTTGTTCCAATTAGAAGACCAATGCTATTTGTTGGTGAGAGCTCTTGTGAAGAGCTATGTGATATGGCCATCAACGAAGGCAGCACCAAGGTATTTATCGTCACTGATGCCGTGCTTAATAAGCTTGGCATTCCAGCCAAAGTGACTGATTATCTAGATAGCAAAAATATCAGCTATACCGTTTATGATGGCATTACCCCAGACCCTACTTTTAAAGTCGTCGAAGAAGGACTGCGCAAATCTATCGATGCTAAGTGCAACTCGATTATTGCCATCGGTGGTGGTTCGGTCATTGATGCGGCTAAGATGATTGCGATGTCACAAGGTAATGGCTGCAAGCCGCAACAGCTTATCGGCATTCTTAAAGCCAGAAAGCCTTCTATGCCGCTTTATTGTATTCCTACCACGGCTGGCACAGGTTCAGAAGCAACCCTTGGTGCAGTAGTATCAGACGATAAAACGCATCAAAAAGCGCTGTCTATTGACCCAAGAATGGTGCCATTAGCAGCGGCTATTGACCCTGTTATTATGAAAGGCATGCCTGCTCATATCACAGCGGATACGGGTATCGATGTTTTAACACACGCGCTTGAAGCTTGGATGAGTGCCAATGCCAGCGTCGAGACCGACTATTATGCGGCTTCTGCGGTCAAATCTGTGATGCAAAACCTACCGCTGGTCTATAAAGACGGCGGCAATCTTAAAGCCAGAGAAGCAATGGGTATTGCCGCTCATTACGGCGGTATCGCCTTTAATAAAGCGGGTCTCGGTTATGTTCATGCTATCGCTCATCAGCTAGGGGCTTATTATAGTATTCCTCACGGTCGTGCCAATGCCATCGTGTTGCCGTATGTGCTTGATGTCAATCGTCAAGGAAGTAAAAAAAGACTGGCAGAGTTGGCTCGCAAGACTGGTATGGTAAAATCAGGACAAGCTGGCAAGAGTGATGCTGAGATTGCCGACCACCTCATCGCGCAAGTACGCGAACTGATTGCCGCCTTGAATATCGATCCAACGGTGAAAGGCATGCAAAGCAGTGATTTTGATAAAATTGCCAAAGCAGCAGCAAAAGAAGTCAGTGATACCTATGCCGTACCAACGTATCTATCAGCGTCTGAAATCAAGGCTATTTTAACCAAGATTCAGCAAGCCAGTGATGAGCGTTCTGCTGCAAAATAAAAGAGTAACTAAGCTATATTGATATAATATAAAAGAGCACACTACACTGTCCGTAATGTGCTCTTTTTTTAATAATCATACTTTGTAGCAAACTTATCTTATTAAGAATTTGTGTATAATTCAGGATTATACTGTTTAATTATATTAAATAATATCTAATTACTGTTAAATTTTTATAACAATATAGGTATAGTTTAGTGAGGTCAAAGAGTTATCATGGCTATATTATATTACTTTTAGGAGGTATCGATGAATCATAAATTAAAGACGGGCGCTATTGCGATGGCTGTAGCAGCCATCAGTATGGTTTTCGTTGGCTGTGCTGCCACCGAAAATACGCCCGCTGTGAAAAATACTGCCATCGATAATCCTTATGCGCCAACGGATCCAAATTTAGCGGTCGCTACGGTCGCTGGCGGTTGTTTTTGGTGCGTGGAAGCGGGTTATGAAAAAATACCTGGCGTTGTAGAAGTGGTCTCTGGCTATACTGGCGGTCAATCGACCAATCCAACTTATAGCACTGTATCAGCAGGCGGCACAGGGCATACTGAAGCGGCTCAAGTCTATTATGACCCGACGAAAATCACCTATAATGGTCTCGTTCAAGCGTTATGGCGAATTGGGGATCCTACCGATGATAAAGGTCAGTTTGTAGACCGTGGTACTCAGTATCGTCCTGCTATTTTTTATAATAATGCACAGGAAAAGCAGATAGCGGAAGCTGCTAGGCAATCACTGCAAGACTCTGGTGTCTATAGCAAACCAGTTGTGATTGAAATTGTTGCTGCTAGCAAGTTTTATCCTGCGGAAGAGTATCATCAAGACTATTATAAGAAAAATCCAATCCGCTATAAGGCTTATACCTTTAATTCTGGTCGCTATCAATTTATCGAAAGTGTCTATGGCAAAGACTATGAGCTGGATTTTAGCCAGTTCAAGCCTACGGCGGCTAATAGCGTACAAGTATCATCAAACAATGCGTCAGCTACTAAAGCTAGCACAGGATTCAATCCTGATACCTTTGTGAAGCCTGCACAGGATGAGCTAAAGCAGTCACTCAGTGACATTCAATATAAAGTCACTCAAAAAGACGGCACCGAACGCGCTTTTGATAATGAATATTGGGATAATAAAGCGCCTGGGCTGTATGTCGATGTGATATCGGGGGAGCCACTATATTCCTCTCGTGATCAATACAAATCTGGCACTGGCTGGCCAAGCTTTACTCGTCCATTGAGCACGGATATGGTCGTTGAGAAGGAAGACCGAGGGATATTCGGAAGCCGTACCGAGATTCGTAGTCGCTATGCAGACTCACACGTCGGTCATGTATTTGACGATGGTCCAGCACCGACAGGCAAGCGCTACTGTATGAATTCAGCGGCAATGCGTTTTATTCCACTGGCGCAGATGGAAGCAGAAGGTTATGGCAATTGGATTGATGACGTAAGCTAGGTTAGTTATGCCTCGTTATATTGCAATTAATGGTTGATTGCTATTTATTAATGATAGCTATATTGAAAGGTACGCATTAAAAAAGGATACTTAAGTATCCTTTTTTTATTATCTATTATTACTTGAAGCGTTAGAATGCAGGCTGACGTCTAGGGATCGCACTCAAAAACTCATTGCGCGCTTGATTGTCATGTACGTACTCACCCAACATCGATGTTGTACGTGTGGTGGAGTGCTGCTTATTTACGCCGCGCATCATCATACACATATGTGCTGCATCCATCACTACTGCTACGCCGCGACAGCCAGTGACATCCATGATAGTTTGTGCCACTTGTTCGCTTAAATTTTCTTGAACTTGCAAGCGGCGGGCGAACATGTCGACGATACGGGCAAATTTTGATAAGCCCAGTACTTGACCATTGGGTAAATAGCCTACATGAGCGATACCATGAAAAGGCAGCATATGATGTTCGCACAATGAATAAAATTCAATATTTTGTACCAATACCAGCTCGCGATTGCTCGATGGAAACAGGGCGTCGTTGACAACTTCATCCAAGCTTTGATGATAACCTTGGGTTAAATGTGCAAAAGCTTTTGCGGCACGCATCGGCGTTTCTTCAAGACCGGGACGCTGTAAGTCCTCGCCAGTTGAGAGAATCAGTTGACGATAAGACTCAACGCTTTCTTGGTAATTTGATGCTATTGTTGGGGTGTTACTCATAAGTTTGGCAGCCATCCAAAATGTGGGTGTAGCTTAACGCTAAATCCCTAATTACGAACAGTTACAAATAACTGTTGTAAAGGATTTTTATAAAAATTGTGCAAGCTGGGAAGGGCTGTGATTATACTTGAAATCTACTTAACTTCATACTGCTGTGGCGAGCAGTTGGGCGTTTAATCGATATTAGACGACATTATAAGGGAATACAGTTTACGACTGTTTACTTAAATTAATTCGTGTATAATGACTTATTTTATAATTTGTACTTTTTACGCTGTGATATTCACCGTATCTAATCACTCTAAATAACTTAATATGATTAAACAATTTTGATCGACCCAAAAGGAAATATTATGCTACTACAAGGACAACGATTTGTCGTGACAGGCATTGCGAGCAAACTGTCTATCGCTTGGGCTATCGCTGAGGCACTGCACCGTGAAGGTGCCTCATTAATTCTCACTTATCCTAATGATAAGATCAAAAAGCGTGTCGATATGGCAGCGGAGAAATTCGAAGCAGATTTGGTACTTGAGTGTGATGTGGCGTCTGATGACTCTATCGCTGCCTGCTTTGAGCAAGTCACTGCTCATTGGGGTGATGGAATCGATGGTGTGGTACATGCGATTGGCTTTGCGCCGATGGATCAGCTTGATGGCGATTTTGTTAAGGCAACGACCCGTGAAGGTAGTCAAATTGCCCATGATATCTCAAGCTATAGTTTTGTGGCATTAGCCAAAGAAGCCCGTGCTTTATTGGCCATGCGTCACGGTTCGATGCTGACATTGACATATGAAGGTAGTATCTCGGTATTGCCAAACTACAACGTCATGGGTATGGCAAAGGCCAGCCTCGAAGCCAGTGTTCGCTATCTTGCTACCTCTATGGGCGGTGAAGGCATTCGTGTCAATGCGATCTCAGCAGGTCCTATTCGCACGCTTGCTGCCAGTGGCATCAAATCATTCCGTAAAATGCTCGATATCAGCGAAAAAATAGCACCGCTACAACGTAATATCACACAAACCGAAGTCGGTAATGCGGCGCTTTTCTTGCTATCACCTTGGGCATCTGGTATTACCGGCGAGATCATGTTTGTTGACGCAGGTTTTAATACTGTGGCTATCAGTGAGCAACTAATGATGCTTGATGAGCCGAAATAATCCACTTCAATAGTCGGTTATAGGGTTCTATAGATCAGGAAGGCAGCCAATAGGTTGCCTTTTTTGGTTATAATAGATGCTTTTTGGTGATAAGCCATTAGGCGGCGAATATGATAACCAAATTACCAAAGTGGATATTGTGGGGCGGGGCAGTACTGGCATTCAGTGCTGGCTGTGTTAACACTGCTGCGTTAATGGGGTTTACCAATCTATCGGTTTCTCATGTCACTGGCAACGTAAGCTTATTTGCAGCGGCTATTGCTTACTTGGATGTGCGTAGTATCTTGTATATTGGTGCGCTGCTATTGTCTTTTTTGGCAGGCGCGATACTGAGTGGTTATGTGATTGGGCAGACATCATTAAAGTTAGGTAGGCGCTATGGTAGTGCGCTATATATCGAGGCGGCACTGTTAATGGTCAGCTACTGGTTGTATCAGCAGCATGATTATTTAGGACAGTTGGCAGCGGCAATGGCATGCGGATTACAGAATGCCATGGTAGCGACTTATAGTGGCGCGGTTATTCGTACCACCCATTTGACAGGTTTGACATCAGATATGGGCGCAGCGATTGGCAACTGGTTGGCGGGTCGATCGATTAGCAAACCGACATTAGGGTTTCAAGCCATTATTTGGTATTGCTTTTGCGGTGGCAGCGCCGTTGGAGCATTTTTATTCGCCAAGGTTGGCTATGAAGCGCTATTTGTACCCATTGCTATCGTCTTGACGGCAGCATTTATATATAACTATGTCTCAGACCGCCTGCCAGAAAAAAGAGAGCCAAAAAATAAAAGGCACTCATCATAACGATCAGTACCTTTTATTTTTTGCTTTGAGGTAATAATAAAGCTGTGATTTATTTCTTACCTTCTTCCTTATGGTCTTCATGTTCATGTAACCCTTGCATCATATCGAGTGCAGAGTCGTCGGTACGCTGCTGATCTTTTTTAGCCAAACCGTCTTGATTGATATCTCTTGGTGCCATTTTAGTGGTTGAATCTGTTTTATTTGCATCTGTCATAAAGTGCTCCTATTTATTGTTATTCATTTTCCGATATAAGTACTAATAAAAAATCGTTGTTAAGCTATTACTGGTATTAGAAATTTATTTTGACTTATTTAGTATGAGATAGCACCATACGCTTGTACATACTAAGTGTACGCTTGTTTAGTGACGATGTGTAACTTCACCTAACAAGGCTTGCTGTTTAATGAAAAGCAATTACTTGGTTATAAGTTGCTCTCACTCATTCTTGGCGTTCGGTTCAAAAATAAAAAACTCATGAGATAAATGTCATCTCTATAAAGTACCGTTTTAAGGTACATTTCCTAAAACGCATGAAAGTAATTCTTTACCTGTGAAATAACCCTATTTATTGCAAATTTTATAGGGGCTTTTTTATAAAGGCTTTGTTGCATCAGCTTTTTGTTATATATCTGTTATGATAACGGCGTATTTTTTGCGGTTGCTGGTTGAACTACCGTCAATCGCTAACATGCGTTTTTATTTTAGCGTCTTTTTACACTGTCTTTGGGAAAATAAGGACATTTTATGTCAGAGCAAAAATTAGATAGCCATCTTCCTGATGATGGCAATGAGTATTTATTTACCGATACCTTTCCAAAGGGTACTGGTAAAGGGTTGATAGTGGTCGCTATTGCGGCGGTTATCAGTATGATTATTTATAATGTATTGCCATTCGATATTAATGCCAATAAGGGCCTTGCCTTATTGTTCTTCATCGGCGTATTGTGGCTAACGGAAGCGTTGCACGTCACGATTACGGCACTATTGGTAGTCGTGGTTGGTGCCTTAGTGGGTATACCAGAATTCGATGCCGAAATAGGCTTACAAAGCTTTGCCAATCCGACCATTTATTTGTTTTTTGGTGGTTTTGCTTTGGCGGCGGCCTTGCATGTGCAGCAATTGGATAAAAAAATTGCCCTGAAGATTTTATCGATGTCAGGTGGCAAATTAAGCACAGCGGTATTTTTGATATTTGGCGTGACCGCATTTTTGTCAATGTGGATATCAAATACTGCGACGGCGGCGATGATGTTGCCATTAGCACTGGGTATTTTAACGCAAGTTGACCGTGAAAAAGACCGAGGTACTTTTGTATTTGTACTATTAGGTATCGCTTATTCAGCAAGCCTTGGTGGTTTAGGTACGATCGTTGGTTCGCCGCCAAATGCCATCGCTGCGAAGGCGCTCAATATTGCCTTTGTGGACTGGATGAAGTTTGGTGTGCCGATGATGCTGGTATTATTGCCGCTATTGTTAGGTGCAATGTATGTGTTTTTGAAGCCCAACCTGAATCGTAAAATTGTACTGGTTGAAGACGAACCTATCGCATGGAATAAACCGCGTGTGGTGACGATTATCGTCTTTATTGTCACTGCATTGAGCTGGATTTTCTCCAAAAAGATCGGTGCCGCGCTTGATATTACGGATACTGATGCAGTTATTGCCTTATCAGCCGCTGCCGCTGTGGTCAGCTTAGGCTTGGTATCGTGGAAGCAAGTGTCTGATAATACGGATTGGGGTGTACTGATGTTGTTCGGCGGTGGTATTGCCCTGTCGACGATTCTGAAAGTGTCAGGCGCCTCTTTGGTGTTGGGGGAGACGGTCGCTAATGCGTTGTCTTCTGCACCGCTTATCGTGGTGATGATTGCGGTATCAGCATTTATTATTTTCTTGACGGAGTTTGCTTCTAATACAGCCTCTGCCGCCCTGCTGGTTCCCGTATTTGCTGCCATTGCAGAGCAGATGGGTTTGCCGCACGAAGTGTTGGTATTGGTCATCGGTATTGGTGCATCTTGTGCCTTTATGCTACCAGTTGCAACACCGCCAAATGCGATTGTCTTTGGTACGGGATTGATTAAACAGAGCGAAATGATTCGTACGGGTGTCATTCTTAATATCATTGCTACCTTTGTCGTCGGATTGTGGGCTTATTTCTTCTTAATATAGTTTAGCAATCACATTAATCATAATTTATGAAACCCAATGTCTCAATAATCACGAGCCATTGGGTTTTTTTGTTT
Organism: Psychrobacter sp. 1044; assembly: GCF_904846525.1. Taxonomy (GTDB): domain Bacteria; phylum Pseudomonadota; class Gammaproteobacteria; order Pseudomonadales; family Moraxellaceae; genus Psychrobacter. The sequence goes on along the minus strand of NZ_CAJHAZ010000005.1, from coordinate 23,651 downwards.
CTCTTTTCTGTTCCTTTTTACGGTTAGTCGATGTATAACATAGTGATTTGTTAGGAAAATAAATAAGATGGCGCACTCTAACTCCAACTCTAATAACAAGCAATTAAATACTATCGCAGCTATTTCCGACATTCATAGTAATGTCTTCGCGCTTGAAGCCGTGCTGACTGATATTAAACAGCGCGATATTGATCAAATTGTTAATCTGGGCGATATTTTATATGGACCGATTGCCCCTAAAGATACCTATGCGCTCTTAATGGCACAGCAGAACGATATCATTACTATTCGAGGTAATCAGGATAGACAGATTTATGAAGCGACAACGGCGGAGATTGGCAACAACGCAACCATGGCTTTTATCATAGAGGACTTGCCTAAAGCAGCGGTTAATTGGCTACAGAATTTGCCATTTGATTGTCATCTGAGTGAGAACATTTATCTGTGCCATGGGTCACCAACCGATGACATGGTCTATTTGTTAGAAAATATCGAGACGGGTCAGCCGACCTTACGTGATAATCTAGATATTTTGGCACAGCTTAACGGTATTGGCAGTTCAGTGATCATATGTGGTCATACTCATATCCCACGTACAGTCACGCTATCGACAGGTCAGATAATCATCAATACAGGTAGCGTGGGTTACCCTGCTTATAAAGATGATTTGCCTATTTTGCATAAGATGCAAACCTATTCGCCCCATGCCAGTTACGTGCTTATTAAATGTGTTGATACTGAGCAGGGTAAATACTGGCAAACTGAGCATATCAAAGTGCCTTATGATTATGAAGCTGCGGCTAAATTGGCTTCAATGAACGGTCGCGAAGATTGGGCGTTTGCACTGAGAACAGGGCGGGTGTTATAAATGTAGAAGATGCCAACGTATTTTTAGAGCAAGTTAATTATATTAATTAGAATAACGATGAGTTTTATATACCTAATAAGGATTGCATAAGATGCCAACACTATTTATGGTGCAGCTTGGTGGTCGCCCCAAAGGTCGTTTGATTGAGCAGCACGATATTTTCTTCGGTGTGGCCAATCAGGTGCGCGAGCTGGTAGACGATATCAATCACCACTGGCCTAAAGTCAAAAACAAATGGCATATTGATTCATACAGAGCGATTACCAAAGTGGGAAACCATACTGTTAAATTGATCGAGTCAAACAATCAAACAGCGAATGATAACGGTTTAAAACTGTTCTTTATTAATTTAGGCGGCTATCAGCAGGGGAGTTTTGAAGAGTTTCACCATAAGCTACTTATCGTTGCTAACAATCAAACAGATGCTATTAAACAAGCAAAGCAAAGTACATTTTATAAAGAATTTACTTTTAAAGATAAAGACTCACCTTTTAATGCCGCATCGCACATTGATGATAAATTTCAGGTAGATATCGATGATATATACGACGTGAACGACCTTGTCTCAAACATACAGATTTTAATTGAGCCTACGATTCATAATAGTCACGAACTTGCAAATGCTGATGAAGATAAAGAGTATGTTGGTTATCTAAGTATCAAGAATTTAAGGAAGTTATTTTAAATTCATTTCATTTTTAGTCTCATCATTTAATTAAGGACACACCCTAATATGGCTTTAAATATGTATTATAAAAATGGCATGATTCGCAAATTGCGTTGCCAACTCTCTGATGAGCTATTACCGACCCTTTATCAGATTCATGATAATGCTAAGTTTCCAAAACTCACTTGGTTGATTGATAATGTATATGAAAATCCGCAGATTCAACCTGATGTCGCACAAGCATTAGCTGATGAAATGGTAGCGTTTGAGAGGTTAATACTTTCGCTGCATCTGCCTTTTCCTAGGCTACCATTGCAAAAGTTGCAGAATTTCTTTACGGGGGCTGCTATTCGTCAACAGATTATTTATACAAGTAGCGTTTGAGCTGACAAATAATTTATTCACAAAAATAAAATAGGGCTGGCAGGTTTGAGAAATTTTATAAAATGTCACTACTAAACCACGAATTTACGAACCTTTTATGATCTATCAATGCATCACAGAAGAGGGTGAGCGTTTACGTTTGGATGTGATTAATAGCGATATTGGTTATATGCTCAAGTATTATTTAGCCACCCAAGGCAATCCTTTAAGATTAGAGGCGCAGCAAGCGACTGAGGATACCTATTATACGACTCTTTCTAATGGTACTAATCTCGTTATGCGGGATCCGAATAACTACTATGAGCTGACACAGTTTGAAGATAGCGATACCTCTTTTTATATTATTAATGCCATTACTGGTCAGGAAATGAATCATTTTTCTTGTGAGAATAACTCGATTGAAAATGATCAGTATGCTTTGATTGCTCAGATGGAGCCAAAGCATTTTAAATTTAAGCCTATGACTAATGAGCTTAGAAATATTTTGACTGAGAGTTTTGAAAATAGGTAATAGCCTGCATAGTTGCTAGGCAAACACTATAACCGCCTTGAATCACGCCCAAATTACCCTCATAATCTAACCACTTCCAAACAATAAATAGCCTAAGTAAATATGCCGAATACTTCTAAGAAAACCTCAGATATGCCGACTGGAAATAACACCAATGAGCCTAGATTCGATGAATTAAGTAAATTAGCAAACCCAAGTGACGATAATTTGAATATTACGGCAAACAGTAATGAAGCGTCTTCACAGACCGACATGGTTGCTGATTTACCAGTACTCGCTAAAGACAGTTATTATTTAAGCCGTCTAGAACGTGAGCTGGCTCGAGCTGCTGTGGCTAAAAATAAAAAAAATTCTGACGATAAAGCCGATGATGGGCTAACTAAAAAACGTGCACAGTATGAAAAAATCAAGACCCGCTCACAGCAAGCGGTGCAGGCACGTATGGATAGTATTCCAGAAAAACTGGCAGAAAAACTGAATCTTGATTTGCCCGTCAGTCAACGTGCAGAAGATTTAGTACAGGCAATTATTGATCACCAAGTCATTATTGTTGCAGGGGAGACAGGTTCTGGTAAGACGACGCAATTGCCGAAGCTGGCAATGCTGGCAGGTCGCGGTATCACTGGGCAGATAGGGCATACCCAGCCTCGACGATTGGCCGCGCGCAGTGTGGCAAACCGTATCGCTGAAGAATTGGGCGAGCAGCTCGGTAATACTGTCAGCTTCAAGATTCGCTTTAATGAGCAGGGTACGGCGCAATCTGTGGTTAAGCTGATGACCGATGGTATCTTGCTGGCAGAATTGGGGCATGATAGATTCTTAAGTAAATACGATACTATCATTATTGATGAGGCGCATGAACGTAGCTTAAACATTGATTTTATTATGGGTTACCTGAAAAAGCTACTGCCCAAGCGCCCTGATTTAAAAGTGATTATTACCTCAGCAACACTTGATACCAAACGCTTTAGTGAATACTTTAGCCGCTATGATAATAAGCTAAAACGCAACGTACCTGCGCCTATTTTTAATGTCGAAGGTCGTAGTTTTCCAGTGGAAGTTCGTTACCGTCCCCTCACTGATGAGCCAGTGAACAGCTCAGATGATGATAGCTACGATGACTTTGAAGAAAATCTGCCACGTGCGGTCGTTGCCGCCGTCGAAGAATGCTTTGGCGATGCACAGAATAAAGGTCATGCTGACCAAGCAGACATCTTGATATTTGCCGCCACAGAAGCTGAGATTCGTGAGCTACAAGAGGTGCTTGAGCGTCATGGGCCAAAGCATACAGAAGTGCTGCCACTATTTGCACGGCAGACTTATGAAGAGCAGCAGCGCATCTTTCAGCCCTCAGGTCGTGGTCGGCGTATCGTTATCGCGACCAACGTTGCCGAGACTGCGCTGACCGTACCGGGTATTCGCTATGTGATTGACTTGGGTTTTGCGCGGATTTCTCGTTATTCGTATCGCTCACGCGTACAGCGTCTACCGATTGAGGCGATCTCGCAAGCGGCTGCCAATCAGCGTAAAGGTCGTTGTGGTCGTGTCGCACCAGGGGTTTGTATTCGTCTGTATAGTGAAGAGGACTTTACTGGTCGTCCAGAATTTACCGAACCTGAGATTTTACGGACCAATCTTGCATCCGTTATTTTACAGATGGCCAATCTGCGCTTAGGTAGTGTTGATGATTTTGCCTTTATCGAGCCACCCGATAGCCGCTTGGTTACTGATGGGCATAAATTGCTTGATGAGTTAGGCGCGATTACCTCTAAAAATGAAGTAACTGCTGCTCATCAAACCAATAAGCCAAAACCAAAAAAAGGTCTCGACCATTTAAGCCTGACGCCCACTGGGCAAAAAATGGCGCGTATGCCAATCGATCCAAGACTGGCACGTATGTTGGTTGCGGGCAGTGATTTTGATTGTATCCGTGAAATGCTAATCGTAGTAGCTGCGCTTGCTGTCCAAGATCCACGCGAGCGTCCTGCCAATAAACGCCAGCAAGCCGACCAAAAGCATGCGGAATTTCGTCAAGATGATTCTGACTTTTTGTTCTATTTGAGCCTGTGGAAAGCGCTGTTCGAAAAAGATGAAGATGGCAATAAGTTGTCAGGCAATCAGCGTAAGAATTTTACCAAGAAAAACTATCTGAGCTTCCCGCGTGTACGTGAGTGGAATCAAACCCATCGTCAGTTAGTACAAATGGTCACAGACCTTAAGCTTACGGATGTTAAAGAGGTAAAAGCTTCCGATAAAGGCGCTAATAAAAATGCTTCGTTAGAAAACATGACCAGCGATCCTACCGCGATTGAAGATGAAGAACTCAAAGCGGTTAAATATGCCAATTTACACCGCGCATTATTGACAGGTCTATTGTCTACGATTGCGCATAAAACCGAAAATCGCGGTGAATACTTAGCGGCTCGCCAGCAAAAAGCCAAAATATTCCCAGCCAGTACGGTATTTAAACAAGTACCACCTTGGGTCATGGCCTTTGAAGTGGTCGAAACCTCACAAGTCTTTATGCGCACTGTTGCCAAAATTGAACCAGAATGGATTATCTCAGCGGCAGGCGACTTATTAAAATATCACTACTTTGAGCCGCATTGGTCGAAGAAGACGGGGCGCGTTAAAGCCTATGCGCAGATTAGCTTGTTTGGTCTGATTATTATCAGTAAGCAGCTGACCAACTATGAGCAAGTGAACTTAGCTGAGTCGCGAGAAATCTTTATCCGAGATGGTTTGGTGACTGGTAATTTGGGTCGGCAAGCGCCATTTTTACAGCATAATATGGATAAAGTTGCTGATATTGAACGCATTGAAGATAAGTTACGTCGCCGTGATTTGTTGGTTGATGAAGAAGCGCTGTATCAGTTTTATGATAAAAAAATACCTGAGCATATTGCCAGTCGCAAAGCCTTTGAAGATTGGCGTGCCGAGGTTGAAAAAACCGATACCAAATATCTATTCTTTACCGATGATGACGTGCTCAATAGCCAAGCACCGACCACAGGCGATTTCCCAGAAGTGTGGAAATTGGGTGATCTAAAACTACCGCTACGTTATGTCTTTGATCCGTCCAGCGATGATGATGGCGTGACCATTCGTGTGCCACTTGCCGCGCTACCGCAGCTTGATGCGATTGAGCTATTGTGGGGTGTGCCTGGTTGGCGTTATGAGCTAGTATTGCAGTTGCTTAAGTCACTACCCAAAGACATTCGCCGTCAAATTGTACCGATTCCTGATACAGCTGATAGCTTGTTTGATGAACTGCAACCTGCTGGTGGACAAGGATTGCTTAAGCAGCTTTGCCAGGCGCTCAATCGTCGCGGCGTTATGTCAGTGACGCCTGATAGCTTTAATCCCTTTAGCATTGATCGCTATTTACAGCCACAAATCTGTGTGGTCGATGACAAAAACCGAATTATCGAAAAGGGTCGCGACCTGCAAACGTTACAGATTCGTCATGCTCAAGAGACCCGCCAAGCGGTGAATGAACAGCAAGGTACGCATACTGAATTTCCTGAGCATTTTGCCTTTAGCAAAAATCATCATAGTGCAGGGGTGGTGATGAAGCAGTTTGCTGCTTTGGTTGCAGATGCGTCAGGTGAAGCGGTATCTATCCATCAATATACCGATGTCAATGCAGCGTTACAGGCACACCGTATCGGAGTTTTGACCCTGATAAAAGGTAAGCTTGGTGCGAAGAAAAAACAGCTGACCAGCCAAATTGATAAGATATTCAAATTGGCATTTGCACCACTTGGTGATATGGAGAAGCTAAAAACCATCGTCATCGACGCGGCATTGGACGCGTCGCTTGAAGAGCATTATGTGTTATTTGACCACAGTGCTGATTTGCCTGAAAGCGCTGATGATACTGCCGTAGCGCTTGCTGAAGAATTACCCTTTACGCCAGAAGAGTACGAGAAAACCTTGGAAGTGGTGTCGGTTAACTTTCTATTGACGGGGCAAAACGTTATAAAAATCCTTAAAAATGTCTATACTCGCTGGCAGCGTATTCGCCAAAGCTTACTCATGCTCGATCGAGAGGTATTTGGTGAGTCTATCGAAGATATCGAAGACCAATTAGAAGACTTACACTTGGCTGATTTTGTTTATCGCATGGATTATAGCCAATGGCAGCAGTATCCGCGCTATCTAGAGGCGCTTGAAATTCGTATCGAACGGCTTGAGCACAATCTCGAATCCGATCTCGACGGTGTCTATGCCCTTGATGAGCATATGGAGCGGCTGGCAAATTGTGCCAATGATAAAGCCATTAGTGAGTATCGATGGATGGTCGAGGAGTATCGTATTCAGCTATTCGCGCAACCGATGAAAACCCGCATGGCAGTGTCACCAAAGCGCCTAAGCAAGATGTGGGATAAAATGAGTTAGGATAGCGTTAGATTTTTAAAATTTGCTAATTGACAGCATATGACAATTGTCTTGTATAGCTCTTTGATTTAGTCGATAATATTTGATTAAATCAAAGAGCTATTATTTTTTATACCAGAGTTTTTGGTCGTTACTTAATATATTGATGTAGGTTTTTGAGCAGGATAAAAAATAATGACTAAACTTAGACTGATAATACTAGCATTTGCATCAACTATATTTATGAGTACGGGCTGTGATGAAACACAAGCCAGTAATAATAAAAATGTGAAGGGATTTGCGCCAACAAGCGTAGAAAAAGAAGTGCAGTTACACGGCAGTTTTAAAAGAAGCTTTGAGATTCATGAGTTCGTTTCTGATAACATTATTTACTATGTGTCAGACCCAAAGCAATTATTAATTAAAGATTCAAAAAGTCTCAATCAAAAAGGCTATTACAAATATTTCGAAACTTGCGTCATTGGTAACATTAGCCCCATCGGTCAATATGGGCCTCTAGGCAAATATCAAAATCAAATAACTATTCGTGAGATTTGCGCGTAGCTTTGATAGCGTAGGTTATCGAATGGATACCCTACTGATTTTAAGTAACCAACCCTCACTCACTATCGATAAAAAGGCTGGGTTAGCAATTGCTAACCCAGCCTTTTTTTTGAGTGTCACTATTTTTCTGCAATGGATAAATCTTTTATGAAACAAAAAAGCAAAGGTGGCGTCATATGACCTTTGCTCTAAAATTTAGCACCTGAGTAAAATTAGTGGCTGATCTTTTCTGTCAGCACACCCATACTATAAAGCAAGAATGCTATAACGGTCAGTGCTACAATAAATGGCGTGAGTATCCAAATCACCACGTTGATCAATAATGAGGGCAATAATCCATTAAATAATACCGTGTTTGGTGTAAAAAAATCCGTCATGACATCGACTGCACGCTTAGCTACGGGGAATAGCAAGGTGCTTAGTGCCAGCATATAAATATACTTGCTAAAACTAGGGTCGCTCATGACCACCATAAAATAAAACACCAAGAAATAAGTGACACCCAATGCCCAGCATTTGAGAGTATAGCTTAAACGAATCATGTTAGTGCCTCCCGAAATATTCTGACGATCACACGTAGAAAAATTATTATAATAGTTGCTAAATTATGAATATATATTATATGTTATAATATGAATATATAGACCAAGTCAACTGTTTTTTTCTTGGGTAAGATATTTCGTCGTTTGTTTGGCTGGAAAGAGGGAGGGTGTAGGAATCTGTTAAACAGATAATTACATTGTGTACGCAGTTGCTTATGAAGCTGTCAAGACGCAGAGAGATTGCCTTAGTCAGAAACCATTATAGTAGGGGCATTATGGTGGGAGCCTCATTCTAGATATTTAACTCACTGCTTGGGCTTACTCCAAATAGCCGCTTATATTCACGGCTAAATTGGCTGGGACTTTCATAGCCTACTTGCATGGCGATTTGCGATACTTGTGCCTCGCCGAGTTGAATCAGCTGCCGAGCTTTCATCAATCGTAGGCTTTTTTGATATTGAAGCGGGCTTAGTTGAGTGATTTCTTTAAAATGTTGATGAAATCCCGAAACACTCATACTGCAGCGACTGGCCAAATCTTCTATGATGACGGGCTCTTCTAAATGCGCTTTTAGCCAATCGGTAGCTTGGGCAATACGGTGGGTGTGACTGCCATTAACCACCAGTTGCCGAAGCTTGTGACCTTGCTGTGCTGAGAGTAGCCGATAATAAATCTCTTGCTGGATTAAAGGTGATAAAAACTCTATGTCACTTGGATAATTAAGCAAGTCTATCAGCCGTTCGAATGCGGTTAATATGGTGTCTTCTAATGGCCATTTTATACCTTGATGCTCATAATCGGCATTTTTCTGAGGTGGTATTTGTGCCATGACCTCACGAATGAGCGCTAAATTTAATTTCATAGACAATACGATGACAGGCTTCTCTACAGTGGCGTGTTTGATATGCATGCTTATAGGAATATTGACAGGGCAGAACATCAGACTGCTGTCATCAAATTTCTGGCAATCTGTACCTAAGTAAATTTCACGCGTGCCTTGTAAGACGATACATATACTAGGTTCTTGGATATAGCTGACCGTCTTTCTTGGTCTGTCGGCACAATAAAAAAACAAGCCTGAAATGCCTGATTCGATGGTTTGGTTTTTGGGTAACATACTAAGTAGCTGCTCTACCGTTTTTGTTTTCATGATTTATGCTTACTTTATAATTTGCCTAATAATATAAATATTTATAGGATTAGGCAAGGATTATGGAGTAATGCTCTACCAGATTAGCGTGTTCACTTTTATAATGATGGCATCAAAACGCAGTAAGATTGATTTGCAGCGTATTGCCCAATACCAATAACATGCCAATCCATAAGGAATATATGATGAAAATTTTCTATAAAACGCGCGCAACAGCAACCGGTGGTCGTTCTGGTCATACAGGTCTTGACGATGGTTCGCTAGCTTTTGATCTGGTCTCTTTTCAAGAAACAGACAAGGAAGGTGTCAATCCAGAGCAGCTTTTTGCAATGGGTTATGCGGCTTGTTTTGATAGTGCTTTAAATCTGACCGCCCAGCAAATGAAACTGCCAATCACTGCCTCAAAAACCTCGACCCAAGTGGGTATTGGTATGAAAGCCGATGGTAGCTATAACCTAGATATAGATTTGTATGTTGAAGTGTCGGGCATTGATGAGGCTCAAGCGCAGATACTGGTCGAAACAGCTCACCAAGTTTGCCCATACTCTAATGCTACTCGCGGTAATGTCGATGCACGTTTGCATGTGACCGTGGTTTAACGGTCAGCAGTAATTAATACTTAACAACTGATTCAACAGCTGCTCTAATAACTATAAACAAATATAAAAATGACATGACTTTCAACTGCTTGGGTACATAAAGTATTCAGGCAGTTTTTTATTGAGTGATTCAATGTTGATCATTAAGATTAAATTATCAAGCATAAAAAGTTAAGCACAAAAAAGAGCCAGTAGTTTGACTACTGGCTCTTTCGTTTTCAATAGATGTGAATAAAAACATGGAGTTTATTCAAATAACCACCACGTATTATTCCTACTTGTTTATAGGGTTATTATAGTTGGCAGTTCACTTGGTATTGTTGACCATTGTCTGATTTGATGGTCATGATGCCGTAATCCGCTTTGGTGTGCCAATCGTAAGTGGTTTTAGGGTTAACATTATTGACATAACGAGCGCCAGAACCTGATACCGCTTGCTCCATAGTGATTTTTGCATTGGTCAAGCCAACTTTAGGCAAGGTCATGTTTAGGTTAGCAGTTTGACCATTGGCAGTGTAGGCAGCAGTGAGTTGACCGTTGTCTTCACAAGTGAATGATTGGACTACTGGCTGAGTATTGGTCTCTGGGGTCGTAGAGGTTGGTGCATTAGTGGCGCAGGCAGACAATAATAGAGCAAAAGGTGCTACGGCTAATAATTTTTTCATAATATGCCTCAAAAGTATCGGTAAAAGTAGGTTGTTACTTCAAGCAACATGATACCGTAGAGAATGTAACTTCATGTTGTGTTTGAGGGCTATGGTAGTAATCTTATCTGTCTTTTTTATCACTAAGCATTTTAGTCTTTATTAGCCTATTAATTTTGAATAACGAATGAGGATATTTCACGTAGGGGCTTTTTCTCTATTTAAAATAAATACCAGTACTGCACCCAAGATAACTGAGCTTGCTATAACGAATGGCACGGTCAATTGCTCAGATAAAAACACCACGCCTAATATCGCAGCGAGTATAGGGACACACAGTTGTACAACTGCTGCTTGAGTGTTTTTTAACAAAGGCATGGCCATATACCAGATGCTGTAGCCCATACCAGATGCCATCGCTCCTGATGCACAGGCCAAAAGTACTCCCTTACTAGTGATGTCACCTAAATTGATGTTTTCCAAGCCTATATTGTCTAGGTAAGTCATGCTTATCACTAACAGTATGGGCACTGCTATCAGACTCCGAATGAAATTAAAACCTGTGGCTCGCAGCGGTGACACGCATGATTTGCCGCGTATGCTATATATGCCCCAAGCGGCACCACTGATTGCCATAAGCACCGCCGCTAGTAACGAAGGCACCGCTGCTGACGGTAGCATCAAATAGACAAACCCTGCTACCGCTACGATAAATGCCAGCCATTGTAAGCCGCTCAATTGCTCTTTTTTATAGATGCCCCAACCAATCATCGTCAGCTGAACCGCTGAAAATAGAATCAGCGCTCCTGTACCAGTATCCAACTCTACATAAGCAATCGAAAAGCATAGCGCATAAATCACTAAGCTCACGCTACTTAACCAGCTGCCTTTATCGTTTAAAATAGCAGCGTGAGCAATACTATCAGGCTTTCGCACGTGCTGTCGTAACCGATAAGCATGAATGGTCATAATAATACCTAGGCAGACAGCAGCGCTCAGCAGGCGCAGAATGGTAAAGCTCCAAGCATCTATATAGCCGTCTGCTAACGCCATCCGGCAAAAGAGAGAGTTTGCAGCAAAGGCGATTAATGCAATAACGGTGTACAAGGTGGCTTTCAAAAATAATTCCTACAATAAAGAAGCTGGTTTTTGAATAAAATAGGCAAATCTAATTTTTAGGGATGTTGTTAACACTGTTTTACCAGCAAAAATAATGGCTGAAGTGCCAAAAATTAGTTGCTAGTTGCCAATTGGGAGGTTTCTCACAACAGACCATATTTTATTGCACTCGCAGGCGAAAGTGTTTTTTAAATTGGACTGATGATAGTTGAATTAACAATAAAGGCTGACTGCAAAAGTGGTGTGATGTGGATCAAGCGCATACTCAGAACGATTGCTTAAGTTAATCGTCATAAATCAAATAAAAACAATAGATAGGAAAAAGTAATATGGATTGGGCAAGTATCTTTATTCATGACACCACTTGGGCATTTGCGCTTGAGATATTGGTGCGTGTCAGCGTTATGTTTGTACTGATTATCTCGTTTTTGCGTTTGACGGGCAAACGCGGCGTGCGTCAGCTGTCAATCTTTGAGTTGACCATTATTTTATCATTGGGCTCTATCGCAGGTGACCCTATGTTTAACGAGGATTTACCGATTATTCAAGCGGTGCTGGTCATGAGCGCCGTTATCCTGCTTTATCGATTGTGCACGTGGATCATGATGGAATTCCAACCTTTTGAAGATCTGTTAGAAGGGACGTCGCTCTATATTGTAGAGGACGGGATGCTAGTACTCGATAAGATTAAAAAGGGTAAAATGTCTCATGATGAGTTTTTTACTGAAATGCGCCAACAAGGGGTTGAGCATTTGGGTCAAGTGCGTACAGGCTTGCTAGAGACAGACGGTAATTTTAGTATATTGTTATATCCGCCTGAAAAAACTGGCTACGGTATGCCGCTTTTCCCTAAGCAGTATCAACCTGTCGAAGAGATAGAGTCAGAAACATATTATGCATGTATGCATTGCGGCTATGTCGATCATATATCTGACCCCAATCAGCTCTGTGAACGCTGTGAGAATGGATGTCGAGACTGGGCGAAGGCCTTAAATAGCGAGATCATTAGATGATAATAAATTAGATGATAGCTATATTAAATTATCTATGAGTAGATCAAGCGGTCTTATGTTGGCTATATTAATAATAGCCAATTATACCAACGCAAGACAGCTCTAGGCTAAACGCTTTTAACATGCCCTATCTGAGTTAGGCAATTTTATACCAATCAATTTTACGGGTCATGACCATCACGCAAGCGAGTAGCACAAAACAGAAGACAGCACCAAGCAATAAATTCATATCTTCGGTGGTTAATATACCGAAAAACGCCGCATACAATCCTGCCAATGTGACAGTGAAAATCGCCGCTCGCTTGACGCCGCCCAGTACATAATAAGCATACCAACCAATGAGTCCAACACAGGCGCTGGCAGCAATGGCATACGCTTTCCAAAAGACAATTTGCTCAGCAAGTGGTAATAGTAAGACATAAAACACAAACAGCGCGCAACCGACCAACAGATATTGAATAGGGTGAATACGACTGGATTTAATTACTTCAAATAAGAAGAAAGTGCCGAATGATACTAAGATTAATAATAAGGCATATTTCATCGTTCGTTCAGTTTGTAAATACACATCATTAGGCTCAGCAAAACTCACACCAAAGCTGTTCAGGCGCACGTTTCGATAGCTATCAGATATGGCGGTAGCTTCTGCTGTGGCAGCGCCTTCTATTGCTGTAATCACATCATCAGAAACCATTGACTGGCTATTGTTATCAAGAGTGGCTTGACTGGTGACGACACATCGGTTGTTGGCGCTGCTGACACACTGCGACAAATCTTGATTGTTGGCTATTGTTAAATACTGATTTTGCCAACTGGCTTCAAAACCTTTAGCGGTAAGTTTTTTAGCATTGGGGAGCGCCTTACCAATAAAGTTTGGCGCATGCCAATTACTGCGCATCGTTAAGTTAAAGTTTTGTCCAGTCGGCACAGTGTTTACATTGCTAATACCAGCTAACGGTAAATCAATGACGATTTCTGTACTGGTCAATGACTCGCTAGCACCGTTCGTAGCAAGGGTGTTATTGCCATTCTGCTGGCTCGTTATATTTTTTACTGAACGCTGTAATATATCTTGCGGAATAGCTACTTCTACATAGGTCAGGTTTTTCAGCAGCGCTGTCTGAGGGTAGGTCGCTTTTATCGGTTTTTTATCAATGGTTACCGTTGGTAGCGTCGCCACGCCGCGCAGATCTGATACTGGAATAATCAATTTTACTGCGTTCCAGTGGATGATGGCTTTTTCGGGCTGGGTGTTATTCTTATTGGCGGGTGTACTGACAGAACCTTGTGCGTCGCTAGTTTTGCTCGTAGTGTCATATAAGCTGCTGATGGCTTGATCAAATGTATAGCGTTGATCAAATGTCAATGCACCATCATAACTGGTCGCATGATAGATGCCACGTTTGTAGGTATCAGTGCTGACTTCAAGATCTTGTATGGCTTGGGTCTGACTGGCAAAGACAATTTCATTTTTTGAATAGGATGGTGCACATTTACTGGTTGTTTCAGGTGCTGTAATCTGACATTCAGGCGTAATTGTGGTAGGGATGATAATAAATGGGGTGATGATTTCTTGCGGATTGACGTGCTGCTGGGCAATTTCTTTAACCACCGACGCGGCATAATTTTGTCGTTCGTAGATGACTGAGCCAATCATACCGAGACCGATGGCAAAAATAATACAAAGCCCGGCGATGATGGACAATTTAGTCAATAGTGTTTTTTGCATGAAAGCTCCTCATATGAATCTTTAGTCCAAAACTGTGCATATAACAGTCAGTAGGTTCAAAGAAGAGCATAGAGGAGAGGTGAAGAGAAAATATGTAAGAACGATGGAGAGTGTGTGGAAAAATAAGCCTTAGTGATTTCTGATATCAGTGTTTTTTAGTATCACCAACCACTTTATCCATAATAGCAAACAATAAGCCAGACAACACAAAAGTCATATGAATGATGACTTTCCACATGAGTTTGTCCGCTTCACCCTCACTCAATTCATTAGGAATATCCATAAACGATTTTAATAGATCAATCGCAGAAATAGCGACGATGGCACCGATGACTTTTAGTTTTAAACCAGAAAAATCTACTTTGCCCATCCAACTAGGTCGATCAACGTGATCACCAGTGTCAATTTTTGAGACAAATATTTCATAGCCACTAAATATGATGATTAATAATAAACTGGCTACTAACGAGAGGTCGACTAACACTAATATATTAACAATGACATCTGATACAGAAGCGCTAAATACAGTATTGAACATCATGACTGTTTTTTGAATGAACTTTATAAATAATAAAATAATCCCTAAGACCAGCCCCAAATAAAAAGGCGCTAATATCCAGCGGCTGTTAAAGATGGTTTTTTCTAGGTATCGTTCAATGTTTTTTAGCATGGACATCTCTTAATGCTCTTAAAGGTAAGGTTGTAGGTCATTTACTGATAACGTGGTATAGGATGGGTTTAAGAAAGCCATTCGAGCACTTGTTGTACCCGCTCATCTCTATCACCACCTATGCGATGAAATGGCTTTTGGTGACGGGTCAGCTGACTTTCAAAATAAGCACTGATTTCATCACGTTGATGGGGGCTATCACGCAAATCATCGGCGACCCACGGAATATCAACTTCGGTTAATAAAATCAAGTCATAATGATGCGTTAACGCCGCATTGGTGAGCGCTTTAGGGCAATCACCATAATACCAATTAGAATAAACCATTAACTCAAACAGACTGGTATCACAAAACAAGTAGCTGCTATCAGAATTTTGCGCGGCTTGTGCGGCGAGTTTATTTTCTAACTCAATTTGACCTTGTGCAATGGGGAGTAAATCCTCCCAAGTGCAAGTGAGGTGTTCCTTATCCCATTTTGCTTGTAGATAGGTGCGCATGTATTCTGGTACCCAAGGGCAGCCAAAATGCGCTGCCAAGTCGCGACATAGCGTGGTCTTACCAGTGCTCTCTGCCCCTAGGATAGCGACATTGATGACCGATTTAGGCGTATGCTGCTTTAGGTTGCAAGCGGTAACGTCGTTGCCATTCATAGTAAGCCCAAATTGCGATAAGAGTGAAGACTACGTATTGTAGCGCAGTAAAAGTGAGACCTTTATAAAAGTACAGCGGGACTGAAATAGCATCGGCGATTATCCAGAGTATCCAATGCTCAATTTTGCGCCGCGCCATCAGCCACATCGCCATCAAAAACAGCGCGGTGGTCAGCATATCGGTGTAATCGACCCACGTAAATAAATGCAAACCTAATAACGCGCCATCAAAACTAAAGTTATTATTGATGACTGGTCTGAAATAATACACCAACGCGACAAAGGCAATAGTTGCCGAGGCTAGTAAGGCGAGTATTGGCAAATCTTTTTTATTAAGATGTTCTACTTGAATAGCATTCTGGGCATTAATGCTTGCTAACGACTCATTTTGCTGCTGACCAGTAGGGTTGATATAATCTTGCTGTTTTTTTATGGCTGTGTTTTTCTTACTCTGTGTCCAATTGATCCAGCCATATAGACTCATTACCGTATAGTAGGCATTGATAAACATATCGCCAAATAACTGCCATTTCCACAATAGATAGACAAATATAGCGGTGCTGACGAGACCTATCGGAAATACCAAAATATTGGTTCTGCTGGCGAGTAAGACACTTGCTACCCCAAATATGACGGCAATCAATTCAAGAGCAATAAAGACAGTGGGATAGTCAGCGTATTGTCCAAATAACCAGTTAAAAATTTCTACCATGAGTATTCCCAAATATGAGCGGGTTTTATGTCTCGCAGTTTTATGCGCTCGAACTGTGAACGCGTCGCTAGCAAAGTGCGCCAATTATAACGTAGCTGCTCCAAAATGAAGTCAGGACTTTGCTTATTTTTCGCAACAAACAGATTATTTGTAACAAAGTATTAGAAAAATAATTATATTCAGGCATAATAAAGGCTCTGATTTTAAGTTTACAGTTATTCACTGAAATCAAACGACTGTTATTTTTCCACTTTTATGCTTATCCCAAGCCCTATAGTAGTAGACAAGGAAGCTTATCATGACGACTTGTATCACAGGCACTGGCCTGTATATTCCGCCTTATAGCATCAGTAATGAAGAGCTAGTAGATTCATTTAATAAGTATGTTGAGAATTATAATGCAAAGCATGCTGACGAGATAGCAGCAGGAACTTTGACTGCCCTAGAGCCTTCTTCAGCGGCCTTTATCGAAAAAGTATCTGGTATTAAATCACGTTATGTGATGGAAAAGGATGGTATTTTAGATCCTGAAATCATGGCACCAGTGATTCCTTATCGTCATTTAGGTGAAGAGCTGTCTATCATGGCAGAAATGGGTACTGCGGCTTTGAAAGACGCGCTAGCAGATGCGGGTCTTGAGGCGAATGACCTAGATGGTATCATTCTTGCCTGTTCAAACTTTCAGCGTACTTATCCTGCAGTCGCTATCGAGATTCAAAATGCAATTGGTATGATTGGTGGTTTTGCTTATGATATGAACGTTGCTTGTAGTGCCGCGACTTTTGGTCTATCGCAAGCACATGGCTCTATCGTTTCTGGTCTGGCTAAGCGCATCGCTGTGGTCAACGTTGAGATTACCTCAGCTCATCTAAACTGGCGTAACCGTGACAGCCACTTTATCTTTGGCGATGTCGCAACAGCATCTATCGTCGAAGAGCTAGACACGCCAAAAGGTTATGAGATTCTTAACTCTAAGCTATTTACCCAGTTTTCGACCAATATCAAAAACGAATACGGCTTTATGGATCGCTCAGAGTTCTTAGCGGCACAGACTGAGATGTATCCAGACATCAAAGAGCCAGTCACTGACAAGCTATTCTTACAAAATGGTCGAAAAGTGTTCCGTGAAGTCTGTCCAAAGGTTTCAGAAGTCATCACTGAGCATTTGCAAGAAAATGATATCGCAACGTCTGACGTTAAAATGATGTGGCTGCACCAAGCCAACGCCAATATGTTGGATTTAATTCTACGTACTGTGATTGGTAAAGAAGCAGATAAAGCGATTGTGCCAAGTGTCATTGCTGAATTTGCTAACACCAGTTCAGCCAGTCCGATGATTGTTTTCCATCGCTATAAAGATGAGCTAGCATCAGGTGATTTGGGTGTGATTTGCTCATTTGGTGCGGGTTACTCTATCGGTTCAGTGTTGGTGCGTAAGGTTTAATTTTTAAAGTAAAATCTGGTACTAATAAAAAATAGCTAAGAGCAACCTTAGCTATTTTTTTGTCTGTTATTTTTATTATGAGCATTTAATCACATTATTTAAGCAATATATTATTCAAGAATGAGGCGCTATTTGCGAATATAACGGGAAGAATGCTTAGAGGTTTTAATTTACCCCGAAAAATTTGCTATAATCACGGTCTTATTCCTCTCATCCAATTAAAAGTCCTTTTATGAAAGAATCCTTACGCCTGCGTTTAGACCAGATGGTAGACCGTTATGAAGAGGTCACCGCCTTATTATCAGATCCTAGTATCATCAGCGATAATAATAAATTCCGTGAACTGTCTGTCGAGCACAGCGACTTGATGGATATCACTACTTTATGGCAGAACTATGTGCGTGCAGAAACGGATCAGGCTGATGCAGAGGCTATGCTGGCTGATGCATCAGATCCTGACATGAAAGAGATGATGCAAGAAGAGATTGATAACGCCCGCGAGACCATCGTAGAGATGGAAGAGGCGCTCAATGTCATGATGCTACCAAAAGATCCTAATGATAAAGTGCCTGCTTTCTTGGAAATTCGAGCGGGTACAGGTGGTGATGAAGCCGCGATTTTCTCTGGTGACTTGTTCCGTATGTACCAAAAATACGCGCAGACACAAGGCTGGACAGTGGAAGTATTGTCTGCAAGTGAAGGCGAGCATGGTGGTTATAAAGAAATCATCACTCGCGTATCAGGAAACAGCGTGTATGGGCGCTTAAAGTTTGAATCAGGCGTACACCGTGTGCAGCGTGTGCCTGAAACCGAAAGCCAAGGTCGCGTGCATACCTCAGCTTGTACCGTGGCGGTGATGCCTGAGGTTGAGATTGATGATACAGTAGATCTAAATCCAGCCGACATTCGCTTTGATACATTCCGTTCAAGCGGTGCCGGTGGTCAGCACGTTAACACCACTGATTCAGCCGTACGTTTGACCCACATTCCAACGGGTACCGTGGTAGAGTGTCAACAAGAGCGTAGCCAGCACAAAAACCGTGCGCAAGCGATGAAAATGCTGATTTCAAAGATTCAGCAAGTCAAAGTACAGGCTCAAGTTGATGCCGCAGACACCATCCGTCGTGATTTGGTCGGTAGTGGCGATCGCTCAGAACGCATTCGCACCTATAATTTCCCACAAGGTCGCATGACCGATCACCGTATCAATCTGACGTTATACAAGCTTGATGCCATTATGGAAGGCGACTTGGATGAGATTCTTGATGCACTGTTGCGTGAGCATCAGGCTGATTTGATGGCGAGTATCGGCGGTGGTGATTAGTAACCATCAGGATATTAATGACTAGAGGCTCAATAGCTAGTCGTGAATCCATTAATTCTTAAAAGCGTGACACTGTCTAGATGACAGTGTCTGTTTGTTTATAGCTGTTCTTTTACGGCTATCGACCATGATAATAAGTATAGATTTAATTTTGCAGTTTTCGTTTATTCCATCTAATTACCTAATAATATTGAGAGTGTTATGTCAAAGCACAACAATCAGAATCAAGACCAAACCCCAGTTGTAGAAGACGCTAACGAGCTAATTGCTCAGCTGCAAGCCAAGCTAGACGATATCAGTGCTTCAGGCAAACAGCCGTATCCAAATACATTTAAACGTACTGATTATGCGCAAGATTTGCAAACTGCTTTTGACGGCGTCTCAAAACAAGAAATTGAAGAAAAAGCGGCGAATGGCGAAAAAACACAGGTCAACGTGGCAGGTCGCGTCATGCTGAACCGTGGTGCCTTTATTGTTATTCAAGACATGACGGGTCGCATTCAGTTATATGTTGCACGCAAAGAGTTGGATCCAGAGACGTTAGCGACCATTAAATCATTAGATTTGGGTGATATTGTTGGCGTATCAGGCTATATCGGTCGCTCAGGCAAGGGCGACTTATATGTGCATATCGAAGAGTTTCAGTTATTGACTAAAGCGCTACGTCCAATGCCAAACAAGTTCCATGGTTTAGCTGATGTCGAAGCTCGCTATCGTAATCGTCATCTTGATTTGATGACCAATGAGACGACTCGTGATACCTTTATGATTCGCAGTCAAGTCATTAGCGGCATTCGCAAGTTTATGTTAAATGAGCGTTTCATGGAAGTTGAGACGCCGATGATGCATCCTATCCCAGGTGGTGCGGTGGCACGTCCGTTTGTGACGCATCATAACGCTCTAGATATGCCTTTATATCTGCGTATCGCGCCTGAGCTTTACTTGAAGCGCTTAGTCGTTGGTGGTTTTGAAAGAGTGTTCGAGATTAACCGTAGCTTTCGCAACGAAGGTGTATCAACTCGCCATAATCCTGAATTTACCATGATTGAATTTTATCAAGCCTATGCTGATTATCATGACTTGATGGATTTGACCGAACGCTTATTTAATGAATTGGCGATGGATATTTTGGGCACGACTGAGATTACTTATCAAGAAGAAGCCATCAGTCTAAAAGCGCCATTTATACGTTTGTCTATGTCTGATGCAATTGCAAAATATGCCGAAAATTTCGATATGGCACGTATCAATGACCGTGAATATCTGGCAGAGTACGCCTCGACAACGCTTAAGCAGCAAGTGAAAGAGGTGTTTGGTGTGGGCAAACTACAGACCATTATCTTTGAAGAAACCGCTGAACACCAATTGCGTCAGCCAACTTTCATCACTGAATATCCAGCTGAAACTTCACCACTGGCACGCCGTAGTGATGACAATCCTGAAATCACCGATCGTTTTGAGCTATTCATCGGTGGTCGTGAACTGGCAAACGGCTTTAGCGAGCTTAATGATCCTGCTGATCAGGCAGAACGCTTCCGTGGACAAGTCGCTGAAAAAGACGCTGGCGATGATGAAGCGATGCATTTTGATGAAGAATACATCGAAGCGCTGTCTTATGGCTTACCACCAACCGCAGGCGAAGGTATCGGCATTGACCGTTTAGTGATGTTGTTTACCGATTCTGCCAGTATTCGTGATGTGATTTTATTTCCGCATATGCGTCGCAAATTAGAAAGCTAGAACTAGTTTACTTGCCATAAATCCATGCTGGGACTAAACTGAACATAAGAAAGCTCTTTTGCTTTCAATGGAATGGTCCCAGATTCTTTATGAGACCTCATTTATAGGGATATCATGGATACTCAGCACGCGTCACCCTCACTTTGGCAACAAATGATTCAACAAAGTTTCTTATCTTTGTATGAGTTACCAGCAGATAAAACAACCAATCCTAAGCAGTTTCAAGGTTATGATTTTGTTTTTGAGTTTTCTAGCGCTATCATTTATTTGATCGTCAATGATGTAGTGATGCGAGCGAGTAGGCAAAAAGTAGACAGCGCTCAAGTTCGTGAGTGGAGAAAAGAAGTCGTCAACCAACTAATTAAGCGTCACGCTCAGCTTTATCTAAAAAACGATAAGTCGATGGCAGAAAGTAATACCTCGACAGCTGGTAAGGATGTTTATTTCATTGGTTTGACGTCACTGTCTGTCATGCATCAAGATGATAAACCACAAGCATCCTCGCATACGGTTGATTATGAATATGGTAGTCAGTTTTTTGCTGAAGACTGTGTTTTAGATCTGGATGATGAGCAGAGTGTTTTACAGGTATTTAGCTATCAAAACTTTGTTGATATCATTAGCCAATTGGTTACGCCAAGCGATTTGTCCGCATTTTTAGACTTTCATCGCAGCCAGCTGACAGGGTTTGAGTCATTCCAAGACGAATCGACATTACTTACCCAGTTTTTACAGTCGCCTGACTTTCATCAAAGAGCGATTAGGGTGCAAGAGCAATTGATTGACAATCAGTTGATCGATCAGATTGAGCAACGCTTGCTCAAAGCTACAGAACCAGATCAGGCAGTCTTTGCCAAAGCACTCATGGCTGAGATTCAGAAAAATACTCGAATGTGGTACAAGCTGTTTAATAGTTTGATCAAAAATTATTATGAGGCAGGTCAACCACTACCAAAAGAGCCGGTTGATATTTTGGTCGATGAGTCAATGTATACTTACGCTTGTTTGGTTGAAAAAATCTTAGCTTACAAAACGATGGATCAAGACTCTCGCTGGAATGGTTATGTTTGTCATGAGCACTCTTATCAGGTGTTTGGACGCCATTATCTGATGGTTTTCTATGCGCAAGATGATAATAGTTCGCTAAGTGCTGACAAGGTGCGCACGTCTCAACAAGACTTGTTGTTGGAGCTCAATGCTCAAATGCAGGATCCAGTGATGGATGATTTGTTTTTAATTGGCGTAGAGTTTAGACCTTGTGATGATAGCGTCAATACAGAGGTGCATTTGGATGCCTTTTATCAAAAAGGCTCAGTGATTGACGCCAATACTCAGCGCTTATATGAACGTTTGGCACAACTTCAAGCGCAGTTATAATCTAAACCTAATATAGCCTACTGGTTTGACACCCCATCTATATTTGTATTATTCACATTGGCATTTATTATGACGCAGCAATATCAAGTTTTAGCGCGCAAATACCGTCCCAAAAACTTTCACGAGTTGATTGGGCAAACGCATGTTTCTCAAGCACTGATTAATGCGATTGATTATAACCGTTTGCATCATGCTTATCTCTTTACCGGCACACGTGGTGTGGGTAAGACCACGATTGCGCGTATCTTATCTAAATGTTTGAACTGCGATACAGGTATCACTAGTACGCCTTGCGGTGTGTGTGATAACTGCGTGGCAATCGATCAAGGGCGATTTATCGATCTTATCGAGATTGATGCGGCATCCCGTACCAAAGTAGAAGACACACGTGAGTTGCTGGATAATGTGCCGTATGCGCCAAGTCAGGGACGTTATAAAGTATACCTGATTGATGAAGTGCATATGTTGTCGACACACAGTTTTAATGCGCTTCTTAAAACTTTGGAAGAACCCCCTGAGCATGTAAAATTCTTACTTGCCACGACTGATCCGCAAAAATTGCCGATTACCATTATTTCGCGTTGTTTGCAGTTTGTACTACGTCCGCTACCGCAAACGTTACTCAGCGAGCATTTGGCAAATGTTCTTACCCAAGAGCAGGTAGGTTATACGCAGCCTGCGCTCTGGCAATTGGCCAGTGCCGCCAAAGGCTCGGTACGTGATGCGTTGTCATTGACCGATCAGGCCATTGCTTTTGGTCAAGGTGCGCTCGATGATGTCACTGTAAACGCCATGCTTGGCTTAATTGATGCGGCTGATCTGGTCAGTTTAATTACTGATATCTATAACCATGACAAATCTGCTGTCGCGGCTCATATAGAACAAATGCGTGCGCAAATGGTTGATGCGACGAGTATGTTTGATGGTCTTACTGAGTTACTGCATCAATTAGCGCTGACTCAGCTGTTGCCTGAAGTGGCATTAAATGTAAATGAGGCACAGGCGCAAGATATTAACACGCTTGCGCAGCATATGAGTCCAGACGTTCTGCAACTGTATTATGAGATTGTCGTGCAAGCACGTGAAGGTGTTAAGCTTGCGAGCACACCGATGCAAGCGCTGGAAATGTGTATTTTACGTCTGCTGGCATTTCGTCCGTTGCCAGTCGATGAGATATTAAATCATACTTATGCTGA
This sequence comes from Psychrobacter sp. 1044, assembly GCF_904846525.1. Lineage (GTDB taxonomy): Bacteria > Pseudomonadota > Gammaproteobacteria > Pseudomonadales > Moraxellaceae > Psychrobacter. The sequence continues at coordinate 368 of NZ_CAJHAZ010000005.1, read as the reverse complement.
CTCTGTAGCACCTGAAGTACCAGCTATAGAAGATGGGACATCTACACCTTCTACACAGTCATCGAATAAGTCATCAAATAGCCAATCGGCTTCTGCACCGCCATTACAGTCTTATGGCGTTGATTATCAAGCACGAGATAATGATGATTTGCAAGTCGAAACCTATAACAATTTTGAGCCAAGTTTGGCTAAAAATTCTGAGCAAAATCATGATGTATTAGTGACTAGCCCTGAACCCATTGTTGAGCCTGAACCCGTTGTTGAGCCTGAACCCGTTGTTGAGCCTGAACCCGTTGTTGAGCCTGAACCCGTTGTTGAGCCTGAACCCGTTGTTGAGCCTGAACCCGTTGTTGAGCCTGAACCCGTTG